>NZ_JBITJO010000030.1:0-1032 GCF_044460045.1 Microbispora rosea | reverse complement strand
GTCTTACCGGGAGCCTCACCTCACCCCAACTCCTCCGGCCGCCTGCCTCCTGCGCCCATCCTGACCAGCATGATCAGGATGAAAATGGCTCAGTGGTTCAGCGACGCGGTGAGGTACCGATGGCGCGCTGATGGCGAGGCGCTGATCCCCGCAGACTGGATCGAGGAGAACTAGCGGTGCCCTTGAGTGCGCGCCAAGCGCAGTCTCCGTGCATATGGGCATCGTGCCGGATGAGAACTTTCTGTACGCAGTTAAAGCGGCCCGCCTACGGCGGCCCGCGTCGCGCGCCGGTCGGCCAGCCGGCCGGGCTGCGGCTCTTCGGCCGGTCCCGGCCGGCGCCACCCGCGCGCTCCCAGCCACCGAGACGGACGCCAGACGATAGAAGACCACCGCGGCCAGGACGACAACCAGGGCGACCCGGTTCAGCTCGCCGAGGCATCCGGAGGGAAGAGCCGCAAGGGGCTCCGCCCCCTGCACCCCCGACCCTCCTCGGAGATGACCTGGGGCGGTGCAGGTGGGAGGTGGTCATCTCCTCGCCGGCCCCCCGAAGGGATGCCAGACCAGCCGCCCAAGGTCAAGCTGTCGAGTGCGGGCAGGACAACCAGCTGGTGCGGAAGGTCACCGGGAGGCATGTACACGCGAACGACGGCTTGACCCCAGGCGTCCGGCCTGGCATGGCTACGCCTGCCCGACGAGGAGATGACGACCAATTGGCCGTCCTGAAAGTGCTCAAGTTTCTCCCTAATCCAAATCGTCACGCTCAAGGATCAACATGCGCAACATGTCCGTAAGTCTCTGGTAAGGCTCCCGGAACCGTTCTGGCTGTTGGACGGCCAGCTCTCGGTAGATGGCGACGGCCTGTGCGGTCACCGGGAGGGCGTCTGCCGGGCGGCCGACCTCCGAGTATGTGATGCCGAGGTTGGTCAGGGATGCGGCGAGGTCGTGGCGGTAGCGGTCGGGGTAGGTCGCGGCCAGCTCTCGCCGGATCTCGACGGCCTCCTCGTCCACGGGCAGGGCGTCTGCCGGGCGGCC
>NZ_JBITJO010000029.1:0-1059 GCF_044460045.1 Microbispora rosea | reverse complement strand
TCGCTGGAGACGTTGTAGTGGGAGCGAGCCGCGGGAACGATGTTCTCCAGCAGCTCCTTGTTGAAGTTGGACGTGTTGCCGTTGCCCATCACGACCACCATCGGCACCAGGTCGCCGTCCAGGAACTGGTGGTCGAGGATCTGCTTGGCGCGGCCCATCTCCACCCAGTCGGTGTAGCTCTGACCGCTGCCGTGCTGGAGATAGAAGACGGGGTACGGCTCCGCGCGGTTCGGGTCGTAACCGGGCGGGGTCCACACCAGCGCGGTCCTGTCCTGGTTCGCCACGTTGCTGCGATAGGTCAGGCTTTCGACCTTTCCGCCCTGACCGGCGGGAACGTCCGAGAGCAGACGCGACCTCTCACCGGGAACGAGGAAGGTGCTCCAGGCCGGTTCGGAGGTCACCTTCGTCGGGTTCGACGCGTCCTTGACCGCGACCCGATCCACGATCAGCCGGTAGTAGTAGAACCACGGGTCCAGCGGGCCCACGGTCGTCCGCCACCGGTCGCCCTCACGGGACATCGGAAGGCGCAACCAGCTTCCGCCCGGAGCCACGTTGGCCCACACGGTGACGTGCTGCGCGTCCTTGAAGTCGGTCGTGGTCTCGAAGGTGACGAAGCCGTCCTCCGCCAGGAACGGCGTCGGGGTCGTGCCGGCCGCCGGCGGGTGGAACTCGCCCTTCAACGCCCCGTGACCGGCGCTCGGACCGTGATCCGACACGGTGCGGAACAGCCTGGGCAGGAAATCGATCAGATTCTCCTGCCAGGCGTTCCAGTTCGCCCCGCCGTCAGGGTTGACGCCGTCGAACTCATACCTGACGCCGGCGCGGTCCAGCGCCTTGGTCAAGCGGTTGGTCGCGTTGTAGGCCGGGTCGGTCACGTTCCCGGTGTACAGACGCGCCAGCTTCACCTCACGGTTGATCGCCTTGGCGTCCACCCGGCCGACGCTGTCCGCAAGAAGACCGGAGAACGAGCCGGCGTAGGCGAACTGACCCGGGCTGGTCAACGCGGCACGCAGCGCCTGCGTCCCGCCATCGCCCACACCCGCGATCGCCTGATGCGCC
>NZ_JBITJO010000028.1:0-1440 GCF_044460045.1 Microbispora rosea | reverse complement strand
TCTCTAGGGGGCCTTACCCACACAAGGTGGTGGGAGACCTCATCTTGAGGCGAGCTTCCCGCTTAGATGCTTTCAGCGGTTATCCCTACCGAACGTAGCCAACCAGCCGTGCTCCTGGCGGAACAACTGGCACACCAGAGGTTCGTCCGTCCCGGTCCTCTCGTACTAGGGACAGCCCCTCGCAAGTCTCCTGCGCGCGCAGCGGATAGGGACCGAACTGTCTCGCGACGTTCTAAACCCAGCTCGCGTACCGCTTTAATGGGCGAACAGCCCAACCCTTGGGACCTACTCCAGCCCCAGGATGCGACGAGCCGACATCGAGGTGCCAAACCATCCCGTCGATATGGACTCTTGGGGAAGATCAGCCTGTTATCCCCGGGGTACCTTTTAGCCGTTGAGCGACACCGCTTCCACACGCCGATGCCGGATCACTAGTCCCAGCTTTCGCTCCTGCTCGACCCGTCAGTCTCACAGTCAAGCTCCCTTGTGCACTTACACTCGACACCTGATTGCCAACCAGGCTGAGGGAACCTTTGGGCGCCTCCGTTACCTTTTAGGAGGCAACCGCCCCAGTTAAACTACCCACCAGACACTGTCCCCCACCCGGATACACGGGCGCGGGTTAGACGTCCAAAACGACCAGAGTGGTATTTCACCAATGACTCCACCACGACTAGCGTCGCAGCTTCCCAGTCTCCCACCTATCCTACACAAGACGCTCCAAACGCCAATGTCAAGCTGTAGTGAAGGTCCCGGGGTCTTTCCGTCCTGCTGCGCGAAACGAGCATCTTTACTCGTACTGCAATTTCACCGGGCCTGTGGTTGAGACAGCGGGGAAGTCGTTACGCCATTCGTGCAGGTCGGAACTTACCCGACAAGGAATTTCGCTACCTTAGGATGGTTATAGTTACCACCGCCGTTTACCGGCGCTTAAGTTCTCACCTTCGCCGACTAACGTCAGCTAAGCGGTCCCCTTAACGTTCCGGCACCGGGCAGGCGTCAGTCCGTATACATCGTCTTACGACTTCGCACGGACCTGTGTTTTTAGTAAACAGTCGCTTCCCCCTGGCCACTGCGACCCCCACCAGCTCACGAAGCTAGTCCGATCACCAGTAAAGGTCCCCCTTCTCCCGAAGTTACGGGGGCAATTTGCCGAGTTCCTTAACCACAGTTCACCCGACCGCCTTGGTATTCTCTACCTGACCACCTGAGTCGGTTTAGGGTACGGGCCGCCGCGACACTCACTAGAGGCTTTTCTCGGCAGCATAGGATCACCCACTTCGCCACAATCGGCTCGGCATCACACCTCAGGCTTAATGAGAGACGGATTTACCTATCTCTCGCCCTACATGCTTACCCCGGGACAACCACCGCCCGGGCTGGGCTACCTTCCTGCGTCACCCCATCGCTTACCTACTACCAGATCAGGCCAGGCGTTCA
>NZ_JBITJO010000026.1:0-3567 GCF_044460045.1 Microbispora rosea | reverse complement strand
CTCGGGTAACCGAACTCGAAGATGCCCGTGCCGATCTTCTGGTTGTAGGCCAGACCCTGACCACCGACGTTCGAGCCCAGCGTGCCGACGTCCTTCAGGCCGATCGCGAACTTGAAGCCGACGACCTGGAAGCCCTTGAGGATCTTCGCCGAGAACGTCCGCTTGAAGTACAGGTACTCGCCCCGGTGCTGCGGGTCGGGGGTCTTCCAGAAGAAGGTCGTCCCGTCCTGGCTGACCCACGAGTCCTTGTTCCAGTTCTGGTACCCGTAGGCCTGCTTGTCGATCTTCACGGGCGCGCTCGCGGACGTGAACCACGCCCACGGGCCGTTGCCCTTCAGGTCCTTGCCCTTGTTGTAGGCCTGGAAGTCGGCGACGCTGACCGGCGTGTCCTTGCCCTTCGGCGAGAGCTTGTTGACCTCGACGACGTCGAGCTTCGACAGAGCGGTGGTCTTGTCCGAGGCGAGCTGCTTCTTCGCCTTGTACGCGTCCCACTTGCTGTCGTAGATCTTCGACTCGTACTTGCCGGCGCTGGTGCCGCCCTCGGTGGGCAGAACGCCGTTGTAGACCGTGACGAACGCGTAGTCGCGGTCGCCGTCCTCGTACACGCTGTAGTCGTAGTGCGTGTAAGCGGTCTTACCGACGTAGATGCCCCAGGGGGTCTTGCCCTCGTAGTAGCCGGGGATGAAGACCCACTTGTCGAGGGTGGTCGCGTTCGACTTGGTGTCGTACACGCAGTGACCCGCGGTCGCCACCAGGTTCTTGTACTGCGACTGCACAGAGGTGGCCGAGCACCAGTGCGGCTTGTGGTCGGCGCCGATGAAGAACACCTTGCCGGTGGTCTTCGGCAGGTTGACGTTCTTCAGGGTGCCGGTGGCGGCCTTCTGGTCGCCGCTGGACCCGACAACGCCGGCCTTGGTGTCGGCGGAGGCCCCGCCGGTCGACACGTGCTTGGTGGGGACCGTGGTCTCCACCGTGTACGGGGTGGCGTTGATCAGGTTGGCCTTGGCCTGGCCGTACCAGAACGCCGCGACCTGCTTGGCCGCGGTGTTGGTGTTGGCCAGGTTCGTGGCCGGAACCGAGTCGGCGTGAGCCGGGGCAGCGATGGCGGCGGAGGCCAGCAGGCCGGCCGCGATCCCGCCCAGAGCGAGAGTGCGCTTCATAACTTTCTCCTGGTCTGTCGTGAGGCGTCACTTGCGCCCCATCCGTCAGTGAGGAACGAGGAGAAAGTTATAGGAGGAAATGCGGTGGCGTAAGAGGGTTTGCGATCAAGCTTTTGCGGGGACTCGCGCGCGCGGGCGGCACGGGTCTGTGCGTGGCCAACCGTTATGGCTGATCATGACCGCGTTCCCGGCGTTTCCGTCACGCTCCGCATTGGACCGATATAACAGTCACTGTGACGTAAATCACAGATTCAGAGGAAACCAAAGGGGTGCCTGGTCACGTCGAAGGGGGCTCGGACGGGGGTGGAACGGCGAGCGCCGGCCGTCTCGGCGCAGCTCCAGAAATCGGATGAACAGCGACATTCGCGAGCTGACAGGCTGAATGATGATGATGCCCAACCAATTGGCCTACTGAGGTCGATATCCGAACAGTGTGCCGCGTTGTTTCGGGCAACGGAAAAGGGCCCGGCGGGAGGCCGGGCCCTTTCCTTGACTCTGCGTTACTGGGCGGAAGATCAGACGATCTTGCCGGACCAGTTGGCGGCAGCGGTCTTGTAGACGCCCAGCGTCTCACCGTCGAAGTACGGCGAAACGTTGGTGTCGATGCGGTTGTTGCCGTCGGTGTCGGAGACCGCGATGGTCACACCGTTGAGGTAGCCGAGCCGCTTGGTGTTGCTGTAGCGGTACAGCCACGCGGAACCGATGGAGCCCTCGCCGGTGAAGGAGGACTTGATGCCCACCAGCTCCTCGGCCTTCATGGACGGCGCAGCCGCCTTGAAGGTCTTGCCGTAGGCCCACTTCTGGGTCTTGCCGGAGAAGGCGTAGTTGCCGTCCGGGTGCGACCCGCTCGGGTAACCGAACTCGAAGATGCCCGTGCCGATCTTCTGGTTGTAGGCCAGACCCTGACCACCGACGTTCGAGCCCAGCGTGCCGACGTCCTTCAGGCCGATCGACAGCTTGAAGCCGACGACCTTGTAGCCGACGATCTTCGGGGTCTGCGACGGGGACGGCGTCGGGCGGTTCCACTTGCCGTAGTTGCCACCGTTGTGCGAGCCGCCCTCGTACACCGGCACGACCGCGAGCTTCGAGAGAGCGGTGGTCTTGTCGGCCTGGAGCTTCTTCAGCTCCCGGTAGGCGTCCCACTTGCTGTGGAAGACGCGCGACTCGTACTTGCCGGCGCTGGTGCCGCCGTCGGTGGGGATGACGCCGTTGTAGACCGTGACGAACGCGTAGTCGCGGTCGCCGTCCTCGTACACGCTGTAGTCGTAGTGCGTGTAAGCGGTCTTACCGACGTAGATGCCCCAGGGGGTCTTGCCCTCGTAGTAGCCGGGGATGAAGACCCACTTGTCGAGGGTCGCGGCGTTCGACTTGGTGTCGTACACGCAGTGACCCGCGGTCGCCACCAGGTTCTTGTACTGCGACTGAACCGAGGTGGCCGAGCACCAGTGCGGCTTGTGGTCGGCGCCGATGAAGAACACCTTGCCGGTGGTCTTCGGCAGGTTCACGTTCTTCAGGGTGCCGGTGGCGGCCTTCTGGTCGCCGCTGGAGCCGACAACGCCGGCCTTGGTGTCAGCGGAGGCTCCGCCGGTCGACACGTGCTTGGTGGGGACCGTGGTCTCCACCGTGTACGGGGTGGCGTTGATCAGGTTCGCCTTGGCCTGCCCGAACCAGAACGCCGCGACCTGCTTGGCCGCGGTGTTGGTGTTGGCCAGGTTCACGGCCGGAACCGAGTCGGCGTGAGCCGGGGCAGCGATGGCGGCGGAGGCCAGCAGGCCGGCCGCGATCCCGCCCAGAGCGAGAGTGCGCTTCATGGGAATTCTCCTGGTCTGTCGTGGGGCGTCGCTTGCGCCCCATCCGTCAGTGAGGAACGAGGAGAAAGTTATAGGAGGAAATGGGGTGACGTAAGTGGGTTCGTGACCGTGCTTCGAAGGGGGGTGCCTCACCAGGACGATTTGGATCATGTGCGAAGGACGTTTTGGCTGATCGTTGTGGGTGTGGAACGGTGTCCGATACCAACTTTGTTGGACCGATTCAACGGCTAGTGTGATGTAAGTCACTGTTTGGAACGAAACCAACGCGCGGAGCAATCGCGTCAAAGCGGCCACGGTCGGAGCGGAGCGGAGGCCCTCGCAATCTGGACGCAGACCCGCGAATGTGACGAACGGCAATGTTCGGGACCCTCAGCCGCGAGTGTCGAATGAGGAGCGTCTGCATCCTCGGCCGACTCGACGAGAAGGCTCCGCCGGCACGACGGCAACCGGCGTGTGTGTGGGATGAGGACCCCACAAGGGCGCAATGCGCCGGGCTGTTCGGGGCAACGGAAAAGGGCCCGGCGGGAGGCCGGGCCCTTTCCTTGACTCTGCTTTACCGGGCGGAAGATCAGACGATCTTGCCGGACCAGTTGGCG
>NZ_JBITJO010000025.1:0-3761 GCF_044460045.1 Microbispora rosea | reverse complement strand
CTGCTCCTCGGATCGGGGAGGGCCGGACGGTGCTGTCGATCGGTGGGTGAGCGCCGCCCGGCCCAGGGGTTCGCCGGGGCATCATTCTGGAAAGCACGCTGAAACATGTCAAAGGGTCATTAGAAATGTTTCAGCCGGATGAACCGATCAAGTCCGCGTTGCCCAGCCGAAACGTCGATGAACATTTCACGCCTCTGCGGCCTCCCGAGGACGGAGGGCGATTGCGTGCTCGTCGGTCAGCGCGTCGTACCCGCGGAATCTCGGCAACGCGGCCGCCATCACGCCGACCGCGGCCACGCACAGCAGGCCGCCTGCCCCCAGGGAGAAGCGGGCACCGCCCGACTGGGATGACCGAGTCCGGAAGCGGTTCGCCGACGCCCCCGAGGTGCGTCAAGTTCAGCGCGGCCAGTTCAAGTCGCCTGCTGTGCCGAGGCAATCTGGTGCCGCCGAGACAATTAAGGGCATGTGATGGATCAAGCGGTGCGGGACGCCTCCCAAAGCAGAGCGAATGCGTCCGGCCGTATTGCTGGTTATGGTCATTATCCTTATCCGGAGGACGGATCGGCATTGTCTCGAATCGATGTGATTCCGCACGGACCGCGCCTTTCTTCTGCAGGCTCGTGATACCTTGCGGCGGTCCAGGTCGCCCTACTAGGAGCAAGTCAATGGAATCTCGCGCGCCATCGGCCGGAATTCGGACGAGGTTTGTCCACTGGTTGAAGCGTCCGAGTGTCAAATGGACGGGCACCACTATTGCGGCGCCGGTGATAGCCGGACTTATCACTTGGGCGATCCAGAATATGCTGTCCGGTTCGCCGTCGTCAGGAGTGGTTGCGCTGCCGTCGGGCCGACCGGCCTCCCCCCTGCTCTCGTACCTGCCTTCCTCGCCGTCGCCGCGTGCGGCGACGGCCGCACCCTCGCGTATGGCTTCTCCGTCGTCTTCGCCTACTCCAGACCAAGGACCGCCGATCATCGTCGACCTCGTGGAAGAGGGCGCCGATGCCGACTTCACGAGTCCGGCATGGGCCTTGGCCGAGCCTCTGCTACTCAACAAGTCCCAACTCGGCTGGGTTAGCCGGATCACTCTCGGAGAGCATGCCGATGATGCCTGGTTTCATCGTCACAAGGCGGCGCGCGACAGCAGTACGTCGATCAAGTTGGTAGTCCACGGAAACAGAGACAAGAAGGTCCGTGTCATGAACATGCGGACGGTGAAGCAGTGCGGTCGACCGCTCAGTGGAACGCTTTTCTACAACCCTCCGGGTGGGGCGTCGGACGAGGTCATCCGACTGTATTTCGATCTCGACAAGCCTCGACCGAGAGCGCAGATGTTGAAGGGGTTCGATCCGCAAGGTGACTATTTTTCACTCAAAACTGTCTCCTTGAAGCGAGACGAGGATGTCGTCTTCCTCGTATACGCTTCCACCTTGAAGTATTACTGCTCGTTCTCGCTCGCCTTGGACGTGCTCGCCGACGGCCGTCAGCAGACGGTCACAGTGACCGACCACGGCCAGCCTTTCCGAGTAACGGCCCTGCAGTCGAAGAAGCACCAGGACGGCGATCTCGAGACCGACGTCGAGAAGTACAAGGTCTTGTACGTCGCGGGCAACGGTGACTTCACCGGCAAGCATCCCGATCAGTGGCGACGCTGGGACCCGGGCAAGTACGCCCGCGCGCGGGAAGAGTGGTGGGAGGCGGACTGACCTCCTGTCCGCAATGGTCGGTGACGTTTCTCCGCCTACGCTGAAGGGCTTCGCTGGAACTCCGCATGGGGCTCCTCGGCCGCAATGACCGTCCGATCGCCTCCTTTACGTGCGGGCGACAACAAGGCCTGGCGCTGTGCGACGGCGTGCTCGTCGGTCCGCGCGTCGTACGCGCGGAATCTCGGCAACGCGGCCGCCATCACACCGACCGCGGCCACGCACAGCAGGCCGCCCACCCCCAGGGAGAAGCGGGCGCCGCCCAGCTGGGCCATGAACCCTGCCCGTGCGTCGCCCAGCATCGGCCCGGTCGAGTAGGACAGCAGCTCGATGCCGGCCAGCCGTCCTCGATAGGAGTCCGGAATGGTCTGGTTCCAAATGGTGCCGCGGAACAGGCCGCTCACCATGTCGGCGCCACCGGCGACGGCAAGGAACAGGAAGACCAGCCAGATGTCCGGCATCAGTGCGGCGAGCGCCACGGCGACGCCCCACAGGGTGGCCGAGACGATGACGGCGAGCCCGTGCCGACGGACGCGGGCCGTCCAGCCCGAGGTGAGTGAGGCGATCACCGCGCCCACGCCGCCGGCCGCGTACAGCACTCCGACGGCCTTGGGCGCGCCGAGGTTCTCGGCCAGGAAGGGGAACAAGGCGGTGGAACTGGCGAAGGCCATCGCGGCGATGTCGACGAGATAGGTGCCCATCAGGTCCGGCCGTTGCAGCGCGTACCGCACGCCTTCCACGTAAGGAACGCAGTGACGCGGGGGTGGGCTCCTCGGCGCGGGGGACCACGCCGACCCTGAGCAGCAGCGCCAGGGACAGCAGGAACGTGGCGACGTCGACGCCGTAGGAGGCGGCCGGACCGAGGGTGGCCACGATGAGACCCCCTGCGGCCGGTCCCGCGATCATGGCGGCGTTGAGGACCAGGCCCTGCACGGCGAACGCCGCGGGCATCCGGTCCAGCGGCAGCATCCGGTTGATCAGCGCCTGCTCGCTTGGCCTGCGTATGCTGCCGAGCCCGCGGGCCAGCGCCCCTGCGACGTACACACCCACACCTGCGGCCTGGGGAGCAGCGCGTTGACGAGCAGGAGCACCGAGGAGAGGCACAGCCCCAGCTCGCTGAGGGTCACGATCGTGCGCCGGTCGCGTGCGTCGGCGATCGCGCCGCCCCACAGGCCGCACACCACCATCGGTACGAACTCGGCCATACCCACCAGTCCCACCGCGACGTAGGACTCGGTGAGCTGCTTCATCTGGAACGGCACGGCCACGGTCGTGATGACCGTGCCGAGCATCGTGATCAGCCCCGAGCCGAGGAGGAGGCGAAAGTCGCGGAACTCGCGCAGTGGGCTGAGATCGAGTCTTAGCCGCCGGGCGAGGGATTTCAGGGAGCGATCGGCACGTTCGGGCACGAGGAGTCGTCTCAACGAGACGCCCCTCCGAGGGCAACCGGTTTTCCCTCCTCCGGGGTGCCGGTGCGGGGCACCCGGGAACGCGACGGCCGTGCGGCGGGGAGGTGAGCCCTCCCCGCCGCACGGCCGGTGTCAGGCGGTCGCCGTCGCGCTGTCCGTCAGGACGCGCTGCAGGTCGGCGTCGGCGTGGCGGCGGTGCCGTTGGCGACGAAGCCGAAGGTGGTGGAGGCGCTCGCCCCGAGGCTGCCGTTCCAGGACTCGTTGCGCACGCTGACCGAGGAGCCGGAACCGGACTGGAGGCCTCCCCATAACTGGCTGATGGACTGCGAACCGGGCCAGCTCCAGGTCACCGTCCAGCCGCTGATCGCCGAACTGCCCGCGCGCACCGTGACGTTGGACTGGAACCCGCCGGTCCAGGAGTTCACGGTCTGGATCGTGGCGGTGCACCCACCCGATGCGGGCGGAGGCGTGAACGAGGGAGACGAAGAGGGAGAGGGGCTGGGGGACTGGGGGTTTGTGGGGGATGGGGAGGTGGGTCCGCTGCCGTCGGGGGCGGTGGCGCGTCCGGTGGTGGGGGAGATCATGCCGGCGCAGAGGTTGCGGCTGCGGAGGTTGGCGGCGATTTGGGAGATGGCTTGGACGGTGGTGGCGT
>NZ_JBITJO010000024.1:0-6741 GCF_044460045.1 Microbispora rosea | reverse complement strand
CGGAAGACGTCGATGTCGGCCAGGTCCTCCCACAACACCGGGTTGGAATAGGACGACGACGGCGGCCACGGCCCGTTCGACGGACTCGCCGACGGAGACGGCGAAACAGAGGGCGAGGCCGAAGGTGACGGCGAGGGATCGGAGACGCTCCCGACGGGGACGAGTTGCCACTGCTGGTTGGTGCCGCCCCAGTCGGAGTACTGCACGATCTTGCCGCCGTCCGCGGTGGAGGCGTTCTGGACCTCGACGGCCTTGCCGCTGTTGCGGTTGATCAGCCGGACGTAGCCGCCGGACGAGTCCGCGAGCTGGAACTGCTGGTTGGTGCCGTTGTGGTCGCTCCACTGCACGATGTCGGCGGCGTCGGCCGTGGAGAGGTTGGCCACGTCGAGCACCTTGCCCGAGTGACGCGACTGGATGCGGTAGTAGCCGCCGCCGGAGTCGACGAACCGCCACTGCTGGTTGTTCCCGTTGCTGCGACTCCACTGCACGAGCGCTCCGCCGTCGGCGGTGGAGAAGTTGTAGACGTCGAGGGCCTTGCCGCTGTTGCGGTTGACCAGGACATACCAGGTGTTGGTGTCGACGGTCGCCGCCGAGGCCGGCGCCACCCAGGTGACGGCGGATGCGAGAACGGTCGCGAGCGCCGCCAGAAGGCATGCGAAGACGGTGGCTGGCCTACGTCGCCGGCCACTCGTCGCGCGGACGGGGGGTTGGTGCATCTTCTCTCCTTTGAAGAGCGGAGACACGGCTGAGGGTGCGGACATCCGTGGTGTGCCAGGTGGACTCACGCCGGCACAGGGGGCACGAGGGCGTGCCCCGCGGGGGGAAGTCGAGAGGGCCGGCAGGCCGGCCGTCGGGACAGGCTGATGTGGTCGCCCCGCCGAGCCGGAGTGCGGCCACGGTGGAGGCGCCGAATCGTCGCCGGGCGGCGCTCGGTCTGGTCGGCGTCGGTGCGGGCCGTCTCACCGTGGCTGATGTCGTCTACGGGGGGTCACAACCACGGTGCACACGCCACCGGGACGGCCAGGTCGTCCGCTCCGGCGCACGGCGTGCACCGCCCGCCGGCGGCGCCCACGACATCGCGACGGGGGCCGACGCCCACGACCGGAGACACCGCAGGTCGCCCGTCCCGATCCGGCGACGAGCGGGCAGCGGTCGTCCCCCGGCGCGCGGCGCGAGGCAGACCGCTCGGGGGCGTCTTCCGCCTCGAACGCGTCGCCGGGACTCGCGCCGCCGAAACTCGCGGCGCTGTGGCTCGTGGCGCTGGGACACGCAACACCGGGACACGCGGCGCCGGGAGCACCGGCCGGCTCGTGAACCCTTCGGCAGCCTCCTGCCGCTCACGGATGACGCCGACAGCGCGTACCGGCCAGGAAGGTCACGTGCTCGGGTCTGCGCGGGCAATGTTAGCGCTAACAAATTCGCGAACCAGTGCTCCTCTCCCATCGGCGGCCTGTACGCGGTGGTGTAGCGGATCAAACATGACGCCATAATCCGCGTCAACCCGTCGCGCCCCTCGCCGCCCGGGCCCTCGCCGACGGGATGCGGCTCACCTGCTCCTCCGTCGACGCGAGAACACCGCCCGGAGTTCGGCCGAGAGGAAACTTTCATCGCGGCCCGCATCATCCGGCGTCGTCGTGAAGGAAGTCAGAAACTTTACGAACGACATTTCTCAACGTCTAGCAGGTCGGACGAAGCATGAGCCGGGGAAGGGCGGCGAAACTTACAAGCAACACACTTGACACGTTTCGGGTTGATTTCCAGACTGACTCCCCGAGGCGGCTCCTCCTGCCGGGGTCGGTGGTGCACGGCAGGGGCCGCAGTTAACGGCGCGACGACCGATCGCGTGGTGTTCCCGCGGCGTCTGTCCGCGTTCCCTCATCGATTCCGCAGTGGAGGCTCAGGCATGGGCGAAATTTCCCCACCTGCCGACGGAGGACGGCGAAGGCACGCCGGCACCCGCCGGCTGCTGATCGCCGGCGCCCTCGGCGTACTCGGCACCGTGACCGCACTTTCGACATCCCTCCCGGCCGGCGCGGCCGCCGGCACTCTGGGCGCGGCCGCCGCCCAAAGCGGCCGCTACTTCGGCACCGCGATCGCGGCCGGGCACCTGAACGACTCGACCTACGTGGCCACCTGGGACCGGGAGTTCAACTCGGTCACCGCGGAAAACGAGATGAAATGGGGTCCGATCGAGCCCTCCCGCGGCTCGTTCAACTGGGGGCCCGCCGACCAGATCGTCAACCACGCCCTGAGCAAGGGCATGAAGGTCCGCGGCCACACCCTCGTCTGGCACGCCCAGCTGCCCAGCTACGTCAACACCAACATGTCGGCCAGCGACCTGCGCTCGGCGATGACCAGCCACATCACCCAGGTCATGAATCATTACAAGGGCAAGGTCTACGCCTGGGACGTGGTCAACGAGGCCTTCGCCGACGGCGGCGCCGTCGGCAGCCTGCGCAGCTCGGTGTTCACCCAGAAACTCGGCAACGGCTTCATCGAGGAGGCCTTCCGCGCCGCACGCGCCGCCGACCCCAACGTCAAGCTGTGCTACAACGACTACAACATCGACGACGCCAACGCGAACAAGACCCGCGGCGTCTACAACATGGTCAAGGACTTCAAGGCCCGCGGCGTGCCCATCGACTGCGTCGGACTGCAGTCCCACTTCGGCAACCCGCCGTCCAACTACCAGCAGAACATCGCCCAGTTCGCCGCCCTCGGCGTCGACGTCCAGATCACCGAGCTCGACGTCGGCGGCTCCGGCTCCACCCAGGCCGACGCCTACCGCCGCGTCACCCAGGCCTGCATGGCCGTGTCCCGCTGCACCGGCATCACGGTGTGGGGCATCACCGACAAGTACTCCTGGCGCAGCGGCGACACCCCGCTGCTGTTCGACGGCAACTTCAACAAGAAGCAGGCCTACACCGCCGTCCTCGACGCCCTCAACGGCGGGACGTCCAGTTCTCCCCCGCCCACCGGAAACGGGACCGCCATCAAGGGCGTGGGATCGGGCCGGTGCCTGGACGTCACCGAAGCCTCCCAGGCCAACGGCGCCCAGGTGGAGATCTGGGACTGCAACGGGCAGAGCAACCAGCAGTGGACGCAGACAAGTGCCAGTGAGCTGCGGGTCTACGGCAACAAGTGCCTCGACGTGAACGGTGGCGCCACGGCCGACGGCAGCACCGTGATCATCTGGGACTGCAACGGCCAGAACAACCAGAAGTGGCGCCTCAACTCCGACGGCTCCATCACCGCGGTCGGTGCGAACAAGTGCCTGGACGTGTCCGGCAACGGCACCGCCAACGGCACCAAGGTGCAGATCTGGACGTGCAACGGTCAGAACAACCAGAAGTGGAATCGAGTGTGACACCACCCCACGCCGGGGCGGCCGCAACGTGGCCGCCCCGGCGTGGGGCGTTGGACTCGCCGGCGCGGCCTTGACGTCGTTCCGCTCGTACAACCATCCCACCCGTGACACCGTCGCCGGACTCGACGCACCAAGTCCTGGCGGCCCCGAACGGTGTGCGGTTTCCGGCCCCAGAGCGACCGCTCCCCCGTGAGCGACCACTACGCGAAGGCGCGGATCGGCGCCGACAGCCAAGAGGAGAGAGATGACGCACGATCAGAACGATCCCGTGAGCGGCGAGCGGAGATTGCTGAGCCGGAGATCCGTCCTGACGACGATGGGAGCGCTGCCGGTCATCACGGCCGCGACGTCGGTCCTGGGGGCCACGGAGGCCGCGGCGGCGACCGCGACCATCAATCCGTCGGCGCAGCGGCAGACCATCCGGGGCTTCGGCGGCATGGCCCATGCGGCCTGGATCGGCGACCTGACGGCCGCCCAGCGGGAGACGGCGTTCGGCACCGGCGAGGGCAGGCTGGGGTTCTCCATCCTGCGGATCCCCGTCGGCGAGAGCCAGGCGGACTTCGGCCGCGACCTGGCGACGGCGAAGCGCGCGGCCGAGCTCGGAGTGACCGTCTTCGCCTCGCCGTGGAATCCCCCGGCCAGCATGATCGAGACCTTCAACCGCAACGGCCAGACGAATGCGAAACGCCTCAGGTACGACCAGTACGCCGCGTACGCCCAGCATCTGAACTCCTTCAGCACGTACATGCGGAACAACGGGGTGAACCTGTACGCGATATCCGTGCAGAACGAGCCCGATTACGCGCACGACTGGACGTGGTGGACGTCCACCGAAATGGTCAAATTCCTGCGGGAGAACGCCGGCTCGATCAACACCCGGGTCATCGCGCCCGAGTCCTTCCAGTACGTCAAGAGCATGTCGGACCCGATCCTCAACGACTCCACGGCACTCGCCAACGTGGACATCATCGGGGCGCACCTCTACGGCACGTCGTACTCGAACTTCCCCTACCCGCTCTTCAAGCAGAAGGGCGCGGGCAAGGACCTCTGGATGACCGAGGTCTACTACCCCAACAGCACCGACTCGGCGGACACCTGGCCGCAGGCGCTCGACGTGGGCGAGCACATGCACCGCGCCATGGTGGAGGCCGAGTTCCAGGCGTACGTCTGGTGGTACATCCGGCGTAGCTACGGCCCCATGCGGGAGGACGGCCAGCTCAGCAAGCGTGGCGCGATCATGGCGCAGTTCGCCAGGTTCGTCCGCCCCGGGTACGTGCGGATCGACGCGACGGCGAACCCCGCGTCGAACGTCTACGTCTCGGCGTACCGGAACGGTGACACCGTCGTCATCGTCGCCATCAACAAGGGGACCTCCGGGGTGAGCCAGCAGTTCACCGTGGCGAATGCCGGCTCGGCCTCCGTCTCGTCCTGGCTGACCGACGGGAGCAGGAACGTCGCCCCCCAGGCGGCGACCACCATGTCGAACGGGTCCCTCACCGTCACGCTTCCCGCGCGCAGCATGACGACCTTCGTGACCAGCCTGAGCGGCGGCTCCTCGCCCTCCCCGTCGCCCGTCCTGTCGCCGACGCCATCACCCAGCCCGTCGCCCAGCGCCTCACCCAGCGGCGGCACCGGGACCGGGCCCCGGGTCGCCTACACGATGAACTCCTGGGACGGCGGCTTCACCGCCGCCATCAGCATCACCAACACCGGAACCTCGACGATCGACGGCTGGACGCTGAGCTTCACCCTGCCCTCCGGCCAGTCCATCACGTCGGGCTGGAACGCCACCTACTCGCCCTCCAGCGGCCAGGTGAGCGCCCGCAACGTCAGCTACAACGGAACGATCGCCCCCGGCGCCACCGTCGACATCGGTTTCCAGGCCACCCACACCGGCAACACGGCCAAGCCGACCGCCTTCACCCTCAACGGCGTGCCCTGCACCGTGGCCTGACCCGGCCGTCGGGACGCGTGGGTTCGCACGCGAACTCGGCCGCCGCCCCGGACGCGGAGGTCCGGGGCGGCGGCCGGGGTCATCCGAGCGCCTCCACGGCGGCGCGCAGCACCTGCCACTGCTCGGACAGCGCGTGGGGCACCTCTCCGAGGGGGTCCTTGAAGAAGAAGGCCAGTTCGGTGAGCGGACCCGTGCGCCCCGCCCGGTGGGCGGCGGCCGTCAGCCGCGCGAGGTCCAGGACCAGCGGCGCGGCCAGCGCCGAGTCGCAGCCGTGCCAGGTGAACTCCATCCGCATGCGGGTGCCGAGGAAGCCCTCGAAGGAGATCAGGTCCCACGCGGTCTTGAAGTCGTCGAGGTCCTCGACGAAGTCGATCCGGGTCTCCCCCTGCGGGATGTAACCGAGCGTCTCGCGCAGCACGCGCTGTTTGCTGGCGGACTTGGCCGCGTTGGCCGCCGGCTCGGCGAGGTTCGCGCCGTCGCCACCGCCCAGCAGGTTGGTGCCGGACCAGGCGCGCACCTTCATGTTGCGCATCCTGAACATCGGGGCGAGCACCGACTTGACCAGGGTCTCCCCGGTCTTGCCGTCGTGGCCCGCGTACGGGAGCCCCTGCGCGCGGGCCAGTGCGTCGAGGGCGGGCAGGCGGGCGCCGGTCGACGGCGTGAAGTCGACGTACGGGCAGCCGGCGCGCAGGGCGGCGTAGGCGGCCAGGGCGCTGGGCGGCAGGACGGGCTCCGGCCCGTCCAGCGCGGCGTGCAGCGCGTCGAGATCGGCGTGGGCGGGATGTGGCGGCGGCGCGGGTTCCGTGGTCGAGACGTTGATCACGACGACGTGGTCCAGGTCGTGCCGCCGGCGGAAGCGGTCCAGGTCGGCGCCGATGGCGTCCGCGACCTCGGCTTGGGTGCCGTGGTCCGGCAGGGGCCGCACGTCCTGCTCGATCTCGAGCAGCGCGTCCTGCACGGCGACGGCGAGCCGAGCCGGGACGATTCCCGCCTCGCCCAGCGCGGCGGCCTTCTTGACCAGGGGGACTAAGGAGATGTCGTGGCCGCCGAAGACCAGCTCCCCTATGGCGGGGAGGGCGTCGCTGTGCAGCTCGGGCGACTCCAGGACGCATCCGATCGGTTCGGCCATGCCCGCTCGCACCGCAGAGGCCCCGAGCATGCTGGTGACGGCGACCGACCCTCGTGCTCCGATCAGCCATACTCCGGTTCTCATCTGTCTCCTCTCCCCGGCCAGGTCAGCCGGGATGGTGCGGGTGCTGCTGAGGGTGGGTCTGCTCCGCCGGGTGGCGGCCACCGTGTGGCCGCCACCCGGCGGTAGGGGTCATTCGGAGGAGAAGGCGGCGTCGAAGGCGGCGTCCGGTGGGGTGATGGCGTTCAGCGAGCGGATGTAGGCGAGGGCCTCGGGTGCGCCGTGCAGCCG
>NZ_JBITJO010000023.1:0-8586 GCF_044460045.1 Microbispora rosea | reverse complement strand
TGCCCGAGCAGACAGTGCACCTCGCCGGCCCTGACCTCAAGGTCCACACCGTCCAGCGCGCGTACGCCGGGGAACTGCTTGACGATCCCCCTCATTTGAAGCAGAGATGACGAGTCGGATGATGACCGCGGCACAAGAGCCTCCCTGGAGTAGGTGCGGCCGTAGCCCCGCCCGCCTGACGGCGCCGGCTGGCACCGCCGCGACTGGCACCGAGGTCGGCGTCAACGATGCCGGTGCGGCTTCCGGACTGCCGATCAGGCGGGCGGGACGTTCTGGGTGGGAAAAAGGGCATAGTGGTTCCCGTCCGCCTGACCACGTGCGCCATGGCCGCGGCACCGGGATGGGCGGGGGTGTGCCGAGGCGTGCGGAACGGGACGGTCAGGCGGACGGGACGTCTGGATTGGATTGACGAAAGGTCGGGACCGCGTGTCGGGACGCGCGGGTCAGGGTGAGTGGGGCAATCGGGCCATCGGGGTTCCTTCGATCACTCCGATGGCCGGGGCTGTTCGGATCGCGATGCTTGTGGGGTCGGACAGCGCCCGTTCGACGACGACTCCTGCCGCGCCGCGCGAGGCGGCGCCGAAACCGAGATCGGAGGCGGCGAACCGGCAGCGTTCGACGGCTTCGCTCATGCCCAGGCGTGCCAGCTCCTGCCGCGCCGCGGGGATGATCCGGTCGGCGAGCCTCGCGAAATACCCGCCCAGCACGATCACCCGCGGATTGAAGAGGTTGACCAGCATGGCGGCTCCGGTTCCGAGCCACCGGCCCACCTCCTCGGCGGCGGCGTCGACACGAGGGTCTCCCTCTGCACGTCGCTGCTCGATCTCGGCCAGCCGTTCCTCGGGGTCGCGGACGACCTGAGGGCCTGTGCCGTACGCTCGGTCGGGTGTGGCCATGCGGACCAGCGCGGCCAGTCCGACCTTGGTCTCCCAGCAGCCGGTACGGCCGCAGCGGCACCGCTCGCCGGACGGATCGACCATGACATGGCCGACCTCGCCGGCGAATCCGTCCGCTCCGCCCAGCAACCGGCCACCCGCGATGACGCCGCCGCCGACGCCCACCTCACCGGTGAGGTAGACCAGGTCGGAGGTGCCCGCCGCGACGCCCGAGGTGTACTCGGCCAGTGCGGCGAGGTTGGCGTCGTTGTTCACCGTGACGGGGATGTCCCCGCGGATGTCGGCCTGGGACAGCCGCTCGGCCACCGCCACCCCATGCCAGCCGAGGTTGGGGGCGACGACCACGGTGCCGGTGGTGGTGTCGATCAGGCCGGGGATCGCCACCGTGATCCCGGCCAGAGCGATTCCGAGCCGGTCGAGATCGGCGATGGTCTTCTCTATCACGCGGACCAGTTCGTCGAGTGAGCGTTCCGGGCCGGATCCCATGGCGTCGAAGCCGATGCGCCGGTCGATGAGGACTCTGCCGGCCAGGTCGGAGGCTATCGCGGCGATGTAGTCGACGTTGACTTCGACGCCCAGGGCGCCGACCCGCGAGCCGTCCAGGACGAGCGCGACACTCGGGCGGCCGACGGAGCCCGCGTGCTGCGGTCCCGTCTCCTTGACCAGCCCACGTGCCTGCAACTCGCTCACCAGGCTGGTGACGGTGGTCTTGTTCAACCCGGTCGCGACGGCGACGGCCGACCGGGAGCACGGGCCGTACGTACTCACGTGACGCAGCACCAGAGCGAGGTTGGAACGGCGCACGGTGGCCTGGTCCGCGGGAACTCCCGCGGACCTGCCGCGACTCATCGAGTCGGTCCTGTGGCCGTCGGCCCTGGTGTGCTCCACGCCGCTCCTCAATTAGTTCGCATGGCTGGCCGAATTAAAGACAGCGAGTTCCAGGCAACACAAGAGTGAAACCGGTTGCAAGTTCCGTAACGTTCCGGTAACCGTGTCCGGAATGGGGTGTGAAGTGCATGAATGTGAGCGATGCCAACTCGTTACGCATTTCGGGGGTGCGCAGCCGGACATCCTCGTGTTACAACCCTCATTAATTGATCTCGGAGACAAACAAAAGGTAGGTGGCACGGGTGACGAAGGAGCCGCACCTCACCCGCGCCCCAGGCGGCGCGGCTCCGCCGGCGGGTCCGGCGGTGCTCCGCAGGGCGAACCTCTCGCTGGTGCTTCGCGAGCTGCGCGAGCACAGGTCCCTGTCCCGCGCCGACATCGCGGAGGCGACCGGACTGCACAGGGCCACCGTCTCCAACCTCATGGCCGAGCTCCTGGAACGCCGGCTCGTGCGGGAGGTCGGCGTCGAGCACGTGGGTGCGATCGGACGTCCGAGACGCACGGTCGCGCTGCACGGCGCGCACGTCGGAGCCCTCGGCATGGAGATCAACGTCGACTACATCGCGGTCCACGGCACCGATCTCAGCGGCCGGGTCCTCGTCGAGCGCCGGGTGGTCTACGACACGATGGGCAACGGCCCGGACAGCGCCGTACGCCGGCTCGGGCTCGTCGCCAAGGAGGCCGTGGAGGCGATGCGGCGGGCCGGCGCGGCCCCCGCGGGCATCGCGGTGGCCGTCCCCGGACTGGTGGACGTGACACGCGGTGTCGTGACGCTCGCGCCGAACCTCTACTGGCACAACCTGCCCCTGGCCGACCAGCTGAGCTCGATACTCGGCTCGCTGCACGTGCCGGTGCGGGTGGACAACGACGCCAACCTCGCCGCCCTGGCCGAGTACACCTCGGGCATCGCCGCCGGCACACCCGACCTGGTCTACCTCACTGGCGAGGTCGGCGTCGGCGGCGGCATCATCTCGGGCGGCAAGCTCCTGCGAGGAGCTGACGGCTTCTCCGGGGAGGTCGGGCATCTACGGGTCGACCCGAACGGCGACGAGTGCGGCTGCGGCCGCATCGGCTGCTGGGAGACCAAGGTCGGCCTGGCCGCGCTCGTACGTGCGGCCATGCCCGAGCAGGCGTACGGGCTGCCCGGCATGCCCGTGCCCGACCCCGGTGAACGGGTGGCCGACATCGCCAGGGGCCTGGCCTCCGGCGACCGTCGGATGATGATGGCGGTGGCACAGGTCGGCGAATGGCTCGGGCTCGGCGGCTCGATCCTGGCCAACCTGTTCAATCCGCGAGTGATCGTCATCGGAGGCTACTTCGCCTCACTGGCCCAGTGGCTGCTGCCGCACGCGCAGGATCAGCTACAGCGGCTCGTGGTGGCAGCCCCCGCCGCCCAGTGCCGGTTCGTCGCCTCCACGCTCGGTTTCGGCGCCGCGTCCCGCGGCGCCGCGAGCATGGTGGTCAACCACATCATCGACGATCCGGCGGCGCTCATGGATCCACTACCCGGGCCGGCAGCCTACTGACGGCCCCCCACAGACCTGGAGACGGCACCCTCCAGCACCCCCAATATCCACTACGACCAAGTGGCAACAAGCGCGGCGGCGCGCGCCTTGCCTGACGTCCCCCCGGTCAGGAAAGGGTTTTCCATGTCTCCACGTCAAAGAACGTGGGCCAGGCCGCACAATGCGGCCCTGCCAGAAAAGGGACGGCGTCCGAGACGCCGAACCGCGGCGACGATGGCTCTGGCCCTCGTCGCTCCCGTCCTCACGCTCTTCTCGGCGCCCGTAAGCGCCGAGGCCGCCACGACTACCGCGGCGGCGGCGCCCGACTTCAAGGTCCTCGTCTTCTCGAAGACCACCGGCTTCCGGCACGACTCGATCCCCGAGGGCATCGCGGCCGTGCAGAAGCTCGGCCAGGACAACAACTTCGCGGTGGACACCACCGAGGACAGCACCCAGTTCACGGACACGAACCTGGCGCAGTACCAGGCCGTGATCTTCATGTCCACGACCGGTGACCCGCTGGGCACGCAGGACCAGAAGGACGCCTTCCAGCGTTACATCGAGAAGGGCGGCGGCTTCGTGGGCGTCCACGCCGCCGCCGACAGCGGATACAACTGGGCCTGGTACGGCAAGCTGGTCGGGGCCTACTTCAAGCAGCACCCGGCGATCCAGCAGGCCACAGTCAAGGTCGAGGACCCGGCGCACCCGTCCACCAAGGACCTGCCGACCACCTGGAGCCGTACCGACGAGTGGTACGACTACCAGACCAACCCGCGTGGCACGGTCCACGTCCTGACGTCGCTGGACGAGAAGTCCTACTCCGGCGGCACGATGGGCGCCGACCACCCGAACACCTGGTGTCAGGACTACGACGGTGGCCGCTCGTGGTACACCGGGCTCGGCCACCAGAAGGAGAACTACAGCGAGGCCAACTTCCTGAAGCTGCTCCTGGGCGGTATCAAGACCGCCGCGGGTGCGGAGAAGGCCGACTGTTCTGCCTCGCAGAGCAGCAGCTACGAGAAGGTGGCTCTCGACACCGAGACGTCCAACCCGATGATGCTGAACATCGCCAAGGACGGCCGGGTCTTCTACATCGACCGGCTGGGCGACGTCAAGATCATCAAGCCCAGTGGTGGCTCGGTCCTGGCCGCGCACATGAACGTGTTCACCGCCAACGAGAGCGGTCTGCTCGGCATGGCGCTGGACCCGGCCTTCGACACCAATCACTGGATCTACCTCTACTACTCGCCCAACGGCTCGGAGAACGTCGACCGGCTGAGCCGGTTCACGGTCACCGGTGACAGCCTGGACCTGGCGAGCGAGAAGAAGCTGCTGGACGTCCCGGTGCAGCGCGCCGAGTGCTGCCACCACGGCGGCGGCATGGTGATGGACCCCAAGACCGGCAACCTGTGGCTCGGTACGGGTGACAACACCAACCCCTTCGCCTCCGACGGCTACGCGCCGATCGACGAGCAGTCGGGCCGGGCCAACTGGGACTCCCAGCGCACCGCGGCCAACACCAACAGCCTCAGCGGCAAGCTGCTGCGCATCCACCCCGAGGCTGACGGCACCTACACCGTCCCCTCGGGCAACCTGTTCGCCCCGGGCACGGCGAAGACCAAGCCGGAGATCTACGGCATGGGCTTCCGCAACCCGTTCCGGGTCGGCCTCGACCCCAAGACGGGCAACATCATGCTCGGCGAGTACGGCCCCGACGCCAACTCCGCCAGCGCCACCCGTGGCCCGCAGAACACGGTCGAGTGGAACCTCATCTCCAAGCCGGGCAACTTCGGCTGGCCGTACTGCATCGGCAACAACACCCCGTACATCGACTACAACTTCGCGACCAAGCAGTCGGGATCGGCGTTCAACTGCTCGGCGCCGGTCAACGACTCGCCGAACAACACCGGCCTGACCAACCTGCCGCCGGTGACCCCGGCGACGGTCTGGTACCACTACGCCGCCGACGCGAACAACTTCCCCGAGATCAGCGGCGGCGCGCCGATGGGCGGCCCGGTCTACCGCTACGACCCGAACGTCCAGTCGACCATCAAGTGGCCGGCGTACTGGGACGGCAAGGCCATCTTCGGTGAGTGGAACAACAACGCGCTGTGGTCGTTCCAGCTGAACGAGGACGGCTCCAAGCTCGTCGAGATGAACAAGATCATGACGACGCTGAAGTTCCTCAAGCCGATGGACATGAAGTTCGGTCCCGACGGCGCTCTGTACCTGATCGAGTGGGGTTCGGGCTTCGGCGGCGACAACGCCGACTCGGGCGTCTACCGCATCGAGTACACCAAGGGCGTCCGCCCGCCGATCGCCAGCGCCACGGCCGACAAGACCGACGGCCCGCTGCCGCTGACCGTGCAGTTCTCCAGCGAGGGCTCGCGCGACCCCGAGGGCAAGGCGATCACCTACGCGTGGGACTTCGACGGTGACGGCACGACCGACTCCACCGAGGCCAACCCCTCCTTCACCTACACCAAGGCCGGCGAGTACAGCGCCGTCCTGACCATCACCAGCGCCGACGGCAAGACCGCCACCTCCAGCGTCACGATCGAGGCGGGCAACAGCAAGCCCGTCGTCAAGGTCGAAGTGCCGCCGAACGGAGCGTTCTTCGAGTTCGGCGACCAGGTGAAGTTCAAGGTCACCGTCACCGACGCCGAGGACGGCACGATCGACTGTGACAAGGTGCAGATCCAGTCGATCCTGGGTCACGACACCCACGGTCACCCGCTCGACCAGACCACGGGCTGCGAAGCCACGGTGCAGACCGCCATGTCGGGCCACGGTGAGTACGACAACCTGTTCTACGTGATCGAGGCCAGCTACACCGACCAGGGCGCCGGTGGGGCCAAGCCGCTGACCGGCCGTGGCCAGGTCATCCTGCAGCCCAAGCGCAAGCAGGCCGAGCACTTCTCGCAGACCGGCCGGGTGACCGGCGGTGTCGGCACGGACGCCGCCGGCGTCCAGGTCGAGGACACCACCGACTCCGCGGGTGGCGCGAAGGACATCGGCTTCATCCAGGACGGCGACTACTGGTCGTTCGACCCGGTGAACCTGACCAACATCAGCGCTATCCGGCTGCGGGCCTCTTCGGCCGGCGCGGGCGGCACCGTGCAGATCCGCGTCGGCAACCCCGACGACGGCACGCTGATCGGCTCGGCGGACATCACTCCCACGGGCGACTGGCAGACGTTCAAGGACGTCACGGTCAACCTGAACAACGCTCCGACGACCAGCGGCCCGATCTTCTTCGTGGTGCGCAAGCCGGCCAGCGCGGCCAACGACGCCAACCTGGCCAACTTCAACTGGGTCGACTTCGTCGGCAAGGGCGCCACGGAGAACCAGCGCCCGACGGTGACCGCGTCGGCGACCCCGACCACGGGCACCGCTCCGCTGAAGGTCGACTTCACCTCGACGGGCACCGACCCCGAGGGTGACACGGTCACCTACAAGTGGGACTTCGGGGTGAACGGCGCGCCGCAGCCGACGACGGCCAACGCGAGCTACACCTACACCGCCCCGGGTAACTACACCGCGACGGTGACGGTGACCGACGCCAAGGGCGCGGCCTCGACCCAGCAGATCGCGATCAAGGTGAACGCGCCGGCCACGGTGTGCTTCAGCGGCCGCTCGGACGACTTCCTGGGCAACCAGCTCGACCGGGACCGCTGGTCGGTGATCCGGGAGAACCAGGACCTGAAGGTCGCCGACGGCAGCCTCATCATCCCGACCTCGGCCACCGACATCTACCAGACGACCAACAACACGCCGAACATCGTCGTGCAGCCGGCGCCGTCGGGCGCCTGGACGGCCACGGCCAAGCTGACGCTGAAGGCGACCGACGCCTACCAGCAGGCAGGTCTGGTCCTGTACGGCGACGACGACAACTACGCCAAGATCGTGCTGGAGGGGCGCTCGACCTCGGGCTCCGACCACGCCAGCCGCATCTTCCAGTTCATCCGCGAGGACAAGGGCGCTCCCAACGAGGTGACGGCGAGCAACACGGCCAACCTCGGGGACACCTACCCCGACACGGTGTACGTGCGCTTCATCAGCGACGGCACCAACATCACCGCTCACTACTCGGCTGACGGCACCAACTTCACCGCCATGTCGGAGACCAAGCCGCTCGCCGGGATCACCAACCCGAAGATCGGCCTGATCTCGCTGGCCGGCGCCAACCACCCGGTGGTGGACGCGGCGTTCGACTGGTTCCAGATCACGCCGGACGACAAGGCCACCGCGCCGACGCCGGACGACCAGTTCGACGGCACCACGCTCGACAACTGCCGCTGGGACTCGATCGTGCGTCCCGACGCGACGGCTGCCCGCGTGACCGGCGGCAACCTGGAGCTCGACACCACGACGGGTGACATCTACGGGACGACCAACAGCGGCCCGAAGAACTTCATCCTGCAGAAGGCGCCGAGCGGCGACTGGACGCTGGAGACCAAGGTCGACGGCTCCGCCCTCAACGAGCAGTACCAGCAGGGCGGCCTGATGGTGTACGGCGACGACGACAACTACGTGAAGTTCGACTTCCTCACCACCAACGCCGCAGGGTCGACGGTGGCGCGGACGATCGAGCTGCGCAGCGAGGTCGGCGGAACCGTGCAGAACCCGCAGCCGCAGGTGAACAACCTCTCCGCCGGCCCGTGGTGGCTGCGCCTGAAGAAGGAGGGAGACAGCTTCACCGGCTCCTACTCCTCCGACGGCACCACCTGGACCGACCTGGCCACCAACGGCACGGTCGCGGTGGTGAAGAACAGCGCCGTGGCGAACGCGTCGAAGGTCGGCGTCTACACCATCGGCACCGCTCAGAGCGCGTCCAAGACGGTCAAGTTCGACTACTTCAAGCTGAACAAGCCGTCGTCCCCGGCGGAGGTCAAGATGACCGTCACCGCCTCCTCCCGCTGCATCGGCACCTCGGCGTACGTTGCGGTCACGGCCGTCAACGACTCCGACGTTCCGGCGACGGTGGAGCTGAACACCCCGTTCGGTTCCAAGACGGTGGCCGACGTGGCTCCGGGCAAGCAGGCCTACCAGTCCTTCAACACCCGGGCCGGGCACATCGACGCCGGCAAGGTCACTGTGAAGGCGACCGCCACGATCGGCGGCAAGCAGGTCACCTCGTCCTACGACGCCAACTACACCGCGGCCAGCTGCAGCTGACCGCACCACCACCGGCGGTGACCGCGGTCACCACGACGAGGACACCGCCGTAGCACAACCCGGGGCCGGCCGGCCGACCAGCCGGCCGGCCCCGCCCCCCATAGATGGAGCGATTCGCA
>NZ_JBITJO010000022.1:0-13090 GCF_044460045.1 Microbispora rosea | reverse complement strand
CACCGGTAGACGGGGTCATGCATGATTTCATGCACTGGCTTTTAGCACACTGTTGAGTTCTCAAGAAACGGACGCGACCACCATCACCCGAAACCCACGAAGGAGTCCCGAGATCCAGGGCGATGACTTCCGTTCGGCCGACTCTACGACGATCGCCGCATCGCAGACCTGGAGGGCCATACGATCTCGGCCGATGCTCTTGTTAGAGTGACCGCCCCTTTCGGGGCAACCACTCCATACTAAACCCTCGCCCGCCTCGCGTCAAACCTTTCGGTCTGGCCGCGCCACGAACGACCCGGACTCGACGCGAGCGCCTCGCCTGGGTAGCCGTCGGAGTGGCTTGCCCGTCGGGGTCCGGCCGCCTTTCGGCGTCCCGTGTCCCCGGGGGCGAAGGAAACATTAGGCAACACCGACTCTGCCGTCAAATCACGCCGAGATGGCCAAAACCCTAGGTCAGACGGGAACTTCGGACGGCGGCCGCTCTCCACGCCATAGGACTGTTACCTTCGCCACACCAACTCTTGGACATGAAACAGCCGCCCCGGTCTTGGACCGAAGCGGCTGCTCAATGCGGTAGATCAGGCGACCTCGACGCCGCCGACCGTCTTCTTGCCTCTGCGCAGCACGAGGAATCGGCCGTGCAGCAGGTCGTCCGCCGAGGGCACGTACTCCTCGTCGGTGATCTTCGTGTTGTTCAGGTACGCGCCGCCCTCCTTGACGGCCCGGCGCGCGGCAGACTTCGACTCCACCAGGCCGCTCTGCGCGAGCAGCTCGACGTACGGCGCTCCCAGGGTGGGCACGACCGCCTTGGGCACCTCGGCGAGAGCGGACTCCAGTGTGCGGGCGTCGAGCTCGGCCAGCGAGCCCTGCCCGAACAGCGCGCGCGAAGCGGCGATCACCCGGGCCAGCTCGTCGGAGCCGTGGACCAACGTGGTCAGGTCCTCGGCCAGGGCGCGTTGCGCCTCACGAGCGGCGGGCCGCTCGGCCACGGCCTTCTCCAACTCGTCTATCTCCTCCCGCGTGCGGAAGGTGAAGACCTTGAGGAACCGCACCACATCCCGGTCGTCGGCGTTCAACCAGTACTGGTAGAACGCGTACGACGAGGTGAGCGCGGGATCGAGCCAGACCGCACCGCCGGCCGTCTTACCGAACTTCGTGCCGTCGGCCTTGGTGATCAGCTTGCCGGTCAGCGCGTGGACATGAGCACCCTCGACCCTGCGGATCAGGTCGACTCCGGCCGTGATGTTGCCCCACTGGTCGCTGCCGCCGAGCTGCAACGTGCATCCGTGCCGCCGGTGCAGCTCGAGGTAGTCGTTGGCCTGCAGGATCTGGTAGCTGAACTCGGTGTAGCTGAGCCCCTCGCCGGCGAGCCGGGCGGAGACCGACTCCCTGGCCAGCATGCGGTTGACGGGGAAGTGCTTGCCGATGTCCCGGAGGAAGTCGATCGCCGACAGGTTCGCGGTCCAGTCGAGGTTGCTGACCAGCGCGGCCGCTGTCGGTCCCTCCTCGAAGGACAGGAACTTCTCGACCTGCACCCGGATGCGTGACACCCATTCGGCGACGATGTCGCTGGAGTTCAGTGCCCTCTCTGTGCTGCGGCCGCTCGGGTCGCCGATCAAACCGGTGGCGCCTCCGACCAGGCCGATGGGCCGGTGCCCCGCCCGCTGGAAGCGGGTCAGGATCAGCAGCGTGGCCAGGTTGCCCACGTGCAGCGAGGGTGCGGTCGGGTCGAAGCCCGCATACACGGTGATCGGACCGTCGGCCAGCGCCTTGCGCAGCGCGTCGATGTCGGTCGTCTGCGCGATCACGTCGCGCCACTCGAGCTCGTCGAGGATGTCAGCCATCTCCGACGTCGGCACGAGGTTGCCTGAAGTTGCGGTCACGGTCGTGGCTTTCGCTTATCGATGGTGGATGTACGGGCTTCCGTACAAGCCTGCCTGATCACGAAACCTTATCGCCACTTCTTACCTGCGCGTCAGCTCGTGGCTCGGCCCCGGCGCCGGGGAACGTGGGCGCGGTAGGGCGAGACGGTGGGGTCGCCGTCGATCCAGAACCTCCAGGGCGTGTCGGCGGCCGCCGACACGCCGGTGCGAGGACCTGTCCTGATCTGGCCGGACGGCACGGGCCAGCCCTCGTGCACGCGGATCGGGCCGCCGGAGCAGCAGTCCGTGCCGTTGTGCTCCCGGACCAGGCCGAGCGCCACCGTGAGCCGGGCCGGTCCGCGAGCCAGGTCGCGGTCCGGGACACGCCGCACCAACCCTTCCAGGTCCGGGCCGTCGGCGTGCGGCATGCGCCGGATGCGCGCGGTGTGCACGCCCGCGATCACCTCGCCGGCACGTAACAGGACGGCCGAGCCGGCGCCCTCGGGCATGCACACGAGATTGACGCAATAGTGCATGCCGTACGTGAAGTAGACGTAGAGGTGCCCCGGCGGGCCGAACATGACCGCGTTGCGCGGCGTGCGTCCCCGGTAGGTGTGGGCGGCCGGGTCCTGTCCCGGCCCGCCGTACGCCTCGACCTCGCTCAGCCGCACGGCCACCGACCCGTGCACGACCACGCGGCCGAGCAGGTCGGGCGCGACTAGGTCCGAAGGGCGGTCGAAGAAGTCGCGGCCGAGCGGAGCGCCCGCGACCTCCTCGATCAGCTCTCGTTCGCCCATGCCGCCTGGCCGTCGACGACATCCCGGAGGTTCGCGATCTGGTCGCGCACCCGGTCGGGCGCGGTGCCGCCGAAGGCGCTGCGGGCGGCCAGCGCGCCGTGCACGTTCAGCACGTCACGGACGCTCGCGCCGGAGGCGTCGACGGCGAAGTGCGGTGAGACCTTGGCGAGCTCGTCGTCGGTGAGCTCACCGAGGTCCTTGTCGTTCACCTGGCACCACACCACCAGGTGACCGACGGCCTCGTGCGCGTCCCGGAACGGCACCCCGCGGCGGACCAGCAGTTCGGCGAGGTCGGTGGCCAGGGCGAAGCCGTCGGGCGCGCTGGCCTCCAGCTTGGCCTTGTTCACGCGCATCGTGGACACCATGCCCGACACGGCGGGAAGCACCAGGAGCAGGGTGTCGACCGCGTCGAACACCGGCTCCTTGTCCTCCTGCAGGTCGCGGTTGTAGGTGAGCGGCAGGCCCTTGAGGGTCGTCAGCAGCGACATCAGCGAACCGATCAGCCGGCCGCTCTTGCCCCTGGCCAGCTCGGCGACGTCGGGGTTCTTCTTCTGCGGCATGATCGACGAGCCGGTGGAGTAGGCGTCGTCCACCTCGATCCACCGGAACTCCTGCGAGGCCCACAGCACGATCTCCTCGCCGAGCCGGGAGATGTGCACGCCGATCAACGCGGCGCAGAACAGGAACTCGGCAGCGAAGTCGCGGTCGGCGACCGCGTCCATCGAGTTCGGCGCGGGGGCGTCGAACCCGAGTTCGGCGGCGACGGCGGCGGGGTCGAGCGGCAGGGAGGACCCGGCCAGCGCGCCCGAGCCGAGCGGCGAGATCGCCGCGCGCCTGTCCCAGTCGCGGAGGCGGTCCACGTCGCGGGTGAGCGCGTGGACGTGGGCCAGGAGCTGATGGCCGAACGACACGGGCTGGGCGTGCTGCAGGTGCGTCATGCCGGGGGCGGCGACGTCGGCGTTCTCCTCGGCCTGGCTGATCAGCGCCGTCTCCAGCTCGGCGAGCCGGGAGACGATCACGCGGACGTGGTCACGCAGGTAGAGGCGCAGGTCGGTGGCGATCTGGTCGTTGCGGCTGCGGCCGGCGCGCAGCTTGCCGCCCAGCGAGCCGAGCCGTTCGAGCAGGCCGCGCTCCAGCGCCGTGTGCACGTCTTCGTCGGCCACGGTGGGGCGGAACTCTCCCTTGCGGCACGCCTGGTCGAGGTCGTCGAGCGCACCCAGCATGCGGTCGAGCTCCTCCTGGGTCAGCAGCCCGGCGCGGTTCAGCACGCGCGCGTGCGCACGCGAGGCCAGCAGATCGTACGGCGCGAGCCGCCAGTCGAACTGCACGCTCACCGACAGGCGCGTGAGGGCGTCCGCGGGTCCCCCCTCGAACCTGCCACCCCAGAGCCGCATCGGCTTGTTGTCCGCCACCGTCTTCTCCCTCCGATATTCGAGTCCCTGCAGAAAAGATGACCGCGCGCCGTTCCCGCCCGGGGCCGTCGTCGTGGGTCTTTGCGTCTTCTCCGCTTTTCTCGGATGAATCTTCGACGCAAATCCTTCACGCGGATCCTTCTGCGGGACTAATCCGCGACCTTAGCCGACGTACGCCCCGGTCCCTGCATCGGAACCGGGGCGTATGCCGGGTGAATCAGGCCTGGCGGGTGCCCCGCGCGGCCGCGATCTCGTTGTGATCCATCGAGTTCGTCGATCTCCCGTTGACGTCGATCGGCGGGCCCTTCTCCGACGGCTTCCGAACCGGTCTTCCCCGTGAGTCGGGAATGGCCTTCGGCGTGCAAAGCCCCGCGGCGAATGGACCCGATCCGTCATGGTTCCTGCTTCTCACTGCCGTGGTCGCGAACCTCCGCGGCGAGCTTGTGCCTGGTCACGTCGGGCGTGCGGCGGGTGGCCAGGCTGAGCAGGGTCTCCGCCAGCGCCTGCCCTCCGGTCGGGTCACGGCTGATCACCAGGATCGTGTCGTCGCCGGCCACCGTGCCGAGGATGGACTCCCAGCCCGCGTGGTCGATGGCCGAGGCGAGGAACTGGGCCGCTCCCGGCGGCGTGCGCAGTATCACGAGGTTGGCCGACGCCTCGGCCGACACCAGGAGCTCCTCCGCGATCCTCCGCAGCCGCGCGTCGGGGTTCTCCGGCATGCCGTTCGCGGCACCGGTACGGTAGAGCGGTATCCGTCCCCCACCCTCGCCGGGCAGCGCGTAGACCAGCGTTCCGTCGTCGGCCCGCAACTTCAGCGCGCCCAGCTCGTCGAGATCGCGGGAGAGCGTGGCCTGGGTGACCTCCACTCCCTGCTCCGCCAGGAGTTTGGCCAGCTCGGGCTGCGAGCGGACCTTGTGCCTGGTCAGCAGTTCCACGATGCGTGCGTGCCGGGCCGCCTTCGTCAGCGGGATGGTCACGATCCCTCCGCACCCCGCGTCGCCAGCCAGTGCAGCAGCGCCTTCTGGGCGTGCAGCCGATTCTCCGCCTGATCCCACACCACGCTCTGCGGCCCGTCGATGACGTCCGCGGCGATTTCCAATCCCCGATATGCCGGGAGACAGTGAAGCACGATCGCGTCCGGGTCCGCCAGGCCGAGCAGGGCGGTGGTCACCTGGTAGGAGGCGAAGGCCGCGATCCGCTCGTCCTTGCCGTCCTGACCCATCGACACCCAGGTGTCGGTCGCGACGACATGCGCTCCGGCCACCGCGGCCTCGGGATCGCTCACCGCCGTGACCGATCCGCCGGTGGCCGCCGCGATCTCGGCAGCCCGCTCCATGACCGACGCGTCGGGCAGGTAGCCCACGGGCGCCCCGATCCGAACGTGCATGCCGGCCGTGGCCCCGCCCAGCAGGTAGGAGTGGGCCATGTTGTTGGCGCCGTCGCCGAGATAGGCGAGGGTGAGGCCCCGCGGCGAGCCCTTGTGCTCCCGGATCGTCTGAAGGTCGGCGAGGATCTGGCAGGGGTGGAACTCGTCGGTCAGCGCGTTCACCACCGGCACCGACGAGTACTCCGCCATCGCCTCGATGCGCTCCTGGCCCGCCGTCCGCCACACGATCGCCGCGACCTGCCGGGACAGCACCCGCGCGGTGTCCTCGATCGGCTCTCCACGCCCCATCTGCGACGTGCCGAGGTCCATGACCAGAGGTTGGCCGCCCAGCTCCGCGACCCCGACGGTGAAGGAGACCCGGGTGCGGGTGGACGGCTTGTCGAACAGCACGGCGACCGTGCGAGGGCCTTCGAAGGGCCGGTAGCCGAACCGGTCCTTCTTCATCGCCTCGGCGAGGTCGAGCACCTGCGCCTGCTCTTCCGGCGACAGGTCGTCGTCCCGCAGGAAGTGCCTCACCCCCGCGCCCTGCCTCACTTGCGCCGGGTCCGCGCCCTGCCTGACCTGCGCCGGGTCCGCGCCTTGCCCCACCCGCCCGGGAGGACCGTCAGGGTCCGGGCCGGCGACGGGGTTCACGAGGTCGTTCTCAGGCATCTGCGGCCTCCAGGATGCCGGGCAGCGCGTCGAGGAAGGTCTGCACGTCGGATTCGGTGATGACAAGCGGCGGCGCGAGCCGCACCGCGTCGGGCTGAAGGGCGTTGACCAGGAATCCGGCCTCCTGTGCCACCGCCTGCACCTGCGCCGACTTCGGCGCGGTGAGCACGGCGGCCAGCCAGAGCCCGCGTCCCCTGACTCCCTTGAGCAACGGATGCCGCACGGCGGCGATGCCCTCGGACAGCAGCGCCCCCACCGTCACGACATTACCGAGCAGTCCGTCGCGCTCGATCGTGTCCAGCACGGCGAGTGCCGCCGCGCACGACACGGGGTTGCCGCCGAAGGTCGAACCGTGGTCGCCCTTCGCGAAGACCTCGCCGGCCTCGCCGAAGCCGATGCAGGCGCCGATGGGCAGGCCTCCGCCGAGGCCCTTCGCCAGCGTCAGGACGTCGGGGACGACCCCCTCCGCCTGATGGGCGAACCAGTGCCCGGTGCGGCCGATGGCCGACTGGATCTCGTCGGCGACGAGCAGGGCCCCCGCCGAGGAGCAGATCTCCCTGGCGGTGCGGAAGTAGCCGTCGGGCGGCGGTATGACACCGGCCTCGCCCTGGGTGGGCTCCAGGAAGACCGCGGCGCAGTCCTCGGTCACCGCGCTCTTGAGCGCGTCCGCATCCCCGTACGGAACGAACCGGACGTCGAGCGGGAACGGCCCGAACTGGTCGCGGATCGCGGGCTTGCCCGTCAGCGACAGAGCACCGAGCGTGCGGCCGTGGAAGCCGTTCTCCGTCGCCACCATGTAGCCACGGCCATGCGTCTTGCCGTACTTGATGGCGATCTTTACTGCCGCCTCGTTGGCCTCGGTGCCGGAGTTGGAGAGGAAGACCCGCGCGGGCTCTCCGAGCAGGGCGAGCAGCTTCTCGGCGAGCAGCACCTCGGGCTCGTGCAGGTAGAGGTTCGAGGTGTGCGCGAGTGTGGCCACCTGGCGGGACACCGCCTCGACCAGGGCCGGGTGGCTGTGGCCGAGCGAGGTCACCGCGATGCCGCCGATGAGGTCGAGGTAGCGGCGGCCGTCCACATCCCAGACGGAGCAGCCCTCGCCCCGGGCGATGGCGACCGGCGGCACCCCGTAGTTGCGCATGAACGCCACTTCGAAGCGTCCGCGCAGTTCGTCGTTGGTGGTCACCTGGCAACCTCCCCGTTCACGGTGCCGTCGGCCGTCGCTCCGGTCCCGCCTCGCGCCGCCGGGACGGCGCCGTCGGGCTCGACCATCGTCCCGATGCCCTCGTCGGTGAAGACCTCCAGCAACAGCGCGTGCGGCACCCGCCCGTCGAGCACGTGCGCCTGTGGGACGCCGCCGCGCACGGCGGACAGGCATGCCTCCATTTTCGGCACCATGCCGCTGGACAGCGAGGGCAGCAACGCGGCGAGCTCGGACGCGCCGATCCGGCTGACGACCTCCTCGCTGTTGGGCCAGTCGGCGTACAGCCCCTCGACGTCGGTGAGGACGATGAGCTTCGACGCCTGGAGCGCCACGGCGAGAGCGGCGGCGGCGGTGTCGGCGTTGACGTTGTAGATCCCGCCGTCCTCGCCGCGGGCCACGGACGACACCACCGGAATGCGGCCGTCGTCGAGCAGGGCCCGCACGGCGCCGGCCTCGACCCGGACGATCTCTCCGACCTGACCGATGTCCACCTTGACGCCGTCCACAACCACGTGCTTGCGCTCGGCCGTGAACAGATGGGCGTCCTCGCCGGACATGCCGACCGCGAACGGCCCATGCTCGTTGATCAGCCCGACCACGTCGCGGTTGACCTGTCCGACCAGCACCATCCGGACGACCTGCATCGCCTCGGGTGTGGTCACCCGCAGCCCGGACACGAAGTGGCTGTCGATCCCGAGCAGATCGAGATGCGACTGGATCTGCGGGCCGCCGCCGTGCACGATCACCGGGCGCAGGCCCGCGTAGCGCAGGAACACCACGTCGGCCGCGAACTTGGCCCGCAGGTGCTCCTCCGTCATGGCGTTGCCGCCGTATTTGATGACGACGGTCGCGCCGTGGAAGCGCGCGAGCCAGGGCAGCGCCTCGATCAGGGTGTGCGCCTTGTCCAGGGCGCCGTTCCGCCTGACGCTCATGACGAGTACGCCGAGTTCTCGTGCACGTACGCCGCCGTGAGGTCGGTGGTGTGCACGGTCGCGCTGTGCGGGCCGGCGGACAGGTCGATGGTGATGGTGACGTCCCGAGGCCGCAGGTCGACCTTGGCGCGATCGTCTCCCGCCGCGCCGCCGCGGCAGATCCAGATGCCGTTGACCGCCACGTTGACCCGCTCGGCGTCGAACACGGCGTCTGTGGTGCCGACCGCGCTGACCACGCGGCCCCAGTTAGGGTCCTCGCCGTGGATCGCGCACTTGAGCAGGTTCGAGCGGGCGACCGCACGGCCCACCGCCACCGCGTCCTCCTCCGACGCCGCGCCGACGACCTCGATGGCAATCGCCTTCGAGGCGCCCTCGGCGTCGACCAGAAGCTGCCGGGACAGGTCCGCGCAGACGGCGGTGACGACCTTCTCGAACTCGGCGAGGTCGGGGCGCACGCCCGACGCTCCGCTCGCGAGCAGCAGCACGGTGTCGTTGGTCGACATGCAGCCGTCGGTGTCGAGCCTGTCGAACGTCGCGGAGGTCGCCCTGCGCAGCACCGTGTCGAGTTCCTCGGACGTGAGGTCGGCGTCGGTTGTGAGCACGCACAGCATCGTGGCGAGCGCGGGCGCGAGCATCCCGGCGCCCTTGGCCATGCCGCCCACCATGTAGCCCTTCTCGCCGCGGCGGAAGGAGATCTTGCTGACGGTGTCGGTGGTCCGGATCGCGTCGGCCGCCGCCAGGCCGCCGTCGCGGCTGAGCTGGGCGGCCACGGTGCCCACGCCGCCGAGCAGCGCCTCCATCGGCAGCCGCTCGCCGATCAGGCCGGTGGAGCAGACCGCGATCTCGGCCGCGGAGTCGTCCAGGACCTCCGCCACCTTCTCGGCGGTGGCATGGGTGTCCTGGAAGCCCAGCGGGCCGGTGCAGGCGTTGGCGCCGCCGGAGTTGAGCACGACGGCCCTCACGCGGCCGCCGCCGAGGACCTGAGCCGACCACAGGACGGGCGCGGCCTTGAAGCGGTTGCGGGTGAAGACACCGGCCGCGGCACGCGAGGGGCCGTCGTTGACGACCAGGGCCAGGTCGCGGGCGCCGCCGCTCTTGATCCCCGCGGCGACTCCTGCGGCGCGGAAACCCAGCGGTGCAGTCACACTCATGCGCGCTCCTCACAGGGGACGATCTTGGTCACGGGGCGACTCCATTGGTGGGAAGACCGACTTCTTCCGGAAGGCCGAGAGCGAGGTTGGCGCTCTGGATCGCGCCGCCCGCGGTCCCCTTGGTGAGGTTGTCGATGGCGACGACGGCGACGATCCGCCCGGCCCGCTCGTCGAGGGCGACCTGCAGGACCGCGGTGTTGGCCCCGACCGTCATCGCGGTCGCCGGCCATACCCCCTCCGGCAGCAGGTGGAGGAACGGCTCGTCCTTCACCGCCGTCTCGTACGCCTCCCGGATCGCGGCGGGGGTGACGCCCGAAGCGGCGGGAGCCGTGCAGGTGGCGAGGATGCCGCGGCTCATCGGCGCGAGGGTCGGCGTGAACGACACCCGGACCGGGCGTCCGGCGACCGACGACAGGTTCTGCTCCATCTCGGGGGTGTGCCGGTGCACCCCGCCCACCCCGTACGCGCTGACCGAGCCCATGACCTCGGTGCCGAGCAGGTGGGGCTTGGGCGCCCGGCCGGCTCCGGAGGTGCCGCTCGCGGCGACGACCACGACGTCGGGCTCGGCCAGCCCGGCCGCGAAGGCCGGGAACAACGCAAGCGTCGCGGCCGTCGGGTAGCAGCCGGGAACGGCGATGCGCCGGGCGCCGCGCAGGACCTCGCGCTGCCCGGGCAGCTCGGGCAGGCCGTACGGCCACGTGCCGGCGTGGACGCCGCCGTAGAATGCGGTCCACTCCTGCGCGCTGGTCAGCCGGAAGTCGGCGCCGCAGTCGACGACGAGCGTGCCGTCGCCGAGCTCGGCGGCGACCGCGGCCGACTGACCGTGCGGGAGGGCGAGGAAGACGACGTCATGGCCGGCGAGCACGTCGGGGGTGGTCTGCTCGATCACCCGGTCGGCCAGCGACGGCAGGTGGGGCTGGTGGGCGCCGAGCCTGGTGCCGGCGCTGGACGCGGCGGTCAGCGCGCCGATCTCGACGGCGGGGTGTCCGAGCAGCAGACGGAGCAGCTCTCCTCCCGCGTAGCCGCTGGCTCCGGCGATCGCCGCCCTCATCCGCGCCCCCCGATCTTCCGCGATCTCTGCATGATCATGCAGCCGACCTCATGTTCTTGCTGGTGTAGAGAGTATGCATCGCAAAGCATGAGCATGCAAGCAGCGTTCCGAAGGATGGACATCTAGCCGACGTACCTACCGGTCGGTATCGTGAAACCTCCGGTTAACGAACGCATCCGGGAGTGCGCCAGCATGACGATCACGAACGAACAGGTCCAGGCCCAGCTCACGGCGCCCGGGCAGCTCTTCGAGATGGAAGAGGTCGAGGTCGGCGGTCACAAGATCCGGGCATGGAAGCACGCTCCGGGCACCTTCCGGGCCCTCCTGGAGATCACCCGGTTTCACGGCGACAAGGTGTTCATCGCCTACGAGGACGAGCGCCTCACCTATGAGGAGCATTTCCGGCTGGCCGCGACGCTCGCCGACCGCCTGGTGGACGACTATGGCGTGCGCAAGGGCGACCGCGTCGTCGTGGCCATGCGCAACTACCCCGAGTGGATCGTCTCCTTCTCCGCCGTGCTCGCCGCCGGGGCGGTGGCCGTGCCGCTCAACGCGTGGTGGACCGAGCAGGAGCTGGCGTACGGCCTGAGCGACTCGGGCGCGAAGGTCGTGATCGCCGACGGCGAGCGCGCCGCCCGGATGGCCGGCAGCGGCCTGCCGATGATCGTCACCCGCGGCGAGGGGGCCAACTGGGCAGAGGTCCTCGGCGAGGTCCGCGCCGACGTGACGCTGCCGCAGGTCGAACTCGGTCCCGACGACCCCGCCACGATCTTCTACACCTCCGGCACCACCGGCAGGTCCAAGGGCGCCCTCGGCAGCCACCGCAACCTCGGCCAGGCGCCGATGACCGTCGCGTACGCGATGATGCGCACGGTGGCGATGGCCGGCAGGGACGTGGCCGCGGCGGCGGAAAAACGCAGGATCACCCTGCTGACCGTGCCCCTTTTCCACGTCACCGGGTGCTTCGCCGTACTGATGACCACGATGTTCAGCGGCGGCGGGCTCGTGCTCATGTACAAGTGGGACCCCAAGCGGGCTCTGGAGCTCATCGAACGCGAGCAGGTCACCGTGATGAGCGGCGTGCCGACCAACGCCTGGCAACTGCTGTCGCACCCCGATCTGAACAAGCACGACATCTCCTCGCTCGGCTCCATCTCGTACGGCGGCGCCCCGGCCCCGCCGAAGCTGCTGGAGCGGATCACCGAGTCGCTCCCCAACCGCACGCCCGCCAACGGGTACGGCATGACCGAGACGACGGCGCTCGCGATCTACAACAGCGGCAGGGACTACCTGGCCAAGCCCGACAGCATCGGGCTGCCGCTCGCCGTCGTGGACGTCAGGGTCTGCGACCCGCTCGGCGCCGAGCTGCCGCCCGGCGAGGTCGGCGAGCTGTGCATGCGCGGACCGATCGTGATCATGGGTTACTGGAACCGCCCCGAGGCCACGGCGGAGACGTTCGTGAACGGCTGGCTGCACACGGGCGACCTCGCCCGCATCGACGAGGACGGCTACGTCTACATCGTCGACCGCGCCAAGGACATGGTCATCAGGGGTGGCGAGAACGTCTACTGCGCCGAAGTCGAGGCCGCCCTGTTCGAGCACCCCGCGGTGGACGACGCGGCCGTGATCGGCATCCCGGACGACGAGATGGGCGAGCAGGTCGGCGCGGTCGTACGGCTCAAGCCTGGCGCCGGCGCCACCGGCGAGGATCTCCAGGAGTTCCTGCGCGGCCGGATCGCGGCGTTCAAGGTGCCGGTGCGGTTCTGGTTCAGGGAGGCCGAACTGCCGCGCAACCCCGGCGGCAAGGTGCTCAAGACCCACCTGCGGAAGGAGACCCTCGGTCTTTAGGGTTACCTCCCGCGTAATCGCCTCTCCTCGGGGCTCCGTGACACCGTTCACGTGTCGTCACGAAGACATCCCCGAAGGAGTGGAAATGACCGACTACACCGCCCTGGCCGAGCGTTACATCGCCGCCTGGAACGAGCGCGACGCCGAGGTCAGGGCGAAGGCGGTTGCCGAGCTGTGGACCGAGGACGGCGGCTACACCGACCCGCTGGCCACCGTCACCGGGCACGATGGGATCGCCGCGGTGATCGCGGGGGCGCAGGAGATGTTCCCCGGACTTGCGTTCACCCTGGGCGGACCGGTGGACGGCCACCACGACACGGCGCGCTTCACCTGGCACCTCGGCCCCGAAGGCGCGGCGGAGCCCGTGGTGATCGGCTTCGACGTCGTGGCGCTCGCCGAGGACGGGCGGATCCGGAACGTGTACGGCTTCCTGGACAAGGTCCCCGCCTGATCGTGCTCCTGGGCTCCGGAGCCGCTCGGGACGTCCAGTCCCGGACGACTCCGGAGGGCCGGGTCGTACGCCGGAGGGCCGCGTGGCCGCCCGACCCGGAGAAGGCCGGAGCGCGGGCACGGCACAGCCGCCGGCCACAGTGCTAACAGTGCTCATCGGTTTGAAAAGTTCATCGGCGTTTCGGCATCACACGTCGTCTTATAGATGCCTGGACCAGAAACGTTTCAGCGGATCTTTGACATGTTTCAGCGGGCTTTCCAGAATGATGCCCCGGCGAACCCCTGGGCCGGGCGGCGCTCACCCACCGATCGACAGCACCGTCCGGCCCTCCCCGATCCGAGGAGCAG
>NZ_JBITJO010000021.1:0-20439 GCF_044460045.1 Microbispora rosea | reverse complement strand
CGCTGCCACAACCCGATCCGGTAGCCGCCGGGCACCTGCGTGCCCTCGGTGATCGAGTCGCCCAGCGGCATCACCCGCACCCCGCCGTTCGACTCGGCCCGCGCGACGGCGGGTGCGGTCGCCACGACGGTCACGGCCAGGAGCGCGGTGGTCAGCCGGCGTCCCCACCGTCTCCGTCCGCGCCGCTCAGTGAGCGTTAACATCGCTGTTGGTCAACCCCTTTCGACGCGATCTGTTAGCGTTAACATCAGTGCGACGACTTCTTGGCGCCTCTCGGAATTACCGGTGGTGGTGGTGCGCCGGAGCAAATACGACGTGAGGAGCGTGCGTCAAGCTCAAGCGCTCGCCCCGCTTCGCCCTCTCCGTCCGGCCTGCGCGTCCCAACTGCCGCGATGGGGCGCGGACGCGCCGCCGGGGGGAATCGCGGTGATGAAACGTTCACCGCATCCGCGTCGCTGTGGCCGCCAAATGGGTGCGTCCGGAAAATTACAGAACAGATCGGTGGCATCAGTGCAGTAAGCGGCACTCTCGGCCCACGTGGACGGGCGAAACTTACGGGGATCGCCCTTGACACATTTCCGGATGATTTCCAGACTGACTCCCCGAGGCGGCTCCTCCTGCCGGGGTCGGTGGTGCACGGCAGGGGCCGCAGTTCCGACGCGACGACCGATCGCGTGGTGTTCCCGCGGCGTCTGTCCGCGTTCCCTCATCGATTCCGCAGTGGAGGCTCAGGCATGGGCGAAACCCCGTTAGGCACTCGCCGGCTGCTGATCGCCGGCGCTCTCGGCGTACTCGGCACGGTCACCGCACTCGCGGCGTCCCTCCCGGCCGGCGCGGCCGCCGGCACCCTGGGCGCGGCCGCCGCCCAAAGCGGCCGCTACTTCGGCACCGCGATCGCGGCCGGGCACCTGAACGACTCGACCTACGTGGCCACCTGGGACCGGGAGTTCAACTCGGTCACCGCGGAAAACGAGATGAAATGGGGCCCGATCGAGCCCTCCCGCGGCTCGTTCAACTGGGGGCCCGCCGACCAGATCGTCAACCACGCCCTGAGCAAGGGCATGAAGGTCCGCGGCCACACCCTCGTCTGGCACGCCCAGCTACCCAGCTACGTCAACACCAACATGTCGGCCAGCGACCTGCGCTCGGCGATGACCAGCCACATCACCCAGGTCATGAACCACTACAAGGGCAAGGTCTACGCCTGGGACGTGGTCAACGAGGCCTTCGCCGACGGCGGCGCGGTCGGCAGCCTGCGCAGCTCGGTGTTCACCCAGAAACTCGGCAACGGCTTCATCGAGGAGGCCTTCCGCGCCGCGCGCGCCGCCGACCCCAACGTCAAGCTGTGCTACAACGACTACAACATCGACGACGCCAACGCGAACAAGACCCGCGGCGTCTACAACATGGTCAAGGACTTCAAGGCCCGCGGCGTGCCCATCGACTGCGTCGGACTGCAGTCCCACTTCGGCAACCCGCCGTCCAACTACCAGCAGAACATCGCCCAGTTCGCCGCCCTCGGCGTCGACGTCCAGATCACCGAGCTCGACGTCGGCGGCTCCGGCTCCACCCAGGCCGACGCCTACCGCCGCGTCACCCAGGCCTGCACGGCGGTGCCCCGCTGCACCGGCATCACGGTGTGGGGCATCACCGACAAGTACTCCTGGCGCAGCGGCGACACCCCGCTGCTGTTCGACGGCAACTTCAACAAGAAGCAGGCCTACACCGCCGTCCTCGACGCCCTCAACGCCGCGACCCCGAACACGAGCCCGTCTCCGAACACGAGCCCGTCTCCGAACACGAGCCCGTCTCCGAACACGAGCCCGTCCCCACGTACCAGCCCGTCCGTGACGCCGTCTCCGGTGACGGGGGCGTGCTCGGCGACGATCGAGACGACCAACAGCTGGCCGGGCGGCTTCCAGTCGACGGTGACCGTACGGGCGGGCAGCTCGGCGGTCAACGGCTGGACGGTGAAGTGGACCTGGCCGGGCGGGCAGACCATCAGCAGCCTGTGGAGCGGCGAGCAGAGCGTGTCCGGCTCCTCCGTGACGGTCCGCAACGCGCCCTACAACGGCTCGATCGCGGCCGGCTCGTCCACCACCTTCGGCTTCACCGCCAACGGCAGCGCGGCCACGCCGTCCGTCACCTGCACCAGCCCCTGACGGAAGATCGCCTTCAGGGCTTCGGCGGGGCGGTGCTCTCGCGTACGACGAGGGTGGTGGCGAACTCCTTGCGGTGGTGGGGGAGTGGCTCGCCCCTGGCGAGCGTCACCAGCATGGCGGCCGCCGCCCCCGCCATCTCCGTCAGCGGCTGGTGGATCGTCGTCAGCGGCGGAATGGCCCACCGCACCGGGGGCATGTCGTCGAAGCCGACGACGCTCAGGTCCTCGGGGATGCGCAGCCCCAGTTGGTGGGCCGCGTGGTAGACCCCGATGGCCTGGCCGTCGTTGGAGGCGAAGACGGCCGTGGGCGGGTCGGGCAGGCGCAGCAGCCGGTGGGTGTGCGTCAGACCGTCCTCGATCTGATAGTCGCCCTGGCAGATCAGGTCCGGATCGACGGGCACCCCGGCCGTGTCGAGCGCGGCGCGGTAGCCGTCGAGCCGGGCCCGGCTGGACAGCGCGTGCGACGGCCCGGTGATGATGGCGATCCGCCGGTGGCCCAGCTCCAGCAGGTGGCGGGTGGCGGTGAGCCCGCCGTTCCAGTTGCCCGCGCCCACCGAGGGGACGCGGTGTCCCGGGTCACCGGTCGGGTCGAGGAGGACGAGGGGGATCCTGTGCGTGGCGAGCCGCTCACGCTGGACGTCGGTCATGCTGGAGAAGACCGCGATGACGCCGGCGGGGCGGCGGCCGAGCACGTCCTCGAGCCAGTCGGCGCCGGGGACGTGGTTGCCCTGTAACTCGGAGATCGCCACGGCCATGTGGTGCTCGCGCGCGACCTGTCCCACCCCCCGGGCGATCTCCGTCGGGTAGTCGCCCGCCAGCTCGTGGAAGACCAGCTCCAGCACGGCGGCCGGGCTGGAGCGCCGCCGCTGCCGGCGGAAGCCGTGCTCGCGGATGAGGCCCTCGATGAGGGCGCGGGTTTCCGGGGCCACCGCGGACCTGCCGTTCACCACCTTGGAGACCGTCGCCTTAGACACTCCCGCGAGTTCGGCAAGCTGCGCGAGGGTCAGCGGCTCTGGGACGGATGCGGACGGCTCGTCGACAACGGTCACAAGGCGCAGTCTAACGTCGCCGCGGGCGTAATAGCCTGAATGTTTCGGTGATCGGCCGATAATTTCAGCCGACCTCCACGTTCGCCCCTGTTGCCAAGTGTGAAACTTTTCGGAAACCGGTTTACCTGGCGAGTGACGGCGCACCGAGATCGGTGAGGGATGCGAGGCGCTCCGCGTCCTCGGTGCCGGGCTCGGCCGTGTAGACCATGACGCGCAGGTCGCCGCCCGTCACGGTGAGCACGTCGCAGTCCAGTGTCAGGGGACCGGCGTCCGGATGGTCGATGATCTTACGCCCGGCCTCGTGCCGGCCGACGGCGCCGGAATCCCACAGCTCGGCGAACCGGCCGCTGTTCGCGCGCAGGTCCGCGACCAGCCGCCGCAACCGCGGGTCGGCCGGGTAGCGGTCGGCGGTCGCGCGCAGGTCGGCGACCAGGGCCGCCTCGAACGCGCGCAGGGACTCCGGAGTGTGCCGGGCCCGGCCGCCGGGGCCGAGGAAGTGCCGCCACACGGCGTTGCGCTGGTCGCCGGGCCGTTCCGACGGGTCGCCCATCAGTGCGGCGTACGGCGGGTTGGCCAGGAGCAGCGTCCAGCACGCGTCGAAGACCGCGACGGGAGTGCCGGCCAGCCGGTCCAGCAGCCGCCGCATGCTCGGGGTGATGTGCGCCGGCACCGTCTCCGGGCCCGGCGGGGCCAGCCCCGCCAGCCGGAACAGGTGCGCGCGTTCGGTGCCCGACAGCCGCAGGGCCCTGGCCAGCGCCTCGACGACCTGGGCCGACGGATGGGACGCCCGGCCCTGTTCGAGCCGGGTGACGTAGTCGACGGAGATCCCGGCCAGCAGGGCCAGTTCCTCACGGCGGAGACCGGCCGCGCGCCGCTGTCCGCCCGCGGGCAGCCCCGCGGTCTCGGGCGCCACCCGGTCGCGCCAGCGGCGCAGCGCCTCGCCGAACGCTCTCGTCGTTCCCCCCGTCGCCATGCACACCAGTCTGCACCCCAGCGCACGACCCTCTTACGTCTCCTGGCCGGCCCCGCATGATGTGCATATGGCAGCAGAGCATGAGGAGAATGGATGTGTCTTCTGCGCGATCCTGCGCGGTGAGGCCGAGGCGAGCATCCCCTACGCGGACGACCATGTAATGGTGATCATGGACCTCGGAGCGGTGACGCCCGGCCACCTACTCGTGATTCCTCGCGTTCACGCCGTCGGCCTGGAAGACCTGGACGAGGAGACGAGCACGCACGTCTGGAGGATCGGCCACCGCATGGGGCGGGCACTCCGGCGATCGGGCCTTCGCTGCGAGGGCGTGAACGTCTTCCTGGCGGACGGCAAGGCCGCCTTCCAGGAGGTCTTCCATTTCCACCTGCATGTGTTCCCCCGGTACAAGGGGGATGGTTTCCGGCTGGAGGCCGACTGGGGCACCAGGGAGCGAAGTCTGCTCGACCGGGAAGCCGAAGCGGTGCGATCCGGCCTGGCGGCCCTGGGATCTCCGGACTGACGCCAGTGCCGGGGAAGACGCCACGAGCAGCACGGCATGATGGCGTGCATGGCTTTCGAATCCAGGCACGTCAGCGTGTGGATCGACCGGCACGCGGCTGACGTCTACGAATACGCGTCGAACCCCGCCAACCTCCCGGAGTGGGCTCCGGGGCTCGGCAGCGCCGTGGAGAACGTCGACGGCAAGTGGTACGTGGAGACCCCCTCGGGCCGGGTCGGCCTGGCCTTCGTGGAGCGCAACGAGTACGGCGTTCTCGACCACGACGTCACGCTGCCCTCCGGGCAGGTCGTCCACAACCCGATGCGGGTCATCCCCGGCGGCGACGCCTGCGAGGTGGTCTTCACCCTGCGCCGCCTTCCGGGTGTGAACGACGAGGACTTCGCCCGCGACGCGGGCCTCGTCCAGGCCGACCTCACCCGGTTGAAGCACATTCTGGAGCAGCCGCCCGGGTGACGGAACGGGCGAAGTGACGAAGGCCGTTTCCTTGCGCCTTCCGCCCAATCGGGATTCATTGCGTGCATGCGCAGTCGCTTGAGGAAGCTCATAGGCCCGACTGGCGCCGCGGGCGGACCTCTGGCGCGTAACCGCGAATTCCGCCTGCTGTGGCTGAGCTTCACGATGTCGGTGGCGGGCGACCAGATCTTCCCCGTCACGGTCACCATCGCGGCACTCAACGCGGGCGGCACCGCCTCGACCGTCGGCGCGATCTTCACCTGCCGGTGGATCGCGTTGATCGTGTTCGCGTTGCTCGGCGGGCTGTGGGCGGACCGGTTGCCACGCCGTACGGTGATGGTCGCCTCGCTGGCTTTCCAGTGCTGCGTGGCCGCCGTCGGGTTGTCCGGCGGTGTCTCCTCATGGCTGCTCGCGCTGCTGGTCTTCCTCGTCGGAGGGGCGGAGGCGTTCCACCGGCCCGCGTACCAGGCCTGCCTGTCATCGGTTCTCACCCCTGCCCAGCGTCCGGCCGGCGCTGCGCTGACGGCTGTCTCCTGGCGGCTCGGCGCCGTGATCGGGCCCGGTCTCGGCGCGTACGTGGTGACGGCGTGGTCCCCGCGGATCGGGTTCCTCGCCGTGCTGACGGCCTATCTGCTCGGCCTTGTCCTTCTCCTGCCGTTACGCGAACCCGCCGTCACGGCGGGGCGGCGGGCGTCCGCCGTAAGGGAGATCGCCGACGGCCTCTCCGAGGTCGTCCGGCGGCGGTGGGTCCTGGGGATCATCGTCGCCGTCGCGCTCCAGCAGATGTTCACGATCGCACCGGCGCAGGTCCTGCTGCCCCTCGTCTCCCGCGAGACCTTCGGCGGCGACGCCGCGTACGGAACCGCCCTCGCCCTGCTGTCGGTCGGCGGCCTGGCGGGCGGGCTCGTCAGCATGAGGTGGAAGCCCGGCCGGCCGGGGCTGGCCGCCGTCACCGGGCTCGCCCTCTACGGCCTCGTGCCGCTCGCGCTCGCCTGTCCGGTGTCACGGGAATTCGTGTACGCGTGCTACGTCGCGGTGGGCCTGGGGCTGGAGATCTTCGCCGTCCAGTGGGTGGTGAACCTCCAGAGGGAGATCCCTCCGGAGCGGCTCGCCCGGGTCACCTCCGTGGACTGGCTGGCCGCCTCGGTCATGACGCCCCTCGGCCTGACGCTCACCGGTCCGGCCGCCGCGGCGATCGGCCGCCCGGCGCTGCTGGTGATCGGCGCGGTGGCCGGATTCGCGGTGCCGATGGCCACTCTTCTCCTCCGCGGGATGACGCGCTTCGACAGCGCTCCCGAGACGGCCACCTCGCTGAACTAGGGTCACGGCCCATGAGGATCCTCATCGTGGGCGGCAGCGGCTTTCTCGGCGACGAACTCGTACGGCAGTCCGCGGCGGAGGGCCATGTCGTGGCCGCGACCTGTCTGACGCGGCCGGGAACGGCGGCGGGAGCCGACTGGCTGCCGCTCGATGTCCGCGACCGTGCTGCCACACTCGACCTGATCGGCGCCTTCGCGCCGGACGTGGTCGTCAACGCGGCCTACCGCCAATCGGACTGGGTGACGACGGCCGTCGGCGCCGCTCACGTGGCCGTCGCGACAGCCGCGATCGGGGCGCGCCTGGTGCACATGTCCAGCGACGCCGTCTTCTCGGGTAAGGCGATCACTTATGCCGAGGACAGCGTCCCCGATCCGGCCACACCGTACGGAGCGGCGAAGGCGGCCGCGGAGGCGGCTGTGCAGGCGATCACTCCCACCGGCGTGATCGCACGGACCTCCCTGATCATCGGGGACGGCGGCTCTCCGCACGAAGGCATGGTGCACGCGCTTGCCTCCGGCGGCATGCGCGGGGTGCTGTTCACCGATGATGTGCGCTGCCCCGTGCATGTCCGTGACCTGGCCGCGGCCGTCTTGGAGCTTGCGCGCTCCGACCGTGCGGGGGTCCATCATGTGGCCGGGGCAGACGCGGTGAGTCGCTATGAGCTTGGATGTCTTGTCGCGCGGCGCGACGGCATCGACCCGGCTCGGCTCCCGTACGGCCGGCGCGCCGACACCGGCCTGCCCGGGCCGCTCGATGTGCGGCTGGACTGCGGCCTCACTCAGCGGCACCTGAAGACCAGGTTGCGCGGTGCGCGCGAGTTCCTGAGTTAGCCGCAGCCCACGCGACCGCTTCAGGCGAGGATCTCGACGTACCCGTCGGTTCCGTGGACGCGGATCCGCTGCCCGTCCCGGATCAGCCGGGTGGCCTGCTCCACGCCCACGACCGCCGGCAGGCCGTACTCCCGGGCGATCACCGCCCCGTGGGTCATGAGGCCGCCGACCTCCGTCACCAGCCCGGCGGCGGCGACGAACAGGGGGGTCCAGCTGGGGTCGGTGTAGGCGGTGACGAGGATGTCACCCGCGTCGAGGTCGGCCTGCGCCATGTCCACGACGACACGGGCACGGCCCTCGACCACCCCGGCCGAGACCGGGAGGCCCACCAATGCGCCGGGCGGGGCGTCGTCGCGCCGATACCGGCCGGTGACGACCTCGCCCTCCGACGTGAGAACCCGGGGCGGCGTGAGTGCCTCGTACGACCGGAACGCCGCACGCCTTTCCAGGATGAGTTCGGCGTCCACGTCGCCGGTGCGCACGACTTCCCGCAACTCGTCGAGCCGGAGGAAGAAGATGTCGTCCTTCTCCCGCAGGACGCCGGAGCGCACGAGGCGCTCGGCTTCCCGCAGCAACGCCTGCTTGTAGACGAAGTAGCGGCTGATCATGCCGTACTTGGGGTACTCCCGGTATCCGGCGAAGGCGCGGACGCGGTCGATCATCCGCTTGGTCTCCTCGGCCTTCTGCTCCCCGTCGGGCAGGGAGCGCAGCCGCGTCAGCAGTTCCTGTTCTTTCCGCAGTGACTCCTGGCGTCCTTGTTCGAAGCGCTGTTTGCCGGCGCCCGGCTCGAAGTTCTTGATGTTGCCGAGGATGGCAGGCACGAGCGCGGCGGGGTTCTCGCTCCAGCGCGTCCTGGTGATGTCGATCTCGCCTGTGCAGCGCATGCCGTACTCGTCGAGGTAGCTCCGGATGGCGTCACGTGCGTCCCGTCCACCGGGCAGCCCGGCCAGCTCGTCGAGGAAGCCGTCGCCCTCCCGGCCTTCGTCCGCGACACGTTGGGCGACGCGGTGCAGGAACGCCACGACGTCGGCGTGCGGCCGGATCGCGTCGGCGACGTCGAGGAGCGCCAGCCCCATCTCCGACGTGACGTTGTGGGAGACGGATTGCGCGAGCACGTCGGCGGCGTTCTTCTCGCCCAGCCACTCCTCGATGTTGTCGTTGAGCCACCAGGTCGCCTCCATCCCCGCCATGATCACCTGGGTGCTCACCGGATCGAACAGGATGCGCTTCAGCTCTGCGATGTCGGCCAGGATGAAGTCGAGCAGCGCCGGCCCGGACAGGCCCTGGATCTCGCGCCGCAGGGCGGCGACGGACGCCTGACTCTGCCGGATCAACCGCGTGACGACGGCCGGATCGGTCTCGATCGGGGCGGGCGCGCCACCGGCTGGTGCGGGGACGGCGGGTGCGGGGCCGGAGCCATCGTCGGGAAGCGAGCGGACGAAACCGCGGTCGAGGAGGGTCTGCAGCGCGTCCCGGATCAGCGGGTCGGACCTCCCCAGGGTCCCGACGAGCCGCGCGCGACCCGCGGGTGTCGCCAGGATGGGGGCGACGTCGACGAACAACCGTCCGCCCGCCTCGTGCATCGGCCGCGGGGTCGTCAGCTGCCACAGGGAGAGCCCCAGCGGCTTCATCGCGTCGGTCATCATCTGCTGGTGACCCACCGAGACGAAGACGTGGTTCTCCTGGTCATCGGTCGCGGGAACGGGGAACAGGGTGGTGATCGCCCGGCTCTGGACGATGTGGAAGTCGTCGCCGGCCAGGCACCATTCGATGTCCTGGGGCCGGCCGAAGTGCGCTTCGATTCGCCGGCCCAGCCGTACCAGGCGTACGACCTGCGCGTCCGTCAGAACCGGCTCGCCGGCGGCCGCCCTGGAGACGACCTGGTCGTCGCGCACGGTGTAGGCGTCCCCGGTGACCAGACCGGAGACGAGCGCCTCCCCGAGCCCCCGAACGGCCTCCACGGTGGCGACCTTCCGGTTCGAGGTCACGGGGTCCGCGGTGAACAGGATCCCGGCCGCGTCCGGGAACACCATCCGCTGCACGACCACGGCCATCCGCACCTTCCGGTGGTCGAAGCCGTTGCGGCATCGGTAGGTCACCGCCCGCTCCGTGAACAGCGAGGCCCAGCACCGCCGCACGTGCCGGAGGATCGCCGCCAAGCCCACGATGTTCAGGTACGAGTCCTGCTGGCCGGCGAAGGACGCGCTCGGCAGGTCCTCGGCCGTCGCACTGGAACGCACCGCGTAGGCGGCCTGCTCCCCGAGCCGGGCGAGCGACTCGCGGATCGCGGCCACGATGTCGTCGGGCATCGCGACGCCTTCGACGGCGTGGCGGATGTCCGCGCTCAGGGTGCGGATCGCCGCGCGGTCGTCCGGCTCGACCCGCGACAGCAGGTCGAGCTGAGCGTCGATCGACGGCACCTCCGCCATGACCCGCTGGAAGGCGTCCGTCGTGACGCAGAAGCCGTCCGGCACCCGGATGCCGTCCATTCGCGAGAGCTCGCCCAGGTGCATCCCTTTGCCGCCGACGTCTGCGAGATTCGTCGAGCCGATCTGCTCGAAACCCATCACGTAGTGCAATTCCGTTGCTCCATCGTTCGTCGGGCCGGTTCGCAACGGGCAAGTATGGAGCACTTTTCCGCGCTTCATGAGGCGCGCACATCCGCTATACAGTGAAAATGGAGGGGTGAAACCGCCAGCTCGGGGCTGAAACCGGGCTGAAGCCGCGGTGAAGCCGGAAGCGCGGAAGCTCTTCTCGAACGCCGGGAGGTACCCGGCGGAGAGAGGAGACGCGTCATGGCGGACCTCAGCGCCGTCCGGGCCGACAGCCTGGTCAAAACCTTCGGGGACTTCCGTGCCGTGGACGGCATCGACCTTCACGTACGGCAGGGCGAGATCTTCGGGGTCCTGGGCCCCAACGGAGCAGGCAAGACCACGATGCTCCGGATGCTCGCCACCCTGCTCCCGATCGACGGCGGCCGTGCGGAGATCTTCGGTGTCGACGTCAGGCGGGAACCGCACCGCATCCGGCAACTGGTGGGCGTCACCGGCCAGTACGCCTCGGTGGACGAGGATCTGACCGCCCGGGAGAACCTCTGGCTGTTCGCCCGTCTGCAGGGCCTGACGAGCACCCGGGCCAAGAGCATCGCCGGTGACCTGCTCGAACGCTTCGACCTCCAGGAGGCGGCCGACCGTCCCCTGTCCCAGTTCAGCGGCGGCATGCGCCGTCGCCTGGACCTGGCGTCGAGCCTGATCACCCGCCCACCCCTGATCTTCCTGGACGAGCCCACGACCGGCCTCGATCCGAGGACCCGGGGCCAGATGTGGGACACGATCCGCGAGCTGGTCACCGACGGCTCCACGATCCTCCTGACCACCCAATACCTGGACGAGGCCGACCAGCTGGCCGATCGCATCGCCGTGATCGACCGGGGCCGGAAGGTCGCCGAGGACACCCCCGACGCGCTGAAGACCCAGGTCGGCGAATCGACCCTGCAGCTCCGCCTGGCGGAGGGCTCCGACACCACGCTGGGCGCGGACGTCGTCCGCAGGTTGCTGGGCGAGGAGCCGGTCCTCAGCCCGGAATCAGGACGCATGAACATCCCCCTTCCCGACCCCGACCGGGCCGCGGACGTCCTGATCGCCCTGAGGCAGGCAGGCCTCGGCATCTCCTCGGTGAGCGTCGCCAAGCCGACGCTTGACGAGGTCTTCCTGGCGCTGACCGGCCACGGCGCCGACGACGAATCCCAGATGGAGGCGGCCCGATGACCACCACGACCACCACGACCCCGGCCCCGCTCGGCGCCCGGCGTGTCGACCCGTCCGCCGCGGTCGCCCGCACCACGTCCCGCAGCTCCCTGCAGGAGACCTGGGTCCAGACGCTGTCCATGGCGTGGCGTGCCCTGAAGAAGATGCGCCGCAAGCCCGAGCAGTTCTTCGACGTCCTCATCCAGCCCCTGCTGTTCACCGCGATGTTCGCGTTCATCTTCGGCGGCGCGATCTCCGGCAGCGTGTCGGACTACCTTCCGATATTGATCCCCGGCATCCTCGCCCAGACGGCCCTGACCGTCTGCATGGCGACGGGTGTGCAACTGCGCGAAGACATGGACAAGGGGGTCTTCGACCGCTTCAAGTCCCTGCCGATCGCGAGGATCGCCCCCCTGGCCGGCCCGATGATCGCCGACCTGATCCGCTATGGCATCGCGTCGGTGCTGACGGTCGTGACCGGCCTGCTCATCGGTTACCGCCCCGGTGGCGGCGTGCTCGGCTGCATCGGCGGCGTCGCGCTCACCGTGATCGCGGGCTGGTCGCTTGCGTGGATCTTCACCTGGCTGGGCACGATGGCGCGGTCGGCGCAGAGCGTCCAGGGCATCTCCATGATGATCATGTTTCCGCTGACCTTCCTGTCCAACGCCTTCGTCCCCGCCAAGACGCTGCCCGGCTGGCTGGAGGCGTTCGTGAAGGTCAACCCGGTGTCGCACGTCGTCTCCGCGGTGCGCGACCTGTGCAACGACGGTGCCGTGACGGCCGAGGTCGGCTGGGCGGTCATCGGCTGCGCGGCCGTCGTCGCGGTCTTCGCCCCGCTGGCGGTCCGCTCGTACTCCCGCAAGATGTAGCCGGCGTCAGACCACCCGCTGCAGGACGGCGCGAACCTCGGCCAGCAGGCCGGGGCCGCGCCGTTCGCCGTACTCGGCCTCGATCCGGGAGATGGCCCCGGGGGCGATCCGTTCGGCGTGCGCGGACAGCAACGACCACTGCAGCGTCGGGACGAACCGGTTGTAGGCGAACCGGTCGGCGAGTACGAGCAGCCGCACCGCCTCCTCGGCGGGCAGCGCCCCCTTGCGCAGGCCCCAGATGCCCAGCCCGGCGAGCACCATCCCCACCAGCGGGTAGTCCCTGAAAGCCTGCTCGGAGTCGAACACGCTCAGGACGTTGGCCCGCAGCGACTCGAAGAGGTCCCTGCCGTCGTCGCCCTCGCCGTACTCCGCGAACGCCGAGACCGCGACGACCTCGCCGACGATGGCCCACATCGTCGAACCCTCCGGCACGCCCGGCATGCGCAGGTTCCGGAGCGCCTCGGCGGTCTCGCGGTGCTGCCGCAGTCCCTCGGCGATGTCGCCGTCGACGAGGGCCAACTGGGCTATGCCGGAGGCGACCGCCAGGACCTCGCCGTAGGTGCCCTGGGAGGCGACCGTCTCCAGTTCGTCGAGCATCCTCGCGGCGTCGTCTCGGCGGCCCTCGGCGAGCGCCGCCATGGCGAGGGTGGCGCGGATCTGTACGGCGTCCTCCACCGCCCCGAGGCGTTCGAGCACGGGGATCGCCTCGGTGGCATGCCGGGAGGCCGACGCGGAGTCACCGAGGTGCGCGTACAGAGCGGCGAGGTGGATGCGCAGCACCGCCCGGTGCCAGGGACCGTCGTCGTCGCTGACGAGTGCGAGGGCGGCCTGGGCCGCTTCGACGGCGCCGACCGGGTCGCCGGTGTTCTCCCGGCCGTGGCTCAGCCAGTGCAGCGCGATCCGGCGAGTCAGTGGGTCGGGGTCGGCGGCCAGCTTTTCCAGGCCGCGCTCCTGGTCCGACAGCATGGTGAGCAGTGCGGTCACCAGCGCCCGCACGGCGGGGTTCGCCGAGTCGGCGCCCAGCCCGGACAGCAGCCGCGTCAGTGTCCCGGTCTCGTCGAGGGAGATGACGCTGGTGGTGAACAGCGCGATGCTCAGGGCCAGCCGGGTCCGGTCGAGGAGCCGGGGCGGAGGCGTCCAGTCGCTCAGGGCGGCGGCGATGGCCGGGGTGAGGACGACGGTGCGCGTATGGTTCCCGCAGATCGTCCAGTAGGCGCCCAGAGCGGAGAACAGCACCACGACCGTCTCCGGAGCGGGATCGGCGAGGGCCTCGCGCAGGATGTCGGCGAGGTTGGTCTCCTCGGCACGCAGCCGGTCCATCGCGGCGATCTGCTCCGGCGAGTACAGCCGGGCACTGGCCCGGTCGGCGTAACCGACGGCCCAGGCGCGTACGGCGGCCCGCGCCTCGCTGGTCTCGCCGGCCGACTCCAGCCGCACCCGGCCGAACTCGCGCACCGTCTCGAGCATGCGGTAACGGACGCTGTCGGCCGTCTCCACGACGGTGAGCAGGGACTGCTCCACGAGCTCCTCGACGTCGCCGAGAGCGCCGTCGCCGAGCACCTCCTCGGCCGCGTCGAGGGCGAAACCGTCCGGGAAGGCCGAGAGGCGGCGCAGAGCCACGCGCTCCCGCTCGCCGAGGAGGTTCCAGGACCAGTCGATCACCGCCAGCAGCGTCTGATGCCGGGAAGGTGCGCTCCGGTCGCCGCCGCGCAGCAGCGAGAACCTGTCCTCCAGCCGCCGGGCGATCTCGGCCGGTGACATCACCCGCACCTTCGCGGCGGCCAGCTCGATCGCGAGCGGCAGCCCGTCCAGGCGGGCCACGACGGCCCGTACGTCGTCCTCGTCGAGGTGCACACCGGGCCGCGCCGCGGTCGCCCGGTCGCGGAACAGCTCGACGGCGTCACCGGTGCCCAGCTGGGGCAGCGGATAGACGCGTTCGGCGGCGATCGCCAGCGGCGAGCGGGTCGTGGTGAGGACCCGCAGCTCCCGGGTGGTCGCGGTCAGATAGGCGACCAGGTCGGCCACCGCCTCCACCAGATGCTCGCAGTTGTCGAGCACCAGCAGTGCCGGGGCCAGATCGAGCTGCTGGGCGATCCGGGCGCGGATGTCGGCGCGCTGCCGCGGGGTGAGCGTACGGCGGCCGGTGACCGAGTCGCGGACCCCGAGCTCCGACCCGACCTCGCCGACCAGGTCTTCGGGCGCGGTCACGCCGACCAGCTCGACGAAGTGCACCACCGGCTGCGGAGCCTCACGGGCGACGGCATGGGCGAGCCGGGTCTTGCCGAGCCCGCCCGGACCGAGGATCGAGACCACGCGGGAGGTGGCGAGCATGGCCCGCACCCGCCGCAGGTCGTCGTCGCGGCCGAGCAGCGGGGTCGTGTCGAACCGCACGCCGACGCGTACGGGGCTGTCGAGCGCCAGCAGCTCACGGTGGACCCGCCGCAGCTCCGGGCCGACGTCGGCGCCGATCCGGTCGCGCAGGTCCGACCGGTAGCGCTCGAAGCGGTCCAGCGCGGCGCCCGTTCCGCGCACCGCCGCCTCGCTGTGCAGGAGGTCGGCGAGCAGCCCCTCGTCTTCTGGGCGGATCCGCGCGGCCTCTTCGAGCTCGAGGAGGGCGAGGGCGTGGTCGCCGCTCCGGCTCCGGGCCCGGGCGGACACGACCCGTGCGGACGCCAGGTCGCGTTCCGCGCGCCGGCGCACCTCGGCCAGCGGGCCGTCGCCCTCCGGAGGCGACGCCCCGATGCCCAGTGCGAGGGCCTCCTCCGCCGCCGCACCCGCCGCGGCCGGGTTCTCCTCCAGCAGCGCCAGCGCCCGGTCGGTCACACCGTGCAGCAGACCGGCGTCTATCCGGTCGGCCGGGACATCGAGCCGGTAGCCGCTTCCCTCCGTGACCAGCGCCTCTGGTCCGACGACCGACCTGGTCCGAGACACCAGGACCTGCAGCGCCTTCGCCGGATTGGCCGGTTCGCTGTCTCCCCACACGTCCGCGACGAGTTGCTCCGCGTTCACGGTCCGGCAGGCGAGTGCGAGGGCCGCGAGCAGCGTCTGAGCCCTCTCGCCGACCACCGGCTGCCCCCGCCACCGCACACCGTGGAGCAGGCACAGGTCGATCGGCATGCCGCAAGTCTAGGCTCCGCCGAGCCGAGCCATCAGAAACGCGAAGTGGTCCTTGCCCGCGACGACCGGATTACGGAGTTCGCCGATCTCGTCGATCGTCACGGTGATCAGGTCGCCCGCGTGCAACAGGAAGTCGAGATCGGGCACGACGCCGGTCCCCGTGGCGAGAACGGCCCCGTGGGGATAGTCCTCGGAGTGGAAGAGGTAGGCGGTCAGTTGGGTGAACGGGCGCCGGATCTGCTTCGTGGAGGTCGTGCCGTCCCAGATGACCGCGCCCTCGCGGGTGACCGTCAGCCGGATGGCGAGGTCGGAGGGGTCGACCTCCCATGCGGGCCTGATGCCGGAGGAGAGGGCGCATGCTCCGGCGTACACCTTGGCCTGCGGCAGGTAGAGCGGGTTCTCACCCTCCACCGATCGGGAGCTCATGTCATTGCAGACGACGTAGCCGACGATCTCCTCGAAGCGATTCACCACGAGAGCCAGCTCAGGCTCGGGCACGTTGAGCTCCGAGTCGGAGCGGATGCCCACGGGTTCGCCGTCCACGACGACCCGCCAGGCGGGCGACTTGAAGAACAGCTCGGGCCGCTCGGCGTCGTAGACCAGCTCGTAGACCGATTTGAGGCTGCTTTCCTCCACGCGCGCGTCCCGGGAGCGCAGATAGGTCACGCCCGCGGCCCACACCTCCATGGCGCCGTCCGTCGGGGCGAGCAGACGCACGTCACCGAGCGAGGGATCGGGGACGGCGTCGGCACACATCCGCTCGATTTCCTCGACCCGGTGGCCCAGGAGCTCGAACATGCCGGCGACCGGGAGGGGGGAAAGGACACCCTCGTTCAGCACGGCGACGCGGGGACGGGGATCGCTGTCACTCCTGTATCGAACGATGTGCACTCGAGTCCTCGCCTTCGAGATCTGGACAAAGCGAACAAGATCCGTGACCGTGTGATTGTAAACGTTATCGATTACGTTTGCGAGACATACGTTGCGAGACAGTGAGACCGCGAAAGCGATTGAGGTGAGCGGGTGACCATGGTGAGGCGGGAATCCGAAGCGGCGTACACCGATCCGGCCGTGCCGGTGGGCGAGCGCGTGGCGGATCTGTTGGGCCGGATGACCCGGGAGGAGAAGCTCGCGCAGTTGGGGAGCGTCTGGGCGTTCTCCCTGATCGAGGGGGGCCGATACTCGGCGGAGCGGGCGCGCGCGGTCCTCCGCCACGGCCTGGGCCACGTGACCCGTGTCGCGGGAGCCACGAACCTCAAGGCGGCGCAGGTCGCGCGGGTCGCCAACGAGGTCCAGCGGTTCCTGGTGACGGAGACCCGGCTGGGGATCCCGGCGATCGTGCACGAGGAGGTGTGCTCCGGGGTGATGGCGCGGGAGGCGACCATCTTCCCCCAGGCGATCGGTGTCGCGAGCACCTGGGAACCGGAGCTCAACCGGCGGTTGGCGGACGCCGTCCGTGCGCAGATGCGCGCGATGGGGAGCCATCAGGGGCTCTCACCGGTGCTGGACGTGGTGCGGGACCCGCGGTGGGGCCGGACCGAGGAGACCTACGGGGAGGACCCGTACCTGGTGGCCCGCATGGGTGTGGCGTTCGTCCGGGGCCTTCAGGGCGCCTCGCTGACGGAGGGCGTCATCGCGACGGCCAAGCACTTCGTCGGGTACGGCGCGTCCGAGGGCGGGTTGAACTGGGCGCCGGCGCACCTGCCGCCCCGTCTGCTGCGGGAGGTGTATCTGTACCCGTTCGAGGCGGCCGTCCGAGAGGCGGGTCTCCAGTCGGTGATGGCCGGTTACCACGAGCTGGACGGCATTCCCTGCCATGGCAACCGTGAGCTCCTCGGCGACGTCCTGCGCGGGGAGTGGGGCTTCGAGGGAACCGTCGTGTCGGACTACTTCGCCGTCGACGACCTCCACTCGTATCACCACTTCGCCGGGGACAAGCGGCAGGCGGCGGTCCTGGCGCTCACCGCGGGCACCGACGTCGAGCTTCCGGCGACGGACGCGTACGCGGGCGCGCTGGCACAGGCCCTGGACGAGGGCGAGGTCGGTGAAGCGGAACTGGACCAGGCGGTCTCGCGGGTCCTGCGGCACAAGTTCGAGCTCGGCCTGTTCGAGAACCCCTACGTCGACGAGGCCGCGGTGGCGGTGACGGTCGACGCCGCGCCGCACCGGGAGGTGGCGCTGGAGATCGCCCGCCGCAGCCTCGTCCTGCTCAAGAACGACGGCCTGCTGCCGCTGCGGCCGGGCGCGGGAACGGTCGCGCTCATCGGCCCGAACGCGGACGACGCGCGGCACCTGCTCGGCGACTACTCCTTCGCGGCGCATGTCGAATCGCTGATGCAGGCGCGCGAGCGGAAGGGTCTGCTCGGCCAGACCATGACGATCCCGGACGACCTCGAGATCGAGGAGAGCACGGACGGGGTGCCCACGGTGCGCGACGAGCTCGCGGCCCGCCTGGGCGACCGGCTGCGGTACGCGCGCGGGTGCGACGTGATCGACACATCGAGGGACGGTTTCGACGAGGCGGTCGCGGCCGCCGCGGCGGCCGACGTCGCGGTGCTCGTCCTGGGAGACCGCTCGGGGCTGACGATGGAGGCCACGACGGGGGAGTCGCGTGATCGGTCCAGCTTGGACCTGCCCGGTGTCCAGGAGGACCTGGTCCGTGCCGTCGTCGCCACCGGCACCCCGGTGGTGGCGGTGCTCGTCGCAGGCCGGCCCGTCGGCGGCGACTTCCTGCACGAGAAGTGCGCCGCGGTGCTGCTGGCCTGGCTGCCCGGGCAGACCGGGGCGAGAGCGATCGCCGAGGTTCTGCTCGGCGAGGTGAACCCGAGCGGGAAACTGCCCATCTCCTATCCGCGCACCGTCGGCCAGATCCCCGTCTTCTACGGGCACAAGGTGTCCGGGGGGCGGTCGCACTGGCACGGTGACTACGTCGACTCGCCCGTCGGCCCGCGATACCGCTTCGGTCACGGGCTCGGGTACGCCCCGTTCGTCGTCGAACGGGCCGCGCTGGACCGCACCGAGGTGATCGCGGGGGGCAGCGTCGAGGTGGAGGTCACCGTGGCCAACATCGGCGACCGAGCCGGCGAGGAGGTCGTGCAGCTCTACGTACGCGACCCGCAGGCGTCGGTCACCCGGCCGGTGCTCGAACTGAAGGGCTTCGCCCGCGTGTCCGCCGGCGCCGGGGAGCGAACGACCATCCGCTTCGACCTGCCCACGGGCCAGCTCGGCTTCTACGACCGCAATATGAACTACACGGTAGAAACCGGACATATCGAGGTGTATGTCGGCTTCTCCTCCGACGGCCACACCCATGCGGGCACGTTCACCATCACGGGCGACGCGGACCGGCCGGAGGTCCGCAAGGCCTACACGGGCGCGGTGCACACGGGGTGACGGGGTGAGACGAGACGGGCGGCCGCGGCTCCGCGGCCGCCCCGACTGTCCTGTCTATTTGGGGCGCGCCCTAAAGGGCGTACGGTCGTTGTAACAAGAAGCCGACAGGCCTTGTGTTTGCTAGACGTGTCGCTTACGTTAAAGGCCGGAAAACGTAACCGATAACGATTGCAATGCGGAGAGGGCGGCATGGCCGAGGGCGGTGCGCCGGTGACGATGAGTGATGTCGCGCGACTGGCAGGCGTCTCCACTGCGACCGTGTCGCGAGTGGTCAACGGACGTTACGGCGTCAGCGCCAGCACCATCGCTCAGGTGCGCTCGGCCATCGAGCGGCTGGGCTATGAGTCGAGCCTCGTGGCGGCGAGCCTGCGGCGCACCCGCACCAACGTCCTGGGTCTGGTGACCCACAGCTTCCAGTCCTACACGGCTGAGGTGCTCAAGGGCGTGATGGACGCGTTGACCCAGTCGGGCTTCGACCTGATCATCTATGCCAACAGCGATGTCTACGGAACCTACTCCGAGGGCTGGGAGCAGCGGCATCTGACCCGCCTGTCGGGCACCCTCACGGACGGGTGCATCGTGGTCACGCCCTGGGGCGAGGTGCGGACCAGCACCCCGGTCGTCGTCATCGATCCGGTCAGGGACTCGACGGTGCCGTCGGTGACGGCGGACAACCTCACGGGCGCCACCACGGCGGTCGAGCACCTGCTCGGCCTGGGCCATCGGCGCATCGGATTCATCGCGGGCCGTTCCAGCCTGGCGGCGGCGTGGTCGCGTGAGGAGGGTTACCGCAAAGCGCTGGCCGAGGCCGGCGTTCCGGTCGATCCCGCGTTGATCGGACGAGGGGACTTCAATCCCGAGTCCGCGGCCCCGCTGGCTCGCGCCCTGCTGGAGAGGCCGGACCGGCCGACGGCGATCTTCGCGGCCAGCGACGGGATGGCGCTGAAGGTTCTGGAGGTCGCGAAGGAGATGGGAATCGACGTTCCCGGCGACCTGTCGGTGGTCGGATTCGACAACATCCCGGAGTCGGCGTTGGCGGAGCCGAGGCTGACCACCGTGGACCAGTCGATGTACCGGCTCGGACACGAGGCCGCGCACATGCTCAAATCGCTGGTGACCGGTGAGTGGGAGGGCCCCCGCCAGATCCTGCTTCCGACTCGCCTGCTGGTCCGTGGCTCCACGGCGCCGGTGAGGGTCGCGACGAGACCATGACGACGAGGCAATGCAGATGAGGCCCTGCAGATGAGGCCCTGACACAGACCCTCATCTGCAACGTCAGTTGCAGCTGACGTCGCAGATGAAAGGCATCCCCCTACGAACGGAGGTATAGAAACACAACACCGCACATCCGCAGACGATTACGGCTGGCTCATCGGACCCCATCCGCAGCCAGCCATCCTAGGAGTGCTCAGTATGAATTTATCGTATCACGGCAGCGTGCGCCCCACGGGCGTACGACGGCTCTCGGCGGCCGTCGCCGCCGGAGTCATGGCGATGGCGGCGGTGTCGCTCGCACCGCGTCCGGCGACGGCGGACACCCCCTGGCTGGACGTGTCCGAGGACGGCTACGCGTCGTTCAGCGTCCCGGCGGCCTACGTCCAGGCCAACGCGGGCCAGGTGTCACAGGTGGTCATCGAGGGCAACTTCGGTCCCTCCTCCACCTGGGCGGAGTTCGGGCTGACCCGCCGGGGCGACGTCTGGTCCGGAGTCCTCGGCCCGCTCAAGCCGGGGCTGTACTCCTACCAGGTCACCGGTGACGACACCAAGGGTCTCAAGGATCCGACGAACGCCGGCGGCGTGGCGTCCGCGCCCCTGAGGAGCACCTTCCTCGTCGCGGGCGACTCGGCGCGCCTGCTGGCGGACGCGCCTCAGGGACAGGGCGGCAAGGTCGAGACCCTGACCTATGAGGTGAAGAAGAAGGAGCGGTCGGCGCTGGTCTGGACGCCGCCGGGCTACCAGGCCAAGGATCCCGGACCCAAGGCCCCTCCCGGTCCCGCGGGGCCCAAGG
>NZ_JBITJO010000020.1:0-70287 GCF_044460045.1 Microbispora rosea | reverse complement strand
GACCTCATCGACGGCATCCACCCCACCGCGAACGGCTACGACAAGATGGCCGCCGCCTGGTACGCGGCGCTCCAGTCCGTCCCCGGCAGCATCGGCCAGCCCATCGGCACTCCCAGCCCGACGCCGACCGGCTCCACGAGCGCCATCCGGGGCGTGGGCTCGGGCCGCTGCCTGGACGTCACCGGCGTCTCGCAGAACAACGGCACCCAGGTGCAGATCTGGGACTGCAACGGACAGGCCAACCAGCAGTGGACCACCACCAGTGCGGGTGAGCTGCGTGTCTACGGCAACAAGTGCCTCGACGTGAACGGTGGCGGCACCGCCGACGGCAGCAGCGTGATCATCTGGGACTGCAACGGCCAGAGCAACCAGCAGTGGCGCCTCAACTCCGACGGCTCCATCACCGCCGTCGGCGCGAACAAGTGCCTGGACGCCCCCAACTACTCGACCGCCAACGGCGTCAAGCTCCAGATCTGGTCCTGCAACGGACAGGCCAACCAGCGCTGGTCCCGCGTCTGACGGTGAGGTCCCTGCCGTGTCCGCCTTCGGCCTGGCGGACACGGCCTCATCCATCGGGGAGTCCGCCGCACGGCTCACTCCCCGATCCAAGTCATGAGGAAACAACGTGAAACGAAGGCTCAGAGTCCTATTGGCGGCCGCTGCCTTGCCTCTGGTGGTGGCGGGCATGCTCCTGGGGGTCCGGCCCGCCGCGGCGGCCTCGCTGACCCGGGTCACCGGCTTCGGCACCAACCCCACGAACCTGAACATGTACCTCTACGTGCCCGACAGGGTCGCCGCACGCCCGGCCCTGCTGGTCCTGGTCCACTACTGCGGCGGCTCGGCCAGCGCGATCTTCAACGGCAACGGCCACGACTACGTCACCGCCGCCGACCGCTACGGCTACATCATCGTGCTCCCCGAAGCCACCCGCAGCGAGAAATGCTTCGACGTGTCCACCCCCGCCGCGCTACGCCGCGACGGCGGCAGCGACTCCACCGGCATCATGGCCATGGTCGCCTACACCCGCCAGCGCTACAACGTCGACCCCTCCCGCATCGTGGTCAGCGGCTTTTCCTCCGGCGCGATGATGACCAACGTCTTGGCCGCCCAATACCCCGACGTGTTCTCCGCCGCCTCGGCCTACTCCGGCGTACCCGCCGGCTGCTTCGCCACCACCAACGGCTCCCTGTGGAACAGCCAGTGCTCCGGCGGCCAGCTCATCAAGACCGCCCAGCAATGGGGCGACCAGGCCCGCGCCATGTACCCCGGCTACACCGGCCGCTACCCCCGCATCCAACTCTGGCACGGCACCACCGACACCACACTCGCCTACCCCAACTACGGCGAAGAGATCAAACAGTGGACCAACCTCAACGGGCTCAGCCAGACCCCCGCCTTCACCGACCACCCCCAGTCCTCCTGGACCCGCACCCGCTACGGCAACACCTCCACCCAGGCCACCGTCGAAGGCATCAGCATCTCCGGCGTCGGCCACCAACTGCCGATGAACGGCCAACTCGCCTACGCCATCTCCTTCCTCGGCCTCGACGGCACCACCACCACACCATCCCCCTCGCCCAGCCCGTCACCCAGCCGCTCGCCGAACCCCTCACCCACGCCCTCGCCCAGTCCGTCGCCGAGCAGCACGCCGTCCCCGTCGCCGTCGCCGTCGCCCACCGCAGGTTCGGGCCCCTGCCGGGTCAGCGCCACCGTGAACGCGTGGAACAACGGCCTGACCGAGCAGATCGCCATCACCAACACCGGCTCCTCCACCGTCAACGGCTGGTCCCTGACCTTCACCCTCCCCAGCGGGCAGACCATCACCAACGGATGGAACGCCGCCTACTCCCCCAGCAGCGGACAGGTCACGGCCACGAACGTCGGCTACAACGGCACGATGGCCCCCGGATCCACCACTGAGATCGGCTTCCAGGCCACCCACACCGGCAACGCCGCCAAGCCCACCGTGTTCACCCTCAACGGCGTGACCTGCGATGTCGCCTAGCGCCTCCATCCGCGGAGTGAAAAGACCGAGAGACGACCAGGAGCACCGATGCCGGATCTGACAGAGGCCCGCGTCGCGGCCGCCGCGCGGATCAACACCGCGGTGGCGCACCCGGCCCGGGTGTACGACTACCTGCTGGGCGGCAAGGACAACTTCGCGGCCGACCGCGAGGCGGCCGAGGAACTGGTCAGGCTGTCTCCCGGCACGCGTGAGGGCGTGCGCGCCCACCGCGCCTTCCTGCGCAGGGCGGTGCGCCACCTCGCTGATGTGGGTGTCTCACAGTTCCTCGACATCGGCACCGGCATCCCCACCCAGGGCAACACCCACGAGATCGCGCAGGAGATCGACCCCGGCGCGCGGGTGGTCTACGTGGACAACGACCCGATCGTCCTGGTCCACGGCCGGGCCCTGCTGACCGGCACGGGGATGACCGCGGTGATCGAGGCCGATCTGCGGCAGCCGGAGACGATCCTTTCGCACCCCGAGGTCCGGGCCGTGATCGACTTCACGCGTCCGGTGGCCGTCATCCTGGCCGGCGTCCTGCACTTCGTCACCGACGAGGAGGATCCGTACGGCACGGTGGAGCACCTCAAGGCCGCCGTGCCGGCGGGCAGCCGGCTCCTGCTGTCGCACATCACCCTCGACTTCGCGCCCCGGCTGCGCGAGGAGGACTTCACCAAGCCCTACGACAGGAGCACCGCGCCCATGGTCCCCCGTACGCACGCCGAGGTGGTGCGGTTCTTCGAGGGCTGGCACGTGGTGGATCCCGGCGTCGTCGAGGTGGTCGAGTGGCGGCCGGACGACAAGAAGCGCCGGGAGCACATCCCTGGCGGCGGTCACGCCTGGGCCTACGGCGGAGTCGCCATCAAGCCCTGATCGAAGGACCGGGGCGGCGCCTTCCACGAGTGACCCGGGAAGCGGCGCGGTCGCGGTGACGAGGTTCGACGGAAATGCGCGGCCCGGATCCCGGGCCGCGCATTTCCGTCTTCTCCGTCGGTAAGGGGCGACGGTCGGTCAGGTGGATCGGCAGCACGCGTTGCCCGGCCCGCGGACCCGGCATCGTGGTCCGCGGGCGTGGCGACAGGTCGTGCCGACGGGGTCGGAGGTCGCCGCCGTGGGCGACCGTGTCAGGTCAGTTGCGGCTCCACTGCTGGTTGCTTCCGCCGTTGCAGGCCCACAGGACGACCTTCGTGCCGTTGGCCGTTCCGGCGTTGTAGGCGTCCAGGCACAGCCCGGACTGGACACCGGTGACGGTGCCGTCGGCGTTGAGGTTCCACTGCTGGTTGGCCCCGCCGCCGCAGTCCCAGATCACGACCTGGGTGCCGTTGCTCGTTCCCTGGCCGTAGGCGTCCAGGCACTTGTTGCCGTACACCTGGAGCTGCTTGCCGGAGGTGTAGGTCCACTGCTGGTTCACCCCGCCGTTGCAGTCCCACAGCGCCACCTGGGTGCCGTTGGTGTGCGACTGGTTCGGCACGTCCACGCACCGGCCGCTCGCGAGGCCGCGCAACGCGGTGCCGTTGCCGGGGGTGCCGCCGCCCTGGCCCGGGGTGATGGACAGGTTGTCGAACTGGGCGGTTTCGGTGGTGCTGGTGCCCACGCCGACCTGCCCCGCACCCCAGGTGCCGTCGGTGACCGAGGCCACCTGCGTCCCGTCGATGCTCGCGGTGATGGTGCTGCCGGAGAAGCCCAGGGCCAGGGTGTGCCAGCGGCCGGTGCCGAGCCCGGCGACGCTCCCGCTGCGGATCGTCGTCATCGCGTTGTCGACGTTGTTGCGGATGATCTGCCAGGCGCCGCCGTCGGTCACCCGCAGGTAGTAGGCGTTCAGTCCCTCGGGGCCGAAGGAGTGCTGGGCGCCCGCCCGGCCGATGAGCTCGGCGTAGCCGCTCTGCTCCAGCATCACGTCCGCCGAGACGGTGTAGTTGCTCCAGCCCAGGTCGCCCAGCAGGGCGTACGGGTGGGAACCGCCGGTCCACAGGATCGGCTGGCGCGGGGCCATCTGCCGCACGCATCGGCCGGACCGGCCGCCGCCGCAGCCCACGATCTCGAACGAGCCCTGCATGTCCATGAGGTACTTCGCCTCACGCCCCACCGCGTAGGAGTCGAAGTCGTCGGAGTACGGCAGAGCCATCGAACCCCGGGAGGGACTGGTCGCGGTGCCCTTGCCCTGACCCGTCGTGGTGGTGATCGAGTACACGTACCCCGGCTGGGCCGTCAGCGAGAACGTGCCGTTGGACGGGTTGACGTCGCTGGCGTGGACGAAGTAGTCGGCGGAGTTCCCCGAGTTGAGGTTGGTCGCCCACACGTGCACCTGTCCGGTGGACAGCCCGCCGGTCACGGTGAAGTTGAGCGTCTGGGCGCTGGTGGCGTCCATCGTCTCGACGATCGTGCTGTAGTCGGATCCGCTGGGCGACCTCAGCGACACGTAGCTGCCGTTGTTGCGGTTGCCGCCGATGTAGCCGCTGGAGGAGTCCAGGTACTTCCAGCCGGGAGCGGTGAACTGCGTGGTGTGGGCCATCACCCACGCGCTCTTGCCGATGGCGTAGTAACCGGACCACGGCTGCGGCGCCACCGCCACGCCCATCGTGGCGAAGGGCAGGTTCGGAGTGATGGCGGCGATGACCGGCCAGTTGATGTAGGCGGTCATCTTCCCGTCGATGTAGTCCCGGTTGATGCCCCGGGCCATCGCCTTGGCCCCGTCGTTGTAGTCGTCGGAGCCGTTCTCACTGGCCCACAGCACCTTGCCGGAGTTGATCGCGGTGGTGGAGCTGGGACAGCTCGACTGTGGTCCGCGGTAGCCGCAGACGTAGTGCGACCCGAACACGTCCACCGCGTTGCGGAAGGCGGCGTTGTTCGCCGCGTCGTCGGCGACGCCGAACCCCCAGTCGTCGGAGGCGACGATCTTCACGTTGCCGAAGCCGCGGGAGTCCAGGGCGGTGTTGAGGTTGACGTACCAGTTCAGATCGCGGCCCTTCTCGTTCCAGCCGCCCAGGTAGTCGATGGTCAGCCCGTGGCTGTTCTTGGCGCAGCCCAGCCAGTCGACCAGGTAGTTGATGGTGTCCTGCGACCAGAAGTTGCCGTTGCCGAGCCAGCCCGGGGCGCCCCAGGCGAGACCCACCAGCTTGATGTTGGGGTTGCGGGCCTTGGCCTGCTCCATCAGCCACCACTCGTAGCCGCGGTTGCAGTCCAGGTCGCCCGAGGTGTGCCGGTGGCTCGGCTCGGCGCCGTCGGTGGAGTTGGTGTCGCCGCCGATCTCGACCTTCAGGATCTGCATCGACGCGCCGTACCCGGGCTTGAACAGGTAGTCCAGGATCTGCGACCGCTGCGGCTCGGGATAGTCGACCAGCAGGCGGCTGTTGCCTCCGCCGCCGCTGATCGCGCCGACGCCGTCGAAGGTGCGGCCACCGGAACCACCGTTGATCGTGATTCCCACCGCCGCGCGCGCCGGCGACACGGCCACCAGGGACATCGCGACGGACAGGAGCGCGACCACCACACTCATGGCGACGCGCGCCATGCTTTCTCTTCGCCGACTCATCAAGGTCCTTTCGATGGGGGGTAGGGGCGAAATCGACATGGCGACAGGCCCGCCGAGAGCGAGCGCCCTCGGGGACGCCAACGGCCGGGGACTCCGGTATCGACGGGCGCGCGCCGTGCTGCCGCAGTGGGGCGCGCTGCCGCAGGGTCCGAGCCCTGCGGCAGCGCGTCGTCGTCGGGTCAGCTACGCCTGCTCCACTGCTGGTCGGCTCCGCCGTCACGGGCCCACACGATCATCTGGGCCCCGATGCTCCGGCCTCACTGCTCCGGCCTCACTGATCGCTCCCGCTCAGACGCGGGTCCACTTCTGGTTGTTCTGGCCGTTGCAGGTCCAGATGATGACCTTGCTGCCGTTGGCGGTGCCGTTGCCGTACACGTCGAGGCACTTGTTCGCGCCGACGGCGGTGATGGAGCCGTCGGTGTTGAGGCGCCACTTCTGGTTGTTCTGGCCGTTGCAGTCCCAGATGATCACGGTGCTGCCGTCGGCCGTGGCGCCACCGTTGACGTCGAGGCACTTGTTGCCGTAGACGCGCAGCTCACCCGCGCTGGTGGTGGTCCACTGCTGGTTGGCCTGGCCGTTGCAGTCCCAGATCTGCGCCGCGGCGCCGTTGGCCTGCGACACACCGGTGACGTCCAGGCACCGCCCCGACCCCACACCGCGGAGCGCGCTCGTGCTCCCCGACGGCGACGACGGCGACGGCGTCGGAGAGGGCGACGTCGGCGGGGTCGTCTGGAACTGCGTCAGGAACTTCCACGCCTCGGCCGAGGTCCAGGTCCTCCAGCCGTCGCAGTTGCACCCGTCGATCGGGCCCGGGGTGTGGCCCCCGTCGAACGCCGCCCACACCACCGGATAGCCGGACCGGCACCCCGAGTAGGCGGTGACGATGTGGCTCAGGCTGCCCGCCCGCGGCTCGGGCGGGTTCTGGGCGGTACAGCCGTTGTTCCTGACGAACCTGTCACGCAGCCCCCGGCCCTGGGAGATGTTGAGCACCGGGTCCCCGATGCCGTGCACCCCCATGTACGCGATGGGCTGGGTGCCGCCGTTGCACCCGCTGAGCTGCCCGCCGGAGTAGACCACGACCGCGCGGAAGACCGTCGCCCGGGCGCAGGCGAGCGCGTAGCTCATGCCGCCGCCGTAGCTGAAGCCCGTGGAGAAGATCTGGTCGGTGTCGACGCACAGGCCGGCCTCGATCTGCCTGAGCATGTCGTCGACGAAGGTCAGGTCCTGGCCGTTGGGGTTGGCCCAGCCGTTGTTGTTGCCCTGCGGCGCGACGAAGATCGTGCTGTTGTTCTCGGCGTCCGCGAGGCGCCTGAGCCCGTAGTACGACCAGTTGTACCCGTCGGTCCCGCCCGAGTCGACGTCGTTGGCGGTGCCGCCGTTCCAGTGGAACCCGAAGACCAGGCGGTAGGGGTGGTTGCTGTCGTAACCGGCGGGCACCCGCAGGATGTAGCTGCGATTCTGGCCGCCGCTCGCGATCGAGTGCGTGCCGCTCGCCAGGGCCGGGGCCTTGCCGCATCCGCCGGTCGCCGCGGCGGCCGCGGCGACCACGGTGCTGTGCGTGGCCGCGGTGCTCTGCGTGGCCGACGTGGTTCCGGCGAGCGCCGTACCCGCCGTTCCCAGGGCGAGAAGCACCCCCGCCGCGATGGTGGCGAAGAAAGATTTATGGCTCAACGTGCACAACTCCATTCGCGCTGGTTAGGGGGTCAGCGGTAGCCGGCGGCGACGATGTCGGCCTGCACGGCGTTCTCGGTCGCGTCGGAGGGGTAGCCGGAGACCATCGCTCCTTCGTAGAAGGTCCCGGCGCTGAGGTTGGCGCCGCCGCCGGGCTTGCAGCAGTCGCCGCCGCTGCCCAGGACGATCGCGCCCTGCTTCTTCATCGGGCTGTAGCCGGAGGGAAGCCCGCCGTCATAGAGGGTGTAGAGGCTGCCGGACTGCGCGTTGCTGCCCTTGATCGCGAAGCGCGACGTGCCGTTGTTCTTCAGCGTCGCGGTGACGAACTTGCTGGTGAACGCCCTCTGGTTGGGGTTCCACGACTGGCTGCCACCGGGGTAGAGCCCCCATTCGAGGTCGGCCTGCACCCACGGGCCGGAGCCGGAGCAGCCGCCGAACCAGCAGCTCGTGCCGAAGTAGATGGCGTCCATCGCGCCGGCGGCGTCGGCCTTCCTGGTGGTCTCGCTGTTGCCGTAGTCGAAGCAGCAGCCGCTGTTGACGTGGGTGCCGCTGGTGACCATGTACATGCCCTCGGGCGCGGTGCCGGTCGGCACGCCGGTCAGGTGCCCGTCCCGCCAGTAGCTGTTGCCGGGGTTGATGTACAGGGAGTAGGCCTTGTTGCCGCCCACCGACAGCGACTCGGTGGTCGCGATCGCGGGCTTGCTCTGCGTCGAGCCGGGAACCGCGCTCGACCCCTGGTACCACAGGTCGTTGCCGCGCCCGGACTGGTCGTACACGACCGTGATGACGCAGGTGGTGCCGGCGCAGAAGGAGTCCTGGGCCCCGGCGTCTGCGGAGCCGCCCGTGGCGAGCACGCCGATGTTCCTGGTCGCGTTGTCGGACGAGCGCCGCACCTGGTAGAGGTTGCCGCTGTAGGAGCGGAAGAGCGCCCGCGTCGTGCTGTGCGCGGCCACGCACGGCGTGCCCCCGGAGGCGTAGATGTCACACGGGCGCGAGCCGGGCGGCGGCGGGCTCGGCGAGGTGGTGGTTCCGCCTCCGGCGGTGCTCCACTTCTGGTTGCCCTGTCCGTTGCAGGTCCACAGGATGACGGCGGTGCCGTTGGCCGTGCCGGCGTGGTCCACGTCGAGGCACAGCCCCGACTGCACCCCGCTGATCGACCCGTCGGAGTTCTGCTGCCACTTCTGGTTCGCCTGACCGTTGCACGACCAGATGACCGCCTTCGTGCCCGGCGACGTCCCCTGGCCGTACGCGTCCACGCAGCGCGTGCCGTTGAACGTCCGCAGCTCACCCGCCGAGGTGAACTCGAACGCCTGGTTGGCCTGGCCGTTGCAGTCCCAGATCTGCAGGCTCGTGCCCAGCGCGTCGGTGTTGCCCGCCACGTCCAGGCAGCGTCCCGACGCCGCGCTGACCAGCGGCGCCACCGCTGCCGACGCCGGCGCCGACCAGGCCAGGGCGGCCGCGAGGAGGGCCGCGAGCGCTGCGACGAGGCAGGCCGCGACGGCCGCCGGTGAGCGCCGCCCACGAGCCGTACGGCCCGATGAGTCAACGGACGAAGAACCCATTGCTTTCACTCCTTGGGGGGAAGGCACGACGGAGACGGCCACGTGCTGAATCAGGGCAGCCTCGCCAGAGCCGCTCGACAGGCGGTCGTGTCCCTTGCCATGGGTCACCGTGGGAATGGGACACCGTGGGAATGGCCCGCCGTGGACGGCGGTGCCGTGGAGCCGACCGCTCCTCGGTCCTTACGCCCGGTGCTGATCCGGCTTGCCCGTAGCGTGAGACCGAGACATTCCCGGGTCCGGGGTCGCGGACCCGATCCGCGCGAAGGCGCATATGCGGGAGGAGGAAGGGGTGGCGGACGATGGCGAGGAGTCCGGCCGCGGCGCGGAACGCCGGCGGCGCACCTCCGGCCGTCGTGCGCAGCGAAGCCCGGGTCGCACCGGAACGGCGAGAGCGTCTCGCTCCGGACTTCCTCATGGAAGGTCCACGAACCGATTCGTCTCGACCGGAGTGCCGGAATCCGGCCCCTATTGCCTCCTTATGAGGACTATGGGCCTTGTTAGCGCTAACACATGGTCAGAGCGTTGATCCTTCCTGCCGGCGGATTGGGGGGTGGCGGGATGCTGCGAAGCAAATACGACCGTCCGGGCCCTGTCAAGAACCCCGTTTCCCTCCTTTTCGGCCAGGGGAAGCGCCTGCGGCCCCTTCCAGTGCTCTCAGCAGGGGATGCTCGCGATCCCCTGCCGGTCGCACGCGGATGAAAGATTCACAGACCGCCTCAGGCGGGCCGCTCTCCTCGGCCGGTGCGCGCCCCGGGCGGGGTTGCTCTGTCGAAACGATTCGATTCAGCGCTCACGAGTGGCCGCGAGGCGCTCCGCGGTGCGGGCGGCGCGACGGTCTCAACCGGCCGAGGAGAACAGGCGCTGCTGGATCTCCCTGCGGTAGTCGTCCAGCGTGTTGTCGAGGTGCGCGGCGGCGGCGTGAGCCGCCGCTTCCGCGTCGCCGGCGCGGATGGCCTGGTGGATTGCGTCGTGTTCCTCGACGGCCTTCGCCGCGTGCCCTCCCACGGAACCGCGCAGCCCGATGATCGCGGACTGGATCTGCAGCCGGCGGGCTTCCCGCACCGCGATCTGCAGGAACATGTTGTGCGAGGCCGTGGCGACGGCGGTGTGGAAGGCGTCGTCGCCCTCGTTGAACAGGTCCGCGCGGCCGCTCTCGAACCCGCGACGGCACAGGGCGGCAGCGTCCTCGATGGCCCGCAGCTCCGCCGGGGCGGCGCGGTGGGCGGCCAGCCGGCTGGTCTCCATCTCCTGCGCCCGCCGGAACTCGAACAGCATGTAGATGTGGTCCAGGTCGGTGGGGAGGAAGAACGACGCCAGCATCCCGGCGCCGAGCATCCCCTCGTCGTCGGCCACGTACAGGCCGCGGCCCTTCTGCGCGCGCACGCGGCCCAGCGCGGAGAGGATCTTCACCGCCTCGCGGACGACAGTGCGGCTGGTTCCCAGCTGCCGGGCCAGGTCGTTCTCGGTCGGCATGCGGTCGCCCGGACGCAGACCCAGCCGGGCGATGAGCTGCAGCACCTGCTCGGCCGCCACCTCGTAGCCCGGTCGATATCCGCCTTCGCGCGGGGTGTCGGTCACGGTGCTCCTTCTCGCGATCTCAGTAAAAGTATGCCTCTGCGGGTCCTGGCACCCGTCGGCCACCGGGGACATCACGCCATGAGTACGAAACATTCTGGCCGTTCACTTGAAACGTTTAGCCCTGCAGCGACGCCGATATGCGTTTCCGCTGGCCAGACGGCTCTTGGTGTTACGACGACATGACGTGCGTATGCCGGCAGTGAAAATAAGTGTGCTTAAGGTCTTGACGGGCCTCGGCACCGACACCGTAATTGGTAGCTGAGCACCCGGAGGACGCTTCCTCCGGGCCCTGCGGCTGGACCACACGGCGGGTGTGGGGAGGCGCATCGCATGCCTCCGCACCGTGGTCGGCCACGTCGGCTTTCCACTGCCTCACTTCACCCCGATCCCTCGTGGTGCCACGTGAGGCCGCGCCACCATGGAGAAGCACGTGACCGATCGGATCGAGCATCCGTCACCACCGGTCGCGGTGTTGAGACCGCTTCTGGCTGGTCTCGTCATCGCGGCGCTGACAGCGGCGATGACAATCGTCGCGTCGGCCACCGCGGCCCGCGCCGCCACCACGACCCTCTACGTCTCCCCCTCGGGCACCGGCAGCACCTGTTCGTCCGCCCAGCCATGCTCCCTGTCGGGTGCGCAGACCGCGGTGCGGTCACAGAACAGCTCCATGTCCGGCGACATCGTCGTGCAACTGGCCGACGGGGTGTACCGGCTCTCCGCGCCGCTACGGCTGACCGCCGCCGACTCGGGCACCAACGGATATCGGGTCGTGTGGCAGGCTGCCCCGTCGGCCCATCCCGTCATCAGCGGCGCCAGGGCGGTCACCGGCTGGACGCTCGCCAACCAGTCGAAGAACATCTGGCAGGCCAACGTCGGCGCCGGGATCGACACCCGGCAGCTGTACGTCAACGGCGTCCTCGCCACGCGTGCGCGCACCCAGGTGAACCGGTCCGACTTCACGGCCAACGGCTCCGGGCTGAGGTTCGGCAACAGCGCGCTGAGCTACCTGAACAACCTGGCCGGCCAGAACCGGGTGGAAATGGAGAGCGTCGGTTCGTTCACCGACCGATATGTGCGGGTGCAGAGCATCAGCGGCAACTTCATCACGATGCAGCAGCCCAGTTGGAACAACAACATCTTCGGGTACGACACGTTCACCACTCCGCACCGGGCCGGGCCGTTGTACATCGAGAACGCCTACGAGTTCCTCGACTCGCCGGGTGAGTGGTACATCAACCCCTCGACCGGCGTGCTGTCCTACATTCCTCTCTCCGGGCAGAACATGAGCAGCACCAGCGTGGAGCTGCCGGTGCTGCAGTCCCTGGTGGGCGTCGGCGGCACCTACGACGCGCCCGCGCATCACATCACCTTCAGCGGCATCACCTTCACCGGCACCAGCTGGCTCGGGCCCAGCAGCAACCAGGGCTTCGCCGACCAGCAGACCGGCTCCTACATCACGGGCAACTCCAACTGGCCCGGCGACCTGCCCAGCTCCTGCCAGGAGGGCTGCCAGCAGTTCGAGTCCACGCGGCCCAACTGGGCCCAGATGCCCGCGGCGGTGCAGGTCTCGGCGGCCGACCACATCACCTTCACCGACTCGCAGTTCGTCAATCTGGGCCAGACGGCCATCGGGATCGGCAACGACGCCAACGCGCATGCCAGCGGCGTCGGCCTGGGCGCCGGCGACATCACGGTCACCCGCTCCGAGATCGCCCGCAACTCGGCCGGCGGCATCGTGGTCGGCGGCGTGCGCGCCGACGCCCACCACCCCAGTGACCAGCGGATGGTCAACCGCAACATCACCATCACCGACAACCGCATCCACGACCTGGGGCTGGACTACCGCGGCGTCGTCTCGGTCCTGACCACCTACGTCGCCACCACCGACGTGTCCCACAACGAGGTCTACAACATGCCCTACACCGGCATGTCGATCGGCTACGGATGGGGCGCCAACGAGCCCGGCGGCAGCACCCAGTACGCCAACCGGGGTCTGTACAACTACCAGCCGCGATACACCACGGCCACCACCGCCTCGGGCAACAAGCTCGTCGGCAACTACGTCCACGACGTCATGCAGCAGATGACCGACGGCGGATGCATCTACACGCTGTCGTGGAATCCGAACGCGCTGATCAGCGACAACTACTGCCTGCGGACCAACGGCTGGTTCGGGCTCTACTTCGACGAGGGCTCCAAGTACTACACCGTCAGGAACAACGTCTTCTCGAACACCGGCACCTGGGCCACCGCCAACTACTGGGGCGGTGAGAACATGGGCAACTTCACCGTCACCGGCAACTGGTCGACCAACGGCAGCACCAACATCACCAACGGCGACCGCGGCAACGTCGTCAACAACAACGTGACCGTCTCCAACGGGCAGTGGCCGTCGGGCGCCCAGTCCGTGATGTCCTCCGCCGGGCCCCGCAACGGCACGTCGACGCCTTCCCCTTCGCCGTCGTCGCCGTCGGGGAGCACGAGTGCGCTCCGGGGTGTGGGGTCGGGGCGGTGCCTGGACGTCACCGGTGTGTCGCAGGCCAACGGCGCCGCGGCGCAGATCTGGGACTGCAACGGCCAGGCCAACCAGCAGTGGACCACCACCAGTGCGGGTGAGCTGCGCGTCTACGGCAACAAGTGCCTCGACGTCAACGGTGGCGCCACGGCCGACGGCAGCACCGTGATCATCTGGGACTGCAACGGCCAGAACAACCAGAAGTGGCGTCTCAACTCCGACGGCTCCATCACCGCCGTCGGCGCGAACAAGTGCCTCGACGTGTACGGCAACGGCACCGCCAACGGCAGCAAGGTCATCATCTGGACCTGCAACGGCCAGAACAACCAGAAGTGGACCCGAGCCTGACACCGTCCGGGCACGCGCCGTCGCCGGGGTGACCCATCGCCCCGGCGACGGCCGCACATGCCGCTCCTGCCCCACCGGCGGCACCCCTGGGCGCGGAGCAGAAATCGGGCAACAGCGCGGCGGCGCGCGCTGTTGCCCTGACCGACTTGGCCTTCCAGGAAGGATACCGATGTCCCGACGTCCGTGGCTCACAATGCTGACCACGATGGCGCTGATCTCGCCCGGAGCCCTCGCGATCACGGCCTCCCCGGCGAACGCTCTGACCATCCCCGCGTCCGACTACCAGCAGGTGTCGCTCGCCTCGGGCGGCTCCGAGCTGGGTGAGGCGATGTCGCTGGCCGTGATGCCCAACCGTTCGGTCCTCCACACGGCCCGTGACGGCACGGTGCGCGTCACCGATGTCAACGGCAACACCAAGGTGGCCGGCAGGCTCAGCGTCTACACCCACGACGAGGAGGGCCTTCAAGGTGTCGCGGTCGACCCGAACTTCGCGACGAACCGCTATGTCTGGCTCTACTACTCGCCGAAGCTGAGCACGCCGAGCGGTGACGCGCCCAGCACCGGCACGCAGTCGCAGTTCGATCAGTGGAAGGGACACCTGAACCTGTCCCGCTTCACCCTGAAGTCCGACGACACGCTCGACATGAGCAGCGAGAAGGTCGTGCTGGAGGTGCCCAACGACCGCGGGATGTGCTGTCACGTGGGCGGCGACCTCGACTTCGACGCGGCCGGCAACCTCTATCTGACGACCGGCGACGACAGCAACCCGTTCGAGTCGAGCGGCTACGCCCCGCTCGACGAGCGGACCAACCGCAACCCGCAGTACGACGCCCAGCGCACGGCGGCCAACTCCAACGACCTGCGCGGAAAGCTCCTGCGGATCAAGCCGCAGCCGGACGGCAGCTACACGATCCCCAGCGGCAATATGTTCCCGCCGGGGACGTCGAAGACCCGCCCGGAGATCTACGCGATGGGCTTCCGCAACCCGTTCCGGATGAGCGTGGACAAGGCGACCGGCGTCGTCTACCTGGGCGACTACGGTCCCGACTCGGGTGTGACCAACAGCAGCCGGGGCCCGAGCGGGCAGGTGGAGTTCAACCGCGTCACCGCTCCGGGCAACTACGGCTGGCCGTACTGCACCGGCACGAACACCACCAGCGAGACCTACAACGAGTGGGACTTCGCCTCAAACAGCACCGGGCCGAAGTACAACTGCTCGGGCGGGCCGACCAACAACTCCTTCCGCAACACCGGCCTGACCACGCTGCCCGCGGCGAAACCGGCGTGGATCAGGTACGCGGGGGACGCCGGCTCGCCACCGGAGTTCGGCTCGGGGTCCGAGTCGCCGATGGGCGGCCCGGTCTACCGTTACGACCCGAACCTGAACTCGGCCGTCAAGTTCCCCCAGGCGCTGGACGGGCGCTTCTTCGCCGGTGAGTACGGCCGCCGCTGGATCAAGGCCATCGAGGTCAAGAGCGACGGGAACTACGGGGAGATCTCCGCGTTCCCCTGGAGCGGCACCCAGGTCATGGACATGGCGTTCGGCCCCGACGGCGCCCTGTACGTGCTCGACTACGGCACCGGAAGCAACAACCAGGCGCTGTACCGGATCGAGTACATCGGCAAGGCCAACCGCAACCCGATCGCCAAGGCCGCCGCCGACAAGACCTCGGGACCGGCTCCGCTGACCGTGAGCTTCTCCTCCGCGGGCAGTTCCGACCCCGAGGGCGGCACGCTGACGTACTCGTGGAACTTCGGCGACGGCACGACCTCCACGTCGGCCAACCCGAGCAAGACGTACACGACGAACGGCACCTACACCGCCACCCTCACCGTCCGCGACCCGCAGGGGCTGACCGGAAACGCGAGCGTGATAGTGAACGTCGGCAACACCGCACCGACGGTGACGCTGACCACTCCGGCCGACGGGCAGCTGTTCTCCTTCGGAGACACCGTGCCCTTCCAGGTCACCGTCAGCGACCCGGAGGACGGCACGATCGACTGCTCGAAGGTGACCGTCACCTACTTCCTCGGCCACGACAGCCACGCGCACCAGATCACCTCCAAGAGCGGCTGCAGCGGCTCGATCAACGTGCCGGTGGACGGTGAGCACGATTCCGCAGCCAACATCTTCGGCGTCTTCGAGGCCTCCTACACCGACCAGGGCGGCCTGACCTCCACCAATGTCCGTACGCTCCAGCCGCGCCACCGGCAGGCCGAGCACTTCGGCGCCCAGCAGGGCGTCCAGACGGCCGACCACACCACCGCCGAGGGCGGCAAGACGGTCGGCTTCACCGACGACGGCGACTGGATCTCCTTCCAGCCCTACAACCTGGCCGGCGCGACGAAGATCACCGCTCGGGTGTCCTCGGCCGGCGCGGGCGGCCGGATCGAGGTGCGGACGGGCTCGGCCACGGGCACGCTGCTGGGCACGGTGAACGTCGCGAGCACCGGCAGCTGGGAAACCTTCACCGACGTCTCGGCGAACCTCAGCGGCGTGCCGTCCGGCACGACGACGCTGTACCTGGTCTTCCGCGGCGCGACAGGACAGGGCTACCTGTTCGACCTGGACGCCTTCACCTTCGGCACCGGCACGACGACCTCCCCGTCCCCCTCCCCCTCTCCATCGGCCTCCCCGTCGCCCTCGGCGAGCACGAGCGCGTTGAAGGGTGTGGCGTCGGGGCGGTGCCTGGACGTCAACGGAGCCTCGCAGGCCAACGGCGCCGCGGCGCAGATCTGGGACTGCAACGGCCAGGCCAACCAGCAGTGGACCACCACCAGCGCCGGTGAGCTGCGCGTCTACGGCAACAAGTGCCTCGACGTCAACGGTGGCGCCACGGCCGACGGCAGCACCGTGATCATCTGGGACTGCAACGGCCAGAACAACCAGAAGTGGCGCCTCAACTCCGACGGTACCATCACCGCCGTCGGCGCGAACAAGTGCCTGGACGTCTCCGGCAGCGGCACCGCCAACGGCACCAAGGCGCTGATCTGGACCTGCAACGGCCAGAACAACCAGAAGTGGAACCGCGTCTGAGGCCACCCGGCACACCACCCGGCCTCATGCCGATCACCCATTGATGCGACCGCCCGGCGCGACCCGCTTTCATCGTCGAAAGCGGCCGCGCCGGGCGGCGACGGAAGGACACCCATGCTGCGACATCTGACCCCCGCCGCGCTCGGGCGCACCGCGGGGAGCGACCGGAAGACATCCGTGCTGCGACGCCTGGCGGTGACCGCGGTGGCACTCACCGCTGCCGCCACGGCGCTCCCCGCCGTCCCCGCCCACGCCGCCGCCTTCAAGGTGCTGGTGTTCTCCAAGACGGCCGCCTTCCGGCACGACTCCATTCCCGCCGGCATCCAGGCCATCCGCGAACTGGGCGCCGCCAACGATTTCGCCGTAGACACCACGGAGGACGCGAACGCGTTCACCTCGGGCAACCTCGCGCAGTACAAGGCCGTGGTGTTCCTCAGCACCACCGGCGACGTGCTGAACGCCTCCCAGCAGACCGCCTTCCAGTCGTACATCGACGGCGGAGGCGGTTACGTGGGGGTCCACTCGGCCTCCGACACCGAGTACGACTGGCCCTACTACGGGCAGCTGATGGGGGCCTGGTTTAACAACCACCCGGCCATCCAGCAGGCCACCGTACGGAACGAGGACCGGGCGCACGCGGCCTCGGCCCATCTCGGCCAGACCTGGACGCGCACCGACGAGTGGTACAACTACCGCACCAACCCACGCGCCAACGTGCACGTGCTGCAGAGCCTGAACGAGAGCAGCTACAGCGGCGGGAACATGGGCGACCACCCGATCACCTGGTGCCACCCCCAGTCCTCCGGCCGGTCGTTCTACACCGGGTTGGGACACACCCAGGAGTCGTACGCCGACTCGAACTTCCGCACCCTGCTGCTGGGCGGGATCCGGTACGCGGCCAAGGCCGTCAACGCCGACTGCCGCCCGGAGACCGGGTACACGGCGCTGTACAACGGGTCGACGACGGGCTGGTCGCAGGTCGGGCCGGGGTCGTTCACCAACAGCGACGCCACGCTGACCTCCCAGGGCGGCATGGGGATGCTGTACTACGGCGCCAAGGAGTTCCACTCCTACTCGCTCAAGCTCGACTGGAGAATGACCGGTGACTCCAATTCGGGGGTGATCGTCGGGTTCCCGCCCACCAGCGACCCGAACACGGCGCTCAACACCGGATATGAGGTGCAGATCGACGCGACCGACACCGCGGACAAGACGACAGGGGCGATCTACGGAGTCAAGTCGGCGGACATCGCCGCACGCGACGCGGCGCTGAACCCGCCGGGTCAGTGGAACACCTATGAGCTGCTGGTGGAGGGTGAGCGGCTGCAGGTGTTCCTGAACGGCACCAAGATCAACGACTTCACCAACACCGACCCGGCCCGCTCGCTCCAGCAGGGCTACATCGGCATCCAGAACCACGGCGCCGGCAACGAGGTGGCGTATCGCAACATCCGCATCAAGGAACTGGCCGGCCCATCGCCCTCCCCGTCCCCATCGCCCTCCCCGTCCCCGTCTCCCTCCCCGTCGCCTTCTTCCTCGCCTTCGGCGGGCACGAGTGCGCTGAAGGGTGTGGCGTCGGGGCGGTGCCTGGACGTCAACGGCGCCTCGCAGGCCAACGGCGCCCTGGCGCAGATCTGGGACTGCAACGGGCAGGCCAACCAGAAGTGGACGTCGACGAGCGCCGGTGAGCTGCGGGTCTACGGCGGTAAGTGCCTGGACGTCAACGGTGGCGGCACGGCGAACGGCACGAGCGTGCTCATCTGGGACTGCAACGGTCAGAACAACCAGAAGTGGCGCCTCAACTCCGACGGTTCCATCACGGCCGTCGGTGCGAACAAGTGCCTGGACGTGTCCGGCGCCGGCACCGCCAACGGCACCAAGGTGCAGATCTACACGTGCAACGGTCAGAACAACCAGAAGTGGACCCGGGTCTGACGCCGCCTGGGCGCGCGCCTTCACCGGGGTGATGGATCACCCCGGCGAAGGCCGTCTCTCAGGAGGGTGACGCCACCGGCCGGGCGGCCGGGCGTGCGGTTCGCCGGCCGGGCGGCGCAGCGCGACGTTCACCGGCGGACCTCGCGCCCGCCGCCCCGGGCGATCTCCAGCACCTCCTCGGCGCTGAAGCGGCACTGGTCTCCCTGCACGCTCATGGCCAGGGAGGCCATCGCCGTTCCCCGGCGAAGCGCGTCCTCGGGAGAATCGTCGAGCACGCCCCACAACACGCCGGCCGCGAAGGCGTCCCCGGCACCGATCCGGTCGACCCCGGCGGTGGGCAGTGCCGGGGCCGCGAAGGACTCGCCGTCCCAGTGGGCGACAGCGCCTCCGGCCCCGGCCGTCACCACGACGCGGCCGACCGCCAGCCTCCTCGCCAGCTCGCTCGCCAGGGTCGAGGGATCGCCGGACAGGCCGAAGAGATCGCGTGCGTCCTCGGCCCGGCAGATCAGCAGGTCGACGTCGGGCGCCAGTTCGGCCGCGAACGAGGCGGCCGTCTCCGGCGAGGACAGCGCCGAACGATAGTTCACGTCGTAGACGACCAGGGCGCCGCGCTCGCGCCCCTCCCGCGCCGTTCGCAGCACGAGCGCGTCCGACCCCGGCGCGAGAGCGGCGGTGATGCCGGTCAGATGGATGATCCGCGCCTCGCACACGGCTGCCCAGTCGAGATCGTCGACGCGAAGCGAGCCGAACGCGGTGCCGGCCCTGTCGTAGAGGACGCTCGTCGGGCGGGGCGGGGAGCCGATCTCGGCGAAGTAGAGGCCGAGGCGCTCGTCGGCCACCCACCGCACGGTGTCGAGAACGACGCCGGCGCTCGACAGTGAGTCGGCGACCCGGCGCCCGAGGACCGTGTCCGGCAGCGCCGACGTCCAGCGAGCGGACACACCGACCGATGCCAGGGCGACGGCGACGTTCGCCTCGGCGCCCCCGACGTGGACACGCAACCAGCCGCAATCGCGAAGCCGCTCTCCGGCCGGGGGCGACAGCCGCACCATGGCCTCACCCAGCGTCGACACCTCGACGCGCGGGCCGCTGACGGGGCCTTCGCTCTGTTGCTCGCTCATGTCCGGGAATCACCCCTCTTGACGGACACCCTTTACTCAAGATTTCATCATACCTATTATGTGTTACATCACATGCACCAAGGGAGCCAGAGACAAGTGAGACAAGGCCATTTGGCGTCCCTCGTGGGAAGCATCTCCGTCGTTGCCGCCGGCATCGTCGTCGTCGGCGCCACTCCGGCGCTCGCCGTGCCGCCCCATCCCGGCCGGACCACGATCGTCGTCTCTCCGGACGGCGACGATCACAATCAGGGCACGCCGGGCAAGCCGCTGCGCACCCTGCCCGCGGCGCAGGCCATGGCGCGCGCCTCGGCACGCGCGGGAAGCGCCGTGACGGTCGAGCTGAGGGACGGGACCTACCGGCTCGACAAGCCGCTGCGTTTCACCGCGGAGGACTCGGGGACCAGCGCCAAGCCGGTGACCTGGACCGCCGCGAAGGGCGCGCACCCGATCATCTCGGGCGGCCGGGCCGTGACCGGATGGACGTCGTACGACGCGGGCAAGAACATCTTCGTCGCCTCGGTGCCCAAGGGGCAGGACAGCCGTCAGCTCTACAAGAACGACGCCGCGGCGCCGCGCGCGGCGATCAAAATCGCTCGCAGCGACGTGACGATCACCGAGTCCGGCATGGAGATCAAGAATCCCGCGCTGAACTACCTCGCGACGCTGCCGGACCAGAGCCGCATCGAGGTCGAGAGCCAGGGCTCCTTCACCGACCGGTACGCCCCCGTGCAGAACATCAGCGGGACGACGATCACCATGCAGCAGCCCGCGTGGCAGAACAACAACTGGGGGTACGACACCCTGGCGCGCCCGTTCGCGGGCGGTCAGCTGCTGCTCGAGAACTCCTACGCGTTCCTGCAGGAGGGGCAGTGGTACCTGGACCCGGCCGCCGGCAAGCTGTACTACCGCGCCGCCGCCGGTGAGGACCCGAACGGCGCGTCGTTCGTGCTGCCCTACCTCGAGTCGCTCGTGCAGATCGCGGGCGGCTACGCGAAGCCGGTGCACGACCTGACCTTCTCGGGCATCCAGTTCTCGCACTCGACCTGGCTGTCGCCCGGCTCGTCGATCGGCTACGCCGACCAGCAGAACGGCGCCTTCATCCCGAAGGCCTACCCGCAGCCCGCCGACTACCTGAGCAGCTGCCAGTCGGGCTGCCCGCTCTTCGAGGGCGCGCGCAACGGCTGGAACCAGATGCCGGCGGCGGTCCAGGTGGCCGCGGCCACCCGCGTGAAGTTCACCGACGACACCTTCTCCCACCTCGGGCAGGTGGGCCTCGGCATCGGCCTGGACGCCAACGCGAACGGCGCCGGGATCGGGCTCGGGGTCACCGAGACGACCGTGCACCACAACCTGTTCACCGATCTCGGTGGCGCGGGGGTCGTCGCGGGCGGCGTGCAGCCGGACGCCCACCACCCGAGCGACCCGGCGATGACCCTGCGCGACATCACGATCGACAACAACTTCGTGACCGACGTCGCGAAGGACTACAAGGAGATGTCGGGCATCCTCACCACGTACGTGGACCACGCGGTGATCGCCCACAACGAGGTCTCGAACCTGGCCTACGACGGGATCGACACCGGCTGGGGCTGGGGCGCGAACGACGCGGGCGGCAGCCAGGACTACAAGAACCGGGGCCTGTACGCCTACCAGCCGATCTACACCACGCCGACGACCCTCAAGAACACCGAGGTGACCGGCAACCTGATCCACGGTGTGAAGAAGGTCTTCCACGACGGCGGGAGCCTGTACAACCTGTCGGCCAACCCCGGCGCCGTGTTCAGCGGCAACTACATCTACGACACCAAGCGGACGGTGGGCCTCTACCTGGACGAGGGATCCCGCTACGTGACGATGAAGAACAACGTGGTCCAGGACTGCGGAGTGTGGGTGTTCACGAACTCCTACGGGACGATCAACAACACCAGCGACAACGTGCTCCAGCACAACTGGTACAACTCGGGCGGCACGCAGACGCCTGACGCCGGCGTGCACAACAACCAGCTGATCGACAACGTTCAGGTCTCGGGCACGGACTGGCCCGCCGAGGCCAAGCAGGTGATCGAGCAGGCCGGTCTCGAGCCCGCCCTGCGGACCTTCCCGGGAGTCACCCGGTAGTCGCCTGACGGCGTCCGGCCGCCGGACGACGACGAGGCGGGGAAGCCGTACGGCTTCCCCGCCTCTTCCTATAGACCCGCCCCTTGCTATAGACCCGCGTCTTGCTATGGAAGCGAACGCGTCCCTACAGGCGAGCGCGTCATCTCCCCAACCATCCGCCGTCCACCGGGATGATCGCGCCGGAGACGTAGTCGGACGCCGCCGAGCTGAGGAAGACCGCCGCCCCCGCGAGATCGTCGCCTTGGCCCCAGCGCCCGGCCGGAATCCGCTCCAGGATCGACCGCGACCGTTCGGGGTCGCCGCGGAGCGCCGCCGTGTTGTCGGTCGCGATGTAGCCCGGCGCGATGGCGTTGACGTTCACGCCCCGCCCGGCCCACTCGTTGGCGAGAGCACGGGTGAGGCCCGCGATCCCCGACTTCGCGGCGGTGTAACCGGGCACGTTGATCCCGCCCTGGAAGCTCAGCATGCTCGCCGTGAACACGATCTTGCCGCGCCCGCGCTCCAGCATCGGACGCGCGACCAGCTGGGTGAGGGCGAACTGGCTCGACAGGTCGACCTCGATCACCCGGTCCCACCACGAGAGCGGATGCTCCGCCGCGGGCGCCCGTTCGATGGTGCCCGCGTTGTTGACGAGGATGTCGGGAGCCCGTTCCGCGAGTTCGGCGCCCAGCGCCAGGACGGCGTCACGGTCCGCGAAGTCGACCGCCCGGCTCTCGAAGGACCGGCCGAGCCCGAGGATGGACTCGGCGACCTCGTCGTCGGGCCGTGACTGCGCGCTCACACCGATGATGTCCGCGCCGGCGGCGGCGAGGGCCTCCGCCATGGCGCGGCCGATGCCCCGCCGGGCGCCGGTCACGACGGCGAGACGGCCGTTGAGGTCGAACAGACCACTCATGCCCGGGCCTCCCCTGCGACGTCCACGAGGATCTTCATGGCCCGGCCCGCCGAGAGGTCGTCGATCGCGGAGGCGATCTCCTCGATCGGGACGACGCCGGAGATGAGGGCCTCCGTGGGGATCACGCCCCTGCCGAGCAGGTCGACGGCGCGCTCGAAGTCCGACCGCTGGTACACCCGGGCGCCCAGCAGTCGCAGCTCGCGCCAGAACACGCGCTGGAGGTCCAGCTCACGAGGGGCGGAGTGGATGGCCACCACGACGATCGTCCCGCGCACCTTCGCCAGGTCGGTGGCGGATCGGGCCGCGGCGGCGGCTCCCGACACCTCGAACACCACGTCGGCGCCGACGCCGTTCGTCCAGCGCCCGACCTCGGCGGCCAGGTCGGCCGAAGCGGGGTCGATCACCTCGAACCCGAGCTCGGCGACGCGGCTCCGGCGGGTCGCGTCGACCTCGGCGACCATGACATGGGCGCCGGCGTCGCGCGCGACGGTGGCGATGAGCACGCCGATGGGGCCGCCGCCGAGCACGACCGCGTGGTCGCCGACCTGGAGGCCGGAGCGCCGGACGTCATGCACCGCGACGGCGACGGGCTCGACGAGCGCCGCCGTGCGCAGGTCGAGGCCGGAAGGCAGCGGCACCGCGATCGACGCCGGCACATTCCACCGCTGCTGCAGCCCTCCGGGGGAGTCGATGCCGACGAACACGAGGTTCTGGCAGATGTGCTGATGACCGGCGAGGCAGGCCGGGCAGGTGCCGTCCCAGACCAGCGGCATGACGGTCAGAGGGTCACCGACCTTCCAGCCCTCCACGCCCGCGCCGACCGCCGCCACGGTGCCCGACGTCTCATGGCCGAACACGAGGGGTGTGCGCACCCGGGCGTCCATGTTGCCGTGCACGATGTGGAGGTCGGTCCCGCACAGTCCGCAGTACGCGACGGCGACCTGAATCTCCCCCGGACCCGGCGGCCCGACGTCGACCGAGACGGTCTCCAGACGGCCGCCGCCCACATATGCTGCACCCTTCATGGGAGTTCTCACTCTCCTTCGCACCGCACCGCACCAGCCGCGGCATCTCTTGCGCTCATCATACGTATGCCGTTACTTTTATCACCATCTCTCACCCCCCGATGTGGGAGACAGGACAAAAAGGACTCGAACATGTTCCGTTTCACACGAGCCGGACGCACGGGCCCATGGATGCGCGCGATCAGCGTTGCCGGAGCATCGGCTATCGCCCTCACCCTGGCCGGTTGCGGCGGCGATGACGGCACCTCAGCCGGTTCCTACGGTTTTCCGCAGGTGACTCAGGACGACAAGGCTCCCATCACCGTATGGGTGGATGCCGATAGAGCAAGCGCGGCCGACGCCTTCAAGAAGGCCAACCCGGACGTCAAGATCAACGTCGTCACGTACGACGGCTCGGCCAACGGCTCGAACTCGTTCCGGACGAAGGTGCAGCTCTTCGACCGGGCCGGCAGCGGCTGGCCCGACGTCGTGTTCTCGACGCAGAACAACGACGCGGCGTGGGCGAGCCAGAAGAGCAACGGCAAGCAGGCGTTCGCGGCCGTGCTCAACGGCGGGCTCGTCCAGAAGACCACGCTCGACTCCTTCACCAAGGGTTCCCTGGACCCGTGCACGGTCGAGGGCAAGGTCTACTGCCTGCGCAACGACCTCGCCCAGGTCGCGCTCTGGTACAACAAGGACCTGCTCGACAAGTTCGGCTACACCGTCCCCACGACGTGGGAGGAGTATCAGGCGCTCGGCGAGAAGGTGGCCAAGGAGCACCCCGGCTACATCGTCGGCGCCGTCGGAGACTCGTTCGCCTCGGAGATCTACTTCTGGAGCGGCAAGTGCCAGGCGAACGGCGTCACCGGTCCGAAGACGGTCACGGTCAGCACCGGCACCACGGAGTGCAAGCGCGTCGCGTCGATGCTCGACGTTCTGATCAAGAACGGCACCACGCCCAACCTGAGCGTCTTCACGCCCGAGTTCGTGAAGAAGTACACCGGTAAGGTGCTCCTGATGCCCGGCCCGGCCTGGTACGCGGGAGCCATCTTCAACAACCCGCAGTCGCTCAACGTCCCCGCGGGTCAGCTCGGCGTCGCGGCGCCGCTGACGTGGCAGGGCGACACCCCCGCGACCGGCAACGTCGGCGGCGGCACCTGGTTCGTCAGCAGCCACTCCAAGAACCTCAAGGCGGCCGAGAAGTTCGTCGAGTTCGTCACGACGGCCGACGACTACCAGGTCAACGTCGCTCCCGGTTACCCGGCCTACGCGCCGGCCGCCGAGAAGTGGCTCAAGAAGCAGGAGTCGAGCGGCTACTACGCGACCGACCTGCAGGCACTGCTCACGGCCGGGTCGCAGATCTGGAACGGATGGGGCTCCGGCGTCTTCAGCCAGGAGGCGATCTGGGCGAAGACGATCACTCCCGCGATCGCGAGCGGCAAGAACCTGGTCGACATGCTTCCCGAATGGGAGACCGCGATCAAGAACCAGGCGCAGGTCAACGGCTATACGGTCAAGTGACATGACAGTCATGAATGAGACCGGCCCGTCGGCCACGACAGCACCGCGCGGAGGGCAGGGCGAAAGGAACGACGCCGGCGAGCGGAGCGCGATGAGCTACGGCTTCGTCGCCCCCTACACAGCGCTGGTGATCGCGTTCGGGGTCCTGCCCGCCCTCTACGCAGTCTTCCTCGCGTTCACCGACAACGAGGGCGGCTTCGCGGGAATCGCCAACTTCACCAAGGTCGTGAGCGACTTCCGCTTCCTGCCCGCCGTCGCGCACGTCGCGCTCTACCTGGTGATCTGGCTGGTGGCCCTGGTGGTGCTGGTCTCGTTCCTGGCTGTCGTCGTGCACGCGGTCCGGGTGCGGTGGCTGAGCCGGACGCTCAGGTTCGTCTTCTACCTGCCGGGCGCTCTGGCGGGCGCGTCGAGTGTGCTGCTGTGGCTGTTCGTTCTCGACCCGACCGCCAGCCCGGTCAGCGGCCTGCTGCGTCTGCTGGGATTCTCCAGCTTCGTGCAGGTCATCGTGCCGGCGAACCTCCCGCCTGTGTTCGCCATCATCGCGTTCTGGACCGGCGCGGGCGGGTGGATCGTCATCATGTACGGTGCGCTCAACAACATCAGCCCCGACGTGATCGAGGCCGCGCGCATCGACGGCGCCACCGCCGTGCAGATCGCGCGGCGCATCCAGCTGCCGATGCTGCGCAAGTGGATCTCGTACATGGGCATCATGTCGCTCGCCGCCGGCACGCAGTTGTTCGTCGAGCCACAGCTGCTCTCGCAGGCGAGCAACGCGATCGTGCCCAACGACTACTCGCTCAACCAGCTCGCCTACCAGTACGCGTTCCAGCAGAACGACTTCAACGGAGCGGCGGCCATCTCCCTGCTGCTGCTCGTCATCGCCCTCGCGCTGTCGGCCGTCTTCGTGACGCGCGGCGGCCTGTTCGAGAAGGACTGAGGTCATGACGACAGTCGACGTCGGTCGCCCGGCGAGGCGACGGAACCCGGCGAGGCGACGGAACAGTGTCAGCGGCTGGAGCATGCGGACGATCATCGCGGTCGTTGTTGCGATCTTCGTGCTGTTCTTCGTGATACCCATCGTCTGGCTGCTGCTGGCGACCACGAAGTCGGCACACGCGCTCATCGTCGACAACCCGTTCCAGCCCGGCAGCTTCGGCGACCTGGCCGCCAACTGGGACCAGTTGTTCGGCTTCCAGGACGGCGCGGTGACCTCGTGGGTCGGCAACTCGGCGCTGTACGCCCTGGGTGCGCTCGTCATCACGCTCGTCGCCAGCATCCCGGCGGGCTACGCGATGGCGTTGACGGAGTTCCGCTTCCGGCGGCTGCTCCTGGTGCTGACGCTGATCGTCATGCTGATCCCGAACACCGCGCTGGTGCTGCCGATCTTCCTCGAGCTGAACGTGGTGGGGCTGATCGGCAGCCCGCTGTCGGTGATCCTGCCGATGGCGTTCTTCCCCTTCGGCGTGTACCTCACCTACATCTACTTCAACACCAGCGTCCCGCGTGACCTGCTCGCGGCGGCGCGCCTGGACGGATGCACCGAGTTCCAGGTGTTCACCAGGGTCGCGCTGCCGCTGGCCGCGCCGATCGTCGCTTTGGTGGCGTTCTTCAGCTTCGTCCAGAACTGGAACAACTTCTTCCTGCCCTTCGTGATGCTGCCGTCGAGCGAGGGGTATCCGATCCAGGTCGGCCTGACCTCCCTGCTCGCCTCGACGCCGGCGTTCAACCCCAGCTCCGCCGGCGCCCAGTCCGTCCAGCTGCCCACGCTCGCGCTCGCCACCGTCATCTCGGTGTTGCCGGTGCTGATCGTCTTTCTTTTCGCACAACGCTTCCTGGTCGCCGGCATGACGGCCGGAGGAACCAAGGAGTGAGTCGCATTTCCGTAATGAAGGAGCAACCGTGAAGGTCACCGGCTATCGCAGCCTGACCACTGCGCACGACTGGGGCCGGCTGATCGGCGACGCCAACGGCGTCATGCCCGAGCCGCGCACCGACGTGCACGTGCTGATCCTCGAGACCGACAGCGGTCTCGAGGGCGTCGGGCTCGGAGCGCACGGCGACATCGAACGCGTCTTCGGCGCCGTCGAGGGCGAGGACCCGCGGGCCGTTTCCGCGATCTACGACCGGATGCTCGACCGGGTCTTCAAGACCGGTCACTCCGGCGCCACCTTCGGCGCGATCGGCGCGATCGACATGGCGCTCTGGGACCTCAAGGCGAAGGCGGCCGGCGAGCCGCTCTGGCGCACTCTCGGCGGCCGTGACCGGTTCGTTCCGGGCTACGCCTCCGGACTGGACATCGCACTCGACGATGACGCCCTCGTACGCCTCTACGAGCGCTTCGCGGAGCGGGGCTTCAGCGGCGCCAAGCTTAAGGGCGGCCGCAACCTCGAGCACGACCTGCGCCGTCTCAAGGCGCTGCGGGACGTCTTCGCGCGCAACTCGGCCGAACCCGCCCTCATGCTCGACGCCAACGAGTCGTGGAACCGCTCGCAGGCCGTGCGCTACATCGCGGCACTGGAGCAGGAGGTGGACCTCACCTGGGTGGAGGAGCCGGTGCGCAGGTGGGACGCCGCCGGGCTCGCCTCGGTCCGGCGGGGCATCCGCGCCGGGGTGGCGACCGGCGAGAACCTCACCGGTCTCGAGCAGTACCGGCCGCTCCTGGACGCCGACGCCGTCGACATCGTCCAGGTGGGCAACGTGTGGGGCATCACGCACTTCCTGCGGGTGGCCGCGGTGGCGCACAGCCGTGACCTGCCCGTCAGCCCGGTGGCCTACCACACCAACCCGGTCGCGCACGCCGCCGTGGCCGTGCCGAACCACCTGGCCTTCGAGGTCCAGGACCTCTCGGCCCCCATCGGACTCCACGTCGACCAGGAATTCGAGGACGGCGGGATCGTCCTCGGCGACGAGCCGGGCATCGGCATCCGGGTGGACGAGGAGCACATCAACGCGGTGCGGGCCGCCGATCCCCCGGCCGCGATCGACGGGCCCCATGTCCGCCCCAAGCGGGCGGGCCTGCGCCTCGTCCCGGACTCTGGTCAGGGCGACCGCAACGGCGCGCGCGCCGGAGAGCGGGTGGGATCGTGAGCGCCCAGCCTCGCATCCAACGTCACGCCTTCGTCGTCGGCGTCCGGCCGGAGCGCCGGGAGGAGTACCTCGAGCTGCACAGCAACGTCTGGCCGCAGGTCGAGCAGACCCTGCGCGACGCGAACGTCACGAACTACTCGATCTTCATCGTCGGCGACACGCTGTTCGCCTACTACGAGTACGTCGGCGACGACCACGCCGCCGACATGGCCCGCATCGCCGAGGACCCGGTGACGCGCGAGTGGTGGACGCACACCGACCCCTGCCAGGTGCGGATCGTCGAGGAACGCGATCCCGGCGCCCTGTGGCAGCCGCTCGACGAAGTCTGGCACCTGTCGTGATCCGTTCCGTCGACGCGCACGTGCATCTCTGGAACCGGGCCACCGATCCGCAGCCGTGGATCGACCCGGTGACGATGGCGGCGATCGACAGAGACTTCGCGCACGGCGACCTCGAGCGGATGCTCGATTCGACCGGCGTGGAGGTCACCGTCGTCGTGCAGTCGATCAACAGCGCCGCCGAGACGAGGCGGCTGCTGACCCAGCCGGGCCCGCGCGTCGCGGGCGTGGTGGGCTGGGCCGACCTCACGGGCGACGTCGCGGCGCAGCTCGACGAGCTCGACGCCGCGGCGCGCCGGAGGCTGGTCGGGATCCGTCACCTGGTCCATGTCGACCCCGATCCCGACTGGCTCGGACGACCCGACGTGGGAGCGGCGCTCGATCGGCTGGCCGCCGCCGGCCTCGGCTTCGACCTGGTGGTGCGGTCGTGGCAGCTGCCGCTGGCCGCGACCGTCGCGGCCGCGCATCCCGGCGTGCGCTTCGTCGTCGACCACCTCGGCGGGCTCGCCGAAGCGGACGACGACGACGGCTGGGAGGCCGGCCTGCGCGAGCTCGCCGCACGGCCGAACACCTGCGCGAAGATCTCCGGGCTGGCCGGGCTGGTGAGCCGCGGCGAGGGAGCCCGGCTGCGCCGGGCGGTCGGCGTGGCGCTGGAGGCGTTCGGCCCGGACCGGCTCATGTACGGCTCCGACTGGCCGCTCGCCGAGCTGGGGGCCGGCCCGGTCGCGTGGCGAGGAGCGGTGGACGAGCTGATCGGCGAGCTGAGCCCGGCCGAGCGCCAGGCGGTCGTGTCCGGCACCGCGTCGGCCTTCTATCGGCTCGGCACATGACGGCACAGGTCGCGGAGCTGCTGAAGCGGGCGCGGTCGAGGCACGGCGTCATCGGCCTCGGCGGATCGCCGCTCGGCAACTTCGCCAGCCCCATGACCGACGACGAGGCCGCCCTGACGATGCGCCGGGCGTGGGATCGCGGCATCCGCTACTTCGACACCGCGCCGCACTACGGCCTCGGGCTCTCCGAGCGCCGCATCGGCGCGGAGCTGCGCCGCCGCCCTCGCGACGAGTTCGTCCTGTCCACCAAGGTCGGTCGCCTGATCGTGCCCAACCCCCGGCCCCGGGAACGGGACGACGACGGGTTCGCCGTTCCCGGTGACCTGACACGGCAGTGGGACTTCTCGGCGGCGGGCGTCGAACGCTCGCTCAGGGAGAGCCTGGAGCGCCTCGGGCTCGAGTCGGTGGACATCCTCTACCTGCACGATCCCGACCAGGCGTGGGAGGGCGCGGCCGCGGAGGGGCTCTCGGCGCTGGCGCGGCTGAAGGCCGACGGCGTCGTGAAGGCCATCGGCATCGGGACCAACTCCACCGCCGGGCTCGCCGGGATCACCGAGGACGGGCTCGTCGACGTGATCATGCTGGCCAACCGCTACTCGCTGCTCGACCACACCGCGCTCGACTCGGTGCTCGTGCCGGCCCACCGCTTCGGTGTCGCCGTGGTGGCCGTCGGTGTCTTCGCCACCGGCCTGCTCTCCACCGCCCGCCCCGCGCCCGGCTCGACGTACGAGTATCGCGCCCCCGGCGCGGACGTGCTCGGGCGCGCCGAGCGCATCGCGTCGGTCTGCGAGGACCACGGCGTCGAGCTCCCCGCCGCCGCGCTGGCCTTCCCCCTGCTGCACCCCGCGGTCTCCGCGATCGCCGTCGGCATGCGCTCACCGGTCGAGGTGGACGAGAACCTCGGGCGGTTCGAGACCGACATCCCCGACGGGCTCTGGGACGACCTGATCGCCGAAGGTCTGATTCCGCCCGGCGCCGTGCGGACGCACGAATCCTGAGCCCGGGCGGAGCGTGAGCTCCGGCCCCACCGTGACGCCGGCTTCGGCGGGCGTCACGGTGGGCGGCACTCTCAGGAGCCGGCCTCCTGGCCCATCGCTCCGCGTACGCCGGGGCGGCGCCTGGCCCACGAGCCCAGTATGTGGACGCGCATCGCGGCCGCGGCGCCCTGAGCGTCTCCCTGGAGGATCATCGACTCGATCTGCCGGTGCTCGGCGAGCGACTGGAGGTGCTCCTCCCTGCTCGGGTCGCCGTTGTACCGGCTCGACAGCCGCGCCTTGGCATGGATGCCGTGGATGATCGCGTGACCGAGACGGTTGCCGGAGAAAACCATGATCATCTCATGGAAGGCGACGTCCTCCCTGCCGTAGCGATCCGCGTCGTGCAGGCTCTCCGCGAGGACGTTCGCCTGCTTCTTCAGCGCCTCGACCTGATCCGGTGTGATCACGCGGGCACACTGCGCCGCCATGTCGCACTCGAGGGCCGCCCGGACGTTGATGAGGTCGTCGAGGATGGACAGGTTGCTGTCGTGCCGGATCTGCGCCTCGAGGACGAGGGGGTCCAGCAGGTTCCAGCCGATGGGCTCGAGAACCCGGGTCCCCCGGCCCGGCGTCGCCTTGACCAGGCCCTTCGCCTCCAGAAGTTTGATCGACTCGCGCACCACGGTGCGGGAGACGCCGAACTCCTGGCACAGCTCGGGCTCCGTCGGGAGTACGGTGTCGACCGGATAGGCCCCCGAAACGATGCGGTCGACCAGATGCGTGACAACGGTGTCGCCCAGACGCCTGGGGCGTCGGTAGCTGGGCGGCTCCAGCGAGGCGTGGGAGGTGCTCCCGGTCGGACCGGAATGAGAGGACGCGGCAGTCACTGGGCCTCCAGGAGGAATATCACCAGCCCAGTATACGCGTCTGCACATATGTAATTCATATGATGTAACCGATCTCACTCCGCGCTACCTGGGTGATGCGCCGCCGCGCGGTCACGCGCGCGGTCGCTTGCATGGTCACGCCGACTGCCGCAACGACATCACGGCCCACGGCGCGAGTTCGACGTCGAGGTCGAGCACACCGGTGGCGGGCACGGTCAGTGTGAACCTGAGGAGCGAGTCGGCGACCCTGCGCAGGTGCTCGCTCTCGGCCCGCGACGGGTTGAGGGGGGACCCGAGCCGATACCACGCCTCGGCGACGTTCCCGTGCTCCCAGTCCACGACCTCGACGAGAAACGTGGTGCCCGGCTCCAGCCCGCCGATCGAGTGCCGGATCCTCCGGCTCGGCCCGATCTCGGCCAGCGCGCGTGTCGCGTCGTACGAGTTCTGCGCCCGGACACCCTTCTTGCCCATGTCCTCCGGGTAGTTGAAGAACACCGCCGACACGGCCGACGTCCGGCTGTCCCGGGTCACGACCCCGTCGGACGTCGTGAGCAGCAGCCGGTCACCGAGCCTCTCCAGCATCGTGAACGCGTGGAACGTGGGCTTGTGAATCCCGGACTCGTTCACGAGGCCGAATCCGCCGTGAAACGGTCCGATCCCGGCGCCTCCCTCCTCGAACACGTCGGTGAAGGTCCAGTAGGAGATCGAGTCGGCGAGGGTGGCGCACTGCAGGTACGACCGCGTGATGGAGGTCGCCGCGAACACCGTGTCGTGGATGAAGTCACGGGATGACGGCGACGTCGACCACTCCGTGATGTGGATCTCCGCTTCGGGGTACGCGCTGTTGCTCACGAGCTTGCGAAGCAGGGTCAGGTCGTCGAACGTCGCGTCGGCGTACCGGGTGATGTGCACGGCCTCGCCGTCGGCGGCGAACGCGAAGTCGGTGGGGTAGGTGTGCGTCGAGATGAAGTCGATCGGAAGTCCGCGCTCCGCGCACCAGGCGATGAAGTCCTCGATCCACACCGGGCGCCAGTCGAGCGCGTCCACGTCGGCCGCGCCGGCCGTCTCGTGCGTGGCGGCACGGTCCTCGACCTCGCCCTTGTAGCGTTCGTCGGGCACGAAGACGCTCGTCGCCGGCCCGCCCACCTTCAGCTCGGGATCGATTCTCTTGATGGCCGTGACGGTCTGCTCGTAAAGCTCGAAGTATTCGGTCTTCGTCCCGGTCCAGAAGTGCGGCACCAGGTTCGGCTCGTTCCACACCTCGAACCGCCACTCCCGCACCTCGTCGAGGCCGTACCGGTCGATCCAGTGCTCGACCGACCGCGTCACCAGCTCGACCCAGCGCGCCATGTCCTTGGGCGGGCTGCAATGAGCACCCCACCAGAACACCGTCTCCGTCTGCGTGGCCAGCTCGCGCGGCATGAAGCCCAGCTCGACGAAGGGACGGACACCGCATTTCAGGATGAAGTCGAACACCTTGTCCACGTAGCTGAACGTGTACACGGGCGAGTCAAGGGGTGCGTCCGGGCCGAAACCGCCGCCGTAGCTCTCCCGATAAACGAACATGTCGTCGTGGAAGACGCCGTGAAAACGGATGTACTGCACTCCGCATGCGTCGGCGACCTCCGCGAACTGCCGTTGCCAGTCCGCGCGCAGCGCCTCGTTCGCCCGCCCGGCACCGATGCATCTGCTCCACGCATGGGGGAACACACTGTCGTCGCACGGCTTGCCGTCGATACTGAACCGGGACTCGCTTGTCATGGTTCACTTCTCTCACAAATGGCCCACGGGCGGGAGATGGCCGGCGAAAGAGCGCTGCCGTCCCGCGATGGCGCCCAGCCCGCCTCCCGGCACCTCCAGCCGGCGACGACCCTCAGCGTCCGCGACTCGACGGGCCCGGTCCCGCCGTCCTGAGCCGGCCGCGGACACCCATCACAGCCACGCGGTGAGGAGCGGCGCGAGGGAGCCGTCGGAAGCGGCCAGCGCCTGCGGGCGGCCGGAGAGGTAGGCCGCCACCTCGGCGATCGGGCCCTGGACGGTGACGGGCTCGCCCTCGCCGGGCAGCTCCCAGCGGTCGCCGGTGTCGGTGGCGGTCAGGACGACCGCGGGGCCTGCGGCGCCGCCGCGCTTGGCGACGATGTCGTCGGCGAGGGCGGTCAGGAGTCCGGCGGGCAGGGCCGAGAACGCGACGCCGGAGGCCAGGTCGACGGCGTGGACGCAGACCTCGCGGGAGCGCAGCCACGGGATCTCCGTCGCGGGGACGGTGCGCCCCTGGGCGGTGACGACCTCGGCGTTCCACTGGTCGTCGGTGAGCCCGGCGATGCCCGCGGCGAGCCGCTCGGCGGACGAGGTCAGCCAGGCGGCCAGCTCCGCGGCCGGTCTGCGGGCGCCGGCCTCGATGTCGGCGTCGCGCTGCTGCGGCGAGGAGTACATCGGGGTCTTCTCACCGGTGGCGGCCCAGCGCACCAGGTTGCCCAGCGCGTCGGCGTTCGCCGCCACGTGGGCCACCAGGTGCTTGCGGGTCCAGCCGGGGAGCCCGGACGGGGCGAGGTAGTCCTCCTCGCCCCACCCGGCGACGGCGGCGAAGAACAGTTCGGTGCCCGTCGCGCACCAGTTCAGGGCGTCGCCGAGGGTACGGCGCATCAGGCCGCCCCGTCCTCGGCCACGGTGTTCTCCAGCCGGCCGATGCCCTGGATCTCGGCGACGACGCGCTCGCCGCCGGTCAGGTAGCGCTTGGGGGTGCGGGCGTGGCCGACGCCGCCGGGGGTGCCGGTGGCGATGACGTCGCCGGGGTTGAGGCGCACGATGGTCGAGACGTACTCCACCAGCGCGACCGGGTCGAAGAGCAGGTCGCCGGTGTTGTCGCGCTGCATGACCTCACCGTCGACGCTGAGGACGACCCCGAGCTCGGGGCGTACGCCGCCGGGGAGTTCGTCGGGGGTGACGAGGCAGGGGCCGACGGGGGTGGAGGAGTCCCACATCTTGCCCTGCAGCCACTCGCGGGTGCGGAACTGCCAGTCGCGGCAGGTGATGTCGTTGAGCACGGTGAAGCCGGCGATCGCGGCCTCGGCCTCGGCGCCCTTGGCGCGACGGGCCTGCTTCCCGATCACGACGGCGAGTTCGACCTCCCAGTCGAACTCCTCGGTCTCCTCGGGACGGGCGATGTCGTCGCCGGCGCCGATGAGGCAGTCGGCGAACTTGGCGAACAGGGTCGGGTACTCCGGCAGGTCGCGGCCCATCTCCTGGATGTGGTTCTTGTAGTTCAGGCCCACGCAGACGACCTTCGAAGGCCGCGGGACGACCGGCGCGAAGTCGGCGCCCTCGGCGGGATAGGTCGTAGCGGCGTCCGCGTCGACGGCGGCGGCCCTGGTGGCCCAGTCGTCGTGCGAGAGGAGCTCGCCGAGGTCGGCGGCGCCGAGGTCGACCAGCCGGTCGCCGTCGAGCCGTACCGCGCGGGTCGAGCCGTCGACGCGGAGGGTGGCGAGCTTCATCGGGTGGTCCCTTCGATACGGGTGCGGTTGAGCTGCAGGGCTTCGAAAACCGGGGAGTCGCTGAACCGGAACAGGTCCAGCGCGCCGGAGTCGGAGTCGGTGGAGCCGGCCTCGGACCGGGCCGAGAAGGGCTGCCAGGACGGGACGGCGAACAGGTCGCCGCGGGTGACCGTCCAGGTCCTGTCGCCGACGGTCACGGTGCCCGAGCCGTCGAAGACCTGGTAGACCGACGAGCCGGTCTCTCGGACCGGGGCGGTCTCGGCGCCGCGCGCGATGCGGTGCATCTCGGCGCGGAGCGTGGGCAGCACGTCGGCGCCGGTGGCCGGGTTGGTGTAGCGGACGGCGGCGTGGCCGGGTTCGACGGTGCCGCCGAAGCCCTCGGCCTCCAGGGCGAGCTGGTCGGCCAGGGCGCGGTCGGTGAATTCCCACTTGTAGGACAGCAGCGGGGTGCCCGGGGTGAGCTCGCCGACCGACAGCGGGCGCAGGCCGGGGTGGCCCCACAGCCGCTCGGAACGGGACCGCTCGGGGGTGATCCGCTCGTCTTCGCCGATCTCGTCGCGGCCGAGCTCGAAGAACTGCGCCTCGGTGACGTACTGGAAGGGGATGTCCAAGCCGTCGATCCAGGCCATCGGCTCGCCGGTCGCGTTGTGGTGGGCATGCCAGTTCCAGCCGGCCTGCGGGAGGAAGTCACCGCGGCGCATCGGGACCGCGTCGCCGCCGACGACCGTCCACACGCCCTCGCCCTCCACGACGAAGCGGAAGGCGTGCTGGGTGTGGCGATGCTCGGGAGCGTCCTCCCCCGGCATCAGGTATTGGATCGCGGCCCACAACGTGGGCGTCGCGAAGGGCCGGCCGCCCAGCCCGGGGTTGGCCAGAGCGATCGCCCGCCGCTCTCCCCCGCGGCCGACCGGGACCAGCTCGCCGGCCTGCGCGGCGAGCCGCCGCAGGGTCTCCCAGCGCCACAGGTGCGGCACCGCGCGGGAACGGGGATGCGCCGGCATCAGGTCGCCGATCTCCGTCCACAGCGGCACCAGCAGCTCCTGCTCGAAACCGCGGTAGAGGTCTTCGAGCGCGGGGGTGACGTCGGGCTGGTCCGGTGCGTCGACCGCACGGAGTCGCACCGGGGACTTCGGCGTGGTCACAGGGGTGCTCATAGGGCTAATGTTGGTGCGATAGCTCAATGAAGAACGCGAAATTCTGCTTTGCAGAATCGAGGGGCCGTGAGCAAGCCGCTGAAGAATCCGCCGACCTACATGATCAACAGCGTGGACCACGCGCTGCGGGTCGCCGCGATGCTGCAGCTGGAGGGCGAGCTGACCCTCTCGGAGGTCGCCGAGAGGCTGGGCGTGGCCCGCTCCACCGCGCACCGGCTGCTCGCGATGCTGGTCTACCGGGACTTCGCGGTCCAGGACGACCGGCGCCTCTACCGGGCCGGTCCGGTCCTGGAGCTCGCGGCCCACTCCCCCTCGGCCGCGTCCCGGCTGCGGGCGGCCGCCCTGCCGCACCTGCACCGGGTGGTCGGCGTGCTCGACGAGTCCGCCAACGTCGTGGTGCGCACCGGGGACACGGTCCGGTTCATCGCCAGCGTCGAGTGCTCCCAGGCCCTGCGGGTGGGTTCCCGCGAGGGCATGGTGTTCCCCGCCCACCGCACCACGGCGGGACTGCTGCTGCTCGCGGAGCTGACCGACGAGGAACTCGAGGCCGTCTACCCGCCCGAGCGATACGCCGGCCGCCCCACGGAGAGACCCGACCTCGCCCGGCTGCGGACCGAGCTGGCCCGGGTGCGGCGCAAGGGGTTCGCCGTCAACCAGGGCCGTTCCGAGCGCGGCGTGGTGGCGGTCGGCGTGCCCATCAGGGACCCGGACGGGAACGCCCTCGCCAGCCTGTCGGTGTCGATGCCGAGCGGACGCTACGACAAGCACCGGCTGCCGTCCCTGGTCGACACCCTCACCCGCGCCGCGGGCGCCGTCGAGGCCGATCTCGCCCAGTCCCCCTGAACAGGTGGGCCGAGGCCCATCGCGAAGCCGGTCTCGGACGGCGCCGTGAAGCGCGGAAGTTGTTTGCCCTAACGCCCCTGGAGCGCCCTGGCGTTGTCGCCGAAGGTCCAGCCCTTCGACCCGTCCCAGTTGATGGACCAGGTCATCAGGCCCTTGAGCCGGCCGTCGAAGCTGTTCCAGCTCTGGCTCACCAGGGACGGCGACATGTAGCCGCCTCCGGCGCCGGCCTGGGCGGGCAGGCCGGGGACCTGCTTGTCGTAGGGAACCCTGATCGTGGTGCCCTGGATGACCAGGCCCGTGTCCAGGCAGGTGGTCTGGGCGACGAACCCCTGGACCGTCCCGGCGGAGTAGGAGTCGCCCGAGCAGCCGTACATGCTTCCGTTGTAGTACTGCATGTTCAGCCACCACAGGCGGCCGTTGTCCACGTACTTCTTGATGATCGGCAGGTAGGCGCCCCAGATCGAGCCGTAGGTGACGCCGCCTCCGGTGACGTACGCCGTCTCGGGGGCCATGGTGAGGCCGAAGCCGGCGGGCATCTGGGCGAGCACGCCGTCGATGATGCGGATGAGGTTGGACTGGGAGGCGGACAGCTGGGTGATGCTGCCGCTGCCGCTGAGACCGGTCTCGATGTCGATGTCGATGCCGTCGAAGTTGTACTTCTTGAGAATCGGCACGATGGTCGCGACGAAGCGATCGGCGACGCTGCCGGAGCTGAGATCGATGCCGGCGGTGGCCCCGCCGATGGACATCAGGATCGTCGCGCCGCCGGCCTTGGCCTGGCACATCTCAGCGGGCGTCGGGACCTTGACGGTGCTGTCCATGCCGTCTTCCCACAGGACCGTGCCGTCCGAGCGGATGACCGGGAACGCCGCATTGATCACGTTGTAGCCGTGCTGCCGGATGCGGGCGTCGCCGATCGGCGTCCAGCCGAACGGCGGGTGGACGCCGTTGGATGATCCGTCCCAGTTCTCCCAGTATCCCTGGAGGACCTTGCCGGTCGGCCGTCCCTTCACCGGGCACGTCGTGTCTCCCGGCGACGGCGAGGAGGAAGGGGAAGGCGACGGCGACCGCGGCGGGGACGGCGACGGGGAGGGTGACCTCGACGGCGAGGGGGACGGGGACGGGGAAGGTGACCTCGACGGAGAGGGCGAAGGAGACGGGCCGCCAGGGCCGTCGAAACCGATGTCGTCGGCGTAGTAGGTGCCCTGGCCGTACCAGCCGTGCAGGTAGACCGTCGCGCTCGTCTGGTTGGCGCCGCTGGTGAAGGACACGCGGAGCTGAGTGTAGGCGGACGGCGACGTGGTCCAGGTGGACGGTCCGCCGTTCACGCCGAGGTACACGTAGCTTCCGCGGACCCATGCGCTCAGGGTGTAGGCGGTGTTCGGCTGCACGGACACGGTCTGCGTGCACTGGGCGTTGTCCGAGTCGCCGGCCGCGCCGGCCAGCGCCCTGCCGCCGGTGTGGACAGGGGAGGCGACCACCGATCCCAGGCCGCCCGTGCAGGACCAGGGAGAGAGGCTTCCGGACTCGAAGCCGGAGTTCGCCAGCAGGTTGGCCGCACTGGCCGGTGCCTGTGTGAGGACGACGCCCGTGGCCGCCAGCAGCAGCGACGCTGCCGGGGTCAGCAGGCGGAGTGTGCGCTTTCGCATGGAGGTCTCCTGAACCAGGAGTGATCGGAGCCGGCGCGCCGATCGCGGGGGGTGACGGCGTGCCGGCGACCTCACCGGTGGGTGGGTTCACCGGCGAGCCGCTGGACAGTACGGATCCGTGATCCCATGGTCGGGACCGTCCCCCTATCTGTCAAGATTGTTAACAGATAACTCTCCTACCAGCGGTTATGCCACTTTCTTCGGAAGGGCGAGCGCGGCCGAACGCCCGGCGCGGTCACGGGGAGGCGGCCGGACGGAGCCGTGCACGCGGTCGGCGGCGGCGGGCGGTCCCGGCATCCTCCGGATGCCTCCGGATCGCCCGGTCACCGTGGATCGACGGGCACTTGACGTTCCGGATGTTATCGGTAACTCTTCTCTGCATCACCGGAATCCTCCGGATCCCTGGTGGCTCATGGAGAGAGAATGTGATCGATAACATTACCTACGACGGTTCCGTGCGGGGGCACCGCCGGGCGGAGCACCGGCTCAGGGCGCGGGTCCGCACCGTCGCCGAGGCGTACGCCCTGCTCGCCCCGAGCCTCGCCGGCTTCCTGCTCTTCCTGGTGGCGCCCATCTTCGGCGTGGCGGCGCTGAGCCTGTTCGACTGGAACCTGATGGGCGCGCCGTCGTTCGTCGGACTGGACAACTACCGCGAACTCGCCGCCGATCCCGAGGTGTGGCGGGCCGTGCTCAACACCATCTACTACGTGGTGCTCAACATCCCGGCGCAGACCGTGCTGGCACTGCTGCTGGCGCTGGCGCTGAACCGGCGGATGCGCGGCGGCAAGGTGCTCCGGGTCGTCTTCGTGCTGCCCTGGATGGCCATGCCGGTGGCGCTCGGCATCATCTGGTCGTGGGTGTTCGACCCGAGGTACGGCGTGGTCAACCAGGTGCTCGGCACGGTGGGAATCGACGGTCCCAACTGGCTCACCGACCCCGCGTGGGCCATGCCGGTGATCGCCTCGGTGAACGTCTGGCAGTACACGGGCTACACGATGCTCATCCTGCTGGCCGGGCTGCAGGCGATTCCGCACACGCTGTACGAGGCCGCGGCGATCGACGGCACCACGCCGGTGCAGCGGTTCTTCACGATCACTCTGCCGCTGCTGCGGCCGTCGCTGTTCTTCGTGCTGGTGACGAACACGATCGGGTCGTTCCAGATCTTCGACACGGTCTTCGTGATGACCCAGGGCGGCCCCGGCGGCGCCACCGACGTGCTGAACTTCCACATCTACCAGCAGGGGTTCCAGCTCTTCCGGTCCGGCTACGCCTCGGCGCTGGCGATGGTGCTGTTCGCGCTGATCCTGCTGGTCACCGCGGCGCAGTTCCTCTACTTCCGCAAGCGCACCGTCTACGACTTCTCCTGATGACACCCATGAAGAGGACCCGGATGAAGAGGACACCGATCACGAGGATCGCTCTGTATCTCGTGCTCTTCGCGGGCGCCGTGGTCTCGGTCGCGCCCTACCTGATGACGCTGAACTCGGCGTTCAAGGAACCCGCGCAGGTGCTCACCACCCCCGCCTGGCAGCCCGCCTTCCCCGTCACGTTCGACAACTTCGCCCAGGTCTGGTCGGAGTACGACATGGCCGGCTTCCTGCTGCACTCATTGATCTACGCCGGGGTCGTCACGGCCGGCCAGGTCGTCTTCAGCACGATGGCCGCCTACGCCTTCGGCCGGATGTCGTTCCCCGGCCGCGACGCGCTGTTCTGGGGCTACCTCGCGACGATGATGGTGCCGCAGATCGTCACCCTGGTCCCGCTTTTCCTGATCATGCGGGAGTTCGGGCTGATCGACACCTATCTCGGGCTGATCCTGCCCACCGCGTTCGGCACGCCGTACGGGATCTTCCTGGTGCGGCAGTACTTCCGCACGATCCCCAGGGACCTGGAGTCGGCCGCGCGCATCGACGGCGCGGGCACGCTGACCGTGCTCGTCCGGGTGCTGCTCCCGCTGAGCCGGCCGATCCTGGCCACCCTCGCGACAATCACGTTCATCACGACCTGGAACACGCTGCTGTGGCCGCTGATCGTCACGAACGGCGACGCGACCCGGGTGGTCACGCTCGGCATCTCGGCGCTGAAGGGTCAGTACTCCTCCCAATATCACCTGATCCTGGCGGCCGCCGCCCTCGCGCTGCTGCCGCTCATCGTGATCTTCCTGCTGTTCCAGCGGCACATCGTCCGTTCGATCGCTCTCACCGGACTGAAGTAACCACCCCCCAAAGAGAGAAGGGCATACACATATGTCCAGAAAAATCGCCTTATCTGCCGTCGCGGCGGCCGCCCTGCTGTCCCTCGCCGCGTGCGGCGGCGCGGACGACGCGGACTCCACCGGCGGCGCCGTCACCCTCAGGTACGCGATGTGGGACGAGGTGCAGAAGCCGCCGATCGAGCAGTCGATCCGCGAGTTCGAGAAGGCGCACCCGACCATCAAGGTGCAGATCGAGCTGAACAACTGGAACGACTACTGGAGCAAGCTGCAGACCCAGCTCGCCGGGCGCTCGGCCCCCGACGTGTTCTGGGACCACGTCTCCTACTTCCCCAAGTTCAGCAAGGAGGGCGTGCTCACCGACCTGGCGCCGCTCATCGCCCAGGACAAGGTGGACACCTCGATCTACGATTCCAAGCTCGCCGAGGGCTGGAAGGTGGACGGCAAGGTCTACGGCCTGCCCAAGGACTGGGACACCATCGGGCTCTTCTACAGCACCAAGGCGCTCAAGGACGCCGGGCTCACCCCCGCCGACCTCGACGGCCTCACCTGGAACCCCGGCGACGGCGGCACTTTCGTCAAGACGCTGCAGAAGCTCACGGTCGACGAGAACGGCAAGCACCCCGACGAGGCCGGCTTCGACCCCAAGAAGGTCAAGCAGTACGGCCTGGCCATGCAGGCCCCGACCGGTCAGCAGGACTGGTGGAACTTCGCGCTGCAGAACGGCTGCACGCTCCAGGACAAGCCGTGGGGCCGGTGGACCATCGACCAGCCGGCCTGCGTGCAGGCCATCCAGTTCGTCCAGGACCTGCGGTTGAAGTATCACGTCGCAGTGCCCGCCACGGTCACCAACCCGCCCAACGGCCCGTCCCTCGACCAGGTGGTCGGGCGCGGCGAGGCGGCCACCGCGATGGACGGAAGCTGGATGCTGCGCGCGTTCGACACCGCGCTGCCCAACGGCGGTTTCGGCGTCGCCGACCTCCCCGCGGGCCCGGTCGGCAAGGGCAGCGTCTACAACGGCCTGACCGAGGCCGTCTACGCCGGCACCAAGCACCCGAAGGAAGCGTGGGAGCTGCTCAAGTGGCTGACGTCCGAACACCATCAGAAGGCCGTCGCCCAGGCGGGCTCCGTCTGGCCGGGCATCACCTCGCTCAACGACGTCTTCGCCGACGCGTGGAAGGCCAAGGGCGTCGACGTCACCGGCTTCAAGAAGGCCGCCGAGGGCACCACGATGGGCTACCCGCTGACCGAGGCGGCCGACGTCTACAACGTCAAAGCGCTCGACATCTTCAATCAGGTCTGGCTGGGCCAGCTGTCGCCGCAGGACGCCGCCCAGAAGATCAACACCGAGGCCAACGCCGCCATCAAGTAAGGTCTGACTCATGGAAGTTACCGGTCACATGCCTGCCCAGGACGCTCCCCGGACGCGCTCGGCGAGCATCTGGGACGTCGCCCGGGTGGCCGGTGTCTCCCAGCAGACCGTCAGCCGCGTCATCAACGGCAAGGCCCGGGTCAGCGAGACGACCCGGGCCAGGGTCCTCCAGGTCATCGCCGAGCTCGGCTACCGGCCCAACCGGCTGGCCCAGGCGCTGGCCGGAGGGCCGGTCCGCTCGGTCACCGTCCTCACCTCCGACACCGCCCTGTACGGCGCCGCCGCCACCCTGCGCGGCATGGAGGAGGCGGCCAGGACCGCCGGGTTCTCCGTCGGCATCAGCGTGCTGGAGCGGGACTCCGGCCAGGCGGACATCGCCCTGCGGCTGAACCGGCCCGGGGAGGCGGTCATGGTGATCGCCTTCGACGACGCGGGCGTGCGCGCGCTGCGGGCGCTGCCCGCGGACGTCCCGGTCACGGCGGCCGTCGAGCGGCGGCCCGACGACGGTCCCGACGACCCGTGGCAGATCTGGCTGGACGACCGGGCGGCGGCCGCCCACGCGACCCGCTACCTGCTGAGCCTGGGGCACCAGACCGTCCACTACGTGGCCATCCCCTCCTCCACCAGCGCGCTGCCGCAGCGCACCCAGGGCTGGCAGGACGCGCTGCACGCCGCCGGCCGGCCGCTGCCCGAGCCGCTGCCCGGCGGCTGGAGCCCCCGATCCGGCTACCTCGCCGTACGCTCCCTGCTCGCGGACCGCTCGGTCACCGCGATCCTGTGCGGCAACGACGACCTGGCGCTGGGCGTCATGCGGGCCGCGCGCGAGGCCGGGCGGGACATCCCCGGCGACCTCAGCGTGGTCGGCTTCGACGACTCCCCGCCCTCGGCCTACCTCAATCCCGCGCTCACCACGGTGCGGCTCGACTTCGAGGGTCTCGGCCGGGCCTGCTTCGGCCTGCTGAACCGCAGGCTGGACCCGCAGAACGCCGCGGCCGTCCCGGCCTGGAGCGAGCCCGAACTCATCGTGCGGGAGAGCAGCGGCCCCGCGCCTGCCTGACCCCGCGCCTGCCTGACCCCGCGCCCGCCCGACCCCGCGCCGCCTGACCCCGAGCCCTCCTGACCCCGCGCCACCGCAGTCCTCCGCCACGCCGATGCGGGCGGAGCGTTCCGCATGCCATGCCGCCCTTCCCCTTCGCCGTCGAAAGGCTGAGATGATCCATCACGACTCCGAACACCGCCTGTGGGTGCTGTCCGGGCCGTCCTCCTCCTATGTGCTGCACCTCGACGATGCCGACCGGCCGCGCGTCCTGCACTGGGGACCGCGGTTCACCCCCGAGCAGGCGGCCTCTCTCCTGCTACGGCTGCCGGCGCTGGGCTTCCGGCCGGTGGAGGACCCGCTGGAGGGCTCCTTCGACCTGGTCGCAACCGGAGGCCTGTGCTACGGGAGCGCCGGCCTGCAGGTGCGCTTCGCCGACGGCACCCGCGACCTGGAGCTCGTCTACACCGGACAACGCCGCGCCGATCGGGAGCTGGTGCTGGCGTACGCCGACCGTCACTACCCGCTGGCCGTGGAGTGCCACTACCGCCTGCACGGCGACGTGATCGAGCGCCACCTGGTGCTGCGCAACGAGGGCGAGCCGGTCACCGTCGTGCGCGCGGACTCCGCGACCTGGGTGCTCCCCCGCTTGAACGGCTACCGGCTCAGCTCCGTACGCGGCCAGTGGGGCGCCGAGACCCGGGTGCACCGCACCGAGCTGCCGTACGGCGAGACCGTCATGACCAGCCGCAGGGGTGTGACCAGCCACCAGGCCAACCCCTGGGCGATGGTCGACGACGGCACGGCGGGCGAGGAGCACGGCGCGGTCTACTCCTGCGCGCTGGCGTGGAGCGGGAGCTGGCGGCTCACCGCACAGCGCCTGCCCACCGAGCGGGTGACGCTGTCGGCGGGATTCGGGCACGACCCCGTGACCTGGGAGCTGGGCACCGGGGAGGAGCTGGTCACGCCGGTGTGCGCCGGGCTGTACACCGAGGGCGGCTTCGGCGCCGCCAGCCGCGCCTGGCACGACCACCAGCTCCGGCATGTCCTGCCGCATGCCGGAGAGCTGCGGCCGGTGCTCTACAACTCCTGGGAGGCGACGGGCTTCGACGTCTCGCTGGACGGGCAGATCCGGCTGGCGGAGTCGGCCGCCCGGATGGGCGTGGAGCTGTTCGTGGTGGACGACGGCTGGTTCGGCGCCCGCACCCACGACGCCGCCGGGCTCGGCGACTGGTATCCCAACCCGCGCCGGTTCCCCGACGGGCTCGGGCCGCTGATCGACCGGGTGCACGAGCTGGGCATGCTGTTCGGGCTGTGGGTGGAGCCGGAGATGGTCAACCCCGACAGCGACCTCTACCGCGCCCACCCCGACTGGGTGATCCACCGGCCGCACCGGCGGCGCACCGAGCACCGCAACCAGCTCGTGCTCGACCTGTCCCGGCCGGAGGTCGGGGACTGGCTGTTCCGGACACTGGACGAGTTGCTGGCCAAGAACGCCATCGACTTCCTCAAGTGGGACATGAACCGCCCCTTCACCGAGGCCGGCCCGGACGAGCGGCTGTGGCTGGGCCACGTGCAGACCCTGTACGACGTGCTCGACCGGCTCCGCGCCGCCCACCCGCACGTGCGGATCGAGTCGTGCAGCAGCGGCGGCGGCCGGGTGGACCTCGGCATCCTGCGCCGCACCGACCAGGTGTGGACCTCCGACAACACCGACGCCCTCGACCGGCTGGACATCCAGCACGGCTTCTCGCAGCTTTACCCGGCCCGGGTGATGGGCGCGTGGGTCACCGACAGCCCCAACCCCTACACCGGCCGGGAGATCCCCCTCGACTTCCGTTTCCACGTGGCCATGGCCGGGCTGCTCTCGATCGGCGGGGCCCTGACCGAGTGGAGCCAGGCCGAGCTGGATCGGGCGGCCGAGCTCGTCGCCGACTACAAGCGGATCCGGCCACTGGTCCAGCACGGCCGCCAGCACCGCCTGCTGCCGCCGGGCGGCGAGCTGTCGGCCGTGCAGTACCTCGCCTCCGACGGCGCCGAGACCGCCGTGCTCGTCTTCCGCCGCGCCCGCCGGTTCGGGCACGCCGATCCGGGGATCCCGCTGCGCGCCCTCGACCCGCGGGCGTGCTACCGCGACACGGCCACGGGAGAGGTCCACCACGGGGCCGTGCTGCTCGCCCACGGACTGTTCCCCGAGCTGGCTTCCGGCGACTACGCCAGCGCCCTGATCCACCTGATCAGGGAATAGGCGTGCGGGAAAGAGGAGGCCCACCGGGCGCCCGGTGGGCCTCCTCGCCCGTCATCTGGGCGTCAGGACCAGGCGGTAGGCGCCGTTGGCGTCCTGGTTGGCGATCGGGATCGTGACGCTGCCGTTGGTGACGGTGTAGGCGTTCGACCACACCCGGGTCGCCGCCGCCACGTTCGTCTTGCGTCCGGAGCCCGGAACGTACTCCAGGGTCGCGGTGACCGAGGAGCCCAGCCCGCCGACCCCGTCGACGCGGATCGAGTTGTTGCCGGCCTGGCCGCCGAAGACCAGGCTGAACGTCCTGCCGTCGTAGGCGGCCACGCCGTCGTTGTACGTGGTCGGGGTCACCTTGACGACGTTGCCGGTCTGGTCGGCGTACCACTTGTACATCCAGTACGACGCCGTCGGCTGGCCGTTGTACAGCAGGCCGTTGAGCGTGCCGGCCTCGTACCAGAACGCCCGCTCGGCGTCGCGCACGCCCTCGCGCTCGAACTGGGCGACGTAGTGGTTGACGCTGCTCGGCACGTCGATCTCGCCGGTCGTGGCGTACTCGTTGATGGAGATGGGCCGCGGCGAGATGCCCAGCTCGCGCTCCAGCGCGCGGTAGGCCCGGACGTTCGCGCTGACCTGCTGCCATCCGCTCAGCTCGTGCCATGAGACCACCTCGGGCAGGGTGTTCGTGGCCTTCGCGTTGGTGAGGAAGGAGCGCATCCGGTTGAGGTCCAGGTAAGAGTAGCTCGGGCCCATGATGGCCTTGTTCGGCTCGCTCTGCCGGATCCGCTGGTAGGTGCGCACCCACCCCTCGTTGAAGGAGACGCCCGACGCCGACGGCCAGGTCCAGTCCGGCTCGTTCCACGGCTCCCAGGCGTCGATGTTGCTGACGCCCGCCGACTTCGCCGCCGCGATCATCTTGTCGATCCGGCTGTACCAGTCGTTCCAGTTCGTCCAGTTGTAGGGGAAGCCGTCGAAGCTGTCGGCCATGTCGACCGTGATCACCGCGCCGACGGCGGCGGCGTTGCGCCAGACGTTCAGCGTGTCACCGATCGGCACCGGGGAGCCGTTCGGCCGGTGCTCGTGCAGCGGCGGCGGCTGCCGGAGCTGGTGCAGCTTCAGCGGCTGCATCATCGACACCGGCGGGGTGTTCGCGTCGGACAGGCCGTAGAGGGTGCCCGACGCGACGCGGGTGACCGGGCGCACGACGCTGCTCGCGTCGACCACGAGGGCGCTGCCGCCGCCGGTCGTGGCGCCCCACTTCTGGTTGCTCTGCCCGTTGCAGGTCCACAGGATGACGGCGGTGCCGTTGGCGGTGCCGGCGTGGTCCACGTCGAGGCACAGGCCCGACTGCGTCCCCGCGACCGACCCGTCGGAGTTCTGCCGCCACTTCTGGTTGGCCTGGCCGTTGCAGGACCAGATGATCACCTGGGTGCCCGGCGAGGTCTGGTTGTTGTAGGCGTCCACGCAGCGGGTGCCGTTCATCGTGCGCAGTTCGCCGGCCGAGGTGAACTCGAAGCCCTGGTTGGCCTGGCCGTTGCAGTCCCAGATGTCCAGCGCGGTGCCGAGCGTGTCGACGTTGCCCTTCACGTCGAGGCACCGGCCGGAGGAGGCGCTCACCAGCGGCGCGGGGGCGGCGGATGCCGGCGCCGTCCAGGTGAGCGCGGTGGCCGCCAGGGTGACGAGCACCGTGAACAGGCCCATGAGCGGGCCCATGAGCGGGTGCCGGGCGACGGCGCCCGGCGGCCGTCGCCGCCCGGCCGCCGGGTGGACGGGTAAGTCGTGCATGGTTCTTCTCCTCGTCGGGGGCGTGAGGGCGGGAACGGCGGAGGCGCGCGGAAGCCGGGCTCCCCGCCGCTCGGCGTCACGGGATCGGCGACGCCCTATCGGAGTTATCGGTAACATCACGGTGTAGAGCGTGCCGATGACGGTGTCAAGCCCCGGTCACAGGACAGGGCGCCCCACTGGGCCGGAGAACGGAGTGAAGCCGCAGATCAGAGCGGCTTGATCCGGCTTGGAAAGACACCGGGGAGGACGTGGAAGATTCACCTTCGCACAGCGTCTTCCTTGACGGTCATCAGTGATAGCGGTAACACTTGCGCCACCCAGACGCCACGCCCGACTCTCGAGGAGTGCCCATGGACCGGCAAGCGACCATCGACGCGCGGGTGTCGTCGCGCGGGCGCGGAGGCGGCCGGTGGCGCCGACGCCGGCCGAGGGTGTCGTGGGAAAGAGACGGCCAGGTCCCTGATCACAGAGACCTGGCCTGGTGAACTTCTCCCGTCCGGGACGAGCTGCCCCGGCGGCTCCGCGACGCCGGCGGCACGGCCGGTCGTCACGCGGGTCCTTCATCCCGTCCTGGTCGCCGGCGTGGGCGGAGGCGTCCTCCGCATCCGGGCCGCGCGACGGCGGTGGTCAGACAGCGATGACGGTCCACTGGTTGTTGGCGTTGTTGTTCGGCGTCCACATGCCGACGGCGGAGCCGGCGGTGGTGTAGCCCATGCCGTCGAGGGCGGTGCCGGTGCCCCGGTTGACGATCTGGTAGCGGCCGTTGCCGAGGTCGTTCAGGCGCCACTGCTGGTTGTTGCCGCCGTTCCAGGCCGCCTGCCTGGCGTTGGCGCCGTTGGCGGTGTCACCCCAGCTGTCGGCCACCATGCCGTTGGTGCGGTTGACGATCCGATACCAGCCGCCGCCCAGGTCGACGAGCTGCCACTGGAGGTTCGTGCTGCCGTCCCAGTTCCACTGCTTGAGGTTCGACCCCGACGCCACGTTGCCGCCGCTGTCCAGCACCAGGCCGGTGGAGGCGTTGGCGATCCGCACGTAGCCGGTGGGGGTGCCGCCGGAGCCCAGGGAGGGGATCTGGCCGTTGAAGGTCAGCTTGACCACGTACGCCGGGGCGCTGAAGGGGGCGTTGGACGAGGGCATCGAGATGTGCAGCCCCGAGCCGTCCTGCGTGCGGTTGGGCAGGGTGGTGTACTGGCCCGCCGAAGAGCCGAGGAGCTGCACCGTGGCCAGGTTGCTCAGGTTGATCCGGTTGGCGCCCAGGGTCGTGATGTGCAGGGTGCTGCCCGGCCAGCCCAGCACGGTGGCGTACAGCACAGTGTTGTCCTTGCTGCGGGTGAAGCGGATGTCGGTGTTGGTGCCCGCACGCGGCGTGGTGAAGGAACCGCCGCCCATCTGGGTGGGGCCCTCGCCGAAGGTCGCCCAGGCGCGGGTGGAGTAGATGGACTCGCCGAACCGCTTGAGGTAGTCCCCGATGCCCAGCAGGATCGACCGCTGCCCGGACGGGATGGTGCCGTCGGCCATGGGAGCGATGTTCAGGAGCATGTTGCCGTTCTTGCTGACCCGGTCGATCAGCGAGTGCAGCATGGCGTTGAGCGAGTAGTAGCCGATGCCGACGGTGTAGCACCAGCTGGAGCTGGAGATGCTGTCGTCGGTCAGCCAGTAGGGGTTCTGGAGGGCGGCCGGGCCGCCGCGCTCGTAGTCGAAGACCTCTCCCCTGGTGTTGAACCCGTCCTTGTAGGTCGCGACGACGTCCCTGTTCCAGGCGACCGCCTGGTTGTAGTAGTACGCCAGGAAGGCCAGCCGCCGGGACTCGTCGAGCCTGCTGAGGTTGAAGTCCTGCCAGATGACGTCGGGCTGGTAACCGTCGATGACCTCCTTGAGCTTGTCGTACCAGAGCTGCTGTTCGTCGGCGAAGCTGAGCTGGCCGTACAGCTTCTTGAGGGAGGTCGTCGACTGGGCCGGCGCCCACTGGTAGAAGCCGGTGAAGTTGTAGGTGTGGTGCATGGCCACGAGCAGTTTGAGGCCCTTGGCCCGGATGGCGTCGGCGTGCAGCCGCAGCAGGTCGAGCCTGGGCCCGGTGGCGACCGAGTTCCACTCGTTCACCCTGCTGTTCCACATGGAGTAGCCGTCGTGGTGCTCGGCCACCGGCCCGGCGAACCTGGCGCCCGCGTCGGCGAACAGCTGCGCCCACTCGTTCGGGTCGAAGTTGCCCCCGGCCGACTTCAGCTTCGGCGCGAACTGCACCCAGTTGCCGGCCTTGTCCCGGGCGCCGTTGATGAAGTTGTGGTACGGCCACGCCGAGGGGTCGCCATAGACGCTCTTGTGGTGGTTGTTCTCGTTCGACCCGTTGTTGTACATGTTGCGCGGATACCACTCGTTGGCGAACGCGGGGACGCTGAACACGCCCCAGTGGTAGTAGATGCCGAACTTCGCGTCCTGGAACCACTCGGCGGCCGGCGGGTGCTGGTCCACCGACGACCAGCTCGGGCTGTAGCTCTGCGGACCGGCGTTCGCCCAGGCGGGCCCGGCTTTCAACAGGCCGGCGGCCGTGGCGGCCCCGGCCGCCAGGAACAGTTGCCGGCGGCTGAACTGGAACGAGGGTGCGGACATGGCGAGGACCTCTCGCGATCGGGGGGATTCTGCGGGGCGCCGGACGCCGACGGCCGGCGCGGCGATCCCGTGAGGATCAGCTCGGCCACGACGGCCCTGGCCCGACGACGGTACGCATGGACACGATCCCTTGGATGTTTCTCGGAGATGAGCAGACGGTCACCACAGAGACATTGGATGTCGTTGTATGTCAGGCAGAGCGATCTGTCCATACTCCCCCGCCGCCGGGCCCGCGCGTCACGCACTCCGCGGCTACGAGGCCTTGTCCGTTCGACCACTGGAAACGAGGCCCGGGCAGACGAATCCGCACGTCGACGGATGCCGCATCGGCGTTGCCGCTACTCGCCTCGCACCGCGTGCGGTCAGCGCATGTCCGCCAAGGGCACCACCCCTGATTCCGTCGATTAATGGGATGTCTGAAAGTTTCACTCTGGGCTGGGGGCTCAGGACTGGTTGAACAGCGACAGGGTGATGGTGGAGTGGTATTCGCCGGCGGCGACGTCGGCGGGGGTGCGCAGGGCGAGGTCGGCGTTGACCTGCGAGGTGCCGATCTCCTCGGTGGAGTTGGCCGAGGAGACCAGCAGTTCCTGGCCCTTCAGACCCACCTCGGGGGCCCCGGTGCCGTCGGAGACGACACTGGAGACCGGCTCACCGGCGGCGACCGCGCCGGTGGAGGAGTCGCTGATCAGGTGCGGCTTCCAGCCCAGGTATTCGGGGCCGATGGTCTTGGCCGGGTCGTCGGCGGCGACGAACTGGCTGGCCTGGCCGACGACGGCCCAGTACTCGCCGGCGGGGATCTCCTCGGGGGTGCGGGTGTCGGTGACGGTGACGGTGGGCAGGGTGCCGGTGAACTGGCGGGCGGCGGCGTCGGAGCCGTTCTCCTCCAGGGACACCCCGTTGTTGTCGGCCACGGTCATCGACAGCTGGCCGGGAGTGGTGGTGGGCTGGATGTTCACCGACACATCGACGCCGCCGGTGGCGGGGTCGTCGTCGGCCAGCGCGGGACCGGCCACGCCGGCCCCGGCGAGGGCCAGGCCGAGCACCGACGCGGCGAGTATCCGGGTGGTCATTCTCATGGGAATCGCTCCATCTATGGGGGCGGGGCCGGCCGGCTGGTCGGCCGGCCGGCCCCGGGTTGCGCTACCGCGGTGGTGGCGGCTCAGCCGCAGCTTGCCGCGCTGTAGTCGACGTCGTAGGACGAGGTGACCTGCTTGCCGCCGATCGTGGCGGTCGCCTTCACAGTGACCGTGCCGGCGTCGATCTGGGCGGCGCGGGTGTTGAAGGACTGGTAGGCCTGCTTGCCCGGAGCCACGTCGGCCACCGTCTTGGAACCGTAGGGAGTGGTCAGCGTGATCGTCGCCGGAACGTCGGAGTCGTTGACGGCGGTGACCGCAACGTACGCCGAGGTGCCGATGCAGCGGGAGGAGGCGGTGACGGTCAGCTTGACCTCGGGTGCGGGCGGCGTGACGGAGTCGAGCGCGACGGCGAAGATGTGCATCGTCGCGACCCCGTTCGCCGCCCCCGCGCTGATGTTGGGCAGGTCGACGCGGGAGATCTCCTTGTTCTGCAGAGCAACGCCGGAGTAGTAGATGGTGGCGGGGGTGTTCTGCCGCTGATTGTTCGGCCGGTTCTGGTAGGGGGCCACGGCGGCAGCGGCGCTCCCCGAACTCGGCGCGCCGTACCAGTCGGGCGAGCTGAGGGTGAAGGTCTGCCGCGTGCCGTCCTTGTAGACGACGGTGGCCGGCCCGGACACCGCGCCGTAGGTCCCGGTCAGCAGGAAGCCGAGCGTCTTGCCGGTGCCGGTCACCTTGAGGGACTGCCCGGAGGCGATGGCGTTGTCGGGGGTGCCCACCGTGACGTCGGGCCAGGTGAAGTTCAGCCCGTTCACGGTGACGGTGGCCCCGGGGGTGACACCGACCGACGCCAGCGCCTGTGCGGAGATGCTGGCGCCGTTGCCGTCGAAGTTCCCGGGAGCGGTGTTGGTGTCGTCGGTGACCGCGACGTTGCTGAAGAGCTCCTCCAGCGGCTTCTCCCCGCCGCCCCACACCTGCACCGTGGCCTGGGTGGACACGCTCCAGTCCTCGCCCGCCTCGGTGCCGCCGACGACGGCGGTGATGACCGCGGTGCCGGTGGCCGCGCCCTCGGCGGGAGTGAAGGTGAACTCCACCTTGGCCGTGGCGTCCGCCGCCAGTGGCCCCACGTTGGCCTGCTCGGGGGTGACGGTCCACCCCTCAGGCACCGTGAGGGACACCGTCGCCGACGCCAGCGACTCCTCGATCGCCTTGACGGTGACCTCGGCCTTCGCCTCGTCACCCGGCGTGACCTCGACCGGTGCGGTCACCGTGACCTTCTGCAGCGCGAACGCCCGGTAGGTGTGACCGGCCTGCGCCGTGATCTCGACGGCGTCGGGCTCGGTCTTCTCCACCTTGACCGTGCCGCTGCCGGTGACGTCGCGGACCTTGTGGCGGCCGGCGAAGATGCCGCCGCGTACCTTGACGACACCGTCGCGGTCGGGCGTGATGAGGTACTCGTCGGCCTGCCCGTCGCTCCACTCCGCGCCGACGGTGTGGCCGCCGCGGCCCCGCAGGCCCTGCACCTTCCCGTCCGGCCACGCCGAGGGCAGCGCGGGCAGCACGTGCAGCTCGCCGGTGTGGCTCTGCAGCAGCATCTCGGCGATGCCGGAGGTGGCGCCGAAGTTGCCGTCGATCTGGAACGGCGGGTGCAGGTCGAACATGTTCGGCGCGAGCCTCGCCGGCGTGACCAGGAGGCGGACCAGGTCGTGCGCCCGCTTGCCCTCCTCCATCCGCGCCCAGTAGTTGATCTTCCAGGCCAGCGACCAGCCGGTGCCGTCGTCGCCGCGCAGTTCGAGGGTCCGCCGCGCCGCGTTGTACAGCTCCGGGGTGCCGCGCTTGGTGATCTGGTGGCTGGGGTGCAGGCCGTACAGGTGCGAGATGTGCCGGTGGTTCCGCTCGGTCTCCACCCAGTCGTACAGCCACTCCTGGATGTTGCCGCGCGAGCCGATCTTCATCGGAGGGAGCCGGTCCTTGGCGGCCAGGACCTGCGCCCGGAAGCTCGCGTCCACGCCGAGGACCTCGCTGGCCTCCGCGCAGCCGTCGAACAGGTCGCGCAGGATCTGGTTGTCCATGGTGGGACCGGCGGCCACGCTGACGTTCGCATGGTGGGGAAGTTCAGGGGAGTTCGACGGGTTCGTGACCAGATACCCGAGCTTCGGCTCCTCCACGAGGGTGTCGAGGAAGAACTGCGCCGAGCCCTTCATCGCCGGGTAGTTCTTCCTCAGGAACTCGACGTCCCCGGTGAACCGGTAGTGGTCCCAGATCATCGTGGCCAGCCACGCGCCACCGCTCTGCCACATGCCCCAGAGCGCGCCGTCGACGACCGAGGTCGCCCGCCACGCGTCGGTGTTGTGGTGGGTGACCCAGCCGCCGGCGCCGTACTGCACCTGGGCCGTGCGGGCGCCGGTCACGGTGAGGTCCTGGATCATGCTGAACACCGGCTCGAAGCACTCCGACAGGTTCGTGGTGTCGGCGGGCCAGTAGTTCATCGGCAGGTTGGCGTTGATGGTGTACTTCGAGTCCCACTGCGGGCTCATCGAGTCGTTCCAGATGCCCTGCAGGTTGGCCGGCTGGGTCCCCGGCCGCGAGGAGCTGATCAGCAGGTAGCGGCCGAACTGGAAGAGCAGCGCGGAGAACTGCGGGTCGTCGACGGCCCCGTGCTGGGTGATCCGCACGTCGGTCGGCTGGTCGGCCGCGTCGGTGCGGCCGAGGTCGAGCGTCGTCCGGTTGAACAGCTCCTGGTAGTCGGCCACGTGCCGGCTGCGCAGCGTGTCGTAGGCCTTGCCCTTGGCGTCGTCGAGGTGCCCCCGCGCGATGCCCTGGTAGTCGCCGCTGACGTCCTTGTAGTTGACGTAGCTGGAGCCGATGGAGACCAGCAGCGTCACGCTGTCGGCGGCGGACACTTGGAGCGTTCCGCCGGAACTGGTGACGGTGCCGCCCTCGGCGACGGCCTTGGCCAGCGCCAGGAACTTGACCTGGCCGGTGATGCCCTCGAAGTTGCCCGACACGCCGTCGAGCGCCACTGTCGAGCTGTCCGGGCTGGTGAGCGTCGTGCGCTGTGGGCTGTCGAACGTCGCGCTGAAGGTGATCGAGCCGGGCTTGTCGGCCGTGAGGCGAACGACGATGACCTGGTCGGGCGCGCTGGCGAACACCTCGCGCTTGTACCGCACGCCGTTCAGCAGGTAGTTGACGGACGTGACGGCGGTGGTGAGGTCGAGCTGGCGGTTGTACTCCGTGAACCCGCTGGTGCCGGGGAAGGCCAGCCTGATGTTGCCGACCGTCTGGTAGGCGAGCTGGCCCGCGGGCTTGCCCAGCATGTTCTGGTCGATCAGGGTCTGGGCCTGGCTCCACTGGTCTTCGAAGACCAGGCGCCGGATCTCCGGCAGCGCCGCCAGGCCCTTGGTGTTGCTCTGGTCGTACGGCCCGCCGCCCCAGACGGTGTCCTCGTTGAGCTGCAGGCGCTCGGTGTCGACGTTGCCGAACACCATGGCGCCGAGGCGGCCGTTGCCGATGGGGAGGGCGCGGAGCCAGTCCGTGCCGGCGCCTCTGTCGTACCAGAGCGCCAGGTCGTTGGCGGCGCGTACCTCCGAGGGTGCCACCGATCCGGCTCGGGCGACCGCTGTCCATTGCATCGGCAGCATCAGAGCCCCGGCTCCGACCGTGCCGATCTTCATCAATTGCCTTCGCGTCAGATCTGGCATTCGCTCTCCAAGCGCACTGCGGCCTTGCCGGCGGCCGGCGCCGCGCCAATGGCTGCGATCCCGACATCGAGGAGACTGGCGGGGTTCGGCGGGACCGGCTGCGTGACGAGGCTGTGTAGGGGGTGATGGCAAAGCTACAAAGATTTGATGTATCGGTCAACGATTGCTATAGAAAAGCCCATAAGGCGGTCATCTGGCGCATCCATCGCCGCGAAACATCTAACCTTTGGCCTGTCCCTGCCCTCAGGGCACACTGATCCAGGTCGGGGCGGGTGGGACGTGGGCGACGGAGGGGAAACCGGGCGTCGCGGGCGGCCACGAGAGGACGGTTGCCCGCACCACCGGGCGGCAGGCCCGCGCGGGACGGCGGCGGGGCAGGCCGCACCCGCCGGGTAGCGGTGGGCGGTCGCGTGCTGTATCCGTAGAGCGGCACCAATTCCCCGACGAGCACGGGCGACGACGCGCGGGCAGGCCGCATCCGCCCTCTGACTGCCCGTGGTGACGGGGAAATCCCCCGCTCCGTCCGGACTTTGGAAACCTACCTGCCATGTCACGCACAGACGATGTAGTGGACAGCATCAAGCGGATGATCCTCGACGGCGTCCTGCGGCCCGGCGACCGCCTGCCCGTCGAGAAGGACCTCGCCGAGTCGCTGGGCGTCTCACGCGGGGCGTTGCGCGAAGGGGTCTCGGCGCTGTCGATCCTCGGCATCGTCAGCACCCGGCAGGGCGACGGGACGTACGTGACGAACCTCGACGCGACGCAGTTGCTGGCTCCGATGGGCTTCGTCGTCGACCTGCACGGCCAGGGCGATCCGCGGCACGTCTACACCGTCCGGCGTCTGCTGGAGTCGGACGCGGCACGGCTGGCCGCGACCGGCATCACCGATGAGGCGCTGTGCCAGGCCAGGGCCCTGCTCGCCGAGTCGGCCCGGATCGTCGGTCAGGCACCCCACGACCACGAGCGTCTCATCGAGATCGACATCGCCTTCCACCGCATCATCGCCGCCAACACCGGCAACCCGGTCATGATCGGCCTGATCGAGGCGTTCGCCCGGCGCACGGTCCGCGGCCGGCTGTGGCGAAGCCTGCACGAGGAGGGCGCGGACCGGCGCACCCACGACGAGCACGTGGCGATCCTGGCGGCGCTCGCGGCGCGCGATCCCGAACGGGCGCGCATCCGGATGGCCAACCATCTCATCGGGGTCGAGGAGTCCCTGCACCGGCTGCCCGACGACGACGCGCCGTCCGGCCCCGTGGCCGACTGCTCTGTGGTGGACTGAGCTGGGTCCAGCCGGAGGCGACGCGGGGTGCCATTCCGGGGCGCGGGGTGACATCCCGGGGCAGGGTGCGATGCCCGCCGTGGTCACCGCACCGGATCCGGGTCCGCGCCGGACCGCGAACGGCCGAGGTTCTCCCGCAGCCAGGTCTCCGTGGTGCTGACGTGCACGAGCGCGGCCGCCTGGGCGAGAGGGGCGTCGCCGGCCGCGAGCGCGCGATAGATGGCTGCGTGCTCGGCGATCGTGCGGCCGGCCGCGTTCTCCTCGACGAGCCCGCGCCAGACACGCGCCCGGAGGGTCCGGCTGGCGATGCCGCCGAGCAGGGCGGACAGGGACTTGTTGCCCGTCGCCTCGAAAACGGCCCGGTGGAAGGCGTCGTCGTGATGGTTGAGCGCTTCGATGTCGTTCTGCGCCGCGATCATGGCGTTGAGATGCCGTTCGACGTCCGCGAGCTGGCCGGCGGTGATCCGGGCGGCGGCCAGACCCGTCGCCACCGGCTCGAACAGGCGCCGCACCTCGGTGATCTCGAGCAGATCGTCGCCCCGCATCATCTCGACGGCGAGACCGACGCCTTCGAGCAGCAGCTCCGGCGAAAGACTCGTGACGTAGGTGCCGTCGCCCCTGCGCACCTCCAGCACGCGTGTGGTCACGAGGGAGCGGACGGCCTCCCTGAGCAGGTTGCGGGACAGGCCGAGCTCGGCTGCCAGCTCCTGTTCTGGAGGCAGCCGGGCGCCCGGGGGAAGCGTCCCGTCCTTGATGCGCTTCCTGATGCGTTCGATCGCCTGCTCGGTCAACGACATACCTGCATTTTGGTATGCCAGGACAGCGGACCTCTACACGGTCCCTCCCGGCGTACGGGGATGCGCCCGGAACCGGCCGCGCCTTCGCCCGACGGGGCGCGTGGCATGGGCGGCCTGGCAGCGAACCCGTCGTGCCGCGCCTTCCAGCAGGGACAGACATGCGATGTGTCCGGGTCTTCCCGCCCCGACGTGGCCAGTCGATACGTCGGATCCCTTGCCGCCGGAAGCCGCGCGAATAACGGAATATCACCATCCTTCCTCAAGGTCTGGACACTGGAGCGGTTTTGAGCATAGAAAGACATCCCATGTCCTGTCGTGATTAGCCCGCTCACGACGAACCTCGCCCATACCCCCCACAGCGGCGCGGACGTCACCCGAGCGTGGCGGTCAGCGAAGGCATGCAGCCGTGGTGCTTCAGAAGGAGAGACGATGGTACGCAGACGGTTCGCACTCGCCGCGGCCTTAGCCATATCTGGGTGCCTCGCCGCGGCATGCGGCGGGAACAGCGGTACGGGAGACGACAGCTCCGGCGGCGGGAACGGCGCGGCGGCGAAGCCGGTCATCGGCGTCGACTACCCGCGTTCCGACACGGACTTCTGGAACTCCTACATCAGCTACGTGCCGAAGTTCGCCGGCGACCTGGGTGCGGAGGTCAAGACCACCAACTCCCAGAACGACATCGCCAAGCTCACCGCGAACGTGCAGACCCTGATGAGTCAGGGTGTGAAGGGCGTGGTGATGGCCCCGCAGGACACCGCGGCGGTGGCCCCCACGCTGCAGCAGCTCGAGAACAAGAAGATCCCCGCCGTGCTGGTGGACACCCGGCCCGACACGGGGAACGCCTTCATGGTCGTACGGGCCGACAACCGCGCGTACGGGGAGAAGGCCTGCAAGTTCCTGGGCGAGAAGCTCGGTGGCAAGGGCAAGGTGGTCATGCTGGAGGGCGACCTGGCCTCCATCAACGGCCGGGACCGCACCGAGGCGTTCAACGACTGCATGAAGCAGAACTATCCCGGCATCACGGTGTTCGGCGAGGCGACGAACTGGGACGGCGCCGTGGCCTCGCAGAAGCTCTCCACCGTCATGACGGCGAACCCCGACGTCAAGGGCGTCTACATGCAGTCGAGCTTCGCCCTCGCCGGCACGCTGCAGGTTCTCAAGCAGCGCGACCTCCTCGTGCCGCCGGACGACCCCAAGCACGTCTTCGTCGTCTCCAACGACGGCATCCCGCAGGAGCTCAAGGACATCGCCGCCGGGAACATCGACGCCACCGTCTCCCAGCCCGCGGACCTGTACGCCAAGTGGGCGCTGTCGTACGCCCAGGCCGCGATCGAGGGCAAGACCTTCCAGCCGGGCAAGACCGATCACGACAGCACCATCATCGAAGTGCGGCCCGGCCTGCTGGAGGACCAGCTGTCCGCGCCGCTCGTCACCGCCGACGGCGGCACCTACGGCGGAATCGCCAGCGTCAAGCACGACGACAAGTCGCTGTGGGGCAACAACCTGAGCTGAGAGGGCGTGGTCATGGAAGAGTTCGCGGGAGGGCCCGCGAGCCCTCCACCCGCCCGTGACGACGGGCAGGTCCGTGCGGACCCGCCCGTCGCCGAGGCGGAGCACATCACCAAGAGGTACGGCGAGACGACGGCGCTGGACAGTGCCCGCATCACGATCAGACCCGGAGAGGCGCACGCACTGGTCGGGCGCAACGGTGCGGGCAAGTCGACCCTGGTCTCCATCCTGACCGGGCTGCAGGCGCCGGACGAGGGCGAGGTCCGCTTCGCCGGCTCCCCCGCGCCGCGGCTGTCCGACCGTGACGCCTGGCGGGAACGGGTCGCCTGCGTCTACCAGAAGTCCACGATCATCCCTGAGCTGACCGTGGCGGAGAACCTCTACCTGAACCGGCACGACCGCAACCGGCTGGGACTGGTCGGCTGGAAGGGCCTGTGGCGGAAGGCGGCCGAGCTGCTGGAGGCGTGGTCGGTGGACGTCGACGTCCGCCGGCCTGCCGGGGAGCTCGGGGTGGAGCAGCGGCAGTTCGTGGAGATCGCCCGCGCGCTGTCGTTCGGCGCGAGGTTCATCATCCTGGACGAGCCCACCGCCCAGCTGGACGGCGCGGCGATCTCCCGCCTCTTCGAGCGGATGCGGGCGATGCGGGAGCAGGGAGTCACCTTCCTGTTCATCAGTCATCACCTGCAGGAGATCTATGAGATCTGCGACACGGTCACGGTGTTCCGGGACGCCCGGCACATCCTCACCGCGCCGGTGGCGGACCTGCCGCAGGGCGAGCTGGTGGCGGCGATGACCGGCGAGGCCGCCGGGCTGCGGGAGCACGCCGTGCGCCCGCCGGTCCCGGCGGAGGCCCCGGTGGTCCTCGACGTCCGGGGCCTGCGCGACGGCGACGTCTACCAGGACGTCGACCTCCGGGTCCGGGCCGGAGAGATCGTGGGGCTGGCGGGTCTGGGCGGCAGCGGGAAGACCGAGCTCGCCGAGACCATCGCCGGGCTGCGCGCTCCCAAGGACGGCACCCTCGAGGTGGCCGGGAGCCGCCCGCGTCCCGGAAGTGTGCCGGCGTCGCTGGCCGCCGGAGTGGGCTTCGTGCCCCGCGACCGTCACCATCAGGGGCTCGTCCCCCTGATGTCCATCGCCGACAACACCACGATGACCGTGCCCGAGCGGCTCGGTCAGGCGGGGTTCGTCAGCGGCCGGCGTAAGGACGCGCTGGCCCGCGAGATGATCACGAATCTCGCGATCAAGACACCCGGCCCGGAACTCCCCGTTTCCGGGCTGTCCGGCGGCAACCAGCAGAAGGTCGTGATGGCCCGCGCCCTGGCCAGCGACCCGCGCCTGCTCGTACTGATCACGCCGACGGCCGGAGTCGACGTCCGGTCGAAGGAGTTCCTGCTCGGCAAGGTCGAGGAGATCGCCGGCAACGGAACAGGCGTCGTGATCGCCTCCGATGAACTTGACGACCTGCGGCTGTGCAACCGGGTGCTTGTGATGTTCCACGGCCGCGTCGTCGCGGAACTGGCCGCCGGCTGGCACGATCACGAGATGGTGGCCGCCATGGAAGGAGTCGACCTCGATGCCTGACAGCACCACCGCTCCCGCCACGACGGGACACCCGCCGAGCCCGTCGGCGCCGGAGGAGGCGGGAAGACGCCGTTCGCCGATCCCCCTGGCGCGGCTGCGGGACTTCGCGCTCGTTCCCGCGATCATCGTGATCGCGATCGTCGGGCAGATCGTCAACCCGATCTTCCTGCAGAGCGACAACCTGATCAACATCCTGCAGACCATGTCGGAGATCTCGCTCCTCGTCCTGGCGCAGACCCTCGTGCTGATCGCCGGCAGGATGGACCTGTCGCTCGAGTCGACCTTCGGGCTCGCCCCCGGCGTGGCCGCATGGCTGACGGTCGCCGCCGGCACGGGACCGGGGCTCGGGCTGCTGCCCGGCGCCTGGGGAATCCCCGTCACCCTCGCGGTGGGAGTGCTCATCGGGGCGGTGAACGCGCTGTTCATCGTCCGCTTCGGGCTCAACGGCTTCATCGTCACCCTGGGCATGCTCATCGTGCTGCGCGGCCTCCTCACGGGCATCTCCGGTGGGCAGACCTTCTTCAACCTGCCGGATTCGATGACCTACTTCGGCTCGGCCATGTGGCTCGGCGTGCCCGCGTCCATCTGGATATGCCTGCTGCTGTTCGCCGTGGGCATCGTGGTCATGGGATTCACCCGGTTCGGCCGGGCGCTGTACGCGATCGGCGGGAACGTCGACGCCGCCAAGGCGGCCGGAATCCGCACCGACCGGGTGCTGTGGATCGTGCTGATCTCCGCGAGCCTGCTGGCCGCGATCGGCGGTCTCCTGCTGACGGGCCGGCTCGCCTCCGTGGCCGCCGCCCAGGGCGACGGCGCGATCTTCACGGTGTTCGCCGCGGCCGTCATCGGCGGAGTCAGCCTCAACGGCGGCAAGGGCACCGTGTTCGGCGCGTTCACCGGCATCCTGCTGCTCTACATGATTCAGAACGTCCTCACTCTCGCGGGCGTCCCCGCGCAGTGGATCCAGGCGCTCAACGGGGCGATCATCCTCACCGCGCTCGCGATCTCCCGCCTCACCGGCGGCAAGTCGCAGGAATGACGAGCAGGGGAGGCCGGATCGCGACGCCGGTCTCCCCTGCTCGTCGCCGCGTACGCCTCCGGGGCGTGAGACGCGAAAAGGCCGGGTGGTTCCCGCTTCGAACGAAGTGGGAATCACCCGGCCTTCTTGGTCCTGGCGCCTTCCGGCTCAGGCCCCTCCCGGTTCCGGCAGGAGGCGCGTCATGAGGGGAGCAGCGGCAGCAGGGCGTTGAGGCGCCCGGACGCGAAACCGGACAGGTCCAGCGAGCAGAAGGTGAATCCCGCGCCGCGGACCGCGGCATCGACGCGCTCGCGCAGCTCGCACGCCCGCGGGATCTCGGTGGCCGGGACCTCGACCCGGGCGAGCGTGCCGCCGGCGTGGGCGCGCACCCGGCACACCGGGAAGCCGAGATCGCGCAGCGCGCCCTCGGCGGTCTCGATCCTGCGCAGGACCTCCGGCGTGACCGGGTCGCCGTAGCTGACCCGTGAGGCGAGGCAGGGCGCGGCGGGCTTGTCCGCGGTGACCAGGCCGAGGCTCCGGCTGACCGCGCGGACGTCGGCCTTGGTGAACCCGGCCTCCACCAGCGGCGCGATGGCCCCGCGCTCGGCCGCGGCCCGCTGCCCTGGGCGGTGGTCGCCGAGGTCGTCGAGGTTGGTGCCGAGCGCGATCCGGGCGCCCATGGCGGCCGCCAGCGGAGTGAGCGCGTCGAACAGCGCCGACTTGCAGTGGTAGCAGCGGTCGGCGCCGTTGGCGGCGTACTCGGGCCTGTCGGCCTCGTCCGTGCACACCTCCAGATGGGCCAGGCCGTGGGCGCGCGCGAAGTCACGCGCCGTGGCCCGCTCCGAGGCGGCCAGACTCGGGGAGACGGCGGTGACGGCCAGTGCGCGCCCGCCGTGCACTCGGGCGGCGGCGAAGGCGAGCAACGCGGAGTCCGCGCCGCCGGAGTAGGCGACGACGACGGCGTCCTCACGGCGCAATCGGGCCATCAGCCGGTCCATGGCGTCGCCCGCAGCGCCCGCCGTGTCCACTCGGCCGGCGTCCGCCGCCGCGTCTCCCCCGGAAGCGGGACGCTCAGCCACGGGCGGCCTCGCCCGCGAAGGCGCCCGAGCCGGTGAGGCTCTCCTCGACGCCGAGGACGTGCAGGGCGGCGTGGAGCCTGGCCCGTTCCGAGTCCCGCGCCAGCAGAGCCCGATAGACGGCCCGGTGCTCCCTGAGGGTGCGATGAACGGCCTCGGGGTCGCTCATGCCCCGCCAGACGCGGGCTCGTACGGTGCGGCCGGACATGTTGTGGGTGACGGCGGCGAGGACGGCGTTGCCGCAATGGGAGGCGATGAGGGCGTGGAAGTCCTGGTCGAGCGCGACGAGTTTCTCGTGGTCGACGGGATCGCAGGCGGCCACCGTCTCGGCCTCGTCGAGCAGGTCGCCCAGGTGGACGAGGTCGGCGTCCGGGATGCGCGTGGCCGCCAGCGCGGTCGCCTCCGCCTCCAGGATCCTGCGCACATGCAGGAACTCCCCCGCCCCGGCGTCGAGATGTATGTCGGCGACGAAGCTCATCCCGTCGAGCAGCAGGTCGGGAGAGAGGCTGGTGACGTAGGTGCCGTCGCCCTGCCGCGTCTGCAGCACCCTCATGGCGACCAGCGCGCGCACGGCCTCGCGCAGCGTGTTGCGGGCGACACCGAGTTGTTCGGCCAGATTCTTCTCGACGGGGAGCTTCTGCCCGGGGCGCAGCTCCCCATCGATGATCATCTGCTTGATCGTGTCGATCGCCGTCTCGATGACGCCCACGTCAGCCTCCCCATTGGTGACCATCAGGGTAGCGGTACGCATCGATCGACTCAGAGTGCATACGAGCGCTGTAACCAGGCTTTTCGGGCAGCAGATAACGGCCGCGCTCGATGCGGACGGGGTCGGTGAAGTGCTCGTGCAGGTGGTCGACGTACTCCAGGACCCGGCCCTCCAGGCTCCCGCTCACGCACACGTAGTCGACCACGGCCATGTGCTGGACCAGCTCGCACAGGCCGACGCCGCCCGCGTGGGGGCAGACGGGCACGCCGAACTTGGCGGCCATGAGCAGCACCGGCACGATCTCGTTGACCGACGCGAGCCGGCAGGAGTCGATCTGGCAGAAGTCGATCGCGCCCGCCTGCAGGAGCTGCTTGAACATGACCCTGTTGTGGCAATGCTCGCCGGTGGCGACACCGACGGGGGCGATCGCCTTGCGGATGGCCGCGTGGCCGAGGACGTCGTCGGGGCTGGTCGGCTCCTCGATCCACAGCGGCTCGTACGGCGCGAGCCGATTGACCCACTCAATCGCCTGGGGCACGTCCCACACCTGGTTGGCGTCGATCATGAGCGTGCGGTCGCCGAGCTCCTCCCGCGCGATCGCCAGCCGGCGGACGTCGTCCTCGACGTTGGCGCCGACCTTGAGCTTGACGTGGGTCCAGCCCTCGGCGACGGCCTCGCGGCACAGCCGGCGCAGTTTGCCGTCGTCGTAGCCGAGCCAGCCCGGAGAGGTGTTGTAGGCCGGGTAGCCGTGCTCGGCCAGCTCGGCGATCCGCTCCGCACGCGTGGGGGCGAGCCGGGCCAGCATCTCGACGGCCTCGGCGGGGGTCAGCACGTCGGACAGGTAACGGAAGTCGCAGGCCGCGACCAGCTCCTCGGGCGTCATGTCGGCGACGAAGCGCCACAGGGGTTTGCCGGCCCGGCGGGCCACAAGGTCCCACGCCGCGTTGAGGACGCCCGCGGCCGACAGGTGCACCACGCCCTTCTCCGGCCCGAGCCAGCGCATCTGGCTGTCGGCCATGATCTCGCGGTAGAGACCGCCGAGGTCGCCGGCCAGCTCGTCCACGTCGCGTCCGGCCAGCCGCGCACCGATCTGCCGGGCGGCGGCCACACACAGGTCGTTGCCCCGCCCGATCGTGAACGTGAGGCCGTGCCCCGCCAGGTCGCCGTCGTCGGTCTCCAGCACCACGTACGCCGCGGAGTAGTCGCCGTCCGGGTTCATGGCGTCCGAGCCGTCGAGCGTCGCGGAGGTCGGAAACCTGATGTCGATCACGTTCACAGAGGTGATCGTCGGCATGGGCGAACTCCAATTGATCCGATGAATATGAATGGAACAGTAGGATCACACCGGGCAAAGGTCAAGGCAAGTCCACCCATATCCGATCAAAGCCTTTACTTCAACCCGATGAATCTGACAGGCTCGGCTCGGCGTATGGCCCTGAGAACCAGCGGAGAGGCAAGATCGTGAAGCTGTTGCGAGTGGGCCCGGCGGGCGAGGAGCGACCCTGCGTGCTCACGCCCGACGGGCGGGTGTTCGACGTGTCGTCGTTGACGGCCGACATCGATGGCGCCTTCCTCTCCGGGGGAGGCGTCGAACGGGTGCGGTCGGCTCTGGCGGAGGGCGGACTCCCGGAGGCGGGGCCGTACGAGCGGATAGGCGCGCCGATTGCCAGGCCGGGCAAAGTGGTGTGTATCGGATTGAACTACTCCGATCATGCGGAGGAGACGGGGGCGGCGATCCCGGCGGAGCCGGTGGTCTTCATGAAGGCGTCGAACACGGTGGTCGGCCCCGATGACGAGGTGCTGGTGCCGCGCCGGAGCGTGAAGACCGACTACGAGGTCGAACTGGCCGTGATCCTGGGCCGTACGGCGCGCTACCTGGAGTCCCCTGAGGCGGCGGCGGAGGTGATCGCGGGGTATGCGGTCTCCAACGACGTGTCGGAGCGGGAGTTCCAGAACGAGCGCGGCGGCCAGTGGGACAAGGGCAAGTCGTGTGAGACGTTCAATCCGCTGGGTCCGTGGCTGGTGACGGCCGACGAGGTCGGCGATCCGCAGGCGCTGGGGTTGCGGCTGTGGGTCAACGGGGAGCTGCGGCAGAACGGCGGCACCAAGAACCAGATCTTCGGCGTGCATCACGTGATCTGGTATCTCAGCCAGTTCATGGTGCTGGAGCCGGGCGACGTGGTGAACACCGGCACCCCGGCGGGTGTGGCGCTCGGCCGTGGCCCGCAGGCCTTCCTGCGGGAGGGTGACGTGGTCGAGCTGGAGATCGACGGTCTCGGCCGTCAGCGCCAGCGGATGGGTCAGGCATGACCCCAGAGTTCGACGGCCTGGTGGCGATCGTCACCGGCGGGGCGTCGGGCATCGGCCGGGCGGTCGCCGAGGAGCTGACCGCCCGCGGCGCCCGCGTCGCCGTCCTGGACCTGAAGGACACCGAGTTCGCCTGTGACGTGACCGACGACGTCGCCGTACGTGCGGCTGTCACGGCGGTCGCGGAGGCGTACGGCCGGATCGACGTGCTGGTGAACAACGCGGGCATCGGCGCGCTGGGCACGGTGGCCGACAACGACGACGCCGAGTGGCTGCGGGTGCTCGACGTGAACGTGGTGGGGGTCGCCCGGGTCACCCGGGCGGCGCTGCCCCACCTGCGCCGGTCCCCGCACGCCGCGATCGTCAACACCTGCTCGATCGCCGCGACGGCGGGCCTGCCGCAGCGGGCGTTGTATTCGGCGTCCAAGGGAGCGGTGCTGGCGTTGACCCGCGCGATGGCGGCCGACCACATCCGCGAGGGCATCCGGGTCAACTGCGTCACTCCCGGCACCGTGGACACCCCCTGGGTCGGCCGGCTGCTGGGCGCCGCGCCCGATCCCCAGGCCGAGCGGGCGGCGCTGGCCGCCCGGCAGCCGCACGGCCGCCTGGTGACGCCGGAGGAGGTCGCCCACGCGGTGGCCTACCTGGCGAGCCCGCGGGCGGGATCCACGACCGGGGTCGAGCTGGCCGTTGACGGCGGGATGTCGGGCCTGCGTCCGAGGCCGGTGACGTCGTGACGGCCGCCGCCGGCGGCCTGGCGGGCAGGCTGGGACGTTACGCGCTCGGCACGGCGCCGCTGGGCGGGCTGTTCGCGCCGGTGAGTGAGGAGGAGGCCGGGCAGACGCTGGCCGCCGCCTGGGAGGCGGGGATCCGCTACTTCGACACCGCGCCGCATTACGGCAGCGGGCTGGCCGAGGAGCGTCTCGGACGGTTCCTGCGCGCCCTGCCGGAGGCCGCCGCCGCCGAGGCGGTCGTCTCCACGAAGGTGGGCCGGGTGCTGGTGCCCGGACAAGGCGAGGAGGAGGGGTTCCCCGGCCGCACCGGTTTCGTGCGGGTGCGGGACTACAGCCGCGACGGCGTGCTGCGCTCGCTGGACGACAGCCTGAACCGCACCGGGCTCGACCACTTCGACCTGGTGTTCATCCACGACCCGGACGACCACTGGGAGCAGGCCGCCGGTCAGGCGTATCCGGCGCTGGCGGAGTTACGCGACCAGGGGGTGATCGGCGCCGTCGGCGCCGGGATGAACCAGGCCGAGATGCTGACCCGGTTCGTCCGCGAGACCGACCTGGACGCCGTTTTGGTCGCGGGACGCTACACGCTGCTCGACCGCTCCGCCGCGGAGGAACTGCTGCCCGAGTGCGAGCGGCGGGGTGTGGCCGTGATCGCCGGAGGTGTGTTCAACAGCGGGATCCTGGCCGGCGGCACCACCTTCGACTACGACGCCGCCCCGCCCGCCGTGCTGGAGCGAGCGCGCGAGCTCGGACGCGTCTGCGCGTCCCACGGCGTGCCGCTGCCCGCCGCGGCCCTGCGCTTCCCCCACCGCCACCCGGCCGTCGCCAACGTCCTGATCGGCGCGCGCAGCGCGGAGGAGATCACCGAGGATCTGGCCCTGGCGGCCTCGGACATCCCGGACGCGCTCTGGGAGGACCTGGACCATGCGGGTTGATCTCGCCTACGGCACCGGCGGCCTGGTCGTGGACCTGCCGGACGACCGGACCACGGTCATCGCCCCGGTCGCCCGGCCCGCCGTGACGGACGAGGCCGCCGAACTGCGCCGGGCCCTGCGCGAACCCGTCGCGGGCCCGCCGCTGCGTGAGCGGGTGCGCCCCGGCCAGACCGTGGCGATCTCCGCCTGCGACGGCACGCGGCCCCAGCCGCGGCACCTGATGATCCCGGCGATCCTGGACGAACTGGACGGGATCGCCGACATCGGCGACGTCGTGATCCTCGTGGCCACCGGCACCCACCGCGGCAACAGCGACGCCGAACTACGCGCCATGTTCGGCGACCAGATCGTGGACAGCGTACGGATCGTCAACCACGACGCGCGCGACGCGTCGTCGCTGAGGTGGATGGGACGCCACGGCAAGGACGTGCCGGTCTGGCTCAACGGGGAGTGGACCGACGCCGATGTGCGGATCACGACCGGCTTCGTCGAGCCGCACTTCTTCGCCGGGTTCTCCGGCGGCCCCAAGCTGGTCGCGCCCGGGCTCGCCGCCCTGGAGACCGTGCTCACGCTGCACGACGCCGCCCGCATCGGCGACCCCCGGGCCACCTGGGGCGTCATCCAGGGAAACCCCGTCCACGACGACGTCCGCGCCATCGCCGCCGCGACCGGCGTCACCTTCGCCCTCGACGTCGTGCTCAACCGCGAGCAGCGGATCGTGCGGGCGTTCGGCGGCGACCTGCTCGCGATGCACACCGCCGCCACGGCCGCCGCCCGCGCCGCCGCGATGCGCCCGGTTCGCGAGCCCTTCGACGTGGTGGTGACGACGAACGCGGGTTTCCCGCTCGACCAGAACCTGTACCAGTCGGTGAAGGGGATGAGCGCCGCCGCCCAGGTCGTCAGGCCCGGCGGCACCATCGTCTGCGCCGCCGAGTGCCGGGACGGCTTCCCCGACCACGGCTCCTATCGGGACGTGCTCACCTCCGCCGCCTCTCCGGAGGCGCTGTTCGAGGAGATCTCCCGCCGCACCGAGACCGTGCCCGACCAGTGGCAGGTGCAGATCCAGGCCCGCATCCAGCGACACGCCAACGTGATCATGCACACGTCGCATCTGAGCGACGCCGACCTGGCCGCCGCCCACCTGGAGCAGACCGGCGACATCGCCGCCACGGTCCGCGCCCTGCCCGGACGGGTCTGCGTCCTGCCGGAAGGCCCCATGACGATCCCCTACCTCGCAGGAGAGTGACCGTGCTCCGCTTCGCCGTGGCGACCGGCGACGACCGGCTCCACGCCACCCCGCCGCTGACCGCCGGACCCGTCGTGCCGGCATGAGCGAGGCACTCGACCTCGGCTTCGCCCGCGTGGATCTCGGCCGCGAGGCGCGCCAGGGGCTGCCTGAGATCGTGTACGGTCCGGGTAAGCGCGTGAGCGAGATCGCCGGGATCGTCACCGCCCTGCTCGGCCGGAACACCGGGCCTGTCCTGGTGACGCGGGTCGAACCCGGCACAGCCGGCGAGGTGCGCGCGCTCGTCGCCGGCGGTGCGTACGACCCGGACGCCCGGCTGCTGGTCTGGCGTCCGGCGCGGCCGGTCGAGCACACCGTGGCCGTGGTCACGGCGGGAACGGCGGACGGCCCCGTCGCGGCTGAGGCGGCGGCCGTCGCCTCCGCGCTCGGCCTGCGGACCGTCGTGGTCAGAGACGTCGGCGTGGCCGGGCTGCACCGCGTGCTCGCCGCCGCCGACGACCTGCGCGCGGCCGACAGCGTGATCGTCGTCGCCGGCATGGAGGGCGCGCTGGCCAGCGTCGTCGGCGGCCTCGTCGAGACACCGGTGATCGCGGTGCCCACCTCCACCGGATACGGCGCGGCGCTGGAGGGCGTGACGGCCCTGCTGGCCATGCTGACCTCCTGCGCCGCCGGGCTGACCGTGGTGAACATCGACTCCGGATTCGGCGCCGCCCTCGCGGCCTACCGCCTCACGAGGAGGACCTGCCGGTGATCCTCTCCCTGAACCCCTTCACCGGACTCGCGGGCGACATGCTGCTCGGCGCGCTGCTCGACGCCGGGGCCTCGCTCGACGCCGTACGGCAGGCGGTCGCCGCGACCGGGCTCACCGGCTGGCGGCTCGACGCCGCACGGGTGCGCACGGGGGCGCTGACCGCCACCCGCGTTCATATCGAGGTCGACGACGACGCCACCGAGCGCCCGGCCGCACAGCTGATCACGATGGCGGCCCGGACCGGTCTGACCGTGGCGGAGACGGCGCTGACCGCGATCGCCGAGGTGGAAGGCGCACTGCACGGCGTCCCGCCCGCCGACGTCCACCTGCACGAACTCGGCGGGCACGACACCCTGATCGACATCGTCGGATGCGCGGCGGCATTGCGCGATCTCCGGGTGACGCGCGTGCACTCCGCGCCGCTGCCGCTGGGCGGGGGCACGGTGCACACCCGCCACGGCGTGCTGCCCGTTCCCGCTCCCGCCACGCTCGCGCTGCTGAAGGGGGCGCGGGTGCGGGGCGGGGAGGCGGGAGAGGCGGTCACGCCCACCGGGGCGGCCCTGCTGCAGGCGATGGGCACCGCGTACGGCCCGGCTCCGGAGATGGCCCTGCGCGCCACCGGGTATGGCGCGGGCGGCCGCGTGCTGCCCGACCGGCCCAACGTGACCGTGGCCATGCTCGGAGAGCCGGTGGCCATGCCCGGAGAGCCCGGGGCCGGGGAAGGCACGCAGATCGTCCTGTCGACGAACCTCGACGACGTGACCGGGGAGGTTCTCGGGCACGTCATCGACCGCGCCCTCGCGGCGGGCGCGGCGGACGCCTGGGTCACGCCCGCCGTCATGAAGAAGGGGCGCCCCGCGCACGTCCTGCACGTCCTCACGGCCCCCGAGCTGGCCGACGACCTGCAGACCCTGGTCTTCGCCGAGACGGGGAGCCTGGGCCTGCGGCGCGGCATGGTGGAGAAGGTCGCCCTCCCCCGGCACTTCGAGACCGTACGCCTGCACGGCCGGGACGTCCGCATGAAGCACGGGCCGTGGGGGGTCAAACCCGAGTACGACGACCTGGCCGCGTTGGCCCAGGCGACCGGCAGACCCTTGAGGGAACTGACACGAGAGGCATTCGACGCGCTGTGACTTCCGATGCGACTCCCCCTGCGACTCCCCCGGCGGCTCCGGCTGTGACCCGCATCGACGCCCACCACCACCTGTGGGATCTCTCCGTGCGCCCGCAGACGTGGCTGGACCCCCCGGAGATGGCTCCCATCCGCCGCGACTTCGCCCTCTCCGACCACGCCTCCGCCACGGCCGGAACGGGCATCGGCCGCTCCGTGCTCGTGCAGGTGCTCGGCGACGCGGAGGAGACGCGCGAGTTCCTGGCGCTGGCGGCGCGGTCGCAGACCATCGCCGCGGTGGTGGGATGGGCCGACCTGACCCGGCCCGATCTCGCCGACGAACTCGCCGCCCTGGCCGCCTCGCCCGGTGGCGCCCTGCTACGCGGGATCCGCCACCTGGTGCAGGGCGAGTCCGACCCGCGCTGGCTGACCCGCGACGACGTGCGCCGCGGGCTGCGGCAGGTCGCGGACGCCGGACTCGCCTACGACCTGCTCGTCCTGCCGCACCAGCTGCCGGCCGCGATCGAGACCGTACGCGCCCTGCCCGAGCTGACCTTCGTCCTGGACCACCTCGCGAAACCGCCGATCGCGTCCGGAGAGCTCGACCCCTGGGCGGGCCTCATCCGTGAGCTCGCCGCGGAGCCCAACGTGACGGCCAAGCTCTCCGGCCTGATCACCGAGGCGGCGTGGGACGACTGGAACGCCGGCGCGCTGCGCCCGTACGTCGACGTGGCGCTCGACGCGTTCGGCCCGTCTCGTCTCATGTTCGGCTCGGACTGGCCCGTCTGCCTCCTCGCCGGCTCTCTGCCCCTCTGGGCCGAGACCGTCTCGGCGCTGCTCACGGATGCCGGGCTGACGGCCGCCGAGCAGGATGCCGTCTTCCGGGACACGGCGACACGGGTCTACCGCTTGGAGGGGTGAGCGCCCGGGACGCCGGCCGGACCGCCTGAGGCGTCCGGCCGGCGTCGGTGGGGTCAGGGCTTCGTGGGGTCAGGGCTTCCTGGTCAGGCTGTGGTGAGGTCGAAGCGGTTGACGGTGACCGCGCCGCCGAGGGATTGGGTGGCGTAGTTGAAGATGGCGAATCGGTAGCCCATGAAGAACTGCC
>NZ_JBITJO010000019.1:0-70546 GCF_044460045.1 Microbispora rosea | reverse complement strand
TCGCGCTGGCGGTGTTCTTCAGCCGGAACTTCCGGCTGTCGGCGACGCTGCGGGCGCTGTTCCTGGTGCCGTGGCTGCTGCCGCTGATCGTGTCCTCCTCGACGTGGTCGTGGATGCTCAACAGCGAGTCGGGCGTGGTCAACGCGGTGCTCGCGGCGGTGGGGATCGACCCGGTCAACTGGCTGACGTCGCCGGACTGGTCGCTGTGGTCGGTGACCATCGCCAACATCTGGATCGGGATCCCGTTCAACCTGGTGGTGCTGTACAGCGGCCTCCAGGCGATCCCCACCCACATCTACGAGGCGGCGGCCCTGGACGGCGCGACCGGCTGGCAGCGGTTCTGGCGGGTGACGTTCCCGCTGCTGCGGCCGGTCTCGGCGATCACGCTGCTGCTCGGGCTGGTCTACACGCTGAAAGTGTTCGACATCATCTGGATCATGACGAAGGGCGGCCCGAGCGACGCGTCCACGACGCTCGCCACCTGGTCCTACCGGCTGGGCTTCGGCAACATGCTGCCCTCCTTCGGCCCCGGCGCGGCGGTCGGCAACCTGCTGATCGTGATCGCCCTGGTCTTCGGCCTCGTCTACATCCGTACGCAGCGAAGGCAGGGGGCGGCATGACGGCGACCCGGCGCACCTGGTGGCGGACCGGCCTGGGCCTGGTGTTCACCGTGCTCATGCTGTTCCCGGTCTACTGGATGATCAACGTCTCGTTCACCCGCGACCAGGACATGCGCAAGTCGCCGCCGTACTGGTTCCCCGTGCACGGGACGCTTGAGGGCTACCGGGCGGTGCTGGAGCAGCAGGGGCCCTACCTCGCCACCAGCCTCGTGGTGGGGCTGGGCACCGTGGTCCTGACGCTGGTGATCGCGGCCCCGGCGGCGTACTCGCTGGCCAAGCTGCGCCCGCGCGGCGGCGGCGTGCTGAGCTTCGTGCTGCTGATCGCGCAGATGATCCCTGGCGTGATCATGGCCATGGGGTTCTACGCGATCTACCTGAGCACCGGGGTGCTGAACACCGTGCCGGGGCTGATCGTGGCCGACTCCACCCTCGCGGTGCCGTTCGCCGTGCTGATCCTCACCGCGTTCATGTCCGGCATTCCCGAGGAGCTGATGCACGCGGCCCGGGTGGACGGCGCGGGCGCGCTGCGCACGTTCTGGTCGGTCGTGCTGCCGGTCAGCCGCAACTCGGTCATCACGGTGTCGCTGTTCACGTTCCTGTGGGCCTGGTCCGACTTCGTCTTCGCCTCCACCCTCGACCAGGGCGGCGGCCACCAGCCGATCACGCTCGGCATCTACCACTACATCGGCAACAACAACCAGCAGTGGAACGCCATCATGGCGACCGCGGTCGTCGCGTCCATCCCGGCCACCGTGCTCCTCGTCATCGCCCAGCGCTACGTCGCGGCCGGGGTCACGGCCGGCGCCGTCAAGGACTGAGGAAGCGTTCCGCCCCCACAAGAACGTCGTCGTCCACCGCTCGCTCGAAATGTTAGCGCTAACACTTCGAGGCGGGGAGCTCCGCAGCGCCGGGAGTTCTCGTGGACGACGCGCAGAAAGGTGAACGTCCCCTCGTTCACGCAACACAAAGGAGTACCACCCATGTCCCGATCGGCATTTCCCCCCGGGAGTGCTTTAGCCCCGCGCCTCGGCCGCAGCCGGTTCCGGAGCGCGTCCCGCCGCGCGGCGGCTCTGGCGGCCGCGCTCGCGAGCGTGGCCGCCGGAGCCGCCCTCTCCGCCACGCCCGCGTCCGCGGCCACGGCGCCGACCACGGCGCCGACCACCGCGCCGACCACCGCGCCGGCCCCCGCGGCCACGCTCGTGGTGAAGGCCGACCAGCCGTTCCGACCGGTCACGCATGTCGCGACGGGCTCCCTGTACGGCCTCGCCGACGACGCGACGCCCTCCGACGACCTCGTCAAGGCCATCAAGCCGAACACGTTCGTCCAGATGGCTGTGGGCGGCAAGCAGCAGGCGAAGGGCGACGTGCTGGTGGTCGCCGGCAAGGCGGCCAGAGCGGGCGCGAAGGTCGTCAACCGCCTGTCGGACTACTACGCGGGCTGGCCGTACAGGTTCAGCTGGGACACCTGGCCGGGCGTCGTGGAGCAGCAGGTCAAGGCCGTCCAGGCGTCCGGAGCGACGAACATGGTTGCCTGGGAGCTGTGGAACGAGTCGGACAACACCTGGCTCGCGTCCAACGGCACCTACGAGGACTTCTGGACGAAGACCTTCCGCCAGGTGCGGTCGCTCGACCCGACCACGCCGATCCAGGGCCCGAGCTTCTCCGACAACATCAACGACATGGAGAACTTCCTGCGGAACGCGGTCGAGACCGACACGGTTCCCGACATCATCTCCTGGCACGAACTGATCAACTCGGGCAAGATCGTGGGTGACCTCGCCAAGGTCGACGCCATCATGAAGGACCTCGGCATCAGCCCCCGCCCGATCTCGATCGAGGAGTACGCGGCGCCGTCCGAGGTCGGCATTCCGGGCTCCCTGGTGGGATACATCGCGAAGTTCGAGCGTTACGGCATCCACGACGCGGAGCTCGCGTTCTGGAACGGCTACGGCGCGCTCGGCGACCTGCTGACCGGGACCGGCGGGAACCCGAACGGCGCCTACTGGCTCTACAAGTGGTACGCCGACATGAGCGGGGACATGGTCACCACCACCCCGCCCAACGCCACGACCGGCCTCGACGGCGCCGCCGCCGTGCCCGCCGACAAGAAGCAGGTCAGCGTGGTCTTCGGCGGCGGCAGCGGCGCCACCGCCGTCAAGGTCGACGGACTGGACAAGCTCGCCCTGGGCGGGACCGTCCACGCGAAGCTCGAGTACACCCCGTCGTACGGGCGCACCAACCCCGTCGCCGGCCCGATCACCATCTCCGACACCGTCTACCAGGTGACCGACGGCTCCATCACCGTGCCGGTGGCGATGAGCTCCGCCGACGCCTATCACCTGGTGATCAGCGGCGACGGCGAGGCGACCGGCCTCGAGAGCACCTATCGGATCACCAACCTCAACAGCGGGCTCGCGCTCGACACCCACGATGCGGGGACATCGGCCGGGACCCTCGTGAACCAGGCCACCGTCGCGGGCGGCGCCACGCAGCGGTGGAAGCTGGTCTCCACCGGTTCCGGCCTCCACAAGGTGGTCAACGCGGCCAGTGGGCTGGTGCTCGGGGTGAAGGACGCCTCGTCCGGCAACGGCGCGTCCACCGTCGTGGAGACCGACACCGGCGGCAACACGCAGCTCTGGCAGGTCGTGCCCGACGGGAAGGGCCACAACCAGCTCGTGAACTACGACACGGGCCTGGTGCTCGCCGTCGACGGCATGAGCAAGGACTCGGGCGCCCAGGTCGTGCAGTGGAGTGACACCACCGTCACGTCCTCCGGCATCGGCGGCACCCGGGTGACCGGCAAGCTCGGCAAGGCCGTCGCGCTGTCCGGAGCCAACCAGTACGTCAACGTGCCGCGTGGCGCGGTGAGCGGCGTCACCGGCGACTTCACGGTCTCGACGTGGGTCAACCCCACTAAAAACTCCACGTGGTCGCGCGTGTTCGACTTCGGCACCGGCGCGTCGAACTACATGTTCCTGACGCTCACCAATGGCGCCGGGCTCCGGTTCGCCATCACGACCAGCGGCGCCGGCGGAGAGCAGCTGATCAGCTCCACCACGTCGCTCCCGCTCAACACCTGGTCGCTGGTGACGGTGACCGTGTCCGGCACCACCGGCACCCTCTACGTCAACGACAAGGTCGCAGGCACCAACGCCAATCTCACCCTGCGCCCGTCCAGCCTCGGCAACACCACCCAGAACTGGATCGGCCGCTCGCAGTATTCGGGGGACCCCTACCTGGCCGCCGCGGTGGACGACTTCAACGTCTACAGCCGCGCGCTGACCGCGTCCGAGGTGTCCACGCTCGCGACCGGGCAGGCCGGATCGGGCGACGTCCTGCGCTACACGTTCGACGAGAGCACGGGAACGGCCGTCGCCGACTCGTCGGGGAACGGACGCAACGCGACCCTCGTCGCCAGCCCGGCGCCCGCGACCGGCGCCGCCGCCGTCCCCGACCACTTCTGGACCCTCGCGCCCTACCTGACGATCAAGGGCGTCTCGGTGGCCGACGGCGCCACCGTCTCCGGCACGCCGACCTTCACCGTCGACCTCGGTGGCGCCGCGTCGGACGTGTCCTACACCTACATCGAACTCAACCGCGACGGTGTCTGGCTGACCGACAACACCAAGGCGCCCGGCAGCCACAACGACGGGCTCCACCCCGACCTCGTCCTCGACACCACCGCCTACCCGAACGGCACCTACCAGCTCAAGATCGACGCGGTCGGCGCGAACGGGCTGACCACCGAGCGGATCGTCCCCATCGTCATCGGCAACCCTGCGGCCTGGGCCGCCACCTCGGTCTACGACACCGGCGACCAGGTGTCCTACAAGGGCTCGGTCTGGCGCGCCTCGTGGTGGACGAAGAACCAGGCCCCCGGCGACCCGTACGGCCCGTGGCAGGAGATCGTGTCCACGTCGGACGGCACCGCTGTCTGGACCCCGTCACGGATCTTCGTCGCCGGCGACCGGGCGGAATACCAGGGCGTCGCCTACGAGGCGAAGTGGTGGACCCGCAACCAGAAGCCGGGCGACCCGAACGGTCCCTGGTCGCGCATCGGATAAAACCGGCCGATGTCGTGGGCCGGGCGTCCTGGTTGAAGCAGGTGCGGGCGCCCGGCCCTTCATCGTGTCATGCCGGTCCTGGGGTCTCGGCACCGTCTCCGGAGACGGTGCCGAGCTTGTCGGGGTTGCTGACCACGTAGATGTCGCGCACCTGCTCCCCGCCCGCGTCGAGATCGAGCACCATCACCGCGAGGGGCGCGTCCTCCTCGAAGACGACCACGGAGGGGTCGCCGTTGACCTGGCGGTAGCGGACGTCCACGCCGCCGCGCGCGTTGGCCACGACCACGCGGGCGACCTTGTCGCGGCCACGGATCGGACGCGGCCCGCCCGCCGCCGACTTGCCTCCGCCGTCGGGCCACAGGACGACGTCCGGCGCGAGCATCTCCATCAGCGCGGGCAGGTCACCGCCGAACGCCGCCTCGACGAAGCGCTCGGTCACCTCCCGGTGCGTACGCCGGTCGACCCGGGCGCGGGGGCGCCGCGCCTGCACGTGTTCGCGGGCCCGGTGGGCGACCTGCCGGATCGCGGCCGGGCTGCGGTCCAGCATGTCGGCGATCTCGGTGTGCTGGTAGGCGAACACCTCGTGCAGGACGAACACGGCCCGCTCCAGCGGGGTGAGCGTCTCCAGGATCACCAGCAGCGCGATCGACACCGACTCCCCGCGTACGGCGGGTTCCGCGGCGTCGGGGCCTGTGACCAGCGGTTCCGGCAGCCACGGGCCCAGGTAGGTCTCCTTGCGCCTGCGCAACGCGCTCTGATGGGCGAGGGCCTGGTTGACCGCGACACGCACCAGGTAGGCGCGGGGATTGTCGATGCCGGCCACATCCCGTGCCGCCCACGCGAGCCACGTCTCCTGGAGCACGTCCTCGGTGTCGCCGACCGTGCCGAGCATGGTGTAGACGATGGAGAACAACAGCTCGCGGTGGCCGGCGAACACCTCGGAGGCGTCGGCCGGGGGACTTTCACGCATCATTGGACTCCTTACCGCTAACGGATACCGGATCAGCGCGTCGCGTGCAGCACCAGGGCGGGATCGAGCGCCAGCGTGGCGACCGCCAGGCCGAGGAACACGATCGCCAGGTAGAACTGGGGCGAGAAGTCGCCGACGCGCAGATGGGTGTACAGGGCGCAGACGAAATAGAGGACGAGGCCCGCGGCGGCGGCCGTGCCGACGAGGGGCACGCCGAGCAGCCCCAGCGCGAGTCCCAGCGCGCCCAGGGCCTTCAGCGCGCCGATCGGCCAGACCAGCCACGACTCCGGCACGCCGGCTCGGGCGAGCGCGGGGCCGAGGGTACGCATGATCGGCGCGAACCGGGTCATGGCCGCGAATCCGGAGAACGTGTCGAAGGCGATGGTCACCACAGCGGCGACGACGTAGGCGGTCGGCATCGGAGGCTCAGCCGTTACGGAAGGCGGCGACGTGGTCGGCCACCCAGTCGGCGTACGTCCGTGCCGGACGGCCGAGGACCTTGTCGAGCTCACCCGTCGGGGGGTGCTGGTCGCGGCCGGCGTAGTGGTCGTACCGGGCCATCAGCGTACGCACGAACGGCTCGGGCAGCCCCACGCCGATCAGGTGCGCGGCGACGGCCCGCGACGGGACCTCCTCGAAGCGCAGGGGCCTGCCGAGCGCGGCGGCGATCACGGCCACCATCTCCTCGTGCGACAGCGACTCCGGCCCGGTGAGCTCCAGCCGGCGGCCCGCCAGCTCGTCGGTGAGCAGCGCGCGGGCCGCGACCTCGGCCAGATCCCGCTCGTCGAGCACGGACTCCCGGAAGCCCGCGTGCACGTAGCGCACGACGTCTCCGGCCCGGATCTGGGCGCCCCATGCCTGGAGGGTGTTGCCGGCGAAGGCGCTGGCGCGCAGGCTGGTCCAGGCCAGGCCGCTGGCGACGGCCGCTTCCTCGGCCTCCTTGTTCCGGTCTCCCCGCCAACGAGACGGCTGCAGGTCGAACGGGTCATCGATGTTCATCGCCGACAGGGCCACCACTCTGCGCACGCCCCGCTCGGCGGCCAGGGCCAGGAGCCCGTCGGCGGAGTCGCCGAAGGTGCGCGGGTGCAGGAAGACCGCCTCGACGCCGGCGAAGTGCCCGGCCATCGTGCCGGGCCGGGCCGGATCGCCCTGGACGACCTCAACGCCGTGCGGCAGAGCCGCGTCGTGCGGAGATCGGCTCACGGCGCGCACGCGGGCGCCTTCGGCGAGGAGCTGCTGGACGACGAGACGCCCGACGGCGCCGGTCGCTCCGGTGATGAGGATCATGGATTTCGCCTTCGTGAGGTCAGCGTGAGGTCAGCGCGGGCCGGTGGGCAGGAAATGACGGGCGTTGTCGGCGGCCCATTGGGCGAACGTGCGCGGCGGCCGGCCGACGACCTGCTCGACATCGCCGGTGAGCCTGGTGGCGAAGTCGCTGGGCGTGCCGTAGACCCGCAGCAGGCTCTCCACCAGGTCCGTCTCGTCGGCTCCCTCGATCTCCGCGAACGCACGGAAGAGGGCCAGCTGCGGACGCCGGTCCGGCACGCTCCACTCGCGGCGCACCTCGTCGGGGGTGAGCTCCTCGAACCGCAGATCGCGGCCGGTCGCCTCGGCGATGATCGCGACCATCCGCCGTGCGGTCAGCACCTCGGGGCCGGTGAGGTGGTAGGACCTGCCGCCGTGACCGTCCTGCGTCAGCACCGCCGCCGCGACGGCGCCGATGTCGTACTCGTCTACCGGCGGGCTCTGCCGATCGCCGTACGGCTCACGCACCCGCCCGGTGGTCCGCAGCGACTCGCCCCAGTCGTTCAGGAAGTTGGCCATGAACTGCGTCGGCCGCAGGAGGGTCCACTCCAGGCCGCTCGCCCTGACGGCCGGCTCCAGCGTGCCCTCCTGCCAGCCGCCCAGGACGGTGGCCTTGGCGACCCCGGCCCGTTCCGCGAGCGCGACGATGTCGCGTCCGTTGGCGAGAGGCCGGTAGCCGACGCCGAAATTGATCAGGTGGACGGCGGTGACGCCGTCGAAGGCTCCCTCCAGGCCGGCGGCGTCGGTGAGGTCACCGCCCACAGCCTCGACGCCGTACGGCAGGACGGCGCGGCCGGGGTCCCGGGTCAGCACCCGCACCTTCGCGCCGCGCTCCAGCAGATGGCGGACGACCTGCCGGCCGACGGTGCCGGTGGCTCCGGTGACGAGAATGGTCATGCCGAGTGCTCCTTGTCGACGTGGGTGACGCCGTCCCGCCCGCTGTGCGCGTGCGGGAACGGCCACGCCTCCTAAGAGGACCGGCGGGGAGCGAAGTGTGACATCGCGGACGGCGACAGCACTCGACTGTCAGGAGAGGTCTCGGTCAGGGGCCGGGTGAGCCAGGGTGACCACGGCCCTGACCGCGGGCGTCCGACGGCGAACTAGCCTGCCGTCCCCGTGTACTCGTACCAGTCGAAGGCGACGACGCCCTCCGCCGCGTACACGCCGATGACCCGCCCGGTGTAGCCACCCGCCACCTCAGTCGACAGGTAGCGTCCGTCGAGCTCGGCGAGCGGTGTGAAGCGGCCGTCTTCCTCGACGCCCAGCCGAACCACGTCGGGTGGTGTGCCGACCGCGTCCGACGCCGGTCCGGGGACGATGTCGATGCCGAGCACGATCGGACCGTCGGCGTCGACCGGGCAGGTCGCGACCGGCTGAGCGAGCGGGCCGATCCTGGCCAGGCACCGGACGTTGTCCGCGGTGGCCTCGATTCGGTAGTGGTGGTGCTCGTCGAGTCGTACCGCCAGGCCGCCGCAGCCGCTGCCCGGGTCCATGCGGACCCGCACGCGGCAGGTGGTGTGCTGCTGGCGTCGGCCGGCGAACGTCGGAAGCGGATCGTCCAGTGACCCGGCGCCGGCGTGCAGGGTCAGCCAGCTCGGCCGGGCGTCCAGGGAGTAGGCGTGCGGGGGCCGGTGACGGATCGAGAGCCATTGCGGCCCGAGGGTCGTGCCGTCGAAGTGGTCCCGTTCATGGACGCCGGCGGCTGGACCACCCGGAGACACGGGCGCGGGCTGCGGCCAGCCGTCCACCCACCGGACCGGAGTGAGGAAGGTCTCGCGACCCAGGACGTGGTAGCCGGGCGTGACGCCGCGGGGACGGACGCCGAGCAGCAGCATTCGCCATGACCCGTCCGGTGCCCGGACCAGGTCACCATGGCCGGTGTTCTGGATCGGTGAGCTGGTGCTGCGGTGGCTGAGGACCGGGTTGGCCGGGCAGCCCTGGAACGGACCGGTGGCCGTCGGCGCCCGGGCCACCGAGACCGCGTGACCACGCGCGGTGCCGCCCTCGGCGATCAGCAGATACCAGTTCCCGTCGATCCGGTAGAGGTGTGGCGCTTCCGGTGCGGCGAGGCCGGTGCCGGACCACAGGGGACGGGGCGCGTCGAGGATCTTTCCCCGCAGCGGGTCTATGGGCACCTGCATGATCGTGCCTGCCTCGGCGCCGAAGGTGGCGTAGGTGCACCAGCAGGTCCCGGTCTCATCCCAGGCGAGGTCCGGATCGACACCGGGCAGGCCCTCGACCACGATCGGATCCGACCAGGGGCCGGCCGGATCTCGGGCCGTCACGATGAAGTGGCCCCGGTCGGAGACGTTGGTCGTCATCAGCAGAAACAGGCCGTCGTGGTGGCGCAGGGTGGGCGCGTAGATCCCGCCGGAGGACGGCGCGGTGACCAGGCGCAACTGGGACGGCCGGTCGAGCGCGTTGCCGATCTGGGTCCATGCCGTCAGGTCGCGGCTGTGGAAGATCGGTACGCCCGGGTAGTACTCGAAGCTGGAGCAGGCCAGGAAGTAGTCGTCGCCGACCTGGCACACGCTCGGGTCGGGATGGAACCCCGGGATCACCGGGTTGACGACCATCGCGATGTCCTCTCTGTTCTAGGCGATTCTCGGGTGGAAGCAATCGGGCGGCAACTGCTGCGCGTCCGGCCGGAGACCGGGGCTCAGCGGACGAGGTCGAGGCCCGTCATGCCGGCCGAGAGCGCCCAGAGACGGGCTGCCTCGCCGTCGTCTCCCGGGCCGCCGCCGGTGATGCGGCAGTCGGCGCAGTAGTCGCCGCCGCGCCCGTCGAGCTCGCGCGATGTGGCGGCCCAGACCAGTGTCGCCGCGCCCTGTTCGGGTGTCCTGAACAGGCCGGGCGCCGGATTGCCCGCAGCGTCGATCCAGCCTGCGGCGACCATCTCGTCGATCGTGAGGTGCCGCTGCAGCGGAGTGAGGATCCAGCCGGGGTTGACCGAGAAGGCGCGGACCCCGTACGGCGCGCCCAGTCGGTCCAGGTGGCGGGCGAACAGGATGTTCGCGAGCTTGGACTGCGCGTACGCGGCCCACTTGTCATAGCCACGGGTGAACTGAAGGTCGTCCCACCGGATGCGCCAGTCCGCGCTGTAGCCCGAGGAGACCGAGACGACGCGGGCCGCACCGGCGGCTGTGAGGGCGGGCCACAGCAACTGCGTCAGCGCGTAGTGGCCGAGATGGTGCGCCTCCCAGCCGGGCCCCACCCGGGTTTCGGGGCAGGCCATGATCCCGGCGCCGGCGATCAGGATGTCGAGGGTGGCCTGCCTGCGCAGGAACCGCTCGGCGAACGCTCGTACGGAATCCAGGTCGGCGAGGTCGAGCCGGTCGATCTCGACCCCTTGGGTGCCGGCGAGTGCCTGGTGCGCCGACTCGGGCCGGCGAGCCGGGACGATGACTCGCGCGCCGGCGTCCGCGAGCGCACGGGTGGCCGCGAGACCCAGGCCGGAATAGCCGCCGGTGACAACCGCGGTCCTGCCGGTGAGGTCGCCCCCGTCGAGGACCTCGCCGGCGGTGCGGCCCGTGCCGAATGCGCTTGACCCTGTGCCGCTGGTCGTGTCGCTGGTCATGCGGCAGACGCTAGGTGCTAGACCGAGGTCTAGGTCAACTGGCTAAGATCAGCCGATGGGGGCTGAAGTTCTGCATATCGGCGAGGTGGCCAGGCGCACCGGGTTGAGCGTGCACGCGCTGCGGCTGTACGAGCGTGCGGGGCTACTCGCGGGCGAGGTGCGGCGCGATGAGACCGGCCGGCGGGTGTACAGCACCTGGGACGTCGAGTGGCTGGGCAACTGCGTGAAGTTCCGTGCCTCCGGCATGCCGCTGGCGACGATCAGCCGGCTGGCCCGGCTCGTCCGCGAGGGCAGCGGCAACGAAGCGGAACGGCTCGAGGTGCTGCGCGAGCACCGGCGCCACGTCATCGCGCAACTCGCACAGCTGCAGGACTGCCTCGACCTCATCGACGGCAAAGTGGCGGCGTACGAACGGCACCTCGCCGCCGATGGCACCGGAGAGCCCTGGCAACAGCAGCCGATGCCGGACGCCGTGACCCCGGCTCCCTGATCCCGCACACGCAGCGGAGGCAGGCCGCCCGCTGAGGAGTGGTCGACTTCAGGCACCGGTGGCGGCCGTGGTGCTCAGGGAGCCGCGACGGGAAGCACACGAAGGGCCGCGGCCTGCGCAATCGCGGGGATCGACTCCCGAACGGGAAGAAAAGTGGCGAAACGGCGTGGCGCCGCGCAGTAGGGCGGATGGCTTCGAGACAGGTCCTCGTCGCGTTTCGATCAGATCAGGCCCTGGTCGGTCCAGTTGAAGCCCTTGTTGCGGCACAGGCAGAAGGGGTGGCCGATCGGGTCGGTGTAAACCCGCCAGCCGTAGCCGTTGGGGCCCACGAAGTCCTGCTGCAGCGTCGCGCCTAGGTCGAGGACGCGGCGCTGCTCGGACTCGATCTCGTCTACTTCGAAGTCGAGGTGGAACTGCTTGGGGTGCTCGCTGTCCGGCCACTGCGGAGCGCGGTAGTCGTCCACCCGGATGAAGGCCAGCTCGATCTCGCCGAACTTGATGCCGGCCCAGTTCTCGTGGCTGCCTTCCTTGATCGGGCGGCCCGTCACCTCGGAGTAGAAGGCTGCCAGCTTCATCGTGTCCGGGCAGTCGATGATGAAATCGGTGAGTCGCAGCATCCCGCGATCTTTCCACAAGATCGAGGGAGCCTTGCCTATGAGCGAGGCCTTGGTGATCACTTCGGAGCCGCAGCGCCCCTCCGAGGCGGCGAGGCTGTTCTCGGGGGGATCCACTCGCCAAGGTCCTCACGTCGGAGGTGGGGGTCGGCCGGTGGCAGGCGGATCTCGGGGCGGTCGCCCATCCATCGGATTTGGAAGGGCAGTCGGCTTCCTTGCCGTACAGCTTCTTTGTCGGACTCGCATGCCAGAGTCACCATGATCTGTCCCGGAGAGAACAGGATTGCCATGAGCGACTACGACTGGCTCGATGACGATGCGTTCTGCGCAACCTTCGTCCGCGGCCTTACCCCGCACGAGGCGCTGGCCCGCCTTGCCATCGAGGTATTCGACGGTGATGACGAAGAGGGCGAATTCGATGAGGGTCTCATCTCTGCCCGCTTGGCCGAGGGCGGCGCCATTCTGAGCGAATGGAACGGCTTCGCCGGCACGCTGGACGAGGTGCTGCGGCCATTGTCGGCTGGGACGGTCACGGCGAGTGTCTTCGTCAACGTGAACATGGTCGCGTCTTTCGAGCATTACGTTGACAGCCGCAGGATCCTGTCCTTCGATCCGCTGTTTCCCCGCGACGAGGACGGCATTGCGGAGGACTACCTGGCCGACCGGGTCGAGCTCGGGCTGGTCGGCGACAAGTCGGAGGGCGGGCTCGCCGCTGCGATGCTGCTGGCCGAGCGCATCACCGAGGTGCGGCCGAACGCTTCAAACGACGTCGTGGCTGCCCACGGCGTTCTCGATTATTGAGCCGCTTCGGCCCCTTTCCACAGCTCGACAGTGCAGCCCCTGAAGCTTGTTCGAGCTAGGCGCCGTCGGCGGTGGCCAGGCGGGCTCGTCAGGCGGCGTGCACCCAGGTGAGAAGTTCGTAGGTGCGTCCCTTGTCGGTTACCCGGTCAGGTGCTTCGTCCGTGAGCTGGAAACCGACTCTTTGGGCTACCGCGATGCTGGCGTGGTTGTCGGGCTCGATCTGTGCGTACAGGCGAGGCATAGCCAGAGTTCGATGGGCGTGCTCAGTTATCAGCCGGACTGCGCGAGCGGCCAAGCCCTGTCCCCGGTAGGCGGCGCCGAGGCCGTACCCAAGACTGCTTGTCTCCAAGTTCAGCAAGACCTCGCCTCGCGGCTGTCGTCCATCGACGGTGATAGCGAAGTGAAGGCGCCGGCCGCCGGCCTGGGTTCTTTGGATCATCCGCAAGTACTCCTGTGCGGCGGCCAAGTCGAAGGGAGAGGGAAGCGGGGTGCGATAGGCGATGTCCGAGGTGTCGAAAAGTTCCACCATCGCCGGCGCATCATGCTCGGTCCAGTGCCGCAGCAAGACGTCGTACCCGGTCAACATGACGTCGGACATGCTCATGGATGCCTCCGGCAGGGGGAATCGTCGGGCGCATACTTTCGCATACCTCGGCATCGAAGACGCCGCTCATGCGCGTGCTGCCAGGCGATTGTCAGGCAGCATCGCGGCGGCGACGCTGCTCTGGGAGCAGGGGATAGACATGCGGGTCGTTCAGGTGATCCTCGGCCACTCCCAGCTCACCACGACGAAGCGCTACACCCACGTCACCGAGAACCTGGCCGGCGACGCCATGGCGCGGATAGGCCGGGCGCTGTGGGACGAGTGAACCCATCTCGACGGTGCGGTGGGAGAAAGGGCTCGCTTGACGGGACCTTGACGCCCCTGGCCCCGAGGGCCGCACGCCCCGGCCGTGCGGGCCTGGTGAGGCGCGCGCACGGCCGCGAATGGCAAGCCCGTGTCAAGCCGGTCTCGCGATGCTGTCGGAGACCTTATAGGTCGGCGTCGCCCGGCGTGACGGTTTCGGCCTTCGGTTCTCCTCTCCCCTTGTCTCCCCGTCATACCGACCCCTGGAGCGTTATGAGACACCACCGGCGACGGCTGCCGCTTCTCGGCGCCACGATCGCCGCCTGTCTGTCCGTACTGACCACCCCCGCGAACATCGCACTGGCCGCCCCCGCGCCCACCGCCCCGGCCGCCTCCGCCGCCCCGGGGTCCGCCCAGCCGCCCGCGGACCGGCCGGAACACCTCGACCGATCGTCCGTCCAGCCGGCCCAGCGTGACCGCGTGCTCGGCGCGAACTGGCAGAAGTCCACTGATGTCGCCGTCACCACGGCCGGTGACGCGACCGGGTTCCACGTGCTCACGGCGACGGCCGGAACGGGCTACCAGTGGCGGACCGTCGCCACGCTCAGCGAGCCCGGCATGGACACCGACCAGTGGATCGGCAACGCCTGCCTGACCGGATCCGGCAAGAAGATCGTGGCCGTCTACGCTCCGCGCCACTTCACCAACCGGTCCTGGCTGTTCAGCCGGGGCGCGTTCGCCGCGATCATCGACGCCGAGACCGGCACGGTCACCAAGCTCAAGGACCAGGTGACTCTCGCCTACTTCAACCCGGGCTGCGGCGCCGGTGACACGGTCGCGCTCACACAGGGCGTCAGCGAGCAGCGCGACACCACGCGCCTGCTCATGGTGGACACCGCCACCAAGCGCGTGACCCGGGCCGTCGTGGCCTCCGGCCAGGTCACCTCGGCCGTCCCCGTGGGAGACACGCTGGTGGCGGCGCACGGGCCGCGGCTCGTGGAGGTGCGGACCGGCGGCGAGCTGAAGCAGCTCGCGGACACGGGCTCGGTGCCCTTCGACCTCCGCGCGACCGCCGACGGCGGCGTGGCCTTCGCGGCGCGCGACGGCGCGACCGTGACGATCCGGCAGTACCTGCGCGGGGAGACCCGGGAGCTGGCGTCGGGTCCCCTGGGCGAGCTGGCGGTGCACGCCGGCACGAACGGCCGCGTCTTCCTCGTGGGCAAGACCGAGCGGCGCGGCGCCCTGCCCCAGGCCGTGTCGGTGCTGGACGCGCCGGCGACGGCCGACGTGTCCTCGGAGGGCGGTCTGGCGATCACGGCGGCGGCGCGGCGAGGACTGCGCGCCGGACCCGGCGCCCCACCCGCCGGGCGGCCGGACCCCGCCGCCTCCCAGGGCGACGACAAGCGCGGCGTCAGCCCTGACATGCCGGACGGGGAGCCCGTCGACATCACCGCGCGGGTCGTCGCGACGAAGGCGGACGTCGGCTTCGAGGTGCAGCCCGGCGCGGACCTCGCCCCCGACGCCTCCTCGGGACGTGTGGCCAACCCCCGGCTGGCGCTGACCTCCAAGACGGCGGGCGCCGCCGTGACCGCGGCCGTCACCGGGACCGTCGACCAGGGCTACACCTGCGCCGTCCCGCGCAACGACCCGGCGATCCAGGTGTACCAGCCGCACTGGCGCCAGGTGGAGTGGGCGGTGGACCAGCTCGTCTTCAAGAACCGGCTGCAGGTGACGCGCCCGAACAACTGGAAGGGCTCGGGGCTGCCCGGGTGGAACCCGCAGACCGAGTTCCCCGCCCCGGACCTGCAGGGAGGCGGCCGCATCCCTGTGTCGATCATGTTCGGCATCCTCGCGCAGGAGTCCAACCTCTGGCAGGCCCAGCGGAGTGTGCAGGAGGGCGAGACCGGCAACCCGCTCGTCGGCAACTACTACGGCGTGAACATCTACGACAGCGACCCCACCAACGACTGGGCGGTCGACTTCTCCCAGTCCGACTGTGGGTACGGCATCTCCCAGCAGACCGACAACATGAGAAAGGGTGCCCCCGGGTGGGACGCCGACAAGCAGAAGCGGGTGGCCCTCGACTACGTCACCAACATCGCCGCGGGGATGTCCACCCTGGCGAGCAAGTGGAACCAGATCTGGACCGACACCAACGGGATGGCGAAGATCAACGACGGTGACCCGTCGAAGATCGAGAACTGGTATCTCGCCGTCTGGGCGTACAACTCGGGCTGGCACGTCAAGGCCGACGCGTGGGGACGGGACGCCAACAATCAGCCGAACAACGGCGCGTGGGGTGTGGGCTGGCTGAACAACCCCGCCAATCCCGCGTATCGGCAGGACCGGCACCCGTTCCTGGACGGAAACAGCTACGCCGACGCCGCGCACCCGCAGGACTGGCCCTACCAGGAGAAGGTGCTGGGCTGGGCGGCGTGGCCGATCGCCAAGACCTACCTGGACCCCGCCACGAACAAGCTCGTCACGGAGGGCGGGTACAACTACGCCTGGTGGACCGCCGTCAGCGACCGCACCAAGGTCGTGCCCACCGTCCTCAACACGTCGTTCGTGGACGTCAACGCCTTCTGCGTGCCGGCTTCCGCGGGACCCGACAACAACGAATGTCAGCCGCCCTCGAACAACAGGCCCGGCACGTGCCAGCGGGCGGACTCCAAGTGCTGGTGGCACCTGCCCAAGACGTGGAAGACCTGCCCGTCGACATGCGGTAACGAGGCGTCGCTGCGCTACGACTCGACCTGGGCCGGAACGGAACGCGTCGAACCCACCGACATGTGGACGCCCTGCCTGACGCCCGGGCTCCCACCCGTCACCGGGGACACGACGAAGGTCCTGATCGTCGACGACGTCACCGTCCCGGCGATCCGCGGCGGCTGCGACAACTCCGGGTGGACCAACCACGGCACGCTGACCTTCGAGTTCGCCCAGGACTCCGCCGGCAGGGTGCCCGCCAGGGCCGACTTCCAGCAGCTCGGCAACGGGTTCGGCGGCCATGAGTGGTTCGGGTACACGCGGACGTGGTCCAGGAACGGCGGCGTGATGCAGGTGACCGGCACCTGGAAGCCGGATCAGGCCATCAACGGGTGGGCCCGTGTCCTCGTCCACATCCCGAAACGGCGCGCGGAGACGCAGCAGGCTCCGTACACCGTCGACCTGGGCAACGGCGTCACGGAGACCCGCTACCTGAACCAGAGCCGGGAGCAGAACGAGTGGTACAACCTGGGCGTCTTCCAGTTCGCCGGGACCCCGAAGGTGTCGCTCACCAACCTGAACCTGGAGGGCGACGGCACGGCTGCCATCTCCTGGGACGCGATCGCCTTCCAGGTGCTCGCGAAACGGCCCAAGCACTTCGTCGTCGCCATGGGTGACTCCATCACCTCAGGCGAAGGAGTCGGCAACTACTACCCCGAGACCGACTTCGAGTACCAGACCCCCCGGTGGAACGCCTGCCGGCGCAGCAAGGACGCCTGGATCAGGCAGACGGTCCTCCCGGGTGAGACCCAGACCATCGGCCAGCTTGCCGACTCCTTCGACCCGAGGCTCGACTTCGCGTTCGTGGCCTGCTCCGGGGCCTGGACGCTGGACATGACCAAGACGCAGTACGACTGGATGGATGAGCCGATCGGATCCTGGTCGGACTACCGGGGGATCGCGGACGGTCGGTTCCGGGAGGCGGCCCAGCTCAACAGCGGCTTCCTGAACAAGAACACGACGCTGGTCGCCCTGTCGGTCGGCGCCAACGACGCGAGGTGGTCCGACGTCATCGCGGAGTGCTACGTCCTCAACTGCAACGACGACGACGGTCACTTCGAGGCCGACATTCCCGCCGTGCTCAACTACCGGACGGTGTCCGGAGACCCGGCGAATGTCGCGAATATCCTCCAGCAGATCGAGAGCAAGACGGAGAACGGCGACGCGGCCCGCGGGAAGAAGGCAAAGATCGTGCTCATGGGCTACCCGGACGTGTTCGGCAGCGCGCCGAACTGCGCGCACTTCGACACCTACGAGCGGGCGACCCTGCACGGGGTCGCCGAGTACCTGGTCAACGAGACGAAGGACACCGTCCGGATCCTGAGGGACGCCGGGCTCGAGGTGTCCTTCGCCGACTCCATGCCGGCGTTCACCGGGCACGGGGTGTGCGACAGCGACAGATGGATCAACCCCGTCATGTTCACCAAGACCGGCCCGGGCGACTTCGGTGACCTCTGGGACGGCTGCATCACCGACGGGGTGCGCTGCGCGAGCCGCAGCTCCATGCACCCCACCAAGAGAGGGGCGACGGAGTTCGCGACGGTGCTCGGCAACCACCTGCGCAGTTCCGGGGTGAACTACACAGGCTGGTAGACACAGGAGAAACGGTGAGGCGGGGCACCTCGTATGGAGGCGCCCCGCCTCACCGTCCCTCCCCGTGGAGGCGCTGCCGGCGACCCGGGCCGCTGGGAACGGCCCGGGTCGCCGTTCGTCCGGCCAGGTCAGAACGCGTAGTTCCAGTCCCCGTCGGCGTACACGCCGTTGACGTAGAGATAGGTGGTCACCATGCCGACCTTGGCCCAGTCCGCGGATCCGCTGAGGGTGACGTGCCGGGTCGAGCCGATCGAGCCGCCGTTGCTGGCCGACTTGCAGGTCAGCAGGCCCCAGCTGCCGTTGTTCAGGGTCTGATGGCCGCAAACCTCCAGCGTGATCGTGGCGCCCGAGTCGCGGTAGATGTACGCGTCCACGCTCCACGAGTAGTTGCTGAAGGTGACCGTGCCCCAGCTGGCGCTGCCATCGGAGGCCGACTCGCTGAAGCTGCGGGTGACGCCGGCCTCGGCGGGCGAGGCGGTGAGGACGCTGAGGCTCAGGGCGGCCGTGGTCGCCGCAGCGGCGAGCATTCGGGTGGTCTTCATGATGTCTCCGTTTCTTTCGTGTCCCGGAGAGCATCGCCAGGGCGGCTTGACACAGGCTTGCCACTCGCGGCGGCGTGGGGGCGGGACGAGGGGTCGTCGCGGGCGGTCGCGTCAAGGGCATGTCAAGCGGCGGGGCCCGGGGTGCTCCCGGGGCCGGTCGCCCGAACCGCCGCGTCACACGCCCGGGCCGGCGAGCCTTTCCTGGAGCAGTGCCCGGTCCGGGTGTTCCAGCTCGCTGAGGATGTCGAGGGCCTGACGCCAGATCAGACGGGCGCCCCGGTCGTCGCCGGCCGCGCGCAGCACGTCGCCGAGCTTCGACAGCGTGTCCGCCTCGAAGTAGCGTTCGCCGGCCTTCCTGAACAGGCCAACCGCGCGTTCGTAGCACGAGGCCGCCTCAGCGTGGTCGGCCAGCTTCTGATACCCCAGCCCGAGCCCGTCGAGAGCGGCGGCCTGCCCGTGCAGGTCGCCGGCACGCTCGAACAGCGTCAGCGCCTCCCTGCAGTAGAGGATGGCGTGCTCGGGATGGTCGAGCAGGGCGTGGCTCTGACCGACCGAATTGAGCGCCCGGGCCTCCTCCACCGTGTCGTCGATCAGCCTGACCAGGTGCAGCGCCTGTTCGGCGTTCTCCAGCGCCTCCTGGTAACGGTCCTGGACCCCGTAGAGCCAGCCGAGGTTGTTGTAGCAGCCCGCCTGGCCGCGCACGTCCTGGAGGTCGGTGAACAGCGCGAGCGCGGCGCGCAGGTTCGCCTCCGCCGCCTCGAACATCTGCATCTGCGTGTACGCGGAGGCGAGGTCGCGGTGGCACAGGGCCTGACCGGCGAGGTCCCCGGTCCGGCGGGCCGCGTCGAGCGCGACGGTCTCGGCCTTGGCCCACTCGTCCCAGAAGCCGCGCCGGTCGAGAAAGTCGACCATGGTCCAGGCGAGCCGCCAGGCGTGCGCCGGGAAGCCCTTCGCCACCGACCACGGGACCATCGCCTGCAACACCGGACGTTCCTCGGCGAACCAGGTCATGGCGTGGTCGTAGTCCGGGTGCTCCTGGGGGGCCGCCCCCGGGGCGGGGGGCGCGAGACCGAGTGGGTCCGGGCGCGGATTGATGACCATCGCGGCCACGTGCGCGGTGTGCAGGTAGTGGTCGAGCAGCCGCAGCGGCGCGGCACGGCCCTCGTCGGCGCTGTCCCGGTCGGCGAGCTCCCTGGCGTAGGCGCGCAGCAGGTCGTGCAGGGCGAACCGCCCGGGGAGGTTCTCGGTGACCAGATGGGCGCGGGCCAGTTCCGTGAGCAGGTCGCCCGCCCGCCCGTGCGGAAGCCCGGCCAGGGCGGCGGCGGCCCGCGTGGAGACGTCCGGCCCCGGGTGCAGCGCCAGCAGGCGGAACAGGCGCGCGGCCGGCGCGCCGAGCGTGCGGTACGACCAGGAGAACACCCCGCGCACGTCCGTCGCCCGGTCCTCGCCGCCGAACGGGTCGAGCTCGGCGCCCGCGCCGCGTACCCGCGCCACCAGGTCCGCCAGCGGCAGGTCCGGCTCGGTGGCCGCGCGTGCCGCCAGGACGGCGAGGGCGAGGGGCAGGCGCGCGCACAGCGCGACCAGATCGTCGGCCGCCTCGCCCTCGGCCGCGAGCCGCGGCGCGCCGAGGCGGGCGGCCAGCATCTCCCGGGCCTCCCCGGGCGACAGCAGGCCGATCGTGAGCGGCTGCGCGCCCTCCGCCGCGACCAGCCCGGTGAGGGGATCGCGGCTGGTCACCAGGACCAGGCACCTCGCCCCGCCGGGCAGCAGGGGACGGACCTGCTCGGCGTCGCGCGCGTTGTCGAGCACCACGAGCACGCGCCGTCCGGCCAGAAGACTGCGGTACAGCCCGACCAGCGCGTCCGAGTCCTGGGGGATCCGCTCGGGCGGGGTGTTCAACGCGCCCAGGAAGCGGCGCAGCGCGTCGAACGGATCCACCGGCGCGGCGTCCGGATCGAAGCCGCGCAGGTTCACATAGAGCTGCCCGTCCGGGAACCGGTCCCACACTCGGTGGGCCCAGTGGACGGCCAGCGTCGTCTTGCCCACCCCGGCGGTCCCCGACAGGCAGCAGACGGTCATCGACGCGGCCCCGGCGAGGACGGCGTCGAGCCGGGCGACCTCGGCCGTCCGCCCGACGAAGTGGGGGAGGTCCGGCGGGAGCTGCGCCGGCACCGGAGGGCGGGGCCGCGCCACGGCCGTACGGGCCGGGTCCGGCGTCCGGGCATGCAGCGAGGCGTCTCCGGCGAGGATCATCTGGTGGAGCCGGCGCAGCTCCGCGGTGGGTTCCAGGCCCAGCTCGCGGCTGAAGTGGGCACGCGCCCTGCGGTACACCGCCAGCGCCTCGGGCGGACGGCCGTCGCGGTAGAGCGCCACCATGTAGGCCCGGATCGGCCTCTCCCTGTCGGGGTGCCGCAGCACCAGGTCGGCGAGCTCGGGCAGCAGCTCCCGGTGCCGGCCGCAGTCCAGCTCGGCCTCCAGGCAGGATTCCAGCGCGGACAGCCGCAGCTCCTCGAGCCCGACGCCGACCCGATCACGCATCCGCTCGTTCGCCACGTCGGCGAGCAGCGGACCGCGCCAGTAGGACAGAGCCTCCCGGAGCAGCCGGGCCCGCTCCTCGGGGTCGGACGTCCGTTGCCCCCGTCCGACGCCCTCCCGGAACCGATGGACGTCCACCGCGCCGGGGTCGGTCTCGGCCAGGTAGCCGTCGCCTCGGCGGAGCAGCCGGAACCCGCGTCCGCCGGTGCGGTCCGGGTCCAGTGTGCCGCGCAGTCGCGCGACGTGGCTCTGCAGTACGCCGCGCGCGTTGTCCGGCGGCTCGCCCTCCCACAGGAGGTCCAGTAACCGCCCGACGGGGATGACCCGCCCGGTGTCGAGCAGCAGCAGCCCGAGCAGGCACCGCTCCGCCCGCCGCCCGAGTGCCACCTGTCCGTCGACGTCCCATACCTCGACGGGGCCGAGGAGCCGGAAATCCATGCTGACCTCCCCGCCCGCTGACGGCCGCTCCCGTGGGGCGGCGGCGGGTCATCGGCGTTCCGCGACGGTGGCGGCCCACAGTCTATTCGTGCCCGCCGACATATGATCAAGGCGGTGCCCGGCGCCGTGCGAACCTCTTGTCCCCGGGCGCCTTCACGTGGCCCGTACGGCCCGATGCGGACCACCATCCCGGGCGCGGATTAAACGGCTTCGCCGGCACGCTGGACGAGGTGCTGCGACCACTGTCGGCCGGGACGGCCACGGCGAGTGTCTTCGTCAACGTGAACAAGGTCGCGTCCTTCGAGCATTACGTTGACGGCCGCAGCGTTCTGTCCTTCGATCCGCTGTTTCCCGGCGACGAGGAAGGCCTTCCGGAGGACTACCTGGCCGACCGGGTCGAGCTCGGGCTGGTCGGCGACAAGTCGGAGGGCGGGCTCGCCGCTGCGCTGCTGCTGGCCGAGCGCATCACCGAGGTGCGGCCGAACGCTTCAAGCGACGTCGTGGCTGCCCACGGCGTTCTCGATTACTGAGCCGCTTCGGCCCTTTTCCACGGCTTGATCACGGCACAGCTCATACGCGGTACATCCTGGATGAGGCCAAGTGACTGGTTCGACGATCGTTCCGCTCGATGTCCTGCTGGACGATCTCGTCAACCTGAAGGCCGACAGGCGCCTTGTCTTGATAGGTGTGGATGGGGAGGATCAGGAAAGAGCACGCTGGCCCGTGCTAAGGCCGCCCGCCTCCCTCAGGCCGGCTTGGTCCACATCGACGACTTTTATCGGCCATCTTCCTCTCCTGAATGCCAACCCGATCATCCCTGGTTCGGGACGGTCGCGGCATTTTTTGACTGGCCCCGGATTCAGCGTCAAGTCACCCGTGAAGAGCTATGCGGTGCATACGATCTGCGCGTATGGGTGGAGGCTCCCTATGAGGTGCGGCTGGTACGCGGCATCGAGCGCGATGGCGAGAGCGCACGGGATATATGGGAGAAGGAGTGGATGCCGGCCGACGCCGAGTACGCACAGGCCATGACCCCGCACGAGCACGCCCACCTGATACTCGACGGCGGCCCGGATGCTACGCGGCGGGCTTTGCGGGGATACCCACGTGGACCCGGTTCCATCCTTACGATGAGGAGCAGAGTATGACCATGGACGCTCCCACCGGGCTGCTCTACGTGCTGAGCGTTGGCAAGGAAAAGGAACTGATCCTCCGCGTACACGGCACGATGCCCGCCGTCGAGAAACTCGTCAGCTGGATGGAGCAGGGCACCGTGGTGTCGCTCCAGATCTCCCATGAAGGCGAGCCGGGCACATTCACCTACGTGGTCAACTTCAAGCACGTGGTGGCAGCCCGCTTCGCTCCCTACGCGACGACACGGATCAGCAGTTTCTGAGTCGTCGCGTAGGCCCTGATCGCCCCTCGTCTTCCGGGCCACACGCCGAAGAGCCGGAGATCCTTCGCTGAAACCGCTCCGGCTCGTCCCCGCTACGGCGGCGCGCCGCACGGCGATCGACCACATGCCGCAGATAAGCGTCGGGCGACTCCAAGAACCGCCGCCAATGGTCGACCAGGTGGAGCTCCCTCCACGCGACACGGTGGATCCCATCGTCGTCCAACTCGAGGATCTGTGCCCCCGGGAGACTGGCCAGGACCGGCGAATGCGTGGCGCAGATGATTTGCCCGCCCTCGCGGGCAACGCGGTCCATCAACGCGACCAGGCGCAGGCAGGAGGTGAACGACAGGGCTGCCTCCGGCTCATCCATCAGGTACAGGCCGGGTCCGGCGACCATGCGGTCCAGCACGGTGAAGAACCCCTCGCCGTGCGACTGCTCGGTCAGGTCCTCCTCCCAGAACCCGTGCAGGCCGGACACGTTCTGCCCGAGGTTGAACAACGTCTCGGCGCGGAAGAAGAACGCCCGCCGCTTGGTACGCGGGCCGCGGATCAGGCGCAGCCCCGAGGTGGTTAACTCGGCGCGCAGCACCTGGCCGAGCGGCGTCGCCTCCCCGGTGGAGGCGTACCGGGTGCCGGCCTTGCCTCCTTCGGCGTTGATGCCGCACACGTCGGCGACGGCCTCGACGAGCGTGGACTTCCCTGAGCCGTTCTCCCCGACGAGGAACGTCACGGGGGCGGTGATGTCGAGCCCTGCGCTGAGGTGCTGGACGGCGGGAATGGTGAATGGCCACCGCCTCGGCTGAGGCGGCGGCACGCTCAGGCGGGTGATCAGCACGGTCAGCTCCGCGAGGCCCGTGCCAGGAGCGCGCGTGAGCACGGCCGGTCGGGCGCGTAGCTGAGGAGCTCGGCGCAGATCGTGGCCGGGAGTTCGTCCCACTCGACGGACGCGATCAGGACGGGCGTGGACACCCCGGTGATCGCGGCCGCGTCCCGGTTGCCTGTCCCCGCATCGCCGTGGGCCCAGCCGTGGTGTTCGGCGGTGCGGACCCGGAACCGGCCGTCACCCGCCGTGGCGGCCTTTCCGACGATGCGGTCATGCCTGCCGAACCGGGCGACGCCGAGCTGCTGCGCGCCCTCTTCCCGGAGGCGGCGCAGGAACGCGCGCTCCTGCCCGGGGCTGGTCATGACAGGTGTGGCCTCCGACGAGGTGGGCTTCGGCCGGCAGTTGCTATCAGGGTTGCACAGCCGCTTGTCCGGATCGCAGGACCTGTAGCTGGTGACCTGCCGCAGGTCGTCATAGCCGATGCCGCGACCCCGGCCTGCGGTCCGCCGGCGACCGTGACTGACCGTGGTCGACCGCCCCTGACGGCACGGCCGCGTTGGGCCGTGCCCGCTTGACTCTCGGGTAGGCCGAGACCGGATGCTGTCTGGGTGAGCGGCGACGATCTTTTGAGCATCGGTGTTTTCGCCTTGGTCAGCGGCCTGTCGATCCATGCCTTGAGGCACTACGACGAACTCGCCCTGCTTCGGCCGGCGGTCGTCGATCCGGTCACTGGTTATCGTCGCTACCGCCCCGAGCAGGTCCGGCAAGCTCGCCTCATCTGTGCGCTGCGGCGCGTCGATATGCCAATCGACGCCGTTCGCCTCGTGATGGACGACCCAGACGATGAGGCACTGCGCACCCTGCTGCATTCGCACCGAGAGCGGCTGGTGAATCGTGTCGAGGCTCTTTCCCGCATGGTCCACGTTGTGGATCACTACATCGAACATGGAGTGGCTATGCCCGACTTGAAGACCCCTCGCATCGTCCAGGTGACCATCAACGTCGCAGACCTCGCCGAGTCCATCACGTTCTATCGGGCGGCGTTCGACGCGGTGTTCAACGAGGAGATCTCATCGTTCCAGTTCGGTGTCTGGCCGAGTGAGGACTTCTTTCTCCTGACTGTCGCACATGAGCTCAACGAGCATGGCAAGCACGATGGCCCAGCCGGAGTGTCCCGATTCGGTCTGCTCGTCGATGACGTGGACGCCGCGCACCGCCGTGCCGTTGATGCCGGGGCCATCGAGGTCTCCCCACCGGCGGATAAGTTGTGGAAGCCGCGTTCCTCATGCGTGGCAGATCCGAGCGGAAACCGCATCGACCTTTATCAAGGCTGACGGAAACCCGCCGATGCCGCCGGAGGCAGGTCATTGTGATCTTCGAGTGACCATCCAGAGATCGTAGAGGGTCAGGCTTTTGGCATGCCGACTCAGCGATCAACGCTCTGGATTTGCTGTTTGCTGGGCTACTTTGCTCTAGCCGTCTTCACGTGGGTGGCTGTATGGCAGGGGTGGTTCGTAATAGCGGTGTTCCTCGGCGCTCCACCTCGCTTTGTCTGGGAGGCTCTCTTGGCTGCTGTGCCGCCTGGCTGGCCGATCCCGGTATGGGGGTTCGCAGTGGTTGTCATCTGTCAGGCCGGCGTTGCCGTCTTGGTGTGGTGTTTGCGGCAGGCCCAGACGGGAGTCCGCCACATACTCGCACGTTTCCTTAATGTATTACTGCTGGTCACCGCGTCGCTGATGGCTATCGGATGCCTGATCGAGGTCGCGTTCTGATATCGGTGGATCAGAGCGCATAGCCGGCGGCCGGAATCTGCCGGCGGTCAGGGCCGGCCCAAGCCGCACGCCCGGTCCACGAGCGGCTCAGGGCCACGATGCGCAGCCCCTTGGTGATAACCCGGAGCCGGAGCGCCCCGCGACGGAGGCGTAATTGTCCCAGGCGCACCCCGCTACAGTGGCCGTTGTGACTCACGGTCTTTCCCTCCTCGATCGGCTTTAGGGCGCCTCACCCGTCCCGGGCGAGCTGCCGCATCGGGACGATACCGCCCACCCCCGGACCCCGTCTTACGCGCAACCGACGGCGCTGAGTGGAGCGTAAAAGGCAGACGACATTTTCCTGATTCTGGTCAAACTCTCCCATGAACCCGCAGAACATTAGACAAATCTGAACGAAAGGTATGCCCGGGTCGGGCAGAGTTGTACTAGAGAGAGACGGGGGAGGATGAAGCTGGTCATGGATGTCGCCGACCGCGAGGACCTCACCCTTCTCGAGCGGGCCCACGAACGTTTCTGCGCCGGCGAACCCGTCGAGAGCGACGTTCGGCCCTGGGTGCTGACCTCATGGGAGCGCAGCCGGCACTTGGGTGTCGTGTCATACCATATGCCCCCCGTGTACGACTCCGACGTCGACCTGCACAGTAGGCTCGCGCAGGCGGCCACGCCCGTGCTCGACGAGCTCGAAGCCCGCCTTTCCGGCATCAAGGTGGCCGTGGTCCTCGGTGACGAGCACGCCCGGGTGCTGCAGCGCCGGGTCGGCGAGCCGGCGCTCCTGCGGGGGCTCGACGACAACCAGGTGCTACCCGGCTTCGAATTCTCCGAGCAGGCCATCGGCACGAACGGCCTGGGCACCGCACTGGCCGAACGGCGTCCCGTCCTCGTCTGGGGGCGGGAACACTACCCGGACTCCATGAGCGGGCTGGTGTGCGCGGGCTCGCCCATTCGCGACCCGATCAGTGGCCGCGTCGAGGGCGTGCTCAACCTGGCGTGCCTGGACAAGTTCGCCGACCCGGCGATGCTCGGCGTCGCCGTGAACGCGACCGACCGCATTGAGGAATGCCTGCTCGAACAGATCTCGCAGCGGGAGCAGGCGATGCTGCGCGCGTTCCTGGAGGCCCGGCGCCGGGGCGGCGAAGTGGGCGCCGTCACCGCCCAGCCGATCGACCGGGCCGGCCCGATCCTTTCGCACGACCGGCTACGCCTGCTGGAGAAGGCCACGGAGCTGATCTCCGCCGGCCAGGCGGTCGTCGCGGTGGTGCCGTTGTCGGGGGGCCGCACCGCCACCCTGGTCAGCCGCGTGATCGAGAATCCCGACGGAACGCGCGGCATCGCCGTGGAGGCCATCTTGACCGACGGCTCATTCTGGCACGTGACCTCCGGCTCCCGTGGGGATCACGGTGACGCATCGACGACGCGCCGAGGACCACTCGCCCGAGCGGCCACACCTGTGCCCGTCCACCAGCCCCCCACCGCCGAACCCGCCCTCGCCGCTGGTCCGGCATCCACTGTTTCGGCCCCGCGCGTCCCGGAATCTCCTCTGACAGCTGCTCCTCTCCCGGGCGCCCCTGTTTCCGACACCGCGGCCGATCGGTGGTTGCTCGCCGTGGGCGAGCCCGGTGTCGGGCGGCTCGCCGTCAAGGCGCGCGAACGGCTCAGCCTGATCTGGGAGGCCGGCTCCCGCGTCGGTACCAGCCTGGAGGTCACGCGGACGGCTCAGGAACTGGCCGAGGTCGCCGTGCCCCGCTTCGCCGACTTCGTCGCCGTCGACCTGCCCGACCCCGTGCTACGTGGCGACGAGCCCGGCGTGCTCGACGCCGGGCTGCGCCGCATCGCCCTCGCCACCACCCTGCGGAACTTCGACCTGGAAGACGTCGGCGCGCTCACCCACCCGCCGCCGACCACGCCGCAGGGCCGTTGCCTGGCTGACGGGCGGTCGGTGCTCGAAGTTGAGCTGGATACCACGTTCTGGTGGACGCCGCAGGACCCGGAACGCGGCCGGAGAGTGCGTGAACAGGGCATTCACTCGCTCATGGTGGTGCCGATGCGGGCCCGGGACGTCACGCTCGGCGTGGCGAGCTTCTACCGTTCCCGGCGCATGGGCGCGTTCGAGGAGGATGACCTGGCCCTGGCAGAGGAACTGGTCGGCCGTGCTGCGGTGTGCATCGACAACGCCCGCCGGTTCACCCGGGAGCACACCATGGCGGTGACGCTGCAGCGCAGCCTGCTACCCCGGGGGTTGCCAGAGCAGGACGCGCTGGACGTGGCCTGGCGGTACCTCCCGGCGGAGGCCGGGGTGGGCGGGGACTGGTTCGACGTCATCCCGCTACCCGGCGCCCGCGTCGCCCTCGTTGTGGGCGACGTGGTCGGCCACGGCCTCCACGCCGCCGCCACCATGGGCCGGCTGCGCACCGCGGTCCTCAACTTCTCCGTTCTCGACCTGCCGCCGGACGAGCTTCTGGCCCACCTGGACGACCTGGTCACCCGCATCGACAACGAGGAGAGCACCCGTGACGGCCCGGAGACCCACGAGTGCGAGGCGGTGACCGGGGCGACCTGCCTGTACGCCATCTACGATCCGGTGACCGGGGCGTGCACGATGGCCCGGGCCGGCCATGTGGGCCCCGCGGTGGTCCATCCAGATGGCACCGTCACATATCCGGACGTGCCGGTCTCCCCTCCGCTCGGCTTGGGCGGCCACCCCTTCGAAACCACCGAGCTGCGCCTGCCCGAGGGCTCCCAACTGGTGCTGTACACCGACGGACTGATCGAGGACCGGCACCGGGACCTCCAGGCCGGGCTGGATGAGCTGCAAGGGGCGTTGGAGGGGGCCGCGGGGCGCACCCCGGAGGAGACGTGTCAGGCGGTGATCGACACGACACTGCCGCCACACCCCTCCGACGACATCGCGCTGCTGGTGGCGCGTACCCGGAAGCTTTCGCCATCAAAGGTGGCGCACTGGGATGTGCTACCAGACCCGGCGGCGGTGGCCTCGGTGCGTACCGAGTGCGGGGCGCAATTGCAGGCGTGGGGATTGGAGGACATCGGGTACACCACGGAACTGATCCTCAGCGAGCTGATCACCAACGCGATCAAATACGGGACGCCACCGATCACAGTACGGCTGCTGCACAGCCGCAGTTTGACCTGCGAGGTGTCCGATGGCAGCAGCACCTCGCCACATCTACGCCGAGCGGCCACCACCGACGAAGGCGGCCGCGGCCTGTTCCTGGTCGCCCAGTTCGCCCAACGCTGGGGCACCCGCTACAACCCCCGCGGCAAAGTCATCTGGGCCGAACAACCCCTCCACGACGGCGCCGCTGCCGCCACCATGGACGACACACCTGCCGACACCCTCCTCGCCCAGTTCGACGACCCCACCCTCTGACCTTGTCTTTTGACGTGCGCCACGAGCGCGGCGGAAGGTGAGGTTCGACTGGATCCGCGTCGCTCGCCTGTCCAGTGCCAGAACTGCAGATCTCCGGATAGGCAAAACGCCTGCCCGTGAACGGGCCGGCCGCCCTTGCTCACCGGCCGACCGGCCCGGCGAGTTCGCCGCCCAACGTGTCCGGCGCGCTGAAGGTGCCCTACCGGTTGATCGTGTGCCAGCGCAGTCGTACACCGAGGATGGCCGTGGCCACCGACTGGATCACCACGAGGTACATCAACTGGCGGTAGACGAACTGCTGCAGCGGCAGCACCCACAGCGCCGAGGCCCGCTCGCCGTCGGGGCGCAGCGCGTACCAGCCGGTCACCGCCTGCACGGCGACGAATCCGGCCCACACCGCGACGACCGGCAGCGGATCGCCCACCACCGTGCTGTAGAACGCCATGAGGTCCACCACAGGCGCGAGCAGCGGCAGCACCACCTGGAACAGGGTCAGGTAACCCAGGCAGCGGCGGCCGAAGGACGCCCCTTCCAGCAGCGAACGCCGGTGCTTCCACATGGCCTGCAGGGTGCCGTAGCACCAGCGGTAGCGCTGCTTCCACAGCTGGCCGAGCGTCGTCGGAGCCTCGGCCCAGGCCAGCGCCTTCTCCTCGTACACCACTCGCCAGCCGGCCCGGCACAGCGCCATCGTCAGGTCGGTGTCCTCGGCGAGCGTGTCCGTACTCACCCCGCCCAGTGCCACCAGCGCCGAACGTCGGAACGCCCCGATCGCGCCCGGGACGGTCGCCGTGCAGTCAAGCAGCTCGAAGGCGCGCCGGTCCAGGTTGAACCCGATCACGTACTCGATGTGCTGCCAGGTCCACGATGCCCGGCACACGGCGGCGACGCTGCTCCTGGAGCAGGGGATAGATATGCGGGTCGTTCAGGTGATCCTCGGGCACTCCCAGCTCACCACGACGAAGCGTTACACCCACGTCACGGAGAACCTGGCCGGCGACGCCATGGCGCGGATGGGCCGCGCGCTATGGGACTAGCAACCAACTGCAACCAGAAATGCAACCGGGCGGGCTTCCGAACGATCACGATTCGGGAGTCTGCCCAGCTCATCGAGGGTGGGGCGCCAGGGACTCGAACCCTGAACCGACGGATTAAAAGCTGATCGACGCCCTGGGCACATGGCCTCTGATCTGGGGCCACGTGCCCAGGGGAGTCCAGCCGTGTCCGGCCGTGTCTGACGACGTTGCCGTCAACGGTTGCCGTCAGTTCGCGCGCCTCCGGTGCCTGGCCACTCGAGCTCGTCGCGCTCTTCCAAGGCCGTGACGAAGCTGCCCATGCCGGGCTCGGCGTGGATCAGGCCGTCCGCCCTGAGCGTCCGCATGACCTTCTGGCCGGTGGACTGTCCTGACTGTCAGTGGCTTGCGGGAGGCGTTTCCGGGCTGGAGCATCTGGCGAAGCTCGGCGGGACGCCTGTGTGCCACACGCGTCGCCTGACGAACGTGGATTACAACCGCGGCCTATGCCAGACCATCGACTGCGATGATGTCGCCGAACTGGCGCAGGAACTCCGCCGGCAAGCCGGGCTGGCTGTCACTCCGCCCAACGGCGAAGGGCAGTGCCCTGCCGCTTGGGACACCTCGTACTGAGCACGGCACCACGTGGACGCGAAACTGCGGGGCCTCGTCCAGGACCCGGCGGACCTGTTGGACCGACCGGGCGCGGTGGACGCCGACAAGACGTACTCCTCCTACGGCAACAGGGACGTCCGAGCACAGTCACCCGCTCGTCTGACTGATCCGCCGTCCTGCACTGGCCGAATACGTCCATGCGTCTACTGGCACGACAACGACATCCCAGTGGTCAAGGCGTCCGCCGGTGTTTTTGGGGGGGAAAGGTATTACTTCTCGGCCGTACCGGGTTTCCCGCTGATGGACTCCTGATAGATGTCGGAGTAGGTGCGCGAGTCCTTGATCAGGTCGTCGCAGAAGGCCGCGACGTCGTTGCCGATGAGTTCCAGGACTCCCTTGCCGGCCCCGACGCCCTCCTCGAAGAAATCGACGATCCCCGAGAGCAGGGACCCGTCAGCCAGTCCAACCGGTCCGACCTTGAAGAAGTACCGCTGAATCTCCTTGTAGACGATCTGGTAGTCCGACGGGAGCGCCTTGACGCGGGCCATGTGCGCCCGCCACTGCTTCTTGCCCTCGATGATGTCTTGGATGCCCACGTCAGCCTCCGAGTCGGCCCAATTTCCTTGCGACGTTCCTGTTCACCTGCTCGCGCCACCGGTCGCGATAGCTTCGAGCGCCTGCTCCGCCGGCCAGTGCCGCGCAAAAGCCCGGGATGTCGTCACCCAGCACCTCGTGAATGCTCTGCCCGTCGGACGCCGTCTCTTCGAGCAGCCCCAAAGCGCCGTCGATAATCGGCATCAAGTTTCGACCTGTGAAGTCCCCGTAGAGAGAAAGATGACCCTTGATCTCTTCCCACGCCGCCCGGTAGTCGGCCGGCAATGCCTCGGCACGGGCTTCGAACGCCTTCCAATCCTTGGTGAGATCGCTGCCTGTAATGGTCTCCCAGAAGTTCATCTTCCACCCTCCTTGAGCTTGTCGATCCGCGATGTGATGTACTCCCATTTCGCCCAGAACGTCGCGAGTTCTTCGCGCCCCGCGTCGTTGAGCGCGTAGAACTTGCGCGGCGGGCCCTGTTCGGACGGTCGTTTCGTCACCTGGACGAACCCGTTCTTCTCCAGTCGCAGCAGGATGGTGTAAACCGTCCCCTCGACGACGTCCGCGAAGCCGAGTTCGTTCAGCCGACGCGTGATGGCGTACCCGTAGGTCTGCTCGCTACCGATGATTTCGAGCACGCAACCCTCGAGCGTGCCCTTCAGCATCTCCGTCAGGTTGTCCAAAGTGGGTCCTCTTTCGTCCCCCTAGTACTCAGTGGTACTGGGTAGTGCTATACCGTAGCACAGAGTAGTGGTGCGGTGGGCGCTGACCTGCCCCAGTTCGTGGCCAGGCCGACTGGCTGCCCCGGGTAGGCGCTGTAGCCCCAGGCCAAGCGGTTCGTGGTTACGCGTCCCAGGTGACCGGGAGGCTCTTGACGCCGTAGATGTCGGCGATCTCCGGGCGCAGGGGAACCTCTTCGGCGGGTACGGCCAGGCGCAGGGTGGGGAAGCGGTTGAGGAGCGCGGGGAGCGCGACGCGCATCTCGACGCGGGCGAGCTGCTGGCCCAGGCACTGGTGGATGCCGTGGCTGAAGGCGAGGTGTCCGCCGTTCTGCCTGCGCAGGTCGAGGGTGTGGGGGTCGGGGAAGCGGTCGGGGTCGCGGTTGGCGGTGTTGAGGGACAGGATGACCGTCGTGCCCGCCTTGACGGTATGGCCGGCCAGTTCAACGTCCTCCAGCGCGACCCGGTAGAACTGCTTGGCGACGGACAGGTACCGCAGCAGCTCTTCCACGGCCTGGTCGACGAGGGTGGGGTCGGCGCGCAGGGCGGCGAGCTGGTCCGGGTTCTCCAGCAGGGCGAAGGTGCCGAGGGCCAGCATGTTGGCGGTGGTGTCGAAGCCGGCCGACAGCAGGATCAGGGCCATGCCCTGCAGCTCCTCGTCGGTCAGGTCGCTGTCGAGCAGGTCGGTGAGCACGTCGTCAGTCGGGTTGGCGCGCTTGGCGGCCACCAGCTCGGCGAGGTACTGCTGGGTGGCGAGGTAGGCGGCGATCAGCTCTTCGTCACTGGCCTCACCGCCGAGGAACTTGTCGATGTTGTCCTGGAAGCGGCCCCGGTCCTCGTACGGCACGCCCAGCAGCTCGCAGATGACGATGGCCGGGATGGGCTTGGCGAACGCGGTCACCAGATCGGCGCCCGGGCCGGCCTTCTCCATGGCGTTCAGGTGTTCGGCGGTGATCTGCTCGACGCGCTCGGTGAGCAGCCGCATGCGCCGTACGGTGAACCTGCCGACCAGGGGCTTGCGGTAGCGGCTGTGCTGCGGCTCGTCCATGAGCAGGAACTCGCCGGGCGGCGCCGGGGGGACCTCGATGTCGCCGTAGTCGATGGTCGGGTGGTGGCTCATGAACTCCTTGCGGGAGCTGAACCGGGGGTCGGCCAGGATCGAGCGGACCAGGTCGTAGCCGGTGACCAGCCAGCCCTGGTGCCCGTCGGGGAAGGGGAAGCGGCTGATCGGGCCGTGCTCGCGGGCCTCGACCAGTTCCTTGGGTGGGTCGAAGGGACATCCGGACTGGCGTTCGGCGGGCATCGGTGTGACGGTGTGGAGGGATTCAGTCAAGACCTTTCCTTGTCTCGCGACAGTACGTGTTGCCTGAACTTGAAGGTTGCGGGAGGGAATGACGGCGAGCTACATGCTCCGGCCCATGGTGGAGGCCGTTCGTCACTCTCACGGCTATGGATCAGCGGGGACCGCACGTGTCCGGGTCGGTCCCGCTCACAGCCCGGTGCTCATCTCGCGCAAATCCCCTGGAAGCTTCCGACTGGCGGCGCGAGACGAGTTGAGGAAGCACTGTTCTCTTCAGGGCAACCGCGCTGCTCCCTAGGAGATCTTGCGGCGGTAGGTGTTCATGGCGAAGACGTACGAGACGACGAGGATGCCGATGCACCAGGCCAGGGCGATCCAGATGTCGTTGCCGACCGGCTGCTCGGCGAACAGGTTGCGGATGGCGTTGACGATGGAGGTCACGGGCTGGTTCTCGGCGAAGACGCGCACCACGGTGGGCATGGTGTCGGTGGGCACGAACGCCGAGCTGAGGAACGGCAGGAAGATGAGCGGGTAGGAGAATGCGCTCGCGCCCTCCATGGTCTTGGCCGACAGGCCGGGGATGACGGCGATCCAGGTCAGCGCCAGGGTGAACAGGATCAGGATTCCGCCGACCGACAGCCAGGCCAGCACGCCCGCCCCCGAGCGAAAGCCCATGAGCAGGGCCACGAGCATCACGACCACGAGCGAGACCAGATTGGCGACCAGCGAGGTCAGCACGTGCGCCCACAGCACCGACGACCGCGCCGTCGGCATCGACTGGAAGCGCTCGAAGATGCCGCCCTTCATGTCCATGAACAGCCGGTACGCGGTGTAGGCGATGCCCGAGGCGACCGTGATGAGCAGGATGCCGGGCAGCATGTAGTTCACGTACGACGAGCCCGATCCGGTGTTGATCGCGCCGCCGAAGACGTAGACGAACATCAGCATCATGGCGATCGGCATGATCGCGGTCGTGATGATGGTGTCGGGGCTGCGGGTGATGTGGCGCAGGGAGCGTCCCAGCAGGACGGTGGTGTCGCCGAAGAAATGCTTGCTCATCATGGTTTCCTTATCCCTTCGTGCCGACGAGGGCGAGGAAGACGTCCTCGAGGGTCGGCTGCTTCTCGACGTACTCGACCTTGGCGGGCGGGAGGAGCTGCTTGAGCTCGGTGAGGGTGCCGTTGACGATGATCCGGCCCTCGTGCAGGATCGCGATCCGGTCGGCGAGGTGTTCGGCCTCGTCCAGGTATTGCGTGGTGAGCAGCACCGTGGTGCCGTTCTCGGCGAGCTCCTTGACGGCCTGCCACACCTCAATGCGCGCCTGGGGGTCGAGCCCGGTGGTCGGTTCGTCCAGGAAGATGACCGGCGGGTTGCCGATGAGGCTCATCGCGATGTCGAGGCGGCGACGCATGCCGCCGGAGTACGTCGACACCTTCCGGGCGCCCGCGTCGGTCAGCGAGAAGCGGGCGAGCAGGCCGTCGGCGACCTTGCCGGGGTTTCTGAGGTGCCTCAACCGGGCGACCAGCACCAGGTTCTCCCGACCGGTGAGGATCTCGTCGACGGCGGCGAACTGTCCGGTGAGGCTGATCGACTCGCGTACGTCGGCGGCCTGGGTGGCGACGTCGAAGCCGTTCACGCGTACGGCGCCGGCGTCGGCCTTGAGCAGCGTGGACAAGATCTTCACGGCGGTGGTCTTGCCCGCTCCGTTGGAGCCGAGCAGGGCGAAGATGCTACCGCGCGCCACGGTGAAGTCCACGCCGCGCAGCACCTTGAGTTCCTTGTACGACTTCTCCAGGCCGTGCACCTGGATCGCCGCGGCTTGTTGTGTCGTCATCGCTTAGTCCTGTCTTCTCTGTCGGGGTTCTCGCCGGCGGCGCGTTCAATGGCACTGGCGAACCGATGCCGTTCCCGGGCCCGGTACTGTCCGAGGGGGTAGTTGGCCATGAACGCCTCGGCGAACTCCACCGGGTCGTCGCCGAAGATGTCGCGGATCGGGGTTCCGTCGGCCGCGCTCTGTTCGAACAGCTCGGCCAGGTCGCCGTACATCGCCATCGCGCCGGCGCCGTCGGCCGGCCCGAAGTGCATGAGGTAGCGCTCCAGCGCTTCGACCGCGATGCGGTAGTTCTCGGGGAGTTGCTTGACGCGGGCCTTGTACTGCCGCCAGCGCTTCTTGTCCTCCAGCGGCCCGGTGATGATCTCCAGGTGCTGCAGGTAGCGGCTCTTCGGCTCGTTCGACTCTGTGGTCATGTCTACTTGCCTCCTTCGCGGAGCTGTTCGAGCCTTGCGGCCAGGAAGCTCCAAGTTCTCCAGAACTCTTCGAGGTACTCCCGCCCCTGAGCGTTGAGGGAGTAGACCTTGCGGGGCGGTCCCTTCTCGGACGGAACCTTCTCCACGTCGACGAATCCGCGCTGCTCGATCCTGACCAGCAGCGCGTAGATGGTGCCTTCGGCGACGTCGGTGAAGCCCTGGTCGCGCAGCCAGACTGTGATCTCGTAGCCGTAGGCGGGCCGGCCGGACAGAAGTGCCAGGACGATGCCCTCGAGCGTTCCCTTGAGCATCTCCGTCAGCTGCTTGCCCATGGAACACCTCCTTTTCAGCTACTTGGTGACGCTAGCTACCGGTACAAAGTAACACTGAGTACTAGTACCTAGCAACACCGAATAGCTCTGCACGGCCTGTAGGTGTGAGCGGCCTGGTCGCTGTTCGTGAGCGAGTCCGCCATCTCTCAGGGGAAGACCGGCTGCGTCGGCCCGCCGGGGAGCTCGATCGCTGTTGGACGCGGCGGGAGTGCCCGCGACCGTGAGGAAGAGGTTGCTGATCTGTTCATGGCATCAACGATCGCTGGAAGCGCTGACACCACGCCGTTGCCGTCCTGACACGGCCGCCGACGCCACACCGCACGGTCGGTCCGCTTGGCGAGTACTGCCCGTGCCTCGCCGAGATGGGACCCTCCGGCCTCTTCACGGGAGCCGGCCGGCGCGATATGGCCGCGCGTCCCCCGCGTGCTGGGGGTGCCGGCGGGTAGGGCGTAGGCAGCGATGGATCGAAGGAAGGCAGAGCGGCGATGATGCGGCATCCGCCCAGTGCGCATGGCCATGTCGGGCTGCCCGACCAGAGGTTGGTGCAGGCGGCCTTCGACAGCGCGGGGGCGGGGATCTATCTGACTGATCACGCTGGGCGTATCACTATGGCGAATCGGCAGGCCGGGGCGTTGCTGGGCCGTCCCGTGGCGGAGATGCTGGGCGCCAATGCCCACGATCTGCTGCACAGGGGCGCTGACGACGGGCTGGCTCCTCACTCCGCCTGCCGGCTGATGGGGGTGCTGGAGCACGGTGGTCCGGTGCGTGGCGAAGAGTCGACTTTCTTACGGGGCGACGGCAGCCTGCTGCCGGTCTCCTTGTCGGCCGCTCCGATACTGCAGGGCGGGCAGGTGCTCGGGTTGATCGTCGTTTTCACCGACATCACCGAGCGGCTGGACTTCTCTCGTCAGCAGGCCGGCCATCTGGCGATGTTGGAGGAATTCAACGCCCGCCTGACGCTGGTCACTGAGATCACCTCTGTGCTGACCCAGACGCTGGACGTGGACGAGGCCTTGCGACGGCTGGGCAGGCTGATCGTCCCGCGGTTGGCCGACTGGGCGGTGGTGGATCTGCGTATCGATCATGACGAGGTGGAGCGGGTGGTGGTGATCCCTCCTGCGGATGAGGTGCAGGGCTTCCCGCTGCCCGAGCCCTCCAGTTCCCTGCTGGCCCGGGTGCTGGATCGGGGTGAGACCGTCTTGTTGGGTCCGGATGAGATGGTCGGCGAGGCGGGCTCCGGCATGGCCGCCGCGCAGCGTGAGCTGTTCGCTGCCCGGGGAGCGGTGTCGGCGATCATCACGCCGTTACGCACCCAGCGGCAGGTGCTGGGGGCTCTCACCGTGGCGCGCACCGACCCGGCCCGCCCCTTCGACGCCACCGATGTGACGCTGGTCGCCGACATCGGACGGCGCGCGGGGTTGGCAGTGGGCAATGCGCGCCTGTTCGGCCGGCAACGCGAGGTGGCCGAAATGATGCAACGTCATCTGTTGGCCCCGCTGCCGCAGGTGGGCCACCTTGAGATGGCCGCGCGCTACCTGCCGGCCCCGGTGGGGTCTCAGGTCGGGGGTGATTGGTACGACGCCTTCCTGCTGCCCGACGGCGTCACCGCCCTGGTCATCGGTGACGTGGTCGGCCACGACATCACGGCCGCCGCTGAGATGGCCCAGCTGCGCAGCATGGTGCGCACGCTGGCGTGGGACCGTTGCACGTCGCCCAGCCTGGTCGTCAACCGCGTGGATGAGGCGATGTCGGCCGTGACGGACGTGCCCATGGCGACGATGATCTTGGCGCGTGTGGAGGGCACCGAAGACGGTCCCTGGCAGTTGCGCTGGAGCAACGCCGGGCATCCGCCGCCCCTGCTGGTCACCCCTGACGGGCATGCCCGCTATCTGGAACACAGGCAGGACCTACTGCTCGGGCTCCGGCTGGGTATCGAGTCAACCAGGCGCGACGCCGTCGAGCCGATGCCCGTTGGGAGCACTCTTGTGCTCTACACCGACGGCCTCGTTGAAAGTCCCGGCAGCGACCTGGCCACCGGACTGGCCCGGCTGCTGCGTCAGGCCGCGGCCGCGGCTCACCTCCCGCTGGAGGACGTGTGCGACGAGATCGTACGACGCATACCCCACGGGACCACCGACGACGTCGCCCTTCTCGCGCTACGCCTTCCCGCGTGCGGCGCTGACACCTGATCGTATACGGGATCATGCCTGCGGCCGGGGCGTACGGTCGTTCCGCAAGCAGGCCACACAGGCACGCCTTTCGGTTCTGGCCCATATTCGACGGGCATCTGGTCCCGGGCTCTCCGCGGGTCCGGGGCCGTGCCATGCGGCAGTGGATCCGCTCGGGCTCAGGCCGCCGCCTCGAACGACGCAGGCGGCCCGGCCGCTGGTTGCTGCGGGCTCGGCCCCGGCAGGGCCAGGCGCAGGACACGCTTCCAGACCGAACCCGCCTGCCGGGCCAGCGATCCGGACGTGTAGGGAAGGCCGAACCGCTCGCACAGGGCGCGGACCCGCGGCGCGATCTCCGCGTACCGGTTGCTGGGCAGGTCGGGGAACAGATGGTGCTCGATCTGGTGGCTGAGGTTGCCACTCATGATGTGGAAGAGGCGTCCGCCGTCGATGTTGCACGAGCCGAGCAGCTGGCGGAGGTACCACTCGCCTCGGGTCTCGCTCTCCAGCCGGTCCTCGGTGAAGACCTCCGCGCCCTCCGGGAAGTGGCCGCAGAAGATGATGGTGTGCCCCCACACGTTGCGTGCCATGTTCGCGGTCAGGTTGCCGAGCAGGACGGGCAGGAAGGCCGGGCCGGCGAGCAGCGGGAACGCGACGTAGTCCTTGACGATCTGGCGTCGTATCTTCGCCAGCACCGCCCGGAGCTGGGTCAGCGCCTCCTTCGGATCCTTTTTCCCCGACGGGATCCGCTCCAGCTCGACGTCGTAGATGGCTATGCCGTACTCGAAGAAGAGAGCCAGCAGCGCGTTGTAGAACGGCTGGGCGAGATAGATCGGATGCCACGGCTGCTCAGGACTGATCCGCATCGCCGAAAAGCCGATGTCGCGGTCCTTGCCGAGCACGTTCGTCCAGGTGTGGTGGACGAAGTTGTGGGAGTGTTTCCACTGGTCGGCGGGGGAGGCCATGTCCCACTCCCAGGTGGCCGAGTGGATCTTCGGGTCCCGCATCCAGTCCCACTGCCCGTGCAGGACGTTGTGGCCGATCTCCATGTTCTCCAGGATCTTCGCGACCGCCAGTGCCGCTGTGCCGGCGGCCCAGGCAGGGGGCAACCAGGAGGCGAACAGCAGCGCTCTTCCGCCCAGCTCCAGCTTGCGCTGGACCGCGATGAGATTGCGGATATAGGCGGCGTCCCGCTCGCCGAGGCTCGCGAGCACCTCGTCGCGGATCTTGTCCAGCTCGCGCCCGAACTCCTCGGTGTCGACAGAGGCCGAATGGAATGTGGCAGGCATGCGTGTTCCTTTCACAGCTCGATCTCGACTGGCCCGGCCGCCAGCGACACACAGGTCTGGATCATGTCTCCCACCTCTCCGTGTACCTGGCCGGTTCGTACGTCACGGACCTGGCCGGTGCGAAGACGGGCGACGCATCCGTAGCAGATGCCCATGCGGCAGCCGCTCGGCATGAGCACCCCCGCGCTCTCGCCGACGGCCAGCAACGGCGTTTCGCCGCCGGCCTCGGCTTCCCGGCCGCTCCTGGTGAAGCGGACACGTCCCCCCGGACCCGCCGCCGTCGGCACCAGGCTGAAGCGCTCGACATGGAGCCTGTCCGCGGGCCCGGTCCAGTGCGCCGCGATGTCGTCGAGCATCGCGGGCGGTCCGCACGCCCACAGGGACCGCTCGGTCCAGTCGGGGCAGAGCCGGGCCAGATCCGCGGGCCGCAGCCGTCCCTCAGAACGCGTGTGCCGTTCGTGCAACCGAAGCCGCGGCCATCGCGCGGCCAGGTTCCGAAGCCGCCGGCCGAAGATGACGTCGGCGGGTGTCGGCGCCGAATGGACCAGTATGACGTCCGGTCCGTCCGCATTGTCTAGACGCAGGCCGTCCAGCATCGCCATCACTGGTGTGATGCCGCTCCCGGCGGTCACGAAGAGCAGGCGAGGCGGTGGCGGCTCCGGAAGGACGAACGCCCCCTCGGGCAGTCCCAGCCTGAGCACCGTCCCAGGTGCTGTGCTCCGTACCAGGTAGTCGGAGACGAGCCCGCCGCGCACGGCCTTCACCGTGACGGTGACGCGACCGTCGGACCTGCCCGGAGCCGACGACAGTGAGAAGGTGCGCCAGTGTCGCCGCCCGTCGATGTCGACGCCGATCCGGATCCACTGACCGGGACGGTGCGTGACCCAGCCCCGGCCCGGGCGGATGACCAGGCTCGCCGCGTCGCTGGTTTCCGCGTGCACCGCCTCGACCCGGCCGCACAGCTCTCCCGCGCCCCAGAGCGGGTTGATCAATCCGAGGTAGTCGTCGGGAAGCAGCGGTGACGTCAGCCACTGCGCGGCAGCCGACAGCCGTTGCAGGAGAGTCGCAGGGGATGCGGACGTAAGGATCACAGAGCCTTCCCAAGGCAATGGAGAATCCCCACGAATGGGCCATCCGTACGGACATGTACCCGGCACCCGCGTCCGGCATCGTGGGCCGGGGCCAGGAAGGGCACAGGAAGCGGTCCAGGATCGGTAATGCCCCGGTGGGCGGCCCGGGCCCGTTGGCAGCACGGCGGCAGGAAGAGGGTCGAGGAGCCGGCCTCTCCTCTGGCGAGGGGCTTGCCGCCTGCGTCGCTGCTCCCGGCCTTCCGCTACGCCGTCATCGGAATGGTGCGGTCCAGGCCGGTTACATGCAGTAACCGAGACAGGTACGGGCGGGCTGCGGTCAGGGAGAGGGTGATCCCCATCGCCTTCGCGCGGCGCTGGATGCCGACCAGAACCCCCAGCCCGCAGGCGTCGCATGCCGCCACACCCGACAAATCGAGAATGAGCAGGCTGCTGCTGTAGCGCAGGACGTCCATCAGGTCTTTGCGCAGGTGGGGACTGGTGAAAATGTCGATCTCACCAGACAGTCGGATGGTCGTCGGCGCTGACGGGTCGGCTCCCCCAAGTGGCGCGGGGTCACGGATGGAGATGGAATGCTCTGGTCGGCGACGAGGCGGAGTCTGTGGCGGCGAGCTTGGCAGGTGGGCGTTCGATCGGTGGTGCCGGCACCCGCCGAGCAGGTCCGCCGGCAGCGAGCTGATGTGCCCGCCCTCGTTCTCCCCGTCCGCATCCCGAGTATCGCCGACTTGATGGGCTGCGGTGGTGAAGAGGTCGACCGGGAGCAGGCCGACCATGCCCTGACTGGCGAGCATGAGCGCGGTCCCGGCAGGGCCATCCGCGGTGTACGGCGGGACGACCAGCAGGATGACAGGCTCAGCCTCCGCGAACGTCAGGGTGACGAGACGAGGGTCGGCGCTGTCGAACCAGCCCACTTTGACCTGGCGTCCGTCGGCGTGGACACGGTGGGGGATGTGGTCCCATGCGTCAACGTGTACGCCGACGCGTAGCGTCGTCAGTCCCAGCCGCTGGTCGACGGCGGTGATGAAATCTGGCAGCTCCAGCGTGGCGTCACGGGAATGAGGCCACCATGCCCCGTCCACAGTGCCCCGCAGGCCTAGGGCGGGCGCCAACCGTAGTCGAACGTCAGAGCCGAAGACGGGGTCTTTGTCGGCAGGGACGCTGGGTGGTGTGGAGCGAGAGAGCAACGTCGCGGTCATGATCGCCTGGCCCGTCTTGGCCCTGTAAAGGACCACGCACTGATAGATCGCCGCGGGCGACGCCGACCTGAATGCCAACGCACGAAAAGTCCTCGGTCTTTGAATATTACCGCGTGATTTTCCGGAATGGCGCCGTTCTGGAAGTAAAATGTCCCCGATTTCCTGGAACGCCGGAGCGCGGGTCGGAGACACCGTCGCATCGAGAATTCCATCTGAGAGGATTTTTGATCCTGCGTGTTCCGTTTGCTTCGAGTTATGCGGCGCGCCAGGTGGGGTGGATTCGGGTCTTTGCTGACGACTTCCATGGCTCAGGGGGCGGCGGCTATGGGCAATTGGAGGATGAAGCAGGCGCCGCCGAGAGGGGACGATTCGACCCAGACGGCTCCGTGGTGGGCATTGGCTATGTCGCGGGTGATGGCCAAACCGAGGCGGATGCCGGGCCTGCCCCGCTGGGAAATGCTTTTGAGCTGGTACATCCGGTCGAAGATGCGTTCCCTGTCCTTCTCCGGCACGCCGGGGCCGTCGTCGGACACCGCCAGCCGCGCGTTGCCGTCGGTGCGGTGTACGTGGACCTGCACCTGGTGGGCGGCGTGGCGCTGCGCGTTGTCCAGCAGATTGGTGACGATCTTGGTGATCCGCGTACGCATGGCGGTGACCCGGACATCGGGCGTGCAGATGACGTCGATGGAGATGGGGTCGTTCCGGCCCGCGACCTCCTGCCTGACCAGTTCGCACAGATCGATCTGTTCCCAGTCGGCTTGGGCGGCGCGGGAACGGGCGACCAGAAGAAGCGCGGTGGACAGTGCCTCCAGCCGGTCCACTCCACGCAGGACCGCCTCCAGCACGCGAGGGTAGTCGGCCTCGCCGGGACGAGCGGTCGCCTGTTCCACTGTGACGCGTATCCCGGTCAGCGGGGAGCGGATCTCGTGGGCGATGTTGGAGGCGAACTGCCGCTCGCGGTCCAGCATGTCCAGACTCGCATTGATGTTGTCGACCAGCTGCGTCACCTCCTGCGGGTCACGCCGCTGAGTGATCTGGGCGGGTTCATCGCTGACGTTGATCTCGGCGAGGTCGCCGGAGATGGTACGAACGCGTCGCAGCAGCCGGCGGATGAAGATCCGGCCTGTCACCGCGGCGGCCAGCACCATCACAAGGTTCCACCACTTCTTGTGGGAACCGGTGTCTCTCCTTGGACCGGCGCGCTCCAGCCGCTCACTCAGGATCGATCTGCCCATCGGATGCTCCCCGAAGAACCATCCCGCTGTGGATCCCTTACCCGTCAATCAGTCCTTTACCTCGATCAAATCGCCGGCAAGTGAGTCAATGGGGGCGTACGTCCGTTTTCGTGCACCGTCGCCCACACCGCAGGCCGGATCGACGCCCGGCGATCGCCGACGCGCCGGGCCTCCATGTGTCGCGATCAGCGGAGACCGGTTCATCCGGCGTTGCCGGTTCCCCGCCATCGGCTGTGATCGTCGGTCGGAAGTTGAGCGATGTCGTGTTCGCCGTGGATGACGGCATGCGCCGCCTCGGACAGGCGCAGGCCGCGGGTGCGCGCGTATGTGCACAAGGAGTTGAAGGCATGGTCCATGTCGCTGCGGTGGCGCTCGGCCAGCACCCCGGTGGCCTGCTCGATGAGCGTGCGACTGTTGAGCGCGGTCTGCAGCTGCTCCGTGGCTGCCTCGTGCCGCTCCAGCCTGCGCTGCTGCAGGATGCTGATGGTGGCCACGTTGGCCAGCGCCTGCCCGATGTGCAGCTCATCGGTTGTCAGCCGGCCGGGCGCCGTCCGCAGCAGGGTGAGTGCGCCGATGACCCTGTCGTGGTGGCGCATCGGCAGTGCCTGGACCGCGACGAAGCCGGTGAGCTGCGCCGCTGCGGCGAAGCGGGGCCAGCGCCCTCCCTCGGCGACCAGATCGGCACTCGTCACCGGCTCGCCCGTGCGGTAGCAGTCCAGACCGGGGCCGTCCACGTCGTGGAGGGCGAGGAGTTTCAACATGCGGGCCTGCTCCGTGGAGGCCGCCATCGGACGCAGCCGCCCTTGCCGATCGGCCAGCAGCAGCCCGGCCGCATCGACGTCCAGCAGTCGCACGCAGCGCATGGTGAGCTGGTGTAACAGGTCGACGACGTCGAAGTCTCCGACCAGGGTGTCCGTCAACTCGACGAACGCGTCGGTCAGTTGGCGTTCCCGCGTCACGACTGCCTCCCGGGGGGACTCGATCGCCGAATATCAACTCTTGTCCGGTTTGAGGAGTCGCGGTAGCCGTCTCCGCCGTGCGCTTCCGCAGTGGCACCGTGACCGTTGCGCCTACTCTCCGCTCTGGTCCGAGGGGGCTCGTCGGTCCGAAGGGGCTCGTCGGTCCGAGGGCGCTCGTCGCACACGGAGGCAGAAACAGGCTCCCCCCTCTTCACGGGGCTCATGCCAGGCGTCGCCGCCGTTGCCCCGGGCGAAGCTTCGCACGATCCACAGTCCCAAGCCCGTCCCCTCTGTTTCGCGATCAACCTCCCGCTCACGGCTGAAGCGCTCGAACAACCGCGGCACGAAAGCCGCAGGCACACCCGGCCCACGATCGCACACCCGGAGAAGGATCCATCCCGGCTGCCCGGTCGCGGACACCACGACGGGTGGACGCCCATAGGCGAATGCGTTCTCCAGGTAGTTGTCCACCATCGCGGCGAACTCCCTGCGGTCGACCAGGGCCTCCAGATCAGGGCTGCAGGATACGCACACGTCCCGCGACCGTTCGTCCAGCTCGCCGAGTCGTTCGAGGAGCACTTCGAGCACGGGGACGCGTTCCACGCGGGCGGACGCGCCCTTCGCTTCGATGGTCGACGCGGTGAGGAGCTTTCGGACGAGCCCCTGGAGCCGGGCCGTCCGATCGGCGATGCGCTCGACGATCTCGGTTCTTTGCTCCTCAGCGAGCGCGATCAGGCGATCACGGAGCACGTCCACCAGCACGCTGATGGTGGCCAGGGGATTGTGGAGTTCATGGGCTGCGACGGCGACCGCCACGTTCTGGCGTTCCAGGGCCGCCTCCAGCTCTCGTTCGACGTACCTGCTCCGTGTGACGTCGCGGAGCGCGGCGACGTACAGGGGCTCGTCTTCCAGGGTCGTGGCGGTGACCCGCATCTCTACGACCCGTTTGCCTCCGGTGGGCAGCATCAAGTCGATCTCGGTCGCCGCACCCGCGGCGATGGGGAAGCCGAACGGGGTGCCGATCAGATCCTCTGCCGAGCGGGCGAAGAGCTCCGCGGCGGCGGGGTTGCAGAGCCTGATGATCCCTTCCTCGTCGACGGCGACGATCCCGTCCGCCGAGGCCGAGACGATGACCTGGCTGATCTCGTCCCGGTATTCGATGTCGTCGGGCCGCCCTGGATCGGAGCCTCCTGCGCGGCTTCCGCCAGGCGGGGACCCGCCACCGGCACTCACCTCGCCGGACCTTCTGTCTCTTCGGACTCGGACGCCCCCCGTGCGATCTCGGGATCGACCGGTCCCGTGGAGACGTGGGGGACACCTGACAAGGGCTCGCCGATGTGCATGCCGCTGCCGTCGATCCTGAGTGCGCGAATGCTGTGGTCGTGGGCGGAGCCGCGCGCCTGGAGCACCGCGATGGCGCGCCGGATCTCGGCGGGGCTTTCGACGTACCGGAGCTGGATCCAGACGTCGGAGAGCCCGGCGATGTCGGAGGTGATCAATGGCGCGTTCGCCGAACTGACGCGTCCGGCAGGTGTCCCCGTGAGAAGAGTGGTGATCTCGTTCTGCCGGAGGACCGCCCCCAACGCGATGACGAAATCGAGGAGAGTCCGCGGCGCGGCCACGCGTTCGAGAGCGGACAACGTGTCGACGACGAGCCGGCCGGGCGCGAACTCCTCAATGGCCTGCCTGAGCCGCAGAAAGTGGTCTTCTGGCGACATCACCTCCGCGTAGCCGGACATGACCCGGAGCAGACCCGAGGTCCGCATCGCCTTCAGGTCCAGACCCCAGCCCGCGGCGCTGCGGAAGAGTTGCCCGGGGGTCCCGTCGAAGGTGCAGAGCAGGCAGCGCTCACCCGCCTCGACGCCGGCGGCCGTGAAACGCAGACTCGCCAGCGTCTTGCCCGTGCCGGGGGGCCCGGTCATCAGGACGATCGCGTCCCGGTAGAAGCCGCCGCCGCACATCTCGTCCAACCCGGGAATGCCCGACGAGACGCGGGCGAGCGACGCGTGGTCGGACGGGGTGAGGAACGCGAGGGGGACCACCACGATGCCGTCCCGTGGATCGATGGTGAACAGCCATTCCCCCGTACGATGCGGGGCGCCGCGGAACTTGACGATCTCAACCGTCCGGGTTCGCCGACCCTGCCGGAGCACGTTGCGCAAGATGATGACATTGTCGAGCACGAATGGCTCGACCCCGTAGCGGGTCACACCGTCGTACTCTTCGGGGCGCTCCGCGGTGAGCACCGAGGTGACTCCGAGCGCCTTAAGAGCGGAGGCGACCCGGAACAGCTCGCGGCGAACGACGGCGATGTCGGTGAACCGGGTGGAGATCGCGTTGAGCGAGTCGAGCGCGACACGGCAAGCCCCGGTCTGGCGGACCGCGTGTTCGATACGCGCCACCAGGGCACCGAAGTCGTAGGCACCGACGGCGGGCGTGTCCTCGCTGATACTCCCCGATGCTTCGACGAAGGCCCACTTTCCTTCGTCCTCCCACAGTTGGATGGGGAAGCCCAGCGAGGCTGAGTTGCGGCGGATGTCGGTGGCTGTCTCCTCGAAGGTGACAAAGACCCCAGGCTCGTTGTATCGCGTGATTCCGCGGGAGAGGAACTCAACGGCGAACAGCGTCTTACCGCTTCCGGTCGTGCCGCTCACCAGCGTGGATCGACCGGCGGGCAACCCGCCCAGGGCTATGTGGTCGAAGCCGTCGATCCCCGTGGGGATCCGCCCGATGGCGTTGCTGTCAGTCATCGTCACTGCCCTTCCGAGGGCGACGCGTCCGCGGCTGGAAGGCCCAGAGCGATGGCGGCGCGACCGTGATCGGACAGATCCCCGATCACCCGTCGCTGTGGTGGCGGCGTGAGCCTGACCACGGTGGGGGTGGCCAGGATCCGTCCCTCCTCGGCCAGCTCGGGCCGCTCGACGGCGTCGATGACCTCGACCTCGTACATGCCGGAGAGGCGAGCCTCGCACAGGAACCGCAGGTTCACCTCCGCGGTCTGGGACCGCTCCGTGTTCCCGGCCACGTACAGCCTGAATGAGTAAATGGTCACGTCAGGACCCGTCTCCAACATCTGCAGGGCTCCGGACGGGGCCGTGCGGTCTACCCCTGTTCGTACCCCGCAGACAGGCGGGGACGAGCATCGGAAGAGGAGCCGGCACGCGCAGCGGATGGAGGTGTCCTCCCCGCCCGCTTGCTGCACGAAGCGTCGCCGCAGCTCGCGTGCGGCGGCGTTGAGATCGATCCGATTGTGCATCACGATGCATGCGGGGTAGCGTCATGAGGAGTTCATCGGGGCAGGCCACAGGGTCTTCGGCCCGCTTGCACCAAGGCGGACGCGCCCTCACCTCTGTTGGCTACGCCTCACCGGGGACGGGCGGAGCGGAACCGGCCGACTCAACGGCGGCGAGATCGCTTGTGAAGTGAGCAGCCATGAGCCGAGCAGTGGACGAGGTCACGGGCGGCGGGAGACTCCCGTGATCCGGGTTCTCGTGGTCGAGGATCAGCGGGCGCTCGCGGGCGCTCTCGAGATCGCGATCGACGCCCAGCCCGATCTGCATTGCGTGGGGGCCGCCGGAACGGTCGAGGACGCCGTCTCGCTCGTGAGGGTACACAGGCCCGATGTCGTGCTCATGGACATTCATCTGCCGGATGTCGACGGCATCGAGGGAACGAGGCGGATCAAAGCGTCTCACCCGGATGTCCGCGTCCTCATATTGACAGGCGATGCCAGGCCCGACCTGTTCGCGGCCGCCGCAGCGGTAGGAGCTTCCGGATTTCTGGCAAAAGACAGCAAATTCCCGGATATTCTTAAAGTGATCCGCGCCCCGGTCGAGAAGAACATCCTTATGGTGGAGGGTGACCCTCTCAGAGCGCTCCTCAAGGATCGCTTCGCAGCGCCACACGCCGGCCGCGAGAACCGGGCGGGGCTCACCCCGCGCGAGCTGGAAGTTCTGAGGCTGATGGGCGAAGGGCTCGATCCCCGTGCGATCGCCGGGCGACTCGTCGTGAGCCTCCACACCGCTCGGGGCCACGTCAAGAACGTCATGATGAAACTGGGCGCGCACAGCCAGCTCGAGGCGGTTGTCCTGGCCACTCGGACGGGGCTCCTGCCAGGACCGCGGAAGCCTGGTTGAGCCCGCGATGCGGCCCATTTGGGGGGCGTAGCCGGACCATATGCGGGTGGCGTGGCGTCTGCCGTCCGCCTAAATTGTGAATATGCGTCGCACCGCGGCTCTTTCCCGAGATACCGCCTCGGCGGGGTTGGGCTCGAGAACGCCACGTGCCGGTATCCCGGCAAACGAGAGCGCCGCTTTCGTTCAGCGGGTACGCCGGCCTTGCCGCGCATAGACGCTATGAGGTCTTCGTTGCCGCCCCCGAGGCATCCAACCCTCGGCATCCCCGGCCAAGGGCCGGAAAGAAATCCCGGCATGCTCCGGCATATGACGCGCTCCCCGTGGTCCACGAGGATGAGGCAGGCGCGCTAGCGATATCCACGCCCCGACCGCTTGGTTGCGGGAAGGAAGAACTGATATGGACATGAGACACGTTGAAGCTCTGTCCGGCTGTATCAATAATCTTGACATCCCCGCATATGTCACACGCCTTGATCCGGAGGTATCCGAGCCCCTCGGCGAAGACGAGATCGCCCGGACCACCAGGGCCGCGATCTGCGCATTGCAAGGGCTCAACAAAGCACTGCAGCAACAGCGGCGGTTCGCCTCCGACATGTCACACGAGTTGCGTAACCCCATCACCGGGCTGCGCGCAGAGCTCGAGTGGGCTCAGTTGCATCCAGATGATGTTCAACCGCACGAGACCTTCCAGCGTGCGCTGAGCGCCGTCGACCGGCTCGAGGCGATCATCAGCGATCTGCTCCTGTTGTCCCGAGTCGGGGGCGCCGTGCCGTACGGGCGGGCACCGGTCGACCTGGCGCAGTTGGTCAAGGCGGAAGTCTCCTGTCGGGCGGATCGTATTCCGGTCCAGATGCGGCTCGCTCCCGCGGTCTGCGTCAAGATCGTCGCCATCCAGATCGGCCGGGTGCTCACAAATCTTCTGGACAATGCCCAACGGCACGCCGAGAAGGTCGTACGGGTCGAGGTCAGTCGTAACGGGGACATCGCGGAACTGGCGGTCTCCGACGACGGTGAAGGGATCGCCGAGACCGACCGTGAACGGATTTTCCAACGATTCACCAGACTGGACGCAGGCTGCCGCCGCGACCGCAGCGGCAGCGGCCTCGGGTTGTCGATCGCCCGTGAGATCGCCCAGGCTCACGGCGGGACTCTCCGTGCCGGAACCTCTCCCATCGGCGGCGCACGTTTCACACTGCGGCTTCCCCTCGTGGCCTTTCCGGGCCCCGACGGTGTCATGAGGCCTGACCAACGGCTGTACTGATCGCCGAACTCGGCCACGACGTCCGCCTGCCGCCCAACGCGACATCGCAGGCACGCAATGTGTCCAGCCCACCGATCTGACGGTCCCGCCGGCGGTGAAGTTCGTCGGCACGAAGTGGCCGAGCGATAACGCGAAGGCGGGCAGAGAGCCGGACGCGATGCCGGGCCAGATCACGGGCAGCCAGATCGCCCGAAGCGGGCGCCTTCGTCCTCCCAGACATCCTGCTCTGCCTCTTGCTCCGCCGGGACCCCGGGCGCGGGAGTCCGGTCCTCCACGGGCGGCGCACCGTTCGGGTCCCTGGGGGCCGACGCGGATGCGGCCTCCGGCGGTATCACCCGCAACGTTATTCCCTCGTGGCCGTTGATGGTCAGGGTAACCAGCCCGCGGTCCATGGATTGGAACCATCCGACCTTCACGGCCCGGCCGGCGACTGGAATTCGGTGCGGAATGTTGCTCCAGGCGTCCACATGCAGTCCGACCCGGAGCGTCATCCTCCCCAGTCGGTGGTCGACGGCCGCGATAAGACCTGGGAGTTCGGCCGCCGCGTCCGTTGACCGGGGCCACCATTCCCCGTCCACAGCACGCGTGCGACGAGGGCTTGGTTCCAGGCTGAGCCGTACGACGGGTATGTCACGCGGCTGCTCCGCCAGAACACGGGTCATGGGAACTCGAGTGTGCGTCAGCGTCATGATCGGCCGACCTGCCTCAGCCCCGACGGGGCTGCGTCTGATGAAACGCCGCAGACGGTGCCGGCGCGACTGCCGGCATTCGAAATGCCCCCGGTACCAGCAATTTTACTCCTTCCGCTGGCCGGTGGGGGGCTTGCGACAGGCCTGGTGGGCGCTGACCGCGTCGTCCAGGTGCAGGCCGGAGTCCGGGCCTGAGCGGGAACGCTCGGTCACCCACGCTGACCGGGTGCCGCCATCAGCAGGGGTGATCGGCTCATCTGGCGTTGCCGGTTTCCTGTTGAGGCGCCCGGGGCTTGACTGTGAGATGGGCCGCGGTCCGTGGGGATTCGGACCATCCCAGAGCGGCCTCCGGGGTGCCCAGGTCGGAGAAACGCGGTTGCCGGCGTGCTCGGTGACCCGTCGACTCCGCCGGGCGCTCCGGCCGGACGAGGCCGATCCCGGCAAGCCTCGTTTCATGACTACATCCGGACAGATCCTGAAACATCGGAAGGACTACGACGGCACGTCACCGTTTCCTGGGGCCGCCGAGCAGGTTCCGGCGGGCAGAGCACAGATAGGCCTGACCACGATCATCGTGGTGCTGCCGTTCGTCGCCCTGATGCTCGGGCTCTGGCTGGCGTGGGGGCGTGGAGTGGCGCCCACCGACCTGGTGCTGGCCGGGGCACTGTACGTTGTGACGGGGTTCGGGGTGACCGTTGGATTCCACCGGCTGCTGACCCATGGGTCCTTCACCGCCCGCCCGTGGCTCGCATCCCTGGCCGAGGAACTCCTCCTGCTCGGCGAGGAGGCCCAAACGCCGGAGTCCAACCAATTTGTCCGCGAACTGTGCCGCTCAGCCGGCTTTGAGCCCACCGTCTACAAGGGAACCGTCGAGAGCAACCACGCAGCTGAAGATCTCGTCCTCCAGCACCGCTGCGTGCTCTGCGTCCCCTCCTCCGCCCGCACATCCAACCGTTCAGGCACCGTCTGGCGGCCACTGATCGAACCAAACCACCACTACCCTTGGTCGCTCCTGTGGCGCTCAGGCGACCCGTCCCCATACGTCAACGCCGTCATCGACACCGCCCGGCAAGTTGCCCGCCGGCTCGACTGGCTCGGAACCGCGCGCTCGCTGAGCCTGGATCCACAGGCTGGTGTCTGAAGTGCATGCGTGGATAACGGAAGTGGGATTGTCTCAGGCCGCAGCCAAGATCCAGGGGATGCGGACGCACGCATAAGGATCACAGACAGAGCCTTCCGAGGGAGCGGCAACCACCGAAGACCCAGGCCACGAACGGCCATCCGTAGGGATGTGTACCCGGTGCCCGCGTCCGGGCAGCCGCAGGCCGGGGCCAGGAAGGGCACAGGAAGCGATCCAGGACCGGTAACGGACTGGTAGAAGGCGGGTCCCGGTGCCCGAACCTGCGACGGCACGGCTCCAGAAGCCTCGGCGGCGGCGACGCGGATTCCCGCCGTAGACATCACCGCTGAGATCCGGCTACCCCCGAGGATCGCGGGGGATACCGATGTGGACCGGGCCACCGTCCCTGATGCGAGGAGAATCGTATGGCCACGGACGCCCCCTCGGGGCTGCTCTACTTACTCAGCGTTGGCAAGGAAAAGGAACTGATCCTCCGCATGCAGGGCACGATGCCCACAGCCGAGAAACTCGTCAGTTGGATGGAGCAGGGCACTGTGGTGTCCCTCCAAATTTCCCACGAGGGAGAGCCGGGCCCATTCACCTACGTGGTCAACTTCAGGCATGTGGTGGCGGCTCGGCTCGCCCCGTACACCACGACACGGATCAGCAGCTTCTGAGCCATTGTGAAGGGCCCTGTTCGGCCACGAACGCGCGCTCCGGCAAGCACAAGCGCCACGGGATGAACGTCCAGGTCCTCGCCGATCCCGCCGGCCGCCTGGTCTGGGCCTCTCCTGCCCTTCCCAGTGCGATGCACGACCTGACCGCCACCCGGACGGTCGGCCTCATCGATGCGTTGACCAGCAACAACGTGATGACCTTCGCCGACAAGGGCTATCACTCGTTAAGCCCTTTTCATCGTGAGTATCTCAACCAAACGAGATCAACTGTTCCCGCGAGACCCATCTGGCCGAGAAATCCCAGTTCAGATTGGGTGTGGAGTGGTGGGGCGCCAGGGACTCGAACCCTGAACCGACGGATTAAAAGTTGATCGACGCCCTGGGCACACGGCCTCTGAACTGGGGCCAAGTGTCCAGGGGCGTCCAGCCGCGTCCGGAGGCGTCTGGCGACGTTGCCGTCAACGGTTGCCGTCAGTTGCCGCCCGGACAGAGAAGATCGTAAGCGCCGCAAGATGTCAGAGCGATGGGTTTGGATGGGCCTGTGTCCGTCTTTGAGGTGATCCAACGACTGCCCAGCATCTCGATTGTGCGGGATCGCTGCCGCGCCATGGCCACGTTGGATGCGATCATGAGCCCTGAGTGGGCGTCACGGTATTACTCGTTCAACTGCCGTTGGTCGCCGAACGAGGAGATGGCCTCGATGCGCGACGGAAGCGGCAACGAATACTCGATCATTTTCTCCCAGGCCGGCGCGTATGCCCGGGGGTTCGATCACGAATCTCCCATGAGCCCGTATCGCGTCAAGCCTCCGATGCCGTGGCCCGGCCTGCTCGACACTGTGCCCGAGGTGTTTCATTCCCAGGTCACCGAGCCCGCTTTCTGCGACGAGGCGGGGATACCGCTGGCTACGGTGTGCTTCTGGCGGGAGTACGGCGACGTTGCATGGAGAGCGGGGACGATCAAGAGCATGCCGGAAGCCGCAAAGGACGACGGCAGCGTCGAGTGGCTGTTCGACGTTCTGCTCGACGGCAGGCCGGAGGCGTATCAGGAGTTCGCGGAGGAGTACTACGAGGTTGCGGTGAACCTCGAGGCGGTTCGGTCTGTCTATGCGCTGCAGCCGCTGACGCAAAGCATCGTGTCGGTGCTGAATCCAGAGGTCGATCTAGCCACTCTTGAGGAGGATCTGGCTGAGATCGGTTATGTCTACTCGGACTGATCTCGTTCTTCGAGGGCGGTTACGAAGCTGCCCATGCCGGGCTCGGTGTGGATCAGGCCGTCTGCCCTGAGTGCCCGCATAACCTTCTGGCCGGTGGCGTTCGCGATGCCGAACTCTTCGATCAGGGCAACGAGTGATGGGATGCGCTCGCCAGGCTTGTACTCACCGGAGGCGATACGAGCCTTGATGATCTCGTACACCTGCCGCCACCTCGGCTGATTGGCCTTGAACTCCACCACGCGAGCAACGGTAGGAAGCCATTGCACGCCGTGGCGATGGACAGCACGCTATAGCGTGCCATAGCTTTCTTTGCCTACTATGCAGCTCATAGGCCTGCGGGAGGAGAGCAAAGTGAGCAGCGAGAAGGCGGCGAGTGTCCCTGCCCTGACCGTCAGCGGCCTGCGGGTGGCGTTTCCCGGCTGGAGCATCTGGCGAAGCTCGGCAGGACGCCTGTGGGCCACGCGGAACGGTCGCCTGACGAACGAGGACTACAACCGAGGCCTATGCCAGACCATCGACGGTGATGACGTTGGGCAACTGGCCGAGGAGCTTCGCCGGCAAGCCGCCTTGGCTGACGTTCTGCCCAACGGCGAAGCGCAGTGCCCTGCCACTTGGAACCTCTCGCACTGAGCGGCGCGAGATGACCGCGAAGCTGCGGGGCCTCGTCCAGGACCCGGCGGACCTGTTGGAGGAGCCGGATTGTCCAGGTCTTTCGCCACACCTCCGCACTGCTGTCCCCGAGCCGGAGAAGCTGCTCTGGTTCTCTCAGCCTCGCGGGCCATACCGCGTCGTGGACTACACCTGCGACTGCCAAGCCGTGCTCTACGAGCTGATCTCCTGTGGCGGGATCTACCTAATTCACAAGGTCATCCAGTCTCAACCGCCCAAGCACGCCTATGCCGGCGGGTGGAGGCGGAGCGAGGCCAGCCTTTGGTGGAGCAGGGTCTTGATTGGCACTGCTCGCTAAATACAACCAGCACTAAAAGTGGATTTAGTTCTTCCGAAAGTGAGCCTGACCCTCCTTGTTGCTGGTTGCCTTTTTACCTCACTTTGGGTGACCCTATGTTACCAAGTTGATACACCTGCCGTGCAGTCCCTCGAACCTCAAGAGGCGTCCCACCTATCAAGTGTCGCTCTGACCCTTCGTATTTCGTCTGGGCTGTGAGGAGGGGCGTATATGTCGGACGAGGTTCCGCGTCCGAATGCGACTGGACGCATAGCGCCACGCAAGCATGCACGTGTGTGGTCTAAAAAGAGGATCGTCCTCACGGTACTTGGCTCGGTTATCACGTTAGGGGGTGCTGGGTCCTATCTCTATATAGGTCTGGGAGGGCATCCGGGCGTGTCGGTAATTCCGTCGGCTATCGCCATGGCCACTGGCTGTCTTATCGTTCTTTTCAGTAACTATTCCCCTGAAAGGGCTACGAGGTATGCAATGGGGGCGGCCGCGATATTCGGTTTTGCCCTAGCTGCGGCAGCTGTACCCTTCGACAAGGGTGATGGCTCCAACCTCTCTGTAGTCCCTAGTGCAACTCGCGCGGAAGCTGCCGTACCGTCAAACTCCTCCAGCAGTATTTCCGCATCTCCGGATCTTCCCAGGTCCAAATCCCCCAGCCCCACACCCTCACCGTCTCCTCTTGGGGATCCTGTCCGCGTCGAGCTTGTACGGGTGGAGCCTCATGAGGAGGAAACGGATTACTGGGTATTCGCGCAGCCTGCGATTCTCTCTGCACGAGAGTTGGCGGGGTTGAACCGCACGGAATCATCGCAAGACTATCCATATTCCGAGATCAGATGGTTCCGGAGTCACGGTGGCGTGACGCTAGGAAATATCACTATCAAATTGGTATTGCAAGGGGCTCGCACAACTCAAGTCCGGATCATTGGAATGCGTGCCTTGCCTCACTGTAGTAATGCGCTGCGGGGAACATTTTTCAACTCGCCAAGCGCGGGTTCCGCTGAAGTAATCGGCCTCGGGTTTGATCTCAATGAACGCTATGCCAAGGCGCGTAACCTCCATAGAAATGGAGAGCTGACGGGTGACTACTTCGCCGACAGAACGATCTCCTTAAAGCATAACGAGGAAGAGGTCTTTAAGCTCCATGTAAACACGGCAGACAATCGTTACTGCGAGTTCCGGGTTCAAATATCCGTCCTGGATAATGGCAATGTTTTCAAAGAAATCATAGATGATCACGGCATGCCGTTCCGAGTTACGGCATTTATCGGTGATGATAATGATGAGCCAGAGGATGTCTATCCGGTCGTATACAACGGGGGAGTTCTCGCTTCGGATCAATCCTGGGAGCTTGTTAAGCCTAAGCCAAAGGCTAAGAAGCGATAAATTTTCAAGTAGGAGGCCTGATCGCCTCGTACGCCGTCGTCCCACCGCGAAGCGGCAGCGGGCCGGGGACGGAGGGGCAAGCTCGGCCTCGCGTGTACCTGGCTCCCGGTGACCTTCCGTGCCCGCTGGTTGTCCTGCTCGCACGGCCGGGCTTGCGCTGTAGGAGCCGGTCTGCTGGGCTCTGCCTGGGGCGACGGCGGACGAGGCGATCAGCCCCCGCCACTTACGGCCTGCGCTCATGCTTGGCGATCACCTCGGGGCCGGAGTGCCCCCGCCGGAGGCGCATTCATGCTCAGCCCTCGTCGGCCCTGCACCTGAAGCCGGGGAGCGCAGCGGCCGGTGCAACGCCATATGCGCCCGATAGGCCGCGTAGTGGTTGGGCCGGCGGCAGAGCGGTGGGCGACGGCGCGTGTGGTCGGCGGGTTCGGGTCGGTACGGCGTGGCGCTGCTGACGGTGGGGCGGCCCGAGTCGCCGACGTCCGGGACCGGCCGGAGAGCCGCACGCCCGGACGGCGGGCGGGCGTGGGGCCGCCAGCGGCGGCGCGGAGCGCCGTCGCCTTGAACCAGTAAAGAAACTTTGAGCCCACTACACGCGAAGGGCCGCGAGTCCTCCTGGTTCGGATGTCTCGTGGTCGCTGACGGATGCGGCCTCGAAGCGGTCGCCTGGGGCTTCGATTTCGGTGAACTCCAGCGGGCGACCGTGCTGGCTGAGCATGACCCGGCGAACGACCAGCAGGGGCGTTCCGATCGGCTCCATGCCGAGATCCTCGCAGGTCTCGCCGTACGGCATCCGGGCGTGGACGGAGGTGGTCCAGCGCAGCGGCCCATGCTCGCGCTCCAGGTGGGTGTAGTAGTCCTCGGGCTCGACGTGGGCATCGATCTCCCGGCCTGAGCCTTCGCCTTTGATCGTCGCGACCTGGTCTGCGAGTACGTACGAGGACAGATGGATGCGGGCGCGGGTCTTGGTGTGCTGCCAGTAGGCGTAGCGGTAGACGACCATCGTTCCCCGACGTACCGCCAGGATGTCGGCTCTGCTGCCCTCGGCGGTCATGAACAGCGCCGAGTTCGGCGTGACCTTGCTTTGGGCGCGTTCGGCCTCGCTGGGGACGGTGACGTGTTCCCACCCTTGCTTCGCGGGGTCGTAGGCCGGGCTCAGCAGGTCATGGTGGTCGGGCCAGCCGGTGAGGATGAGACGGCGGTCGGGGGTCGGGCGGACGAATGTGCCGCGTCCGTGGGCGACGGTCAGCAGCCCCTCTCCGGCGAGTTGCGCGATGGCCTTGCGGATGGTCGGCCGGGAGGTGGCGTACTCGCTGGCGAGGAATGCTTCTCCCGGCAGGGCCTGGCCGGGCTGGTAGTGGTCTTCCAGCACGTCGTTGCGCAAGAGGTCGGCGATGATCCGCCAGCGGGCGGCCTCCTTCTCCTCGGCCATGTGCCGTTGTCCCTTCTTCTCGTCGCGGATGTATTTACAAGAGGTAGCACGTGTTGGCTAACATGTCCACGTGAGCAAACACGTAGCACGTCTTGGACTACGTCTAGGTCACATCGGGAGAGAGGAGGTCGCATGAACAGCAAGGAGGAACAGCACCACACCCCACACCAGCAGCCTGAATGGCTGCTCGATCTCGCACGGCTGATGAACGACCCAGGCCATGACCGCTGGCGCTCGATGGTCGCGGCTACCGGGGGATGCGCCAATCCGGTGCACCTGACAGGGGAGTCCCTCGTCGTTCACGCGGACACCGGGGAGGTCCTGCACACGTATCGCACGGCGGATGAGCCGTACGGGCGACTGCTCGTCGCCTGCGGCAATCGCCGGTCGTCGGTCTGCCGGGCCTGCTCGCAGCTTTACCAGGCGGATACCTTCCAGCTCGTCAGGGCCGGGCTGTCGGGAGGAAAGGGCGTCCCCGCCGAGGTCAGCGCACACCCCCGGGTCTTCGTCACGCTTACCGCTCCATCGTTCGGCCCGGTCCACACCCGAAGGGAGAAGGACGGCACGTCCCGCCCCTGCCGTCCACGCAGTCGAGACGAACCCTGCGAACACGGGCGGCCGGTCGGCTGCCACATCCGGCACGAGCCGAAAGACGAACAGCTCGGACAACCGATCTGCCCCGGGTGCTACGACTACCGGGGCGCGGTCCTCTGGCAGGCGCACGTCGGGGCGCTGTGGCACCGCTTCACGCTGGAGATCCGGCGAGAGCTGGCCAGTCAGGCGGGCCTGAGCCGGAGGGCCTTCGCGCAGCTCGTCCGGGTCTCCTTCGCCAAGGTGGCGGAGTATCAGCGCCGGGGACTCGTCCACTTCCACGCTGTGATCCGCCTGGATGGTCCCGGCGGCGCGTCAGAGGTACCTCCCGAATGGGCGGACCACGCGCTGCTCTGCCGCGCCATTTCGCCAGCGGTCAAGCGGGTACGGGTCACCACTGCGCCGAGCGCCCTCGGACAGTGGGACCTCCGATGGGGCGATCAGCTCGACATCCGGCCCATCGTCCTCGGCGGTGCTGCGGAGGGCCTCAGCGAGCGCGCCGTGGCGAGTTACATCGCCAAGTACGCCACCAAGGCCGCGGAAGCCTCCGGGACGGTCGATCAACGGTTGGCCTGCCCGGCGTGCGGTGGCCGCGGGCGTGACCGCTTCGCCACCTGTCGGCGCTGCCAGGGGACCGGCCTCAAACCGGGCCTGCACCTGGACGCCCTGCCCGTCACCGAGCATGCCCGGCGCATGATTCGCGAGTGCTGGGACCTCGGCGGCCGTCCGGAGTTCGCCGACCTACGGTTGCGGCCCTGGGCTCACATGCTCGGCTTCCGGGGCCACTTCTCCACCAAGAGCCGTGACTACTCCACCACGCTCACGAGGATTCGCGGCGAGCGCGCCATGCACCGCGCGACGGAGGCACGGGAGAAGTACAGCCTTCCGGCCGTGGGGGACGCGACCACCCTCGTGCTCGGTCACTGGCGGTTCGCCGGCATCGGCTACACCCCCGGAGAAGCGATCCTCGCCGAGCACATCCGGCAACGGGTCGAGACCGCACGGGCCATCGCCGCCGAGCGCGAGGAGGACCGGCTTGGCGGATGACTTCCTGACGGTGGAGGAGGCCGCACAGCTCCTCAAGATCGGCAGATCCACGCTCTACGACCTTCTCCGCTCCGGCGAACTGGCCTCGTTCCTCATCGGCCACCGTCGCCGAATCCCCAGATCCGCCATAGACGATCTCGTCGCCCGATTGATGAAGGAGGCTTCCTGATGCCCAGACGAGCGAAGCAACCGAACGGCGCTGGCAGCGTCTACCAGCGCAAGGACGGCCGGTGGGAGGGCGCGGCTTACCTGGAATCCCTCGACGGCACCCGGAAGCGGTTCCGGGTGTACGGCAAGACGTGGGAGGAGGCCAACGCCAAGCTCACGGAAGCTCTCGCCAACGCGCGCAAGGGCGTCCCCGTGGAGACGACGACGCTCAGCCTCGGCGACTACCTGACGTACTGGCTCGAACAGGTCGCCAAGCCGAAGGTTCGGCCGTCCACCTACCGGAGCTACGAGACGTACGTGCGGCTGTACTTGATCCCCGGGCTCGGCAAGAAGCAGCTCAAGAAGCTCACGGCCCAGGACATCCGGACGTGGCTCGTGAAGGTGTCCAAGACGTGCCAGTGCTGTCTCCAGGGTCACGACGCCAAACGGCCGAAGCGGCACAAGGACCCGGCGAAGCAGCAGCGATGCTGCGCGATCGGGAAGTGCTGCAACAAGGTGCCGTCGTCCCGGACGGTCCAGTACCTTCACGCCCTGCTCCGGGCCGCTCTGGCCCAGGCGGTGCGCGAAGACCTGGTGCTGCGCAACGTTGCGAAGAACGTCCAACTGGGCACCGTCGAGCGGCCGGAGATCCAGGCGCTCACCCTTGACGAGGCCAAGCAGTTCCTCCGGCAGGCACGCAAGGGGCGGTTCTACGCGGTGTACGCCGTGGCCCTTGGCGTCGGCCTCCGGCGCGGTGAGGCCCTCGGGCTCCGCTGGGATGACGTCGACCTGGACAACGGCGTGCTCCGCGTCCGGCAGGCACTCCAGCGGCAGAAGGGCGAGGGGCTCAAGCTCGTGCCGCTCAAGACGCAGCGCTCTCGCCGTACGATCCGGCTCCCGGAGAACCTGGTGAAGGTCCTCAAGGAGCACAGGGCCGAGCAAGCCGCGGAGCGCCTGGCAGCCGGATCAGCGTGGAACAACCCGCACGGCCTGGTCTTCACGACGCACATCGGGACCGCCATCGAGCCGGAGAACCTCTACCGGCACTTCCGGGCCGTGTGCGACGCGGCGGGCATCCGGCGCGTACGACTGCACGACCTCCGGCACACCTGCGCGACGATCCTGCTCGCTCAGGGTGTGGACACCCGGACGATCATGGAGATCCTCGGCCACAGCACGATCGTGCTGACCATGAACACCTACGCTCACGTGCTGCCCGAGCACCAGGCGACCGCGCTCGACAAGCTGGAAAAGGCGCTCGGAGGTCTGACTTAAAGAGCGTTTTGTCCTGAGGAAAGTTGTTTCATCCTGATCACTTGCTGCCGTTTACTCCGGCCCGGTTGATCGCGCGTGTGAGGATCAGGTTGTGAAGTGTGACGTGTGTGAGCGCGCGATGTGGCAGTGGCCGGTGCAACCGAACCAATGCGAAGAGCAAATCTGGTCCTGTGCTTGGTGCTATGCGACTACGCATGTGGGTGGCAAGTGGTTCGAGATCGCACGACCGCCGTATATGCCCGTGGATATGCGGTGGGAGAGGGCCGTTGCGGATGACTTGCCGGTTGACATTGCCCACGCCTACGGTTCGTACGGCAGAACACTGTGCGGCATCGAGTCAGCTGGCATGTCTCCATCTGACTACTTATGGTTCCCAGAACGAGCTAGCGCCTGTGGCGCCTGCCGAGAGGCCGCGGACCTCATCGACCAGCGCTGGCCGCAGAGTTTGCGAGGCATTGGCGCAAGAGTCAGCGTGAGAAGGCGGCCCGCTGTCGAGTAAGCAGTGGCAGGGCTGGCTCGGGCCGGTCCTAGGGAGCGGGAGGTAGCGCCGGGGGATCCCGGTGCGGCCCTTGTACAGCACCGCGTCCATGCTCTGGGCGCGGAGGGCAGTCAAGATGGGCTCGACGGCTCCATGGCCACCCGATGAACGACGTTGCCGTCAATCGTAGCCGTCAACAGCCCTCAACGATCATGTTCGCAGAGCTGTTTGCGCAGGTGGGGCGCCAGGGACTCGAACCCTGAACCGACGGATTAAAAGTCCGCAGCTCTGCCATTGAGCTAGCACCCCTTGGTCGTGCCCCGCGGACCCCGGCCCGTGTCGCGCTGTGATCCGTGGAACACTCCCCATGATGCAGGGTACAGAGAGTACCGCGTCTTCGGCGACGCGATTGTCCCTGATCGCGGTGAACAGCGGCGTCAGCGGAAGGCGTCGAGGCCCGTGAGCGCCTTGCCCAGAGTGAGCAGGTGCACCTCCTGGGTGCCCTCGTACGTGAGCACGGACTCCAGGTTGTTCATGTGCCTGATGACCGGATACTCCAGCGTGACGCCGTTGGCCCCCAGCACCGTACGCGCCTCGCGGGCGATGTCGAGCGCGGCCCGGACGTTGGCCAGCTTGCCGAAGCTGACCTGGGTGGGCTTCAGCTTTCCGGCGTCCTTGAGACGGCCGAGGTGGAGGGCGGTGAGCCCGGCCTGGCCGAGCGCGACGGCCATCCAGGCCAGCTTCTCCTGCGTGAGCTGGAAGGCGCCGATCGGCTTGCCGAACTGCACGCGCGTGGTGGCGTAGTCCACGGCCGCCTCCAGGCAGGCCCGGCCGGCTCCGACCACGCCCCACAGGATGCCGTACCGCGCCTCGGTGAGGCACGACAGCGGGCCCTTCAGCCCGGTGACGCCCGGCAGCACCGCGGAGGCGGGCAGCCGTACGTCGTCGAAGTACAGAGAGGAGGTGACCGAGGCCCTCAGGGACAGCTTCCGGTGGATCTCAGGGGCGGAGAAGCCGGGGGTCGAGGTGGGGACGACGAACCCCCGGATGCCCTCGTCGGTCTGCGCCCACACCACGGCCACGTCGGCGATCGAGCCGTTGGTGATCCACATCTTGGCGCCGTTCAGGATCCAGTCGCCGGACGGGTCCTGCTTGGCGGTGGTGCGCATGCCGGCGGGGTCGGACCCGTGGTCGGGCTCGGTCAGGCCGAAGCACCCGATGGCCTCCCCTGACGCCAGCCGGGGCAGCCACTCCTCCTTCTGCTCGTCCGAGCCGTACTTCCAGATGGGGAACATCGCCAGCGACCCCTGCACGGACACGAACGACCGCAGCCCCGAGTCGCCCGCCTCCAGCTCCCGGCAGGCCACGCCGTACGAGACGGCGTCGAGCCCGGCGCAGCCGTACCCCTCCAGGTGCATGCCGAGGAGGCCGAGCGAGCCCAGGGCCGGGGCGAGCTCGCGGGCGGGGAACGTGCCCTGCTCGAACCACTCGGCGACGTGGGGAAGGACCTTGCCGGAGACGAGTTCCCTTACGGAATCCCTGATCATGCGGTGCTCGGGGTCGAGTTGGTCGTCGAGCTCGAGAAGGTCGTCCATGGCGTCAGGGTATCCGGGCCTCCTCGGGGTAGGGCCAGGGGGAATCCCGATGTGCGTCCACCCCCCCGAAAGGCACTGTGGAGGTATGAACGAGATGAACTCCAACGGTTCGGTCAAGCAGCTCCACCGCACTCGGAACGGCAGGATCGTCGCCGGAGTGTGCTCGGGTGTCTCCGAGTACACCGGCATCGACGCCAACATCCTGCGCCTCGGGCTCGCCGTCGCGAGCTTCTTCGGCGGCCTCGGCGTCGGCGTCTACGCCGTCGCCTGGCTCCTCCTCCCCGAGGAGGGCAAGAACTCCTCCATCGTCCAGGACCTCATCGACAAGAACAAGGACGGCCGGGTCTGGCAGGACGCCAAGGCCAAGTGGGACAACGTCCAGCAGGGCTGGAACCAGGGCGGCCGCCCCACCGGCACCCCCTACCCCCCGCAGGCCCCGCAGGCCCCCGGCTACGAGCAGCACCCGTACGGCCGGCCCTCCGCCGGCGACTCCCAGAACCAGGGTCCGCAGGCCTGACTCAGGTAGCGGCGGCCCGGACCTTGGCGATGATCTCCCTACGCGACTCGGTCCAGAGCATGGCGAGCACGGCCGCGGTGCACAGCCCGGCAACGCCCGCCAGCGTCACGACGGCCTCTGGGCCGAGTCGCTGCGCGGCGGCGCCTCCGATGAGGATGCCGACTCCCTGGGCGGCCAGCAGGCCCGACTGCACCAGCCCGAACGCCGCGGCCCGCCCCGAAGCGGGCACACACTGGACGAAGGCCGCGTTGGCCGCGAGCTGGTAGGCCCCACCGATTCCGGATAGCACCCACAGGGCGAGCACGCCCTCCAGCGGTGGCCGGATCGCACACAGCACGAGCGGCGCGCAGGTCAGCATGGCGAGCCATCCCATGCCCCGCAGCCGTCCCGAGGGCGTGACGAACCGCCCGAAAAAGAACGCGCCGATGACCGTGCCCGTCGGCATCGCCGCCATCAGCAGACCCGTGATCACCGGGACGGGCAGCCTCCCGTCGGCGAGCGCCGCGGCGTACGGCACCGCGATGCCCTCGGGGATCACGTAGAACCCGCACAGCCAGGCGAACAGAACGAGCGTGCGCAGCCGCCGTTCGCCGAACACCAGGCGCGCGCCGGACAGCGTCATCCGCCATATGGACGGCCGGTCGCCGTCCTCCCGCAGCGGCGCCGGGCGGTGCCGGACTCCCGCGACGATCACCAGGGCCGATCCGAGGAACGTCGCACAGTCCAGCGCCAGCGCCCGATAGGGCCCGAGCACCGCGATCGCCGCGCCCCCGGCGGCGAATCCCAGCATCTGCACGGCCTGGTTGGTCACGTTCTGCAGGGCCGAGCCCACGACGTACCTGTCGCCCTCCAGCACCTCGGGGAGCAGCGCCGCGCGGGCGGCGGAGAACGGCGCGCCGAGCAGCACGACGAAGAAGACCAGCGCGCACAGCACCGGAAACGGTGTCGCGGGCAGGGCCATCACGGCGAGCATCAGGGCGCGCAGCATGTCGCACCAGAGCATGACCCGCCTGCGCGGGTACCGGTCGGCGAGCCCGGACAGCAGGGGCCCGCCGACGATGGGCGGCAGGTAGGTCAGGGCGTAGACGGCGGCCGTTGCCAGCGGTGAAGCGGTCCGGCTGTAGACCAGCACCGCGAGCGCCACCTGGGCGAGCTGGTCGCCGAGGAGCGACATGCCCTGTCCGAGCCACAGGGCCCGGAACTCGGGGATCGCGGCGACCTCCCGATATGTGGCCCGCACCTCGGGGGGACGGCGGTGCCGGCCGGACAGCCTGCCGGGCTTGGTGGCCGCCATCTCACTCCGCAGAGGTCGCTCCGCCGGCCATGTCCGCCGGTGTCCGCCGCGGCGACTGGATCTTACAGCCCGTGGTCAACATGTCACTTACAGTGCCCGTCGGAAGCGACTTTTGCAACCCGCTGACGGTCCCGTTTCGCAGGCCGCGAACGGCGATCGCCGCCCTGACGAGGGAAAACACCCGGGGAAAGGGGCCGTCACCAGCCGAGCTCGTGCAGCCGTTCGTCGTCGATGCCGAAGTGGTGGGCGATCTCGTGGACGACGGTGACGCGGACCTCCTCGACCACGTCGTCCTCGGTCTCGCAGATCTCCAGCGTGGGGTTCCGGTAGATCTCGATGCGATCCGGGAGAACCCCCGAATACCAGTCGCCCCGTTCGGTCAGCGGAATGCCGGTGTAGAGCCCGAGCAGGCCGGGCTCGGGCGGGTCGTCCACCACCACGACGACGACGTTGTCCATGACCTTGGCCAGGTCCGGGGGAATCGTGTCGAGCGCCTCGGCCACGAGCTCCTCGAACCTCTTCAGCGGGACGTCGATCACGGTCTCATCGTGTCATCGCGAGGCTGCCGTGCGGTAGCGCCGTACGGCGAGCGGTGCGAACACCGCGATGATCAGCAGCGACCAGCACAGCGACGCCGTCACCGGATGCTGGAGAGGCCAGGAGGCGGCGGCCGAGCCGGGGTTGCCGAACAGCTCCCGGGCGGCCGAGACGACGGCGCTCATCGGATTCCAGTCCGCGATCGCCCGCAGCCATCCGGGGAGCCCCTCCAGCGGCACGAACGCGTTGGCGAGGAACGTCATCGGGAACAGCCAGCCGAACGTGGCGGCGTCCGCCGACGCGCCGTTCCTCACGAACAGCCCAATGTACGTGCCCACCCAGATCATCGCGTACCCGAACAGGGCGAGCAGCGCGAAGCCGGCGAGCGTCTCCAGAGGGGTGCCGTGCGGGCGCCATCCCGCGATCAGCAGGCCGCAGACGGCCATCATCGCGAGCGACAGCCAGTCCTTGGACAGGTCCGCGAGGCTCCGCCCGGCCAGCAGGGCCCCGCGCGCGATGGGCTGGACGCGGAAGCGGTCGATGATGCCGCGCGCCATGTCCTCGGCGACCGACGTGGCGGCGGCGACCGCGGACAGCGCCATGACCTGCATGAAGATTCCGGGCATCAGGTAGTTCCGGTAGTCGCCCCCGCCGGGCAGGCTGATCGCGCTGCCGAAGACGTACCCGAACAGAATGGTCATGATGACCGGGGCGATCAGCTGGGCGGCGATCTGGCCCGGCTGGGCGCGCAGCTGGGAGAAACTGCGCCCCGCGATGACGAACGTGTCGCTCAGGGCCCAGCCCAGCCGTTGCCCCCTCGTCGCGGGGGGTTCCACCGTGATCATGCCGCCTCCTTCTCTCTGCCCGGCGCGTCCGTGAGCGCCAGGAAGACCTCGTCCAGCGTCGGCCGGCGCAGCCCCAGGTCCTCCACGCCGACCCCGGCCGCGCCGAGGGCCGCGGCGACCCTGACCAGGGAGGCGGCGCCGTCCGAGACGGGCACGACGAGCCGCCGTTCTGCGGTGTCGATCTCGGGCTCGCCGGCAAGCACGCCGCGCACCGCCGCGACGCCGGGAGCCAGGTCCGCGGTGTCGCGGAACGCGATGCTCACCCGGTCGCCGCCCACCTTCGCCTTCAGGGCGGACGGCGACCCGGCCGCGACCACCCGCCCGGCGTCCATGACGGCGATGCGGTCGGCCAGGTGGTCGGCCTCGTCGAGGTACTGCGTGGTGAGCAGCAGGGTCGTTCCCTCGGCGACGAGCGCGCGCAGCTCGTCCCACAGCGCGAGACGGCTGCGGGGGTCGAGGCCGGTGGTCGGCTCGTCCATGAACAGCACCGGCGGGGAGACGATCAGGCTGGCGGCCAGGTCGAGCCTGCGCCGCATGCCGCCCGAATACGTCCGCACCGGACGGTTCGTCGCCTCGGTCAGGCCGAACCGCTCCAGCAGCTCCTCGGCCCTGCGGCGGGCCGTACGGCGGGGCAGGTGGTAGAGCCGGCCGAACAGCTCCAGGTTGCGGCGTCCGGTCAGCAGCTCGTCCAGTGCCGCGTGCTGGCCGGCGAGGCCGATGCGGTAGCGGAGCCGTTCGGAGTCCCCGGCCACGTCGCAGCCGGCCACCCGGGCCGAGCCGCCGTCGGGGCGCAGCAGCGTCGTGAGGACGCGCACCATCGTCGTCTTGCCGGCGCCGTTGGGCCCGAGCAGGCCGCACACCGAGCCGCGCGGCACGTCGAGGTCGACGCCCCGCAGCGCCTCGGTCGTGCCGAACCGCTTGCGTACTCCTTCCGCATGGATCACGGCATCTCCTTAACGCAGTTAAATTTAACAACGTTAAGGATGCATTGAACACCGTTAAGCTGTCAACCGTGGCACTCGAACGCGACACGATCGTCAGGACCGCCATCCGGCTCCTGGACGAGGTGGGGCTGGAGCAGCTGACCCTGCGCAGGCTCGCGACCGAGCTGGGCGTGCAGGCCCCCGCTCTCTACTGGCACTTCAGGAACAAGCAGGAACTCCTCGACGAGATGGCCGAGGTGATCTCCGTGCAGGAGCCGTTGCGGCCGCTCGGCGAGGGGGAGTCGTGGGAGGAGTGGCTGGCGGAGTGGTGCAGGGGCCAGCGCCGCGCGTTCAAGTCGCACCGCGACACCGCGCGCCTCGCCGCCGGCACCCACCCCGGCACGGCCACGCTGCAGACCGTCGAGACCATCCTGGAGTCGCTGCAGCGCGCCGGATTCCCCCGTACGGACGCGATGTGGGGTCTCGGCACGCTCGCGAGCTTCCTCGGCGGATTCGTCCTGGAGGAGCAGGCCGACCAGGAGCGGGGCACGCAGGACCCGGCCCTGTTCGAGGAGGCGCTGGAGAGCCTCGCGCCGTACCCGAACGTGCGCGCCGTCATGGCCGAGACCAAGGGCCCGCAGACGGACGCGTCTTTCGAGCACGGCATGGCGCTGATTTTGTCGGGCATGCGGGCCCGTCTCGAGGCCCACCCGGACGGTCGGTAACCGGAAGACCGTGGTCCGGTAACCAAAGAGGGCGCATCTTCGGGTAGTCAGGAAGGGATGGAGAACTCGTGGTTGAGGGCGTTCGCCCGTAAGACGGCCGACAGCCGGGTCGCTCGTGTGTCCGTCCGCGTGCTCGCGGTCGTGCTCGCGGCGGTGGTCGGCGGATGGCTCGGCATGGCGTTCGGCGCCAAAGTGGACACACCGGTCGGGCCTGCCGACATCGGGATGTCCCTGACTCCGTCCTGGAGCGGGGAGACCGTCATCGACGTACGGCCCCTCGGGACGCTCAGCTTCAACAGCCACGACGGCCCGCTGCGCCTCGACCTGACGATCGAGGCGGTCCACCCGGAAGTCGCGGAGGAGATTCTCAAGAATCCCCGGTGGGCCGACCGGTTGCCGACGACCATCGAGGCCGACGTCATCTCCGGTCTGCGGAGCCTCGTCCTGCGCGCGGTGCTGTTCGCCGTCGCCGTCGGGTTCATCACCGGCCTGGTCGCCTTCCGGCGGCTGTCGCGGGCGGTCTGGACCGCGGCGGGCTCGCTGGTGATGGTCGTCGTTCTCGGCGGCGTCTCCGCGCTGACGTTCAACCCCCGCTCGATCGCCGAGCCCCGGTACACCGGGCTGCTCACGGGTGTGCCGTCCCTGGTCGGCAGCGCCCAGTCGATCGTGACCAAGTTCTCCGAATATCGCGGCCAGCTCGCCAAGCTGGTGACCAACGTCTCCCAGCTGTACGAGGCGGGGTCGAACCTGCCGATCTTCGACCCCGATCCGGACACCGTCCGCGTGCTGCACGTCTCCGACCTGCACATCAACCCGCTGGGCTGGAACATGATCAAGTCGCTGAAGGACCAGTTCAAGATCGATCTGATCGTCGACACCGGCGACATCAGCGACCACGGGACCAAGGCCGAGAACGAGTTCGTCAAGGAGATCGGCTCGCTCGGCGTGCCGTACGTCTTCGTGCGCGGCAACCACGACTCCATGACGACCCAGCGGGCGGTCGAGAAGCAGAAGAACGCCGTCGTGCTGGACGGCGCCGCGGCCACGGTCAAGGGGCTGAACATCTACGGCATCGGCGACCCGAGGTTCACCCCGGACAAGTCCGTGCAGGCGGCGGGCGACGAGAGCAAGAGCCTTCTCGACCTCGGCCGGGCCAACGCGGCCAAGCTGGCGCCGCGCGAGTGGCCCCGGTCCGCCTCCACCTCGGCCCCGGACAAGATCGCCGCCGACATCGTGGCCGTCCACGATCCGACCGTGGGGCGCGGCCTGTCCGGGTATGTGCCGCTCGTGCTGAGCGGGCACGTCCATGCGCGGTCCACCGAGCTGCTGCCCTCCGGCACCCGGTTGATGATCCAGGGGTCCACCGGAGGCGCCGGCCTTCGCGGCCTGGAACACGACGAGCCGACCCCGCTGACCGCCTCGGTGCTCTACTTCGGCAAGAGCAGCCACCGCCTGGAGGCCTGGGACGACATCACCGTCGGCGGCCTCGGTGAGCAGTGGATCCAGTGTGAGCGTCATATCGAGCCGGACCCTGGTCGTACAATTTTTCCCGAGTCGCCGCAGGCGCCGCCGTCGCCGACGGCAACCGGCAGCGGCTCGCCGTCGCCGGCCGCTTTGGCATCAGGGGCAAACGTCCCCTATGCTTCAGAGGTCTCCGACGGAAGGCGTCACGGAACAGGGCGAAAGCCTTGAGCCCCCATCGTCTAGCGGCCTAGGACACCGCCCTTTCAAGGCGGCGGCACGGGTTCGAATCCCGTTGGGGGCACGTGGAGCGCGTCGGGCGCGCCGGATGACGGAAGGTCGAAGACCTACCGGAAGCTGGTAAGCTAGGCGAGCCGAACAACACGGGGAAGCGAAAGCCCCCCGGACATAAAGGTCCTGTAGAGCAGTTTGGAGTGCTCGCCACCCTGTCAAGGTGGAGGTCGCGGGTTCAAGTCCCGTCAGGACCGCGTACGGCGGCAGCCGCCGAGGTCAGGTAGCTCAGTTGGTACGAGCGTCCGCCTGAAAAGCGGAAGGTCGGCAGTTCGACCCTGCCCCTGACCACCAGTCTTGAACAGCCCAAACGCCCCGAGCCGATCACGGCCCGGGGCGTTTTTGATCTCCAGTGACAGCAACGCTGACAGCAACGGCCAGAACTGAGCTGCCTAGCGGTGTGTCCACGAACCCTGGCCGGGTTGGGTCGCTGCATCGGAAGGAAGCTCCGGTCCCCGCCCGTCCGCTCCGCTCCCTCCACTCCGGTGGCCCGTTGGTGGAGGCGCCTAGAGGTCGTCCAGCCCGATTTCAACGGCGGCAGCCAAAACAAACCTGTGTTGGACCCACAGAGGGGGCCTACCTCAATCGTAATGTTCCTGGTCGGAATACGCGTTGCAGTGGTGCGGACACAAGCCGTAAACTTGCGGCCCTTACTGTAAGTCGGTCCTCAAAGACAGGTATGGGTGGCATCAGAGCATGATTAGGGACATGCGCCTGCGCAACTTCAAGGCTTTTGAGAAGTTTGCCATCAACTTCCAAGACACTTCGTTCCTGGTCGGCCCAAATAGTGCCGGCAAGAGTACCATCCTGACAGCGCTTCGCCTGGCTGAGGCTTGTCTGCGCCTGGCGCGACGAAACCGCCCATCGCTTGCTTGCCAGCATCGAGATGGGTGGGTACAGGCACACCCGACGCCTATTCGAGAGTTCGAAGCGCTCAACGAGAGCATCCGCCACGACTTCCGAAACGAAGAGACGAGCCTTGAGTTAACCTGGCGCTCTGGATACAAGTTGCGGGCGGTATGGCTCCCGGTCGATGACGACGACGAGATTCCTGCCCCTTTCTTTTATTTGCTCGACAAAGATGGCCGAGTGGTACGAACGCCAAAGGAAGCAAGAGAAGGTTACCCAACTGTCGGCATCATCCCTACACTCTCCCCTTTAGAGCATGAAGAGCAGATTCTAAATTACGACTACGTTCGAAAGAACTTCGCAACACGGCTGAGTAGTCGTCACTTCAGAAACAATCTCAGGATGCTCGTAGATGACGGCGACTGGGAGAGCTTCATAGATTTTGCCGATCCCTGGCTGGGTGGAATAAGGCTTTCGCAGCCAGTAAGTCGATACCGCGCAGAAGGCGAATCTAGTATCGACGTTTTTTATACTGAACCAGGTAGTCGGGCGGAGAAAGAGCTCGTATGGGCTGGGGATGGCGTCCAAATCTGGCTCCAACTCCTGCTGCACCTCTATCGTGCGCAGGATCTTCCTACGCTGGTCTTGGATGAGCCGGAGGTATTTCTACATGCCGACCTGCAACGTCGACTGGTGCGTCTACTCGACTCATTGCCGGCCCAGGTAGTCCTGGCTACCCACTCAAGCGAGGTACTGGCGGAGGCTCCCCGTGACGCGATCGTCTGGGTGGACAAGACACGCGCAAGAGCCATTCGTTCCCCTAAAGACGAATCCATGGCGGGCCTTGATGCTGCCCTTGGAAGTGCCTTCAATCTCGGCCTAGCACGCGCGCTCCGTGCCCGCGGAGTTCTCTTCGTTGAAGGGAAAGACCTAAAGATCCTCAAACTACTGGGCAAGAGACTTGGTCTTGAGCGAATCGTTCAGGAGACAGTGCTTGCTGCAGTCCCAATCAACGGTTACTCGAACTGGAATCACGTCGAACCCTTCAAGTGGTTTGCTGACCAATTTCTGCAAAACGCCGTTCGTTCCATGATCCTGCTTGACCGTGATTACAGGAGTGACCAGCAGGTCGCTGCTGTAGAGGAAAAGCTAAAAGGGGCAGGGTTCCGGGCTCACGTCTGGAAAAGGAAAGAGCTTGAGAGCTACCTATTGCTCCCGGCCGTCATATCACGGCTTAGCAGGTGTCCCCTGGAGACGGTTACGGCTGAGCTTGATCGGATAGTGGCCAGCAAAGAGGACTCCATATTTGCTCGGTTTCTCGCCGAAGTGCAGGGTATGGATAAGTACTCTCCCGATAAGGCTGTTGCTGTCACAAGGGCCGTGTTGCGCGACTTCCGGGATAACTGGGAAAGTGTAGAGTTTCGATATTCAAGCTGTCCACCCAAAGATGTTCTCTCTGCGATGAATCGGTTCTTGCAGGGGGCTGGCTTCAAAGCGGTCTCATTTGAGGCTATCGCCAAGAACGTCAAGTCTGAGGAGATGTTCGAAGAGATGGTTCAAGTCTTGATGGAGATCAACGCTCTGCCTGAGTAGAGGCAGAAGTACGGGCGGCCCGATCGAGTCGACGGGCCGCCTGCGTGCTTCCCTAGTTCAATACCTGGCCCAGTCTCTCCAGAGCATGGCGCTTGTCGCCGAGGGAGACGTGAGCATAGAGCCTTTTTCATCCTGAGTAGCGGTCGTCTTCGACGGCTTGCAGGACGAGGATGGCCTGCACGATCGGGGTGGCGCGGTGAGGGCAGCAGCGGA
>NZ_JBITJO010000018.1:0-72354 GCF_044460045.1 Microbispora rosea | reverse complement strand
GTTAAGCCTGCCAGCGCCGATGGTACTGCACCGGGGACGGTGTGGGAGAGTAGGACGCCGCCGGACAATCTTTGGTATGTGGGAGGGCCATCCTTGTTGGGGTGGCCCTTCCGCATTTCCCGGGGGGTTTTTCTTTTCTCTGGGTTCCCGTGGTGGGTGTTTCGCCGGCGGGTGTGTGTGTTTTTCCCCCGCGTCTGCTGCGGTTTCGTTTGGTGGGTGGTGCCCCGGTCGTGTTGGCCGGGGCTTTCGCATGTCCGGGGCCCGTTCTTTCGGGGGCCTGTCTAGGGGGCCGTTCCTTCCGGGGGCCCGTTTTCCGGGGGCACTCGTGGAAGGGGCGCTGAGGGACGCGGGGAGGGGGTGTCCCCCTGGCCTACGCGGCGTTGTGTGGGCTGGTGTGGGGTTGCCTGGCTGGTTCGTTGTGTGGGCCGGCTCGTGTCACGGGGCGACGTTGTCGGCGGCGCGGGCGGCATGCGGGAGGAGCGGAGCGGGCGGGAGGGAGGACCGCAGCGAAGGCCCAGCGGAGCGGGCTTCGCGAGGACCGGAGCTTCCGGCCGGCGCAGTGACGTCCCAACCCACCCGACCCCAACCCCACCCCACTGACCGCGACCCCCACCCGACCGACCGCGACCCCGACCGTGAAGCAAGCCGACCCCAACTCCTCTCACCGAACCCCCGGGCAACCGGGCGCAACGCTCCACCGACCGCGAAGCATTCGGCTCCAGGTGCAGTGATGCTCCACGACGCTCGCCCCTCTCGCTAATGGCTAGGGTTGCGGAGGTGACCGAGCGAATCATCCGCTTGTTGGCCCGCCACCTGTCCGGCTACGAGGTCAGAACCGTCGAACGGCTGGGCGAGGGACAGGACAACGCGGCGTACGAGGTCAATGGTGAGTTGGTCATACGGCAGAGCAAGATCGATGATTGGGCTCCCCATAGCGGCTCGGCTCCCCAAGGCGGCTCGTCTGCCAGTGGTGATTTGGCCGCCCGTGATGATCTGGCTGCCCGAGACGACGCGGCTCCCTATGGCGACTCGGCTCCCAGCGGTGACAGAGATCTCCAGGACGATTCGGCTCGTCCCAGTGAGGCGGATCTCCGCGGTGCTCCAGCTCTCCATCGCGACTCAGCTCTGCGTGGTGAAGCGGTGCGGCGAGAGGCGGCGTTGCTCGCGGTCGTGAGTGAGCTGTCGCCGCTGCCGGTGCCTCAGCCGATTTTCGTGGATGAGGAGGCGGGCGTGATCGCGTATCGCAAGCTGCCGGGGCGTCCGCTGAACCTGCACCCGGTCAAAGAGCCCACGCGTCTGGCGGCTCCCCTGGGCGATTTCCTGAGCCGGGTTCACGCGGCGCCGGTGGAGCGGATGGAGGCGTTCGTACCGCGTGACACCTTTCCGTTGAGCGAGCTCCTGGAGGAGGCCGAAGGGCATTACCGGGACATCGTCGCCCAGGTGCCGCCTGCGGCCCGGCGACAGGTCGAGGACTTCCTCGGCGCCGCGGTCCCTGCCGAGCCCGGCCTGCTGCTGTTCTGCCACAACGACCTGGGCAGCGAGCACCTGCTGGTGGACGTCGAGACGAGCGCCCTGACGGGCGTCATCGACTGGACCGATGCGGCCATCGCCGATCCCGCGTACGACCTGGCGCTCGTCTACCGGGACCTCGGGCCCGAGGTCTACGAGCGAACGCTGACGTATTACGAGGGGCACCACGACGACGCGGACCACGAGCGGGTCGTCTTCTACGCCCGGTGCGCGCTGCTGGAGGACATCGCCTATGGCCTGTGCTCAGGCGTCCGGGCGGGCTCGGGCGTGCGATCGTACGCGGACGCCGGTCTGGCCCACCTCGGCCGTACCTTCGCCTGAGGGCGATCAACCCGGTGACGTCGACGATCATCCTCGGGATACTGGTCGCCCATGGATGAGGTCAAAGTGGTCGTCGCCCACTCCGAGCGCGCGACCCTGCGCGTCGGTGACGTGTTCCTTAAGGTGGACGCCGATCGGGCGCGCATCGACGCCGAGGTCGAGGCGATGGCCGTGGTGCCGGTCCCGACCCCGAAGGTCCTGTGGCACAAGCCGCCGGTGCTCGCGATCGCCGCACTTCCGGGTACGGCGCTGGGCCGCCTCGGCGAGCCGTCGACCGCGTCCACTGCAGCGTGGGCCGCGGCGGGAGCCGCCATCCGGAGGTTGCATGACGCGCCGTTGCCGCCCAGGCCCGGCCAGGCCGGCCGGCTCCTCGACGAGTTGGCGGCGGATCTCGACGGCGAGTGCGAGTGGCTCGTGACGAACGGCGTCCTGCCCGCCGGCCTGGTCGCCCGCAACCGCCAGGTCGCCGAGGCCGCGCTCCGGCCGTGGACACCGGTCTTCACGCACGGCGACCTGCAGATCGATCACGTGTTCGTCGACGGCGACGAGATCACGGGCATCATCGACTGGTCCGAGGCCGGCCAGGGTGACGCCCTGTACGACCTCGCCACCTTGACGCTCGGACACGAGGAGCATCTCGGCGACGTCGTCGCCGGCTACGGCGCCGGCGTCGACCTCGACGTGATCCGCGCGTGGTGGTCGTTGCGAAGCCTGTCGAATGTCCGCTGGCTGCTCGAGCACGGCTTCGACCCGTTCGCGCCGGGCTGTGAGATCGACGTGCTGAGATCCCGGTCGTGAGGCCAGGACCTTCCGGTCGTCCGGGGTTCGCGGCCCGGAGGTCGTCCGCGTGCCGCTGCGTCCGGGCGGCCAAGCGGACCGCTTCGGTGCGGCCCGGCAGCCAGCCCCGGTGGGGTCAGCCGGTGACCAACCGGTAGCCCACTCCCCGCACGGTCTGGATCATCGTGTCCTCCACGTCGCCCAGCCGCGCGCGCAGGCGTTTGACGTGAACGGCGATGGTGTTGGTGGACGTCCCGTCGGCCGAGTGCCAGACGTTGCGCATGATCTGCTCGCGGGTGACCGTTCTGTCCGCGTTGCGCATCAGAAAGTGCAGCAGCTCGAACTCGCGCAGCGGCAGGTGCACGACACGGCCGCCGACCTTCACCTGATACGCCGTCACGTCGAGCTCCACGTCGCCGATCGTCAGCACGGTCCGGTGGCCGTCCTGCCGCCGGAATGCCGCCTGGACGAGGGGGAGAAGCTCGGGCACGCGGTATGGCCTGGCCACGCAGGCCGTCGCGCCCGCCTCCAGAGCCTGCAGGGCCTGCTCGGCATCGCCTCCGAAGTCGATGCCGAGCAGGACGGGCACGGCTCGCATGCGCCGTACGGCGCGGACGAACTCGACGGGGCCGACGATGGGGAGGGAGGCGGAGATCAACACGGCGTCGGGCCGGAGCGCCCCGGCCTGCAACAGCGCCTGGGCGCCGTCCGGGACGCCGGTGACGTCGACCCCCTCGGCCTGCATCGCCGCCGAGAGCTGCCGCACCAGACCCGCGTCCGAATCGGCCACCAGGAGCATGGGCGCCGTCCGAGTGTCCCCCTCCACTGCGGGTGCCGTCACCCAGGTCCCTCCAATGCAGTCAACCGGAAGCGGGCATCAGCCGAAGCGGCCCGTGATGTAGTCCTCGGTCGCCTTCTCGGCCGGGTTGGTGAAGATCTTCGAGGTCTCGTCCATCTCGACGAGCTTGCCCGGCTGACCCTGCGCGGCCAGGTTGAAGAACGCGGTCTTGTCGCTGACCCGGGCGGCCTGCTGCATGTTGTGCGTCACGATCACGATCGTGTAGTCCTGCTTGAGCTGGGAGATCAGGTCCTCGATCGCCAGCGTCGAGATGGGGTCGAGCGCCGAGCACGGCTCGTCCATGAGCAGCACCTGCGGGCGTACGGCGATCGCGCGGGCGATGCAGAGGCGCTGCTGCTGGCCGCCGGACAGGCCCGCGCCCGGCTTGCCCAGCCGGTCCTTGACCTCGTTCCAGAGGTTGGCGCCCTTGAGCGAGTCCTCGACGATGCCGTCCAGCTCCGATCGGGAGAAGCGGCCGTTCAGCTTGAGCCCGGCCGCCACGTTGTCGAAGATGGACATCGTGGGGAAGGGGTTCGGCCGCTGGAAGACCATGCCGATGGTCCGGCGGACCGACACCGGGTCGACGTCCGCGCCGTACAGGTCCTGGTCCTCGAGGCGGACCTTGCCCTCGACCCGGGCGCCGGGGATGACCTCGTGCATCCGGTTGAGGGTCCGCAGGAACGTCGACTTCCCGCAGCCCGAGGGGCCGATGAAGGCCGTCACCGAGCGCGGCTCGATCGTCATCGAGATGCCCTCGATCGCCTTGTGCGAGCCGTAGTACGCGTCGAGTCCCGCGACTTCGATCTGCTTGGCCATTCCTTACCTCCTCCTCGCGGGCGAACGCCACCAGGTGATGAGGCGTGCGACCAGGTTGAGCAGCATGACGATCAGGATCAGCGTGAGCGCGCCGGTCCAGGCCCGGTCGATCGCGGTGTCCGTCGGACGGCCGGCCTGATCGAAGACGTACAGCGGAAGCCCCATCTGGGGACCGTTGAACGGGTCGACGTTGATGGAGTCGGTGATGAAGACGGTCAGCAGCAGCGGCGCGGTCTCACCGGCGACGCGGGCCACGGCCAGCATGACGCCGGTCACGATTCCGGTGAAGGCCGTGGGCAGCACGACCTTGACGATGGTGCGCCACTTGGGCACGCCCAGCGCGTACGACGCCTCGCGCAGCTCCCGGGGGACCAGGCGGAGCATTTCCTCGGCCGACCTGACCACGACCGGCATCATCAGGATCGACAGGGCGAGCGCGCCGGCGAAGCCGGAGAACGGCATGCCGAGCACGAGGATCCAGAAGGCCAGGACGAAGAGCCCGGAAACGACGGAAGGGACGCCGGTCATGACGTCCACGAAGAAGCTGATTGTGCGTGACAGCCGTCCGCCCTCGCCGTACTCGACGAGGTAGACGGCGGTGAGCAGGCCGATCGGGACCGCGATGAGCGAGGCCAGCAGGACCTGTTCGAGGGTGCCGACGATGGCGTGGTAGGCGCCGCCGCCGGCGTCGCGTGCCCCGATGTTGCGCATGGAGTGGGTGAGGAACTCCATGTCGAAGCGGCCCATGCCGTTCTTGACGACGAGCCACAGCACCGACAGCAGCGGGATGACCGCGAGCGCGAACGCCAGGTAGACGAGCACCTGGACGAAGCGGTCCTTGGCTCGCCGGGCCGCGGAGATCGGCTGGATTCCGGTCTGTACGGTCATGCTGCGGCCCTCGCGTACTCCTTGCGGCGGGCGATGACGAAGCGGGCGCCCATGTTCACCAGCAGGGTGATGACGAACAGGACGAGACCCGAGGCGATCAGCGCGCCGCGACCCACCTCGGTCGCCTCGCCGAAGCCGTTGGCGATGTTGGCGGCGATGCTGTTGCCGGACGGGCCGAGGATCTGGAACGAGATCTTGAACGTCGCGGGGAAGATGAGCGCGACCGCGATCGTCTCGCCCATCGCGCGGCCGAGGCCGAGCATGGCGGCGCTGATGACGCCGGGCCGGCCGAACGGCAGGACCGACATCCTGATCATCTCCCAGCGCGTCGCGCCGAGCGCGAGCGCGGCCTCTTCCTGCATCTTGGGGGCCTGCAGGAAGACCTCGCGGGAGATCGCGGCGATGATCGGCAGGATCATGATCGCGAGCACGAGCGACGCGGTGAGCATGCTCTTGCCGACCACGGTGTCACCGCCGAAGAGCGGGATCCAGCCGAGGTAGTCGTTGAGGAACTTCGATGGGCCGAGCATGAACGGCACGAGGAAGGTGACGCCCCACAGGCCGTACACCACGCTGGGGACCGCCGCGAGGAGGTCCACCACGTAGCCCAGGACGGAGGCGAGCCGCCGGGGCGCGTAGTGCGAGATGAACAACGCGACGCCGATCGCGACCGGGGTGGCGATGAGCAGCGCGAGCAGCGAGCTCAGCACGGTGCCGAAGGCGAGCGCCGCGATGCCGAAGACCGGCTTGGTGGCGTTCGGCTGCCAGGTCAGCTCGGTCAGGAAGTGGGACGTGTTCGCCTGGAGGGCGGGGACGGCTTTGACGACCAGGAACACCCCGATCGCGGCCATGATCGCCAGAAGGACGACACCGGCCCCGGTCGAGGCGAAGCGGAACGGGCCGTCGCCGCGGCTGCGCCGGAAGGCGGACCGGCGCATGGCCGGCCCGCTCTCCCTGGTTCTGGTTGATGTCGCCATCTGTTAGGAAATCGCCTCGACGGCGGTGCGGACCTTGCCGAGCAGGCTCGACGGCAGCGGGGCGTAGCCGAGGCTGGTCAGCGCCTGCTGGCCCTCGTCGCTGGAGGTGTAGGTCAGGAACGACTTGACCAGGGTCACGTCCTCGGCCGCCAGGCCCTTCTCGCAGGTGATCTCGTACGTCACGAGCACGATCGGGTAGGCGCCCGCGGCCTTGGTGCCGTAGTCGATCTTCAGCTTGAGGTCGTTGCCGGTGCCCGCGATCTCCGCGGCCTCGACGGTCTTGCCCGCGCTCTCCGGCGTGAGCTCGACGTACTCGCCGGCGCCGTTGGCGACCTTGGCCTTCTGCAGCTGCGAGTTGTCGGCGAAGGACAGCTCGACGTAGCTGATCGCGCCCTCGGTGCTCTTGACGCTGGACGCGATGCCGTCTGAGCCCTTGGAGCCCTGGCCCTGCGCCTCGGCGGGCCACGCCTTGGCCGGCTCGTACGGCCAGTCCGCGTCGGCGGTGGCCTTCATGAACTTGGTGAAGTTGTCGCTGGTGCCCGACTCGTCCGAGCGGTGGAACGCCTGGATGGCGGTCGAGGGCAGCTGCGCGTCGGGGTTGTCGGCCTTGATGGCCGGGTCGTCCCACTTGGTGATCTTGCTGTTGAAGATGCCGGCGATGGTCTTCGGCGAGAGCTGGAGGCCGTCCACGCCCGGCAGGTTGTAGACGACGGCCACCGGGCCGGTCACCATCGGCAGGTTGATCGCCTTGCCGGTCTTGCAGCGGGCGTCGGCCTGGGCGGGCTCGCCCTTCTCGTCGTTCAGGGCCGAGTCGGAGCCGGCGAAGGCCACCGTGCCCTGGATGAACGCCTGGACACCGGCGCCGGAGCCGCTCGGGTTGTAGTTGATGCTGACGCCGGGGTTCGACGACTGGAAGTTCTTCTTCCACTCCGCGATGGCGTTCGCCTGGGCCGAGGAGCCGGCGGCGTTGATGGTGCCCTTCAGCGTGTCGTCGCCCTGAGCGGGAGCGGCGGCGCTGGAGGTGCCCCCCGCGGTGCTCGTGTTGTCATCGGTCCCGCATGCGGCGAGCGAGAGCACGCCGACGATAGTGGCGGCGGCGAGCCGGCCTGCATACTTCACGGTTGTTCCTCCCCATGTCTTCTCAACACCAGGGACGGTAGGGAGCCAAGGTGACCTAAACCCTTGGTAAAGGTGAACGGGCAGTGAACGCCCCCGGTCGCTCTTGCGAGGCCTGAGAAGAGATAACGAGCAGGTCACGGGCGTTATGGGAGAGGATTGAGTTCATGAAGCGTGTATGTCTGGTCTGCATGGGGAACATCTGCCGATCGCCGATGGCCGAGGTGGTGCTGCGCCGTACGCTGGCCGAACGCGGGCTCGACGTGGAGGTGGACAGCGCCGGCACCGGCGGCTGGCATGCGGGGGAGCCGATGGACGAGCGGGCCCTGGCCACGCTGGCCGACCACGGCTACGACGGGTCGTCCCACCGGGCCCGCCAGTTCGACCGGGCGTGGTTCGCCGAGCGTGACCTCATCCTCGTGATGGACCAGGACAACCTGCGCGCCCTGCGACGGATCGCCCCGCCGGACGCCGACGTCCGGCTGCTGCGGTCGTTCGACCCGGCCGCCCCCGAGGGCGCCGAGGTGCCCGACCCCTACTACGGCGGACGCGAGGGCTTCGTCGAGGTGCTGCGGATGGTCGAGGCCGCCTGCGAGGGGGTGGCCAAGCACCTTGAGGATCACTAGGGATCTCGGTGGCGGGCACGCCTGGACGCTGCACGAGGGCGTGCTCGGCGACGGCCGCAGGGTGTTCGTCAAGAGAAGCTCGGACGCGTCTGCCGTTCTCGACAGCGAGGCGGCGGGGCTGCGCTGGCTGGCCGAGCCGGGGGCGGTCGCCGTCCCCGAGGTGATCTCCGCGGACGGCGGCACGCTGGTGCTGGAGTGGATCGACACCGCCCCCGCGACGGCCGGGGCCGCCGAGCGGTTCGGGCGTGTGCTGGCCGCCCTGCACGCGGCCGGCGCCGACGGCTTCGGCGCCCCCTGGCCCGGCTACATCGCCGAGCTTCCAATGGGCAACGAGCCCGCGCCGGACTGGCCGTCGTTCTACGTGTCTCGCCGCGTGCTCCCGTTCGTACGGCTCGCGCGCGACCGCGGCGCGCTGTCGGCCGCGGACGTGGAGTTGGTCGAGGAGGCGTGCGACCGGGTGGCGGAGGTCGCCGGGCCGGCGGAGCCGCCGAGCCGGATCCACGGCGACCTGTGGAGCGGAAACCTGCTGTGGTCCGCGGACGGGGTCGTGCTGGTCGACCCGGCCGCCCACGGCGGCCACAGGGAGACCGACCTCGCGATGCTGGCGCTGTTCGGGGCGCCGCACCTCAACACGATCCTCGCGGCCTATCGGGAGGCGGCGCCCCTCGCGGACGGGTGGCGCGAGCGCGTGCCCCTGCATCAGCTGCACCCGCTCGCCGTCCACGTCTGCCTGTTCGGCGAGGCGTACCGCGGCAGCCTCCTCACCGCCGCGGGCGACGTCCTCGCCTTGTGACCAGGCCGGCCACAAGGAATCCCGAAAGGATATTTGTCAGCCGAAGGAGGGATTTATCCACGCGGACCGGAAATAATTCGAGCCCGAGACGCCGCTGCTCTTGACGACCGTCATTTTCAGGCGGATTCGCGGCACTCCCGAGACCCGGGCGGTGATGCCCGGCGCGTTCGTGTACGTCGCCACCTGTTGGGCGAGCACGTTGTCGTCAAGGTCGACGACGGAGAATCGCACTCTCGCCGACGTGTTGGGTGACGCGCGGTCGATTCCCACTTTCGCCGTGAACGTGGTCGCGTTCTGTGGCACCACGTAGTCGAGGTATCCGGCCACGGCGCCCGAGCTTTCGACGCGGCACGTCATGGCGTTGAACTGCTCGTCCGAACCCGCGAGGGTGACCGAGCGGTCGAGCCAGTCGTTGCTGAACCCTCCCGGCGGGCCGCAGCCGTCGACGTCGACGGCGGCCGGGCGGGTCAGGGACGTCGCGGCGGTGCCGCCCGTAGTGGCGTCCGCCGCGCTCGCCTGCGGGGAAGGGGCCGCCGGGCCGGCGGTGACCGTGGTGGTGACCGTCGCCGTCGCCGTGGCCGTGTGGGTCACCGCGATCCTGTCTCCGACGACGTCCCGCACCGTGTCGGGGGCGGTGATGACGGCGACCGCGACCGCAGATCCGGCGGTGATGAGCGTGCCGGCGAAGGTCAGGATGCCGCTGATCCACGCTATTCTCCGGGCGTTTCTCCGCTCCTTGTCGCCCTGATCGTCCTGGGCTTTCCGGGGTTTGGCTGGTGCGCTCATCGTCGTTATTCCGGCTCGATCCACTCGTGGGCTGGGAAGGCCGCTTGCGCGTCCGGTATTTCGACGCGATCCACGAGAAGCCGGTTGGCGGTGTGGGTGTCACAAGAGGAACACGAATTCCCGCCGAGTCGGCCGGATTTCACTACCGTTTACGCTGAAAAATACCCTTATAAAGGCATTTTTTTGGGCAGTCCCGCCGGGCCGCGAAGGCGGTGACTGCCCAAATGATCCGGAAAGCCGGGAGGCGGCTCAGCGCGGGGACAGGCGCTTGAGGACCTCGCCGTGGAGCAGGCCGTTGGTGCAGACGAGGTTGCCGCCGTCGAGGGGCGCGGCGCCGTCGAGCGAGGTGCAGGAGCCGCCGGCCTCCTCGACGATGATCGTGAGAGCGGCCATGTCCCAGGGGGACAGCTCCGGCTCGGCGGAGATGTCCACGGCGCCCTCGGCGACCATCATGTGCGACCAGAAGTCGCCGTAGCCGCGCGTGCGCCAGCACTCCCTGGTGAGGTCGAGGAACGGGTCGAGCCGCCCGGCCTTCTCCCATTCGTCCAGGTCGGAGAACGAGAAGGAGGCGTCGTCGAGACGGCCGACCGAGGACACCTCACAGCGCGTGGCCTTGCTCAGACTCCGTCCGCTCCACGCGCCGCTCTCCTTGGCGGCCCACCAGCGGCGGCCGAGCGCCGGGGCCGAGACCACGCCCACGACGACCTTGCCGTGCTCCATCAGCGCGATCAGCGTGGCCCACACGGGGACTCCGCGTACGTAGTTCTTGGTGCCGTCGATCGGGTCGACGATCCAGGAGCGCATGCCGTAGCCGGTCATCCCGAACTCCTCGCCCACGACGGCGTCGCGGGGCCGGGCACGGCGCAGCGTGCCGCGGATCGCCTCCTCCACGGCCCGGTCGGCGTCGCTGACCGGCGTGAGGTCGGGCTTGGTGTCGACCTTGAGGTCCACGGCCTTGAAACGGCGCATCGTGATGTCGTCGGCGGCGTCCGCCAGCAGATGCGCGAGGTGCAGGTCGTCGCGGTACTCCGTCACAGGGCCAACGTATCGTGCGGCGACCTGCTGACATCAGAGGAAGAATCACTCCAAGCCATACCGACAGGTAACATCCCGGCCATGGACATCGGCGCCTTCATGCTCGACAGCGTTCCGTTCGCGCGGCTGCTCGGCATCACGTTCGACTCGATCGGCTCCGGTGAGGCGGTCGCCCGCCTGGCCGACCGGGGAGACCTGCGAAACCACGTCGGCGGCCCGCACGCCGGCGCCCTGTTCACACTGGCCGAGACCGCCTCGGGCGCGGCCATGCTCTCGGCCTTCGGCGACCAACTGTCCCGCGCCGTGCCGCTGGCGACCGAGGCGAGGATCGGCTACCGCAAGCTCGCGATGGGCGAGGTCACCGCCGCCGCCACCCTCCGGGCCGAGCGGCAGGCGGTCGTCGCCCTGCTGGACGCGGGGGAGCGGCCCGAGTTCGAGGTCGCCGTCGAGATCCGCAACGCCGAAGACGTCGTCGTCTCGGAGATGACCGTCTCCTGGACCCTGCGCCCCAACCGCGCGGCCTGACCCCTCACTCGGCTCACTCGGCCAGCAGATCGTCCGGCGAGGAACGGGCGAGCCCGGCGAGGGTGGCCAGGGCGCGCGCCAGCGTCTCGGGCGGGGGAGAGGCCAGGCCGAGACGGACGGCGTTCGGGGTGCGGTTGTCGCCGACGGCGAAGGCCGCCGCCGGGGTGACGGCGATGCCGTGCCGTGCGGCGGCGGCCACGAACGTGTCGGCCCGCCACGGCGGCGGAAGCTCCCACCAGCAGTAGTAGGACCGCGGATCGCCGCGGACGGCGAACTCGCCCAGGTGGCGGCTCGCGATCTCCTGCCGGGCCTCGGCGTCCCGCCGCTTGCCCCGGCTCAGCGATTCCACGATGCCGTCGCCGGCGAGCCGGACCGCCGCCTCCAGCGCGAACCGCGGCGGCGCGGAACCCCCCGAGTGCAGCGCCGCGGTCACGTGGGGGACGACGGCCTCGGGAACGACGGCGAATCCGACGGTCAGCCCGGGCGCGAGCCGTTTGGAGAGGCTGTCGACGAGGATCGTGCGCTCGGGCGCCACGGCGGCGAGCGGTGGTGCCTCGTGCCGCAGGAACGACCAGATGCCGTCCTCGATCGCGGGCACGTCCAGCCGCTCCAGCACGGCCGCGAGCTCGGCGCGGCGCTCGACCGGCATGGTGAGCGACAGCGGGTTGTGCAGCGTCGGCTGGAGGTAGACCGCTCTCAGCGGAGCCTTGCGGGCGGCGGCCTCGACAGCCTCGGGCACCAGGCCCGCCTCGTCGACCGGCAGGGGCACGAGGGTGACCCCGAGCCGGGCGGCGATCGTCTTCACGACGGGGTAGGTGAGCTCCTCGACGCCCAGCCGCGCACCCGGCGGGACCAGCGCGGCGATGACGGCCGCGATCGCCTGGCGGCCGTTGCCGGCGAAGAGCACCCGCGCCGGGTCGGGGCGCCAGCCGGCCCGGGCGAGCAGGTCCGCGACGGCCTCGCGGGCGTGGGGAGTGCCCGCCGCGCCCACCGGCCGCATGGACGCCTCCAGCACATCGGGGCGCAGCAGCGGCCTGATGCCGTCCGCGAGCAGGCCGGCCTGCTCGGGGATGACGGGGTAGTTGAGTTCGAGGTCGATCCTGGTGCCGCTCGGTTCGGCCAGGGCGGTCCCGGGCCGCCGGGCGGAGGCGCGGACGAAGGTGCCACGGCCGACCTCGCCGACCGTGAGGCCGCGGCGGGTCAGCTCCGCGTAGACGCGCGCCGCCGTGGAGCCGGCGATGCCGCGCCGCCGGGCGAAGTCCCGCTGCGGAGGAAGCCGGTCTCCCGGCCTGAGCCGTCCGGCCGCGATGTCCGCGGCGACCTCGTCGGCCAGCTCACGGTAGTCCTCCATCGCCGCCCCCTCTTCGTGGCACGGTGTCCGATCCAAACACAATATTGCTCCGAGAGCAATATCCAATATTGCATTTATTGTTCGGAGTGAAATAGCCTGAGGAGGCCGTCCGGACCGGCATTGATGACCTGCGAGGAAAGGGCGGCGTCATGGTCGAACCGAATGCGGTGCTGGGTGTCGTGTCCGTGGCGCTCGGAATGGTGCTCTCTCCGGGCCCGAACATGATGTATCTCGTATCGCGGAGCATCAGTCAGGGACGCCGGGCCGGAATAATCTCGTTGAGCGGAGTGGTCGCGGGATTCCTCGTCTATCTGACGGCGACGAATCTCGGCCTGGCGGCGCTGTTCGCCGCGGTCCCGCAGGTTCTCACGGCGATACGGCTGGCCGGGGCGGGTTACCTGATGTGGCTCGCCTGGAAGACGATCAGGCCGGGCGGCGCTTCGGTGTTCACCGTGCGGGACGTGCCGCACGACCCGCCGCCCCGGCTTTTCGCCATGGGACTGATGACGAACCTGCTCAATCCGAAGATCGCCATTCTGTATGTCTCCGTCATTCCGCAGTTCGTCGATATCCGAGCGGGGAACGTGCTGGCGCAGGGCGTCGTTCTCGGCCTTTTCCAGATCGCGGTGGCCGCGACGGTGAATTTCTCGATCGTGCTGGCCGCCGGAAGCGTCGCGGGATTCCTGGCGCACCGGCCGGCGTGGTTGCGAGCCCAGCGGATCGCCATGGGGAGCATGCTCGGAGCGCTCGCCGTGATGCTCGCCTTCAGCCGGAGCGCGTCGTTCTAGTCTTCGTCGGAAGAGCCCTCGCGGCTGGCGAGCAACCGCCGCAGGGACTCCAGGCGTGCGGGCTCCGCGTGCCCCTCCGCGACGTAGCGGTCGAGGGCGCAGTCGTCGCCGAGGTGGGTGCAGCCCTTGGGGCATTCGGTTGTGGCGTCCACCAGGTCGGGGAAGGCGGCGAGCACGGTCTCCACCGAGATGTGGGCGAGCCCGAAGCTGCGCACCCCGGGGGTGTCGATGATCCAGCCGCCCTCCGGCAGTTCCAGGGCGACCGCGGAGGTGGAGGTGTGCCTGCCGCGGCCGGTGACGGCGTTCACATGGGACACGGCCCGGTGGGCGTGCGGCACCAGCGCGTTGACCAGGGTCGACTTTCCGACCCCGGAGTGCCCGACCAGCACGCTGAGCCGGTCCGCGAGCGCCTCGGCCAGGTCGTCGACCGGGCCGCCCTTGCGCACGACCACGTACGGCACGCCGAGAGGCTCGTACAGCGCGACGAGGTCGTCGGCGGGGGCCAGGTCGGCCTTGGTCAGGCACAGCAGCGGCTCGATGTCGGCGTCGAAGGCCGCGACGAGCATCCGGTCGATCATCCGGGGCCGTGGCGGGGGATCGGCGAGCGCGGTGACGATGACCAACTGGTCGGCGTTGGCGACGATGGGGCGCTCGATGTCGTCCACGTCGTCGGCGCTGCGGCGCAGCATCGAGGTGCGCTCCTCCACGCGGACGATGCGCGCCAGCGTGTCGGGCTGCCCGGTCACGTCGCCCACCAGCGCCACGCGGTCGCCCACCACGATGCCCTTGCGCCCGAGCTCGCGGGCCTTCATGGCCACCACGAGGGTGCGCTCGCCCCGCCGCTTCTTCGGCGTCGTGGAACGGGGGACGCCCTCGCCGACCAGACAGGTGTAACGCCCGCGGTCGACGGCCACCACGAAGCCCTCGACGGCCTCGCTGTGGGCAGGCCGGATCCGGGTCCGCGGCCGTGAGCCCTTGCCCGGCCTGACCCTGACGTCGTCCTCGTCGTAATGCCGCTTTTTCAGTGCCCGCGCCCCGATCGTCCGGGGATCAGCCGCTCGCTCATGCCGTCTCCTCGCCTGGCGCGCTGCCCAGCATCGCGGCCCACATGCGCGGGAACTCGGGCAGCGTCTTGGATGTCGTCGCGATGTCCTCGACTTCGACGCCCGGCACGACCAGGCCGATGACCGCGCCCGCCGTGGCCATGCGGTGGTCGGCGTAGGAGTGGAAGACGCCGCCGGTCAGCGGCCGGGGGTGGATGTCCAGGCCGTCGTCGGTCTCCCGGGCGTCGCCGCCCAGCCGGTTGATCTCCGCGGCGAGGGCGGTGATCCGGTCGGTCTCGTGCCCCCGGATGTGCGCCACGCCCCGGATGCGGGACGGCCCGTCGGCCAGCGCGGCGAGCGCGGCGATCGTGGGGGTGAGCTCGCTGACGTCGCGCAGGTCGGCGTCGATGCCGCGCACAGCGCCCTCGCCGGTGACCCGCAGGCCCTCCGGCACCCGCTCGACCCGCGCGCCCATCTCGGCGAGCAGTTCGCGCAGCGCGTCGCCGCCCTGCGTCGTCTCCTCCGGCCAGTCCGGCACGACGACCGAGCCGCCGGTGACCAGGGCCGCCGCGAGGAAGGGAGCGGCGTTCGACAGGTCGGGCTCGACCGTGACGTCCCTGGCCCGGATCGGGCCGGGCTGCACCCGCCACACGTCGCGCTCGGAGTCGTCCACGTCGACGCCCGCCTGGCGCAGCATCTGCACGGTCATCTCGATGTGCGGCATCGACGGGACGGGCGGACCGTCGTGCCGCACCGTCACGCCCTTCTCGAAGCGCGCGGCGGCCAGCAGCAGTCCGGAGACCATCTGCGAGGAGACCGAGGCGTCGAGGGTGACCTCGCCGCCGGGGATCGGTCCGCGGATCGTGAACGGCAGCGCGTCGTTGTCCACCGACGCGCCGAGCGCGCGCAGCGCGCCCAGGATCGGGCCCATCGGCCGCTTGCGGGCGTGGGGGTCGCCGTCGAAGAAGACCGGTCCGTCGGCCAGCGCGGCGACCGGGGGCACGAACCGCATGACGGTCCCGGCCAGCCCGACGTCGATCGACGCCCCGCCGCGTACGGGATGAGGGGTCACCGACCAGTCCACGCTGTCGGCGCTCTCGTTGGACGGCGTCATCTCGGCGCCGAGCGAGCGCAGCGCGGCCGCCATCAGGTCGGCGTCGCGGCTGCGCAGCGCGAGTCGTACGGCGCCGGGGGCGTCGGCCAGCGCGGCGAGCAGCAGTGCCCTGTTGGTCACCGACTTCGAGCCGGGCAGGCGGACCGTCGCACGAACCGGCTCGGCGGCCACGGGGGCGGGCCAGAGCGGTGCGCCGGCGTTCTTCTCGACGCCGTTCTGATCGATGCCGTGCGGCGCGGCGCCGCCGGACGCGGACTGCGGAGAGGCCATGCCGCAAGCTTAGTGCGCGCACGCTCGTCCGCACCGTCGTGAGAAGCCGTGAGAACGTGTGCGGCCCGCCCCGGGACACGACTTCGTGGCAGTCTTGGTGGCATGTGCGGGAGGTACGCGTCTGCGCGGAAGAAGCAGGAGTTGCTGGAGGAGTTCCAGGTCGAGCTGGACGGGGTGCCCGACCAGGTGCCCGGCGGCGAGCTCCGGCCCGACTACAACGTCGCGCCCACCAAGAACGTCTACGCGGTCATGAGCCGTGTGCCGAAGGACGACGACGGCGAGCGCCCGGGCGACGAGCCGGTCAGGCAGTTGCGGGTGGTCCGGTGGGGGCTCGTGCCGAGCTGGGCCAAGGACCCGTCGGTGGGCTCGCGGATGATCAACGCCAGGGTGGAGACCGTGGCGGAGAAGCCGTCCTACCGCAGGGCGCTGAAGTCGCGGCGCTGCCTGATCCCGGCGGACGGCTACTACGAGTGGATGCCGCTGGAGGGCAAGAAGAAGCAGCCGTTCTTCATCCATCCCGCCGACGGCGGCGTGCTCGCCATGGCCGGTCTGTACGAGTTCTGGAAGGACCCCACCCGCCCGGACGACGACCCGCTGAAGTGGCTGTGCACCTGCACGGTGATCACCACCACGGCGACGGACAAGCTGGGCCGCATCCACGACCGGATGCCGATGATGGTCGAGCGCGACCGCTGGACGGAGTGGCTCGACCCGCGCGTGACCGACCCCACGGGCCTGCTCGTCCCGGCCGGCCCGGACCGGCTGGAGGCGTACGCCGTTTCCGACGCCGTCAACAGCGTCCGTCACAACGGTCCCGAGCTGATCGAGGCCCTGAAGGGCGATGACGTCCCGCGCCTGCTCTGACGGCTCCCCGGACAAGACGTTCCCGGCCCGAGCACAGGCACGGGCGGAGCCGTTCAGGCTGTCCTATGGCGGACAAGCTGCTTGATGGAAGTCAGGGCCGGACGTACGCTCCGGTGGCGCTTGCACGACATGTACGTAATTCGCCACTCTCAGTTACTTGGAGCGTTACATGTCCCTGACGAACGATCTCGCGCATACCCCGGCAGAGCCGAGAACGGTCGGCTTCGGACCGCTGGAGGCGACGGTCGACTACACGAAACTGCGTGCCCTCCCCGCGAACAAGTACCCCGACTACTTCAACCGCGTCTACCGCCTGTTCACCGGGCTGGAGATCGACATCTGGTCCCAGATCGCGCAGTACCAGGGTGAGGACCAGCTCTGGCTGGCCCACGCCCTCTATCTGTACGGCGCCAACATGAACGCTCTCCCCGATGACTTCGACCACACCGCGGCGGTGTCTCGCCTGATAGGCCGGGCGACCCTGCGTACGGCGATGCCGGGCGCCGAGAACGACGCGTTCGAACGGGAGGTGCTGCGGGCGAGCGGCTGGGTGAGGGGGGCGGTCGTCCGGAAGCTCGCCCTGCCCGAGACGGCGGTGGCGGCGAAGCTGAACCTCATCTACAACCCTCCCGGGTCCGACCAGGACGGCAAGGGGGAGACGAAGGTCGGGCCGCTGCAGGAGAACGTGCTCAAGGAGCTGGCCGATCTGCTGGTGAAGGTGGTGGACGAGCAGCTCCGGCACTGGGCGCCGCCCACGGGTACGCGGTCCGAGCCGGAGTCGCTCGATCACCTCAGGCGCGTCGCCGATTTCCTCCAGATGTTCGTCGCCGTCGGACTGCGGCCGTACGCGGACTCCTGGGAGGAGGGGCCGTACTTCGACGGCTTCCGCTACAGCGAACGCCTGCAGAGCACCTGGGAGCTGCCCGCCGGGCCCGCCCAGCGGCTGAACTGGATGATGAACAGGGCGCAGGCGGTCGGCTGGGACAAGCAACGAGGGGCGCTGCTCGTCAGAGCGAACTACGACGCCACCCGTTCCGGCGACCGGGATACGTTGCGCGCCCTGCTGCGGGAGCGCCTGTCGGGGGACGCGACCCTGAGCAGGAGGGTCGAGGCCATGGTCAAGCTGACCGCGGCGCACAGCGGAGGTGAGGGCAACATCTCCGTTCAGCCGATCTTCCCGAGTCCCGCGTGGGGGACGAAGTCCGACTGGCGCTGGCGGGTGATCAGAACGCTCGTGCACGAGTTGATGCACCGGCTCGCCCACCCCCGGTTCAGGGAGACGGCGGAGGGGATCCGGCACAGCCAGATCATCGGCGAGGGCTTCGTCGACCTGCTGACCGTGGACGTCTACACCCAGCTCTGGGGCGCGGTGTCCAAGTCGGACAGGGGTGCGCAGGTCCTGCTCAAGGGACTCGACGTGACCAAGGAGCCGGACCCGTCGTTCCTGAAGGTCGGCTACGGCGAGGCGGGAACCTCGGCGGCGGCGATCCGTGACCTCGTGGGCGACGACAACGTCCGCGCGGCCTTCTTCCTCGGCGCGACGCACCTCATCGGACTGCCCCCGCGCCAGTGAGCCCGAGCCCGCAGTCGGTGAGCAGGTCAAGGGTGTAAGCGGCGCGCGAAGTGGGCATCCGTTCGAGAAAGCGGTCGCTCGGTAGGTGACCGGCCGCTGACCGTGCAGGAGACCGGGGGCTCCTGGACGGGTGATTCCCCCACTCCCGGAGGTGCGGATCCGTGGACGTCGCGACCGCGCGTATGCGCCTGGAAAGCATGCTCGCCGAGCTCGACCGGTCGATCAGCGTGCTGCGTGGGGATCCGGCCGTCGGGCGCGACAGATGCCTCGCCGACGCGGGAGCCGACCTCACCGACGCAGACCGGACCCGGGCCATGCTCGACGCCGCCTCCCGGCAGCGTACGGCCGTGCTGGCCGCGCTGCGGCGGCTGGACGACGGCGGTTACGGCCGCTGCGTCGACTGCGGCACGCTCGTGCCCGAGGGCAGGCTGGAGGCCCGCCCCGAGGCGGCCCGGTGCGTGCAGTGCCAGTCGCGGGCCGAGCGCCGCCGGTGATCCTGTCGAGCGCCGCATCCGCCCGAGCCTCCCGCGAGCGCCTGTCCGCGCCGCGTTCCCTTAGAGCGTTCACAACGGCTTGCGGGCGCTCGCCACCAAGTGGATGCCGACGGTGTCGTCACCGTCGGCCTGCGTCTCCAGCTCGGTGCGGACCAGCCAGGACAGCGACTTGCTCTCCCCGCTCAGCACGTGGTCGACGGTGGAGGGGGACAGCACGGTGCGCGGGCGCACCCACTCCACCTCCAGGCCGGCGCCGGTGATCAGCTCGCGTATCTGCTGACTGGTGAAGCAGCGGGTGATGCTGCCGTCGGGCCAGGGGATGAGCATGACCTCGCCCGTCTGGCACAGGTGCGCCCAGTAGTTCTGCTCGGCGAGGATCGCCATGCCGAGGACCAGCGAGTCGACGCACAGCAGCGCGCGCCCGCCGGGCCGCAGCACCCGGGCCACGTCCTCGACGACGGACTCGGCCATGATCTCGACCGACAGCGCGCGCTCCTCGGCGATCACGCCGTCCACGCTGCCGTCGGGCAGGAAGCCGAGATTGTCGGCGCGCACCTTCTGTATCCGCTCGGAGGCGTCGCGCAACCAGGGTTCCGCCGGCCTGCGGAAGTCCATGACCTCGATCACCCGGTGACCGGCGCGCGCCGCCTGGGCCGGCCATCGCCCCCGTCCGCCGGACAGGTCCAGCAGCAGGGAGGGACGGCCGGGCAGCCACTGGCGCAACTGTTCGGCGACGACCGCGTGATAAAAGGTCCAGTACGGCCCGAGTGTGCCCGGGCCGTTGAGTTCGTTGGCCGGTATAGGCAGCACGAGCGACTCCTGGACTCTGGCTGCCCCGCGCATGGGCGTGCGGCAGCGAAACTCGGTTTCCGGGCTACCAAGCCGGTGCTTACTTTTTTCCCCGCACCGGGCCGTTCGTCACCTCAATCTGCACCGGGAACAGACTCTACGCCCGCCCTGTTGCAGTTGGGCATGAAGACGTTGGTGCTGCCAGAAGGCCTCGACGGGCTGGACCTTGCCGGGCCGGTATCCTCGGCTGGGTACGGTGTCCTGAAGGGGGTGGGTCCGGTCTCCAAGACAGCCGAGGAGACTCTGGAGCAGCGCAGTGAGCGGTTCGAGCGCGACGTCATGCCGTTTCTCGATCAACTCTACTCGGCGGCGCTCCGGATGACCCGAAACGCAGCGGATGCGGAGGATCTCCTGCAGGAGACCTTCGCCAAGGCGTTCGCCTCCTTCCACCAGTTCCAGGAGGGGACGAACCTCAAGGCCTGGCTCTACCGCATCCTCACCAACACGTTCATCAACAGCTACCGGAAGAAGCAACGGGAGCCCAAGCAGGCGGGCACCGAGGAGATCGAGGACTGGCAGCTCGCGCGGGCGGAGTCGCACACGTCGAGCGGGTTGAAGTCGGCCGAGATCGAGGCGCTCGAACACCTTCCCGACAGCGACGTGAAGGACGCTCTCGCCGCGCTCCCCGAGGAGTTCCGCATCGCCGTCTATCTGGCGGACGTCGAGGGCTTCCCGTACAAGGAGATCGCCGAGATCATGGGCACGCCCATCGGGACCGTGATGTCGCGCCTCCACCGTGGACGCCGGCAGTTGCGCAACCAGCTTGAGGACTACGCGCGCGAGCGCGGCCTCGTGCGGTCGGACTCCCGCGGCGCGGGTCTGGGCGGGACGCTTGGCGAGGAGGAGCGATGAGCTGCGGGAACCACCACGACACCCCGTGTAGCGAGGTGCTCGACCGGGTGTACACCTACCTGGACGGTGAGCTGGACAGCGACCGCATCGCCGAGATCAGGAAGCATCTGCACGAGTGCTCCCCCTGCCTGGAGGAGTACGGCCTCGAGGAGGCCGTCAAGCGGCTCGTGGCCAAACACTGCGGGTGCGACCCCGTCCCGCAGGACCTGCGCAGCAAGGTGCTCACCCGGATCGAGCAGGTACGCGCCGAGATGGCGGACTAGCCCGGCGGTCCCGGCAGGGTGACGGCCGGCGCGGCCCTTTCGCCACGCTCTGTCGCCGTGCCTGTTCTCGCTGGGCGCGCCTCCGTCGCGGGGGTGTGATCGGGCCGGGCCGGGGCAATGCTCGTTAGGATCTCCCGTTACAGGCCGGGAAGGCCGGGAAGGGCGGGGACATGCGGGCACTGGTCACCGGCGGGGCGGGGTTCATCGGGTCCACCCTCGTCGATCGGCTGTTGGCGGACGGTCACGAGGTCGCGGTGGTGGACGACCTGTCGTCCGGTCACGTGCGCAACCCCGACGCCCCCCTGCACGTCATGGACGTGCGCGACCCCGCGCTCGCCGATCTCGCGGAGCGCTGGCGGCCGGAGGTCGTCTGCCACCTCGCCGCGCAGATCAGCGTGCGCAGGAGCGTGGCCGACCCGGTGGCCGACGCCGGGATCAACGTCGAGGGCACGGTGAACGTCCTGGAGGCGGCTCGCCGCTCCGGGGCCCGAAAGATCGTTTACGCCTCCTCCGTCGCCGTCTACGGCAGGCCGGCCGTGATCCCGGTCCCCGGCGACGCCCCCACAGATCCCCGCTCGCCGTACGCCGCCTCCAAGCTCGGCGGTGAGCTGTACCTCGCCACCTACCGGGCGCTGCACGGGCTCGAATACACCACGCTCGTGCTGTCGAACGTCTACGGGCCGCGCCAGTCGCCCGAGGGTGAGGCCGGAGTGGTCGCGATCTTCACCGACGCCCTGCTGGCGGGAAAACCCACGGTCGTGTACGGCGACGGCTCCCAGACGCGCGACTACGTCTTCGTGGAGGACGTGGTGGACGGCTTCGCCCGCGCCTGCGGGCCCCACGGCGACGGCCGCCGGGTCAACCTCGGCACCGGCGTCCAGACCACCGACCGTGCGCTGCACAGTCTGATCGCCGCGGCGGCCGGAGCGCCGGACGAGCCGCGCTTCGATCCTCCTCGCCTGGGCGACCTCCCCGCGATGGCCGTCGACCCCGCTCCGGCGTACGAGGCCCTCGGCTGGCGTCCCCGGCACGACCTGCCCACGGGCCTCAAGGCCACCGTCGAATGGGCCCGGCAAGCGCTCGTCTGATCGCTTTGATCACCGGATGCGGCGTGTTACTAGTTGAGCATGCCGAGATCGTCGGCCGTCGCGGCGGCTTTCCCGTCTCGGGTCCGCGGCAGGTGGCGACAAACCGGTGCAATTGCACGCGGTGTGATTGCTTGGTTACGGTTTGGCTGCGATGGTCGCGACATCCCAGATCCGCCGTCGGCCCTTCTGTAGCCTGAGTGCGACATCGACGTGGAGGCGGCGCAATGCTTGGGAAGACCGTCGTCAGGCTAATAGTGGCGCTGGCGCTGCTTACTCCGGTGGTGGCTCTGGCCGGTCTCGCGGCCGGCACCCCGGGGATCTCCTGGACGTAGTCACTGCCCGTGGGCCGGTCCGGCAGGGCCGGCCCACGGGTCCGAACCGCATTCAAGGTGGCCGCCATGCGGGAACTGCCGTGGCCCGCCAGGGTCTACTTCGTCGCACTCGTCGGAACCGCCGGTCTCGTGATCACGCGCGGTCTCCTCGTTCATCACGGGCTCGTGGCGGAGGACTGGTCGGCGCTTCTCGTTCTGGCGCTGCTCTTCCTGCTCTGTGAGTCGGTGCCGACCCTGCTCAACGTGCCGCACGTCGCGGTGTCGGTGAGCTTCTCCGCCGCGCTGGCCGCCGTGGTGCTGGTCGGCCCGGAGGGCGCGGCCCTGGTCGGGCTGGCCGCGGTCGTGAGCGTGCGCCCCGGCCTGCCGATGGTGAAACGGCTGTTCAACGGCGCGCAGTACGCCCTGTGCGGCTACGCCGCCGGGTGGGCGTACGAGAGCGCGGGGGGACGCGCCCACCTGCCCGAGCCGGCCGACTTCCCGGGCATCCTCGTGCCGTACGCCGCCGCGACGGTGGTCTTCGTGGCCGTCAACTTCGCGCTGACCGCGGTCATCCTGCGGCTGGCGTCCGCGGTGCACAAAGACCAGGTCTCGCTCCGCGCAATGGTGCAGTTCCTGAGCTCCTACGTCGGCTTCGCCACCTTCGGCCTGCTGATCGCGGCCCTGTGGTCGACGGTGCAGTCGATCTCGGCCGTGCTCGTGCTGCTGCCGCTGTTCGTGGCCCGGTGGGCGCTGGGGCACTACCACGCCGAGCAACGGGCGTACGACGCGACCATCGCCGCGCTGTGCCAGGCGGTGGAGACGAAGGACTACTACACGCGCGGGCACTGCACGCGGGTCTCCGCGGCGTCCTCGATGATCGCTGAGGAGATCGGCATGGGCACCGAGCGGCTGCGCGCGATCCGATACGCGGGCATGCTCCACGACGTGGGCAAACTCGGCGTGCCGACCAAGGTGCTGCAGAAGGACGGCCGTCTGACCGAGGAGGAGTACGCCGCGATCCAGCTCCATCCGATGCGCGGGCTGGAGATCGTGCGGGGCATCGACTTCCTCGACGAGGCGTTCGCCGGGATCATGCACCACCACGAACGACATGACGGCAAGGGCTACCCGATGGGCCTGGCCGGCTCGGAGATCCCCGAGTTCGCCCGGATCATCGCGGTGGCCGACGCGTTCGACTCCATGACCTCCGACCGCTCCTATCGGAAGGCCAAGTCGATCGAGTTCGCGGTGGCGGAGTTGCGCAAGAACGCCGGGACCCAGTTCGACCCCGACATGGTGTGCGCGTTCGTCGAGGCGCTCGACCGGCACGGCTGGGACATGGCGCAGCCGGTGCCCGTCCCCCTGGACGACGCGGCCGTGGAGACCACCGTGAAGGATCACGACGACCCGACGACGCCCATCCAGGTGGTGTCGGAGCGGTGAGGGAGCGTCGGCTGACGGCCAGGCCGGTGGGGCTCGACTCGGGCCAGCTCCTGCTCATCTGCGCCGCCGGGATGCTGACCGTGGCGGGGATCGCCCACACGGCGGCGGAGGGCCTGACCGATCCGCGGGTCGCCATCGGGTTCGGCGCGCTCATCGCGGCCGGAGAGCTGGCCAGGCTCACGATGCCGGGCAACCGCGAGGTCGCCCCGATCTCCACCGCCGCCTCCCTCGGATACGCCCTGCTGCTCGACGTGGGCGGACGGCCGGCGCACCACTCGGCCCTGCAGGTCGTGGCGGTGATGTCGGTCGGCATGATCGCGGGCGGGCTGCCGCATCTGGCGGTCGGCCGGCCGCCACGTCTCGACGCGATGGCCCGGCGGCTGCTCGCCGGGTCGTTGCTCGCCTTCGCCTACCGGCCGCTCACCGGCCCGCTGGGGGAGCTCGCGCGGGACACCGGCGACCGGAACGGCAACTGGTGGCCGGCGCTCGGCGTGATGGCCGTGCTCGTCACGATCATGCTCGTGGCCGACGTGGTGATCGCGGCCATGCACCGGGCCGACCAGGTCAGGACCGCGTTCGCCGTGGCCGTACGGGACGAGATCAGGATGGCCGCGCCGCTCGGCGCCGCCGTCGCGGCGTCGGGCATCCTGCTCGCGCTCGCCTCGCACAGCATGGACATGACCGCGCTGCCCGCGTTCGCCGCGCCGCTGCTCGTCACGCAGGTGGCGTTCCGCAAGTACGCCGGCATCCGGGCGACCTACCTGCAGACCGTGCGCGCGCTGAGCCGGGTCACCGAGGTCGGCGGATACGTCGAGCCGGGCCACTCGCGCCGCGTCAGCCAGCTGTCGGTCGCCATCGGCCGGGAGCTGGGCATGGCGGAGCCGCAGCTGCTGGAGCTGGAGTACGCCGCGCTCATGCACGACATCGGCCAGCTGTCGCTGCGCGACCCGATCCCCGGCGGCGCGACCGTGCTGGCCGACCCCGCGCAGGCGCGGCGGATCGCCGAGCTGGGCGCCGAGGTGATCAGGAAGACCGGTGTCCTCCACGGCGTCGCGGAGATCGTCCGGCGGCAGTGCGAGACGCTCGGCGAGTCCCCGCCCACGGCCAGCCGCATCATCAAGGCCGCCAACGCCTACGACGACCTGGTGGGCGGATCGACCGACAGGGACCGCGCGGCGGCGGCACTGGAGCGGCTACGCCTCGACGGGGGGTCGGCCTACGACCCCGGGGTGGTGGAGGCGATGGCGCGCGTCGTCGACCGGCTCGTGCTCGTCACACGCTTGTAGCAGACGTAGCATCGGACCGCCTCCAACGGCACGCCGAGCCCGTCGTTGTTGTGGCGACCCTACAGATTCGGCCCCCGCGTTCAGTCGGAACGGGCGGGGGGACGGAGCGGGGGATCATCCTAGAGTTGGGTGCGTGTTCGACTCAGTTCTCGTCGCCAATCGTGGTGAAATCGCCCGCCGCATCATCCGTACGGTGCGGAGCATGGGGCTGCGCGCCGTCGCGGTCCACTCCGAGGCGGACGCCGATCTGCCGTTCGTGCGTGAGGCCGACGACGCCGTGCTCCTCGGGCCCGCGAACCCGGCCCAGAGCTACCTCGACATCGACAAGGTTCTCCAGGCCGCCCGTACGACGGGAGCGCAGGCGGTGCACCCCGGATACGGGTTCCTCGCGGAGAACGCCGCGTTCGCCCGTGCGGTGGTCGACGCCGGTCTCGTATGGATAGGCCCGGACCCCAAGGCCATCGAGCAGATGGGCGACAAGATCAACGCCCGCAACCTGATGGAGTCCGCGGGCGTGCCGGTCGCCGCCGGGACCAGGGAGCCGGTCTCCGACCTCGCGCAGGCCGAACGGGCCGCCGAGGAGATCGGGTTCCCCGTGATGGTGAAGGCGGCCGGCGGGGGCGGCGGGATCGGCATGGGCGTGGCGCGCGACAGCGAGTCGCTGGCCAAGGCGTTCGAGCAGGCGTGCCGGGCGGCCGCCCGCTTCGGCGGCGAGCCGGCCATCCTGCTCGAGCGTTACATCGAGCGGGCCAGGCACGTCGAGGTGCAGATCCTCGGCCTCGCCGACGGCACCGTGGTCGCCCTGGGCGAGCGCGACTGCTCCGTCCAGCGGCGCCACCAGAAGGTCGTGGAGGAGAGCCCGTCCCCCGGCGTGACCCCGGAGCTGCGCGAGCGGATGCTCGCGGCGGCCGTACGGGCGGGGGAGGCCGTGGCCTATCGCGGCGCGGGCACCGTGGAGTGCCTGGTGGACGCGGACGCCCAGGACTTCGTCTTCCTGGAGATGAACACTCGGCTCCAGGTGGAGCACCCCGTCACCGAACTGGTCACCGGTCTCGACCTCGTGGAGCAGCAGATCCGGATCGCGGCCGGCGAGACCTACTCCCTCCAGCCGCGGGTGAGCGGCCACGCGATAGAGTTCCGCGTCTACGCCGAGGACCCCCGCAGGTTCCTGCCGGGTCCTGGCAAGATCGGGGTATGGGAGGAGCCGGTGGGCGAGGGGGTGCGCGTCGATTCGGGATACGCGGCGGGCAACACCGTCACGCCGTTCTACGATCCGCTGATGGCCAAGCTCTGCGTCGTCGGCGCCACCCGTGAGGAGGCGCTGGAGCGGGGCAGGGAGGCCGTCGCCGCGTTCCGCATCGAGGGCCCGAAGCACAACCTGCCGTTCTGCGCCGAGCTGCTCGACCATCCCGAGTTCGTGAGCGGGAACTACGACACCGGGCTGGTCTCCCGAATGAGAAAAGCCTGATCTGCCGAATTACGTTGAGGGGAGTTTCCGGGTGGCCGAGGTGCGCGCCGAGATGGTGGCGAACGTCTGGAAGATCGTCGTGAGCGAGGGCGAGGTCGTCGAGGAGGGCGACACCCTTGTGATCCTGGAGTCGATGAAGATGGAGATCCCCGTCCTCGCCGAGGACGCCGGGACCGTCTCGAAGCTCCACGTGAAGGAGGGCGACGTCGTCCAGGAGGGAGACCCCATCGCCGTCATCGAGTAGCGCGGGACGGACGCTCAGAGACGGGAGAGGAACCGTTCCCGGTCGACGACGACCCGCTCGATCGTGCCCGTGGCGACCAGGGCGCCGGTCTTGTCGACGGCCCTGACGGAGAAGACGAGCCGCCTGCCGTCCACCTCGGTGAGTTCGACGCCGATCTCGACGTGCATCCCGACCGGGCTGGGCAGGCGGTGCTCGATCAGCACCCTGGTCCCCACGGTGGTCTGCCCCGGCTCCAGGTGATGCTGGACGGCCTTGACCGTGGCTCCCTCGGCGAACGACAGCAGCCGCGGCGTGCCCAGCACCGGCACGTCGCCGCTGCCGACCCGGATCGCCGTGTCCCCGCGCTCCACCATGATGAGGACCTCGGCGCGCAGACCTGGAGCAACACTCATGCGGGTCAGCCTATTGGGTCGGCATTCACCGGCGCTTGTGGAGGCCGCGAGGCAACTAAATGGGTCCGGGAAGCGTCTTAAACGGCAGCGGGGACTCCATGATGCTTTCCGGGCGGCGGAGGCGGGCAGCGGTTAGGGTGGTGCACTGTGGACCTCTACTGCGATCACTGCGGCCGCCCGGCCGGAAACGGTGATCACGCGGCCTGCCTGGCCGCCCGGGTGATGGAGCCACCGCGTTACTGCCCGCACTGCCGTCGCCGCATGGTTGTCCAGGTCACGCCCAGGAAATGGACGGCACGGTGCTCGGTGCACGGTAGTAGGGACGGATAACAGGTAGGCTCGACTTTCGATCCCCCGAGCCTGGATCCCTTACGCGTACAGGGTTCCGTGAAGTTGTCGTTATCTACCCGCGACACGAACCTGCTTTGTTGGACACCTTCGGGGGTCGATTGACTTAGGGGGTACGGGGCGCAAATGGTGGCCCAAGGCATGACCCTGGCTGGGCGTTACCGGTTGGACGCCCGACTCGGCGCCGGGGGCATGGGCGAGGTATGGCGTGGTGAGGACACCGTCCTCGCGCGCACCGTCGCCGTCAAGGTGCTTCTCCCCGGTCGTCTCGACGACCCCGGATTCGCCGTCCGCTTCCAGGGCGAGGCCCGCGCGATGGCGACCGTCAACCACCCCGGCGTCGTCGACGTCTACGACTACGGGGTCACCGAGGTCCCCGGCGACGGCTCCACCGCGTACCTGGTCATGCGGTTCGTCGACGGCGAGCCCCTCGACCGCCTGCTGATGCGCCTCGGCCGCATCGGCGCCGAGCCCGCGATGGAGCTCATCGCGCAGGCGGCCTCCGCCCTCCAGGCCGTGCACGAGCGGGGGATCGTGCACCGGGACGTCAAACCGGGCAACCTGCTGGTGCGGTCCGACGGCACGCTGGTGCTGACCGACTTCGGCATCGCCCGCGCCGACCAGGGCAGCCGCCTCACCGACGCCGGAATGGTGCTCGGCACCGCGGCCTACTGCGCGCCCGAGCAGGCCGAGGGGGCCCCGGTCACACCCGCCGTCGACATCTACGCGCTGGGCGTGGTGGCGTACGAGTGCCTGGCCGGGCAGCGTCCCTTCGACGGCGACTCGCCGGTGACGATCGCGCTCAAGCACATCCGCGAGGAGCCGCCGCCGCTGCCGCCGGACGTGCCGCCCGCCATCCGGGCCGTCGTCGAACGGGCCATGTCGAAGGATCCGGCGCGCCGCTGGCCGTCGGCCGCCGCGATGAGTCAGGCCGCCCGGCAGTCGGTGCTGGCCGCTGGTTCCGGGATGCCCGGCACCGTGGTCCCGGACGCCGCGCCCGGCTATGGCCCACAGGGCATGGCCGGCGCGGGATACGGCCCGCAGGGTGTCACGGGGGGCCCGGCGTCCACGGGCATGGGGGCCCCGCCTCTTCCCACGGGGGCGACCACCCAGGCAGGCCCCTACCAGGGCGGGCCGGAGGCCGTCCCGGCGACCGGAGCCACCTATCGCGTCACACGGGAGTCGTGGAACGACGCCCCGGCCGTGCCGCCGACGACCGTCGCCTCCCCGCAGCAGGGCTCCCGTACGGCGCGGCGCGCGGCGCAGCGGTCCAAGAAGGGCAAGGGAATGCCCGTCGCGGCCGGGGTGGCGGGGTTCGCCGTCGTCGGCGGTCTGGCCGTCCTCGGCATCAACATGGCCTCGGCCGGGTCGGGCGTCTCTGAGTCGCCCGCGCCGGCCCTGACGGTGGCCACCGCTGACCCGTCCCCGAGTCCGACACGGGTCCACTCGCGGCCCCCCACGAGGCCCTCTCCAAAGGTGCCGGTGACGCAGCCGAGCCCGGCCAAGCCGAGAAGGCCGAGCCCCACGCCGAGCCCGACTCCCAGCTCGTCGCCGAGCCCCACCGCCTCCCCGACGCCCTCGCCGAGCTCGACGAAGGGCCTGGTCAAGGTGCCCGATCTCAAGGGCCTGCCCGAGAGCTCAGCGCTGGCGCGGCTCAACATGCTGGGTCTCAGTCCGAAACCCGTCTACGACGGCGAAGGGGAGTGCAAGGGGACGGTCGTCGGCCAGAAACCGGCGGCGAACACGTCCGTCAAGGAGGGTACGGCGGTCACGTTCACCGTGAAGAAGGACTGCCCGCCTCCCTCGCCCAGCCCGTCGCCCAGCGCGGCCGGGAGCCGCTCTCCCGCGACGTCCTGAGACCGCCCCGACGGGAGCCCCGCGCGACGGACGTACGCGGGGCTCCGCCGGTGGTCACACCCCGGTCGTGTTGCGCGGGTAGGCGATCGCCGGGTCGGTGGCGATGTTGACCAGGTAGGGCACGCCGGAGTCGAAGGCGCGGCGCAGCGCCGGGCCGATCTCGCCCGGCGACGTGACGAGCTCCCCGCCGCCGCCGAGCGCGGTGACGACCTGGTCGTAGCGGCACTGCGGCTGGAGCTCGGCCGCCACGTCGTAGCCGTACAGCATCTGCATGGGGTGCTTCTCCAGCCCCCACATGCCGTTGTTGCCGCAGATCATGACGACCGGCATGCGGTGGCGGACCAGCGTGTCGACGTCCATCAGCGAAAAGCCCGCCGCGCCGTCGCCGAGCAGCAGCACGACCTGCGACGACGGCCTCGCGAGACGCGCCGCGATGGAGTAGCCGAGCCCGGTGCCGAGGCAGCCGTACGGGCCGGGGTCGAGCCAGTTGCCGGGCCTGCGCGGCTCGACGTACTTGCCGGCGTAGGAGACGAAGTCGCCGCCGTCGCCGATGACGACGGCGTCGTCGGCGAGCACCTTGTTCAGCTCGCCGTAGATGCGCATCGGGTGGATCGGGTCGGCGTCCGACTCCAGCAGGGCTGCGTCCCCGGCGGTCGCCGCCGCCGCGGCCTCGCTCAGCCTGGTCACCCACGGCTCGTACGCCTTGGGGTTCACCCCGGCGGCCCCGCAGGCCGCCGACAGGCCCCAGAAGACGACCGACAGGTCGCCGGCGGCCGAGCCCGACAGGCCGGTGTGCGTGGCGAGCTGGGAGGGTGCGTCGGCGATGTGGACGACCCTGGCGAGCGGTGCGCCCTCCTTGCCGCCGAACCAGCCGTAGGCGAGCCGGAAGTCGAGCGGGGTGCCGACCACGATGACGAGGTCGGCCTGGCCGAAGGCGACGCCCCGGGCGCGGGTCACCAGCAGCTCGTGCCCGGCGGGCAGGATGCCCCGGCCCTGGCCGTTGGGGACGACGGGCAGGCGCCACTCCTCGGCGAAGTCCCGCGCGGCCTCCTCGGCGCGCTCCATCCAGACGTCAGAACCGAACACCAGCACCGGGCGCTCGGCCTCGGCGAGCAGCCGCGCGATGCCGGCGAGAGCCTCGGAGTCGGGCTCGAGCGGCGACGGGGTCAGCGTCTCCGAGACGTACTCGGGCGACGGGGAGAACAGGTCGTCCATGTAGACGTCCAGGAACACCGGGCCGCGGTGCGGGGCCAGGGCGGTCCTGAAGGCCATCTCGACGTCCTGCCCGATGGAGTCCGCACCCGACCCGGTGAAGGCGAGCTTGGTGATGGGCGCGAACAGCGGCGGATGGTCCATCTCCTGCAGCGCCCCGGAACCCCAGCGTGAGCGCGGGGCGCGTCCGCCGAGCACGACGAGCGGGGAGCCGTTGAAGTGGGCCGTGGCGACCCCCGAGACGCCGTTGGTGACGCCGGGGCCCGCCGTGAGCACGGCGAGGCCGGGCTTGCGGGTCAGCCGGGCCGTCGCCTCGGCCGCGAACACCGCGCTCTGCTCGTGGCGCACGTCCAGGATGCGCATGTTCTGATGGACGGCCCCGTCGTACAAGGGGAAGACGTGCCCGCCGGACAGCGTGAACATCGTGTCCACGCCGTAGGCCTGGGAGACGGTGACGGCGATGTCGCCTGCGTGTTTGGGGGACTCCATAGGGTGAAACCTACCAGTCGGTCACTTTGGTCGTGTTTCGAAAGTGATGCCCTGTCGCGCGACGGGCGGCACTTCCTCGACACTCCCTTGGGAACAGGGGAACGGCCAATGCCCTCCAGCCACAGGAGAACCTCGGTCACTCCCGCTGATGCCCGGTGTCGTCGCGGCTACTCCGCCACCGCAGGCTGGGATTCCAGCCGATCGCCCGCCGGTGGCGTCAGAGGGTCTGGGAGAGCGCCTTGATGGGCATCTTGAGGTCGGCGAGCAGCTCCAGATCGCGCTCGGGCGCGCGGCCCAAGGTGGTCAGGTAGTTGCCGACGATGACGGCGTTGACGCCGCCCAGCATGCCGTCCCTCGTGCCGAGGTCGCCGAGGGTCAGCTCGCGGCCCCCGGCGTACCGCAGGATCGTGTGCGGCAGGGCGAGGCGGAACGTGCCGATCGTCTTCAGGGCCTCGGCGCCCGAGACGAGGGGCTGGTCGGCGAACGGCGTGCCGGGGCGGGGGTTGAGGAAGTTGAGCGGCACCTCGTCGGGCTCCAGCTCACCCAGCTGGGCGGCGAACTCGGCCCGCTGCTCCAGCGTCTCTCCCATGCCGACGATGCCGCCGCAGCACAGCTCCATGCCCGCCTCCCGGATCATGAGGCAGGTGTCCCAGCGCTCCTCCCAGGTGTGCGTGGTGACCACGCGGGGGAAGTGCGACCGGGCGGTCTCCAGATTGTGGTTGTAGCGGTGGACCCCCATCTCGGCCAGTTCGTCCACCTGCGTCTGCGTGAGCATCCCGAGGGAGCAGGCCACGTTGATGTCGACCGCCTCGCGGATCGCCTTCACGCCCTCACGGACCTGGTCCATCAGCCGCCGGTCGGGTCCGCGTACGGCCGCGACGATGCAGAACTCCGTCGCCCCGGTCGCGGCCGTCTCGACGGCCGCCCGGACGAGCGAGGGGATGTCGAGCCAGGCCGCGCGCACCGGGGAGGAGAACTGGCCGGACTGCGAGCAGAAGTGACAGTCCTCCGGGCAGCCGCCGGTCTTGAGCGAGACGATCCCCTCCACCTCGACCTCGGGACCGCACCACTTCATCCGCACCTCGTGCGCCAGGGCGAGCAGGTCGGGCAGGCGCTCGTCCGGCAGCGTCAGGCACTCCAGCGCCTGGGCCGCGTCGAGGCCCCTGCCCTCGTCCAGAACCCGTACGCGGGCGATCTCCAGGATGTCGGTCTTCACGCGGCACTCCCGTCGGTCCTCGGCGGCACTCCCGTCACAGGGGCAGCTTAAGGGCCGAGCGGAATCCGGCCGGGTCGAACATGCCGCCGAGGGTGGGAGCGAGTCCGACGCGGGCGGCGCGGGCGAACGCCTCCCGGCCGAGCGCGCCCGCGCCCTCCGGCAGCGCTCCCGACAGCGGCCGGGCGGCGAGCATCTCCAGGTCGGCGACGTTCGACCGCTCGGCGAGCCCCGGCTCGGCGGGCCAGGACCCGATCACCACGCCCGCCAGGTCGAGGCCCCGGCCCGCCATGGCTTCGAGCGTCAGCGCCGTGTGGTTGAGCGTGCCCAGGGCGGCGCGCGCCACCACGAGGACGGGGGCGTGCAGCCGCCGCGCCAGGTCCGCGAGCGTGCCGCCCTCCTCGTCGTAGCGGACCAGCAGGCCCCCGGCGCCCTCGACGAGTACCAGCCGGTGCGACTCGGCCAGCTCCTCGATCCGCGCCGCCGCCGACGTGAGCGACAGCGACGGCATGCCGGAGACGCGGGCCGCCGCGGCGGGGGAGAGCGGATCGGGATACCGGGTCATCTCGAAGGTCGTGGTCACCCCCGACAGGCGGATCACCTCGTCGAGGTCCCCCGGCTCCCCGGCCGCCACCCCGGTCTGCGCCGGCTTCACCACCGCCACCGTCGCGCCCCGCTCCAGGGCCAGGACGGCGAGCGCGGCCGTCACCACCGTCTTCCCGACCCCCGTGTCCGTCCCCGTCACAACGAGAATGCTCACGCCCCGCAGAGTAGAACGCCTCCTGCTCACCGAACCACCCGACACCCCCGTGATCTTGCAAGATCACGAACGGTGAATCCGCAGGTCACATGTGGGCGCTGCGACAAATTACATGATCGCGGGGGTGGGGGTCAGGGGCGGCGGAGGCGGGTGACGAACTTGTAGCGGTCGCCGCGGTAGAGCGACTGGGCGTACTCGACGGGGTTGCCGTCGGCGTCGAAGGCGTGCCGGGTCAGCAGCAGCATGGGCAGGCCGACGTCCACGCCCAGCACCTGCGCGTCGTACGGCGTGGCGAGCACGGTCTCTATTACCTCCTCGGCGTCGGTCAGCCGCACGTTGTAGGCGTTGTGCAGCGTCTCGTACAGCGAGGAGTGCACCTCCAGCTCGCGCCGCAGGCGGGGGAACCGGCGGGCGGACAGGTGCGTGGTGTCGATGGACATCGGCTCGCCGTTGGCCAGGCGCAGGCGGTGGATCCGCAGGACCCGGCTGCCGGGATTGATGGCCAGCCGCCGCCCGAGCGCCTCGTCGGCCGTGATGTAGCTGATGTCGAGGATCTTGGTGTCCGGCTCCAGGCCGACCGTGCGCAGGTCACCGGTGTAGGAGGTGAGCTGCAGGACCTGGGCGACCTTGGGCTGGGCCACGAACGTGCCCTTGCCCTGGATGCGCAGCAGCCTCCCCTCGACCACGAGCTCCGACAGCGCCTGCCGGACCGTCGTCCGGGATGTCTCGAAGCGCACCGCCAGGGCGCGCTCGGGCGGGAGCGCGCTGCCCGCGGGCAGGCTCTTGGTGAGCTCCAGAAGACTGCGCTTCACGTCGTAGTACTTCGGAACCCGGGGAGAGTCCTCGCTGTGCTCCGTCACCTGTCCACCCTCAACTCGGCCACATCGCCCAACTCAGGCAACATCGTCAACTCGGCCACAGCGGTGAGCGCACCCCGGACCACCGCGAGATCATCGGACCTCAAATCGGCCCTCGCGGTCAACCGCAGACAGGACCGGCCACGAGGCACCGATGGTGGGCGGAAGCATCCCACGCGAACCCCCAGTTCCGCACACAGGGCTCCCGCTGACAGGGCGAGCGTGGGCGAGCCGAGCACGACCGGCACGACGGCGGCCGCCGGATCGGCCGTCTCCAGGCCGAGCTCGCGGGCCATCGCGGCCAGTTCCCCGGCTCTCAGCCGAGCGCGTACGGGCAGGTCAGCGGTGCTCTCCAGGATATCGAGAGCGGCCAGGGCGGCACCGGCGCAGGCTGGTGCGAGGCCGGTGTCGAAGATGAACGACCTGCCGGTGTCCACGAGCGTGCCGATCACCTCGGGGGCGCCCAGGACGGCGCCGCCCTGGGAACCCAGGGACTTCGACAACGTGACGGTTCTCACAATGTCCGCGCGGCCGGCGAGGCCCGCCGCGTGTACGGCGCCCCTGCCGTGGTCGCCCACCACGCCGAGCGCGTGGGCCTCGTCCACCACCAGCAGCGCGCCGTGCCGTACGGCCGCCTCGTGCAGGGCGCGCAGCGGGGCGAGGTCGCCGTCGACGGAGAAGACGGCGTCGGTGACGACGAGGGCGTGCTCCTCGGCACGCTCGGCCAGGGCCTTGTCCACCGCCTCCGCGTCGCCGTGCGGCGTGACCACGACCCGCGACCGCGACAGCCGGCAGGCGTCGACGATCGAGGCGTGGTTGCCGGCGTCCGAGACGATCAGGCCGCCCCGCCCGAGGGCGGCGACCGCGGCGAGGTTGGCGAGGTAGCCCGAGGAGAACACCAGGGCCCCGGCCGCTCCGGTGAACGCGGCGAGCCGGTCCTCCAGCTCGGCGTGGAGCCGGGTGGAGCCGGTGACCAGACGTGAGCCCGTGGAGCCCGCCCCCCACTCCCGGGTCGCCCGTACGGCCGCCTCCACGAGCCGCTCGTCCCGCGACAGCCCCAGGTAGTCGTTGGAGGCCAGGTCGAGCAGGCCGTCGTGGCCGGGCGTGCGCGGGCGGAGAGTGCGGCGCAGGCCGGCCGCCTCGCGCTCGGCGGCGGCCGCGCGTAGTCTGTCCAACGGCCCTGTCATGAGGTGCATCTTGCCAGGTGGCGATGGTCGATTCGCTTTCGACCCGGACAGCGGCGCATCATGCAGTCGTGCCGACTCTCAGCGACCTGGTGTCGCGCCACACCGCACTCGATTCCGCCGGCGTCGACTGGATCCACTCGCTGGTCTCGGACTGGCAGCTGCTCGCCGACCTGTCGTTCGCCGACCTCATACTGTGGGTTCCCGATCAGAGCGGCACGAGGTGGGTGGCGGTGGCCCAGATGCGGCCCACGACCGGTCCCACCGTCTACCACGACGACGTCGTGGGCATGTCCATCGCCGTCGGAGAGCGGCCGCTGATCGACGTGGCCTGGGCCGAGAACCGCATCTGCAGGGAGGGCGACCCCGACTGGTCCAGCGGCGTGCCGGTGCGCGAGGAGACGATCCCGGTGCGGCGGGACAAGGAGGGCCCGATCATCGGGGTCATCCAGCGCTCGACCAATCTGTCGTCGGCGCGGACCCCGTCCCGGCTGGAGCTGACCTATCTGCAGAGCGCGTCCGATCTGGCGCAGATGGTGGCCGAGGGCAGGTTCCCCTTCGCGGAGGAGGAGCCGATCCTGGTCAGGTCGCCCCGGGTGGGCGACGGCCTGCTCCGCCTGGACAAGGCCGGGCGGGTCACCTACGCCTCGCCCAACGCGCTGTCGGCCTACCGCAGGCTCGGCCTGCACGCCGATCTCGTGGGGGCGGACCTGGGGAAGACGACCGCCGACCTGTGCTACTCCGACGAGCCGATCAACGAGGACCTGATGCTCGTCGCCAGCGGGCGGGCCCCCCGGGAGACCGAGGTGGAGAACGGCGGCACGGTCGTGCAGCTACGGGCGATCCCGCTGATCGTCGGTGGCGGCCGCATCGGCGCGCTGGTGCTGATCCGCGACGTGACCGAGCTGCGGCGGCGTGAGCGGGAACTGCTCACCAAGGACGCGACGATCCGCGAGATCCACCACCGGGTCAAGAACAACCTGCAGACCGTGGCAGCGCTGCTGCGGCTCCAGGCGCGCCGGCTGAACAACCCGGAGGGCCAGGAGGCGCTGAACGAGGCCGTACGGCGGGTCGGCTCGATCGCGATCGTCCACGAGATCCTCGCCCAGATGCCGGAGGAGATGGTCGAGTTCGACGACATCGCCGACCGGGTCATCGCGATGACGGCGGAGGTGGCGGTCGCGCAGGTGGCGATCAAGCGGGTCGGCAGCTTCGGCGTGCTGCCCGCCGCGGTCGCGACCCCCATCGCCATGGTGCTGACCGAGTTGCTGCAGAACGCGGTCGAGCACGGGTTCGCCCACTCCTCCGGAAACGTCCAGATCGTCGTCTCCCGCGACGCCGATCGGCTGGAGTTCACCGTGGCCGACGACGGCAAGGGCCTGCCCGAGGACTTCGACCTGGAGGCCACGGGGAGCCTCGGTCTTCAGATCGTCCGTACGCTGGTCGTCGGCGAACTGTCGGGCCGCCTGGGTGTGGCCACGAGAGACAGCGGGGGCACCGAGGTCAGCCTCAGCATCCCGGTGCAGTCGGGCTGATCTCCCCGAGGGCTTCGATCCCCCACAGGGGCCTCGGGTTCGCGGGAGGCCCCACAGGGGGTCCCGCTGTGCGAGACCTGTGTGGGGGATGCCATAGTGGACGCGATGCGTTGGTGGACAGACGGCCCTGTGGGCGGGAGGCTACGCGGCCGTCCCGGCCGGGCTCCGAGGTCCCGCGATCCGGTGAATGCCGTCACTGGCATTCACCGAAGGCGTTCGCGTGCGGCGGGGGAGTCAGACGGCGGCGCGGGCGCGGGCGCGAGCCGTACGGCGCTTGAGGGCGCGACGCTCGTCCTCGCTGAGCCCGCCCCAGACTCCGGCGTCCTGACCCGACTCGAGGGCCCACTTGAGACAGGACTCGGCGACGGTGCATCGCCGGCATACCTGCTTGGCCTCTTCGATCTGCATGAGCGCCGGACCAGTGTTCCCGATCGGGAAGAACAGTTCGGGGTCCACGTCACGGCAGGCAGCGCGGTGGCGCCAGTCCATGCGTTCCACTCCTTCGTAAAGTGGAGCCTCCGTGGCTCCTCTAGCCGTCAACTTTGTGAACTCTTTCACTAGCTGATGCGAACAATCGCCCGGATCCTGGGATGGGGGCCGGGCTCGTTCACGTGATCGCCGGGGCTCCTCACGGAGGCGGTGGTCTCCGTAAAGGTCCTACGTTCCGACGTCGTAGTTCAGCTTTTCAGCCGTTCCAACACCACACAAGAGGTTTGGAACAAGGTTTTGCCCGTCGTGGCTGTCGGATGCGTCACACTATGACTACATGTAACAAGCTAGACGAGGACTTGTAATGCGTCCGGGATAGCGCGGAAGATCACCCACTCGTGTTCTCCCAGGTAGTCGCCGTCGAGCTGGAAGGCGACCGGGCGGGAGGCGTGGAGCGTGAACTCGGCCTCGTCATGCAGCTGAACGAGGTGTTTACCGCGAGGCAATCCCCGGTGCTCACCGATGATCTGCCGGGCGAGCGCGAGCACCGTCGGCAGGTCCATCCTGCGGAGTCCGAGCATGTCGAGCCCCGTCTCGAAGCCGGCCCACGGCGTCGGGTTGATCGGACGTGTGCCGGCGTACGTCCACGGCGACGTGTTGGACACGATCGCCATGAAGATCCCATCCTCTGGTGGCCGGCCGGGACGCGTCAGCCGGATGGCCGGCCGCCGGCGGTCCGTCACGAAGAAGTGGCGGATCGTCGTGTTCACGTAGAGAGCGGGCAGCGCGCGATGCCCCGCGCTTCGCAGGCCCTCCACGGCCCGGACGACCTCGGCGTCGTATCCCAGCCCAGCACAAAATGTGAAATATCTAGACCTTCGCTGGTCAGGTGGCGCACCTGCCCCCGGGTCCGGCCCTGAAACCTCGTCGTGCCAAATCGCCTGTCCCAAACCGATGGTCCGGCGGCGTCCTTCGCGCAGCGCCTCCAGGACGGCGCCGGTCGCCTCGACCGGGTTGTTGGGCAGCCCGAGGGCGCGGGCGAAGACGTTGGCGCTGCCCCCGGGGATCACGATGAGCGCGGGCCGCTCGTTCGCGCCGCCGGCGGGCCGGGCGTCCAGCAGGCCGTTGACGGTCTCGTTGATCGTGCCGTCGCCGCCGAGGACCGCCACCGTGTCGAAGCCCTTGGCGTGCGCGGTGGCCGCGAGCGTGGTCGCGTGGCCGCGATAGGCGGTCTCCTCGACTGACAGGTCGACGGCGGCGCCGAGCGCCCGGATCAGCACGTCGCGCGTGCGCCGGTGCGTCGAGGTCGCCTTGGGATTGACGAGGAGGAGTGCCCGCATGCCTGAAGGTTAACGAACGGTTTACCGCTCGCGCCGGGTGATGCCTCTCCGGTGACTCCCCCACGGGGGCGCGGGTGTCTGCGGGTAGGGTTGGGCGGTGTGATCAGCAGTTCCGTCGGCCGCCCCGCCACGCTGACCGTGGCCGCCGCCGTTCTGGCCGCGGAAGGCCTGCTCGCCCTCGCCTTGGGCGGATATGTCGGCGTCGAGACCGTGATCGGCAAACCCACCGACCTGGTCACCAGCATCGCGGTGGCCGGATTCGGCGTGCTCGGCGGAGCTCTGCTGCTCTGGGTGGCCTGGGGCGTGTGGCAGGTGCTGCGCTGGAGCCGGGGCCCGGCCGTGGTGACGCAGATATTCGCGCTTCCGGTGGCGATCAGCCTCATCCAGTCCGCGCAGTACGGGTTCGGCGTCCCTCTCATCACCGCGGCGGCGATCGCCCTGGTCGCGCTGCTCGCGCCGGCCTCCACCCACGCCCTCATGGGCGAAGACGGTGCACGCTGAGCGGACGGCGGGCAGGCACTGACCCGACACGGGGCCGACATCGGGCCGACACGGGGCCGATAGCGGGCCGACACGGGGCCGACACCGGGCAAGCCGCGGGACAGCCACCGGTCACTGACCGGGCGCCGCCGGGGGGAGCACGGCGTCGCGGTCGTCCGTCTCTGATCTATCCAGGCCGCCCGGGCCGGACGATCAGTCTTCGGCGGTGAGGCCCTCGCGGAGCTGGGCCAGCGTCCGGGCGAGCAGCCGGGACACGTGCATCTGCGAGATCCCCAGCTCGGTCGCGATCTGCGACTGCGTCATGTTGCCGAAGAAACGCAGCAGCAGGATCCGCTTCTCACGCGGCGGCAGGCGCTCGAGCAGCGGCTTGAGCGACTCCCGATACTCCACGCCCTCCAGCGACTCGTCCACGATGCCGAGCGAGTCGGACACGGCGGGAGCGTCGTCGTCGCCGGAGTCCGGCGCGTCGAGCGACACGGTGGAGTAGGCGTTGGCCGACTCCAGGCCCTCCAGGACCTCCTCCTCGCTCATGCCCAGGTGGACGGCGAGCTCGGCGACCGTGGGCGCCCGGCTCTCCCGCTGCGAGAGTTCGCTTATCGCCTTGGTGAGCGAGAGCTTCAGCTCCTGCAGCCGGCGCGGGACGCGGACCGCCCAGCCCTTGTCGCGGAAGTGCCGTTTGATCTCGCCGACGATGGTCGGGGTGGCGTACGTGGAGAACTCCACGCCGCGTGCGAGGTCGAAGCGGTCGATCGACTTGATCAGCCCGATCGTGGCGACCTGCGTGAGATCGTCAAGCCACTCGCCCCGGTTGCGGAAGCGGCGGGCCAGGTACTCCACCAGTGGCAGGTGGAGCTCGACCAGCTCGTCGCGGATGCGCTGGCGCCTCGGGTCGTCCGGCGGGAGCTCCGACAGCTCGGCGAAGAGTGTGCGCGCGCGTACGCGGTCCGGCACCGCCGAGTCGCCGGAGGTCATCGCACTCGTCCTTTCCGTCATCACGACGGCCTCGCCGGGCTCCGGCGCTTACGCAGCACGATCGCCAGGTGGTCCGCGTGATCGGAGATGGCGTCCACGTCGTCGGCCAGCGCGGTCAGCACCATCCAGGCGAAGTCCTCCCGGTTGGGCGAGCTCACGCCGAGCGTGTTGACCTCGACGCGGACCGTCATCTCCTGGCCCGTGAGCTCGAACTCCGCGAGGAGGTCCGTTCCGGGCACGGCGTGCCGCAGCAACATGGCGCACGCCTCGTCGACGGCGATGCGCAGGTCCTCGATCTGATCGAGGGTGAAGTCGAGCCGCGCGGCGAGCCCGGCGGTCGCCGTGCGCAGCACGGACAGGTAGGCGCTCACGGCGGGCAGCCGGACACTCACAGCATCGCGAATCCCGGTCAGATCCACCGCAGGCGTCTCGGTTTCCTCGGTCACGTTCCTCCTCGCCCCTTCAGCCGGCTGAGTGCCGCTGACTGCAACTTACCGCCACTCGCGCGGTGCTGCCCCGGCTGGACGCGCTGATTGTGGCGATCCTTGGAGGTAACTGCACGTAAATTCCGTACTACCGAATATGGAGTTTGTATGGGCCTTGAGATGATCTGGCCCCGCGCGACCCTGGAGGCCGTGCGGGGCCCGAGATTCCGCGGCTCAGGCGGCCTTGGTCTCCCAGAAGATCTTGGCGATCTCGTCGATCTTCGCGAGGAGGTCGTCGGCCAGCGAGGGGTCCACGGTGCCCTTGGCGCCGGCGGCGCCGGCGAGCTTCGTGGCGTCCCAGAAGAGCTGGTGAAGCTGGGGGTACTGCTCCAGGTGCGGGGGCTTGAAGTAGTCGGTCCACAGCACCCACAGGTGATGCTTGACCAGCTCGGCCCGCTGTTCCTTGATGATCAGCGCGCGGGTCCTGAAGACCGGGTCGTCGTTGTCGGCGTACTTCTTAATGATCGCCTTCACCGACTCGGCCTCGATGCGGGCCTGCGCCGGGTCGTAGACCCCGCACGGCAGGTCGCAGTGGGCGGACGCCTCGTGCCTGGGTCGCAGCAGTCGTGCGAGCATCGGAATCCTTCCTTAGGAATGCTGGTGACAGCACTGTTCCAGGACCGACCTTACTCGTCTCGAAATCACTGTGCGGAGGGGGATGTGCTCACCGCGGTGTGTGTCACCGGCGACTCGATGCTGCCCGCGCTGCGGCCGGGAGACTGGCTGCTGGTACGGCGCGGAGCCCCCGTCCGCCCGGGCGACGTGGTGGTCGCCAGGCGGCCGCACGGCCTGATCGTCAAGCGGGCCTTCCGGCTCACCGGCGACGGCTGGTGGCTGGAGAGCGACAACCAGTCGGCCCCAGGGCGCCGCGACAGCTGGGACTTCGGCGCCGTGCCCGAGGAGGACGTCGTCGGCAGGGTGGTGCTGCGTTATTGGCCCCGGCCCGCGCTGCGCTTCCCCGCGCCCGCCCCCTGACCGGCCGGGACGGCTTGGTCAGGCGCCTCGCTTGCGCGCCCGGTAGGCGGCCACGTTGGCCCGGCTGGCGCACCGCTCGGAGCAGTAGCGGCGCGACCGGTTGGAGGAGGTGTCGAGATAGGCGTTGCGGCACGGCGCCGCCTGGCAGACGCCGAGCCGGTCCACGCCGAGCCGGGTCACCACACTGGCCAGGCCCATGACCGACCCGACCGCGAGGGCGTCGGCGACCCGGCCGCCCTCGGTCAGGTGCAGGTGCCAGGGCTGCCCGTCGTGCCCGGAGATCTGCGGATGCACGGGATGGCGGACCAGCAGCCCGTTGAGCCGCTCGACCACGTCCGCGTCGTCGCCCTCGGCGGCGGACGTGAAGACCTCCGCGAGTTCGTCGCGTAGCTCGCACAGCGCGTCGATGTCACGGCGGGTGAGGCGGGCGGCCGCCTCCGTGCGGCCCGTCTCCTCCAGCAGGGCTCGCAGGGAGAAGGGGTTTTTGAGCTCGTCGCCCATGTTGACCAGCTGAACGGCCAGCTCGGCGTAAGACGTCAAGTCCACTGGGGCGCCCAAATACGTAAGAGATCACTGGCAAAGCCGAGTATTACACGCCCGATGGCCTGGGGGAACACCTGAACGTACAACGTTATGTGACCCGATCGGGCAGGGGCGCTTGTCACTTCGTGTGGCACAATCAGGGAACGGGTGACCCCCGTACCCCCCTCAAGAGACGACCGTCAACGACGACGGCCTCCGGCGGCTACCGAAGCCTGGGCTCTCGTTCTCTTGACGGCGTCTACCGAAGGAATCTCGTCCTTTCGACACTGGGGTCGCTGTGACCGTAACACCTGTTTCCCTGGAATCTCTCGACCTGGATCCCGCTTTCGCGCTGCACCGCGGCGGCAAGCTGGAGGTCCGCTCGACCGTCCCGGTCCGCGACGCCGACGACCTGTCGCTCGCGTACACGCCGGGAGTCGCCCGCGTCTGCACCGCCATCGCCGACAACCCGGACCTGGTCAACGACTACACCTGGGTGTCCAATGTCGTGGCCGTGGTCTCCGACGGCACCGCCGTCCTGGGGCTCGGGGACATCGGGCCGGCGGCGGCCATGCCCGTGATGGAGGGCAAGGCCCTGCTGTTCAAGCAGTTCGCCGGCGTCGACGCCGTGCCGATCTGCATCGACTGCACCGACGTGGACGCGATCGTCGAGACCGTGGCCAGGCTCGCGCCGTCGTTCGGCGGCATCAACCTGGAGGACATCAGCGCCCCCCGCTGCTTCGAGGTGGAGGAGCGCCTGCGGGCGCTTCTCGACATCCCCGTCTTCCACGACGACCAGCACGGGACCGCGATCGTGGTCCTCGCCGCGCTGCGCAACGCGGCCCGCCTCACCGGGCGGTCCCTCGGCGACCTGCGCGCGGTGGTGGCCGGCGCCGGCGCCTCCGGCGTCGCCGTCTCGCGGATGCTGCTGAACGCCGGGATCGGCGACATCGCGGTCTCCGACTCCAAGGGCGTCATCCACGCCGGCCGCGAGGACCTGAACCCGGTCAAGCGGGCGCTGGCCCGCGACACCAACAAGGCGGGCCTGTCCGGGTCGACCGAGCAGGCGCTCGCCGGCGCCGACGTGTTCGTCGGCCTGTCCGGGTCGACGGTCTCGGAGCAGGCGATCGCGGCGATGTCGCCGGACTCGATCGTGTTCGCGCTGTCCAACCCCACCCCTGAGGTGGATCCCGCGGTGGCGGGCAGGCACGCCCGCGTGGTCGCCACCGGCCGGTCCGACTATCCCAACCAGATCAACAACGTGCTGGCCTTCCCCGGGGTCTTCCGCGGCGCGCTCGACGTCCGCGCCACGACGATCACCGAGAACATGAAGGTGGCGGCGGCGGACGCGCTGGCGGCCGTGGTCGGGGACGGTCTCACCGAGAGCTACGTCATCCCCTCGCCGTTCGACACCCGGGTCGCGCCCGCCGTGATCGCCGCGGTGGCGCGGCAGGCCCGGCAGGACGGCGTCGCCCGCAAGTAGCCGTCCCGAGGCGGACACGGACGCAGGAACGGACGCAGGAACAGACCAGGCACGGACCCCGAGGGGCCGCGCACCGCGTGACAGGCGCGGTGCGCGGCCCCTCGTCTTTCCTCGTCAGCGCCCATGCCAGGGCCGTCAAACATTTGGGAATCCCTTTAGGTCCTCACGGTTAGTGCTATAAAGAAAGCTCTCCGTAACCAACTCGGCTATTGCCTGTCCCGGTTGGAGAGCAATGCGATGTGACCCCAACCGCCTCCTCCAGCAGCACCTCACCGAAGCCGGACTGTCCCGCAAGGGCCTGGCCCGGCGGCTCAACGGTCTCGGCTCGGCCCGGGGCCTGCTGGGGATGCGGTACGACCACGGCTCCGTGCTGCGCTGGATCGGCGGGCGCCGCCCGCGTGAACCGGTTCCCGGCCTGCTGGCCGAGATCTTCTCGCTGCGGCTGGGGCGGCAGGTGTCCAGGGAGGACATCGGGATGCCGCGCGGAACGGTCCCCGCCGATCTGGGACAGGAGTTCCCCCATTCGTGGGAGGAGGGTGTGGCAAGCGTGACAGCACTGTGGAGGGCCGACGTCGAGCGGCGGAGGTTCCTGCTCGACTCCACCTTCGCCCTGGGAGCGGGCTCGGCGGGCATGTTCCGCTGGCTGGCGGCGCCCGGCGGGGAGCGGCTCTCCGCGAACGGGCCGCGCCGGGTCGGGCCCTCTGACGTGGCCGCGATCCGTGAGGTCACCCGATCGTTCAGCGAGCTGGACAACCGGTTCGGCGGCGGCAGCATCCGCGGTCCGGTCGTGCGTTACCTGCACACCGCCGTGACGCCGCTGCTGCGCGAGGGCGCGTACGGCGAGGCCACCGGGCGATCGCTGGCGACCGCGGCGGCCGAGCTGACCCGGCTGGCCGGATGGATGGCCTACGACCTGGAGCAGCACGGGCTGGCCCAGCGCTATCTGATCCAGGCGCTCGGCCTGGCGCGCGGCGCGGGCGACCACGCCCTGTGCGGCGAGATCCTGGCCGGGATGAGCCATCAGGCGGTCTACATCGGGCATTCCCGGCACGCGCTGGAGCTGGCAAGGGCGGCCGTCGCGGCGGCCCGGCGCTCGGGGGTCGGCACGCTGCTGGCCGAGGCCCGGGTGCTGGAGGCGCACGCCCTGGCCCTGCTCGGGGAGCGCACGGCGTGCGGCGGCGCGCTGCACGAGGCGGAGGTCGCCTTCGACCGGCGCAGACCGCAGAACGAGCCCGGCTGGATCGGCTACTTCGACGAGGCCTACCTGGCCGCGAAGTCGGCCCACTGCCTGCGCGACCTCGGCGACGGGGCGCGGGCCGTACGGCAGGCCCGGCGCTCGCTGGTGATGGACGGGCGCTATGTGCGCGGCAAGATGTTCAACCTCTCGCTGCTCGCGACGGCGCTCATCCAGGAGGGCGAGCTGGAGGAGGCCTGCCAGGCGGCGTCGTCGGCCCTCGACCTGGCCGAGGGCATCCAGTCGGCGCGGACCCGGACGTACGTGGCCGACATGTGCCGCAGGTTCGCGCCGCACGCCGCGGAGCCGCGGGTGGCGGAGCTGCTGGAGCGCGGCCGGGGCCGCGCGAGGGACGGAGAAGGCGCGACCAGGCAGAGCACGACCAGGCAGGGAGCGAGCAGGCCGGCGGTCGTCGTCTGAGCGGACGCCGAGCGGCGTCCTCAGCCGGCGCGCCGGGCCGTGTTGTAGACCTGGAACAGCTCCCCGTCGAAGTACGGCGACAGGCCGGTCCCCGGGCCGGACAGACCGATCGTCAGGCCGTTCAGATATCCGAGACCGCGGACGCCGCGGTAGGCGGCCAGCCACGGCGACCCGGAGGCGGCGGTGAAGGCCGAGCGCACGGCGACCAGCTCGTTCGCCCTCCTGGACAGGTCCCGGGCCAGGAAGGGCTTGCCGTACGCACGGGTGAGCCGGGTGTTGCCGCTCGCGTGGCCCTCGGCGGTCCGCATGGGGTAGCCGAAGATGGCGAGCGGCCGGTCGACCGGCAGGTTGTAGGCGAGGCCCTGCCCGCCGACCTTGTCGCCGAGACGCCCCGCCGGCAGCAGCCTGACCCCGGTGTAGCCGGTGGCGGTGTGATACTTCGGCCCGGCGGAGAACGCGGCGTACTGCGCCGCGTCCCGCAGCGTGACGCGTTTGGGCAGCACGCCCGCGTGGACGCTGACGAACGCGTAGTCGCGGTCGAGGTCGCCATATCTGGTGTAGTCGCTGTGGGCGAAGGCCTGTTCGCCGGCGTAGACGCCCCAGGGCGTGCCGCCGCCGGCGAACCCCGGAACGAATACCCAGTAGCGGTAGGGCGTCGGGGCGGACTCTCCTGCGCCCTCGGCCGTGGGCCTCGTGGCGTAGACGCAGTGTCCGGCCGTCGCCACGAGGTTGCGGTGATCGGACTGCACCGAGGTGCCCGCGCACCAGTGGGGGAGTCCGTCCGAGCCGACGAAGAAGACCTTGCCCGTCGTCCTCGGGAGGTTGACGTTCCTCGACGGACCGGCGGCCCGCTTGACCCCGGCGGAGGCCGGCACCACGCCCCGTACGCCGCCGGGAGCGCTGCCCTCGGCCGGGAGGGGAGTGGCGTCGATCCCGGCCGGCGCGGAGACGGGGGTGGCCGCCGCGAGCAGGCGTCCGCCGTCGCCGAGCCAGTAGGAGATCACCTCCGCCGCCTTCGCGTCGGAGACGAGGGGGGTGGTCACGGTGATCTCGTAGGCGTGAGCGGGCACCGCCGTCCCGCTGACGAGCAACGCGGCCGTCGCCGCCGCACCCCACAGCGGGGGGAGGATGCGCTTCAACCGGATCTCCTTGCTGTGGAACGTCTCCCTCGCCCGATGGCGCCCTCGGGAGTGCGGTGTGAACGGGCTGCGAAGGAAGATACAGCGACGGGGATCAAGTCGGGAAAACAACGCGGAAGGAGCGCGGTTCCTCCCCGAACGCCGAAGTGCCCCGCCGCGGCGCGACGGGGCACTTCTTGGGGGTGCTCAGGCCTGTGACGTGAGCCCCGGGGCCTCCTGGGCGAAGGTGATGACGATGTCCCGGCCGTTGGCGTAGCTGACCACCGGCCGCCGCAGCGTCTCACCCGCCCTGCGGGCGACCGCCTGCCACAGGTCCGTCATCTCCGGGCTGTCCGCGGTGATCCTGAACCGTCCCTGCGTGGTGAGGTGTTCGACGACGAGCTGCGAGAAGGCGATCTCACCGCGCGCCCTTTCCTCCGCGTTCAGGGGGGTGCGCCGGAAGGCGGGCTGCGTGCCGGAAGGGTGGGTCATCCTGATCTCCTCGTGATCGCCGTCCACCCAGCATGCCACTCGCGGACCGGCGCCGTGATGCCCGCGACTCAGGCGATGGAGCCGGACCAGTTGCCGGCGGCGGCCTTGTAGACGCCGTAGGTCTCGCCGTCGAAGTACGGGGAGACGCTGGTGTCGATCCGCTTGTTGCCGTCGGTGTCCGAGACGCCGCTGGTGACGCCGTTGAGGTAGCCGAGCCGCTTGGCGCTGCTGTACCGCAGCAGCCACGACGAGCCCGAGGAGCCCTCACCGGTGAAGGACGACTTGACGCCCACGAGCTCCTCGCCCTTGACCGCGGGGGCCTTGGCGGCGAAGGTCTTGCCGTACGACCACTTGAGGGTCTGGCCGGTGAAGGCGTGGTTGCCGTCCGGGTGCGACCCGCTCGGGTAACCGAACACGTAGACCGAGCTGCCGACCTTCTGGTTGTAGGCCAGGCCCTGCGCGCCGACGTTGCTCTCGAGCCGGCCGGCGTCGGTGAACTTGACGACGTAGTACTTGCCGCCCTTGCTCTTGCGCAGGAAGCGGTCGTGGCCGGTGTAGGTCTTCTTGTCGACCTGCTTCCAGCTCCACTCGGCGACGTTGCGCAGGTCGCCGCCGCGCCCCGCCTTGATGCCGTTGTAGACGGTCACGAAGGCGTAGTCGCGGTCGCCGTCCTCGTAGACGTCGAAGTCGTAGTGGGTGTAGGCCGTCTTGCCGACGTAGATGCCCCACGGCGCCTTGCCCTGGTAGTAGCCGGGGATGAACACCCAGCGGTCCATGGTGGCCCGGTTCGTCTTGGTGTCGTAGACGCAGTGCCCGGCCGTGGCGACCAGGTTGCCGTACTTCGAGTGCACGGAGGTCGCGCTGCACCAGTGCGGCCTGCCGTCGCCGCCGCGGAAGAAGACCTTGCCGGTGGTGCGCGGCAGGTTCACGTTCTTCAGGCTGCCGGCGGACTTCCCGCCGCCGGTGGCGGAGACGGTTCCGGGCTTGCTGTCGGCGGACGGCCCGCCGGTGGAGATGTGCTTGGCGCTGACCTGGCTCTCGTACCCGTACGGGGTGGCGTGGACCAGGTTGGAGGCCTTCTGGTTGAGCCAGTAGGCGATGACGTTCTTCGCGGCGAGGCCGCTGCCGGCCAGGGTGTCGTGAGCCGTGTCACCGGCGGCCTGAGCCGGCGCCGCCATCGTGGCCCCGACGAGGCCGGCGACGGCCACGCCCCCGATGGGGAGGATAAGGCGCTTGACTCGCGTGTTCATGAATCTCCAGGTGCTGTCGTGGCACGCCACATGCGTCCCACCCGTCAGTAAAGGGCTAGTAAAGACAGTACCTCTCGCCTTTATCCGTGTTTTACGCGTTTTCCGGCACATCGCTCACGTGACTTTTCCGTGATCCTCGACAGCGCTTGTCAGGAGCTGAGGCGTGCGGGGCGATCAGCGCAGGTCCCCTCGGACGCCGTCCGTGTCAAATCGAGCACGCGGCGCAGTCGAGAAGAGCGTTGACGTGTGATGCAAATCACACATAGGGGTTCGCCGGGTGTGAAGAAGGTCAGCCCGTGCCCTGCTTGCTCGCCTGGGCGTACACCCGCTTGGTCAGCTGGTTGAAGTAGGGCGTGGAGACGGCGTCGAGGCGTCCGCCGCCGCTGAGGTTCCAGGTCAGGCTGGTGATGCCGCTGAGGTAGCCGGTCCGCGTGGCGGCGTTGTAGCCGGTCACCCACGGGCCGCCGCTGGCGCCGGCGGTGAACGGGCAGCCCGGCAGCCGCACCCCGTGCTCGAGCTGCCAGGTCGGCGCGCTGACGAACTTCTTCTCGGTGGTGCCGTCGCAGGACTTCACCGCCTGTCCCGAGTACGGGCGGCTGCCGTCGGGATTGGCGCCCGCCGGGTAGCCGAAGACGTACGTCGCTCGTCCGAGCGGCTTGCCGGAGGCGAAACGGAAGGCGCCGACCTTGTCCTCCAGCCGGCCCACGTCGACGGAGCGGTACTTGAGCCTGCCGCTCTCCACGTACGGCTGCCAGGAGAAGCCCCGGTGCACGGTCACGAAGGCGTAGTCGCGGTCGAAGTCGCCCTGGCCGGCGAAGTCCTCCTGCATGTAGAGCGTGTGGCCGACGAAGATGCCGGAAGGGGCGACGCCGTCGTGGTAGCCGGGGACGAAGACCCAGTTCTGCACCGGCTTGTCCTGCGACAGCGCGTACGCGCAGTGCCCCGCGGTGGCGACGAGGTTGCGGTGGGCGGAGTGCACCGCGGAGGCGGAGCACCAGTACTCCTTGTCGCCGACCTTGAAGAACACCTTGCCCACCATCGGCGGGGTGGCCGCGGGCGGGGGCGTCGCGGCCCGCGGAGCCCCCGTGCGGGTCTTCGCGTCTCCGGGGCCCACCTCCACCGCGGAGGTCGTGCTCCTGGTCGAGGGGGACGGTTTCGTGCTCGGCACGTAGCTGCTCGCCTGCTTGAGCCGCTCGGGGCTCCAGTAGGCCGCCACCCGCTGCTCGTCCGCCTGGCTGGAAGCGAGGGGGAAGGCGCTGACCCCGTTCTTGTTGACGCCGGTGTTGTTGTTGACGCCGGTCACCGCGGAGACCGGCGTCGTGGCCGCGTGGGCCACGGCGGTCGCGGGAACGGCCGGTTCCTGACTCCACATCACGGCGACCGCACTCGCGGCGGCGACGACGCCGGCCGCGGCGAGTGTGAGCTTCCTGGTCACCGTGAGCCTCTCGGGGCGGAGATATGGTCAGTAAGGGGTGATTTTTCCAGATCCATACGGTTGTGGCACACCTTCTTGTCCAGCTCGTTATGAATCGAGCGGAACCGATGTGATCTGTGGTACGCCATGTTTCCGGTGAGGTCCGGAGTGGACGCTTGCCCCGGAGGCCTCCCGTGAGAACGCTGGTCACCAGCGGAAACGGGGGGATCGCATGAAACCGCTGCTTGTCCTACTGGCCGGTGCGGCGCTGGCCGCCGGCCCCTCTGCCTCAGCGTGGGCCCAGCCGGGCGTGTCCGGCGACGGGGCGACGTCGGCCCCGGCGCGGGCCGACACCCTGCCGGCTCCACCGCCGCCCGAGGTCGCCCTGCGGGCGTCGCAGCCGTCGGTCGCCTCCCGGGTGCGGGCGGTGATCCTGACCGTCGCGAACGGCGAGAAGGCGGAGCCGCCGGCGCGGTCGGCGTTCCTGAACTGCTCTCCGGTGGGCGGCTCGCACCCTTCGGCGGAGAAGGCGTGCGCGTGGCTGAACAGGGCGGGCGTCGACCCGAGCGCTCTGCGGGTGAACGCGGCCGAGCCCTGCACGATGATCTACGCACCTGTCACGGTCACCGCCAGCGGCATATGGGACGGGAAGTACTTCCAGTTCGGGCGCACCTTCGGCAACGACTGTGAGCTGAAATCGGCCGCCGGGGCGCTGTTCGACTTCTGACGATGCCAGTCGACCGCACGCGGCGTACAGGGAACGTAAAGGTGCGCAGGGGAGCCGTGACACGAGGGGGCCCGGCGAAGTCCCGCCGGGCCCCCTGCCTGACCTAATGGCCGTGCGGTCAGACGTCCGCGGTCACGGTGTCCACCGGTTGTCGGCCACCTTGTAGACGTCGTAGGTCTCGCCGTTGAAGTACGGCGAGGAAATCTTGTCGTACCTGTTGTTGCCGTCGCTGTCCCACGCCACGCTGCTGATGCCGTTCAGGTAGCCCATGCGGGTCGCGCTCTTGTAGCCCATCAGCCAGGGGCCGCCGCCGGCGCCGGAGGTCATGCCGCACGCGATCCCGAGGTGCTCCTGGATGTCGTGCTTCGGTACGGCAGGCATCGGAGCCGACCGGCCGTAGCACCACTTCATCGTCCGTCCCGTGAAGGGGCGGTCGCCGTCGGGGTGCGGCCCGGCGGGATAGCCGAACGCGAAGACCGTGACCTTGGGGCTGCGGTTCCAGGTGAAGCCCTGGCCGCCCACGTTGTCGCCGAGGCGGCCGGCCGGGGTGCGTGCGTACCGGGTGACGCCCCTGTCCTTCCTGGGCGTGAGCGTGAAGCCCGACGACACGTTCACGAACGCGTAGTCGTAGTCGTAGTCGTCCCTGGCCACGAAGTCGTCGTGCACCTGGAACCACTTCGCCGGATAGATGCCGTAGGGCGCCTTTCCCTCCCGAGCCTGATCTCCGTCCCAGTACGACGGGACGAACACCCAGTTGTCGTAGAACCGGCTGGTCACCGGGTCGTAGACGCAGTGCCCGGCCGTCGCGACGACGTTGCGGTAGCGGCCCTGCACGGAGGTGCCGGAGCAGTACTTCCAGCTCTTGGGGTCCAGGGAGTTCCTGCCCGGCAGGGTGAAGAACACCCGGCCGACCGTGCGGGGCAGGTTGACCTGCTTGCTGATCGTGCCGGAACCGCCGGCTCCGCCTGTGCCCGCGCCGATCGGCGGGACCGTGCCCGCCTTGCCGTCCGGGATGGCGGCGCCGGCCCTGCCGAAGCCCTTGACGGAGGTGCCGAGTTCCTCGGTGTAGTCCGTGGCCGCCCGCAACCGCTGGGGTGACCAGAAGGCGGCGGCCTTGTCGGGCGTCTGGGGCGCGGCCTCGACGGTCACGTCGCCGGGGGCGGCCTGTGCCGCCGCGATGGCCGTGGCCGCGCCGGTGGCGGCCCAGGAGGCCGTCGGGATGGCGCCGGCCACGGCGGTCGCGAGGAGCGCGCCGGTGAGGGGAACGGCCAGACGCCGTGCTCGGGGGATCATGGAGCTCCTTTCCCTGGGACGGTGAGGGTGCGTCCCATTCCGCAGGAAAACGCTCCGAGATTAATGACCGGATCTTGCTAATTGCCGCGGCTATAACGAGAACAATCGGCACTTTGCCCTATCTGTTATCCATAGCGAGCGGTTATGGGATTGATCGTGCCAGGTCATGGCGCCTTGGCCGTACGGCGTCGCGTGGCGGCGCCGGCGGGTTGACGCGCCATTCTTGACCGGTCTTGTTTGATTTCCGGCGCTCTGGTCCCAGTGATGGTCTCCGGTATCAAAAGGCGCGCGGCGGCGAGCCGTGCGGGGGATGTCCGGGCCGGGCGCGACGGCCGGAGTAATGTTCTGGCATGTTCGCCGTCACCGCCACACAGTTCGATCCGGACGACCCGATCAAGGGCCTGACGTTCGGGGACCACCCCGAGCCGGTCGTACCGGAGGGATGGACGACCGTAACGGTCCGGGCCGCCGCGCTCAATCACCACGACCTGTGGACCCTCAAGGGCGTGGGGATCAGCCAGGAGCGGCTGCCGATCGTGCTCGGCTGCGACGCGGCGGGGGTGGACGAGGACGGCAACGAGGTCATCGTCCACTCCGTCATCGGCACGCCGGTCGACGGGGACGAGACGCTCGACCCGGCGCGTTCGCTGCTGTCGGAGAAGTACGACGGGACGTTCGCGGAGAAGGTCGCGGTGCCCCGCCGCAACCTGGTGCCCAAGCCCGCGGCGATCTCCTTCGAGGAGGCCGCCTGCCTGCCCACGGCCTGGCTGACGGCCTACCGCATGATCTTCGACAAGGCCGGGCTCGAGCCGGGCTCCACCATCCTGGTCCAGGGCGCCGGCGGCGGCGTGGCGACCGCGCTGATCGCGCTCGGCCGGGCCGGCGGCTTCCGCGTCTGGGCGACGAGCCGCTCGCAGGACAAGCGGGAACGGGCCCTCGCGCTCGGCGCCGACCGGGTCTTCGAGACGGGCGCACGGCTGCCCGAGCGGGTGGACGCCGTCATGGAGACGGTCGGCGAGGCCACCTGGAAGCACTCGCTCAGCTCCCTGCGCCCGGGCGGCCGGATCGTCACCTGCGGCGCGACGAGCGGCATGGTCGCCGCGACACAGCTCGCGCAGGTCTACTTCCTGCAGAAGTCGATCATCGGATCCACGATGGGGACGCGTGCGCAGCTCGCGCGGCTCGCGGTGTTCCTGGAGCAGACGGGTGTCCGGCCGATGATCGACCGGGTGCTGCCTCTGGCCGAGGCGGAGGAGGGCTTCGCGGCCATGCACCGCGGCGAGGTCTTCGGCAAGGTGGTCTTCACACTCTGACGAGGGGCCGGGGCGCGGAAGGCGTCGTGCGGCCCACGTCCGTCCGCCGCGGCGGCCCACGTCCGTCCGCCGCGGCGGGCCACCGGACCCGGCGCGGCGGAGCGCCGTGAGGCGGAGCCGGAACGCCCGGTCGTCCGGCGGTCCGGCTCGGTCGTCGGCGGTCCGGCTGACGACCCAGGTCAGGAACGCAGCGCCTGGCGGATGCGCTCGGCGGCCTCGTCGAGGGCGGCCCGGCACTCGGCAAGGGCTCCTTCGGACACGCCCGCGCCGGAGGACCGGTGGACGTCGGCGACGAAGTCGGCCAGCATCCGGCTGAGCGCGGCGTCGTGCCCGCCCTGCCGGCCGCCGCCGGCCCCCCAGGACTCCTCCCAGATCCGGCGCCACTCGTGCTGCCAGCGCTCGCTCTCCTCCTGCCACTGGCGCTTGTGGCGGCGCCACTCCTCCTTCTGCCTGCGCCACTCCTCCCTGGCGTGGTCGCGCTGCCGCCGCCACTCGTCTTTCTGCTCGCGCCGCGGGTCGCGGTTGTCGTGGCCGATGTCCCTGGCCATCTGGGTGAGCTCCTCGCGGAGGGATCGCACGGTCTGCCGCACGTCCTCCTTCACCTCGCGCGCGATGTCCTGCACCGAGGCGGTGATCTCCTGCTCCAGGTCGGCCAGCTCGTCCATCCGGTCGTTGAGCTCGGCCCGCCCCTTGTCGGTGAGGGTGAAGACCTTCTTGCCGTCCACGACCTCGTGGGTGACCAGGCCCTCGTCCTCCAGTCGGGCCAGCCTGGGGTAGATCGTGCCGGGGGAGGGGGAGTAGACGCCGAGGAAGCGGTCCTGCAGGAGCCGGATGATCTCGTAGCCGTGCCGCGGGCTCTCCTCCAGCAGCTTCAGCAGGTAGAGCCGCAGCCTGCCGTGCCCGAACACGGGGCTCATGCCGTCTCCCCGCCTTCGGCTCGGAGCGGCCGTCGCCCGCCACGGTGTCGCCTTGTTCGCTCGCTCACGCTCTCTCCTCTTCTCTCCTGCCGGCGGGCTGGCCGCTGAGCAGGGTGACGGCGCCGGACACCGTGATCGCCGAGAGGGACGCCATGCCGCCGCCCAGCCGGCCGCTGAGCGAACGGGCTCCCGGGGCCGAGGCGACGCGCAACTCGGGGAAGGCCGACTCGATCCTGCCTGAGGTCGAGTGGACGGACACGTCGGTGTCCACGTCGTGCGGGAGCCGTACGACGATCGCGCCCGACATGCTGTTCACGGTGACGTGACCGGTGGGCTCCAGTTCGAGGTCGGCGGTGACGCGGCCCGACACGGTGTTGGCGCGCAGCCGCCGCGGCCGGCCCGCGGCCACGGTGAGGTCGCCGGAGACGCTGGAGAAGGACAGGTCGCCGGCCAGGCTCCGGCTCTCCACCGAGCCCGAGACCGTCTCGGCCTGCACCTCGCCGCTGACGCCGTCGAGGACGATCTCCCCCGACACGCCCTTCACGCCGGTGGTCGCCTCCATGCCCGCCACGACGGCGGAGGCGGAGACGACCCCGGCCTGGACGGGGCACGTCCTCGGCACGGTCAGCGTCAGCGTGGTCCTGCGCGGGCCCGGGCGTAACCACCCGAGGATCCCGTCCCACGTCAGGTCCTTGTACGCGACGGTCAGGCGGCCGTCGTCGTCATGGGTCACCACCAGCGGCGCGCCGTCCACCTCCGTCACTTCGAGGGTCGGCGGGCCGTCACTGGCCAGCACGGCCAGCCGGCCGGCCACGATGCGCACGTTGAGCGCGGTGACCGCTCCGAACGTGAGCCGTCCGGGGGAGTCGATCGTCCATTGGGGCATCACTCAGGCCCTTCCACGCGAAGTCCTGCGCCCGCGCGGGTCGGCATCCGCGCGGACGAACCATCCACAAACAAGATATATCGCGTTTGTGCAAAGTCAAGATGTATCGCGTTTTCCGCGTCCGCCCCCGGACCCTGGGTCTCGTCGTGCGCCCGTCCCCGTCAGCCGTCCCCGTCAGTCGACTTCGTGGGTCGTCTTCGTGGGTCGTGGTCGTCAGTCGTCGTCTTCGTCCAGGCGCGCGAGCCAGGTGGCCAGCCGCTCGACGGGCACCTCGAACTCGGGGTTGAGGTCCACGAACTCACGCAGCCGCTCCGCGAGCCAGCCCACGCTGACCTCCTCCTCGCCGCGGCGCTCGACGAGCTCCTCGATCCCCCTGTCGGTGAAGTACATACCTCGCTCCAGTGAATGACCTGATCATGGAGAGAGGCCCCCCACGGGCGTGGGGGACCTCCTCAGTGGTACGGAATCCTCGCTCAGCCGAAGATCTCGTCCAGGATGCCGCGCAGCTCCTCGTCGTGCTTGGAGTGCGAACCGACGGCCGGCGAGGAGTTCGGCGTACGCGAGACCCGGCGGAAGGTGCGGCCCCCGAGCAGGTCGGGCTTCTCCACCATCTTCAGGCTCAGGTAGGGCCACGGGCCCATGTTGACGGGCTCGTCCTGCGCCCAGAGCAGCTCCGCGTCCGCGCCGTAGCGGGCCAGCTCGGCCTTGAGCGGGTTCTCCGGGAACGGGTAGATGCGCTCCAGGCGCACCAGCGCCACGTCCTTCCTGCCCTCCTTCTCGCGCCGCGCGAGCAGGTCGTAGTAGATCCTGCCCGAGCAGACCACGACCTTGCGGACCGCCGACGGGTCCACCGTCGAGTCGCCGATGACCGGGCGGAAGGCGCCGGAGGTGAACTCCGAGGTGGCCGAGGCCGCCGCCTTGAGCCGCAGCAGCGACTTGGGCGTGAACACGATGAGGGGCTTGCGCCGCTCCGACAGCACCTGCCAGCGCAGCAGGTGGAAGTAGTTCGCCGGGGTGCTCGGCTGCGCCACCGTCATGTTGTCCTGCGCGCACATCTGCAGGTAGCGCTCGATGCGGGCGGAGGAGTGGTCCGGGCCCTGGCCCTCGTAACCGTGCGGCAGCAGCAGCACGACCGAGGAGCGCTGACCCCACTTCTGCTCGCCCGACGAGATGAACTCGTCGATGATCGACTGGGCGCCGTCGGCGAAGTCGCCGAACTGCGCCTCCCAGGCGACCAGGGCGTCCGGGCGGACCACGCTGTAGCCGTACTCGAAGCCCATGGCTGCGAACTCGCTGAGCAGCGAGTCGTACACGTAGAACTTCGTGGTGCCCTGGTTGAACGTCTTGAGCGGGGTGTGCTCATCGCCCGTGACGCGGTCGACCAGCACGGCGTGCCGCTGGCCGAAGGTGCCGCGCCGGGAGTCCTGACCGACCAGGCGGACCGGGTGGTCGTCGATGAGCAGCGAGCCGAACGCGAGCAGCTCACCGGTCGCCCAGTCGATCGCGTCCTCGGAGACCATCGCGCCGCGGCGCTGGATCACCGGGGCGAGACGCGGGTGGACGGTGAAGCCCTCGGGCAGGTTGAGCTGGGTGTCGATGACCCGCTTGACGACCTCCTCCGAGATCGCCGTCTTGGTGTCCTCGTGCGACCACGGGATCAGCTCGTCGGGCTCCGGAACCCGGACCGCGCCGGGCGCCGGCGGCTGCTTGACGGCCTCACGGGTCTCGGTGAAGGCCCGCTCAAGCTGCTCCTGGTAGTCGCGCAGCGCCTGCTCGGCCTCCTCGACCGTGATGTCCCCGCGGCCGATGAGGGCCTCGGTGTACAGCTTGCGGGTCGAGCGCTTGGCGTCGATGAGGTCGTACATCAGCGGCTGCGTGAACGCCGGGTTGTCGCCCTCGTTGTGACCGCGCCGCCGGTAGCAGACCATGTCGATGACGACGTCCTTGCGGAACGTCTGGCGGTACTCGTAGGCGAGCCGGCCGACCCGCACGACCGCCTCGGGGTCGTCGCCGTTCACGTGGAAGATCGGCGCCTGGATCATGCGCGCGACGTCGGTGGCGTACACGCTCGACCGCGAGGACGCGGGGGAGGTGGTGAAGCCGACCTGGTTGTTCACCACGATGTGGACGGTGCCGCCGGTGCGGTAGCCGCGCAGCTGGGACAGGTGCAGGGTCTCGGCGACCACGCCCTGACCGGCGAACGCCGCGTCGCCGTGGACGAGCACAGGCAGGACGGTGAAGCCCTCCTCGCCGCGCTCAAGCAGGTCCTGCTTGGCCCGGACCACGCCCTCCAGGACGGGGTCGACGGCCTCGAGGTGCGAGGGGTTCGCCACCACCGACGTGCTGATCTTGTTGCCGTCGACGGTCGTGAAGTCGCCGCTCGCGCCGAGGTGGTACTTCACGTCGCCGGAGCCGTGCGAGCTGCGGGGGTCGATGTTGCCCTCGAACTCGCCGAAGATCTGGGCGTACGACTTGCCCACGATGTTGGCGAGCACGTTGAGCCGGCCGCGGTGGGCCATGCCGATGACGACCTCGTCGAGGCGCTCGGCCGCCGCGTCGCTGATCACCGAGTCGAGCAGCGGGATCAGCGACTCGCCGCCCTCCAGCGAGAACCGCTTCTGGCCGACGTACTTGGTCTGCAGGAAGGTCTCGAACGCCTCGGCGGTGTTGAGCCTGCGGAGGATGTTCAGCTGCTCCTCGCGGCTGGGCTTGGAGTGCGGCCGCTCCACCCGCGCCTGGATCCAGGCCCGCTCCTCGGGGTTCTGGATGTGCATGTACTCGATGCCGATCGTGCGGCAGTACGAGTCGCGCAGCACGCCGAGGATGTCGCGCAGCTTCATCAGCGGCTTGCCGCCGAAGCCGCCCGTGGGGAACTCGCGCTCCAGGTCCCACAGCGTCAGGCCGTGCGACTGGATGTCGAGGTCCGGGTGCTTGCGCTGGCGGTACTCCAGCGGGTCGGTGTCGGCCATGAGGTGGCCGCGGACCCGGTAGGCGTGGATGAGCTCCAGCACGCGCGCGGACTTGGCGACGTCGTCGTCGTGGGTGGCCGAGATGTCCTGCACCCAGCGCACCGGCTCGTAGGGGATGCGCAGCGACTCGAAGATCTCGTCGTAGAAGCCGTCGGCGCCGAGCAGGAGCTGGTGGATGCGGCGCAGGAAGTCGCCCGACTGGGCGCCCTGGATGATCCGGTGGTCGTAGGTGGAGGTGAGCGTCATCACCTTGCTGATGGCAAGGCGGGACAGCGTCTCCGCCGAGGCGCCCTGGTATTCCGCGGGGTACTCCATCGCGCCGACGCCGATGATCGTGCCCTGGCCGGGCATCAGCCGCGGCACCGAGTGGACCGTGCCGATCGTGCCGGGGTTCGTCAGGGAGATCGTCGTGCCCTGGAAGTCCTCCACGCCGAGCTTGCCCGCGCGGGCCTTGCGCACGATCTCCTCGTACGCCACCCAGAACTGGCGGAAGTCCATGCTCTCGGCCTGCTTGATCGACGGCACCAGGAGCTGGCGGGAGCCGTCGCTCTTCTGCACGTCGATCGCGAGGCCGAGCCCGACGTGCTCGGGCTTGACGAGGACCGGCTTGCCGTCCACCTCGGCGTACGAGTGGTTCATCTCGGGCATGGACTTCAGCGCCCGGACGATCGCGTAGCCGATGACGTGGGTGAAGGAGATCTTGCCGCCGCGTCCGCGGGACAGATGGTTGTTGATGACGATGCGGTTGTCGATCAACAGCTTCGCGGGGACCGCGCGGACGCTCGTGGCCGTGGGAACGACCAGCGAGGCCTCCATGTTGGCGGCGGTGCGCGCGGCGGCGCCGCGCAGCTTCTCCTCGACCGCGCCGGCCGGGGTCTGCTGCTTGGCGGGCGCCTTGGCCTCGGGCTTCGCCTGCGGCTTCGGCTGCGGTGGCGCCGTCTGCGGGGCCGGGCTCACCGGAGCGGGAGCCTCTGGCGCGGCCGTCGCGGTCGCGCCGTTCGCGCCGACCGCGGACTTGGACGGAGCGGGCTTGGCCGTCCCGTTGTAGTCAGCGAAGAAGTGCCACCAGGCCTGGTCAACAGACTCGGGATCTTCGAGATACTTTTGGTACAACTCATCGACAAGCCACTCATTTTGCCCAAAGCTTGCCAGTGGGTTTGACCGCGACGACTCAGACGACACGGCGGAAATCGCCCTCTTCCGCAGATCGGCGTTGATGTTTGGTGAACCTGTCCAAGGCTACTCGCCTCACACACCGACGTGCGCCCCGGCGGGTCGCAGGTCCCGGCCCATCCTCCCAGGATCGATAAAACAGGTCACGCGCGGATAGCCCGTCTGGGTGGTGAGGTGTCCCTTACCCTCTGGTCACAACGACTGGTCAGCCGATGAGCCGCGACTCGATCCGGATATTGGGAGCTATATCGGACAGCATACCGGCAAGGTCGTCGCCCGCGGCGCGCAGCGCGTCGAGAGAGAGCGGTTCGAGGCGTTCCAGCAGGAAGAGGGCGTCCACCGTCTCCTCGGTGATCCTCGTCCTGACGCACTGCCGCCAGTTCCACCGCCGGCAGGTGACGCCCGCGTCGTCGCGCCACACCACCTCGCCGATCTCGGGGTCGCCCAGCGCCTCCTCCGAGGGCTCGTCTCCCGCGGCCCGCACCAGCCGGGCGGCGCCCTGGTAGCGGCGCAGGTCCTCGCCGCCGATCGGGAGGCCGTGCCGTACGGACACGCTGTTGTAGGCGTCCACCACCAGGTTGATCTCGGGGAGCGGCATCCGGCGGACCAGCGCGTCGACCGAAGGCCGGGTGCGCTGGGGCTTGGCGCCGAAGGCGCGGTAGGCCGCCCGCCAGGCCTCGATCCTCTCGTCGTCGAGCGGCACGGCGTCGGCCGCCGCGTCGGCGAGCCAGGCCCGCGAACGGTCGTCGGAGGGCCCGTTGCGCAGGCCGTACGCGCAGACCACCAGGACGGCGAAGTCCGGACGCAGCGCCGTGACGGCGTCGTCCACCCAGATGTCGTCGATCACGCCCGACAGCCTACGGCCACGCCCGCAGGGCGAGCGTCGCCGCCGCGTCGAGGCCGGCCCGGGTGGCGCCATCCCTGGCCTGGGTGGACGTGCCCTGGACGACGGACCTGTGACCCCCGTCAGGGGGCGGGGGAGCGGCCGCCGCCCGGCGTCCGGGGGCGAGGGCGGTAGAGTCCGGGCTCATGCCGGACACGCCACGTGTGCTCGCCGTACAGAACGGAGCGAACGGAGGTCCCGGGCGGTTCGGGGAATGGCTGGACGCCGCCGGGGTCGCCGTCGACGTGGTCACCGCCTTCGACGGTTCCGCCCTCCCACCGCGACTGGAGCACGACGGCCTGCTCGTGCTCGGCGGCGGTTACCTGCCGGACGACGACGACAGGGCGCCCTGGCTGCCGGCCACCCGCGCGCTCGTCGAGCAGGCCCTCGCCCGGTCGGCGCCGTTCTTCGGCATCTGCCTGGGCGGCCAGATGCTGGCCTCGGTCGGCGGCGGGAAGGTCCAGGGCGACGCCGGGGCGCCCGAGCACGGCAGCACGTCCATCACCATGAGGGCCGAGGCGGCGGACGACGTGGTCTTCGGCGGGCTGCCCGCGGCCGTCCCGGCGATCGAGAACCACATCGACGCCGTCACGGCCCTGCCGCCGGGCGCGGTGTGGCTCGCCGAGACCGAACGCTGCCCCTACCAGGCGTTCCGGCTGGGCGACCGCGCCTGGGGCGTGCAGTTCCACCCCGAGGTCGGGCCGGAACGCATCCGGAAGTGGGACGTCGAGCACACCCGCAGGCGGGGTCTCGACGTCGACGAGCTGTACGCCGCCGCCGTGACCGACGACCCGCTCTCGCGGGCCGCCTGGGGTGAGGTCGCCTTCCGTTTCGCCGCCTTGGTCAAGGAGGAACGCCCCCGACGACGCAGGGGGTGAATGGAACCGGCCGCCGCCCCTGCCGGGACGGCGGCCGGAGTCTTACCGATCCGGTGCGGATCGGGTCAGGCGCAGGCGGCGCCGTTCAGCGTGAACAGGTCGGGCGCGGGGTTGGCCCCCGGCGCGCCCTGGCCGTTGAAGCCGAAGGTGATCGACTGGCCCGGCCGGATGGTCTTGTTGTACGACTCGTTCCCGGCGGTCACGGTGGCCGCCTGCTGGGAGAACTTGGCGTTCCAGCCGATGTCGATCTTCTGGCCGCCCAGGAACGACCACTTCAGCGACCAGCCGTCGATCGCCTTCGTGCCGGTGTTCTTGAGCGTGATCTGGGTGGTGAAGCCCGTCGGCCACGAGCCGTGCGTGGTGTAGGTAACCTTGCACCCGCCCGGCGCCTTGACCGCGCCGTCGCCCTGGTCGGCGACGAACGCCGAGATCCACGACAGCGGCGAGTTCCAGTTGATCGTCAGCTCGTTGGTCGCCCAGGAGCCGATGTCGTCGATGTAGCAGAACTGCGCCACGCAGCCCTTGAGCTTCGCCTGGGCCACCGGGTCCTGGATGGCGGAGTTGGGGCCGCCCGCGAGCGTGCCGCGCGGCGGGTTCGGCAGCGAGGTGTCCAGCGAGTGGGCGTACCACCTGGTGTGCTGGTTCTTCGACGCCACCTCGCCGTAACCGGTCACGTACGACTGGTTGAGCGCGTTGCGGCCGAAGATGTAGTCGATGCCCTCCAGCACGCCGTCGCGGTACTTCACGTCGCCGGTGAGGTCGTAGGCCGTGGCGATGACCACCAGGTTGTTGACGACGATGCTGTTCGATCCCCAGTCGTAGGACGTCGTGGCGTACGGCAGGCCGTACGGGTGGGCCTTCAGCGCGGCGAGGTACTTGTCCGCGCCGGCCACCACCGAGGCGCGCACCTCGTCGCGTCCGGGCAGGGCGTTGGGCACGGTCGCCAGGTCGAGGCGGCCGAGCGCCGCGACGTTGCCCCAGTCCATGGCGCCCGTCTTCCAGATGTCGGCCGTGTGGTGCGGCGAGGCGAGGACGAAGTCCTTGTACTCCTTGTCGCCCGTCGTGATGTAGAGCTCGGCCGCGGCCCAGTAGAACTCGTCGCTGACGTTGGCGTCGTCGTAGGTGCCGCCGCCGACGCCGTCGGAGGGGGAGGCCAGCAGGTCCGGGTGCGCCTTGGCCGCCGTCCACGCCTTCTTCGCCGCCGCGAGGTTCTTCGCGGCGAACGCGGCGTCGTACGGCGCGAAGATCCGGGCCGACTGGGCGGCCGTCGCGGCGAGGTTGAGCGTGGCGGCCGTGGAGACCGGGTGCAGCTCACGCTTCTGCGAGTCGAGGTGCGGCAGCAGCGGCAGGCCGGTCCAGTTCTCGTCGTGGATCTTGTGGTGGACCATGCCGTCGGAGCGCTGCATCTTCAGCAGGAACTCCTGCTCCCAGCGGGCCTCGTCGAGCACGTCGGGGACGTCGTCGCCGCTCTCGGGGATGTTCAGGCTCCCGATCGGCTTGGCGGTCGCGGCGTTCTTGGTGCGCTCGAACTCGCTCATGAGCTGGGCGACCGAGATGCCGCCGTTGACGACGTACTTGCCGTGGTCGCCCGCGTCGTACCAGCCGCCGGACACGTCGAGGGAGTAGTCGCAGACGCCCGGCTGGCAGGGCACGTTCGTGTCGCCCTGGTTGGGGGCGACGCCCGCGTGGCCGGCGGGCCGGCCGTAGCCGGGACGCAGGGCGTCGTCGATCGCGATCCCGCTGCGCTGGGTGTAGTAGAACTTCAGCGCGTCGAGCTTGAGGCCGGCGTACGCGTCGGGCTTGATGTCGAACGGCCGGCTCGTCTCGCCGTCGGCGGTCAGCGTGTAGCCGGTCCCGGCCTTCGTGTACGCGCCGAAGTCGATCGAGTGGACGTTCTGGGCGGAGCTGGCGTCGACGCCGCGCGGGGTGGTCGTGCCGTGCGCGACCACGGTCCCGGCGGAGTTCTTGAGCTGCCAGGGCAGCGCCTCGGTGGCGTCGGTGACCACGGTGGCGTTCTTGGGGCCCTTGGGCAGGTAGGCCACCTGGTTCACGCGGACCCGGGGGCCGGTGTCGGGCGTGTAGACCTCAGGCGGCGCCCCGCCCTTGAGCGAGACGTTGTCCATGCAGAACCGCCACGCCGTCGCGCTGCCGCCGAGCTGGAAGACGACCTGCGCGTTGGGCAGGTCGACCGGCGAGGTGAACGTGTAGCTGTAGGTGTTGCCGGAGACGCTCAGCTCGGGGGCGGCCGACACGTACTGCGTGTAGGGGTCGACCGGGAGCTGGACGTACGCCCTGGCGACCTTCCCGGGGTTCGCGGTGGCGAAGAAGCTGAACGCGTAGGTCTCGTCCTTGACCAGCGGGATGTCGTTGACCCCGATGATCGCGTCCCAGGGGTTGGTCGTGCCCGCGGGGACGTCGGAGCAGAGCCGGCCGTCGGACAGCTCGAAGTTCAGGTTCTCGGTGTGCCACCACGGGTCGGTGGTGGTGTCGAACGTGCCGTTGGGGACCTGTTCCGGGCCCTCGTCCGCCGTGGCGGGAGGTGCGCCGGTCAGGCAGGCCGTGGCCAGTGCCGCCACGGCGAGGATGCCGATTCGTCTGAGCACAGTGGTCCTCGGGGAGAGTGGGAGCGCTCCCAAGGTGGGAGGCGACTCGCATGCTTCCTTCGGCTTTCCACGGGCGTCAACGATCGGGGCGGCGAGACGCGCCTGACCGGCCATTGCGAGGGGACGCGGCTGAAACTTACATTTCCGCAAAGAGACTTTTGCAAAACTATCTTTGCGAGGTTAGCGTCGGCCGTATGGATCACGAGGTCTTCCACGTCGACGATCCCCGCATTCTGAAGGCGGTGGCCCACCCGCTGCGGGCGCGGCTGCTGGGGGAGCTGCGCGCGAACGGCCCGGCGACCGCGACCGAGCTGGCCGGGCGCCTCGGGGAGAGCTCCGGCGCCACCAGCTATCACCTGCGCCAGCTCGCCAGGTATGGCTTCCTGGAGGCCGATCCCGACCGGCGCGACCGGCGCGAGCGCCGGTGGCGGGCGATCCACCGCTTCACCTCCTGGAGCGACGTGGAGATGGCCGCGACCGCCGAGGGCCGCGAGGCCGCGGCGTTCCTGCGGCGGCGTCAGCTCGAAAAGCTCACGGCCGACGTGGAGAACTTCGAGCGCGAGCGCGACCTGTGGAGCGAGGCGTGGGTCGAGGCCGCGGGGATGTCCGACGTGGTGGTGCGGCTGTCGCCGGCGACGGTGGCGTCCCTCTACGAGCGGGTGTCGGCCATGCTCCTGGAGGCCGCAGAGCGGGATCGGGACGACCCGGACGCGCGTCAGGTCGCGGTCCTGCTGGCGGCCCATCCGCGCCGGGACCCGGCGGCCGGTCATGAGTGAGCCGGTCGTGGGCGAGCCCGAGCGATCGCTCGCCGAGACGCCGCGGCCGGGCATGCGTGAGCACGGGCGCTACGCCGCGATCGAGTTCCTCACCTGGCTGCCGACCGGCCTCATGCTGGCGCCGATGGTGCTGCTGATGTCCGCCAGGGGGTTGGACATCGCCGAGGTAGGCCTGGTCAGCGGGGCCTACTCGGTCACGATCGTCGTGCTCGAACTGCCGACGGGCGGGCTGGCCGACGTCCTCGGGAGACGCCCGGTGCTCGCTGCGTCGGCCGTCGTCAGCGTGGCCGGACTGGTCGTGATGGCGCTGGCGCACTCGGTGTGGCCGTTCCTGGTCGCGTCCGTGCTCAAGGGCGCCGCGCGTGCGCTGTCCAGCGGGCCGGCGCAGGCGTGGTACGTCGACACCCTGCACGCCCGATACGGCCCGGCCGCCGACCTGAAGCCCGGGCTGGCGGCCGGCAACGTCGCGGGCTCGGCCGCCCTGGCGCTCGGCACGCTCGCCGGCGGCCTGCTCCCGCTGGCCGTACGCCGGGATCCGCTGGCCGCGCCGGTCTGGGCGGGGGCGGGGGCCGCGATCGTCCTCCTCGTGGCCGTGCTCGTGCTCATGCGCGAGCCGAGCCGTACGGGGAGGGGACCCGGCCGGGCGGCGGCACGGCTGGCCGAGGTGGTTCGCGACGTGCCGGTGACGATCGTCGCCGGGATCCGGCTCGGCCTGGCCGACCGCGCCCTCGGGCGGTTGCTGCTGCTGGCCGCCGGGGCCGGTGTGATGTTGAACAGCATCGAGCTGCTGACCCCCGGCCGCCTCGCCGCCCTGACCGGAGGATCCGAGACGGGCGGCGCGGCCTACAGCTTCGTGACCTTCGCCGGCTTCGCCGCCAACGCGCTCGGCAGTTCCCTCGCGCCGCCGGTCGCCCGGCTCGTCCGCGGCTCGGTCCGCGCGGCCGCCTCGGCCACGGTCGTCACGGGGGCGGCGGTCGTCGCGCTGGCCGCATCGACGGTCCTGCGGGGCGCGGCCGGGGTCGTCGCGACCGCGGCGGCCTACGTGCTCCTGTTCACCGCGCTCGCGGTCGCCTCCCTGCTCAGATCCGAACTGCTGCACCAGCGGGTCGCCGCAGAGCGCCGGGCCACCGTCATGTCGGTGGACTCCCTGCAGCTCCAGTTCGGCGGCATGCTCTCCTCGCTCTGCCTCGTGCCGCTGGCGGGGGTCGCCGGCGTGGGCCCCGTCTGGGCGCTCACCGCCGGGGTCGTCCTCGCCTCCGCGCTTCTGTACGTACGCCTCCCGGCCGGTCCCGCTCCGAGGCACCCCCAGTAGAACCAAATTCGGTAAGACGGCACAATCAAGCGGGCAGGGCGGCGAAAGGGGCGGGAGCCGGATGAGCAAGGTGATCGTGACCGCGGCGAACGAGGCGCAGCGCGCGGCGTGGCTGGGCGGGGGACTGCCCGAGGTCGAGCGAGTGCGGCCGGGGCTGTGGTCGATTCCCGTCCCGATCCCGATCAACCCGCTGCGCTACGTCCTGGTCTACGCCCTGGAGATCCCGGACGGGGTTGTGATCATCGACGCCGGATGGAACACCGAGGAGGCGTACGAGGCGCTCGTCGCGGGGCTCGCCACGGCCGGGTACGAGATCACCGACGTGAAGGCCGTGCTGGTCACGCACATCCATCCGGATCACTACGGCCTGGCCGGGCGGATCCGGGAGGCCTCCGGCGCCTGGATCGGGCTGCATCCGGCCGACGCCCGCCTCGTGCACGACCGCTACGACGAGTCGGCGATCGAGTCGCTCGTGCAGCGGGAGCGGTCCCTGCTGGTCAGGTGCGGGGTGCCGGACATGACGGCGCAGGAGCTCGCCGGGGCGTCGGTCATGGTGCGCCAGTTCGTCACGATGGCGACGCCCGACCGGCTCATCGAGGACGGCGACCGGCTCGACCTGCCCGGCTGGAACCTGCGGGCGATGTGGACCCCCGGCCACTCGCCCGGTCACCTGTGCTTCGTGGAGCCGGAGCGCAGGCTGCTGTTCTCCGGCGACCACGTGCTCGCCCGGATCACGTCGATGGTCGCCGTGCACCCCCAGTCGACGGCCAACCCGCTCGCCGACTACCTCGACGCGCTGCGGGCGGTGGGCAAGCTCGACGTCGAGGAGGTGCTGCCCGCCCACGAGTACCGCTTCCTGGAGCTGGCGAAGCGCGTGGACTACGTGATCGGGCACCACGAGGAGCGGCTGGCGGAGGTGCGGCGCGTCGTGGCGGAGGGCGACGGCTCCGCCTGCTGGGACATCGCCACCCGGCTCACCTGGTCGCGCAGCTGGGAGGAGATCCCCGCGTACATGCGGCGGGCGGCCAACAACGAGACGCTCGCCCACCTGGTGTGGCTGGAGCGGCGGGACATGGTCACCCGCGTGCCGGGCGAGCCCGACCTCTGGTACGCGCCGTCCGCCTGACGGCCGCCCGCGGCCATACCGTCGCACCCGGCGGCGACGACGTCCAGGACGGTGGTCACGGCGGCGACGTCGCCGTCTGACGCACCACGACACGGCACCGGCCGGCACCGCCGCCAGAGGTTAAAGTGCTACCAGAACCTTGTTCTCTTTATCGAAGGGTGGCGCCATGACGGCTGCTGAGGGGTCCGAGCTGAGGTTCGACGGAAAGGTCGCGATCGTCACCGGAGCCGGACACGGGCTCGGCCGGTCGCACGCGCTGCTGCTCGGCCGGCGCGGGGCGAAGGTCGTGGTCAACGACCTCGGCGGCGCCCTCGACGGCTCCGGCGCGTCCTCCGGCCCCGCGGCGGAGGTCGCCGAACTGATCGTGAAGAACGGCGGGGAGGCGGTGGCCAGCACCGACAACGTCGCCACCCCGGAGGGCGCGGAGGCGATCGTGCGGACGGCGCTCGACGCGTTCGGCCGCGTCGACGTCGTCGTCAACAACGCCGGCATCCTGCGCGACCGGTCGTTCGGGAAGATGACGGTCGAGGAGTTCGACGCCGTGATCGCCGTGCACGTGCGCGGCTCGTTCCTGGTCAGCCGCGCGGCGTTCCCGCATATGAAGGAGCAGGCGTACGGACGGATCGTGAACACCTCCTCGCCCGCCGGGCTGTTCGGCAACTTCGGCCAGGCCAACTACTCGACGGCCAAGATGGGCCTGGTGGGCCTCACCAAGACCCTCGGCATCGAGGGCGCGCGGGCGAACATCAAGGCCAACGCGATCGCCCCGGTCGCGTGGACGCGGATGACCGAGACGCTGCTGCCCGCGGAGTTCGAGAGCAGGTTCACCCCCGAGCGGGTCAGCCCGCTGGTGGCCTACCTGGCCCACGAGAGCTGCGAGACCACCGGCGAGGTGTTCTCGGTCGGCGCCGGGCGGATCGCCAGGGTGTTCGTGGCCGAGGGGCCGGGCTGGCGGACCGACGACCTCACCATCGAGGCGATCCGCGACAACTGGGAGGCCGTCATGGCCGAGCAGCCCTATCTCCCCACCACACTGGGCCAGCAGGCCGGCGCCTCCCTGCAGGCGATGCTCTGACCCTCCCTCGTCGCGCCGGCCGGGCCGTCAGAGCTCCTCGGCCGGCTCCTCGGCCGGGCCGATGAGATCGCGGGACAGGTCCCCGGGCCGCCGGGGTGCGGGCTCGCGGCCCGGCGGCTGCTTGACCCGCAGGTCAGGGAAGGGCGGCGGCGCGTTGCGCCGGGCCTGCGGCTGCGCGCCCAGCGTGAGCTCCTCGCCGTGGTGCGACAGCGTGAGCGGCGGGCCGTGCAGAAGCCGGTACGTCGTGCCGTCCTGGGTGATGTCGACCCGCAGCAGGCGGCCCCGGTAGCGGACGCGGAAGGTGAGCCTGGTGATGCCCGACGGCAGGCGGGGCGCGAAGCGGAGCCGCCCGTCGCGTGCCCGCATGCCGCCGAACCCGCCCACCAGCGCGATCCACGCCCCGGCGAGCGAGGCCATGTGGACGCCGTCGCGGGTGTTGTGCTCCAGGTCGCGCAGGTCCATCAGCGCGGCCTCGCCCAGATAGGCGTAGGCGAGATCGAGCTGCCCCACCTCGGCGGCGAGCACGGCCTGAGTGCAGGACGACAGCGAGGAGTCCCGCACGGTCAGCGCCTCGTAGTAGGCGAAGTTGCGCGCCTTCTGCTCGGGCGTGAACGCCTCGCCGCACAGATGCATGGCCAGCACGAGGTCGGCCTGCTTGACGACCTGCTTGCGGTAGAGGTCGAAGTAGGGGAAGTGCAGCAGCAGCGGATACTGCTCGGGCGTCGTGCCCGCGAAGTCCCACACGGCGTGCCCGGTGAACCCCTCGCTCTGCTCGTGGACCCCCAGCCGCTCGTCGTACGGCAGGGAGATGGCGGCGGCGCAGTCGCGCCACATCGCCGTCTCCTCCAGCGTGACCCCGAGCCGCTCGGCCCGGTCGAGGTGGCGTACGGCCGTCGCGGCGGCGGCCCGCAGGTTCCGCTGGGCCATGAGGTTGGTGAAGACGTTGTTGTCCGCGATGGCGCTGTACTCGTCCGGGCCGGTCACGCCGTCGATGCGGTAGAGGCCCTCGGCGTCGTGGTGGCCGAGGGCGCACCACAGCCGGGCGGTCGAGACGAGCAGCGGCAGGCCGATGTCCCGCTCGAAATCGGTGTCCTCGGTCGCGTCGACGTACCGCGTGACCGCGGCGGCGATGTCGGCGTTGACGTGGAAGGCCGCCGTGCCCGCGGGCCAGTATCCCGAGCACTCCTCGCCGTTGATCGTGCGCCAGGGGAAGGCCGCCCCGGCCAGCCCGAGCTGCTCGGCCCGCGCCTGGGCGAGGGGCAGGATCGAGGCGCGCCACGTCAGGGCGTCGGCGGCGGCCCGGGGGTAGGTGTAGGTGGCCACCGTCAGCACGAAGCTCTCGGTGTCCCAGAACGCGTGGCCGTCGTAGCCCGAGCCGGTCAGCCCCTTGCCGGGGATGGGCCGCCGCTCCAGCCGCGCGCCCGCCTGGAGCAGGTGGAACAGCCCGAAGCGCACGGCCTGCTGCACCTCGGCGTCGCCCTCGACCTCGACGTCCGCGCCCGCCCAGAAGTCGTCGAGGAAGGCGCGCTGCTCGGCGCACAGGCCGTCCCATCCGGTGAGCCGGGCCGCCGCCAGCGCCGCCACGACCTGGTCGTGCATCGCGGGCCTGGACCGTTTGGCCGACCAGCCGTAGGCGAAGAACTTGTCCAGCCGCAGCCGCTCGCCCGGCACGAGCCGGGTGGCGATCGTGACCCGGCTGACGTTGCCGCCGCCGTCGCACTCGACCCGGGTGCCGTCCGGGCCCTCGATCTCGTGACGCATCCCCGCGGCGACCCGCAGCCTGCTGGCCCGGGTGGAGTGGACCATGACGCACACGTTGTTGCGCGCGGTGACGTTCTCCTCCAGCACCAGCGGCGCCTCCAGCGCGGCGGCGGCGCGGGGGTCGGCGGTCGGCGGCGGCACGGTCTCGTTGGCCACCAGCTCCGACTGGACGACCACGTTGAGCGGCTGGTCCACCGGCTCCACCTCGTAGCGCACCGCGGCCACGGCCCGGTGGGTGAAGGACACGAGCCGGGTCGAGGTGACGCGCACCTGCGCCCCGGTCGGCGAGCTCCAGCAGGCCTTCCGGATGAGCGTCCCCGCCCGCAGGTCGAGGACCCGCTCGTGTGAGTGCAGCGTGCCGTAGCGGACGTCGAACGGCTCGTCGTCCACGAGCAGCCGGATCACCTTGCCGTTGGTGACGTTGACGACCGTCTGCCCGGACTCGGGGTAGCCGTAGCCCGCCTCGGCGTACGGCAGCGGGCGCAGCTCGTAGAAGGAGTTGAGGTAGGTGCCCGGCAGACCGAACGGCTCGCCCTCGTCGAGGTTGCCGCGCAGCCCGATGTGCCCGTTGGACAGTGCGAACACCGACTCGGTCTGGGCGAGCACGTCGGTGTGCAGGTGGCACTCCCGCACCGACCACGGCTCGACGATGAAGGCGGGATGCTTGATCATTTCTCGTCCAGCAGTTCGCAGAGGTCCGTCACCACCACGTCGGCGCCGTTGTCCCGCAGGGCCTGCGCCTGATGCCCGCGGTCCACGCCCACCACGACGGCGAAGCCGCCCGCGCGCCCGGCGGCGACCCCCGCCAGCGCGTCCTCGAACACCGCGCCCTCGGCCGGCGCGATCCCGAGCGCCTCGGCGGCGGCGAGGAACATGTCGGGCGCGGGCTTGCCCGCAAGCCCGCGCTCCTTGGCCACCTCGCCGTCGATCCGCGCGTCGAACATGTCGTCGATCCCGGCCGCGGCGAGCACGCGCACGGTGTTGGCGCTGCTGGAGACGACCGCGCGGCGCAGTCCCGCGTCGCGTACGGCGCGCAGGTAGCGCAGCGAGCCCTCGAAGACCTCCACGCCCTGCCGGTCGAGGATCGCCTGGACCAGCTCGTTCTTGCGGTTGCTCAGGCCGTTGACGGTGGGCATGCCCGGCGGGTCGTCCGGCCTGCCCTCGGGCAGGTCGATGCCCCTGGCCAGCAGGAACCCCCGTGTGCCGTCCAGGCGCTTCTTGCCGTCGACGTACCGCTCGTAGTCGCCGGCCTCGTCGAAGGGCACGTACGGCGTGTCGGTGGCGGCCGCCCGATCGCGCAGGTATTCGTCGAACATCTCCTTCCACGCCGCGGCGTGGATCCGGGCCGTGCGCGTGAGCACCCCGTCCATGTCGAACAGGCAGCCGCGCACCTCGTCAGGCAACCCCAGCATGCGCCCTCCAACCGTCCTCCTGCACTCCTACCCCGTCAGCCGTTCCTAACTTTTGTTGATTTCAGCGAAAGGTTGCATCGAAACGATAAAAGCTCTTCCCTGATCAGCGGAAAAGGGGTACGTTTCCAGCCAATCACCGGGACGCGGAGGCGTACGTGAAGAGGACGACCATCAGGCCGGAGAACGTCCATCAGGCCGCGCTCCTGCGTTTGCTGAGGGACGGCGGGCATTCCCGCGCCGAACTCGGCGACGTGGTGGACCTGTCACGCTCCAAGCTCAACGTCGAGCTGGACCGGCTGATCGAGCTGGGACTCGCCGAGCCCGACGGACTGGCCGCCTCACGCGGGGGCAGGCGCTCGGGACGCGTGCGACTTGCCCGCAACATCCGGTTCGCCGGGATCGACATCGGCGCCACCTCGATCGACGTCGCGGTCACCGACGGAGAGCTCAAGGTGCTCGGTCACCTGAGCGAGCCCTGCGACATAAAAGAGGGGCCCGCCTTCGTGCTCGACCGGGCCGTCGAACTGCTCGGCAAGCTGAGCAGGGACGGGCTGTTCACCGAACTCAGCGGCGCCGGCATCGGCGTCCCCGGGCCGGTGAGCTTCGCCGAAGGCGTTCCGGTGGTGCCGCCGATCATGCCGGGCTGGGACCGCTACCCGGTCAGGGAGACGGTCGGGCAGGCGCTGGGCTGTCCCGCGGTGGTCGACAACGACGTCAACATCATGGCCCTCGGGGAGCTGCACGCCGGTCTCGCGCGGCACGTCGGCGACTTCCTGCTCGTCAAGATCGGCACCGGTATCGGCTGCGGCATCGTGGTGGACGGGAAGATCTACCGCGGGGTGTCCGGCAGCGCCGGCGACATCGGCCACATCCGGGTGGACGACCTCGGGCCGGTCTGCTCCTGCGGCAACTCCGGATGCCTGGAGGCGTACTTCGGCGGCGCCGCGCTGGCGCGCGAGGCCGTCGTGGTGGCACGCTCGGGCGGCTCGCCCTACCTGGCCGAACGGCTCGCGGTCGCGGGCACGCTGACGGCCGAGGACGTCGCCGCCGCGGCGGCGCAGGGCGACGCGGGCGCGATCGGGCTGATCCGCGACGGCGGACGCCGGGTGGGTCAGGTGCTGGCGAGCCTGGTCAGCTTCTTCAACCCCGGCCTCGTGATCATCGCGGGTGGCGTGGCCAAGCTCGGCCACCTGCTGCTCGCGGAGATCAGAAGCGTCGTCTACCGCAGGTCGCTGCCGCTCGCCACCGGAAACCTGCCGATCGTGCTGTCAGAACTCAGCGACACCGCGGGTGTCATCGGCGCCACCCGCCTCATCAGCGATCACGTCTACTCCGCCAACTGATCATCGTTTGGGAGATCCCCATGGCCGACGAACACCCCCTGCTGCAGATGAGGGGGATCGTCAAGCAGTTCCCCGGCGTACGCGCGCTGGACGGTGTGGACCTTGAGGTCAGGGCCGGCGAGGTGCACTGTCTGCTCGGGCAGAACGGCGCCGGGAAGTCCACGCTTATCAAGATTTTGTCGGGTGCGCATGCGCCGGATGAGGGGGAGGTGCTGCTGGACGGTTCGCCGGTGCGGCTGGCGCCGCCGACCGCGGCGATGGGTCATGGCATCGCGACGATTTATCAGGAGCTCGACCTGGTGGACGGGTTGAGTGTGTCGGAGAACATTTTCCTGGGTCATGAGATGGCCAGGTGGGGGTTTTCGCGGCGGGGTGAGGCCGATCGGGCGACGGCGCGGTTGCTGGGGCGGTTGGGGCATGGGGAGATCCGGCCGCGTACGGAGGTGGGCCGGTTGTCGCCGGCGCACAAGCAGATCGTGAGTATGGCCCGGGCGTTGTCGCATTCGGCGCGGTTGATCATCATGGATGAGCCGTCGGCTGCGTTGGCGCATGACGAGGTGGCCAATCTGTTCCGGGTGATCCGTGATCTCACCTCGCAGGGGGTGGCGGTGATCTATATCTCGCATCGTCTGGAGGAGATCCGGGAGATCGGGGATCGGGTCACGGTGTTGAAGGACGGGCGGACGGTCGCGGTGGGTTTGGCGGCCAAGGACACGCCGACGTCGCAGATCGTGGCGTTGATGACGGGGCGGAATGTGGAGTATGTGTTTCCGCCGCGGCCGGACGGGGGTGCTCATGAGGGGCGTCCTGAGGTGTTGCGGGTGGAGAACCTGACGCTTGCGGGGCGGTTTGAGCAGGTGTCGTTCAATATCCGGGCGGGGGAGATCGTCGGGCTGGCCGGTCTGGTGGGTTCGGGGCGTAGTGAGATCGTCGAGGCGATCTACGGTGCGCGGCGGGCCAGTGGGCGGGTGGTGCTGGACGGTCGGGTAGTGCGTCCGGGTAGTACGACGCGGGCGGTGCGGATGGGGATGGGTCTGGCGCCGGAGGAGCGTAAGGCGCAGGCGTTGTTGCTGGATCATCCGGTGGCGCAGAACAT
>NZ_JBITJO010000017.1:0-121092 GCF_044460045.1 Microbispora rosea | reverse complement strand
CCGCTGCTGCCCTCACCGCGCCACCCCGATCGTGCAGGCCATCCTCGTCCTGCAAGCCGTCGAAGACGACCGCTACTCAGGATGAAAAAGGCTCACTGGCTATGAGGTGCGATTTCAGGATGAAAAAGGCTCATAGCGATCCACCGCTGCCGTATTCACCTGCGGCTGTACCGTCCGCATCGTCAATTCTTCACTTATCCCATCGGCCAGATCATGGCGGCCATCATCGCGGCCATGAGAGCGTGGGCCAAGTGGGAGATCCTTTCGGCGCTACCGGAGCCGGGGCGCACGCCGCGGAATACGAACCACACTCCGGCGCCCGCGAGCACAAGGATGAGTGTCCACCTCAGTGGTGTGGACTCGATCATTCGATCACTCCGTGTTCGAGACGGACGGGTGACGCCCCCGTCCTGAGACGTCACCCGTCGTGCCGGTTCAGCAGTGGTGGGAATGGCCCGCTTCGCTGCCGTACGTGTCGTGGTAGGGCCATTGGTTGACGTAGCGCGGGCGGCGCATCGGGGTAAGGTCGAGAAACTGGTAGGTGCTCATCATGAATTCGGTACCCCGCCCGTACGTCGTGTAGGTGTGGAAGACGGAATCCTCGTCGCGAACGAAGACGCTGATGGCCTGTCCGTCACCGTTCACCACGAACGCGGTTTTCATGCTGCGTTCCAAGTTCGCCTTGTCCTTGTAGTTGAACTCGACGGGCGCGACCGACTCGTCGTTGGTGACGTGGAAGTCGTAGTTGAAGTCGCTTCCAGCCGAGGAGTACCACGGGATTGTCCAGCCCATCCGCGCCTGAAAATTCTCGATCTTGGCCAGTGGTGCGCGGGAAACGAGCACAAATGTGGTGTCGCTGGCGTGCAGGTGATCCAGGCGGCCCACACTGTCGATGGTGAACGAACAGCTCGGGCAACCCTCATCCAAGCCCTGGTCTCCACGTGCCCTGGCTGCCGAATTGTTCCACATGAAGTGATAGACGATGAGTTGGCGGCGGCCCTCGAACAGGTCGATCAGGCGTGCCTCACCGCCAGGGCCTTCGAAGGTGTACTCCTTGTCCACCCTGACCATCGGCAGTTCTCGGCGCTGTGCGGTGACCGCGTCCTGCACCCGCATGGCCTCCTTCTCCCGCTCGAGCAGCTCAAGCCGGGCTGCCAGCCACTCGTCGCGTGACGCGACCCGGGGAAGAGTCATGATCTTCCTTTTCCCTCTACTCAGAATTGATCAAAGAAACGTATGAACTGACCCGCAGGGCATTCGTCTGTACCGGCGGACCGACTATGCGGTCAGCCGCCCCGCGCTGGAAGTTGACGATTCATCGGCCGAGAAGCGATCACCGTCAGTTGTGATGGCGTCGGCGTAGGTCAGGCCAGCAGCTCCTGGACAGCGGTTTTCAGATCGGCCAGGGCCGCGCGGTAGAAGCGGGGTCCGTAGGACACTCGTGCCACGCCCATTTCCCTGAGCGTAGCCAGGTCCAGATATTCACCGGTGTTGCCGTTGACTGGGCCTGGTAGTTCGGTCACGAGGGTGGCGAGGTCGTGCTTCTGGCGCACGCCGATCGGATAGATGCAGTCGGCGCCGGCGTCCCGGTAGAGCCGGCCCCGTCGTATCGTTTCCGTGACCCGATCCGGCTCAGGTATCCCGCTGGTGGGTAGGAAAGTATCGACTCGGGCGTTGATTACGATCGGGACTTCGGCATCGTCGGCAGCAGAGCGGACGCCCGCGAGCCATTGGGCGTGCGCTCCGGCCTCGACCAGGCCGCCCGCCCGGTGGTCGGTGTCCTCCAAGTTGCAACCGACCGCCCCGATGTCCAGCAACCGGTCCACCAGTTCACGCGGCTCCATGCCGTACCCCGCCTCGGCATCCACCGTGACCGGGACCGACACCACCCGGGCGACCCGCCCGGCCGCGGCGAACATCTCCTGCCACGGCGCACCCTCACCGTCGGGATAACCGAGCATCGCCGAGATGGCAGCGCTGGCCGTGGCGACCGCGGGAAACCCCGCTTCGGCCACGATCGTCGCGCTGGCCGCGTCCCACGTATTGGGCAGCACGAGCATCTCTTCGCTGTGCAGCTCGCGGAGCCTTTCGGCGCGAGTCTTCAAATCCGCCACGTCAGCGGCCATGGGTGTCCTCCACGTCAAAATGATGGTGCGTCACAGGGGTTACTGTGTTCGCCATGTGCACGTAGTCGGTATTCACCGTTTCTTCTTCTGCCCGAATCTTTTCTTGATACGTGGACAGATACTGCTTGTTGGCAATTCCACAGCTCTGCCGTCTCTTTCCGGGAATCACTCTTTGCGCGCGCTTCCCGGACGTGCCGTCGGATACCTGCGTAGGACTTCCAGTCCATACGCGGCCGCTTAGGCGCGTAGCGATCGCGGAAGTCCGAATATTGTCAGAAGTGAGTTGTCGTGGAATCGCGTCAGCGCGGTGATCCAGTTGTCGGTCAGGGTCAGTACGAGCACTCCGTGTGCGTGCAGGACCGGCGTCCGCGGATCACGTAGGTAGACGCCGAAAGCCGGTTGGCCGTTTGCCCGCGTCGGGATCAGCACGTGTCGGTAGCCGTTGCCCAGTGCGACTGTAGCCAGGAAGTGCCGGATGGCCTCCCGACCCTGGTATTCCAGCGGCAGCGGCGGCATGGTCAGCCACGCGTCGTTTGTCAGCATGGCCACGATCGCATCGACGTCTCCGGCCTCGAACGCGCGGCTGAAACCAGCCACGATCCTGCGTTCTTGCGGCGAGTTCGGCAGTGGAGCGGTCTCCCAGCCGGGATTCGGTAGCTCATGCGCCAGCGCACCTCGTGCTCGTTTCAGCGCGCTGGTCACCGCGTTTTCGGTCGTGTCGAGAATGTTTGCCACCTCGGCGGCCCGGAATCCCAGTACGTCTCGCAGCACCAATACGACTCGTTGCCTCGGTGGCAATTGCTGCAGCGCTGCCAGGAACGCCAGCGACACCGACTCCCTGGCCTCGTATCGCGCCTCCGGTCCAGGCATGTGGTCGGCGATCTCGTCGAGCAGCACATCGGGGTACGGCTCCAGCCAGCTCGGTTCCGCTCGGCGGTGCGATGGCTCGGGCAACGGGAGCTCCGGTTGATAGGCCGCATATTCCGGCGGACGACGGGCGCCGGCCCGCAGTGCGTTGAGACAGCGGTTCGTCGCGATTCGGTAGAGCCACGTCCGAATCGACGCGCGTTCCTCGTAGCCGCCGATCCCGCGCCATGCCGCCAGCAACGTCTCCTGCAGCAAGTCCTCGGCGTCCTGCACCGAGCCGAGGATCCGGTAGCAGTGCACCTGGAGCTCACGTCGGTGCGGCTCAACGAGCCCGCGGAACGCCTCACCATCCCCGCTCCGCGCCAGCGCCAGCAGATCCTCGGCCGAGCGCTGGGCACGGGCCGAGACATCGGTTTCCCTGGCTGGCGGGATCCCTCGCATGGTGGCTCCTTCTCTCCTGTGGTTCTTCTCGGATAGATGGACAACGCCAGCGCCGGAAAGTGGTCGGCCTGCGCCAAGTTTCCGCGATCCCTATGTCGGTACCACGCGGTTCGCGCCGTCCTGAGGGCCCTGATGTTCGGGCGCAGCCTGGCGATCGACCGCGCACCGCGCGGCAGGGAGCGCCGAGCGCGGGACGCGAGGCCCTATCAGGTGGGAGCTCACGGCCCGCTCGGTGACGTGCGTAGCGCGGAGAACAGGCCTGCCTGCGGTGGGGCGCCGCCCCGGCCGCCGTTCACCACGGGTCGGGCAGGCCCGCTCCCGTGGTGATCAGGCTGTGCAGGCTGCCGTTGACGTAGTGCAGCCAGGCCGTGGAGCATGCGTCGAAACACTCGACGTCCGGCACCAGGCCGACGTGGGTGAACCGCAGCTCGGTGCCGCCGGCAGCGGGGATGATGTCGAACACGATTTCGCTTCCAGTCCACTCACCTGGCTCGGAGGTGAAGGACAGGTGGCTGTCGGTCACATGCCAGACCACGCGGCGGCCCGGTTCGAGTTCGACCACGCGCTGGAGGCTGTAGTGCTGCGGGGGGTGCCGGTAGGAGAACTCGGCGCCCACCTCGTCGGTGCGCCCCTCGACCTGACCCGTCCACCAGGCGCGGACTTCCAGGATTGCGGCGAAGACCTCCTCCGGTGACTGTTCGACTGTGTACGACGTCGAGTAGCCGCGGTCGGTGCGCGCCGTGCTTGAGGAGCCTGCTGTGCTCAGTCCCGGGTTGCCGGGTGATCGTGTCGTCATGATGATCGGAACCTTGCCTCTGTGTGTGATTGATTGAGTGGTAACGGGATCGGGTGCCAGGTGCCGGCCCGTTCATCGCTCGGCACGGGCCGTCTCGCCGGTCTTGACCAGCCGGCGCACACCCGTTGCAGGACGTCCTGCACATCGGTTGCTCTTCTACTGGTTTCCGGGTGGCGCGCCCGTTTCAGGGCGTGGTCGTACGGCGCCGCCACGTTGTCCGTGATGGCGCGTTGTGAGGGTGGGTACAGGTCAGCCCGGCTTGTTGCTCTGGATCCGCTCGGCGATCCGCTTGATCCGCTGCAGCCGGGCATCCCAGGTCGCGCCGACCGCGGACAGTTGGGCGATTGCACGTGCGAGCTGGGCCTCGTCAAGCTCATAGCGGCGCTCGCGCCCCGCCGGCCTCATGTGCACCAGGCCGACGCGATCCAGCACACCGAGGTGCTTGGCGACCGCCTGCCGGGTGACGGGCAGCCGCTCGCTAAGCGTGGTCGCCGTAGCGCCTCCGTGGGCGAGTAGCAGGTCGAGCATCCGTCGGCGGGTCGGGTCGCCGACTGCGGACCAGAGGTCGTCATCGATCGCGGTGCTCACGGCTGCGCGACCACCTTGTCGGCGTAAGTGACGAGGCGAGGGAGGAAGATGTCCCAGCCGCGGACGTGGTCGAGATACGCCTCCCTCAACACGGCGGCCTCCCACCCTCGCTCGCGGAAGCCGGTCTCCTCAAAGCGCAGCAGCGTCCCGTCACCGGACGGGACGAGGTCGAAGGTGACGAGGAGGGAGTTGCCCGGCGCCGCCGGCTTGCCGTCGTCGTATATCCAGCGGAAGGCGAACCGGCGGGGCGGGTCAGCCTCCAGAACGATGAGTGGCTCGACCTTCGCGTCCGGCGAGGCCGGGTCGCCGAAGGTGACTGCGCCGGTGGCGCCGGGGACCGGGTCGAGCTCGGCATCGTCGGGCCACCACTCGCGTAGGTGCTCGGGAGAGCTGATCACCTGGTAGACCACCTCGGGGGTGGCGTCAATATGAAGCTCCCGCTCGATGCTTCCATACTCCATGTGACTTTCCTGACATCAGTGCAACTAATGGTTGCACGTCAGCGTATCCGGCCCACCTCATCAGCGCAACCTTTTGTTGCGCGTTGCGTTTCCGGGCAGCTTCCGGGCTTCGATTGGCTGAAGGCCTCGCCGCCGGAGTCGGCGGGCCGGGTCGGCGCTCACGGTCAGGCGCCGACGTAGGCCGCCAGGTGCTCGCCGGTGAGGGTGGAGCGGGCGGCGACGAGGTCGGCCGGCGTGCCTTCGAAGACGATCCGGCCGCCGTCGTGACCGGCGCCGGGACCCAGATCGATGATCCAGTCGGCGTGTGCCATGACCGCCTGGTGGTGCTCGATCACGATGACCGACTTGCCGGAGTCGACCAGCCGGTCCAGCAGCCCGAGCAGCTGCTCGACATCGGCGAGGTGGAGGCCGGCGGTCGGCTCGTCGAGGACGTAGACACCGCCCTTGTCGGCCATGTGGGTGGCCAGCTTGAGCCGCTGCCGCTCGCCCCCGGACAGCGTGGTGAGCGGCTGGCCGAGGGTGAGGTAGCCGAGCCCGACGTCGGCGAGGCGGTCGAGGATGGCGCGCGCGGCGGGCGTGCGCGCCTCGCCGGAGCCGAAGAACTCCTGGGCCTCGGCCACCGGCATCGCGAGCACCTCGCTGATGTCGCGTCCGCCGAGCTTGTGCTCCAGCACCGCCGCCTGGAACCGCTTCCCCTCGCACTCCTCGCAGGTGGTGGACACCCCCGCCATCATCGCCAGGTCGGTGTAGATGACGCCGGCGCCGTTGCAGGCGGGGCAGGCGCCCTCGGAGTTGGCGCTGAACAGCGCCGGCTTCACCCCGTTGGCCTTCGCGAACGCCTTACGGATCGGGTCGAGCAGTCCGGTGTACGTCGCCGGGTTGCTGCGCCGCGAGCCGCGGATGCCGCCCTGGTCGACCGACACCACGCCGGCACCGGCGGGGACCGACCCGTGGATGAGCGAGCTCTTGCCCGACCCGGCGACTCCGGTGACGACGACGAGCACCCCGAGCGGGATGTCGACGTCGACGTCGCGCAGGTTGTTCGCCGTCGCGCCGCGGATCTCCAGCGTGCCGGTGGGCTTGCGCACCGTCTCCTTCAGGGCCGCCCGGTCGTCGAAATGGCGGCCGGTGACGGTGCCGCTGGTCCGCAGCCCCTCGACGGTGCCCTCGAAGCAGACCGTGCCGCCCGCCGTGCCGGCGCCGGGGCCGAGGTCGACGACGTGGTCGGCGATCGCGATCATCTCCGGCTTGTGCTCCACGACCAGCACCGTGTTGCCCTTGTCCCGCAGCCGCAGCAGCAGGTCGTTCATCCGCTGGATGTCATGCGGGTGCAGGCCCGTCGTGGGCTCGTCGAAGACGTAGGTGACGTCGGTGAGCGAGGAGCCGAGGTGGCGGATCATCTTGACGCGCTGCGCCTCGCCGCCGGACAGCGTGCCCGACGCCCGGTCGAGGGACAGGTAGCCCAGCCCGATCTCCACGAACGAGTCGAGGAGCTGCCGCAACGTGGTGAGCAGCGGCGCGACCGACGGCTCGTCGAGATCGCGGATCCAGGCGGCCAGGTCGCTGATCTGCATCGCGCAGGCGTCCGCGATGCTGATTCCCCTGATCGTGGACGACCGCGCGGCCTCGCTGAGCCGGGTGCCGCCGCACTCGGGACAGGTGGTGAACTTCACCGCCCGCTCCACGAACGCCCGGACGTGCGGCTGCAAGGCCTCCTTGTCCTTGGACAGCATCGACTTCTGGATGCGCGGGATCAGCCCTTCGTAGGTGAGGTTGATGTTGTCGACCTTGATCTTGGTCGGCTCCTTGTAGAGCAGGTCGTCGAGCTCGGCCTTGGTGAAGTCGCGGATCGGCTTGTCGGGGTCGAAGAACCCGGAGCCGCTGAAGATGCGGCCGTACCAGCCGTCGACGCTGTAGCCGGGGATCGTGAGCGCGCCCTCGTTGAGCGACTTGGAGTCGTCGTACAGCTGGGACAGGTCGATGTCGGAGGTCCGGCCCAGTCCTTCGCAGCGCGGGCACATGCCGCCGGTGACGTTGAACTCGCGCCGCTCCTTCACGGTCTTGCCGCCGCGCTCGAACTTGACCGCGCCCGCTCCGCTGATCGAGGCGACGTTGAAGGAGAACGCCTGGGGCGAGCCGATGTGCGGCCGGCCGAGCCGGCTGAACAGGATGCGCAGCATCGCGTTGGCGTCGGTGACCGTGCCGACCGTGGAGCGGGGGTTGGGGCCCATCCGCTCCTGGTCGACGACGATCGCGGTCGTCAGCCCGTCGAGCACGTCGACCTCGGGACGAGACAGCGTCGGCATGAACCCCTGCACGAAGGCGGAGTAGGTCTCGTTGATCAGCCGCTGCGACTCGGCGGCGATCGTGCTGAACACCAGCGAGCTCTTGCCCGAGCCGGAGACGCCGGTGAACACCGTGAGCCGGCGCTTCGGGATCTCGATGCTGACGTCCTTGAGGTTGTTCTCACGCGCGCCGTAGACGCGAATCAGATCGTGGGTGTCGGCAACGTGCAGCGCAGGGGACTGCGCGTCCGTCCTCGTGGCCATGCTTATCGTGCTCTCCATGTCTTCAGGCGGGGCAGCCTCGGCGGTCTCCGTCGTCGCCAGGCTCGATCTAACCAGCTTCGAGCGGTACGTCTGGTTCTCGCGCCGGTGCGGGGAACGCGGGCCCGGCGGCAGAGTCCGTCAGCAGGGCGCGGCCGGCTCAGCGCAGCTCGTTGATCCGGATCAGGTTGCCGGCGGGATCGCGGACGGCGCAGTCGCGAACCCCGTACGGCTGCTCCATCGGCTCCTGCACGATCTCGGCGCCGCGGGCCTCCAGCCGTTCGAAGAGGCCGTCGAGGTCCCCGGCGGACAGGGTGATCATGGCGTAGGTGCCCTTGGCCATCATCTCGCCGATGGTGCGGCGCTCGTCGTCGGTGACGCCGGGGTTGCCGCCCGGCGGGTACAGGACGATGGAGGTGCCCGGCTGGTTGACGGGGCCGACGGTGATCCAGCGCATCCCGCCGTATCCGGCGTCGCCACGGACCTCGAAACCGAGGACGTCGCGGTAGAAGGCCAGGGCCGTGTCGGGGTCGTCGTGCGGGAGGAAGGCCGAGTGAATGGTGACGTCCATGGCAGTCACGCTAGCTGCGGCTCGGCGACTCGTGCTTCTCGATTCCTGACAGGCCTGGTCACCTGTTTCGCCACGCAGGGCGGCATCCCGGCCGTCGCGCTCGCCGCCTGGCGCCGGTAGGCGCTGGGCGGCACCCCGACCAGCTCGGTGAAGCGGGTGCTGAAGGTGCCCAGTGACGAGCAGCCGACCGCGAAACAGACCTCGGTGACGCTCATGTCGCCGCGGCGCAGCAGCGCCATCGCGCGCTCGATCCGCCGGGTCATCAGATAGCTGTACGGCGACTCTCCGTAGGCGAGCCGGAACTGACGGCTGAGATGCCCGGCGGACATGTTCACCCCGCGGGCGAGCGCCTCGACGTCCAGCGGCTGGGCGTACTCCCTGTCGATCCGGTCACGGACTCGGCGCAGCAGCGCGAGATCGCGCAGGTGCTGCTCTGAGGCGGGTCTGCTGCTCACGCGAGAAGCCTACGTCGCGCCACCGACAATTCGTCGTGCCGGGCACGCGGCCTGACCTGCGGCGCATCCCGATCACGGCGGCGGGGGCGCTCGCCGGGCACCGCCCGGAGCCGCCGTGGCGAGCGGCGGGAGCCGGGCCGCCGTTCAGTCCTCCGCGCTGCGGTATCCGTCCAGGAAGGCCCGTACGCCCGCGACCACCATGTCCGTGATCTCCTCTCCGGTGAGCGGTCCCTCCGCTGACCGGGTGGAGGCCTCGAACGTCGCCAGAGCGATGAGGTGCAGTGCCGCGCGGCGCGGGTCGGAGATCCGCAGCAGGTCCTCGGAGGCCAGCTCCTCCAGGCGGCGGACGACCTCGCCCCGTACGCGCAGCGGTCCCGCCTCCTGCCACTCCTCCAGCAGCTCGCGGGGGAAGTGCGGGCCCTCCGTGTTGATCATCTGCACGAGCGCGAAGTGTTCGGGGAAGTCGACGCGATGGGCGACCAGGGCGCGGCCGACCGCGACGAGCCGCTCCTCCGGCCCGCTCGCCTCGCGCAGCCCGCGTTCGACGTACTCGGCGAAGGCGTCGGCGACCCGGGTCGCGCTCTCGGCGAGCACGACCGAGAACAGCCGCTCCTTGCTGCCGAAATGCTTGTAGAGCGTGCGGGTCGAGACGCCCGCCTCGCGGGCGATGGCGTCGGTGGTGGTGCGGGCGTACCCGTCGCGTCCGAAGACGGCGCGGGCGGCCCGGGTGATCGCCTCGTCCTTGGCCGGTCTTCCACGTCTCGGACTCTCCGGCCGATCCGACCCGTCCACATGTCCTCCGTCGGGGTTACGCTAATTTTTGCCGTACACGGTTTACTTTACCTCTGGAGGGGACGTCATGCAGCCCGAACTCACTCTCGCCGTCATCGTGGGAAGCGTCCGGCCGGGTCGCCGGGGCGAGGCCGTCGCCCGCTGGGTGCAGGGGCGGGCCGCGCGCCGAGAGCACCTCGCCGCCGAGCTCGTCGACATCGCCGACTACCACCTGCCGGTGCTGGACGAGCCATGGCCGGCCGCCCACGGACGCTACGACAGGCCCCACACGAAGGCGTGGGCGGACGCGATCGCGCGCTTCGACGCGTACGTCTTCGTGACCCCCGAGTACAACCGGTCGATCCCCGGCCCGTTGAAGAACGCGATCGACTACCTGTACCGGGAGTGGCACAACAAGGCCGCCGGTTTCGTCAGCTACGGCATCGACGCGGGCGGGGCCCGCGCGGTCGAGCACCTGCGCGTGGTCATGGGCGAGCTGCAGGTCGCCGACGTCCGGGCGCAGGTGGCGCTGTCGCTGGCGGCGGACTTCGACGGCGAGGACTTCACCCCAGGACCCGGGCGGGATCGGGAGCTGGACGTCCTGCTCGACCAGCTCACCGCCTGGGGCGCCGCGCTGCGGGCCGTCCGGCGTCCGGCGGCCGCGTGATGACCGCTCCCCCCACCGGTGACACCAGGGCCGCCGACGCGCCCATCTCCTGGCCCGTCTGGCGGCTCGCCCTGGTGATGGCGTTCGGCGCGTTCATGAGCCAGCTCGACACCTCGGTCGTCAACGTCGGCCTCGGCACGATCGCGACGGATCTCGGCGCCGGCCTGGGCGACGCCCAGTGGGTGGCGAACGGGTACCTGATCGCCCTGGGCCTGTCGCTGCCCGCGTGCGGCTGGCTCGTGCGGCGGTACGGCGCCGGGCCGGTCTGGCTCGCCTCGCTCGGCGGCTTCACCCTCACCTCCGGGCTGTGCGCCCTCGCAGGCGACATCGGCTGGCTGGTCGCGTTCCGCGTCGCACAGGGGCTCACCGCCGGCCTGCTCCTGCCCGCCGGGCAGACCGTGCTCGGCCAGGCGGTCGGCGCACATCGCCTCGGCCGCGTGATGGCGACCCTCGGCATCGCGGTCACGCTCGCACCCGCGCTCGGCCCGGCCCTCGGCGGCGTCCTCCTGCACCTCGGCCCCTGGCCGTGGTTGTTCCTGGTCAACCTCCCTCTCGGCGCGCTCGCCCTGTATCTCGGCGTGCGTCACGTGCCGCGCGATCGGCCGGCCGTGCGCCCGGCGAGTCTCGACTGGCCGGGGCTGCTGCTCGTCGCCGCCGGCGTCCCGCTCCTGATCTACGGCCTGAGCGCCTGGGGCGAGCGCGGCGTCTCCTCAGGTGGATTCGGCGGTGGATTCGGCGGTGGATTCGGCGGCGCGCTCGGGCCGGTCGTCGCCGGCGCCCTCGCACTCGCCGCATTCGCCCGGCACGCGCGCCGCACCGCCCACCCGGTGCTCGACCTGCGGCTGTTCGCCAATCCGGCGTACGCCGCCGCCACGGCGACCGCCGCGCTGACCGGGGCAGCGATGTTCGGCGCCACGCTGCTGTTCCCGCTGTATTTCCAGCTCGGCCGGGACACCGGGGTGACCGGGACCGGGCTGGCGCTGATTCCGCTCGGCCTCGGCACCGCCCTGCTCCTGCCGGTCAGCGGCCGGCTCGTGGACCGGTTCGGCGGCGGCATCGTCAGCGTGTACGGCGGCCTCGCCGCCGTGGCCACCACCGTGCCGTTCGCGCTGCTCCGCACGGACATGAACCCGGCCATGGTGGAGAGCCTGCTGCTGCTGCGCGGCATGGCCCTCGCGCTCGCCGTGACGCCCGCCGGCATCGCGGCCTATCAGGCGGTCGCCCCCGAGCAGCTCGCGGACGCCACCACGCAGGTCAACATCCTGCAACGGCTGGGCGGCGCGCTCGGCGGGACCGTTTTCGCCGTGGTACTCACCGCCCGGCTTCCCCTCGGCGTGGAGGGCGCTTTCCATACCGCCTTCGGGTGGCTCACCGCCGCCTCCGCGCTCGGCCTCGCAGGGGCGGTGTGGCTCACCGCGGCGCAGCGCCGTGGCCGGCGGGCGGAGGGAGGCTGACCGCCTGGGAGACGGCGCTCGCGTAGAGGATCTCGCGCATGCCCGGGAGGGTCTCACGGTCGGCCCGCCACACCAGGCGCAGGTTCAGGCCGGGGACGTCGAACGCGAGCCGGGCAAGGGCGCCGGCCGCGACCCTGTCGGCCACCGCGAACCACGGCAGCAGCGCGATCCCGAGGCCGCGCTCGGCCCACGCCCGCATGACGGGCACGCCGCCCGCGCGCACCCGCTCCACCCGGTCGCCCAGCAGGCGCTCCCCCGCCAGCCAGAACAAGCAGGCGGGCACGTTGACCAGCAGCCGCCGGCCGTACAGGTCCTCCTTGCGCAGCCGGGACGCGGCGGCCAGCGGATGGCCGGGCGCGGCGACCAGCGCGAGCGGCACGGGATCGAGGTCGAGGAAGGCCAGCGGCGCGGCCGGCGCGCCGAAGCCGAGCCCGCCCAGATCGTTTCCGGCGTCGAGCAGCAGCGCCGCGTCGAGGTCCGCGGCGGCGACCGCGTCCAGGAGACGGTCGCGGACGCCGTCCGACCGCACCTCCACCACGAGGTCGGGACGGCGCTCGGCCAGCCGGGCCAGGACCGCGGGCACGTAGACGGCGGCGATCGTCTCCAGGGAGCCGAGCCGCAGCACCGGGCGGGCCTGCGCGACGTCGCGCCTGGCCTGGTCGGCCTGGTCCAGCAGGCGGCGCGCCCAGCCGCGCAGGCGCTCCCCCGCGGCGGTCGGGCGCATCCCCCGCGGCCCCCGCTCGAACAGTGCGACTCCGAGGTCCCGTTCCAGGTGCCTGATCTGCTCCGACACCGACGACGGCGCGAGATCCAGGGCGACGGCGGCGTCGGTGACCGTCCGCTGTGCCACAACCGCCTCGAAGGTGCGCAACTGCCGCAGTTCCATGACGCACCGAACAGGCCCGGAGCGTTCGGTTATTCCGAACGCGGCCTGCGGCCCGGCCGGTGGAGCCGTTCGGCGGCCGACGCCACAGTGACGTCCAGGTTGTCTACCTCCTGGAGTTCCTCGTGACGTCGACCGTCGCCGCCGCTCCCCCGGCGGCACCCGCCCGAGCCCGCGCACTGGCCGGGATCGCGCTCGGCTATTTCATGGTGCTGCTCGACACCACCGTCCTGTCGGTCGCCGAGCCCGACCTCGCCCGATCATTCGGCGGCTCGGGCGTCACGGGCCTGCAGTGGACCGTGACCGGCTACACCCTCGTGTTCGGCGCCGCGCTGCTGACGGCCGGGTCGGTGGCCGACAGGTACGGCGCGCACCGTGTGTTCCGGGTGGCCGTCGCCGCCTTCGGCCTCGGCAGCCTGCTGAGCGCGCTCGCGCCGTCGCTGTGGGCGCTCGTCGGGCTGCGGGCGCTGCTCGGCCTGGCGGCGGCGGGCTGTGTCCCCGCGTCGATGGCCATGATCGCCCGGTTGTACCCGGTGCCGGCCGAGCGGGCCAGGGCGGTGGCCGTCTGGGCGGCGACCAGCGGCGCCGCGCTCGTGGCGGGTCCGGTGGCCGGAGGGGCGCTGACCGACCTGGCGGGCTGGCGGGCGATCTTCGTGATCAACGTCCCGCTCGCCGCCGTCACCCTCGCGCTCACGGCCGGGGCGGCCGTACGCTGCCCGCGCGGCGACCGGCGCATCGACTGGGCCGCCCAGATCCTGGCCTGCGCGGCGGTGGCGCTGCTGACCGACGCGCTGATCGCGCTCGGCGCCCGCTCCTTCGTCCATGCCGCCTGGTCGGCGGGTGCCATGGCCGTGGCGGTGTGCGCCTTCGCCGTACGGGAGCGGCGCGGCCACGCCCCGGTCCTGGCGCCCGCCGTGCTGCGGGCACCCGGCGTCCCCGGCGCGCTGCTGGCGGGGGCGGCGGTCAACTTCGCGATGAGCGGGGTGCTGTTCGTGCTGCCGCTGCTCCTCCAGCAGGCGCTGGGCCTGACGCCGGGGCAGATCGGGGCGGCGCTCCTGCCCATGACGCTGCCCTTCGCCGTCAATCCGCTGCTGACCGGAAGGATCGTCGCCAGGTCGGGGGCCCGGCCGCCGGTGCTGGCAGGGCTCGGCCTGCTCGCGGCCGGCGGTGTCGCGTTCGGCACGGCCGTCTGGGCGGGCGCCTCCTATCCGTTCCTGCTGGCCGGGCTGGTGGCCACCGGCTTCGGTGTGTCGTTCGCGCTGCCCGCCCTGGCCACGTTGATCGTGACCTCGGCTCCCGAAGGCGCCGCCGGCGTGGCCGGTGGGCTGCTCAACGCGGCCCGGCAGTGCGGCGCCACGATCGGCGTGGCCGTGACGGGCGCGTTCGTGACCGTCGGCGTTCCCGATCAGGGACACCACGGCGCGGCGTACGCGCTGGTCGTGCCGGCCGCGGTCTGCGCAGCGGCGGCCGTCGCCGTCGGGTGGACGGCCCGGCGTCCGGCCGGATGAGGGGCCGCGGATGGCCGGTCGTCGTGATGGCGGCGGGCCCGTTCATCGCTTTTTACGTCATCCGTTCGGTGCCGTACGCCGATTACCAGCGTTCTCACGGGAATGGGACATGACGCGGCCGCTGCCGGGCGGGGCGGCCTGGAGTCATGGCGAGCGCGGGCGCTGGAAGACGGGGTTGCGGGACGGGCACCGTGGTCACGAGGTCAGAGATCGACTATGAGGCGGTGTTCAGGGCCGGGCAGGCCCTGTCGATTCTGCTGACCACCGACTTCGTCGTGGTCGCCATGAACGACGTCTGTCTCACGTTGTCCGGGCGCGACGCGCGGGACATAGTGGGCCGCAACCTGTTCGACGTCTTCCCGCCCAATCCCGCGGCGGCCCAGGACTCCGAGCAGCAGGGTGCGCGGATCCTGCGGACCTCCCTGGAACAGGTGCTGACCACCCGACGCTGCGACTTCATGCCCCTGCAGAGGTACGACATCGAGTCGGCAGACAGGCCCGGGGTGTTCGAGGAGCACTACTGGAGCACGGTCAACGCGCCCGTGCTCGGCCCGCACGGCGAGGTCCGATACATCCTCCTCAGCAGCGAGGAGGTGACCGACTTCGTCCGCGCGTTGCGGTGCCCCGGTGGGGGCAGTGAGCAGGACTCCTTCGCCCTGCACCTGCAGACCCTCAACGACCAGCTCAGGCGGGCGCACCGGGAGCAGCGCGAGACGACCGCCGCCCTGCGCGCGGCCATCGAACGGCAGCGGCGGCTGGTCTACGACGCCTCCCACGACCTGCGCAACCCCATCACCGGCCTGCTCACCGAGCTGGAGGTCGCGCTGTCCGAACCCGGCATCGACCTGCAGCGGATCTTGCGCAAGCTGCTGCGCGACGCGGAACGGCTCAACGACATCGTGGCCGACCTGCTCGACCTCGCCCGCCTCGACAGCGAGACACACGAGGACGAGCGTCTGATCGACCTCGCCGGGTTCGTCGTCGAGGAGCTCGACCGCCGCGCCCCGTGCGCCGCCGTGCTCACCCACCTCGACCCGCACGTGTGCGTACGCGCCTCGGCGATCCGCCTGGCCCGCCTGCTGGGCAACCTGCTGGCCAACGCCGAGCGGCACGCTCACACCAGGATCGAGGTCGTGGTCACCGCCGACCCTCCTGACGCGGTCCTCGAACTCATCGACGACGGCCCCGGTATCCCGCCGGAGGACCGCGAACGCGTCTTCGAACGCGGCTACCGCCGGGAGGAGGCCCGCGCACGGGATCCCCGCGGCTCCGGGCTCGGCCTGTCCATCGCGAGGGAGATCGCCCGGGAGCACGGCGGCCGGCTGTACGCCGCCGAACACCACGGCGGCGCCTGTGTCGTCCTGCGTCTCCCCCTCGTCACGGAGCGCTGCTCCTGAGAACCCGTGCCCTCATCGTAGGAGCAGGCTCACTGCGACAAGAAGCACCGCGACGGTGCTGAGCAGGGCCAGTGGTCGAGGTCATCGAGGATCACCTTCCCTGTTGCGGACGGGGTCCTGCCGGGACGGCGCGACTGTGGTCAGGGCGGCGCCGAGCGCCGCGCCCCCGAGCCCTGCCAGCGCGAGGCGGGCCCCGGTCACGCCGGCTCCTCCCGCCGCGTACAGGGCGAGGGTGACGACGGCGATGCCCAGCGCGGTCCCCACACCACGTGCCATGTTGATCAGCCCTCCGGTGGTCGCCGACATCCGCGCCGGAACGGCGGCCATGACTGCGGCGTTGTTGGCCGGGACGAACACGCCAAGACCCGCGCCCAGCACACCGAGGAAGACGGCGAGCAGGCCGGGCGAGGTAGGCTCCACCGCCGCCAGCCCGACCCCCGCGGTGGCCGCCACGGCGCCGGTCAGGCAACGCGGCCTGTTGCCCCACCGGCGCGGCAACAGGTGATCACCCCAAAGCGCGCCAACCGCGAACCCGGCCGGCAGAGCGCTGAGCACCAGACCGGTATGTGGCTCGCTCAATCCGGCGGCGAGCAACACCTGTGGCATGAGCACCAGCGGGCCGAACAGGACGAGATAGCCACACAGCGCGCCGGCCAGACCCCGCGCCACGGCGGCGTCACCCACCATGCCCAGGTCGAGCAGCGGAGTGTCCGCCCGACGTTCCCTGCTCCGCAGCGCGAAAGCGGATATGACGGCAGCGGCCAGCAGGACCGCGATCGCCCATGGCGGCCACCCCAGGCCGGATGCGGCCGAGGCGGCCAGGAGCAGGCCAGAAGCGGCACAGGCGAGCAGGACCAGACCGGCCACGTCGAAGGCCCCGCCGTGAGCACGCTCGCGGGTGCGGGGCAGCAGGTAGCGGCCGGCGACGACGGCCACCAGCCCGACGGGCACGTTGATCCAGAAGACCCACCGCCAGCCCACCAGGCCGACGATCAGCCCGCCCACCAACGGGCCGACGGCCAGCCCCAGCGACTGGGCGGCCGCCTGCGTGCCCAGCGCGGCCCGCGCCCGCCGCCGGGGGACACTGGTCACCACCAAAGCCACACTGTTGGCCTGCAACATCGCCGCTCCCGCCGCTTGCACCACCCGGCACGCGACCAGGACGGGCAGTGACGGCGCGAACCCGCACCCCGCCGACGCGGCGGTGAAGACGACGAACCCGTGCAGATAGACCAGCTTGCGGCCTGCGACGTCGGCCAGGCGTCCCGCACCGGCCAGCAGGGCGACCACGGTGAGCAGGTAGGCCAGCGCCACCCATTGCACAGCCGCCAGCGGCGCATGGAACCCGCGCTGAAGGGCCGGGAAGATCAACGTGACGATGCTCGCGTCCAACTGCCCCATGAACGCGCCGATGCACACTGAGCCCACGGCGAACCACGGCGCGTACGGGTGTTCCCGCACACGTGCCGGACGGGGTCGTTCTCTCAGCAGCCGAGCCATGGCCGCTCAGCGCGCAGGCACCTCGCCTGCCCCGGTGCCCCGGCCGGGCCGCGGCCGCTGACGGCAGAGACGGGAGGGTTGTCGTGCGGGCCGGTGAAATTGCATGTCACAGCGAGATCCCCCATCTGGCTGTGCGACACGATGCTCCCGCGGTCGCTCTTCACCGGCGCTTCGTCACCGGTTGCGGAGAGCCGCGCGCCCCGGAGGACGAACTCCTACCGCTTGTTCTGTTTCAGAACCGCTTCAGTCTACGCTCGCCCCCTATATCTCCCCTGGTCAGTGTCAGCGCCGTCTTCGGCCGCGGCCCAGCGGCGAAGCGGTCACGGCCGGGACCAGACGACCGGCTGCTCACGATGCGTACGGACGGACAACCGAGAGGCGGATGCGGCGGCGGCGCTTCGACGCGGCCCGACCTAGGATCGGGTCATGCCCTTGACCGTGAACGACGTCGACCGGTTCGAGGCCTCCAGGCCGCGACTGGAGGCCATCGCCTACCGCCTCCTCGGCTCCGCCGGCGAGGCCGAGGACGCCGTGCAGGAGACGTTCCTGCGCTGGCAGGCCGCCGACGTCGAACGGGTCGAGGTCCCCGAGGCCTGGCTGACGAAGGTCCTCACCAACCTGTGCCTCAACCAGCTCACCTCCGCCCGGGCGCGCCGCGAGACCTATGTGGGCCAGTGGCTTCCCGAGCCGCTGCTCGCCGGGGACCCGATGCTCGGCCCGGCCGACACCGCCGAGCAGCGCGAATCGGTCTCGTACGCGGTCCTCACCCTCATGGAGCGCCTGTCCCCCAACGAGCGGGCGGTGTACGTGCTGCGGGAGGCCTTCGACTACCCGCACCGGGAGATCGCCGAGATCCTCGACATCACCGAGGCCGCCAGCCAGCAGATCTTCCACCGTGCCAAGAAGCACGTCGCCGACGGCAAGGCCCGCACCTCGGCCGACAAGGCCGCCGCGCGACGCATCGTCGAGGAGTTCCTGGCGGCCGCCACCACAGGCCGGATCGAGCCGCTCGTGGGCCTGCTCACCGAGGACGCGGTCGCGATCGGCGACGGCGGCGGGAAGATCCCGGCCCGCGCCAAGGCGTTCACGGGCGCCGTCGCGGTCGCGAAGTTCCTGCGCGGCCTGTTCAGACCCGGCGAGGCCAAGCGCGAACTGGTCGGCGGCACGTCCGAGATCTACCTCTGGACCGCCAACGACGAGCCCGCCGTCGTGGCCGTCGTGGGCGGCCGGGTCGTCGGCGTCATGTGCCTGGAAATCACCGCCGACGGGATCACCGGGGTGCGCAGCCAGGTCAACCCGGACAAGCTCGAACGCGCGACCGCGCAGTGGGCCGCCGCCGACCACGGGGAGCCCGTGTTCACTGTGTGAGGCACGTCACATCGCCTTCCTGTCAGGAATCCGCGTGCTGCCCGGTTCAGGTGGCACATCACGCAGACAGGAGCACGGGCATGCAGCACCGCATCATCGTCCTCGGAGCCGGATACACCGGAGCCATCGCCGCCGGGCGCCTGGCCAAGCGGCTCCACCGCGAGGACGCCGCCATCACTCTCGTCAACGCCGAACCCGACTTCGTCGAACGCGTCCGCATGCACCAGCTGGCGACCGGCCAGGACCTCAAGCCCCGGCCGTTCAGCGAGATGTTCGCGGGCACCGGCGTCGAGCTGAAGCTCGCGAAGGTCACCGGCCTCGACGCCGACCGCAAGACCGTCACCGTCGCCGACGTGAACGGCGCCGGGGTCGAAGAACTCCCCTATGACACGCTCGTCTACGCCCTCGGCAGCGGCTGGAACTCCCAGGGGGTCCCCGGCACCGCCGAGCACGCCTATGAGATCGCCGGCCGGTCCGGAGCGCTGCGGCTGCGCGAGCGCCTGGCCCGCCTCGATGCCGGGCAGACCGTGGTCGTCGTCGGCGGCGGCCTGACCGGACTGGAGGCCGCGACCGAGATCGCCGAGGCCCGCCCGGACCTCGACGTCGCGCTCGCCGTCGACGGCGTTCTCGGCGACTGGCTGTCGCCGAAGGGGCGCGCGCACCTGCGGAAGGTCATCGGCACGCTCGGGATCACCGTGCACGAGAACACCGCAGTCACCGGCGTCGAAGCCGACCGCGTCACCACCGCCGCCGGCACGGCCATCCCCGCCGCGGTCAGCGTGTGGGCCACCGGCTTCGCGGTCCACCCGATCGTCAGGGCGACCACCCTGGAGGTCACCGGCACCGGCCAGATCGTGGTCGACACGACCATGCGCTCGGTCTCGCACCCGGACGTGTACGCCGTCGGCGACGCGGCCATGGCGATGGGCCCGGGGAACAAGCCGCTGCGCATGTCGTGCGCCTCGGGAACTCTGGCGGCCTGGCAGGCCGCCGAGGCGATCGCGGCCCGTCTGACCGGCGGGAAGCTTCCGAACGTTCCGATCCGCTACGTCAACCAGTGCATCTCGCTGGGCCGCAGGAACGGCTTGATCCAGTACGTCACCGCCGACGACCGCGCCGTGGGGGCGGTCCTGACCGGGCGGCTGGCCGCCGTCTACAAGGAGCTGATCTGCAAGGGCGCCGCCTGGAGCGTCGCCAACCCGACGTTCGGGCTGCCGGTCCGGCGCCGCCGTGTCACGGTGACGCCGGCCGCGGCGGGCTCGGCCGTCAAGGCGACGGCGTAGTGCCAAACGGGCGGCGAGAGAAGACGACGGAGCGTCGTCACGGCCCGGGCGGGGGCTCGGGAGCCTCCTGGCGCAGCCGCAGCTCGGCGGCGACCGCGCGTTCGCGCAGCTGGGCCGCCTCGGCCCGGGCCACGTCGAGCTGCGCGCGCAGATCGGCCAGCCGGGCCCGTTCCAAGGACAGCTCCGCCTTGGTCTGCTCCCGCTCGGCAGTGGCGGCCCGTGCGTCCCGCTCCGCCCGGGCGGCCTCCGCGCCGGCCGCGCCGGCGCGCGCCTCGGCCTGCGCCACCTCCGCGCGCAGCCGGGCGGCCTCCGTGACGGCCTGCTCCCGGGCCGCCTCCGCCGCCTCGGCCCTGGCCAGCACCCGGTCACGCTCGTCGTGGGCCTGGGCCACGGCCCGGTCGCGTTCGGCCTCCGCACGCGCCACCGCGCGGTCGCGTTCGGCCTCGGCCGCCTGGGCGCGGGCCACCGCGGCGGCGCTGGACTGCTCGGCCTCACGATGCGCGCGGCGGGCCAGCTCCGCCTCCGCCCGCGCCGTCCGGGCGCCGGCCTGCGCCTCGTCGCGTTCCCTGACGGCCTGCTCGGCCTGCTCCCGGGCCACGCGGACCTCGGCCGTGGCCCGGTCAACCCGGTCGGCCAGTTCGCGTACGGCCTGCTCGCGGGCGGTCTCGGCGACCTCGGCCCGGCGAACGGCCTGATCGGCCTCCTGCCTGGCCCGCCGTTCCGTGCTGGCCGCCTCCCGCAGCGCGGCCAGGGCCTGCTCGCGGGCGGTTTCCGCGTCGGCGAAGGCGGTGTCCCGCTCGGCGTAGGCCTCCTCCGTCCGGCGGCGGGCCTCCTCCGCCTCCCGCCGGGCCTCCTCGGCGGCCTCGCGAGCCAGCCGCACCTGCTCCAGCGCCTGTTCGCGCTCGGCGCGGGCGATGGCGACGCTCGTGTGCGCCTCGGCCTGGATCGCGCTCAGCTTCGCCTCGACTCCCGCCGGGCTCAGCTCCTGGGCGAGCACCTGCGCCAGCGGCTCGATCGCCGCGGACAGGCCCTTCTCCATGCGCTCGTACAGGTCTTCCACCCGCGCCAGCGCGCCCTCCAGGCCCGGTGTGGCGCGGCGCAGCTCCCGCTCCCTCTTGGCCGCCGCCTGGCAGTCGCCGTCCGGGCAGTACTCCCTCGGCCTCCCCCGCCGGATCGGCTGCTCGATGGGCGCGCCGCAGTGCTTGCACGCGGTGATGGTCACGGAGGTCGTCACGGCGGTCAGCGTACCGAATTTTCGAATTTCTGGAAATGAAAAATAGAAACTAGCTATCCGTTGCGCGCCGAACTCGGCGTCGTAACTTGGGAGATGGGTAATTCTCGCAAGCTATCCGAACCGCGCGCGGCCGCGTGAGCGGAGCCGCGTATCCCCCACTGACAGGCCACGGCAACGTGCCATGTGCTGACAGCTCCAGTCACGACCTCACCATGCATCTGATCCAGATCGTGCTGCGCGATCCGGCCTGGCGAAAACGGCTGTCGACGGTGTCTGAGCGGTCGTTCAGCCGAGTTGCCGGGTGATCGTCGGGTCGGTGATCGCCGTGTCGTTGGCCAGGAGGTGCGCCTTCGAAAGGATCACCGACAGCGTCCCCCCGTCGTCCTCGAACGGCAGGAACACCGATCCGGCCGCGCGCCCACTCGCCGGGACGATGCACAGGTACGCGTCGTTGGGCTCCATCAGGATGTTCGTCGACCCCAGATGAATCTTGTACGTCCTCAGGTCGCCCCGTACGAGAAGGAATCTGTCGGTCAGCTCCACCCGGGAGGCGATCTTCAGTTTCGGCAGCAGCCGCGCCAGCACCTCGCGCCGGGTCTTGGCCGTCTCCGTCAACTCGCCGAAGCCGTGGGAGCGCCAATAGCGTTCGTGGCCGATCAGCGCCTGGTCGTCGCGGGCGACCGAGGCGACGCCCACGGCGAGGTCGGCCTCGCGGAGGATCTCCGACAGCACCAGCGGCGGCAGATCGGCCATCGACGCCGGTTGCCCGTCGCGGTGGAAGGTGATGCCCTCGGTGGCGCACAGCATGGGGGTCTCGGGCCCGGGGGCGGAGACGATGTGCATGGCCCAGCGGGCCTGCCAGCCCGCCAGGTCGCGCGCCACCTCGCCCTGGTCACCGCCGTTCTCGTAGTCCCAGTTGCCGATCGACCGGCCGGTCCAGCCGCGCTGGCCCAGCAGGGTCCGGGCCTGGCCATAGCGCAGAATGTGACCGGCGAATCGGTTGGAGAAGGTGCCAGTCCGCTCCTCGGCGGGGGTCAGCAGGTAGAGCTCGCGGAAGACCTGCTTGAACGGCTGGCGTACACCACTCTCGAGAAGATGGTCGCGCCACGCCGACACCTCGCCGGCGGTCGCGTGGATCGGGTGCCACAGGCCTGCCACGGCGTCGGGGGCGGGGCGGTGACCGGCCAGTTCCCAGCCGTCGGCGGTCTTGACCGGCAGCGCCGCCGGGCCGCCGGCGATCTGCCAGACCAGCGTGCGGGCATAGGGGCCGGTGACGGGATGGTCGAGGAAGTAGTCGGTCACCTCGCGCCAGTGCCACGTCCGTTCATGGACGATCGCCTGTTCCAAGCGGGACCGCTCGGCCGCCTGCGCCAGCTTGAGCTCCTTCAAGATGACCCGTAGATCGGACAGCTCCGCGCGTAGATCCTTCGGCAGCGACTTGACGGTCTTGCCGGCGGCGTTCACGTAGCGCAGGGCGGGCACGTCGGCGCACAACCTGACCCGGTAGTCGCCGATCTTCTCCTCGCGGACGCCGTCGGCGTCCAGGCCGAAGGTGGGGACCGTCCGGTCGAGCAGCTGCTCGCGGGTCAGCCCGTTCTCGGCGGCCACCGCGTCGAGGGCAAGGCTCAGATTCCTCTGTACGGACCTCGCGCGCACCTTCGCCTGGATTCTGGACAGCGGGACGATCACGTCGAGGCCGCCCCTGCGGGCCAGAACGCCGACGGCGGCGTTGGTGACAGGCTCGCAGCGGCACGTGGAGCCCATCCCGTTGCTGCCGGTGCCGCAGGTCATCGCGACGTCGGTGACGAGCGAGGTCACCCAGCGCTCGTCGATGACCTGGCAGGTCCACAGGATGCCGCGCACCACGACGATGGTGTCCTCCTTGAGGAAGACCTTGTCCCACCACTCCTCGTCGTCGTAGCGGACGACCCAGTCTCCGCCCCGGTAGGCCACCAGCCGCGTGAGCAGCTCACGGACCAGGGCGACCGCGCCGGGGGTGAGCATCCGCGCGGCGTTCCTCAGCCACCGGGCGCTGGGCTTGGTCGAGCGGGCGGTGTTCCAGTGGCGGAACAACGGCAGCACCTCGACCAGGCGCGCGCCGTACTCCTCCGCCAGCATGCGGGCGAAGTGGTCGGTGTCCCCGATCTCGGTCCGGACCACCCCGGCCGGGCCGCGCTCGGCGGGTTCGGTGAGCAGCTCGGTCACCTGCTCGGCCAGGAGCGCCCGCGCGTCCTTCAACCGCGGTCCCGACGTCAGCCAGCGCAGCAGGTCCCGGCGCAGCTGGTAGTCGAACCGGCGGGCCGCCGCGAGCGGGATCCGGAACAGCTCCTCATAGCGGGTGTGCCCCTGCCGCACCCAGTACCCCGCCCGTTCCATGAGGTGGTGCGCTTCCCGGTAGGTGAAGTCGATGTCGCGCGCGGCCACCGACCGGACCACACGCAGCACCTGCTCGTCGTAGTCGTGGCCGCCTTCCGGCCCCAGCCAGAGCTTCATTTGCGCGTAGGTGCCGTAAACCCGCCAGTCGACGTCGGGGCCAGGGCCGAGTCCCTGCTCGGTGAGCTCGTCGAACCGCTGGTAGGCAGCCCTCGTGGCCGGGTCCGTGTGGTCCCATCTGCCCGCTGACGTCATGACAGGGCTCCTATAGTGATCGGAACTGCTGGCTGATCATGGATATCAGCCGGAACCGACAGATCCCCTGCCATGATTCGATCCAGATCGGAGACGTCGTGGCCGCTCACTAATGCGGGTGAAGAAATCAATCGGCCGGCAGCGGCCAGCCGTCTAGCGCATGGCCGGCCCCGGCACCCTCATCGGCGTCCTGGAGCCGGCTTGGATGAGGCTGCGAGTTGATCGCCAAGGTGGATGGCCGCGTCGTCGGGAACGGGCTCGGTGACGAGGGCGGCCTGCAGATCCCTGCCGACGACCTCGGGAGGTGTCCGGCGTGCCACCTCGTCGCGAGGGTGGGTGCCGAGTTGGGGTCGCCGACGGTGCTCGTCATGCCCTCTCCTCACGACCGCCTCGCCTGGCCGTACGGCAGGCGAGGCGGACTCGTCGTCAGAAGGGCCAGCCGGCGTGACGGCCCGCCTCCAGCAGCGGGATCAGCCGGAAGCACGCGTCGGAGAACCCGCCGAACTCGTGGCGGTTGCCCGAGCCGGTCGGCATCGCCGCCGCCTTGTATCCGACGAGGTTGAACCCGTACAGCGGCACATGCGCCGGGACCGCGGTTGTGACCCCGTTCGCGTAGTGGCCCGTCATGGTCTGCATGTCCGAGAGGATCACCGCCCGGTCGTGCCCCTTCCAGGACCTGCGCAGCGCGTCGGCTATCTGCGTGCCGTGGCCCACCTCGCCGATCCGTCCGCAGAAGCGATCGACCTCGCGCAGCACCGACGCTCCCGGCCGGATCTCGTGCCGGAACGTGCCGTTCGCGAAGCCCACGAGGTCCACCTGGTCACCGCGCGCCGCCAGGGCGACGCCGAACAGCGCGGCGGCCTGGACCGGCGTGACCGTCGACCGCGCGGAGACCGCGCCGGACGACATCGACGCCGACGTGTCGACCAGCACGAGCGTCCGTCCCCGGAACGAGGGCACGTTCCGCGTGGCCAGGGTCAGCGCCGTGTCCAGCGCGTGGCCCCACCGCAGCGACGGCGCCGTCCGGTACGCCGAGTAGAAGCGGAACGGCAGCTGCCGCGACCGCGCGACCTCCTCCGGGTTGGTCAGCTTGGCGATGATCTGACCCGCGAGCTCGTCGCCGATGCCTGCCTCGTCGAAGTTGCGCAGGTTCCGGAGCAGCGCCATATACCCCATGGAGGGAATGACCGCCGCCCAGGCCTGAGCGTCCATCGGGCCCTGCAGCCAGCCGGCGAGCGCCTCCCAGGTGATGCCCGCGGCAGCCAGGCGGCGCGGGTCGGCCAACACGGAGCGCCGCTCCCCTACCGGGATGGAGAGCAACTCGGCCCGGTCGCGCAGCACGCGGAGCGACTGCGGGATCGGCTTGTCCCGGCCGTGACGCCGGTCGAGCGCGTGGGCGAACAGGTCGCCCTGCCACGGCCGGTCGCCGGCCGGGGTGGGGTGGACGAGATCGATGACGTCGCCGAAGCGGAAGCCGCGGGCGTTGCTGTCGTACTTCGCGAGGGACCGCTCCGTGTAGAGCCGCTGAACGGCGTCGGCGATGCCGCGCTTCACCGGCTTCGGGATGGCCCGGCCGTGCCGCGACGTCCAGTACGCGAGTGCCTCGCCCGGCTCGTCGGCACGCTGCAGCACGGAGGCGACCAGCTCGCGGTTGCCGCCGTGCAGTCCAGCCGCCAGGCGGGCCCGTACGGCCTCCAGCGCGGCCACGACCGGCGCGGACCGCATGTTCGCCTCGCCGCGCAGCCACGGCAGGAAGCGGGCCAGCCAGTCCCCGTCCTCGACGGCCACCTGGTGGACGAGGGCACGGAAGCGCTCGTCGCGGTCGCCCGCCTTCTCATAGAAGGTGTCCTCGCCGACCATGTTGGAGACGGCGAGCAGGAACAGCTCCGACCTGGCGTCGCGGATGTAGCCGGGCGCGCCCTCGTACGTGCGGCCGGTCGGCTGCGCCTCGGTGGTCACCGGGCTGTCGGTCGTGGCCCGAGCCGTGCCACGGTTGAATCTGGCCATGAAAACGGGCCCCTTCCGCGATGGGAGGAGCCCGCGTCCAGAAAGCGTGCCCGAGATCAGGTCGGTGAAGCCACGTGGTGCTCTGCCGACTGAGCTACGGCGACCGAAGCCGCCGACTGGACTCGAACCAGTGACCGCCCCATTAACAGTGGAAGTAGGCCTCGCCTGCGCACCGGGCACGCTCTGAAGTTGTGGTCCCCCCGAGATCAAGGTGACGGCGGACACGCCCACCAGATGGGCGACAGCCCCATGGGTGGGGCTGCAAGGAATCGAACCTCGAAGTAACCGCTGTCGGCGCACCGGGAGGTGCATATCAAGTTGTGGCCTCCCGAGATCGAATTCGGCGACGGAATACGTAAGTGTCCTAGGCCGCTGGACGACGCCGAACGAGTCGGCGGCGGGATTCGAACCCGCGTTGCTCCTTCGGTAGAGGAAGTAGCCGTTGCCTTCGCACCGGGAGGTGCATATCGAGTTGTGCGTTCCAGAGGTCGGTGGACGGCGCCGGCATAGTTTCACCTGAAGAAGTAGCCGGGGCCTCCGCACCTGGAACACCAGGAAGCCTAGCCCTCTCCTGCGCCTCGCCGCTTCCCATTTTTGCCATGCGAACTCGTATAGCCAGACGCATTGTGCGCATCTGTTCCGCACGGGGATGGGGCCGGCCTGACATGCGGGGACGCTGAGTTCGGGTCGGTGGTTCCGCAGGAGGGAGGCAGCGTCGGTCGAGCGGCGGTGATGGCTTCGCCGAAGCGACTCCGAAGGACTGATGCGATGAGGCCGCGCCGTCGAAGAGATGCGGCGTCGCCCGCTCTTGGGCCACTCCCTCCAAGGCGGAGTGAAAACACCATTGCGAGTCCTGTTTGGAGGAGCGAGGCGGGGAGAGGAGTGGGCCGGCATTCAACTGCCGAGGGCGCGCTTTTGCGGGTGGAACGTCTCCCCGCGGGCGAGCATGTCGACGAACTGGGTGATACGGCGGGCTCGGGTCTCGGCGCGTTTGGCGTTCGCGATCCGATAGAGAATGGCGTAGCGGTTTTGTGAGGTGAGGATGTCGAACATCGCTTGTGCCTGCGGATTCGCAGCCAACGCGGTGGTCAGGTCGGCCGGCACCTCGATGCCGGCTTGTCCCGCGTAGGCCGTGTCCCAGCGGCCGTCGGCCTTGGCGCGTTCGACCTCGGTCATTCCGGCCGGATGCATCCGGCCCTCGCTGATCAGGCGGGTGACGATGGAAACGTTCCGCGCTGACCAGGGGCTCTGCCTTCCGCGAGGGGTGAAGCGCCGGTAGAAGGTGGTCTCGTCCCGCCGTCGTAGCCGGCCGTCGATCCAGCCGTGACACAGGGCTTCGTCGAGCGCCTGGTCATAGGTCAGGCTGGTGGGCCCGGTCGTGTTCTGCTTGGCGAGGACCAGCCACACCCCTGCCGAGCTGTCGTGGTGCCCGCTGAGCCACTCCCGCCAGGCTTGGGCATCGGTAACGGTCAGTTCCGGTAGTTCGTCGCTCATCGTCATGTGTCCCTGAGGTTGTCGGCGGTCACCCGAAGGTAGGGGCCCAGGACGGGGGCCTGCCGGAAGTGGCGCTGGATCGATCAGCGGGGGAGCCGGCCGGTCACGTCCTTCGCCGCGTCGCCACCGGGCCCCCTGGACGGATGACGCCCGCCCGCCTTCACCAGGTCTTGCCGGCCGGCTCCCGGATCGTGTGGTTGATCCGGTTGAAGAAGTTGGTGAGTGCGATGTTCAGGATGATCGCGGACATCTGCTTCTCGTCGAAGTGGGTGACAGCGGCGTCCCAGATCTCGTCGGTCACGCCCGGCGCGCCGTCCTGGATCCGGGTGGCGGCCTCGGTCAGCGCGAGCGCTGCCCGCTCCTCTTCCGTGAAGAACGGGGCCTCGCGCCAGGCGACCACGCTGTGCAGCCGCTCCTCGGTCTCTCCATGCTTCTTCGCCGACTGGACGCCGGCGAACACACACGGGCTGCAGCCGTTGATCTGGCTGGCCCGCAGATGGACCAGTTCGAGCACGAGCGGGTCGACGCCACCGGCGTGAATCGCCTTCTGCAGATGCTGGATCGCTGTGATCAGGTCGGGACTCGCCACGCTCTTCATGCGTGCTTCCATGGGTCCTGCTCCTCGTCGGTTACGTTGCGTTCATCCGGGCCCGTCCGCTGACGCACCTTGGCGCAGGTGATCGTGGCCGTAATGGACTTTTCGGCCGAGGCGTTCTCGGTCATGCCGGCGACATTACGGTGTGACCCGGTCAGAAACGGTCCTGGTTATCGAGCAAACTGTTGGCCGTGGTCAACACCTCGGCGCGGCTGCTGCGGCTGCTGTCTTTGCTGTCAACGCGGCGGTCCTGGACGTGCGCTGATCTTTCCGCCCAGCTCGAAATCACCGAACGGACGGTTCGCCGGGACATCGCCCGGCTACGTGAACTCGGCTACGGCATCGAATCGGAGATGGGCCCGTGGGGCGGCTACCACCTCGGGCCAGGAACCAGCATCCCGCCACTGATCCTCGACGAGGAGGAGGCCCTCGCGGTCGCCGTCGGGCTGCGCACCGCCGCCTTCAGCGGAGTCTCCGGCAGCGACCAGGCAGCCCTGTCGGCGCTGCTGAAACTGCGCCAGGTGCTGCCGGCCAGGATCGCCGACCGGCTCGGCGAGTTGGACGCCGCGTTCACCCACACCGCACGACCCGACGACAGCCAGATCTCCCCCACGCTGCTGCTCGACCTGGCCACCGCGTGCCGGCGAGGCGAACGCACCCAGTTGACCTACCGCGACGGGGCCGGAACGACGTCCACCCGCAGAGTGGACCCCTACCGGCTCATCTACACCGGCCGCCGCTGGTATCTCCTCGCCTACGACCTGACGCGGCAGGATTGGCGGACCTTCCGTACCGATCGCATCATCGACGCCACAGCCACCGGGCAGGCCACCGCCCTGCCCGACCCGCCAGATCCGGCGCAGATGGTCAGCACGGGCGTCGCGCTGAGGCCCTACCCGGTGCGGGTGACCATCCGCCTGGCCGTACCGGCCGATGAGGCCCGCAGGCTGGTGCCACCGACGGTCGGCGTCCACCACCCGGACGGCGATGACGCCACGATCATCGACATCGGCGGGCCGGACGCCGACAGCCTGGCCCGCTACCTGCTCAGCCTCGGCCGGCCACTCCGGATACTGCACCCAGAAGAGGTCCGCCAGGCATTCCTCGCCCGCACGCAACAACTCCTCGAGGACAACCAGTAGCCCGAACACCCCGATAATCGAGTCCTTCACCGTGTCGGCTTCGCCCGGCCGAGTCCGCGTGCCGAGCTGGTCAGCCGTCGTGCCTCCGTTCCGGGAACGGGAAGGTGCGGCTGTCGCCGCGCCGAAGCCGGGCGTGGTGGCCGTGCACCACGAAATCCAGGGCGGTAGGACCGTCGTCGGCCCGGCTGATCCGCACGCGGGTGGGATCGGCGTCGATGACGAGTTCCGCGCCTCGATAGCGGAGGCACAGCGACAGCGTGGTCAGCTGTTCGGGGAGCACCGGATTCAGGTGCAGGCCCTCGGGCCGGGCCTCGAGATCGAGGTAACAGCGCTGGACCAGGTCCAGCGTGCCGGCCATGGCGCCCAGGTGGACGCCCTCGGCGGTGGTCCCTCCCTGTACGTCGGTGATGTCGCCGGTCAGCGTCTCGGTGAAGAATCGCCATGAGCCGATGCGGTCGGATCGCGCCAGCACCCAGGCGTGCACCACCGCACTCAGGGTCGAACCGTGGCAGGTGCGGGAGAGGTAGTGGCGGATGGTGCGTCGGGTCAGGCCCGGTGCCACCGGATAGCCCAGCCTGTCGAGGATCTGCCTCACCTCCCGGGCCGTGAGCAGGTAGAACAGCATGAGCACGTCGGCCTGCTTCGACGCCCGATAGCGGTTGGGACTGTCGTTGTCGGCCTCCAGCGCCCGGTCCAGCCGCCGCACGCCGCGATAACGGTCCCAGTCCAGCTCCGCCAGGTGCTCGTACCCGGTGAACTGGCTGATGACCCCATCGTGAAAGTCGACGCGCATCCGCCGGGTTATCTCCTCCCACCGCTCGGTCTCCACATCGGTCAGACCGAGACGGCGGCGCAGATCCTCCCGCGCGCGTTGCGGCATCAGGGCGAGCGCCTGACGAGCGCGCAGCAGCAGCCACACCGTCATGATGTTGGTGTAGGCGTTGTTGTCCAGGCCCGGGGACGCTGCGCCGGGGTAGCCGTCGTGGTACTCGTCCGGCCCCATCACGCCCTGGATCTCGTAGCGGCCCGACACGGGGTTGAGCCGCGCCAGCGAGGCGAAAAGGCGGGCGATCTCGACAAGAAGGCAGGCACCCGTCCCCGCGAGGAACTCCATGTCGCCGGTGATCGCGTAGTGCTGCCAGGCGTTGTAGGCGATGGCCAGCCCGACGTGCCGCTGCAGGTAGGTGTGGTCCGGTGTCCACCGGCCGGAGCGGGGGTTGAGGTGGAACCGCGGAGTCTCGTCGCGGCCGTCGCTGCCGCTCTGCCAGGGGAACATCGCCCCGCGCAGGCCCGCGGCGCGGGCGGCCGCCCGCGCCTCCGGGAGCCGCCGCAGGCGATAGCGAAGCAGCCCGCGGGCGATCTCGGGGAACCGCAGGCTCAGCCAGGGCAGCACGAACAGCTCGTCCCAGAACACATGTCCCCGGTACGCCTCGCCGTGCAGGCCACGTGCGGGCACACCCATGTCGAGGTCGGCGGCATGCGGTGACAGGGTCTGCAGCAGATGGAAGGTGTTCAGGCGGATGTCCCGCAGGATGCGCGGGCCCGTCACGTCGAGCCGGGCCCGTTCCCACAGGTCACGCCAGGCGATCTCATGCTGTCGCAGCAGTTCGCCGAACCCCGGCGCGAGTTCGGCCCGCCGCAGCGCGGCCGAGGTCGCATCGGCGATCGCGAGATCGCGCGATGTGGTGAGCGCCACCGTCTTGACGACCGTGACCGGGTGGCCCCGTTCCAGCCGCAAGACGCGTGTCTCCATGACGTGATCGTCGTGCCGCTCGACCTCGGGCTCACCTCCACTGCTCGCAGAGGTGTCGACCCGGGAGGCCAGGGCGACCTCGATACCGGAGGAGCGGGTCCGCGCGCGCAGCCATGTCAGGGGCGCACAAGTCCCCGTCGCGTGCCGCGTCAGATGGTCGCCGCGTAGTTCGCGGTATCGGGCCACTCCCCTGTTGGCCACGCGCCCGTCCAGGCCGGAGCGTACGCGGAGAGGACCCGACCAGTTCTCGGCCGTGAAGATCGTCTCCAGGCCGGCCAGGTAGGGGTCGGCCATGGAGACCAGGCGGCGCTGCCGCACCGACGTGATACGGCCCTCGGGGTCGCGGCAACGGATCAGCCGGTGCAGGACGGCGTGGCGCATGTCCAGTTCCTGCCGGTACCGGAGCAGGTCCGCTGCGCTGGGTGAGAACCACTCGGAGCCAGGTGTCGCGAAGGTCAGCGGCAACCAGTTCGGCAGGTTGACCATGTCCTCGTTGGTCAGTTCATGGTCGGCGACGTTCGAGGTGAGCCGGTCGTAGCATCCGGCAACGTACGTCCCCGGGTAGTGGACGGCGTCGGCCTCGGCTTCGGGTGCCGTACCTCGCGTGGCGAATCGGCCGTTGCCCAGCGTGCACAGCGCCTCGCGTAGTCCCTCGTGACCGGGATCGAACCCCTCATAAGTCAGTGACCACGGATTCAACGCAGCTCCTCTCGGACCTGCCCCGGTCGATCCGAGCGGGAGGTCCAGACGGCGCCCGGCCTCCGGTGGCGGGTCGACGCGGCGCCTCCCGGGTGCCGTAGGCTCCGCCGCGCGTACGCCCGCAAGCCCGTGCCGTCATCGCCTCCCAGGTCCGGTTCTTCCGCTCAAGTTCGAGGCACTGGAGCACGGGACGCTCCGATTCCTGGCTCCGTACCCACGGACCGATGTGATTCCACGTGCGACGTCCTGAGTCGTCCCGCCGGCTCCTGACCGAGTCCGGTCGGGGGCGTGCCGGGACGTTCGTCCGCAGGCCGGAGACGAAGTCCCCTACCTCACCGGCCGCACGAGGCGAAGGGTGGGAGGGACTCTCGTAGTCGACACTCGGCGAGGTGAGCCATGTCGCGGTTGGTCAGGTGGTTCGCCGAGCTGGGCCGTACGGACGTCGGCCTGGTGGGCGGGAAGAACGCGGGCTTGGGGGAACTGACGCGCAACCTGGGCCAGTCGGGGGTTCGCGTGCCGGAGGGCTTCGCTCTCACCGCAGAGGCGTATCGCCGGTTCATCCAGGTGAACGGGCTCGACGAGGTGATCGCGGAGCAGATCGGCCGCCTGCACCGAGGCGCCGACCTGCCGGTCGTCGGCCGTGCGATACGCGACGCCCTCCTGGCGGCCGAGCTTCCGGCGGCGGTCGTCGAAGCCGCCGAGGAGGCATACGGTGAGCTGGCCGATCGCCTGGCGACCATCGACCCGGATGTCGCGGTCCGCAGCAGCGCGACCGCGGAGGACCTGCCGGAGGCCAGTTTCGCCGGGCAACTGGAGAGTTACCTCAACGTCAGCGGCGCGGCGGCGTTGCTCGGCGCCTGTCTCCGCTGTTACGCGTCCCTGTTCACCGACCGGGCGATCAGCTATCGGGAGGACAGCGGGTTCGGTCACCTGGACGTCGCCCTGTCGGTCGGGGTGCAGCGCATGGTCCGCTCCGACCTGGGCGCGGCCGGGGTAATGTTCTCCATCGACACCGAGACCGGCTTCCCCCGGTCGGTTCTGATCGACGCCTCCTGGGGGCTGGGCGAGACGGTGGTCGGCGGCAGGGTGGATCCCGACGAGTACGTGGTGTTCAAGCCGCTCCTCGGCGACCCGGGCCTGTGCCCCATCGTGTCGAAGACCCGGGGCCGCAAGGAACGCAAGGTCGTCTACGACGCGGCGGGAGGAACCCGTCAGCTCGACACATCCGAGGAAGAGGCGGTCCGGTACGCGCTGGACGAGGAGGAGATCCTGCTGCTGGCCCGGTGGGCCGCCGCGGTGGAGGACCACTACGGCACCCCGATGGACATGGAATGGGCCAAGGACGGCAGGACCGGCGAGATCTTCCTCGTCCAGGCCCGCCCGGAGACCGTCCACCGGCGCCGGGAGGCGTCGCTGCTGCGCACCTACCGCATCCGCGCCGCCGGGGAACCAATGGCCGAGCCACTGGTGAAGGGGCTGGCCATCGGAGACGCGATAGCGGCAGGGCCGGTGTGCAATCTGACCAGCGCGGCGCAGATCGACGACTTCGTGACCGGATCGGTGCTCGTCACGAAGATCACCGACCCCGACTGGGAGCCGATCATGAAAAGGGCCGCGGCGATCGTCACCGACCACGGCGGCCGCACTTCTCACGCCGCCATCGTCAGCCGCGAACTCGGCGTCCCCGCGATCATCGGCACCGGCGACGCGACCGCCCTGCTCGGTGCCGGCATGACGGTGACCGTCTCCTGTGCGGAGGGCGACGAGGGCCACGTCTACGAGGGCCTGCGCGACTACGAGGAGGAGGAGATCAGCCTGGAGAACATCCCGGCCACCGCGACCAGGGTCATGCTCAACCTGGCCAACCCCGCCGCGGCCTTCCGGTGGTGGCGGCTGCCCGCGGACGGCGTCGGCCTGGCGCGGATGGAGTTCATCGTCAACAACCACGTCAAGATCCACCCCATGGCACTGGTGCACCCCGGGCGCGTCGAGGAGGACGCCCTTCGGAGGATCACCGAGCTCACCCGGGGTTACGACGACCTGACGGAGTACTTCGTCGAGCGGCTGGCCCACGGCATCGCCCGCATCGCCGCCTCCCGCTGGCCCGACCCCGTGATCGTACGAATGAGCGACTTCAAGACCAACGAATACGCCCGGCTCGTCGGCGGGCGGCGGTTCGAGCCCCACGAGGAGAACCCGATGCTCGGGTGGCGCGGGGCCAGCCGCTACTACACGGAGGGATACCGGGAGGGCTTCGCCCTCGAATGCCGCGCCATCCGCAGGGTGCGGGACCGCATCGGTCTCACCAACGTCATCGTGATGATCCCGTTCTGCCGTACGGTCGAGGAGGCCGACCGGGTCCTGGGGGTCATGGCCGAGGAGAAGCTGGGGCGGGGCCGAGGCGGCCTGGAGGTCTACGCCATGGCCGAGATCCCAGCCAACATCATCCTGGCGGAGGAGTTCGCCGATCGCTTCGACGGGTTCTCCATCGGCAGCAACGACCTCACCCAGCTCACCCTCGGGGTCGACCGGGACTCCGCCGAGCTGGCGCATCTGTTCGACGAACGCAATCCCGCCCTCACCCGCAGCATCGAGCACCTCATCTCGGCCGCGCACGCGAAGAGGCGCAAGGTCGGGCTCTGCGGACAGCGTCCCAGCGACGACCCGGACTTCGCCCGGTTCCTGGTCGAGGCGGGCATCGACTCGATCTCCGTCGCGCCGGACAGCTTCTTCTCCGTGAAGGAGAACGTCGCCGCGGCCGAACGCGCACAGGAGCGCCGGGAACCTGCCCCAGCGGTCCGCGGAACGCAGTCGTGGCCGCCGGCCTGAGTGCCGGCGTCCCACACCGTCGCCCGGCGGCCACGTTCACGTGCAGGAGGTCTCATGATCGACGAAGGCGACGACCGGGAACTGGTGATCCGCTACGTCCACGACGACGAGAAGCTGCGCCGGGAATTCGACAACCGGCTCGCGCGCTACCTCCGCGCCCAGCCGGGCCACGCCCGCTGGGACATCACTCCTCTGGTGGTCGCCCTCGACCAGCTCGGGCAGCAGATTCCGAACATGCTCGTACGCCTGCGCCGTCTGCCCGGAAAGAAGGAACTGGAGGCGTGTATCGAACTGGAGCTCGCGCTCATTTCGCCGGAACGCGGACCCGCCCCTGATTCCTGAAGATCGTACGGCTGCTACGGCGCGAGTGTCTCCAACGCGAGAAGGTCGCGCATCGACACCATGCCGATCAGGCGCCCGTCCTGGTCCACCGGGATATGGCGGATGCCGTGGTCGAGCATGCGGCGGGCCACCTCGCGCGTATCCTCATCCAAGGTCGCGGTCTTGATGTCCGACGACGCGCACATTCCCGCGCTCAGCCCGGCGGGATCGTCGGATGTGGCAAGTGCCGTCACGAGGTCCCGTTCTGTGATCACTCCCGCGACCCGGTCCGCTTCGAGTACGGCGAGCGCGCCGATGTTCTTCTCCGTCATCCGGCGCGCCACCTCGGGCAGCGTCGCACTCACCGAACAGCCGAACACCAGGGGACGGTAAACGTTGGCAATACGCATGCGTCCTCCCCTCCTCACCAGCACATCCACCCAACCACACCGCCCGGGGACGCCGGTCATCCACTGGGTGTGATGAGCCCGCAGTGGCCGTCGTAACGGTCGTAATCGAGCTGCTCCATGTCGAAGGCGGCCTCGGCAGGGGTCGCCCAGGCGAGCTCGTGCGCCTTGTGCCGCACGACCTGCCGCTCGCCGACCGCCTGGGCGGCCGCCGGCGGTCAGTCGAGCGCGTAGACCCGGTGGACGAACTCCGCGAGCTTGCTGTCCGACAGCTCCTTGGCCAGATCCGCCTCGCTGATGATGCCGACCAGACGATGACGCGCGATCACGGGCAGGCGCTTGATGTGGTGCTCCTCCATCGCGAACAGCGCCTCCTCCACGCTGGCGTCGGCGTCGACCCACACCAGGCCACGGGCCAGTTCGCCGGCGGTCGTCCGGTCGATGTCCATGCCGTGCGCGCAGCACATGACCACGATGTCGCGGTCGGTGATCATCCCCTTGAGCCGGTCGTCGTCCCCGCAGATGGGCAGCGCGCCGACGCCCAGGTCGGCCATCATCTGCGTGGCGGTACGCAGCGTTTCGTGTTCACCGATGCACTGAACACCCTCGTGCATGACGTCCCGGGCCTTCTTGCCCATATCCGTTACGCTCATCGATGCCCCCGATACACATTCGGTGACTCGCGTTCCAGCCCTTATACCCACCCTGGCCATGAGCAGTAGCGAGGCCCTGCTCGAAGCAAGGCTCACGAGTAGGAGGCTGCGCCGGCGTCACGGGGACAGGTGACCCGCTGCGTCAGCGGGGCCGTGGACCGGCCGGTGAAGAGGAGGCATGCTGACGGCGGCCGCAGAACTCGGCGATGTAGGCCTTGTCCATCAGTGCGATCTGGTTCTCTACTCCCCAACTGCCATTGATCACCCAGGCGAGCGTGCGGGTGCCGCCCGACTGCGCGGTCACGCCAGTGAGATAACCGTCGAGGGTCCCGCCGTGACCGTACACGGTGATCCCGCAGGGGAGCTTCGTGATGATCACGCCGAGGCCGTATTTGTCGATATCCGAGCCCGCGCGGGAACCGCGAACCGGCGTCAGCATCTGCCGCAGGACAGGCTGTGGTAGCAGACGCCCTGCCAGCAGGACCGAGGCGAACCGGTTCAGATCTCCGACCGTCGAGATCAGGTCGCCGGATCCGGGCGCGAAACTCGTGTTGAGCACGGTCGCGCCCCGATCGACATCTACGCGGTCGGCACGAAGGTGGGCGTCTCGGCCGACGCCCCCTGCTCGCCCCTGTGATGGCGGCGGGGAGGCGGCTCGCCCCGAGCGAGGCGATCGCGACGGCCCGCGACCGCTGCGCCGCGGAGCTCGCGCGCCTTCCGGCGCCCGCGCCCGCGCTCGCGCTGCGCGACCCGCGGGCGCCCCAGGTCCGCCACAGCGAACGCCTTACCCTGCTCTCCCAGCGTGTCCGCGACGAGATACACGCGAGAACGACAGCGATCCGGAGCGATCGAACCTCCCGTGACGCACCGTCTCGGGAGTGCGGGCGATGACGGTTGCGTCACGAGTGACGGGTCTCCCGGGCGGTCCTCTGACGCCCGGCTCCACTGGTTCTCCGGCGGGACGTTCCGCGCCCTTGGACAGGCGGACGGGTTCAGAAGCCGTGAATGCGGCGACCGGTGATGTGGCGCGGCACGATACGGATGTAGAGTCCGCGGTCGCCTCCGGGCCATGGTTCGAGGCCGGGTACGAGCAGCTCGTCGGGCGCGACGGGGCAGGCCGGTCCCTGGATCAGCACGCTCCAGCCCTCTCGCCTGGCCTCGTCAATGTGATCCACCTCGAAACCGATCATGGTAGTGGCGCTTTCCAACGCGCCTTCGCCGATTGAACCCCCCAGGCGGGTGCGGAAGACGACGTTGCCACGGTGGATCGTGTAGTTGACAGGGAGGACGACAGGGCCGGTAGACCCGGTGAAAGCCACTCTGCCGACACCGCCCGGGGCGACCAGACGCAGGCATTCGCGCGGTTCGAGTGCGCGCAACACGGGATAGGCCGCCGCCGGGCCGCCGCCGGGCGGCCGGTCGGTGGTGCCGCCCAGCAGTTCGTCCGCCGTCGTCTCCAAGGCCGCGGCGAGCCGGAGCAGGACCCCCTGCGTGAGCGACGACGGTCTCTGCTCCAGGTATTCCACGAATCCGGTGGCCATCCCCGCACGTTCCGCGACCTGCTCGCGACTGAGGCCCAGCTTCTTACGGTGGTAGGTGATGCGACGACCGAGGTCACCAGGCCTGGCGGTTTGACGCGGCATGATCTTCCCTCCCTTCTATCGGCGGAAGGCGTATCGCATCGCGTGCGTGATCGCGCGCCCATCTGCGCTCCTGTCCTCGGGCGTGCCCGCCACATGCGACGTCATGTCCGGACGCTACGAGTCGGCGCAGCTGTTCCACGCTGTGCTTCACCTCCCACCGGCCCGTGATCGTGATCCGCGACCGGCCGGGGCAGCGGCGGGCCACAGCCGAGGGGAGCAGCCGGCGCGCGGGGAATGTCTCCAGAAAGCAGACGTGGAGGCGCTGTCCGGCGGCTCCTGGCACCGACCGGGGACGGGGGCACCTCGATGAGGCCATGGGCGCAGGTCAAGGAGACGCACGCCGGGGTGGTGATCCTTCTCGGCGATCACGCTTTCAAGCTGAAGAAGCCCGTTGATCTGGGCTTCCTGGACTTCACCACGCTGGAGGCCCGGCGGGCGATGTGCCGCAAGGAGGTCGAGCTCAACCGCCGGCTGGCGCCGGACGTCTACGAAGGAGTGGCCGACGTTGCCGGCCCGGACGGACGGGTCTGGGAGCACCTCGTGGTGATGCGGCGTATGCCGGACGAACGCCGCCTGTCGGCGCTGGTCCGCGCGGGAGAAGCGGTGGAGGACGCCGTGTGCCGGGTCGCGCGAATGATCGCGGGCATGCACGCCCGGTCCCCGCACAGTTCCCGGATCGACGAACAAGGGAGCGTGCGGGCGCTGCGATCCCGCTGGACCGCCAGCTTCCGCGAGGTGCGGGCGCTGCCTGAGTCGGTGATCGACGCCGGGGTCCTCGGCGAGATCGAACGGCTCACGCTGCGCTTCCTCGACGGCCGGGAACCGCTCTTCGCCGCCCGGGTCGCGGAAGGCCGGATCGTGGACGGCCACGGCGATCTGCTCGCCGACGACATCTTCTGCCTGGACGACGGGCCTCGGATCCTCGACTGTCTGGAATTCGACGACCGGCTCCGTTTCGTCGACGGCTTGGACGACGCCGCCTTCCTGGCCATGGACCTGGAGCGACTGGGCGCGCCTCGCCTGGCAGAGCTGTTCCTGCGGTGGTACGCCGAGTTCTCCGGCGACCCCTCGCCGCCCTCGCTGTGGCATCACTACGTCGCCTATCGGGCCTTCGTCCGCGCCAAGGTCGCCTGCCTGCGCCATGGCCAGGGAGACTCCGACGCGGCGTGGGAGGCCAGGCGTCTGGCCGAGCTCACGCTGGGCCATCTCCAGGCGGGCGCGGTCACTCTGGTCCTCGTCGGCGGGCTCCCGGCGACCGGCAAGTCGACCCTGGCCGCCGCCGTCGCCGACCGGCTCGGCTGCACGCTGCTGGCCAGCGACCGCCTGCGCAAGGAGCTCGCCGGCATATCGCCACATCAGCCCGCGCCCGCCCCCTTCGGCGAAGGCATCTACGGCGCGGAGTCCACCCGACGGACCTACACCGAGCTGTTGTCCAGAGCCGAGAGGCTGCTCGGTCTCGGCGAGCCGGTCGTCGTCGACGCCTCCTGGACGGACGACGCGCACCGCACCGCCGCGGTGGGCCTGGCTCGGCGTGCCCGCGCCGATCTCCTGGCGCTGTGCTGCACCGCCCCTCCGCAGGTGACCGCCGAACGTCTCGCACGCCGCACCGGCGGGATATCGGACGCGGACCAGGCGATCGCGACGGCGATGACACCGACGATGGCGCCCTGGCGGGACGCGACCGAGATCGACACCGATGCGCCACAGGAACAGACACTGAACCGGGCGATGACGGCGATCCACGCCCACTGGGCCGGCGTGCCACGGCGGTTTCGGCGTCCCCGGATGGAACCGGGCTGAATCACGACCGCGGCACCCACGGCGACAGCCCACGTCAGGTGTCTGGAGAACCACCCTGTGGTCCCGGCACCACCGCCACAGGGCAGGCCGCCTCGTGCGGCGCGGCCTGGGTCACGGGTTCAAGGAGCATCTTGGGGGCGCAGCCGATTCCGCCACCTCCTGAAGGAGCGTGGCGGGGACGGGGCCGATGAGCGTTGGCGGTCGATTCGGAGCATGAGGTCTCATTCAGGCAGTTCCCACGGCAGGTTCAGTTCGACCATTTCCTGGAGCGCGTGCTGCTGGGGGGCCATCTTCCTGACCGCGATCTGGTTGAGACAGTGGCTCAGCCTGGCCAGGGCCCTGGCCGTGGCGATTTCGTCGCCTACTTCAGGAACCGACCGGTCGTCCGGGCTGCGGTGAGCGTGACCGGCGCCCGTGACGTTGACTCCGTCGGCCGTGGTCAGCGTGGCGCAGGCGTAGGTCTCGTCGCCCTGCTCGGTGATGTCGATGCCGATGTTCCAGCGCTTGGTTGTCATCCTGCCTCCCCGTGACTGTCCGGGGCCGCGTCGGATCTGAACTGGGCGCATCTCATCGGCCACATCGAGGCGTCCTGTCACCTACCGTGCTCTCCGTACCGAGGGTGCTCCACGTGGGCACCCGGCCCCGGGAAAATGAGAGTCTCGTGCTTCTCGTCCAACCACCTGACCACATATGGCGGAGACCCGTCGCTGTGATGAAGGCCCGTGATGATGCCGGTGCGGCGAGGCCCGTCGAGGTGGCGGCTCTCAATGATCAATCGGTCACCGACCTCCGCCTTCATGGCTGCCCCATCTCTCCTGTAATTGGCCTATTCGGTCCGTGATCACGGGGACCACCTCCCATTGCCGCTATTCAGCCTGGTTGGTGTCGCTCTCACTGCTTAGGGCAGGAGGTCCCGCAACCGGGGGACCTCCGTACCGAGGGCCGCTGACGGCGCAACCCTTGCAACGCGCGCCATCTGCTCGAAGCGCTCCGCGTCAGGTGGAGTGATGTGCCTCGGGGGTCCGTGTACGCGGCGCTGGTGATCGGCGTGTTCTCGCGGATGATCGTCGGCCGGCGCCTGGAGGGACCCTTTGCCTAACCACGGACCAACCACGGCCTAATCCAGGGTGCTTCAGGAGGTTCCGCTCGCGCACTGGGGTAGCACCGTCAGGAGGCTGCTCATGCCGTCGTAAGGATGGTGGCTGGGCGAAAGCACTCTGATGGCGTGGTCGCGCCGAGATCGCACCTACCGAGGGGGGCGTATGAGAAGCCGAGGTTTCGTCTGCTGGAAAGCGTGTCTCACGACTGCCGGCGTTGTCACCTTTCTCGCTGCGGGGGTCGGCAGCGCCACGGCGGCCCGCGCTCCCCATGGCGACGATATAGACCCGTCGACACGTACCAACGTCTCGAACGCGATGCAGGGCGAGGCGTTAGCACACGTGAAGTACCGCGCCTATGCCAAGCAGGCGGACAGGGAGAACCTGCCCGACGTCGCGGAGCTGTACCGGCGCACCGCGCAGACGGAGCTGCGGGAACACTTCACCGAGCAGGCGAAGCTGATCGGCCTGGTCGGCGGCAACGCGGCCAACCTTCGCGCCAGCACCGGCGGCGAGTCCTACGAGGCGACGACGATGTACAAGGAGTTCGCCGAGCAGGCCAAGGCGGACGGCGATCGGGAAGCCGCCAAGCTCTTCTCCGAAGTCGGCCAAGACGAGGCCAATCACCGCGAGAAGTTCCTCCAGGCGGAAAAGGCCATCACCGACCGGGCGTCCCGGGCGACAATCCCGATCGACGTGCAGGCCAAGCCGGTGGAGATCCAGGCCGGCCCGCCCAAGGTCTCCTCCCGCCGGACACTGGACAACCTGCGGACGGCGATGAAGGGCGAGGCCCTCGCCTACGCCAAGTACACGCTGTACGGCGACAAGGCACGGGAGAGCGGACAGCCCAGACTCGCCAAGCTGTTCCACCGGACGGCCGCCGTCGAGCGCACCGAGCACTTCGCCGAGCACGCGAATCTGGCCGGCGCGGTCCGCGACACCGCGACCAACCTGTGCGCGACGATCAAGGGGGAGACACACGAGGGAACGCAGATGTACCCCAATTACGCCCGCCAGGCTTCAGCGGCCGGCGACACCGAGGCGGCGAAGGTGCTCAGCGATACCGCGAAAGATGAGCTGAAGCACGCGAAGGCCTTTTCCGGCGAGGTGTCCAAGCTCGGCAAGCAGTGCGCCACACCGAGCTGACCGATCACAGTGCCCCACTGCGGGGGCAGACAAGGCAGACATCCTCGTCAGGGACTGCGCGACACTCCTAGGAAGCTGCGATGGCCGGTTCCGGAAACGGACGCGGGGCCGCGGCTGTTCACACCGCTCGGCACCGCGCGGATGGTACGGCGGCTCGTGCCGGCGATTATGTCTGGGCGCTCGTCCGGATCTCGATCGGCTGGGTGTTCCTCTGGGCGTTCCTGGACAAGGCCTTCGGCTGGGGCTTCGGCACCCCCGCAGACCAGGCCTGGATCAGGGGCGCGAGCCCGACGACCGGATACCTGAAAGGCACAGCGAGAAAACCGCTCGGCGCTGTGTTCTCTCCTTTGGCCGGTTACGCGTGGGCCGACTGGCTTTTCATGATCGGCCTCTTGGGTGTCGGCGTGGCGCTCATCCTGGGGGTCGGATTGCGCCTGACAGCGTTCCTGGGCGGGCTGCTGTTGCTTCTCATGTGGGCCGCCGAGCTGCCGCCCGAGCACAACCCGTTCATGGACTACCGCCTTCTCTACACGCTCGTCATAGTGGGACTGGCCCTGATCAACGCGGGGGACACTCTCGGGATCGGCAGGTGGTGGGGGAACACCGCGCTGGTCCGGCGCTATCCGTTCCTCAAGTAGGCTCCGCGGCGCAGTCTCTTGGGGATCAGTCGCGTCCTCCTCATGGCCGGGGCGTGGTTCCGCTCACGAACGCGTGAGGCAGAACTCGTTGCCGTCGGGATCCTGCATCGTGATCCAGTCCTCACGCTCGGCCTGAACCGTTGCCCCCAGCGCACACAGCCGCTTGACCTCTGCGACCGCGTCGGTGGCGCCCAGGTCGAGATGAACCCGGTTCTTGACCCGCTTGCTCTCCGGCACGAGTTGGAAGAAGATGCGCGGCAGCCTGCCGGCGGTGTGGACGAGCAGGACCGTAGGGTCGTCCTCCGGGTCGTCGATGCCCATGGAGCGCAGCCGGGCCAGCTCCTCCTCGTCGTACGGCGCGATCTCGTAGCCGTCCAGGGCCTGCGCCCAGAATCTGGCGGTCGAAGCCGGATGAGGGCTGTCGAAGACGATGTCCTTGATGGATGCCACAGGACTTCCCTTCAGAAACGGATGACGTCGGAGAATGGTGAGCCGAGCCGCTGGTTGAGTAACCGCCGAAAATCGTAGATCAGCTGAGGAAGCTCAGGCGGCGCTCAGCTCGGAATTACCCGCGCAAACGGCCCGAAGGCGGGCACAACCGCTGTGAGAGCCTTGCCTGCCGCTCGTCGGCCGGCAACGTGTGAGGGGTGGCGCGATGGCAGAGCCGATCGTCGTCGGCGTCGACGGATCGACGCCCTCGCTTCAGGCCGCCGGCTGGGCCGCTCGGGAGGCCGAGCTCCGCGGTGCGCCGCTGCACATCGTGTACGTGACACTGCGCTGGCCGTACTACGTGCCACTCGTCCCGCAGCCGGCGCGCTGGGCAATCGAGGCCGAGGCGGCGGCGCGAGCCGTGATCGATCGAGCGACGGTCCACGCGAGAGCGGGCAGGCCGCGTCTGACCGTGTCGGCCGAGATCGTCGACGGCGGGGCCGAGGAGGCGCTCGTCGCGGCCGCGAGGGGCGCTCAACTGCTCGTCGTGGGAAGCCGAGGCCGTGGCGGGTTCGCCAAGCTGCTTCTGGGGTCGGTGAGCCGCTACCTCACTGCCCGGGCCCCCTGCCCCGTGGCCGTCGTCAGGCAACCGGGGGCCGGTGACCGGGGGGAGATCGCGGTCGGCGTCACGGGACATCCCGATCAGGAACCCGTTCTGGACTTCGCCTTCCACGAGGCCGCGCTGCGGCATGCACGCCTGCGTGCCGTGCACGCGTGGACGCATCCGGTCGCGACGGCTCCGGGCGACATGCAGCCGCTCGTCTACGAGGTGGACGGCATCCAGGCCGAGGAGGCACGCCTGCTCGCGGAGAGCATCGCCGGCCGGCGAGAGAACTTCCCCGACGTGACGCTCACCGAGCGCGTCGTGCGAGAACACCCGGCCAAAGCCTTGATCGACGCGTCGATGGAGACCGATCTGGTCGTCATCGGCGCCCAAACGGGAATGTCCGCCTGGCTGGGCCTGGGCGCCACCGCTCACGCCGTACTCCATCACGCGTGCGCACCCGTGATCGTGGTCCGCCAATTTCCGTAGGCGACCGTGGTCTCACGGAGTGCGACATCGGCGTAGCGTGGAGGAGACGCGTCCGAGGGCCGCCCATAGGGGCGAAGGAGGGCCGCCCATGGAAACCGTCGTCATTCGATCGTTGGAACCACTGATCGCCGAGTTGCGGGCACGAGGCTTCACCGTGGTGGCGCCGAAGGCTCGTGACAGGGTCATCCGGATGGACGAGATCGCCTCCGAGAGCGAGCTGCCCAGGGGGCACGGGGACGAGCAGGCGCCCGGCCGGTATCGATTGCGCGAGCGCGACGACGAGATGCTGTTCGGCTTCGCCGCGAGTCCCGACTCCGCGAAGCGCTACACACAGCCGCCCAGCCGGACTCTGTTCCGCATGAGGGGCGAGAGCGTCGAGGAGCCGGAGGCGGAGGTGCCGCGGGTAGCCCTGCTGGGCATACGCGCGTGCGATCTGGCCGCGCTGGCCGTGCAGGACCGGGTGTTCCTCGGGGGCAGGCATCCCGACCCCGACTACCGGAAGCGGCGGGAAGCGCTGTTTCTGGTGGCGGTGAACTGCGCCGTGCCTGGAGGGACGTGCTTCTGCGTCTCCATGGGCACCGGACCGAGGGCGACCGCCGGCTACGACCTCGCGCTGACCGAGCTCGCCGGCCCGCACCGGTTCGTGGCCGACGCCGGCAGCGCGCGCGGCGCGGAGATCCTCCAGGCCCTCCCCCGCGTTCCGGCCGCCGAGGCCGATCTCGACGCGGCCGAGCAGGTCTCCCGTACGGCCGCCGAGCACATGGGACGGCAGGTGGACACCGAAGGGATCAAGGAGCGGGTGGCCGGCGCCCACGACTCGCCGCGCTGGCAGCAGGTCGCCTCCCGCTGCCTCACCTGCGCCAACTGCACCATGGTCTGCCCCACCTGCTTCTGCACCACCGTGGAGGACTCCACCGATCTCACCGAAGGGGCGGCCGAGCGGATCGAACGGTGGGACTCGTGCTTCACGCTCGGGTTCAGCGAGGTCGGCGGCTCGCCGGTGCGGGGGTCGGGGGCCGGGCGTTACCGGCAGTGGCTCACGCACAAGTTCTCCACCTGGTTCGACCAGTTCGGCACCTCGGGCTGCGTGGGCTGTGGCCGGTGCATCACCTGGTGTCCCGTCGGGATCGACGTCACCGAGGAGTTGGCCAACCTGCCATGACGGCCGAGGCGCGTCAGCCGCGCGCCGAGCGCGACGAACCGCGCCCGGGCCTGAGCCGTGCGTGCACGCCGGTCCGTCCGATGACGCCGGAGCTCTACCGGGTGCGCTCGCGGCGGGCCGACCGGGTGGACACGGTCACTCTCCAGCTCGTGCCCGTACGCGGCGGATGCCCGCCGTATCGGCCCGGCCAGTTCACCATGCTGTATGCCCCCGGGGTCGGCGAGGTCCCGATGTCGATCAGCGGCCGGGCCCGCTCCGGTGGATATGTCCACACCATCCGCGCGGTCGGCGCGGTCAGCGGCGCGTTGTGCGGCATGCGGCCCGGAGACGTCGTCGGGGTGCGCGGGCCGTACGGCACCTGGTGGGACATCCCGGCCGCCGCGGAAATGGACGTGGTCGTCGCGGCGGGCGGGCTGGGCCTGGCGCCGCTGCGGCCCCTGGTGCGGGAGTTGGTCCGCCACCGCTCACGGTACGGGCGCATCAGTGTGGTCGCGGGGACCCGTACGCCCGCGACCCTCGTCTACGGGCGGGAGCTGGAGCGCTGGCGCGGTAACGGCGTCGACGTCCAGGTGACCGTGGACCACCCCGATCACGTGTGGAAGGGGCCGGTCGGCCTGGTCACCCGGCTCCTCGACCGCATCGTCTTCGAACCGCGGCGCACGTTCGCCTTCGTGTGCGGCCCGGAGGCGATGATGCGGGCCACGGCCGACGACCTGGTGGGGCGCGGTGTGGCGGCTCGCCGGGTGGAGCTGTCGCTGGAGCGGAACATGAAATGCGGAATCGGCTGGTGCGGCCACTGCCAGCTCGGCCCGCTGTTCGTCTGCCTGGACGGCCCCGTGCTGAGCTATGAGCGCGCGGCGCGTCTGCTGGCCGTGGAGGAGCTGTGATGGGCGCACCCGGGAGAACACCGGCGCGCGGGCCGGGCGGCGCGCGGCCCCGGCTGGCGGTGTGGAAGTTCGCCTCGTGCGACGGGTGCCAGCTCACCCTGCTCGACTGCGAGGAGGAACTGCTGTCGGTGGCCGCCCAGGTGGAGATCGCCTACTTCCTGGAGGCCTCCAGCGCCCCCGGCCCGGGCCCGTACGACCTCTCGCTGGTGGAGGGGTCGATCACCACTCCGGACGACCTGGAGCGGATCCGGCACGTGCGCCGGGTGTCCACGCGCCTGGTCACCATCGGGGCCTGCGCCACGGCCGGGGGGATCCAGGCGCTGCGGGACTTCGCCGACGTGCGGGAGTTCCTGTCGGTCGTGTACGCCCGGCCCGACTACATCGCCACGCTGGACCGCTCGACACCGATCTCGGCCCATGTGCCGGTGGACTTCGAGCTGCGCGGCTGTCCCATCGACAAACGGCAACTGCTGGAGGTCGTCTCGGCCTTCCTCGCCGGGCGGCGTCCGGTCGTGCCGCCGAACAGCGTCTGCGTCGAGTGCAAGGCCCGTGGCAACGCCTGCGTCATGGTCGCCCACGGCACGCCCTGCCTCGGCCCGGTCACCCAGGCCGGCTGCGGGGCGCTGTGCCCGGCGTTCGACCGCGGCTGCTACGGCTGCTTCGGCCCCATGGAGAGCCCCAACGTGCGTGCCCTCAACCGGCAGCTGCGCGAGCTGGGAATGAGCACGCCCGAGCTGGTGCGGGTCTACCGGACCTTCAACGCCGGCGAGGAGCCCTTCCGGCAGGCGTCCGAGGACGCCGACCCGGAACTGCTCGGCCACGAGAAGGCACCGGGCGAGGACCGGGGAGGCCGACGGTGACCCACAAGACGATCACGGTCGGAGGCCTGTCCCGGGTGGAGGGGGAAGGCGCTCTGCTCGTACGCGCCCGCGACGGGCGCATCGAGGACCTGGAGCTGCGGATCTACGAGCCGCCCCGGTTCTTCGAGGCGCTGCTGCGTGGCAGGTCCTACACCGAGCCGCCCGACATCACCGCCCGGATCTGCGGAATCTGCCCGGTGGCCTACCAGATGAGCGCATGCCAGGCCATCGAGGCCGCCTGCGGGGTCGAGGTCACCGGTCCGCTGCGCGACCTGCGGCTGTTGCTGTACTACGGCGAATGGATCGAGTCACACACGCTGCACGTGTATCTGCTGCACGCGCCCGACTTCCTCGGCTACGACAGCGGCATCGCGATGGCGGCCGACCACCGGGACCTGGTCCAGCAGGGGCTGGCGCTGAAGAAGGCCGGCAACGACCTGGTGGCGGCCATCGGCGGCAGGCCCATCCACCCGGTGAACGTCCGTGTCGGCGGCTTCTACCGGGCGCCCTCCCGCCGCGAACTGGCCCCCGCCGCCGAGCGACTGCGCCGCGCCCGTGAGATCGCCCTCCGAACCGTCTCCTGGGTCGCCGGCTTCGACTTCCCCGACGTCGAACACGGCTACCGCTTCCTGGCGCTGCGTCACCCCGGCGAGTACGCGATCCTGTCCGGGGCCTTGATCACCAGCGACGGCGGGAGCTTCGGCGTACGGGAATGGCCCGAGCATGTGACCGAGGAGCAGGTGCCGCACTCGACGGCGCTGCACGCCCGGCTCGACGGCTCCCCCGGCTATCTCGTCGGGCCGATGGCCCGCTACAGCCTCAACTCCGCCCAGTTGTCGCCGCTCGCGCGGGAGGCGGCCGCGGCGGCGGGACTCCGGCCCGCCTGCCGCAATCCCTTCCTGAGCATCGTCGTGCGGGCGGTGGAGATCGTGCACGCCTGCGACGAGGCCCTGCGGATCATCGATGATCTGGCCGAGCCCGACGCACCGTACGTGCCCGTCGAGCCCCGCGCCGCCACCGGCCACGGCGCCTCGGAGGCCCCGCGCGGAACGCTCTACCACCGCTACCGCATCGACGCCGACGGGTTGATCGGCGAGGCCGACATCGTGCCCCCGACCTCGCAGAACCAGGCCCGTATAGAGGCGGACCTGCGGCACCTGATCGAGCCCCGGCTCGACCTGCCCGAGGAGGAGCTGGCCACGCTGTGCGAGCGCGCCATCCGCAACCACGATCCCTGCATCTCCTGTTCGGCGCACTTCCTCCACCTCCATGTCGACTCGCGATGACATCGTGGTGATCGGCCTCGGCGGGGACGGCCGGGGCGACGACGCCGCGGGCCTCGAGGTCGTACGGCGACTGCGCGGCCACCTCTCGTCGTCCGTCGTGATCGTGGAGAGCGCCGGAGACCCGGCCCAGCTTGTCGAGGCCTGGACCGGCGCCCGTCTGGCCGTCGTGATCGACGCCGTCTCCTCCGGCGCGGCGCCGGGCACGGTGCATCGCCGGACCGGCGTCGAGGGCGGGCCGTCCTGGCACGGCAGCTCCCACTCCTTCGGCCTGGCCGACGCCGTCGACCTCGGCCGTGTGCTCGGCCGCATGCCCGCCCAGCTCATCGTCATCGGCGTCGAGGGCGGAGACTTCACGATCGGCGCGCCGATCACGCCGCCGGTGCTGTCCGCGATCGACGCCCTCGTGGGGGAGCTGGGGGAGAGATTCCGGCAGGATTCCCCATGACGCGCCGGTCCGTGACGAGGACGGCCGGGACACGGTCTTTCGGCCCTGGCCCAGGGAACAGAGACCCTATTTCGCGGAATCCGTCCCGGGGGAATCTGGCCAGGTGAAGCGGATCGCACTGCTGGCAGGCACGCTCGGCGCCGTGATCGCCGGAGGCGTGCTCCACCTCCTCGGAGCCGGCCCAGCCGGTGACGCCCTCTGGGCGGGCGGCACCGTCCTGGCGCTCGCCCCCGCCGCCTGGTGGGTGGCCTCCGCCCTACGCGCCGGCAGGCTCGGCGTCGACGCGATCGCGGTGCTCGCCCTCGCCGGTGCGCTCGCCGTACGGGAGTTCCTCGCCGGAGCGCTGATCGCCGTGATGCTGGCGGGCGGCAGGGTCCTGGAGGACTACGCGCTGCGCCGGGCACGCCGCGATCTGACCGCCCTGTACGAACGGGCGCCACGATCCGCCCGGCGCTACGAGGAGGGCGTCCCCCGCCTGATCGGGGCCGAGGAGGTGCGCCGGGGAGATCGGCTGCTGGTGCCCGGCGGCGAGCTGGTGCCGGTCGACGGCGTCGTCGAGTCCGGCTCCGCGCTGCTGGACGAGTCCGCGCTCACCGGCGAGTCGCTGCCGGTCGAGCACCGGACGGGGGAAAGCGTGGCCAGTGGCGTGGTCAACGCCGGGCAGGCGTTCGACATGCGTGCCACGGCGACGGCAGGCGACAGCGCCTACGCGGGTGTGGTGCGGCTGGCGCGGGAGACGGAGGCGGGGTCCGCCCCGGTCGTCCGGCTCGCGGACCGGTTCGCGGCCTGGTTCCTGCCGGCCACGCTCCTGCTGGCCGCAGGCGCCTGGCTGATCTCTGGCGAGCCGGTGCGGGCGGTCGCCGTGCTCGTCGTGGCCACACCCTGCCCGTTGCTGCTGGCCGCCCCCGCCGCCATCGCCTCCGGCCTGTCTCGCACCGCGCGGCAAGGTGTCGTGGTGAAGGGCGGCGGAGCACTGGAGACCCTGGGCCGGGCGCGGACGCTCGTCCTCGACAAGACCGGCACCCTCACCGAGGGCCGCCCGCAGGTGATGGACGTGGTCGCGGCCCCCGGCGGGGACCCCGACGAGGTCCTGCGACTGGCGGCCGCGGTGGACCAGATGTCCTCACACGTGCTGGCCGCCGCCATCGTGCGCGCCGCGCACGGGCGGCGGCTCGCCCTGCCCGCTCCCGAGGACGTGTCCGAGGTGCCGGGCACGGGCACATCGGCGCTGGTCAAGGGGCGCCGTGTCCGCGTGGGCAAGGCCACGGGCGCGCGGTCCTCCCCCTGGGAGGCCGCTCAGCGCGCACGCGCCGCCCTCGACGGCGCGATGACCGTCTGGATAACGGTGGACGACCAGGTGAGCGGCGTCATTCTGCTGCGCGACGCCGTCCGCGGGGATGCGGGCCGAACCCTGCGGCGGCTGCGGACCGCCGGAATCGAGCGGGTCGTGATGCTCACCGGCGACCGTGCCGACGTGGCCGAGACCGTCGCCGGCGTGCTGGGGATCGACCGCGTGCTGGCCGAGCAGACCCCGGCGGCCAAGGTCGAGGGGGTGCGGGACGAGGCGCGGCGGGCGACGACCATGATGGTGGGCGACGGGATCAACGACGCGCCGGCGCTGGCCGCGGCCGACGTCGGTGTGGCGATGGGGGCCCGCGGTGCGGCCGCCTCCGCCCAGACGGCAGACGTGGTGTTGACGGCCGACCGGCTCGATCGGATCGCGGACGCGATGGACGTGGCACGCCGCACACGGCGGATCGCCGTCCAGAGCGCGGGGACCGGAATGGCGCTGTCTCTGATCGCCATGGCCGTCGCCGCCGTGGGCGCGCTGCCGCCCAGCGCCGGCGCCGTGCTGCAGGAGGCCATCGACGTCGCCGTGATCCTCAACGCGCTTCGCGCCCTGCGCCCGATCCGGGGGACCCGGCTGCCCCTCGACCGGCCGACCTCCGAGTTGCTGCGCCGTTTCGAGCGAGAGCACGCCGATCTGCGCCGGCCGCTCGAACTCATCCGTGACGTGGCCGGCCGCCTGGGCCGGCGCGACCCCCGCGAGGCGCTGGCGGACCTCCGTGACGTCCACGTGTTCCTGACTCGCGACCTCCTGCCGCACGAGCACGACGAGGAGGCGCGGCTGTATCCCGCCATGGTGCGGCTCCTTCGCGACCCTGAGGCCACGGTCACCATGAGCAGGGCCCACGCCGAGATCGACAAGCTCGTCCGCCGGTTGGGCCGTCACCTCGACCTCGCCGCGGACGACGGTCTGCGCCCGGAACAACTCGACGACCTGCGGGCCTGCCTGTACGGCCTGTACGCCGTGCTGACCCTCCACTTCGCTCAGGAGGAGGAGGCGTATTTCTCTCTCGCCTCCAGCTCTTCGTGATGGCGCCTACCCGTCGGGCCGGCTGGTTCGTGACCGGGTGCGTGCGCGACGGCGTCTCCATCGCCACACCTCGTCGGCGCCCCAGACGACGAGAGGGAAGGGAAGGAGGAGCACGAACTGAGCCGGCTCGGGCGGCGCCGTGCCGAAGACCGCGCGGAACGGCGGCACGAGGACGACCGCGGCGGCGAAGGCGATCTCGAACGCGATCCCCCACAGCAGCAGCCGGTTGCTGGTCACGCCGATGGCCCGCAGGGACGCCGATTGGGTGCGTGCGGCGAAGGCGGTGCCGATCTGGCAGACCACGATACCCAGGAAGGTCATGGTGGTGGCCTGCTGCCAGGTGTGGTGCAGCGCCGAGCCGGGTCCCGTGGCCGCGCCCGGATGCCAGCCGCCCAGCAGGAGCGTGCCGAAGAAGGCTCCCAGCACCAGAACCGCCGACACTCCGCCGAGCAGACCCCAGGCACGGGCCAGCATGGCGCCCTGGATCACCCCCTCCGATCGGCGACGGGGCGGGCGGTTCATCAGGCCGGGTTCCGCGGGTTCGCGCCCCAGGGCGAGCGCGGGCAGCGTTTCGGTGCCCAGGTCGATCGCGAGGAGCTGGAGCACGGTGAGCGGGAGCGGGACCCTGCCTCCGGACAGCGCGAACACGAGGAACGGGATCACCTCGGGTGTGGCGTGGGCGAAGATGTAGCAGATGAACTTGCGTACGTTGTCGTAGACGCGCCGGCCCGCCTGTACGGCGTCGACGATCGTGGCGAAGTTGTCGTCGGTCAGCACCATGGTGGCCGCTTCGCGGGCGACGTCGGTCCCCGAGACCCCCATCGCGACGCCGATGTCGGCACTGCGCAGGGCAGGGGCGTCGTTGACTCCGTCACCCGTCATCGCCACCACATGACCCTCGGCCCGCAACGCATCGGCGATGCGCAACTTGGCCTCCGGCGAACTGCGCGAGAAGATCAGCTCGTTGCCCTTGCGGAGCAGGGCGTCCAGTTCGTCGTCGGTCATCGCGTCCAGTTCGGACCCCGTCACCACCCGAGTGCGGTCGCGGGCGATGCCGACCCGCTTGGCGATCATCGCCGCGGTGAGCCCGTGGTCGCCAGTGACCACGATGAGCCGGATTCCCGCCGTATGGCAGCGAGCGACCGCGTCGGGCACCTCGGGGCGGGGCGGGTCGAGCATGGCGACGACACCGAGGAAGGTCAGGTCGGCCTCGGCATGCTCACGCCGGGCAGGCAGCGGCACGCCGGCGTCGAGCGGGCGCCGGGCCACTGCGAGCAGGCGCAGCCCTTGGGACGCGTAGCCGTCCACCACCTCGGCGATCTCCGCGCGGTCTTGCTCCCCGATCGGACGCGTCGCGCCGTCGGCGGTCATCATCATCGTGGTGCGTTCGAGGACCTCCTCCGGAGCGCCTTTGGCATGCACCCACAGCGTCCCGTCGACCGTGTCGACCGTCGACATCATCCGCAGAGAGGGATCGAAGTGGAACTGCCGTCGCCGCTCCCCGGTGTGGCCGCTCTCCCCGAGTGAGACGCTCATCCGGAGCAGGGCGACCTCCGTCGGGTCCCCCGTTTCGGCCGGTTCGAGAGCGGCATTGTTGCAACGGGCAGCCGCCCCTGCCACCGCCCTCAGCGGCGGTGAAGACGAGAGGCCGGCCCACTTCCCACCGGTGTTCCGGATCGGGCCGGCGCTGGTCCAGATGTCGGTCACACGCATCCGGTTGAGCGTGAGCGTGCCGGTCTTGTCCGTACAGATCACGGTGGTGGAGCCGAGAGTCTCCACGGCGCTCAGCCGCTTGACCACCGCGCCGCCGCGGGCCAGCGCCCGGACCCCGACGGCCAGGGCGAGGGTGATGGTGGGCAGCAGTCCTTCGGGGACGTTCGCGACCAGCAGGCCGACGGCGAACTTGAACGCGTCGGCCAGTGGGAGGCGCGCCACCAGGGCGGCGACGGGCAGGACGGCCGCGCCCGCCGTGACCGCGACGATCGCGATCAACCAGGCGACCCGTTTGACCTGAAGTTCCAGCGGCGACTCGTCCCTGCCGACGCGCTGGGAGAGCGCGGCTATCCTGCCCAGCTCCGTATGCATTCCGGTGGCGAACACCAGCGCCCGAGCCTGCCCACCGGTGCATGTCGTGCCGCTGAACAGCAGGTCTCGCGCCTCGAGCAGCGGACCCGCGCGATCGTCGAAGGCGGCGGACCGGTACGCGGTCAACGACTCGCCGGTCAGCGTCGACAGGTCGATCTCCGCCGCGCCGTCGAGCATCCGGGCGTCGGCCGACACCCGGTCACCCTCCTCGACGACCAGCACATCACCTGGCACGAGCCCGGCGGCGTCGATCACCTGGAGCCCGCCGTCCCTGACGACCTTGGCCTTGGCCGGCAGGTAGCGGGCCAAGGTCTCGACGGCGTGCTCGGCCTGCTGCTCCTGCGCGAAGGCCAGGAGCGCGTTCAGGGCGATCACCAAGATGATCGCGATGGCGAGCGGAGCCGTGTGCGCCACCATCGCCAGACCCGCCGCCGCCCACAGCAGCAACGCCAGCGGATGGGTGAACTGGCGGCCGAGCTCTTTCGCCCAGTTCCCCCGGGCCTTCCTGACCAGCTGGTTCGGCCCGTACACCACAAGGCGACGTGCAGCTTCCCTGGAGGACAGCCCGGTAGGACGCGTCCGCAGATCACGGAACAGCCGGACGACGGGTTCCCGCGGATCCGACGGCCGGCCTTCGGTTTCCGACATCGGCGACCACCCTCAGAATCGACCTGGTTCGCGCCGCTCGTCCCCCTCCCCCATCCGGCGCTGCGGCGAGGCGCCGTCAGGCGAGCACGACTTCATGCGGCACCGCGCCGTGTCTCGCTCGCGCGCAGGGCGTCGCACAGCAGCACGGTGAGCACGGCCGCGGCGGCGGCCATCGCCCAGCCGAGCGGCGGCAGCGGCGCGAGGGCCAGCGGCGCCCCGAGCACGGGCACCGCCGTCACGAGGGCCTGCAGGATCAGGGTGGCCGACACGGCCGCCGCCACCGCGCGGCCGTGCCACCAGTCGCGCTCGAACGTCCGCCGGCGCGCCCTGACCACGTACGCGAGGGTCAGGCGGGCGAAGACCAGGGCGAGCACGGCCTGGGTGCGCACCTGCTCGTCGCTCCAGCCGAGCCGCCTGGCCGTCTCCACGACGGCGAACACCAGCGCCGCGACGACCACCGAGCGCACGAGGATGCGGCGCAGCACCCGCCACGACAGGAGCCCGTCGCGGCGCGGGCGCAGGGCGAGCGGGTCGCCCGCCGGCCGGTCCACGCCCAGCGCTATCGCCGGGATGCCGTCCAGGACCAGGTTGATCCAGAGCAGGTGCACCGGCAGCAGCGGCACGACCAGGTCGGGCCAGACGAGCAGGCCGGTCAGGACGATGAGGATCTCCGCGAGGTTGCCGGTGAGCAGGTAGCCGATCATCGAGGCCACGTTGTGGTGCAGGCGGCGGCCCTCCCGCACGCCGGTCACGATCGTGCCGAGCTCGCCGTTGGTCACCACGACGGCGGCGGCCTCGCGGGCGACGTCCGTGCCCTCATCTCCGGCCATGGCCACGCCGACGTCGGCGTGGCGCAGCGCCGGGGCGTCGTTCACGCCGTCGCCGGTCATCGCCACCACTTCGCCGCGTTCCTTCAGGGCCCGCACGAGGCCGAGCTTGGTCTCCGGGTCGACCCGTGCCACGACGGCGGCCTCGGACAGCAGCGCCCGCCCGCCGTCCCCCTCGATCGCCGAGCCGGTGACGAGCGGCTCGGGGTCGATGCCGACCTCCTTGGCGACGGCGCGAGCGGTCTCCGCGTGGTCGCCGGTCACCATCACGACCCGGATGCCGGCGCCCCGGCAGTCGGTCACGGCCCGGCGGGCCGAGGCCCGGATCTCGTCCCGAAGTGCCACCAGACCGATCGGACGCAGCCCGGCGGCGTCGAGGTCACCCGTCCGTCCCTCCGCCAGTGCGAGCACCCGCAGCCCGCGCCGGGCCAGCTTCGGCACAGCCTCCGCCAGCCGGTCGGTCTGCCCGCCGGGCGCGCAGCGGGCCAGCACCGCCTCCGGCGCCCCCTTGACGGTCAGCAGCGGCGGCCCGCCGTCCGGCGCGGTGACCACGGCCATCGACCGGGTCTCGGCGTCGAAGGGACGCGCGTCGAGTCTGGCCTCGGTGGGCGGCAGCCGTACGCCGTGACGGGCGGCCGCGTCGGCCAGCGCCACGTCCACCGCGTCGCCCAGCCCGTCGCGGGCGTCGTTGCAGCGCAGCGCGGCCCGCCACAGATCGGCGCCAGGGACGGTGACATTGTCGGCCACGGTCAGGTGGCCGGTGGTGAGCGTGCCGGTCTTGTCGGTGGCGATGACGGTGGTGGCGCCCATGGCCTCGATGGCCGGCAGCCTGCGCACGATCACTCCGAGACGGGCCATCCGCTGCGCGCCCAGGGCCAGCGCGGTGGTGACGGCGGCGGCCATGCTCTCGGGCACCGCGGCGATGGCCAGCGCCACCCCGGCCAGAATGATGTCGATCAGGGCGGCCTCGCCCCTGCTCACCCGGGTCAGCCCGATGAGCACCATGATCGTTCCCGCCGCGACCGCCAGCAGGCCGATGCGCCGCGACACCTGCCCGAGTTCGATCTCCAGCGGCCCCTTGCCCCCGCCGCCGAGGGCGGAGGCGATGCGCCCCACCTCGGTGCCGGATCCCGTGCGCAACACCTCGGCCGTACCCGAGCCGCGCACGACGAGCGTGCCGGAGAAGATCTCGCCCGCGCGGTCGCCCAGGGGCACACCCGGACCGCCCGCGCCGCCCGCGTGTTTCTCGGCCGACAGCGACTCCCCCGTCAGCGGCGCCTCGTCCACGGCGAGCGCGCCTGCCTCGACCAGCCGGGCGTCGGCGGGGACCCTGTCCCCGGCCGCGACGGTGACGATGTCGCCCGGGACGACCTCGGCCGCCGGGATCCTGCGTACGACGTCGCCGCGCACGACGGTCGCCATCGGCGCGGTGAGGGTGCGCAGGGCCCGCACGGCCTTGTCGGCCCTGGTCTCCTGGGTGACCCCGATGACGACGTTCACCAGCAGGATGGCCAGGATCGCCGCGCCCTCGGGCACCTCGCCGAGCACGAGGAGCGTGACCAGACCGGCGACGAGCAGCAGGACGGACATCGGATCCGCGAGCTGGCGGGCGGCCCGGACGAGCAGGTTGGGCGGTTTCGGCTGGGGGATCTCGTTGGGCCCGTGCTCGGCCAGGCGGCGCGCGGCCTCTTCCTCGGTCAGCCCGGTCAGGGTCCGCACAGCGGGTTCCATGCCCTCAGCAGATCACCCGGGCATCGACGACGGCTCCGGGCGAAAGCCATCGGCCCAGAGGACCTTCGGCCCCGGCGGAGGGGCACAGCGAGAAGACCGTCGGGAAGCACGGCTCCGACGTGCCGAGCACGCCCGACGCGCGGCGCGCACCCCCGCCGCCACCCTGGCGGCCCGCTCACGACCCGGCCGCCGGGGTCGAATCCCGTCCGAGAACCTCGGGACCAGGGTCCCTGCCGGAGGGGGAGGAGGCCCCTGGGAGTCTGCCCGGCACTGGTCGACGCTGGGAGCATGGCTCCAACCGTTGCCGAGGCATGTGACGTCCTGCTGCGTGACGGCGGGGTGGCGCACATCCGGCCGTTGCGACCGTCGGACCGGGACGCCCTGCACGCGCTGATCGGGAGGTCCTCGCCACGCTCGGCCTACCTGCGGTTCTTCACCGGCGGCGCCGCCTCGGCCCACGCCTACATGGATCGGATCACCGGCCCCGGCTACCGCGGGCGCGCGCTGGTCGCCTTGGTCGGCGGCCTCGTGGTCGGCGTCGCCGAATGCATCCCCGACCCGGACGGCGCGGAGGCCGAGCTGGGGATCCTGCTGGACGACCTGGTGCACGGCCAGGGGCTCGGCACGCTGCTGCTCGAACACATCGCGCTGGACGCGGCGGACGCGGGCATCGAGGATCTGGTCGCCACCGTCCTGTCCGAGAACCGGGCGATGCTGCGCGTCCTGAACGATCTCGGCCTGCCCGTGGAGAGGCGGTACGAGCACGGGCAGGTCGAGATCCGCATCGCCACGCGGCCCACGGAGAGCCTGGTGGCCGAGATCGAGGCCCGGGCACACGAGGCGGAGCGCAACTCCCTAGCACACGTGTTCACCCCGTGCTCGGTCGCCGTGATCGGGGCCAGCCGTCGTCCGGAGCGCGTGGGGAATCGAGTGCTGCGCAACCTGGTCGACGGGGGTTTCCCCGGGCCGATCTATCCCGTCAATCCCCGGGCCGCCGAGGTGCGCGGCCTGCCGGCCTATCCCGACCTCGCCTCGCTGCCCGGCCCGGCCGAGCTGGCGGTGATCGCCGTCCCGGCCCCGGCCGTGCTCGGCGTCGCCCGCGAGTGCGCCCGTCACGGGGTGCGCGCCCTGGTCGTCCTCACCGCCGGCTTCGCCGAAGCCGGCGGCCGCGAGACGCAACGGGAACTGCTGCACGTCTGCCGCGAGGCCGGCATGCGGCTGGTCGGGCCCAACTGTCTCGGCATCGTGAACACCGTGGCCCGCCTGCACGCCGGTTTCCTGCCCGGACGCCCACCCGCGGGTCCGCTGGGACTGATGTCCCAGTCGGGCGCGGTCGCGGCCGCCGTCATCGAGCGTGCCGGACGGCTCGGCCTCGGCGTCTCCTCGTTCGCCTCCGTCGGGAACAAGGCGGACGTCAGCGGAAACGACCTGCTCGAATACTGGGAAGACGATCCCGCCACCCGCGTCATCGCCCTGTATCTCGAATCGTTCGGCAACCCGCGCAGGTTCGGCCGGATCGCCCGCAGGATCAGCGCCCGCAAACCGATCATCGTCGTGAAAAGCGGACGCAGCGCCTCGGGGAGCCGGGCCGTCCACTCGCACACCGCGGCCGCGGCGACCCCCGATGTCGCGGTGGACGCGCTGCTACGGGCATGCGGCGCGATCAGGGAGGACAGCGTCCAGGATCTGCTCGACACCGCCCGGCTGCTGGCCTGTCAACCGCTTCCGAACGGTCCCCGGGTGGCGATCGTCGGCAACTCCGGCGGCCCCCAGGCGATGACCGCGGACGCGTGCGAGCGGCTCGGCCTGGTCGTGCCGGACCTGCACCCCGCCACCGCACAGGCGCTGCGTACCCGGCTCCGCCCGGCCGCGGCCGTCGGCAACCCCGTCGACCTCACCGCCGAGGCCGACGCCGCCGACTTCGCCTTCGCGATCGCGACCGTCCTGGCCGACCCGGGCGCCGACGCCGTGATGGTCGTCTACACCCCGCCCTTCGGCGCAGGGCTGAACGCGACCAGGGAAGCGATCGCCACCGCCACCACGGGCGCGGCGAAGCCCGTGCTCGCCTGCCTGGCCGGGCACGACGAGCTGATCGACGGCCGCGTGCCCGCGTACGCCTTCCCCGAGCAGGCCGTGCACGCCCTCGCCCAGGCCGTCGGCCATGCCGCGTGGCGCGCCCGGCCGGCTACGCCGATGGGAGACGTCCCGGGCATCGACGTCGCCGCCGTCCGGCGGATCGTCGCAGCGGACCTGGCCGCCCACCCCGAGGGACGCTGGCTGGACGAGCGCACGACGACCCGCCTGCTGTCGGCCTACGGCGTCCACGTCACCGAATCCGTCACCGTCGACGGACCCGAGGCCGCCGCCGAGGCGACCGCGCTCACCGGACTACCCGCCGTGCTCAAGGCGACCGGGCCACGCCTCGTCCACAAATCCGACGTCGGCGGCGTCCGGCTCGGTCTGCGGACACCGGAGCAGGTCCGGCACGCCTACCGGGAGATGTCGGCCCGCCTCGGCCCCGCCATGCAGGGAGGGATCGTCCAGGCCATGGCCGATGAGGGCACCGAACTGATCATCGGAGGCGTCGCGCACGAGACGTTCGGGCCACTGATCATGGTGGGGCTCGGCGGTGTCGCGACCGAGCTGCTCGCCGACCGCGCCTTCCGCGTGCCGCCGATCGACCGCACGGAGGCCGGGAGAATGCTCGGCGAACTGCGCTGCGCACCCCTCCTGCACGGTTATCGAGGCCGGTCGGAGGCCGACCTCCCCGCGCTGGCCGACCAGATCGTGCGCGTCGGCCGCCTGATGGACGACCAGCCTGACATCGCCGAACTCGACCTCAACCCCGTCATCGTGACGCCGGGCGGGGCGGTGGCCGTGGACGCGCGCGTACGGCTCGCGCCCGCCCCGCCTCTCCCCTCCCCCTTCCGGCGCCGTCTGCGATGAACACTTGTCGGGAAAGCCGCCGAAAGACGGGTGCGGCTCTCGTACGGACGCGCGTCAGGGCTGGATGTTCTCCAGGTCCTCCAGGAGGCTGGAGTGCGTCGGCCGCCACCCGAGGGCCTCCCGGGTGTGGGCGCTGGACGAGGGCTGGTCCATAGCGAAGATCGGGCCGAACGGGCCGAAGTTCTCCTGCGGGACCTCCCCCACCGGCAGGTCCAGCCGCCGGCCGATGACCGTCGCGATGTCCCGCACCGCGTCACCCTCGTCGGCGACGGCGTGCCAGGACGTCCCGGCCGGCGCCGACTCAAGGACCAGGCGGAACAGGACCGCCGCGTCGAGCGCGTGCACGGCCGGCCAGCGCTGGGTGCCGTCGCCCGGGTAGCCGGCCACTCCGGTGCTGCGCGCCGCATCGACCAGCAGACCGGCGAATCCGCCCTGTCCCTCGTTGTGGACCGTGCGCGGCATGCGGACAGCCATGCCACGCAGGCCGCGCGAGGCGAGATCCAGCAGTGCTGTGACCGAACGGCCTCGGCCCCCCACCGGTCCGTCGGCCGGCAGCGGATCGGCCTCGGTGGAGGCGCGCCCCGGCACCCAGGGCGTACCCGAGACCGTGACGATCGGGCGGTCGCTGCCGATCAGTTCCTGCCCCAGCGCGGCGAGAGCGGCGCTCTCCTCCGCGACGGCCTCCGCGAGCGCGTCCGGGCTGCCGTAGTCGCGTCCGAACGCCAGACTGATCACGCCGTCGGATTGTGCAGCGCCGGAACGCAGGACGTCGAGGTCCGCCAGATCTCCTCGCAGCACCGTGGCGCCGGCGCTCTCAAGGGCCTGCGCGGAGCCGTCCGAGCGAGCCAGTGCGAGAACGGTGTGGCCGTTGCCGAGCAGTTCGGCGACGACGGCGGAGCCGATGGTGCCGGTGCCGCCGGTGACGAAGACGTGCATGAGCCCTCCCCAAAGTGATGAGACCTTTGTCCCATCACTGACCCTACATGGTGACGGGACAACAGTCGCATCACCTATCCTGGTCTCATGGCCAGATGGCAACCGGGGGCGGCCCAGCGACTCGTCGTAGCGGCCGTCGACCTGTTCACCGAGCAGGGGTACGACGCCACCACGGTGACGCAGATCGCCGAGCGCGCCGGCGTCACCAAGAGCACCTTCTTCCGGCACTTCTCCGACAAACGTGAAGTACTGGTGGCCGGTCAGGAGACGCTCAGCAGGCTGCTCGCCGACGGCATCGCCGAGGCGCCCGCGAGCGCCAGCCCGCTTCAGGCGGTGGCAGCCGGTCTCGAGCGCGCATCGAGCGCCATGGGCCCGGCGAACCGTGAACTCGGCCCCCGCCTCAAAGCGGCCGTGGCGGCCAGCTCCGAACTTCAGGAGCGCGACGCCCTCAAGAGCGTCGGTCTCGCGGCCGCCATGACAGCCGCGCTCATCGACCGGGGTGTCCCCGAGCCGACGGCGCATCTCGCCGGCGAGCTGGGAGTCCTCGCGTTCAAACGGGGCTACGCCCGGTGGTGCGAAAGTGGTCGTGACGACGCGGGAGGGCTCGCGCCTCACGCGCTGGCGGCCTTGGAGGACCTGCGCGCGGCGACCGCGTCGCTGGGCTGATCGATGCCGTCCGGCCCGCGCCGGCCGTGCCCGGCGGGGTTTTGGCCAAGTCGCAGTGCCACGCCGCCAGCCCTATGCCCGAGCGACGGACCGGGTTGAACCACGCACCTTCCCGCGCACCTTCCGCTCAGCCGGCGCCAACGGGCAGATCGGGGAGGGAGTCTCCGGGGAAGCCGTAGCACGGGTGAACCTCGCAGCGCATCATCCCGGCTCGAACGCAGGGGTCCCCGGCCATGATCTCCGCGGCTTCTTCGGCCGGCACGGTCATGATCGCGACGCCCGCCACGACGTCGGAGGCGACCGGGCACAGGATCGCGATCACCCCCTCGGCGCGCAGCGAGACCATACGCCGCTGGTGTTCGAGTTCGATCGCGTCAGCGCCGTCCATGGTCCGCTCCGGCCCCCACGAAAGGAGCGCCAGGCTGTAGGGCTTCGCGGTCGCGGCCAGAGCCCGGATCTGTTCGTCGGTCACGCTCGTGCTCATGACGTCTCCCTACTTCTCGATGCGCTCGGCCAGCGAGACGATGATTCCTTCGGGCCCGCGGACGTAGGCCATCCGCCACACGCCTTCGTATTCGCCGACGCCTCCCACCAGGCCGTAGCCGCCGGCGGCGGCGTGCTCGACCGCGGCGTGAAGGTCGTGCACCTCGAAGGCGACGTTGCGCAGGCCCAGCTCGTTGGCCGGCGCGGCAGGCGAACCCGGGAGGTGGTCCGGCCGCGTGAAGCTCGACAGCTCCAGCGTCGTGCCTCCGCCGGGCGCTCGCAGCATGACGATCTCGGTGCGGGCGCCGGTCATGCCGATCACCGTGTCCAGGAACTCGCCTTCGACGGCCATCTTCGGATCGGCCTCCAGACCGAGGCTGACGAAGAACGCCGTCACGGCATCGAGGTCGGCGACGGTGATGCCGACGTGGTCGAAGCGCCTGATGAATGTCATCGGATCCCCTCCGGGGTTTCTTAAAGAGACGCCGAAAAGGTAACACCCGAAGTTCCGTAAGGGAACCCCAGTTGCTAGATTGCTGCCATGCAGCGAACGCGGTTCGGGGACATGGCGTGTTCCATCGCGCGCACCTTGGACGTGATCGGCGAGCCCTGGTCGCCGCTGATCCTGCGCGACGTGTGGGCCGGAGTGCGCCGCTTCGACCACATCCAGGCCGACCTGGGGATCTCCCGCAAGGTGCTCACCGAGCGGCTCAACCACCTGGTCGAACAGGGTGTGCTCGAGCGGCTGCCCTACGACGCCCGCCCCCGCTACGAGTACCACCTCACCGCCAAGGGCGCCGATCTCGTCGAGATGCTCATGGTGATGGCCCGGTGGGGTGACCGCTGGCTCGCCGGCGAGGCCGGGCCTCCCGTCCTCTACCGTCACCATGCCTGCGGCCAGATCGGCCACGTCGACCCACGCTGCAGCCACTGCGAGGAGCCGATGCACGCCGACGACGTCGACCTCCTCCCCGGCCCGGGCGCGGCCTGAAGACCAGGAGAAGCAGGTCGACCGCGCGCCGAGCACGGTTGCCCGCCGTGTGCCCGCCGTGTTCGCCTGCCGGGATCCTGGTCAGGACTGACCGCTTCTGAGCCCCGCGCTGCCGGATCAGGGCTGGGTGGCGAGGACGGTCACCGGGTCGCCGACCCGGATTTCGCCGTAGTCGCGGGGGACGAAGCGGACACCGAACCAGGTCCTGCCGTCCCAGCGGCGGTGGAGGGCCAGGGTGCGGAGAGGTTCCTTGCCCTTCTCCAAGGTGGTGGGGTCGTAGGTGGGCACGGCGCAGCGGTCGCAGAGTTCGGACATGCGGAAACGGAGGGCGCCGATGCGGATCTCGCGCCAGGTGTCCTCGACATAGGGGGCGAAGCCGTCCACCACGAGATTGGGGCGGAAGCGGGCCATGTCGAGGGGGGCGGGGACCTCCTCCTGGCGTTCGAGGGCGCCCTCGGCGATCCAGTCGTCGAGCCGGCAGAGGGAGGAACGGGAGGTGATCAGGAAGGGGGCGTCCCCGGCCAGACTGACGACGTCGCCGGGGAGGCCGCCGTGGGAGGCCGGGACGGCGCAGCGCCGGGGGTCGTCGAGCCATACGAGGCGGGCGGGTTTGCCCAACAATCGGGTGAACCAGGCGTGGGCCTCCGGATGGGCGAGGACCACCGTGTCCACTTCCACGAAGTGGACGGGGACGTGTTCACCGGTGGCCGGGGGGACCTTCAGCTGCGGCAGACCGGGAGCCTCAAGCAGAAGGCCGCCCTCGGCGGTGGGGGTGGCCACGACGGAGAGCATCCGCGGGTTCTCCCCGACCCAGTGCAGGTTGCCCGACTCGTCCACCACGGCCCACCGGCGATCCCCCGCCAGCCCCCACGGCTCCACGACCGCCGAATCAACAACCCACCCAGAAACCGACTTCACCGGATACATACGGATCTCGGCCAGCTCCACTCCGACAGCGTACGTCCGGGAATCACTCCTCGATAGACGTGAGCTCCCGCCGCTTCGCCGTCGACTCGTCCCCCGGCGACATGCGGCGCAGCCAGGCCGGCGTCACCCCTCCGCTCTCCCGGCCGGCGCCCACTGCGGCGGATACGCCGCGATGGGGTAGCGATACGGGTGTTTTCCCCCTGCCAACCACACGACGGGCGCAGGCAACCTGGAAGTCCCTGGAACAGTGCATGACAGCAAGGGGGAATCGACCATGTGCCGGCACCACTCGCAGCGCCCGCCGGCGACCGCGCCCGACCGCGCCGTGACCTGCCGGATCGGGGACGACCTCCGGCAGGGATGGGGACCGCTGGGCGACGGCGTGGTGCTCTTGGCCGACAGCGGCGAGCTCATGGCCGACGGACGGAGCATCCCCGCCCGCGAGCTGGCGGGGTGTGCGGTGTGAGCATGATCTACTCTCCTTTCCGGAACCAGCTGGTGCCGGCCTCGTACGGCTGCGAGGCGGGCAACCGCCCGCGGCGCCGTCACTCGTTCATCCGTGACCGCTGGCAGACATTGCTACGGGTGGTCGGCGACCTGGCGATACAGCTCGCGGACAGCCCCGACTTCGAAGTGACCTCCTGGCGGTTGCCTGTGGAGACGACTTCATGCGGCCGGGCCCGCCGTCTGACCCGCAAGCAATTGAGCACATGGGGCATGGACTACCTGGCCGACGAGGCGGAGCTCCTGGTGAGCGAGCTGGTCGCGAACGTGCTGCGCCACACGTGCTGCGACGACCTCACCATGAGACTGTCGACGGTGCACGGGCTGCTGCGCTGCGAGATCGAGGACTGCAGCGAGGGGATCCCCAAGATGCGCTGGCCCGCCCCCGACGACGAGAGCGGCCGAGGGCTGCACATACTGGACGCACTGGCCTGCTGCTGGGGGACCGACCGCACCCCGAGGGGAAAGATCATTTGGTTCGAGCTGTCCTCCAAGGTCCGTCGCTGACGGCCGCCGCTTTCCCTGCAACGGAACAGGAGCGAGCCACCTTCATGACAGAGAACGCGATCTGCCGGCCGCGGCCCTACCGAGGAGGCTTGAGAGGGAGCCGCTCGTGCCCAACCCCGAGGGGGTACGGCGCCCCTGGTCTCCGTGAGCCGGTGTCTCCGTGAGCCGGTGTCTCCGTGGGCGGGATCTCCGTGGGCCGGGTCCACGCGGGCCAGGTCTGAGTGGAGTGCTACCCCCGGCTGAAGCTGGTCGCGGCTGACAAGATTGGGAAGGACGAGATGGGCAGGCTACACATCGTCGTCGGCCATAAACCGCCCCACACGGTGCTGGCTCTTGACGGGGAACTCGACGTGGCCACCGCCCCGCACCTCGACGACGCGTTCGTGCGGGAGTACGAGGCGGGCTACCGGAAGGTGATCCTCGACGTGGGGGCGTTGAGGTTCTGTGACTCTTACGGCTTGCGCATGCTGCTGCGCTTGCAGGACCGGTGCGTCGCGGACGGCGGCCGCATGGTGCTGGCTGACACGCGCGGGATGCTGGCCCGGGTGCTGAACCTGACCGGCCTCGAACGCGCGCTTGTCCAGTTCGAGACCGTGGAGCGCGCCACGGCCGAGCTCTGACCCCCGCTCCCGGGCGGACGAGCTCGGTGGAGGCATTCCCGCGGGTGGAGCGGAGCCGGCTTCGCGAGGACCGGAGGTTCTTCCCTGCGCGGTGACCGACCCCGCCAAGGTCCGCGGACACCCCGTCAGCGGCCGATCTTGTCCAGCTCGGCGATTTCCTCGTCGGAGAGCGAGAGCCCGGCGCCGCCGACGTTCTCGCGCAGGTGCGTCAGCGACGAGGTGCCGGGGATCAGGAGGATATTCGGCGACCGCTGCAGCAACCAGGCCAGGGCCACAGACATCGGCGTCGCATCCAGCCGTGCCGCCACCGTCGACAGCGCCGAGGACTGCAGCGGGCTGAAGCCGCCGAGGGGGAAGAAGGGCACGTAGGCGATGCCCTCGTCGGCGAGCTCGTCGATCAGCTCGTCGTCTTGGCGATAGGCGAGGTTGTACATGTTCTGCACGCAGACGATCGGCGCGATCGTGCGTGCCTCTGCGACCTGTTCGGCCGTCGCGTTGCTGACCCCGAGATGGCGGATCAGACCCTGCCGCTGAAGCTCGACGAGCGTCTCGAAGGGCTCGGCGAGCGAGCCGGGCCGGGGTCCCTGGGCGTCGCCGAGCCGGAGGTTGACCAGGTCGAGCACATCGAGGCCGAGGGTCTCAAGGTTTTCGTGGACGGCGCGGCGCAGGTCTTCGGGCTGTCGGGCCGGGGGCCAGCCGCCGTGCTCGTCGCGGGTCGCGCCGACCTTGGTCGCGATGTGCAGCGATTCCGCGTACGGGTGCAGCGCTTCGCGGATCAGCAGGTTGGTGACGCGCGGGCCGTAGGCGCCGGCGGTGTCGATGTGGGTGATTCCGAGGTCGGCGACCTCGCGGAGGACTGCGACGGCGCTGTCGTGGTCGGCGGGCGGGCCCATGACCCCTGGCCCGGCGAGCTGCATGGCGCCGTAGCCGAACCGGGTGACGGTCAGATCGCCCAGGGTCCAGGTGCCGCCGGGAAGCGAAGTGGAGAGCGTGCTCATGCTTTACGTCTTTCGTGTCGAACTAAGTGGTGCCTAACGGTTCGGTGCATCAGTATTGGTGTGCAACGCACTGATAGGAAGTAGGCACTTCGGAGTGCGTAAGGCACCCACAGATCCAAGGAGCGGTCGATGACGACGATGACGGCGGCACAGAAGAGGGCACAGGCCAAGGCGGAGTATGACGCCTTCCTCGCCGTGTGTCCCAGCCGCAAGCTGCTCGACCGGATCTCCGACAAGTGGGTCACGCTGATCCTGGCCGCGCTGGGCAGCGGCGGCGGCTCGCCTGAGCCGGGCGCCGACTGCGCCGGTGAGCCGCGGTCGATGCGCTACTCGGAGTTGTCCCGCCAACTGGCCGGCGTCAGTCAGAAGATGCTCACTCAGACGCTGCGCTCCCTGGAGCGCGACGGTCTGATCACCCGCACCGCGACGCCGACCGTGCCCGTCACGGTCTGCTACGAGCTGACCGACCTCGGTCTCTCCCTGCACCAGTTGATGCGCGGCCTGAAGGCCTGGGCCGAGATGCACATGGACGATGTGCTCGCCAACCGCGCGACGTACGACGCCGGCGCCGCCTGAGCCCTCGACCACGTCTGGAGCGCGCTTTTCGAGGCATGCCCGAGGCGCGATCGTGCTCGCCATCGCCCGGCGGATCACATCGACCGCCGCGCCGGATGAGACCAGGCCAGGGCGGCTACACCCCTTGCCGGTCAGATGACGGGCAAGGGGTGCGGCTCCGTCGCGCCGTGCGCGCGGAGCGTGGCAGTCACCCGGTCACCTTCTGGAGGAACTCACTCACGTTGACCGCGGTTCTGCTGATCTTCTCTTCGAGCGTGAGCGACTCCGGCATCCGCCCGCCGGGACCGACGTCCTTCTTGCCTCGCAGGTAGAGGGAGCAGGCCAGGTCGGTGCAGATATAGGCGCCCACGGAGTTGCCGCTGCCGCCGGTGCGCCGGGCGGTCATCAGCGACACACCGTCACCGGTGTGCGTGGTCAGGCAGAGCGAGCACATGCTGCGCCGTACGTGTCCGGCGTTGGGGGCGGCCCGTCGTAGTGCCACCCCCACCAGACGGTCGCCCTGCTCGGCGACCAGGTAGGCGCGACCCGGCGAGGAAGGGTCCTGCCAGCCCAGGAAGTCCAGGTCGTCCCAGGGCCGCCCATCCAGGTCCCTCGGTACGGCAAGGCGTTTGACCTCGCCCTTGGTGCAGTTGACGAAGGAGGCGCGGATCTCGCGCTCGGCAATTGGCCTCATAGGCACGAACCTATCGGTGGCCGGTTTTCAGGGCAATTGATTAAGTTTTCTCCTAGGGATCCTAGGAAGGCCGCAGGACGTCACCCACCCTCACCCACGGCCGACCTGCGAACGCGGCTGGGACGTCGTCCGGGCAGCGCGGACCTGTGGGCCGAGCCGATACGCCGTCCCGGCGCGTGAGCGTCGCCGGCGGGACGAGGGCCGTGGGGCGGCGCGGCCCTCGTCGTGGGACCTGGCGGACAGGATGCGTCCGCAGGCGCTACCGCAGGTGGTCGCGACGGCGGGTCAGGTACGCGATCTCCGCGGTGTTGCCCGCCAGGCCGATGGCCTTGTCGTAGGCCGCGCGCGACTCGTGATCACGGCCCAGCCGGCGCAGCAGGTCGGCACGGGTGGCGTGGTAGGCGTGATAGCCGACCAGCCTGGGCTCAAGACGGCCGACGGCCGCCAGCGCCACCTCCGGGCCGTCGAGCTCGGCGACCGCGATGGCCCGGTTGAGCGCAACGATCGGCGACGGGTCGAGGCGGACGAGCTGGTCGTAGAGGGCGAGAATCTGCGACCAGTCGGTGTCGCGCATGTCGCGGGCGGAGGTGTGCACGGCGTTGATGGCCGCGAGAATCTGGTAGCGGCCCGGAGCCTCCCCGGCGGCGGCAGCCGCGAGGCGCTCGCGCACCAGCCGGTGCCCCTCGGCGATCAGCCCCGCGTCCCAGGTCCCACGGTCCTGCTCGTCGAGAGCGACCAGTTCGCCGCCGGCCGAGACCCGTGCGGGGCGGCGGGCCTCGGTCAGGAGCATCAGCGCCAGCAGTCCGGCCACCTCACCGTCGTCGGGCAGGAGGACACGGATCAGGCGAGTGAGCCGGATCGCCTCGGCGGTCAGCTCGTGCCGTACGGGATCGGTGTCGGGGCCGGTGGCCAGGTAGCCCTCGTTGAACACGAGGTAGAGGACGGCGAGGACGCCGGAGACGCGCGCCGGGAGGTCCTCCGCCGACGGCACTCGATAGGGGATGCGGGCCGCCTTGATCTTGGCCTTCGCGCGGGTGATCCGCTGCCCCATGGCGCTCTCGGCCACCAGGAAGGCGCGGGCGATCTCGGGCATGGTCAGGCCGGCGACCATGCGCAGCGTCAGCGCCACGCGACTCTCCATCGCCAGTGCCGGGTGACAGCAGGTGAAGATCAGCCGGAGCCGGTCGTCGTCGATGGCGCCGACGGGCTCGCGCGGGTCGTCGTCGTAGACCATCTGAGCCTCCTTGTGCTTGTCGTCGCGTCTGCTCTCGCGCCGGATCCGGTCGATGGCCTTTCGGTTGGCGGTGGTGGTCAGCCAGGCGCCGGGATTGGGCGGCACGCCGTCGGCCGGCCACCGCTGGACGGCGGTCGCGAACGCCTCGGCGGCCGCCTCCTCGGCGATGTCGAGGTCGCCGAACCGCCTGGTCAGGGCGGCGACCACCCGTGCCCATTCCTCGTGGTGGGCCTGGGTGATCGCCTCGCGGACGTCGATCCCGCTCACAGGAACGGTCGCACCTCGACTTTCCGGTTGCAGGCCTCGGACCCCTCGGTCGCCAGCCTGAGCGCCACGTCGAGGTCGGCGGCCTCGATGATCCAGAAGCCGGCGAGGTACTCCTTCGACTCCAGGAAGGGCCCGTCGGTGACCATCGCCTCCCCGCCCCGGTTGTCGATGACGGTGGCCGTGCTGGGCGAGGCGAGGCCGCCGGCGAAGACCCAGTGGCCCTCGGCCTGGAGCCGGTCGTTGAACACGTCGATCGCGGCGTCCTCCTCCGGGGTGGCGAGACCGGCCTTGTCGTGGATCACGGAAAGCAGGTACTGCATCTGAGGATCGTCTCCTTGAGTGCCGTAACAAGTGGTGCCAGAACAAGTGGTGCCGCACAGTGGTGTCAGACAGCGATGTCAAGACGGTGGTGTCAAGACTGGCGGGCGTGCCGGTCGGGCACTTCACGCCGTCGCATACTGCGGGCGCCCCGCCGGCCGGTAGACCTGGATCGTCACACCCTTGGAGTCCACACGCGACTCGACCAGGTCGAGCGCACGATCCGGGCCCGCGTCCGGGAACAACCGCGCGCCCTGGCCGAGAATGACGGGAACGACGATCAGCGTCATCTCGTCGACCAGATCGTTCTCCAGCAGCCACCGGATCAGGGTGCCGCTGCCGTGCACCTGCAGCTCACCGCCCGGCTTGGCCTTGAGGTCCGCGATGGCCGTCGCGAGGTCGCCGGACAGAACGGTGGTGCCCGACCAGGCCGGATCGGCGAGTGTGGCCGACGCGACGTACTTGGGCCGTGTGTTCAACGCCCGCACGACGGGCTCCCAGCCCGGGGCGTCCTGGACCGTCATGGTCCCCCACGAGCCGGCGAACAGCTCGTAGGTCCGCCGGCCGAACAGGAACGCGTCGGCGTGCTGGTAGGTCTGGTTGATGAACGCGTGGGTCTCGTCGTCGCCCTTGCCCAGGGCCCATCCGCCGCGCTCGAATCCGTTCCTGCGGTCCTCGTCCGACGCGCCGCCGTTCCCCTGCGTCACTCCGTCGAGGGTGATCTGGGTGATGGTCGTCAGCTTCATGATCGTGCTTCCTTCTCCTGGGCGCCGCCCCTCGTGGGCGGCTACACCCCTGCTACGAACACCGCCGCCTCGATCCGACACCCGCCTTCCGGATTTTTCCAAACTTCACGGGCGACGACGCCGGCGATCACCCGAGCTCCCGCCAAGCCCGGGGGGTGACGAGGTGAGTACAGAGGGTTACCATTCGATTACTGAGGGTAGAACCAAGGCGGGCCGAAGGAGTGTCATGAAAAGGTTCGTCCTCGTCCCCGCCCTGACGGCCGCGACGATCGTGATCAGCGCCGGCGCCGCCTACGCCTCCCAGTACGTCGCCTATGAGGGGCCCGGCTTCAGCGGCAGGTCGGTGGTCATCGACCGCTGCGGCGTGTCCAACATCCCTTCCACGGGTCCTACCGCTGGTATGGCGACGGCCAGAGCGGCCGGATGTACAACCAGCCCGACGCGCAGGGCGTCGCCCACTTCACACTCGCCGCCGACAGGAACGCGGAGCAGCGGACTCCGGTCGGCTGGAAGAGCATCTTCATCGGCTGCTGACCCCGGCTCCGCCGCGTCCCGCCCCCGGTGCCCGCCGGGGGCGGGACGTTTCCGCATTGCACGAGGACGACCGCATTGCACGAAGACGACCGCATTGCACGAAGACGACCGCATTGCACGAGGACGACCGCGCTGCACGAGGGCGACCGCATGACATGAGGACGACCGCTCCCCCGGAAAACGCCGGTGCGTGCTGCAGGCGCCTCCTGAAAGACTGCGCGGATGACCGCATGGGAACCGAAGAATGACCTGCACCGCTATCTGCAAGCCGCCCGTGACGCTCTTCTGTGGAAGCTCGACGGGCTCTCCGAGTATGAGATCCGCCGCCCGCTGACGCCCACCGGCACCAACCTCCTGGGGCTCGTCAAGCACCTCGCGGGAGTGGAGGCGGGCTACTTCGGCGAGACCTTCGGGCGGCCGTTCGGCGAACCGCTGCCGTGGATAGCGGACGACGCCGAGGACAACGCCGACATGTGGGCGACCGCCGACGAGTCGCGTGACGACATCGCCGGGCTGTACCGCCGGGTGTGGCAGCACGCGGACACCACGATCGCCGCGCTGGCGCTCGACGCGACCGGGCGCGTGCGGTGGTGGCCGGACGAGCGGAGCGAGGTGACGCTGCACCAGATCCTGGTGCACGTGATCGCCGAGACCAACCGGCACGCCGGCCACGCCGACATCGTCAGGGAGCTCATCGACGGAGAGGCCGGGTTGCGGGACGGCAACCTCAACCTGCCCTCCGGTGATCAGAAGTGGTGGGAGGACTACCGCAACCGGCTGGAGCAGACGGCGCGGGAAGCCGGCCGGGGCTGAGCGCGTACCACGTCACTCCGATCGTCGCGGCGCCGGGAGCCCCTGACCGGCGCCCGGCGGCGTGCCGGGCGGCCCCGCCGAGCGGCACGAGGGACGTCAGGGCGCACCCCCGGCGCCGCCGCGCCGAGCCCGGCCTCCGGAACTGGCCGAAAGTACGGTCGCGGGCGGCCGGAACCATGCTTCCGGCCGATAACGGCGAAGGGCAGCCGCCCGCAGGATGAGGCCCCATGCATCGTGAGAACGTCACCTCCCCCGCCGTGCACCTGCGGCCCGGCGAGGGCGGCCACGCCACCACCTCGGCGGGCCGCCCGCGCATCGCCGCACTCGACGTCGTGCGCGGGTTCGCCCTCTGCGGGATCCTGCTCGCCAACGTCCAGCCGATCGCCGCGACCGGCGCGTTCGTCCCGCCGTCCACCCCCGGGGGAAGCGAGGCCGCCTGGCTCGGAGTGCTCGTCGAGCAGCGCTTCTTCCCGATCTTCTCCCTGCTCTTCGGCGTCGGTTTCTCGCTGCTGCTGGACTCCGCGGCCGCCCGCGCCGCCCGCCCGCGGGTGGTCCTGCTGCGACGGCTCCTGGCGCTGCTCGCGCTCGGCGTGGCGCACTTCCTGCTGCTGTGGCACGGCGACATCCTGAGCACCTACGCCGTCATCGGCCTGCTGGTGCTGCTGCCCTCGACCTGGCTGCCCCGTCTGGCCGTCGCCGCCCTCGCTCCCGCGTTCGTCGCGGTGTCGCTGCTCGTCGGAGGCGACCGGTTCGCCCTGATCGCCGGACTGTTCCTGCTGGGCTCGGCGCTGGTCCGGTATGGCGTGATCGACAGGCTGGAGCAGTCGGCGCGGGTGCCGACCAGGCTCGGGCTGGTCCTTGCCGCCGCCGCGGCACCCGTGCTGTGGCTCCAGACCCGGTCCGACCCGGCCGGCCGCGCCTTCGGCATTTCACTGGCCGGGGCCGGACTGCTGATCGCCGGGGTGTACGTATGCGCCCTGCTGGTTGTGCTCAGGACGCCGCTGCGTCCGGTGCTGCGGGCCGTGTTCGCGCCGCTCGGGCGGATGGCGCTGACCAACTACCTGTCCGCGACGGTCCTCGTGCTGGTGGCGGGCCGCGCCCTCGGCGGCCCGCCGCACACCTGGCCGGCCGCGGCCGTGCCCCTGATCGCCGGCGTCATCCTCGCCGTCCAATGGGTGTGGTCCACCCTGTGGCTGCGCCGCTACCGGCAGGGCCCGCTGGAATGGCTGTGGCGCTGGGCCACCTGGTCCCGCCGGCCGCCCCTGCGCCGGGAGTAGACGGCGTCACGGATCCGACGGCGTCACAGGTCGACCGCGTCACAGGCGTGAGCCGAGATCCTGCGGGAACGCCCGGTCGCCCTCCCCGCCGCCGGCCAGCGCGCGCACCGCGGCGTACGCGTCGGCGAGCGACCTGTCGCCCAGTTCGCGGAAGCGGGCCAGCGCGGGGACGTCCCCGGCGCGGGTCATCTCGGCCTGCACGACGTGCAGGTTCTCCTCGGCCACCCCGAGTTCGCGGAAGTACGTCCGCAGGTAGGGCGTCTGGAAGTCCAAGCCCTCCCGCGGGGTGCCGGGACCGTAGGCGCCGCCCCTGGCGGCGACCACGACCACCGTCGTGTCGCGCAGGCGGCCGGTCTCCGTGGCGGGATCGACGTACGCTCCCGGGAACGTCACCCGGTCGATCCACGCCTTGAGCGCGGCCGGCACCGTGAAGTTGTACATCGGGACGCCGACCAGCACGGTGTCCGCCTCCAGCAGTTCCCTGATCAGCGGCAGCGTCAGCGCCCATTCGCGCTCCTCGGCCGGGCCGCCGGTCATCGCGGTCACCCGCGCGAGCGGGACGACCCTGTGCCGCTCCACCCGGCGGCCGAGGGTCGTGTAGGCATGGGACACCAGCGGCACGGGGTCGGCCGTCAGATCCCGATAGCGGTACCCGCTCGTTCCGTGCCGCCGGCACCAGGCATCGGCGAACGACGCCGTCAGCCGCCGGGTGACCGAATCGCCCGCGAGGCTCGCGCTGGAATCGACATGCAGCAATGACGTCACCTGTCACCTCTTCTGCCTCGTGTACGTCATGGTGGTGACGAGGCGGGCGGGGGAAAGGTGACCGATGGGCGAGCACGACGGGCTGGCCGAGCTGTTCGAGACCTACCGTCCGCATCTGCGCGCGGTCGCCCACCGGATGCTCGGCACCGGCGGCGAGGCCGACGACGCCGTCCAGGAGACCTGGCTGCGGCTGAGCTGCTCCGACGTCGGCGGGGTCGCCAACCTGGGCGGATGGCTGACCACGGTCGTCTCTCGCGTGTCCCTCGACATGCTGCGCGCCCGCGCCCGCCGGGAGGAGGCCGCGCCGCGGCCGTACGACCGGGGGTGGGACGGCCAGGCGGTCGACGGCAGCGCGTGGGACGGCAGGGCACGGGACGGCGGGGGCGACCCCGAGCAGGAGGCGGTGCTGGCCGACTCCGTGGGCCGGGCGCTGCTCGTGGTGCTCGACACGCTGCCTCCCGCCGAACGGGTCGCGTTCGTGCTCCACGACGTCTTCGCCGTGCCGTTCGACCAGATCGGCCCCATCGTGGGCCGGTCGCCGGTCGCCGCCAAGAAGCTCGCCAGCCGGGCACGCCACCGGCTGCGGGGCAGACCGGAGGCCGCGGGCGCTGAGGCCGCGCGGCACCGGCGCGTCGTGGACGCCTTCCTCATCGCCTCGCGCGAGGGCGACATGGACGCGCTGATGGCGGTGCTGGCGCCCGAAGTGGTTCGCAGGGCCGATCCAGCCGCGTTGCCCCCGGGTCTGCCGGCGGTGGTGCGCGGTGCGCGGGCGGTCGCGCAGGAGACCGTCGTCCTCGGCCGGCGGGCCCGGTTCGCCGAACCGGCGCTCGTCAACGGGGCCGTGGGCGTGGTGGTGGCGCCGCACGGCCGGCTGCTGCTCGCTCTCGCCCTGGCGGTGGAAGGAGAGCGGATCGCCGAGATCGACGTGGTGGCCGACCCCGCGCGCCTGCACGCGCTGGATCTCGCCCTTCTCGACCCTGCCCTTCTGGACCCTGCCTTCCCGGATCCTGCCTTCCTGGATCCTGCTTCTCTGAGCCCCGCCTTTCCGGGCCCCGCGATGTGAGGGTGCGCCCGCGGCCTGGTGTAGGGTGCCGCTCACGGCGGCGACGACGCGAGGAGGTGAGCCCCATTACCGCTGAACAGGTCGGGTGCTCCCTTCTCCCCATGCGTTCGGTCGCGTAGAGGCAGGCGACCGCGGGAGCGCCCTCTGCACACCGAAAGGCTCTCCCTTGTCACTGTCCTTCTCCCCCGCTCCTTCTCCGATCGTGGCCCGGCTGCGCGCCGCCGGATGCGTGTTCGCCGAGGACGAGGCCCGTCTGCTGGTCTCCGCCGCGCGTACACCCGCCGAGCTCGACGACATGGTGGACCGGCGCGCCCGCGGCCTTCCCCTGGAGCATGTCCTCGGGTGGTCCGAGTTCTGCGGTCTCCGGCTGGCCGTGGACCCGGGGGTCTTCGTGCCCCGGCCGCGCAGCGAGTTCCTGGTCCGCCAGGCCGCCGCACTGGCCCGGCCGGGCGCCGTCGTCGTCGACCTGTGCTGCGGCTCGGGCGCGCTCGGCGCGGCGCTGGCCGCCGCCGTCGGGCCGGTCGAGCTGCATGCCGTGGACGTCGATCCCGCCGCCGTACGCTGCGCCCGCCGCAACCTCGCCGCGACCGGTGGCAGGGTCATGGGAGGCGGGGTGTACGAGGGCGACCTGTACGAGGCCCTGCCGGCCGACCTGCGGGGCCGGGTGGACGTCCTGCTCGCCAGCCCGCCGTACGTGCCCACCGGCGCGATCGGGCTGCTGCCGCCGGAGGCGCGTGTGCACGAGCCGCAGGTCGCGCTCGACGGCGGCGCGGACGGGCTCGACATCGTACGGCGGGTCGTCGACGAGGCTGACGCCTGGCTCGCGCCCGGCGGCCACCTGCTGGTGGAGACGAGCGAGGGCCAGGCCCGGGCGACCACCGACGCCGTGTCCCGCGCGCGGCTCACCGCACGCCTGACGTACGACGAGGAACTGGACGCGACGACCGTGATCGGAACCAGGCCGAGCCGCGCCGGCTGAGCGGCCGGGGCGGCGGAAACCGGTTGATCGGTCCGGGCGCCCGAGTCCGGGCCCCCGGGGAGTAGAGGAGCTCACCCGTGACAAATACGACGTCCTTCCTGCTGGAACGCCTGCACGCGGCCGGCCTGACCGACGTCGTCGCGGTCGAGCCCGCCACCGGCGGCCTCGCCGCGACGGCGGGGCTCGCACGCCGCGGCGACGGCACGCCGGTGTTCGTCAAGGCGTTCGGCGAGTCGCCCTCGGACGACGTCTTCGCCGCGGAGGCCGAGGGGCTCACGGTGCTGCGCGAGGCGGGCGGCGTCGCCACACCCGAGATCATCCTCGCGGACCGGGACCTGCTCGTGCTGTCCGTGCTGGAGCCCCGCCCGGACACCGGGGCCTTCTGGGAGCGGTTCGCGCACGCGCTCGCCCACCTGCACACCACCACGCGGTCCCCGCGATTCGGATGGCACCGGGACAACTGGCTGGGCCGTCGCCGCCAGGTCAACACCTGGAATGACGACGGGTTCGAGTTCTTCGCCCGGCACCGTCTGCTGCGCTGGCTCGGCGAACCTCGCGTCCGGGAGGCGCTCGACACCGCGGACCGGGCGGCACTGGAGCGGCTGTGCGACCGGCTGCCCGAGCTGCTGCCGGTCAGGCCCGCGTGCCTGACGCACGGCGACCTGTGGGCGCTGAACGTCATGGCCACCCCCGATGGGCGGCCCGCGCTGATCGATCCGGCCGTGTCGTACACGTGGGCCGAGGTCGACCTGGCGCACCTCTGGACGACGGCGCCGCCGCCCGAGGCTCAGGTGTTCTTCGAGCTGTACGCCGAGCTGACCGGGCTCGACCGCGACTGGCGTGAACGCATGCCGATCCTCCAGCTGCGCCAGCACCTGGCGGTGATCGCCCAGTTCGACCCCGACTGGGGCGCCGCCGACCTGGTGCGGGCCACGCTCGCCCCGTTCCGGCGGAGGTCGTGAGCTCAGCCGAGGACACGAGGGACTGCTCCTCGACGCGCAGCAGGCCGCGCAGGGGCGGTCGCCGCGGGAAAACCAGTTGATCGGCTTCGGGCGCCCCCGTCTATCGTCGGGGCCGTGCTATCCGACGTGCGGCTGCCTCAGGCCGAGACCCAGGAGCAGTTCATGGCCGTCCGGCGGGACGAGTCCCGACTCGGCCCGGCCGTGTCGGCCCTGCTGGAACATCTCGGGCTCGGCGGCGAACGCGTCGAGCGCTTCGCCGACGGGTCGCTGCCTGTCTACGCGGTGGGCGACCGGCATGTGCTCAAGCTCTACCCCGAGGTCTACCTGCCTGAGGAGTACGACACGGAGCTGACCGTCCTGCGGGCCGTCGAGGGACGCCTGCCGATCCCGACACCGCGAGTCATGGGGGCGGAGCATCTCGAGGGGTGGAGCTACATCCTGATGACCCGCCTGCGCGGCGAGAGCCTCGCCGGGGCCTGGCCGCACATCCCACGAGACGACCGGATGGAGCTCGCCGCCATCGTGGGTGAGACGCTGGCGGCGCTCCATTCGGTCTCCTCCCCCGCCGTCGACGCCGCCGTGGGCCCGCCCGACTGGGACGGCTTCCTCCGTACGCGGCGGCAGGAGTGCGTGGCCCACCACCGGGCCGACGGGCTGGACGAGGTGTGGCTGGCGCAGATCCCGGGCTTCCTCGACAGCGTCGAGCTCCCGCCGTCCGCGCCCGTACTGCTGCACACGGAGGTGATGCGCGAGCATCTGAGGGTGGTGCGGGACGGCGACGGCTGGCGACTGTCGGGGCTGTTCGACTTCGAACCGGCGATGCGGGGCGCGCGGGAGTACGAGTTCGCTTCAGTGGGGCTGTTCTTCTCCTGCGCAGAGCCGGATATCCTGCGCCGTCTGCTCCTCGCGTACGGCTACCGCGAGTGCGACCTGGGCGAGGAGCTGAGCAGGAGGCTGCTGGCCTACGCCCTGCTGCACCGCTACAGCAGCCTCGCCTGGTATCTGACCCGGCTGCCCGTGCCGCCGCGGCCCACCCTTGACTGCCTGGCCGCGCACTGGTGGGCTCTGTAGACCGGGGGCGGCGGGCTACCGGCAGGCGGCCCCGCCCGGGGTGCACAAGCGCACCTCGGGGTAGCGCGGCGACGGCTCGTCCAGCAGGGGTTGCGGCTCGTGACGCAGGTGCCGGTCGAGGAAGGCGCGGACGTACGTGCGGGTGATCTCCGCGGAGCGGTCCGGGGACAGGTCGCCGGGGACGGCGATGCCGAGAGCGCCGGCCAGGAGCGGCACGTCGGTGAAGGACTGGTGGTCCGCGCCGGGCAGGACGAGCCAGCGCTTCCATCCGGTCAGGAGCTTCCAGTCGCGGTCCCAGGAGTTGTCGCGGCCCGCGGGCTCGTGTCCGGCCGAGCCCATGAACAGGAACGGCCGCGACAGCCCGCTCTTCGGGATCCGGGCGTAGGTGGTGCCGTCCATGTCGATCCCGGCGCGCACCCGCGGGTCCTTCAGCATGGCCGCCACGGCGCCGGCCCCGCCGATCGAGTGGCCCGCCATCGCGATCTCGGACGGGTCGATCAAGGAGGAGCCCTCCCACTTCGCGTGCGGTCCGGTCAGCTGGTCGAGCACGAAGGAGACGTCTGCCGCGCGGACGTCGGCCACCTTCGCGCCGAAGCCGGGGTCGGTGTCGCTGTCGCACGCGACGCACTCGGCGACCCGCCCGTCCGGGAAGGTCGTCGCGTAGTTCTCGTAGGTGTGGTCGACGCCGGCCACCACATATCCCCTGCTGGCCAGTTCCTCGCCCAGTGATGTGAGCGTGCTCCGCGGCATGGTGAACCCCGGCGAGAGCACCACCAGGGGCAGGCTGCCCGTGCGCCCGGCCGGTTTCGCGTCATCGACGGCGTTGGTGCGGGTGCGGCTCAGCACGTCGTACGGCACGCCGGTCACCTTCTTGCCCCGCAGCGTGAGCTCGGACTCCTTGGCGGTCATGTAGGGGGCCCGCCGCCCCTCCCCCGCCCGAGCCGGATACCACAGAGTGATCATGAGCTCCCTGGCCTTCACTTCGGGCACCCACGGGTCGGGGCGGGAGGCGTCCTTCAGATACAGGGTGGTCGCGCCCACCGGGTGGGAACCGGTGGGCGCGGGCAGGGCCGCGGCGCCGGTGGGTGCGGCCGCCGGGGCGGTGGCCGCGGCGGCGACGGTCCTGGGCGGGGGTGGCGCGGTGCAGGCGGCCGCGGCGAGGCCGATCAGCCCGGCGACCGCCAGGTGCTTGACGGCGTGACTCATGAAGCGGTCCGTCCTTTCCCGCGGCGCACGTCTCCGTGGGCGCCGGTCACGTGTGCAGCAGGTTGAGGGCTTCGTCGAGCGCGGGGTCGCGCCCGGCGGCGGCGTCCTGCGGGGTCAGTGGGACGTAGTGGTCGGGTGCCACGCCGACCCGGTCGATCACCTCGCGGCCGGGCGCCAGGTGGTGCGTCGACGGGAGGGTCAGGGTGGTGTTGTCGCCGAGAAGGTACGGCCGCGCCGGACCCGAGACGGCGCCCGCGGTTCGCGTCCCGACCAGCTGTCCGAGACGCAGGTCCTTGACGGCGGAGCTGAAGTGCTCGCAGGCCGAGGCGCAGCCGCGGTCGGTGAGCACCACCAGGGGCAGGCCGAGCAGCGGCACGCTGTCGTCGGTGCGCATGGGGTCGCACGCGCCGTCCCCGGTGTTCGGGGAGGCCGCGCACTGGTAGGCCGTGACCTTGCCATGGGCGAACCCGCTCAGCAGCCGGATCGCCTCGTCGGGGCTGCCGCCGCCGTTGCCGCGCAGGTCGAGCACGACGCCGGTGAGCGTGCGGCCCGCGCGCAGCCTGGAGATCGCGCGGAACACCCGGTCCGCGGCGTCGGGCGCGAACCCGCTCAGCCGTACGTAGGCGATGCCGTCGCCTAGCAGCTCCGGTGTCACCACCTGCAGGGTGGCCGGATCAGGCCGGTACAACCTCGGCTTCAGCGTCACGGTCCAGCGCCTGCCGGTCTTCTGCCGCAGCATCCGGAGCCGGACCGCTCCGGCTTCCGGGTAGTGCGGATACAGCGCGGCGACGGCGGCCGGGGTGACCTCTCCGCCGGCGAAGGGCGCCGATCCGTCGATCGACTCGATGACGTCGCCGGGGCGCAGCCCGGCCTCCTTCGCCGGACCGCCCGGCACGGTGGTGACGAACAGCGGGGGCAGGGCGGTCTCGGGGTTTGCGGTCCGGCCGAGGTTGGCGTGGAGACCCAGGCCGTACTGGTCCCCGTCGTAGGAGTCCGGCGGACGCCGGCCTGCGTGGTTCCAGCGCGCGTGGTCGTCGTCCAGGGCGGCCACGACGGCCTGGAGGGTGGCGGCGGCGAGCTTCCCCCGGAGTTCGGCGTCGTCCGGCAACCGGCCGGTGACGCGCCGATAGACCGTCTCGAACGCGGCCCAGTCGGTGGTCCGGTCCCCGGTGAACGCCGGCATCGTGGCCTCGGGCACGTCGCGTCCGCCGCGGTTGAGCTCCTGGACGAAGGCCGCGAATCCCGCGGTCAGCAGCGAGCGTGCGTCCAGCGTGGCCCCGCTGTAGTAGTTGGCGAGGATGCAGAAGTACGCCTGCTCGACGACGTCGATCGTGGTGGGCGTCTCCGGCGGGGGATTCCCCCGGGGCTCGGCGCAGACGGGGGATCCGGCGGCGGTCGCCGTGGCGGGCTGGGTCCGCGGCGGGGTCGTCGCCGTGCAGGCGACCGTCAGGAGGAGCACGAGCCCGGCCACCGTGGACTTGGCGGTCATGACAGACGCCTGCGGATCCACCGGAAACAGAGACCGGCGAGGCCGGCGGTGACGAGGACGTAGATCCCGGTCTCGATCCACTGGAAGGGCCAGAACCGCTCGAACGGCTGATAAACCGCCTCCTGCCGGTAGCCCAGCCGGTTGATCTCGGCGATGCAGGTGTCGAAGCCCTTGCCCGGACCCTGGGAATGCTGGGACGGCGCGCACGGTCCTGATGTCGTGGACACGCGAACGGTGACGGGAGCGCCGTCGCCGCCCACGCGTCCCGACGGATCGGTGAGGCGACTGGACAGCACCCACGCGCCCCTTTGCCCGGGTATCGCCGCATCCAGGATCACTTGCGGAAACTCCTGGTCGCTGAGCTTGTTGAACGAGTCCACGTTCTCCGGGCCGAGCTCGAAGGAGGCGCTGACGGCAGGCAGCAGGTGGGGCCGGACCGCCAGCGGCATGACGATCTGAACCGCCGCGAAAAGGGCCAGGGTGACGGCCATGGCGGGCACCGTGCGGCGGACGAGCATCCCCACGGTCACGCCGAGCACGAAGGCGAACGCCGCGTAGGCCATGGGGACGATGCCGCGCGCGCCGAACACCAGGGGGTCCATGAGCGTGAAGCCCGGGGCGGCGGACCTGTCCAGAGGAGTGGACCACCAGGTCACGACGAGACTGCACACTCCGGCGGCGGCCACGGCGGCCAGGCCCGTGAACGTGAGCTTGACGGCCAGCCAGCGGGTGCGGGTGATGCTCTGGCTCCACACCAGCAGGTGGGTGCCCGCCTCCAGCTCACGGGTGATCAGCGGCGCCCCCCAGAAGAGACCGAGCAGGGCCGGCAGGATCAGCACGACGACGGCCACGGCCAGGAACGGCGTCTGGTAGTCGTCGAAGAAGTGGTCGAAGAAGCGTGGGCAGTCGCCGTTTCGGGTGCAGGCGGTGATCCCGGCGGAGTAGCCGGAAGCCAGGCCGGGGCCCGTCAGTGCCAGGACGGCGGCGAGCACGACGAGCGCGGCGGCCGTCGCCGCGGCCGCGAGGCGGAACTGGCGCCAGGTCAGCCAGATCATCGCTTGACCTCCAGGACCGGTCTCAGGGGGGCAGGGGCGGGTTCGTCCATGTAGGCCAGGACGAGGTCTTCCAGCGTGACCTGGCTGACGCTCCAGGCGGGGTCGTGGATCGGGGCGTCGGTGCGGACGATGAGCGTGCTCTGCCGGTCGGTGTGGCGGGCGGACACGACATGCTGCCCGGCGGGCAGGCGATCGGGGTCCCGGCGCGGGCCGGTGAGCCGGTGATGGGTGGCCAGCAGTTCCTCGACCTCCCCCGCCGCCCGCACCCGCGAGCCGACCAGGACGATCAGGTAGTCGCAGGTCCGTTCCAGGTCGGAGACCAGGTGAGAGGAGAGCACCACGCTGAGCTCGTGCTCGGCCACGGCCTCCATCAGGCCCTGCAGGAACTCGCGCCGGGCCAGCGGGTCGAGCGCGGCGACCGGCTCGTCCAGGATCAGCAACTCGGGCCGTTTGGCCAGGCCCAGCGTGAGGGCGAGCTGGGCGCGCTGCCCGCCCGACAGCTTCCCGGCCCGATGCCGGGGATCGAGACCGAGCCGTTCGAGGCGGTCGCGCGCGAGCGCGGCGTCCCATCCGGGGTTGAGCCGGGCGCCCAGCCGCAGATGGTCGGCCACGCTCAACCCCGCGTAGACGGGGGTGTCCTGGGCGACGAACCCGATCCTGGCCAGCTGCGCCGGCTCTGCCTCGGGACGGCCGCCGAGCACGGCGATGGTTCCCGAGGTCGGCGTCAGCTGACCGGCCGCCAGCTTGAGCAGGGTGGTCTTGCCGGCGCCGTTGGGGCCCACCAGCCCGACGACGTGGCCGGCCGGGATGTCGACGGTGAAGTCGCGCAGCGCCCATCGCTTGCCGTACTTCTTGCCCAGGTCGTGGGCCCGCAGGACGGCGCTCACGCGATGTCCTCCTGGGAGGCGGTGCGGAAGGTGGTCATGAACAGGGCCTCGATGCTCTCGTCGTCCAGGCCGGCCAGGCGGGCCTTGGTCAGCCATCGGCGCAGGTCCTGCCGCAACCTGCCGTGCGCGGCCAGTGAGGCGTCGGTCAGCGTCCTGGTCACGAACGTCCCGACCCCCGGCCGGGCCGCCACCAGGCCCTCGTGCTCGAGTTCCCGGTAGGCCTTGAGCACCGTGTTCGGATTGATCGCCAGGCGCGCCACCACGTCCTTGACGGTCGGAAGCTGATCGCCTTCACGCAGCAGGCCCAGCCGCAGCGCGTGCCGCACCTGCTGGACGAGCTGCAGGTACGGCGAGAGACCGGACCGGCCGTCCAGGTAGAACTCGATCATTGCAACCTCTATTCAACTAGGTTCCTAGCACTTTAGGAGTGTAGTTGTTAAGAGACCGTAAGGATCACCGAATCAGGCCTGTCGGCGTGCGCCGGCGACGTAGTCGTGCAGGCGGGCCGATCCTTCGAGCATGGCGACGGCCGTGGCGGCGAGGGCGGCGCCGCGTTCCGCGAGGGCGGCGCGCAGCGCCTCGGTGCTGCCGGTGGCGCGCAGGCCGTCGAGCACGTCCCCGATCCGCGTCAGCGGATAACGCCCCTGCCGGAGCATGTGGATCATGCGGGCGTCGCGGACCTCGGCCGGGCCGTACCACCGGTAGCCGGTGCCGGGCTCGCGCTGCGGCGTCAGCAGTCCTGCGGCCTCCCACACCCGCAGCGCCGAGGCGCGTACGCCGAGGAGGGCGGCCACCTCCCCGATGCGCAGCGCGGACTGCGGCGCGGCCGGGCCGCCGGGATCCTGCCCGGCCACCGCTTCGAGCGCCTCCCCCGTCGCCCGCAGGGCGAGCCGCTGCCTGTGCAGCGCGGCGTGGCAGGCGTCCACGAGGGCGAGTGCGCCCGTCAGGTCGCCGTCGTGCACCGCCAGCATGATCGACCGGGCGGCCTCCCACCCGTATCCCTTGGCCAGCGCCCGGTAGGCGAGCAGGGCCTCGCGGTGCCGCGTGTCGAACCTGCGGTAGCCGGCGGCCGTCCGCTCCGCGGGCGGGAGAATCCCCGTGTCGGCGTAGTTGCGGATCTGCTGGGTGGAGACCCCCGCCTCCCGCGCCAGGTCGACCGGGCGCAGCGTCCTGCGGCTCACCGGACTTGAGGCTTCGGGTCGCATCCGCTCATGGTAACGGCCCGCGAGTCTCAAGCCCCGCTCGTCAGGTGACGGCCCGGCGCAGGGCGTAGACGGCGGCGCCGGCCGCCAGCACGGCGGCCCCGGAGACCACCGACGACAGCGGCAGGGCGAAGGCCAGGACCAGGCACCCGGCCAGGCCTGCGATGGGCACGGCCCGCGGCGGCCGTCCCTCCTCGGGGCCGAGGGTCCACGCGCTGGCGTTGGCGAGGGCGTAGTAGACCAGCACGCCGAAGGAGGAGAACCCGATCGCGCCGCGCAGGTCCGCGGTCGCGGCCAGGATCGCCACGACCGCGCCGACGGCCAGCTCGGCGCGGTGGGGCACCGCGAAGCGCGGATGGACGGCGGCCAGCGCGTGCGGCAGGTGCCGGTCGCGGGCCATGGCCAGCGTGGTGCGGGACACCCCGAGGATCAGCGCGAGCAGCGAGCCGGTCGCGGCGACCGCGGCGCCCGCCCGTACGACCGGGGCCAGCCCGGGATGCCCGGCCTCCCGCACGACGGCGGCCAGGGGGGCGACCACGTCACCCAGTCCCCCGTCACCCAGTCCCCCGTCACCCGGTCCCCCGCCGCCCAGCACGGCGAGCGCGGACACCGCGACCGCCGCGTAGACGACCAGGGTGATCCCGAGTGCGAGCGGAATCGCACGGGGGATGGTCCGCGCCGGGTCCCTGACCTCCTCACCGAGGGTGGCGATGCGGGCGTAGCCGGCGAAGGCGAAGAACAGCAGACCCGCCGCCTGCAGCACCCCTCCGGCGGTGGCGTCGGATCCGACGTCCAGCCGTCCCGGGTCCGCGGCGCCGGAGGTCAGACCGGCGACCACCACGACGGCCAGCACCGCGAGGACCACCCCGACGATGACCCGAGTGAGCCAGGCGCTCTTGTGGATCCCGGCGTAGTTCACCGCGGTCAGCGCCACCACGGCCGCCACCGCCACCGCGTGGGCCCGCTCCGGCCACACGTAGGAGCCGACGGTCAGCGCCATCGCCGCACACGAGGCGATCTTGCCGACCACGAACGCCCACCCCGCCAGGTAGCCCCAGAAGTCCCCCAGCCGCTCCCGGCCGTACACGTAGGTGCCGCCGGAGGCGGGGTAGCGCGCGGCCAGCCGGGCCGAGGAGGTCGCGTTGCAGTAGGCGACCACCGCCGCGGCGGCCAGCCCGAGCAGCAGCCCGGACCCGGCCGCCCGCGCCGCCGGCGCCAGGGCGGCGAAGATCCCCGCGCCGATCATCGAACCCAGCCCGATCGTCACGGCGTCGGCCAGGCCGAGCCGGCGCTCCAGCGGCCCCTCCCCTGCGCGGGCGGGTGTTCCCACGACTACCTCCGATCCCGACATCGATCACCGTGCTTTCCGGCCGAGGGTTCGGGCCTGGCCGGCGTGTCGTCTCAGGGCCACAGGCGGTGCCGCGCCCAGGCGGCCTCTTCGCGCGTGTAGCGCAGGCGGGTGTGCCGGCGGTCGCGGTCGGCCTGCCAGAACTCGACTTCTTCGGCGCGCACGCCGTACAGGGTCCATCCCGGCGCGACCACGCCGGGATCGGCCTCGATCGCGGCGTGTGCCGCGCGGAGGGCGGCTTCGAGGTCGGAGGGGTCGTCCAGGACCTGCGACTGGCGGCCGGTCAGCGCGTCGGCGCGGGCACCGGGGGAACGCGCCAGGAAGTCGGCCGCGCCGCGCTCGGCGTCCGCCGCGACGGCCACGCCCCGCACCCGGATCTGACGGCCCTGCTCGGGCCAGTGGAAGCACAGAGCCGCGTACGGCGTGGCGGCCAGTTCCCGTCCCTTGCGGCTGCCCGCGCTCGTCGCGAAATACCAGGTGCCGTCCGCCGCGAGGTCCTTGCAGATCAGCACACGGGAGGACGGCCGTCCGCGGCTGTCGGCGGTCGCCAGCGACATCGCGTGCGGTTCGCGCACCCCGGCCTCGACGGCCGAGGTCAGCCATTCCATGAACAGGGCGGCCGGGTCGGACGGCGCGGCGTCGACGTCGAACTCCGGCAACGCGGTGTCGAAGACCGGAAGCCCCCGCAACAGATCACGAATCGAACCCGCCACAGCGTTCTCCCCCACGATCACTCCTCCACTTCGCGCCGCCGTGCTCACCACCGCGAGCCCGGCGCCTGGTCCCGATACGCCACGAGGCCGCGGCCGCGGGCCCGCCTCCTCGACAGTGTTCCATCAAATGCATTTGATGTATTGTCCGGGTCATGGCGTCGTCCGAGCAAGCCCTTCCGGCGTTCGTGCGCCTGGCCGCCCACACGCTGCGCTGGCGGCTGTTGACCGAGCTCGCGGTGGGCGACCTGCGGGTCCGTGAGCTGATGACACTGGTCGGGGCACCGCAGAACCTGGTCTCCTACCACCTGCGGCTGCTGCGCGACGGCGGCCTGGTCACCGCCACACGAAGCAGTCACGACGGCCGCGACAGCTATTACCGGCTCGACCTGGACCGCTGCGCCCAGGCCCTGGCAGGCGCCGGGGCCGCCCTGCATCCCGCACTGCGCGGCGTTCCCGAGCCGCCGGCGCCTCCCCCGCGGTGGCCCCGTCTCTCGGTGCTGTTCGCCTGCACGGGAAACAGCGCCCGCTCACCGGTCGCCGAAGCTCTGCTGCGCCATCACACCGCCGGTCAGGTGACCGTGACCAGTGCCGGCAGCAGGCCCGCGGCACGGATGAATCCCCACGCCGTACGCGTGCTGCGTGAGCAGTACGGCATCGACATCGCCGACCGGCGGCCCCGCCATCTGGACACGCTTCGAGATCGCCGGTTCGACTACGTCATCACCCTGTGCGACAAGGTCCGCGAATCCTGTCCCGAGTTCGGCGACCACGCGCGGTGGATCCATTGGAGCACCCCCGACCCGGCCGCTGCCGGCCGGTCGGAGCAGGACGTCCATGCCGCGCTCGGCCGGGCGACGGCGGACATCGACACGCGCATCCGTCACCTACTGCCCGTCCTGGCTCAGACTCCGGAGGCTCACTCATGACGGCGACCGACCACTACGCCAGCGTCCGATACCTCGTCGACGACGTCCAGGCGGCCGTCGGCTTCTACACCACCCACCTCGGCTTCACCCTGAACAGCAGCGCCGCGCCCGCCTTCGCCGACGTGGTACGAGGGCCGCTGCGGCTGCTGCTGTCGGGACCCGCCAGCTCCGGTGCCCGGGCCACCCCCGCCGAGGCCACCGGCACGGGCCGCAACCGCATCCAGCTGGTCGTCGACGACCTGGACGCGGAGATCGACCGGCTGCACGCCGCGGGCATGCCGTTCCACGGCGAGGTCGTCACCGGCCCCGGCGGGCGGCAGATCCTGCTCCCCGACCCCGCCGGCAATCTCGTCGAACTGTTCCAGCCCGCCGCCCATCGGCCCTGACGCCGGCCGGCCAGGCCGATCGCGTGACACGGATCGCCAGGCCAAGCGTTTACCGGCGCCCCCGCGTGGCCTCCGGCCGTACGGGGGAGTCTCCGATCGCGTACGAGCACGCGGGCGGAGCCCGACGACCGGGCGGAGGACGGAGACGGCGTGGACGATCGTGATTCACCGGCGGTGCGCCGCCGCGACCTGCTCAACCTGTCCGCCGCCGCCCTCGCCGGGGCGGTGACGGTCGCGGCCCCCGCGGCGGCCGCGCCGAAAACCCCTGAGGAGGAGGCGGAGGTGACTCCGCCCGAGGACCTCATGCGCGAGCACGGCGTGCTGAAACGTCTCCTGCTCGTCTACCGGGAGGGCATCCGACGGATCGAGGGCGGCGAGCGGCCTCCCGCGCAGCCGCTGAACGCCGCCGCCCGCATCATCCGCGGCTTCATCGAGGACTACCACGAGCACCTGGAGGAGAGGTACGTCTTTCCCCGGCTACGCGAGGCCGGCAGGCTCACCGGCACCGTCTCGGTCCTGTTGCTGCAACACCGCCGAGGACGCGAGCTGACGGGGCGCATTCTCACCGCCACCGGGCGTTCCAGGGGCGCAAGGGCCGCCCACCCCCTGGTCGCCGACATGACGGCGTTCGTGCGGATGTACGAGCCGCACGAGGCGCGGGAGGACACGGTGGTGTTCCCCGCCTTCCGTGAGGTCGTCCCCGCCAAGGAGTTCCTCCGCCTGGCCGAGGTCTTCGAAGACGAAGAGCACCGGCGTTTCGGGCCGCGCGGCTTCGAAGGCGTGGTCGACCAGGTCGCCGACATCGAGAAGGCGCTCGGCATCTACGACCTGTCCCGCTTCACTCCCGGCGAATGACGGACGGACCTCGACCGGCTCGCCGGCAGCGCTCGGTGGCATGCGCCGCCTCCTGACACGACCGGGTGAAAGGGTGGCGAACGGGCCATCCTTTGTCACCCCTGGTCGCCGGCCTCGTGCCCGCCAGGACTCGTGCCCGTCAGGCGTCGTCACCGAGGAGGGCGGCGCGGGCGTTGAGGTAGCGCCGGCGCGGCAGGGCCGCCGCCCGCCGGGCCGCCGCCAGGTAGGCCTCGCGGGCCGCCGCCCGCTGTCCGGCCATCTCCAGCAGGTGCGCGCGCACCGCGGGCAGGCGGTGGTCGCGGGCGAGCCGTTCATCGCCCTCCAGCCCGTCGAGTAGCTCCAGCCCCGCGCGCGGACCCCGGCTCATCGCCACCGCGACCGCGTGGTTCAGCAGCGTCACGGGGTTGTCCGACATCCCCGTCAGCACCTCGTACAGCGCGGCGATCTGCGGCCAGTCGGTCGCCTCCGCGCTCGGCGCCTCGTCGTGCAGGGCGGCGATCGCCGCCTGGACCTGGTACGGCCCGGGCGCGCCTCGCGACAGTGCCGCCTCGACCAGCGCCACGCCCTCGGCGATGCGGGCGGCGTCCCACCGGGCGCGGTCCTGCTCGGCCATCGGGATCGGCGTGCCGTCGGGGGCGGTGCGCGCGGCGCGGCGGGCGTCGGTGAGCAGTATGAGCGCGAGCAGCCCGGCCGTCTCGCCGTCGTCCGGCAGCAGCCGGTGGACGATGCGGGCCAGCCGGATCGCCTCGGCCGTCAGATCCTCCCGGCGAAGCCCGGCCTCCCCGGCGTACCCCTCGGTGAAGACCAGGTAGAGCACGTGGAGGACGGCGCGCAGCTGCGCGTCGCGGTCGGGTCCCGCAGGCATGCCGAACGGTAGGCCGCTGTCCCTGATGCGGTGTTTGGCCCGGGTGATGCGCCGGGTCATGGTCGCCTCCGGCACCAGGAACGCCCGGGCGATCTGCGCGGTGGTCAGGCCGCCGACCGCGCGGAGGGTGAGGGCGATCTGGGACGCGGGCGACAGCGCGGGATGGCAGCACATGAACAGCAGGATCAGCGTGTCGTCGGCCCCGGCCGTGGGCGCGTCCGCGTCGGCAGCGAGCCGCCACTCGGGAAGCGCCCGCCGGCCGGCGGCGTCCTCCCGCTCGCGCCGGGCCTGCTCGCTGCGCAGCAGGTCGGTGAGCCTACGGGCGGCGACGGTGACGAGCCAGCCCAGCGGGTTGTCCGGCAGGCCGTCCTGCGGCCAGCGGACGGCGGCGGCGAGCAGCGCCTCCTGCACGGCGTCCTCGGCCGTGTCGAAGTGGCCGTAGCGTCGCACGACCGCGCCGAGGACCTGCGGCGCCAGGCGGCGCAGCAGGTCCTCGGTCTCGCCGCGAGGCGTCGTCACAGCTCCGGCTCGGCCTGCCACTCGTCGATCGGGCGCACGTCCACGTACCATTCGCGGGCCGGCGTCACGCTCTCGGGATGGGGGGTGTGCGCCAGGCGCGCGGCGATCTGCGTCGCCCGGTCGAAGCTGTCGCACTCGACGATCGTGTAGCCGGCCAGGACCTCCTCGGTCTCGGCGTACGGGCCGTCGGTGACGACGGGGACGCCCTCACGCAGCCGGATCCTGCGGGCGTGGACGGGGGCGGTCAGTCCCTGCGCGTCGACGAACTCCCCCGACTTCACCAGGTCGTCGTTCCACTCGGTCATGAACGCGTGCATGGCCGCGGCGTCCTCGGCCGACCAGGCGGGCCCGTCGCCCGGCCGTCCCGCCAGGGCGTCGTAGTCCCGCTGCGAGCCGTACAGCATGATCATGTATTTCACGGTTCGTTCCTCTCCTGCGGGCGTCCTCCGCGCCGCTTCACCCGGGACGTCGAAGCCGGCCCCCGGATCCGGACACTCTCGGGGAGGAAAGACGCCCGGCCACTGTGCCGGAGCGGCGGCGGGCCCTGTCAAGCGAGGGAACATCGGGAAAGTTTCACGCGCCGGAGCCAGGGGTCGCGCCCGGGAGCAGCGCGCACTCCCCCGCTGGAGGGCACGCGTAACCCGGCCGGTGGCGTGCCCGCCTCCCGTTGATCAGTGTGTGCGGCATGACGAACCGGGCAGGCGCATCGCGGATCGCGGCCGTCGTGGCGTCCATCGTGCTGCTCTCGCCGGCGCTCCCGGCGGCGGGCGCGGCAGGCGTGGTGGACGTGGTGGACGCGGCGGCCCTCTCATCGAACCGGAATCCGCAGCATGGTCCCCCGCAGGAGCTGCGCTGGGGTGACTGCGCCGGGGTCGGCGACCCGGCCCTGCGCTGCGCGGAGATCACCGTGCCGCTCGACCACCGCCGCCCCCGCGGCCGGACGATCACGATCGCGATCTCACGGCTGCCCGCGACCGACCCGGCCCTGCGCCGCGGCGTGCTGCTCACCACCGGAGGCGGCCCCGGCGGGCCGGGCGTGCCGCTGCCGTCGAGCCTGGCCCCTCTGCTGCCCCCCGAGGTGCGGGCGCGCTACGACCTGATCGGCTTCGACATCCGGTTCGTGGAGCGGAGCACGCCCATCGGGTGCGGGCAGGAGGTGGAGGAGCCCGGCGGCTACCGGGTCCGCACGGCCACCCCCGGGAGCCTCCCGGCCGACGCGGCCGAGGCCCGCGCGTACGCCCGCGACTGCGAGCGCGCCGCCGGGTGGGCCCTGCCGTACGCCACCACGGCGAACGCCGCCAGGGACATGGACGTCATCCGGGCCGCGCTCGGCGAGGAGAAGATCTCCTACCTCGGCGGATCGTACGCGGGGATGCTCGGGGCGGTCTACGCCGCCCTGTTCCCCGGCAGGGTGGACAGGTTCGTGCTGGACAGCCCGGTCGACCCGAAGACGGCGTGGCGGCCGTACGAGCTCGGGCGCACCCCGGCGTTCGAGGCCGGGACGGCGGCCTTCGCCGCCTGGACGGCCGAGCGTGACGCCGAGTACGGCCTCGGCGGCACGGCTCAGGAGGTCACCGACGCCGTCGCGGAGCTGATCCGGCGCGCCGCGACGGCCCCGGTCGTCGTCGCGGGCCACGCCTGGACGTCGGGCGAGCTGGGGACGCTGCTCGTGGCGGGCATCTACGACGAGCGCTCCTTCGGGCTGGTCGCGGCGGCGTTCGCCGACATCGCCGCCGGGCGGGAGCCCTACGTGCCGTTTCCGGTCCGTCCGGTGCCGCCCGCGGGGGTGCCCGGCGTCCCGGCCGACAACCACACGGCGACCAACATGGCCTATCGGTGCGGGGACGGCCCCTGGCCCCGCGAGCTCCACGACTACCGGCGCGACCTCGCCTCCTACAGCGCGCGATATCCGTTGTTCGGCCCGGCCAACGCCAACATCACGCCGTGCGCCTTCTGGCCGCGGACCGAGGACGAGCCGGTGCGGCGGCCGGCCGGGCGGGCGCCGGGGGTCCTGGTGACCGCCGCGCTGCGGGACGTGGCGGTGCCCGTGGCCAACAGCCGCGCCGTGGCGGCAGGCATCCCGGGCTCGCGCATGGTCACCGTCGACGCGCACACCCACGCGCCGTACCCCGCCTTCGGCGACGCCTGCCTCAACGGGGAGGTCGGCGCGTTCCTCACCACCGGGACGCTCCCGCCCGCCGACGTCGCCTGCTGACCCCGTCGGCCCGGCCCGGCCCGGCACAGGCTGGCACGGCGCGCCGCCACTCCGCGGAAACAGGCTGGACGCGGAAATAGGCTGGATGTCGTGCAGCGTCGCAAGCGGACATACTTGATCATGATGACCACGTGCCTCACGCTGTTCGTCCTGGCGGGAACGGTCGTGCGGGAGGTCTCGCCCGTGGCCGCCCTGGTGATGTCCGCGGTGGCGCTGGTGATCCCGCCGTTCGCCGTCATCATCGGCAACCGCAACGACCGGCGCGACTGACGTGAGCCCGCGGGCGGGCGCCTCGATCAGCGGGCGAGCAGGGCGCGCAGGGCCGCGGCGACACCGGCCGGGTCCTCCTCGGCCATGAAGTGCCCGCACCTGACCGTCTCGTGCACCAGGTCGGGGGCCCAGGCGCCCCACAGCGCCCCGGCGTCGTACCCGAGGGCGGCCCCCCAGTCCTGCTGGAGCACGGTCACCGGCATCCGCAGCCGGTTCCCTGCCTCCAGGTCCTTCCGGTCGTGCTCCACGTCGATCCCCGCCGACGCGCGGTAGTCCGCCACGATCGAGGGCACCGCCGTACGGCAGGCGTCCAGATAGGCGGCGCGTACGCCGTCGGGGATCGCCCCCCGGTCGAGGGTCCAGACGTCGAGGAAGTGGCCGAAGAAGGCGTCCGCGCTCGCGCCGATCATCTGCTCGGGCAGGCCGGGCGGCTGGGCCATCAAATACAGGTGGAAGCCGACGGCGGCGCCCGCGCCGTGCATCACCTCCCACATGTCCAGCGTCGGCAGCACGTCGAGGCACGCCAGGTGGCTGATCGCCGCCGGGTGGTCGAGCCCGGCGCGGAAGGCGACCAGCGCGCCGCGGTCGTGCCCGGCCAGCGCGAACCGCTCGTGTCCGAGCGCCCGCGCCAGGGCGACGACGTCGGCGGCCATCGTGCGCTTGGAATAGGTGTCGCGACCGGCCTCGGCCGGCTTGTCGCTGGCGCCGTAGCCACGCAGGTCGGGACAGATCACGGTGTGGCCGGCGGCCAGGTCGGCGGCGACGTGCCGCCACATCAGGTGGGTCTGGGGGAAGCCGTGCAGCAGCACGATCGGGCTCCCCGAGCCGGCGACGGCCGCGTTCAGCGACACGCCGTCGGCGACCGGCACGCGGAGGTAGTCGAAACCGGGAAGGACAGGCGCCATGACGCGCTCCCTTTCTAGGCGGGATCGGATGTGTCCCCAGGCTGCCGGGCGTGAATGAGCATCCGGTCAGCGCGCTACCGTGACAGGTGCCGTGACCTGGAGGGGAGCCGACGGTGGGGATCGCGTTCGGGGTGCTGGGGCCGGTGACGGCCTGGGACGGCACCGGCTGCGCGATCGCGCTGAAGGGGCCGCGGCACCGTGCGGTGCTGGCCCGGCTGATCGTCGCCCGCGGCCGCGTCGTCCCGGTCACCCGCCTGATCGACGACCTGTGGGACGAGCCTCCGGCGGGCGCGGCCGGAGCCGTACGGACGTTCGTGGCGGCGCTGCGCCGCGCGCTGGAGCCCGACCGGCCGCCCCGCACCCCCGCGCGACTGCTGGTCACCGAGGGGCCGGGGTACGCGCTGCGGACCGGCGCCGACGCGGTGGACGCCTGGCGCTTCGAACACGCGGTGGCCGCCACCGCGGACCTGCCCCCCGAAGACGGGCTCGCCCGGCTGGAGGAGGCGCTGGGGTGGTGGCGCGGCCCCGCCTACGCGGAGTTCGCCGACCAGGACTGGGCCCGCGCCGAGCGCTCCCGCCTGGCCGAGCTGCGGCTGCACGCGGTCGAGCGGCACGCGCAGACGCGGCTGACCCTGGGGCGAGCGGCCGAGGCGGTGCCCGACCTGGACGCGCACGCGTCGGGGCACCCCTGGCGGGAGGAGGCATGGCGGCTGCTGGCGCTCGCGCTGTATCGCAGCGGGCGGCAGGGTGACGCGCTCGCCGTGCTGCGCCGGGCGCGGGCACTGCTCGTCGACGAGCTGGGAGTGGACCCGGGTCCGGGGCTGCGCCGCCTGGAGACCGACATCCTGCGCCAGGCCGATCATCTCGACTCCTCGGCGGGCGGCGCGGCCGAGCGCGTGTGGGCCCAGGCCACCGCCGCCTACGACCGCGCGGTCGCCTCAGGGGCGAAGGCCCGCCTGGAGTCGACGGCGGGACTGCTGCGCGACCTCGCCACGACCGGGGGCGGCGGCCTGCAGGCGGCGCGCGAGCACCGCGTGGCCGCCGTCGAGGCGGCCGAGGAACTCGGCGACGCGGAGCTGACCGCACGGGTGATCGGCGCCTTCGACGTCCCGGCCATCTGGACCCGGTCCGACGACCCCGGGCAGGCGGCGCGCATCGTGGCGGCGGCCGGGCGCACGCTGACCGCCCTGGCCGCGCTGCCCTCCGATCACGAGGCCCAAGGTCACGACGCCCCAGGTCACAAGGTCACTGGTCACAAGGTCACTGGTCACGAGGCGGCCCGGGCCCGGCTGCTGGCCACGATCGCGCTGGAGTCGCGCGGCGACCGCTCCTGCCACGGGCCGCGGGCGGCGCGGCAGGCCGAGGAGATCGCCCGCCGCCTGAACGACCCCGCGCTGCTGGCGTTCGCGTTGAGCGGCCTGTTCATGCAGACCTTCCACCGGACGGGCCTGGCCGCCCGACGCGACGAGATCGGCGCCGAACTCGTGGACATTTCCGCCCGGCACGGCCTGGTCACCTTCGAGGTGCTCGGGCATCTGGTCCGGATGCAGGCACGGTCGGCGCTCGCGGACTTCACGGCCGCCGACGCCCACGCCGCCGCCGCCGAACGCCTGTCCGTACGGCACGAGCGGCCCCTGGCGGGCGTGTTCACCGCGTGGTATCGGGCGCTGCGCCTGGACGCGACCGGCCCTGCGCCGCTGGAGGAGGCCGAGGCCGCCTATCGGGAGGCCGCCGCCCGGCTGGACGGCGCCGGCATGCCGGGCGTGGAGCGCGGCCTGCTGCCGCTCGCGCTGCTGTGCTTGCGCCTGCGGCACGGGCAGCCCCCGCCCGGCGCCGATCCCGCCGGCGAGGAAGTCGCGGAGCAGGTCGCCGAGCACATCGACTGGGGGCCGTACGCGCCGTGGGCCCGGCCTCTGGTGCTGCTCGCGCGCGACCGCCGAGCCGAGGCGGCGGCGGCGCTGCGCGCCCTGCCCGAGCCGCCGCACGACCTGCTGACGGAGGCCCTGTGGTGCCTCGCGGCCCGTGCGGCCCTCACGCTGGGCGACCGCACGACGATGCGACGCGCCTATGCCGCGCTGCTGCCCGCCGCGGGCGAACTGGCCGGGGCGGGCAGCGGCGTGCTGACGCTGGGCCCGGTGTCCGCGCACCTGGACGACCTGTCGGCCGCGCTGTGAAGGTTGGCGGGAGTCGCGCCGAGCCGGTCGCGACCCTGATTTCCCCGCTGCGGATCGTCGGTCAGCAGGGCTGGAGCGAGGGGAAGCGGCCCGCGAAGAAGGCCGCCGGAGGCACGCCCATCAGGGTGCGGAACTCCGCGGCCATGTGGGACTGGTCGTAGAACCCGGCGGTCGCGGCGAGCTGCGCCCATCGCGCGGTGTGGGCCCTGCCGCGGGCAAGCACCCGGCGCACGCGTTCGATCCGCTCGAAGCGCTTGGGCGGCACGCCGATGCCGTCGCGGACGACATCGCGCATATGGCGCTCGCTGACCGCCAGCCGCCGGGCGATGGCGGCGACGGGCTCGCGCTGCTGCCCGGCCTGGTCGCGCAGGGCCTGCGCGGTTGCGCGCACCAGCTCGCTGCGGGCCAGGTCCGCATTGGACCGGGCGGCGATCCTGGCGGGCAACGCCGCCTGAAGACGCCCGAGGACGCGCCTCACGTCGTCTCCCGGCGGAGCCGGCGCGGCGGTCAGCCCCGCTGCGCCGTCCCACAGCGCTGCGTCGTCCCACAGCTCCTCGAGGCCGACGACCTGGTCGACCAGCTCGGTCATCGGGACTCCGAGCAGGAGCCGGGCGGCGCCGGGGCGCAGCCTGAGCCGGAGGCAGAGCGGGAAGTCCTTGCCCACATGGTAGGAGGCGCGGGTACGCGGCCCGACCACCAGCAGGGCGCTGCGCCGCGCCGACGTCGTCCGGAAGATCAGCGAGGTGTCGGCGTCGGGAACGTGGACGAGCGGCGGCCGCTCAGCCGGCGCGCAGGCCCTCATGGATGTGATCTCGCTGACCAGCCACCGCAGTGGGGCAGGCACGGTCACCGGGACTTCGAGGGGCATGGCCTCACGTTACCCGGCGGCGCTCGGCACGCCGACCGTGCCGAAAGTTCCTATGGATCACGGCGTCGGCGCTGACATGGTGATGGCCATGATCCTCGTGACGGGTGCGACGGGCACCATCGGCAGTGAGACGGTTCGCCTGCTGGCGGCCATGGGCGAGCGGGTGCGGGCGATGACCAGAAACCCCGCGGCGATCACGCCTCCCCCGGGCGTGGAGGTCGTGCGGGGCGACTTCGGCGAGCCGGATTCCCTGGCGCGGGCGGCGGACAAAACGGAGGCACTTTTCCTGCTCAGCGCCCCGGGCCCCCAGCTGGTCGAGCATGACGAGGCGATGCTGGCCGCGGCGTGTGCCGCCGGTGTCGGCACGGTGGTGAAGGTGTCGGCCATCGGCGCAGGCCGGAGCACCGGGGCCGGGGTCGGAGACTGGCATCTGCCGGGAGAGCGGGCCGTACGAGCGAGCGGACTGCGATGGACGATACTGCGCCCGTCCAGCTTCGCCTCCAACGCGCTGCGCTGGGCCGGTCACATCCGCCGTGGAGAGCCGATCCCGAACACGACGGGGACCGGCAGGCAGGGCGTCGTCGACCCCCGTGACGTCGCCGAAGTGGCCGTGCGGGCGTTGACGTCCAGTGATCACGCAGGCGGCGTGCTCACGCTGACCGGGCCGGAACTGTTGAGCGTCCCCGACCAGGCCGCGATCTTGGGCGGGGCCGTCGGGCGCCGCGTCACGACCGCCGACGTGCCGCTTGAGGTCTACAAGAAGCGGATGCTCGCCGCCGGCGTCGATCCCGCCTTCGCCGAGACCGCGGTCAACGGCTCCAGGCTTGTCGCACAGGGCGGCAACGCCACGATCACCAAGGACGTGGAACACGTGCTCGGTCGTGCGCCCCGCACGTTCTCCGACTGGGCGCACGATCACCGCGCCGCGTTCGCCTGAATCCCCCGGAATACGCTGGAAAACCGCAGGCCGGAAGACCGCCGGCGCGTGCGGCCGAGCGGAGGCTACCCGCGCCGGCGGCGGGGGCGCGGACGGCGGGTGGAGGCCCGGCCCGGCGCGGCGGCCGGACCGGCCGCCGAGTCCGGCCATTGCGCCGGACGGGTGAGGGCCGGGGGCAGCCTCGTGGCGTCGTCTCCCCTGGCCGCGTTCACCTGCGCCTGGGTGAGGAAGACGCTGCCCGTGAGGTCGGCGCCGCCGAGGTCGGCCCCGCGCAGGTCAGCCCCGATGAGGTCCGCGCCGCGCAGATCGGCTCCGCGTAGATCGGCCCCGATGAGGTAGGCGCCCCTCAGGTTGGCTCCGCGCAGGTCGGCCCCCCTGAGCCGGGCGCCGATGAGATCGGCTCCCCTGTGATCGGCGGCGGCACGGCCCCCGGCCGACGCCCGCACCAGCTCGCTCGTCCGCAGCAGCAGCGCGTTGACCTTGTCGCGGTGGGCGGCGACGTCCACGCCCAGCAGGTCGCCGGGGGTGCCCGTGGTCAGGCGTTCGGTCTCCTCGAACGCGCCGCGCAGCTCGGCGTGGATCGGGCGGGTCACCGGCAGGGACATCGCCTCGTCCAGGTACCACAGCAGCTCGTGCAGGTGCCGCATGACCGGGAAGACCTCGAACATCCGCGCCGCGGACCCCGGATCGTCGCGCCAGCTGCGGCCGAAGGTGACCTGCGAGACCTTCTGCCCCGCCCCGAAGCAGTCGTAGACGGTGCAGCCGGGAAAGCCGCTGTCCCGCAGACGCGCGTGGATGCCGCAGCGGAAGTCGTCCCGCAGGTTGGGGCACGGCCGCCCGGCGTCCTTGCTGATCGCGAAGTCGGCGGAGGCGGCGAAGGGCAGCGCGACGCAGCACAGCCCGAAGCAGTTCGCGCAGTCGGCCCGCAGGCCGGTCCGCCTTCCGGGGCCGGAGCCGGCCGGGTCGTCCGCGCGGTCGTCCCCGCGGTCGTGCGTGTGGGGCAACGTGCCTGGTCTCCTCGTGTTCGATCGGCGCCGCCTCGTCGCTCGCCGTCCCGGCGCCCAGCTAGAACGTATCCCACCGGACGAGTGCACACTGAACGAGTGCAGGGCGGCCGGCCTCCGTCGACGGGCGGCGGTTCACGCGTGCGGGCTCCCGTCCCCCGATCGGTCCTCACCTGCCGCGCTGAGCCGGCGGGACCATGCTGAGCCGGCGGGACCATCGTGGACCAGCCCGGCGGTCATCCCGGCCGGTCGTCGGCCGGGTCGCGGAAGCCCGCGACGAAGCCGGCCAGGTCGTGGCGGCGTGAGGTCGCCGGCCACACCGCCCAGGTGCGCCGGATCAGCGGGTGACCGGCCAGGGCCGACCACGCGACGGCCGCGGGCAGCGGCTGCGGCCACCTCGGCGGTGCCAGCGCGAAAGCCCTGCCCGCGCTCACGGCGGCGAGCTTGACCTCCGCGATCAGCTCCTGTCCCTCGGGGGCGGCGGGGCCGAGGTCCAGGCCGTGGCTGCGCAGGATCGCGGTCAGCTCGTCGAACCAGGCAGGGCTGCCGGAGCGCGGGAAGCCCACCCATTCCAGCCCGGTGAGCTCCTCCAGGCGGATCCCGTCGGGTCCGCGCAGCTCGGCCGCCCGTTCTGCGGTGAGGAGCACGCCGAGCCTCTCCCTGGACACGAGCATCGCGTCGAACTCGTGCCCGGCGGGACGCTCCCTGAGCAGACCCACGTCGAGCTCACCGGCCTGCAGCGCCGTCAGTTGCGCCGCCGTGGACAGATGACGGGCCTGCACGCGGGTGCCGGGGTGGGCCACCGCGAGCCGTTCCAGCGGCGGTCCGAGCAGATCGGACGGCAGCTCAATGGGAACCCCCACCCGCAGGACCCCGCCGTCCCCGCTCGTGTACGCGGCCATCGTCCGCAGCACCTGGTCGTGCCGGGCGAGTACGGCGCGCGCCTCGGCGAGCAGCGTCATCCCCGCCTCGGTGGGCTGGACTCCGGCGCTGCTGCGGACCAGCAGTTTCACCCCCAACCGGCGCTCCAGCATGCCGACGGTCTGCGACAGCGCGGGCTGGCTGACGTGCAGCCGGCGCGCCGCGGCCGACATGCCCCCTTCCTCGGCCACCACGACGAACGCCCGCAGTTCCCGCAATTCCATGCCGCTCATGGCATCACACCTGACGGATGCGGCGGCCGGGACAGGCGCCTCCCCGGTCCCGGCCGCGGACGGCGTACGGCCACGCGAGGCGGTGGAAGATCCGCTCGTGGCCGGCCAGGGCGATGCCCTCTCCGTCGTCGGCGACCGTCACCTCGGTGCCCTCCCTCGCGCGACGCAGGCCGATCCGCGTCCTGCGGGCGACATGCTCGCCGGGCGCGCAATCTCGGCGAAGGACTGGACGGTTTCGACCAGTTTGTGATGGTATGAGGTGGTTGTCAAGACCGTACTCCGGCATGGCTCCGGTGGCGCTCCCGCGCCCGAAGGTGGGGTGTCGCATGGCTGTTCGAGGGCCGGGAAAGGGTTCTCCGAGGCTCACCGCGCGCGGCGCGGCCACTCGCGAGCGCATCGTCGCGGCCGCCGCGGACCTCATGTTCCGGCAGGGAATGGCGGCGACGCCCCTCGATCAGGTGGTGGACGCCTGCGGTGTCAGCAAGTCGCAGCTCTATCACTACTTCCCCGACAAGGACGCGCTGATCGCCGAGGTGATCGCGATGTGGGAGCACCTCGTGGTGTCCGCCCAGAAACCGCAACTCGACCGGGTGCGCTCGATGCGGGATCTCGAAAGATGGCGCGATTCGCTGGTGTCGAGCCTTCGAGAGCGCGACCTGCCCTACAGGTGCCCGATCGGCTCGCTGGCCAGCGAGCTCTCCAGCCGCTGCGACGACGCCCGCCAATCCCTCGCGGCCGTCTTCCGCAGATGGCAGGGGCTGCTCGCGGACGGCTTCACCCGGATTCGGGAGGGCGGCGAACTCGCCCCCGCCGCGGAACCCGGGGAACTCGCCGTCGCGGTCGTCGCCGCCCTGCAGGGCGGCTACCTGCTCGCCGAGACCATGCAGGACGAACGGCCGTTCCTGATCGCCGTCGACATGGCGCTCGACCACGTGAAAGCCCACGTCAGGACTCCTGCCGCCGATTTGACAGAATCGGACAACTGACCGCAAAGTGGACGAAATCGTCCACTTGCCTTGGTGGTGGCCCACCGAGTGCGGCAGGAGAATGGTGAGGCCGATGCCGTCTGTGTACTCGATGCAGGCGCGCTACACGACAGCGGCGACGATGCTGTTACTCCTTCTCACGGTCCTGGGCGGCGTCAGCCTGGACCTGGCAATCCGATACAGGATGGAGGGCCAGGTGTTCTTCGAGGCCGAGCAGGTCGTCGCCCAGTGGAGCGCGCAGGTGCGCGGCGGCGCACTGCCGCGCTCCGGGTCCGCCTCCGGCACCATCGACCTGGTCCAGTTGGTGGACGCCCGGGGCAGGATCCTGGTCGCCAGCCCGGCCGCGGCGGGGCGACCGCGGCTGAGCAGGCTCCGGCCCCCGGCCGACGACCGGCTCCAACGGCGCGTCGAGTGCCCCCGGGGCGAGCGGTGCCTCCTGCTCATGGCCAACCGAGTGTCCCCGGCCCCCGACGCCCCCGTCGTCTATGCCGGAACGGTCGAGCCGCCCCTTTGCGCGACGCACCGCCTCGAATACCTCGTCGGGGGGGCCGGGCTCCTCCTCGTCCTGTCGGGCGGCCGCCTGATGTGGTGGATCATCGGCCGGGCGCTGGGCCCGGCCGAGCAGCAGTGCCGGCTCGCCTCCGTCACCTCCCACGAGCTCAGGACACCGATCGCCGGGCTGCGGGTGCAACTGGAGGAGGCGCTGCTCAACCCCGATCACGTCGACCCCCGCGACACCATCCGGGGGGCGCTGTCGGCCACCGGCCGCCTGGAGGCGATCGTTCATGACCTGCTGACGATGACCAGGCTACGCGGCGGTCAGCCGTCGCCGCACGAGCCGATCGATCTCACGGCGCTGGTCACCGAAGAGGTGGATGCTTACGTCGGCGGCACGCCGGTGAAGGTCTGCACGACCGGGGAGGTGTGGGTGCACGGCTCGCGGATCCAGCTGATCCGGCTGGTGGGCAACCTGCTGAGCAACGCGCGGCGGCACGCGGCGACCGGCGTCACGGTCTGCGTCGGATCCGATGACGGCCGGGCGGTCGTCGCGGTGACCGACGACGGGAACGGCATCGCGCCCGCCGACCGTGAACGGGTCTTCGAGCGGTTCACCCGCCTCGACGAGGGGCTGCGCCGGGACGCCGGCGGCACCGGGCTGGGGCTTGCGATCTCGCGCGACATCGCCCGCGCCCACCGGGGCACACTGCAGATCGAGGACTCGCCCTGCGGGGCACGGTTCGTCCTGAGGCTGCCGCTCCTCGACCGGAACGCGATCGGCGGGCGGCGTCTCGTCCGCCCCAGTCGGACGATCTCAGGCCGGGCCGCCGACGACCTGTGACCTGTGACATGTAATCTGTGACCGGCGGCGGGCGGCGCCACTCCGCCCTTGCATCACGCCGCTCACCAGGCCGTCCGTGGCCTCGGCCGGGCGCGGCGCTCCCCCGGGAGACGCCGCCGGGAAAAATCTTGAAGAAAATCCGGGAGGCGTGTCGATCCGGGGGCGTCCCGTTCGAGGAGTGGGTGAAGGGCCGGTGAGGGACCGACCCCCGCCGGAGGGAGAACCCCGATGACCACCGCCCGCACCGCCACCGCCCGCACCGGCACCGGTGCCGCCCGCGCCTGCGACCGTGAGACCAGCATCACCCGCAGCCTGCTCGGGTACGGCGTGATCGCCGGCCCTGTCTACGTCGGGGTGTCGCTGACCGAGGCCCTGACCCGGGACGGGTTCGACCTGACCCGGCACGCCTGGAGCCTGCTGGCCAACGGCGACCTCGGCTGGATCCACATCGTGAACTTCGTGCTGGCCGGGGCGATGACCATGACCTTCGCCGCGGGTCTGCGCCGCGCTCACGGCGGTGGCTGGGCCCCCCGCCTGCTGGCCGCGTACGGGCTGAGCCTGCTGGCGGCCGGAGCCTTCCGTGCCGACCCGGCCGGCGGCTTTCCCCGCGGCGTGCCGGCGGGCGAGGTGAGCTGGCACGGCATCGCGCACCTGGCCTCCGGCGGCATCGGGTTCGCCTGCCTGGTCGCGGCCTGCTTCGTCCTCGCCCGCCGCTTCGCCCGTCGCGGGCGGGCGGCCTGGGCGTGGGGGTCGCGGGTGACCGGCGCGCTGTTCGCGGCCGGGTTCCTGGCCGTGGCCTCGGGGGCGGGGGCGGCCTGGGCCAACCTCGCCTTCACCGGCGCCGTCGTGCTCGGCTGGGCCTGGATCAGCGCCGTGGCCGTGCACGCTTACCGGAACGCCTGACCTGTCCCACGTTCACCTGATAGATCATTGTCCGGAGGGAGACACCCGATGCGTTACCTGGTTCTGCTCAGGGCCACCCAGCCCGGCACCCCGCCGCCCGCCGACCTCATGGAGGCCATCGCCAAGCTCGGTCAGGAGGCGACCGTCGCCGGGGCGCTGCTCGACACCGCCGGGCTGGCCCCCAGCGCGTCCGCGGCGCGGGTGCGCTTGGCCGAGGGCGGGCTCAGCGTGACCGACGGCCCGTTCACCGAGTCCAAGGAACTGATCAGCTACGCCCTGTACGACGTGCGGTCGAAGGAGGAGGCGGTCGAGTGGGCCGCGCGCTTCATGCGCCTGCACCGCGACCTTTGGGAGGGCTGGGAGGGCGACGCCGAGGTGGTCAAGGTGCTCGGCCCCGAGGACTTCGCCCCGCCGGCCTGATCCACCCCTGATCCCAGCCATCCCGATCCCACCCCTGATCCGAGCATCTCCGGCCGGGGTTCCTGCTGTCCGAACCCCTGCCGTTTGAGCCCCTGTGAGCTGACCCCGGATGACCGGCACCGACGCGCTGCTCGCGGCGCACCGCGCGATCGAGGCGGTCTGGCGGATCGAATCCGCCAGGCTCGTCGCGGGGCTGGCGCGCCTCGTCGACGACGTCGGCCTGGCCGAGGAACTCGCGCAGGACGCGCTGCTCATCGCGCTGGAGCAGTGGCCTGAGGCGGGCGTGCCGGACAACCCGGGCGCATGGCTCATGGCCACCGCCAAGCACCGCGCGATCGACCACCTGCGGCGGCGCAGCCGCTACGAGCGCAAGCTCCAGGAGATCGGCCGAGACATCGAGAGCAGGCCGCAGCCGGACCCGGACGCCGACATGGACGACCACATCCGCGACGACATGCTGCGGCTCGTCTTCACCGCCTGCCATCCGACGCTGACCACCGAGGCGCGCGTCGCGCTCACGCTCCGCCTGCTCGGCGGCCTGACCACCGGGGAGATCTCCCGGGCGTTCCTGGCCACCGAGCCGGCGGTGGCCCAGCGGATCGTCCGCGCCAAGCGCACCCTGGCCGCCAAAGGGGTCAGGTTCGCGATGCCGGCCCCCGGCGACCTGGCGGAACGCCTGGCGTCGGTGCTGGAAGTCGTCTATCTGATCTTCAACGAGGGTTATTCGGCCACGGCGGGGGACGACTGGACCCGTCCCGATCTCTGCCACGAGGCGCTTCGCCTGGGCCGTCTCCTGGCGGGCCTGCTCCCCGGCGAACCGGAGGTGCACGGCCTGGCCGCGCTGATGGAACTGCAGGCCTCCCGCCTGCGCGCCCGCATCGGACAGGACGGCGCGCCGGTCCTGCTCCCCGACCAGGACCGGCGCCTGTGGGACCGGCTCCTGATCCGCCGGGGGCTGGAGGCGCTGGAGCGGGCCGAGTCGCTCGGCGGGGCCTTCGGGCCGTACGCGCTGCAGGCGGCCATCGCCGCCTGCCACGCCCGGGCCACCCGCCCCGAGGACACCGACTGGGAGCGCGTCGCCGCGCTCTATCGGGTGCTCGCCCACGTCTCGCCCTCCCCCGTGGTCGAGCTCAACCGCGCCGTCGCGGTCGCGATGGCCGGCGACCCCGCACGCGGGCTGGACATCGCCGACGCCGTCGGCGACGACAAGGCCCTGCGCGGCTACCCCCAGCTGCCCGCCGTACGCGGGGACCTGCTGGCCCGGCTGGGCCGCGCGGACGAGGCGCGACGGGAGTTCGAACGGGCGGCGGCCCTGACCGGCAACGAGCGGGAGCGTGCCCTGTTCCTGGCCCGTGCCGCCGACTGCCGATAGCCGACCCCTGACCGGCGCTTCCGGTCCTCCTCTGCGACCCATTGACAAAAACAGTTTTTACGTACAACATTGTTTTTGCGATGAGAGACGTCCTGTACCTGGAACAGATCGAGCAGGCCGAGGCACTGCTCAAGCCGCAGCGCATCGAGGTGCTGCGGCAACTGGCCGAGCCGCGCACGTGCACGGAGGTGGCCGCGGTGCTCGACCAGACGCCGCAGCGCGTCTACTACCACGTCAAACGACTGGTGGAGGCGGGCCTGGTCGAGCAGGTGTCCGAGCGGCGGGTGCGCGGCATCAGCGAAGGCATCTACCAGGCGAGCGCCCGCTCCTACTGGCTGTCGCCGGGCCTGGTGGGCCGCATCGGCGGGCTGCGCCGGCGTCAGGACGAGCTCAGCCTCGGCTACCTGCTCGACCTCATGGAAGAGGTGCAGGCGGACATCGCCGCCCTCGACCGGACCGCGCCGGAGCTGCCGTCCGTCGGCGTGTCCGGCGAGGTGCGGGTGCCACCGGAACGACGCCAGCAGTTCATGGCCGACCTGCGCACCGCGCTGCAGGACCTGTTCACCCGCTACGGCGGCGCGGAAGGCGACGCCTTCAAACTCGCCGTGGCCTGCTATCCCCACTATCCCCAGGGAGACGACCGTGAGTGAACCGATGATCGTCCGCGTCCGCCTCGCCGCCCCGGTGAAGGAGGTGCGCCACGCGCTGACCGACCCCGCCGCGATGCGGGTGTGGCTGGCCGAGCACGCCGAGTCAGACCTGCCCGACCGCTACGCGTTCTGGGGCCACCGCACCCCCGAGGGCGACGCCCCCCATCAGCGCCCGCTGCACGCCGACGACCACACGCTGCGCTTCGCCTGGCTGCTGGACGGCGTGGAGACGACCACCGAGATCACGCTGGAGGAGGAGACCCAGGACACGACCGTCCTGACCCTGTCGCAGAGCCACTTCGACTTCCAGGACGTCATCACCGGGGCGAGCATCCGGGGCGTGCTGCAGAGCTTCTGGTCGCTGGCGCTGTCCAACCTGGCCGACTACGTCGAGGGGCGCGAGATCGGGCCGCAGCCCGACTTCACCTCGGCCGACTTCCGCGGCGAGACGGTCGTCGACGCGCCGGTCGAGCAGGTGTTCGACTCCCTGGTCGACTCGGACAAGGCGAGCGACTGGTTCGGATACCCCATCGGCATCGAGCCGCACGTCGGCGGGCGCTTCGCCATGGGCGGCCTGGACGCCGACCCGCACCCCGCGAAGATCATCGACCTGGTGCCCGGCAGGACCATGTCGGCCGACTGGGGACCGGGGGGCGTCGTCACCTGGGAGCTGGAGGACAGCGGCGGCAAGACCCGCCTGACGTTCGTCCAGAGCGGCTTCGACACCGCCAATCCGCCGTACGCCGCCTGGACCGGATGGCTCAGCGGTCTGGCAGCGCTGCGCCGCTACCATGAGAAGCCCGGCAGCCACCAGATCTGGCTCCCCGCCGAGCCGGCGGCCTGACCCGGACCCCGCACCACCGCCCCGCGCCGCCCCTCTCGCACACGAACCGGAGTGTGAACGGTCATGACGGTGACCCCTGAAGTGCTCGCCTACTACGAGCAGGACAGGGAGGACGGCAGGCTCCGCACGGGACGGGGCCGGCTGGAGCTGTGGCGGACGCAGGACGTGCTGCGCCGGGCACTGCCGTCACCGCCCGCCCGGGTGCTCGACGTCGGCGGCGGCACCGGAGTGCACGCCGAATGGCTGGTCTCCGACGGCTACGAGGTCGAACTGCTGGACCCGGTCCCGCTCCACGTCGAGCGGGCCGGGGCCCTGCCGGGGTTGACCGCGCGGCTGGGCGACGCACGCGACCTGCCCCTGCCGGACGCGAGCGCCGACGCGGTCCTGCTGCTGGGCCCGCTCTACCACCTGACCGACCGCGCCGACCGGGTGGCCGCCCTGGCCGAGGCGCGCCGCGTGGTGCGCCCCGGAGGGCTGGTGGCCGCCGCCACCATCAACCGCTACGCCGCCGTGCACGACATGGTCTACCTGGGCGTCTACGAGCAGGAGCAACACCGCCTGGCCGCGCGCCAGGCCATGGAGAACGGCCGCCTGCTGGGTCCCGGGCAGGGTTTCCCGGCCTACCTGCACGAGCCCGAGGAGGTGCCCGGGGAGTTCGCCGACGCCGGGCTTCCCGGCGCCGAGCGCTACGGCCTGGAGGGCGCCTTCTGGCTGTACGGCGACGTGGACGACTGGCTCGACGACCCCGAACGCCGCAGGCACATGCTCGACGCCCAGCGCACACTGGAACGCGTGCCGTCGCTGCTCGGGGTCAGCGGGCACATGCTCACCCTCGCCCGCCGTCCCGCCTAGGCTCCCCCTTCGCCTTCGGGCGGGCGCGCAGGTGGGCGCGCTCGCCCTGGCTGCCGAACAGGCTGAGGAACTCGACCGCGTTGTCGTCGGCGGCGCCGAACCAGTGCGGCAGCCGGGTGTCGAACTCGGCCGCCTCACCCGGTGACAGCACCAGATCCTGCTCGCCGAGGACGATCCGCAGCCGCCCGTTCAGCACGTAGAGCCACTCGTAACCCTCGTGGGTCTTCGGCTCCGGCTGTCTCCTGGCGCTGCCCGCCGCGATCACCAGCTTGTACGCCTGGATGCCCCCGGCCCGGCGGGTCAGCGGCAGCATCGTCATGCCGTAGCGGACGACCGGCCGCAGGTGGATGCGCGGATCCCCCGTCGGCGGGGCGTCCACGAGCTCGTCCAGCGTGACCCCGTGCGCCTTGGCCAGGGGCAGCAGCAGTTCGAGAGTCGGCCGCCGCGCGCCCGACTCCAGCCTCGACAGCGTGCTCACCGAGATGCCGGTCGCCGCCGACAGATCGGCGAGCGTCGTCTCGCGCTGCCTGCGCAGGGCGCGCAGCCTGGGCCCGACCGAGACGAGTGCGTGCTCGAGGTCGTCGTCCACGCCGTCAGCTTGCCATACCGGCAACGACACGTGCCAAGACGACCCAAAATGAGACCTCAGCCCATTGTTGGTAGGTTCCTGGATAAGTATTGACTTATCGAAACGGAGGAGCAGCGCCGTGGATGTCGAGCAGACGGTGTTGCCGGGGATCGGACTGCGGCACGAGTTCACCACGCGCTCGGGGCGGCGCATCGGAGTCGTCTCCCATCGCACCGGCCGTCGCGACCTGGTGATCTACGATCCCGACGATCCCGACAGGGCCTGTGAGACGGTGAAACTCAACGACGAGGAGGCGGACGCGCTCGTCGAGCTCCTCGGCGCCCCCCGCATCGTCCAGCGCCTCAACGCCCTGCACCGCGAGGTCGAGGGGCTGGTCAGCGTCCAGCTTCCGATCGCGCCGCACTCCCCGTACGCCGGCCGGCCCATGGGCGAGGCACAGGTGCGCACCCGCACCGGAGCCTCCATCGTGGCCGTCGCGCGCGCCGGGCACGTGTTCGCCAGCCCCGCCCCCGACTTCATCCTCTCCGGGGACGACATCGTGGTCGTGGTGGGCAGTGAGGACAGCACCGCCGCCGTCGCCGACATCTTCGCCAGCGGCTGAGGGCAGCGCGTGCACAATACCGCGATACTGTTCCTGGAATTCGGCGCCGTCGTCCTCGGACTCGGCATCCTCGGAGCACTGGCGCTACGCGTCGGCATCTCCCCCATCCCGCTCTACCTCATCGCGGGCCTCGCCTTCGGCACCGGCGGCATCCTCCCGCTGGCCACCAGCGAGGAGTTCACCGCCACCGGCGCCGAATTAGGCGTCATCCTGCTGCTGCTCACCCTCGGCCTGGAATACAACGCCGACGAGCTGATGACCAGCCTCAAAGGCAACGCCCGCGCCGGACTGGTCGACCTCGTGCTCAACGCGGCGCCCGGCGCGGTCCTGGCTCTGCTCCTCGGCTGGGGACCGGTCGCCGCCGTCGCCATGGCCGGCGTCACCTACGCCACCTCCTCCGGCATCACCGCGAAGGTCCTGTCCGACCTGGGCTGGATCGGCAACCGGGAGACCCCCGTGGTGCTGTCGCTGCTGGTGTTCGAGGACCTCACGATGGCGGTCTACCTGCCGGTCCTGACCGCCATGCTGGCGGGCCTGAGCCTGGTCGCCGGGGCGGTCACCGTGGCCATCGCGCTCGCCGCGGTGAGCGTGGTCCTGCTGGTCGCGCTGCGCTTCGGCCGCTACATCGAGGCGTTCGTCGCCAGCCCCAACTCCGAGGTCCTCGTGCTCAAGGTGGTCGGGCTGGCGCTGCTGGTGGCCGGGCTGGCCCAGCAGCTACAGGTGTCGGCCGCGGTCGGGGCGTTCCTCGTCGGCATCGCGCTGTCGGGCGAGCTGGCCGAAGACGCCCAGGCGCTGCTCGCGCCGCTGCGCGACCTGTTCGCCGCGGTCTTCTTCGTGTTCTTCGGCCTGCAGACCGACCCCACCAAGATCCTGCCCGCCGCCGGCCTGGCCGCGGGCCTGGCCCTGGTGACGATGATCACGAAACTGATGACCGGCATCTACGCGGCCCGCCGCGCCGGCATCGCCCGCGCCGGCCGGGTCCGCGCCGGCATCGCGCTCATCCCCCGCGGTGAGTTCAACATCGTCATCGCCGGGCTGGCGGTCGCCGCCGGCGCCCACCCCGACCTGGGCGCTCTGGCCGCGGCGTACGTCCTCATCCTGGCGGCATTCGGTCCCCTGGCGGCCCGCCTGGTCCAGCCGCTCCTCGTGCGCGTGGCCAGCCGCGCCTGACACCCTCGCACTCCCCCCACCGGCCTGCCCCGCACCGCGGCGGCAGGCCGGCGCGTTTCAGGCCCGCACAAGTTTCAGGTTCGTACGGGTTTCAGGCCCGTACGGCCCGGCCGGCGACGGGCCGGGAACGGCGTTCCGGACGCCAGGTGGAGACGAGGGCGGCCGCGAGGAGGAGTTCGGCGATGTCGCCGCCGTAGTACATGATCTCCGCGCCGCCCCGGACCTCGGCGATGGGCGCGTGGACGTCGACCCAGAAGCCGCCGTACATCAGCTGTGCGACGACCGCGTGCACGAAGATGGCACAGCCGAGGTAGACCAGACGTGCCCGTACGCCGGGCCGGGCGGGCGCGGGGTCGGGACCGGCGATGACGTGCGCGAACAGGCAGCCCGACAGCAGGAAGTGCGCGTGCAGCAGCCAGTGCCCGGCGGGCCGGGCCGTGACGGCGTCGTAGAGCGGGGTGAAGTACAGCACCACCAGGCTGCCGGTCGACAGCAGCAGCGCGGTGGCCGGATGGGCCGGCAGCCGGCCGGCACGGCTGTGCACGACGGCGGACAGCCGCCGCGCGCCGGCGACGGGCAGGGTCCGCAGCAGCAGCGTGACCGGAGCGCCCAGCACCAGCGCGAGCGGGGCGTACATGCCGATGAGCAGGTGCTGCAGCATGTGGCCGCGGAAGTCGGTGTGCGCGAACGTCGCGACGGGCGGCAGGAGCGCCACCGCCGACAGCGCGAGCCCGGTGGCGAAGCAGGCCGCACGCCACCGGCTCCAGCCCGCGACCGGGTTGCGGCGGCGCGCCCGCCGGACCAGGTGCAGGTACGCGATCAGCACGGTCAGCACGATCAGGGCGAGGACCGGCGCCGGCACGCCGGGCGACCCCGCGGAGTGCGCGCCGTGCTCCATCACGCCATGGTCCATCACGTCGTGGTCCATCACGTCGTGGTCCGTCAACCCGTGGTGCTCCATCACGCGTGGCTCTCTGCGGAGACTTCGGCGGGATCGAAGGACCGGCCGCTGCGCGCCAGCAGGTATCCCCCGGCGAGCAGCAGCGCGCCCAGGACGAGGAAACCGATGTCCCACCAGAGCTGGTGGGGGCCGCCGTGCACATGGTGGATGGCCAGGATGTGGTGGTCCAGGACGCCTTCGACGAGGTTGAAGATCCCCCAGCCGGCCAGGATCCACCCCCACAGCACCCGCGACGTCCACACCCGGCGCCGGTGGCGGGTGACCCTGGAGTACAGGATCGCGAGGCCGATGAGCACCGCGAGCCAGCACACGGCGTGGAAGACGCCGTCCCAGACGGTGTTCATCTGCAGCCCGGAGACGGTGCGGGGGTTGTAGTACTTCAGCCCGATGCGGTCACTGTTGGTGCTGCTCAGCATGTGATGCCACTGCAGGAGCTGGTGCAGCAGAATGCCGTCGACGAACCCGCCGAGTCCCACCCCGAGCACGATGCCCGGCAGCCGCAGACTGACCGGCGTCGCACCGGCCCCGGCCTCGCCCGCGGTGGTCGCCATCGCCGTGCCTCCGTCCCCCCGCGCCGCTGTGCGGATCTCCGCCAGGGCAGGTTCCCCGGACGCGAGGGCGTAGTCACGCAGGCACGCGCGGACCCGCCGCCTGGCCTACCGACTCTTTGAACAGCACCTCACCCGGCGGTGCGGGCGGCGACGAACGCCTCGATCCCGTCGAGCACGCGCTGGAGGCCGAACTCGAAGGCATGGCCGGGATCGTAGGCCGCGTTGTACGCCTCGCCCGCCGCCGCGCCGACCCGGGCGGCGACCGGGTGACGCCCCGGGTCGAACACCTTGGCCAGGTAGGGCGCGTGCGCGTACCACCACTGCTCGTCGGTGACGCCGGTGTCCCCCGGCGCCTGCGCCGCCTCCACCGCGCCCCGCGCCGCGCCGCTCACGTAGCCGTTCAGCAGCGTGACGACCGAGTCCATCTCGATGTCGTCCAGGCCGATGCCGTCGACCGCCCGCAGCTCGTAGTCGTACTTCGCGATGAGGTTGGGGCCGAGCGGAGGCCGGGTCGCCGTCGACACCTGCAGCATCCACGGGTGCCGCCGATAGAGCGCCAGGTTCTCCCGCGCGATCAGCTCCAGCCTGCCCCGCCATCCGCCCGGCACCTCCGCGGGCGCGGGCAGCTCGCCGTACGCCGTGTCGACCATGACGTCGATCAGCTCGGCCTTGCCCGGGACGTAGGTGTACAGGGACATCGTCCCCACGCCGAGCTGCTCGGCGACCTTGCGCATGGACAGCGCGGCCAGGCCCTCGGCGTCGGCCACCTCGATGGCCGCACGCACGATCCTGTCGACCCCGATCTCCGGCCTGCCCTTGCGCCCGGTCCGCTCCCCCGTGCGCCACAGCAGGGCCAGACTCCGCGCCGGGTCTCCCTGCGAGCTGTACTCCGTCATCGCCTGCGAATTCTATGCGCACCCCGGCAAGACCACTGCCGTCCGGATGCTCACCACGCTGCCGCCCCCGGACGGCGGCACGGCCCGCGATGGCGGCTGCGACCGCGAAGCGCGCCGGCGACTCCATCGGGCCCGCTCACTCAGCCTGTCACCTCGCGGGCGAAGCTCGGTTCCGCCGCTTCCAGCCGCGGTACCGCGATGCCCAACCGGCGTGCTTCGGCCAGGGTGTCCCGGCAGACCTCACGCGGCTCCTCGGCGTCGGGGTCGGAGTGCGCTGCGAAATTCGCGCGCACCGGCTCGAAATGAGCGGTCAGCCAGGCGAGCACGGGGGCCGTCAGCCAGGTGGGCGCGCGGAACAGCATCACCCCGCCCCGGTGACGTCGCAGGTCGACGCCGCGCGCCTTGAGGAGCGGCAGAAGCTCGCGGCCGGCCAGCAGCCCCTCGCACAGGTCGCGCGTCGCCCCGGCCAGCTTGGACAGGGAACCCAGCCGCAGACCCTGCGAGAACAGACCGGCATCCGACACGAAATGGACCCATAGCCAGCCGCGGAAGTCAGGCTGCTCCTTGAGCCGGAGCCCGGCCTCGCGAAACGCCCGGCGCACGGCCCGCTCCCGGTCGGTCGGCGGCCGGTCGAGGGTGCCGAAGACGACCGACGGCAGCAGCCCCCCACGGAGCACGCCGTCCGCACCGAAACCGCCACCGGCCTGGGGAAAGCCCCAGGCGATCCGGTCGACGGGGAGTGCGCCGATCGCGGCCAGCGGCTCGGTCCAGATATTGCCGAAGACCAGCACCGTGGCCTGGCCGACACGCGGGGACAGGAAGGCCGTCGCCTCCGGGAGCCGATGGTGCGGCACGCTGAGCACGATCACGTCGAAGTCGTGGTCCGGCTCCAGCGCCTCGCGGTAGCGCACCGGCCACCTCTCGACGACGCGCTGCCCCCACACCCGGCGCCGCATATCGATCAGGTCGAGGTCCACCGCGTCTCCGTACGTCGCCGCACGGCCTGGCCGGACGTAGAACTCGACGTCGTGTCCCGCCTGTTGCAGGACCCAGCCGTAGACGGTGGCGATCACGCCTCGGCCGAACATCAGGATCTTCACGTTGCACCTCGTGGGGTACGATCGATTTGGAGGTAATCTCCACTTTGAAAATATGGAGGTCATCTCCACTTGTCAACGCGAGGTAGCCCATGACCGCCGCCAAGCCGCTGCGGGCCGACGCCCGACGCAACCGCGATGTCCTGATCGCCACGGCACGAGAGGTCTTCGACGCCGGCGACTTCTTCGACCTGCGCTTCGACGACTTCGCACGCCTGGCCGGGGTGGGCACCGGCACGCTCTACCGCCACTTCCCCACCCGGGAGGCACTGGCCGAGGCGGTCTACCACGGGGAAGTCGCCGCGCTGTGCGACCGCGCCCGCCGGCTGCAGGCCACGCTGCCCGCGGCGGAGGCTTTGGCGACCTTCCTACGCGGCATGGTCGACCACATAGACGCCCACCAGGGCCTCGCCCGGACGCTGGCCACGCTCATGGCCGCCGGCTCGGGTGCCCTCGCCGAGGGCAGCCGGGCGCTGGAGCAGGCTGTCACCGACCTGGTGGCCGCCGCCGTGAAGGACGGCGCCGTCCGCGACGACGTGGATGCCGGCGCCGTCATGATGGCGCTGCACGGCATCGGCGCGGCCCATGACCGCCCCGGTTGGCGGGCCGAGGCCGACGGTGTCATCACCCTCGTGCTGGACGGGCTGCGCCGGTCGGGCTCGGGCGACGGTCAGCGCGAGCACGAGCAGGACGGTGCCGGCATGGGCCCCCGGCGGCATCCCCTTCCGCCTCCGGCGGGCGGCCAGTAGTACCCGGGGGTTGAAGAACATCCATGTCAGATCGTGCGCTAAGGATCCGCCGGCCCTGGTGGGCGGCTGACAGAGCGTCGGCGACCGGGCCCTTCTGAAGCCGTTCCACGGATAACGGCCGCCGCGCCGGTGCGCGAAGCGGCCCCGGCATCTGTGGCAAGGGGGAAGCGGTGCGCGCCGTCGTCCAGCTCCGGCCGGGAAGGCGCTGACCGTCCGCGCGGCCGGCGATGCCTTCCTCGGCTCGCTCACCAACCCGAGCACCGCCCGCAGCTACGGCACCGCGGGCCCGGTCTTCGTCACCCACCGCCGCGCGGGTCCCGGCAGGGTACTCGCGCCGCGTGACGTGTGCCCGGACACCGGGCTGGCCCGGCTGTCGTACGGGCAGGCCCGCGCGCTGCTGGACCGTCATACAGCCGTCGGCGGCGCGGCCGGCTCCGCCCGGGCTGGAAACGGACCCTGGGGTCCGGTACTCTTACTACCGGACCCTCGGGTCCGTCTTCGGGTTGCCGTCAGCATGCAAGGAACTTCCCTATGCCCCACGTTCGTATCAGCGAAGCTCTCCGGGCTCTGGTCTTCGAGCCTGACCCAAACGAGGAGCTGCGTCAGGTCCTCGACCGGTACTACGCCCCCGACTACACCCACCGCAGCGACGGAAAAACGCTGAGCCGTGAAGAGTTCGGGGGGATGGTGGCGCGCGTGAGGAGCCAGGTCACCAACGGCGCGGGAACCGTTCTTGACGAACTGCGCGACGGCTCCACCTATGCCGAGCGCCATGTCTTCCACATCACCCTCGAGAACGGCTCCACCCAGAGCCGCGAAATCGCGATCTTCGGCACCTTCGCCGAGGACGGCCGCTTTCAGCACCTGAGCGAGACCGGTTTCGACATCGACGCGGACGAGACCCACTGATTCCCTGACAATCGGAGTAAGCATGCCCCGCCTGACCGATCCGGACCCCGCGTCGTTCCCGGCCGAGGTCCGCGAGTTCCTCACTTCCCTGCCGCCCGACCCCATGGTCAAAATGCTGTCGCATTCGGCCGGCACCGTGAAGCCCTTCGTTCAGCTTGCGAAAGCGCAGTTCACCGCCATGGAACTACCGGCCCGTTCACGTGAGCTGGTGATCCTCACCGTCGCCGAGTACACCGACAGCACGTTCGTCGCAGCTCAGCACAGCCCCATGTCGCAGTCGGCTGGGGTCGACGAGCGGACGCGGCAGCTGATCCGCGCCAGGCAAATCGACAGTCACGAGCTTTCGCCTTCCGACCGCGCCCTGCTCCGCTTCACGGTCGACGTGGTGCAGCGCCCCCATATCTCCGACGAGACATTCGAGCAGGCTTGCAAGTTCCTCACCGAACGCGAACTGGTCGAGGTACTGCAGGTAATCGGCTACTACTGGTCATTCGGCCGGATCTCAACGGTCCTAGACGTTGAAGTAACCAAGGTCTACGGCGACGAACCAATACTGAACACACCGACCGACAGCACCTCTGACTGAATCCTTTTGCGCCAGACCGTCAGGGATTCAGCCGGATGGATCACAGACCAGGTTCACCGGTGGGCACGCCCGCGGTCGCCCAACGGCATCGCGTACCTCATGCCGTCAAAGTGATCGTCCACCACTTCAAGGTAGGTTTCCCCCGAAGATGTCCCCTTCCAAGGCTTCCGAATCTGACCAGCGGACAGTCGGTACGTCGAGGCGGTCGGACGCCCGCCGTAACCACGAGCGCGTGGTAGCTGCTGCTGTCGAGATCTTTCGCGAGTACGGCACGCAGGCATCCGTTCCACAGATCGCGGCGCGTGCCCAGGTCGGGAAGGCGACGGTCTACCGAAGCTTTCCTACCAAGGAAGACCTGCTGGAGGCGATCACGGGGCTGAGCTTGGAGCGGCTTGAACAGCACACTGCCTCGGCACTGCGCGAAGCCGACCCCTACGAGGCATTCCACCTCTATGTCCTCGAACTCTTCGACGCCTTGGCGCGCGATCGTCTCCTCGCGGAGAGGCTTGCGGATGCAACTTCCCCGGCCGCCGCATCCGTCTTGGAAACCCTGGTGAGGGCGATGGAGAGGGCGCGGGCAGCCGGGAAGCTGCGTGAAGACGTCACTGAGATGGATCTGCGGGTTGTCCTGTGTGGTACGGCCCTGCAACTGGTGCGGTTGACCGAACGCGACCCTGCAACGTGGCGCCGCTACGGAGACATTGTGCTCGCAGCGCTACGGCGCTGAACTGTAGTGATGATCGATGCGCGTCATCCTTCCTGCATCGCATCAGGCGCGCGCAGGGGCCGCAGACCGGCCGAGCACGTTGATGTGGTGGCGCACGAACGGTGAGAGCCGGGCGACGTCCTCGTCGCGGACCTCGAGGCCGTCGGCGCGGAGCTGTACGACGGGGGCGTCCATGTAGCGGGTGTTGAAGAGCACGATCGCGTTGAGGACCAGGCCGAGGGCGCCGATCTGGTCCTCCATGCCGTCCTGGTAGCGCTGGTAGAGCTGCCCGGCCCGGCCGCGGGCAGCGTCCTGGAAGGCGCCGTAGCCGGGCCGTACGGTCGATGCGCCACATCTTCTGGTCCGGCAGGTCGGCGAGCTGCGGAGCGTAGGCGAACCCGGCCAGGGTCAGCAGCCCGAACACGATGTCGCTGTAGGAGGCGGTGTCGATGACGATCATCTGCGGGCGTTTGCCGCCGTCGCGGTCGTAGAGGACGTCCAGCACGTACAGGGAGTCGCGCGGGGTGCCGGCCACGACCTTCCCGCCCAGGCCCGCCGCCTGGTGGTTGATCATGTTCAGCCAGGTCGCACCGCCCCGACGGCCGAAGTACTTCGGATTTGCGCGTTGCAAAGCGCCAAACAGCCCGACGAACCCTTAGCGCACGATCTGACATGGATGTTCCTCAGCCACTTACCCTGTCTCGCCGTCGAGAAGTTCTCTGACGGTGTCCAGGTGACCGGCGTGCCTGGCGGTCTCCTCGATGGAGCTACATCCGAGTCCGCGCGTACACGTGCAGGGCGTCGCGGACGAGCGTCGCCCCCACGGCGTCGTCGTACATGCCCGCGAAGCGGGGGTCGTCGACGTACATGTCCCCCAGGCATTCCACCATCTCGATGGAGCGCTCCCGGTCGCCCTCCGCCGTGGGGGTGCCCGGGATCCCGCTCAGCCACCGGACGTGCCGGGCGGCAAGCGACTGCGCGTGTTCCGATGCCGGGGAAACCCCGGCCTTCGCCGCGGCGACCCATGCGGCGACGAGGTCCTCGGCGGCCTGCTTCCAGGCCCGCTGCTGGTCAAGGGTCTTGCCGTGCCACCAGTCGTTGCTCGCCTGGAACGCTCGCTCGCCCCAGCGTGAGATCACCTCGTCCTTGTATCCGTCGTTGAACCCCGCCAGCATGACGTCCATCTGCGGTTCCGCCCCCGACTCCAGGGCCTCCAGCGTGTGGCGCACCGACCGGATCTGCCGTTCGACGCGGTCCCGCTCCTCTTCCAGCGCGGCGATGTGGGCGCGGAGCCCGTCACAGGCGTCCACCTCGTCGGCCAGGACCTCGGCGATGCCCGGCAGGCCCATGCCGAGGCGGCGCATCAGCAGGATCCGCTGGAGCCGGGCGACCGCGGTGGGGTTGTAGTAGCGGTACCCGTTCGCGCCGACCCGGGACGGGGGCAGGAGCCCGACCCGGTCGTAGTGACGCAGCGTGCGGCTGGTGACGCCGGCCCTCGCCGCGAGCTCCTGGATCGTCCACTCCATCGTCCCAGTCTCACCCGCGGCGGAGCGTGGCTGCGATGATCTCCGAACTGCCGGCGTGCAGGGCCTGCGCCGCCGTCTGCCCGGTCGCCGCCAGGTAGGTGTCGACCAGCCGGTTGCCCGCGGCGTACCCGGCGCCCATCGGCAGTCCCACCGGCGTGAGGCCGAAGCGCTCGGCGCTGGGGTCGCCGTGCACCCAGGCGGTGAGGTTCCGCATGCCTGTCACGTCGAGCCCGGTGAGCACCTTGCCGAAGACCTCGTCGTCGTGCAGGTGCGGCACGCCGATGCGGGCGGGACCGAGCTCGTCGCCGTAGAGCTGCCGGGCGAAGGCGTCGGCCAGGCCCTCGGAGACGACGTGCTCGCCGACCGTGACGGTCATCGGGTCCCACACGACCCCGCCCGGGCCGAACCGCAGATTGTGGTGGAGTTCGTGCACGGCGGTGGCCTCCAGCCGCTCAACGTTCTCCGGGAAGGGCCACATCGTGATGGCGATGTGGCCCGAGATGCCGCCGAACCCCGTCACCCCTAGGCAGGGACCCATGAAGTGCTCGTCCCCCGGATCGCCGAGCACCAGCAGCACGGTGATGTCCGGGACCCGCAGCCCCGGCGTCGCCTCCAGCAGTACGGCGAGAGCGTGGTCGAGCGCGCGTTGCATCCGCTCCCAGGCCCCGGCCGCCGCCAGGGTTTCGAGCGCGTCGAGGCAACGCTCCTCGTCCCGGTCGACGGGAAACCCGGATGTCTCGCGGTGTACGGCCACCAGGTCGACCTCGCCGGGCTGGTAGCGGTACATGCCCCTGTTGGCCTCCAGCATCGAACGCAGCAGGTCGACGCGGTCCGCGACCGGGGCCAGCAGGATCCGCCGCATGGCGGAACAGGTGTCAAGAACGGTGATCGACATGGCCACCGATGCTAGAAGTTGACGCAGCGTCAAGGTCAAACCCGGGCGGACACGGCGCCGGCGGAGCACCGGTGGGCGGAGCCGGAGGAGACCGTCGTCGCGCACCCGCGGCGCTCTTCGCCGAGGCACGTTCCAGCAGGTCGTCGATCAACCGGCCTCCCTCGGCCGCAGACACCCCGGGCGGATGCGCTAGCGTGATCGCCATGCTGCGCCGATGGATGCTGCCGATCCTCTTCCTGGCCCTCGGGCTCGCCGCAGCGGCGCGGCAGATCGCCCAGGGGTCCCCTGTCGCCGCAGTCACACTGCTCCTGATCTTCCTGGTCGGCGCCGTCCTGCTGTCCCCCCTGATCTTCCCGAGGTCCGTCAGCGCGGCGGAGGCGCTGCGCCGCAGCGCGGCCGACGGCCGGCCCATCGTCTACTGGCGCCCCGGCTGCCGCTTCTGCATGCGGCTGCGCACCCGGCTCGGCCGCCACGTCTACCGGATGCACTGGGTCGACATCTGGAGCGATCCGGACGGCGCCGCGGCGGTGCGGGCCGCCACCGGCGGCGACGAGACGGTGCCCACCGTGGTCGTGGCGGGCGAGCCGCACGTCAATCCCGACCCTCGATGGGTGCGCGCGCAACTGCCCTGAGAACCTCAGCCGAACCTCAGCCGCGGCTGCGGACGCGGGGCGCCCCCGCCCGAGCACACCCCGGGCACGTCCCCGGGCACACCGTCGAGAACGGCGTCGGGAACGCCGTCCAGCCCGCGCAGCGTCCGCGCCGCACCCGCGACCAGCGCGGCACGCGACAGGTCCCCGCCGGCGGCGCACCACTCGGCCACCGCCTCCAGCACCATCGCGCGCACCGTCTCGTCGCCTGCCCGCCCCGACGACTCCAGCGCCGAACGCAGCGACCGCCACGCCTCCCGGCGATCGCCACACTCCGCCCGCACCCGCGCCAGCTCGACATGGACCGTGGCCAGGAACTGCCCCGGCACGCCCGCCTGCCCGTCGGCCAGCTCCAGCGCCTCCACCAGCAGGCCCTCCGCCTCACCCAGCGCCCCTCGCCGCCGCGCCACCTCCCCCGCGGCCTGCCGCACCCGCGCCGCCGCCACCAAATCCCGTGTGCGGCCCACCACCTCGCCGGCCCACGTCAGCTCCCGCTCCGCCCCCACCAGATCACCCGTACGGGCCCGCAACTGGGCCAGCCGCACCCGCAGCATCAACGGAACGGGAACCGACTCAAGCCCCCCGAGCAGCCCCGCCAGCTCTGCCGCCTCCTCCAGCAGCGCCAGCGCCTTCGCCGCGTCACCCCGGTTCTCCGCCGCCAGCGACAGCCAGTACAGCGACAGGGACAGCCCCCACCGCTCCCCCAGCGCGCGGTAGCCCGCCAGCGCCTCACGCAACCACCCCTCGGCCGCCCGCGCCCTCCCCCGGCCGTACTCGAACTCCCCGATTCCGCCCATCAGCAGCCCCGTCGCCCGCGCCCACGGGTCCTCGTGATCGCCGAACGCCCGCATCGCCGCCAGCGCCCTGCGCCAGTGGTCCACCGCCCCGCCCGAAGGCCTGACCCCCACGATCCAGGCCCACAACGCCACGGGATGACCCGACTCCTCCACCACCCGCAGCGCCTCCGGCGCCGCGTACGGCCCGTCGGACGCCAGCAGCACGCACAACGTGTGCGGCAGCTCCAGCCCGGGCGGCGCGGCCTCACCCAGCACCGGCCGGACAGCCCGCGCCCACCCCGCCGCCTCGTCGCCCCGCCCCCGCACCGTCCACGCCCACAGCCTGGCCATGAACAGCCGCAACGCCTGCCGCTCCTGCCCGGTCCGCACGGCATGGCCGAGCGCCGCGTCGAGGTTTCCCCGCTCGGCGTCCAGCATCGCCAGCAGCCCAAGCTGGTCGGCCGTACGCAAACCGGGCTCGGACTCCTCCGCGGTCTCGAGGAAGTAGCCCAGATGCCGGTCCCGCACGGCCCGCGCCTCGCCCGCCTCCTCCAGCCGCTCGGCAGCGTACGCCCGGACCGTCTCCAGCAGCCGGTAACGCACCTGCGCCGGACGCCTCTGCGCCGCCTGCGTCCTGGTCGCCCGGTCCGCGGGCCCGTCCGGCTCGGCCACGACGACCAGCGACCTGTCCACCAGACCTGCCACCGTCTCCAGGCCGGCCCCGCACACCCGCAGCGCCGCCTCCGCCGTCGCCCCGCCCGCGAACACCGACAACCGGCGTAACGCCACGCGCTCCTCCGGCGACAGCAGATCCCAGCTCCAGCCGATCACCGCCCGCAGCGTCCGATGCCGCGGCCCCGCCGTACGGCCACCGCGCAGCGCCAGCCGTTCCCCCACCGCCTCCGCGAGCTGCCGCACCGTGAACGACCGCAGCCGGGCCGCCGCCAGCTCGATCGCGAGGGGCAGGCCGTCCAGCTCCCGGCACACCGCGACCACATCGGCCACCACGGAGTCGTCCACCACGAACCCCGGCCGCGCCGCCGACGCCCGCTCAGCGAACAACGCCACTGCCGGGAACTCCAGCGCTCGCGCCGCGTCCACTCCGTCGCCGGGCAACGCCAGCGGCCGCACCGGGTGGAGATGCTCGCCGGAAACGTCCAGCGGCTCCCGGCTGGTCGCCAGGATCCGCAGCCCCGGCACCCCCGCCAGCAACCCCTCCGCCACCGCCGCCGCACCGGCCACCACGTGCTCGCAGTTGTCGAGCACGAGCACGAGCTCCCGGCCCGCCAGCCCCTGCACCAGCGCGTCGAGCGACGACACGGCCGGCCGCGCGGCGACGTCCCCGTCCGGCTCGGGCCCGCCCGAAGGTACGGTCGCCCGGACGGCGGCCACCACCCCCGCCGAATCCCCGGTGGAGGCCAGCTCGACCAGCCACACACCCGAAGCGGCGGCGAGCCCGCCCGCGACCTCCACCGCCAGCCTGGTCTTGCCCGCGCCGCCCGGTCCGGTCAGCGTGACCAGCCGCGCGGCCGACAGCAGGCTCCGCACCCGTGCCACGTCCTCCTGCCGCCCCACCAGGCTCGACACCGGCGCCGGCACGTTCCCCCGTACGACCCGCACGGCTCTCGCCTGAGGCGCTTCGCGCAGCGCCTCCAGATGCGCCGCGCGCAGCTCCGGCCCGGGATCGACGCCCAGCTCGTCCGCCAGCCGCCGCCTGACGCGTTCGAACGCCTCCAGCGCGTCCCCGCGCCGCCCCGCCGCGCGCAGCGCCCGCATCAGCAGGGCGTGGAACGGCTCACGCAGCGGATGCGCGGCGACGATCTCCTCCAGCTCCGCCACCAGCGCTCCGGCCGCCGCCGCGTCCGCCAGGGCGAGGTCGGCCCCCACCCGGGCCTCCAGCGTGGAAAGACGCAGCTCCTCCAGGCGCGCCGCCGCCACCATTGCGAACGGCAGGTCCGCCGCGTCGGCGAGCGCCGCACCCCGCCAGAGCGACAGGGCGGACCGCAGCAACGCCGCGGCACGCTCGGGATCGCGCTCGGCCCGGCCCGCACGCACCAGGCGTTCGAACTCGACCGCGTCGACCTCCTGCGGCGGGACGTCGAGCAGGTAACCTGCCGGATGCGACACCACCACACCCTGCAGACCCTCGTGCAGCCCCTCGCGCGGTCCCTCCCGCAGCTCACGCCGGAGCCGCGACACCAGGGAGTGCAGCGCCGCCACCGGGTTGGCGGGCGGCTCCTCCCACAGGTCCGCGGCGAGGCTGTCGGAGGTGACCACTCTGCCGGGTTCCAGAGCGAGCCGGACCAGCAGCACCCGCAGGCGCGTACCCCTGATGTGGCCGTCGGCCACCTGTAACGGCCCGAGAATCCCGATTCGCATGATTCCCTCATTGTCGTCGAGGGTTCTGGCGGGCGGCGGAATGATCTCGCAACAGCCCACCGCCTTTACAATGTAGATTCATAGTAGGATCGATGCGATGAACATCCCCGCCGTCCCCGAGCGGAACACCCCCGCACGGCCCGAGCGCGACCCCTACCGGGTGTATCTCGACGCGCTGCAGAGCCCCGAGTCCAAGCGCACGATGAAGGGCTGCCTCGACCGCATCGCCCGCCTCATCACCGGCGACCCGGAGGCGACCGGCGCAGGCCAGCCCTGGGAACTGCTCCGCTACGAGCACACGATCCGGCTGCGGACGCTCATGCGGGAGCAGGGCTGGTCGCCCTCCCACGTCAACAAGCACCTGGTCGCCCTGCGCCGGGTGTTGAAGGAGGCGTGGCGGCTCGGCCTGATGAGCGGCGAGGACTACCAGCGGGCCGCCGACCTGCCCGCCTACAAGCACACCCGGGTCCCGGCGGGACGACACGTCGAGGCCGAGGCGCTGGCGGCCGCGCTCGAGGTGTGCGACGGCGACCACTCCCCCGCCGGCCGCCGCGACGGCGCGATGCTGGCGGCGCTCTACTCCACCGGCTGCCGCCGCGCCGAGATCGCCGGGCTCGCCCTGGCCGACTTCGATCCCCACGCGCGCTCCCTGCGGGTGCGCGGCAAGGGCGACAAGGAACGGCTGGTCTACCTCACCGCGGAGGCCGTCGAGCGCCTCGACCTCTGGCTCGCCGTACGCGGACGGGCGACGGGCCCCCTGTTCTGCCCGATCAACAAGGGCGGGCGGCTGCGGCTGGCCCACATGACCGGCCAGGCCATCGCCGACATCGTCTCCCGGCGCCTGGCCGCCGCCGGGGCCTCTCCCCGTACGCCGCACGACTTCCGGCGCACGTTCATCGGCGAACTGCTCGACGCCGGGGTCGACCTCGCCACCGCCCAGGCCCTGGTGGGCCACGCCTCCCCCGCCACCACCGCACGCTACGACCGGCGGCCCGAGCGGCGCCGCCGCGAGGCCGTCGACCGGCTCCGCGTCCCCGGCGCCGCCCGCTGACCGGGCCCGCCGTTCCTCAGACCTCGTCGACGGTCATCGCGCCCTCGTGGGGACGCCGGGACAGGTCGATGCCGAGCTCCTCGGCCGCGCGGAAGACGTCCTCGTCAGTGTCCCTCATCTCGATCGACATGCCGTCGCTGGAGAGGACCTCGACGTTCAGACAGAGCGACTGCATCTCCTTGATGAGGACCTTGAAGGACTC
>NZ_JBITJO010000016.1:0-129551 GCF_044460045.1 Microbispora rosea | reverse complement strand
GTCGTGATGGGCAACGGCAACACGTCCAACTTCAACAAGGAGCTGCTGGAGAACATCGTTCCCGCGGCTCGCTCCCACTACAACGTCTCCAGCGATCCGTCGCAGCAGGCCCTCGCCGGCCTCTCGATGGGCGGCGTGCAGACGCTCGGGGTTCTGAAGGCACATCCTGGTGAGTTCGCCTATGTCGCGGCGTTCTCGGCCTGGTTCGGTGACGGCACCGGCGTCGACGTGGCGGCGATCAACAATGGGACCAAGCTGTTGCGCCTGTACGTCGGCGACCAGACCGACTTCGTCCAGCCGTTGTTCATGGGGTCCCTCACCACCTTGAACAACCTCGGCATCCACTACGAGTTCGACGGAATCACCCCCGGACCGCACGGCTGGGACGTGTGGCAGAAGAACCTCATCGACCTGGCGCCCCGTCTGTTCAAGCGTTAGAAGGTCTCGTACAAGGCGACCACCATCGGCCGTACGCATAAGGATCGGCACGAAGGACGGGGCGCGAGGTCGTACCACCCGCGCCCCGTCCGGGTCGATCGCTCGATCCAGGCTTCGGAGTGCCGGCCCGCCGCAGCCTGGGAGCCGTAGGCGACAGCCGGAGCGGTGCCGGTGGCGAATACTGATCTGGTGGAACTGCCCCGAGCTCGGGAATCGTCTGGCCGACCTGAGAGGCGATCTCCTCTGGGGAGGTCTCTCCGGGACCGCGCCGGAGGCCCGTTGGCTGGCCTGCGGGCTCATCGAGGCCGGCCTCGCCTCTCCTGCCGTCTGGGAGTTCGCGGTTATGCGCTGTCCACCGGATCGATCACCGAAGTCGAGCCCCTGGTCCGCGGAGTCATGGCGGAGGCCGGCTTTCCGCCCATCGATCTCGAACGCACGCCATGGGCGGTCGCCCGCGATGTAGCGCAGGGGATAAGCAGAAGGCGCGCTCCCCATCGCCGGCGGCGCGGACTTCCAAGAGGCTTATGTCACTCCGGAACCCCCGGCGCTTTCCGGGACCACTGCATCTGGCGGCGGCTTGACGCTGGCGAAGGACCTGTGTGATCGTGAGATTTGCGCTGACATCTGCTTTGCGCCGGTGAGACGAGTCCTCCACCGACACATTACAGATTTCAGCGACAAGTGCCGTTTCCTGATAGGCGGTCCTGTCGTGCCTGCGTTTCTTTCTGCGCTGATTACTGCCGTTCCCTGGCTTACCTGCACATTCGTGTGCTGCCTCGTCTTGACATACGTCGCGGCTGTTCTGATGGCCCTGCTCCATTCCGACCCGCGGCGAAGGGCTGACGCAAGAGCAGTCCTGGACCGTCACGCGTTCACTGTGCTCCGGCGGCATAAATCGTAGGATCCACGGCGATCGCCGCTCGCTTCGCCCGCGGTGAACGGCTACTAGGCCGCAAGCAGCGTTGTGACCAGCACGAAGGCGGCGAAGACGGCAACGACCACCACGAGCCCGATCAGGAACCCGGACGTCATCGAGCCTTCATGCCGGGGGCGGACACGTCCACCACGACGGTCCCGGTGACGACGTCGTACAGGCACCGCCGCCCGGGATCAGCGGAGACCCACATGGTGTCGACGAGGTAGACAAGTGACCTCGCCGGAGCACGGCCGTGGCCCGGCGAGGTCACCGCGTCGCGCCGGGTCAGCCGGCGGCGACGAGCGAGGAGGCCCCGGCCGGCGACGGCACGGCGGCCCGCGGCCGGGTGTAGCCGGCAGGCCGCAGCGGGCCGGGGTCGTCGTGCGTCACCGGCAGCAGCGGCATCACCTGCTCGCCGAACCGGTATGTCTCCTCCAGCAGCGGATTGCCCGAGACGATGAACGAGTCGATCCCCAGGGCGTGATACTCGCGGATGCGCGCGGCGACCGACTCGGGGCTGCCGACCAGCGCGATGCCGGGACCTCCGCGGATCAGGCCGAAGCCCGACCAGACGTTCGGGTAGACCTCGAGCTCCTGGGCGAAGCGCGGCTTGACGCCCTTGTGGAAGGCGAGCTGCCGCGCCTGCCCCACGGACTCCTGCTTCGCCGAATCGGCCTGCACCCGCGCGACGACGCTGTCGTCGACGTGGTCGAGCATGTCCTGCGCCGCCGCCCAGGCCTGCTCGTCGGTGTCCCGGACGATCAGGTTCAGCCGGATCCCGAAACGGATCGAGCGGCCGTGCCTCGCGGCCCGGGCGCGTACGTCGGCGATCAGCTCCGCGGTCTCGGCGGGCGGCTCGCCCCACGTGAGGTAGTTGTCGATGTGCTTGGCCGCCACGTCCCTGGCGATCGGTGATGCGCCGCCGAACCACAACGGCGGGTACGGATCCTGCAGCGACAGGAACGCGGCCTCCGCCCCCCGCACCTTGAGATGCTTGCCGTCGAAGTCGACGCGTTCCCCGCGCATCAGCGCCCGGTAGACGGTGAGGAACTCGTCGGTGTGCTCGTACCGCTCCTCGTGCTTGAGGTGCACGCCGGCGGCATCGAGCCCGATGTGCCCGCTCACGATGTTCAGGATGACCCGGCCGCCGGAGTTCTGGTCGAGCGTCGTCGCGAGCTTCACCAGCGACGTCGGCGTGTACACCGAGGGGTGCACCGCGATCACGAACTTCATCCGGCGGGTGGTGGGCACCAGCGAGGCCGCCGTGATCCAGGGATCCATGCCGCCGGTCGGCTGGGTGGCGAGCAGCGCGCCGTAGAAGCCGTTGACGTCGATCGACTTCGCCCATGCCTGGACATACTCGAAGTCGACCGGCCGCTTCCATTTCGGGTCCCACGGATACCTGCCGTCGTTGGCGATCAGGTACCAGAGGATTTCCAGCCTGCGCTCCGGGAGCGGCGGGAGAAGGTCGGTATCGGTCATCGGCGCGCTCCGTGGGTCGTACTCGTGCTCATGGTCGTCGTTCTCAGGGGGCGATCGGCTTCGATCCGCCCAGGGCGGCGGCGTGGATCTCCAGGGTGGCCGTCTCCTCGATCGTGGCGACGAGGCGGGCGGTGCTCATCGGGCTGTCGTCGAAGGCGAGCAGCCCGTGGTTGGCCAGCAGGACGGCCTTGGTGTCGGGGTGCTCGGCGAGCAGGCCGGCGATGGACGCGCCGAGGTCGCCGTTGTTGCGCGCGCGGTACGGCGCGCAGGGGATCTCGCGGGTCTGCCCGCGGTTGACCAGCGGCTCGTAGTTGGCCGGGATCGGCCGATGGGCCAGGGCGAACGCGGTCGCGTGCGTCGAGTGCGTGTGGATGACGGCGTTCACCTCCGGACGGGTGTAGGCGAGGATGTGCATCCGGAGCACCTGCCGCACCCCGGGGCCGATCCTGCCCGCGACCAGGTCGCCGTCCAGCGTGATCACTCCGAAGTCCTGCTCGCCGATGTCGGCGGGCAGCCCCTTCGCGTTGATCAGCAGATGGCCGGGGGAGTCCGGCAGCCGGACGCTCGCGTTCGCCGAGTACGGATTCTGCAGCGCGCCCAGTTGGTGCAGCACGCGCACCGCCTGGACGAGCTCGGCACGTACGGCCGCGTCGGCCGGGGTCAGCACAGGCTCACCGGCCTTCAGCCACTCGCCCTCGCGGACGGGGGCGGTCAGGGTCGAGGTCATGGTCTTCCTTCGTGTCGCGGGTCGGGCACGTTCTATGACGGGGGTCAGTCGTGGGTGCGGGTCGCGCCGAAGTGCCAGTGCAGGACCCGTCGTTCGACGAACAGGAACGCGGAGTTGAGGGCGTAGCCGAGCATCGCGATGGTGACCGCGCCGACGATGAGGTCGGTCACCTGGAAACTCTGCTGCTGGATCATCAGGAGGTGCCCGAGGCCGTCGTTGCCGGCGATCATGCCGACGACGACCGAGATCACCAGTGAGGCGGCGAGCGCCGAGCGGAGCCCCACGAAGATCGAGGGGGCGGCGGCCGGGATCACGATCTCGGCCATCGTCTGCCGCCAGGTCAGCCCGAAGGTACGCGCGGTGTCCATCATCGTGCGGTGCGTGGAGCCCGCGCCCGAGTAGGCGTTGAGCAGGATGTGGAAGAACGCCGCCAGCGCGACCACGCTGATCTTCATAGCGTCGTCGATGCCGAGGTAGAGGATCAGCAGGGGGATCACCGCCGAGATCGGCATCGGCCGCAGCAGTTCGAGCGGGGGTTCGAGCAGCACGTAGACGAGCCGTACGCGGGCCATGAGCACCCCGATCACCACGGCCAGCACGGCGGCGACGCCGTAGCCGATCAGCATCGTGCGCAGGGTCTGCAGGGTCGCCGTCAGGAGCGGCCCGCCGAGGATCTGGTCCCACCACTGGACGGCGACGTCGGTCACGTTGGCGTACCTGGGCGAGGGGTTCGCCGTGGCGTATCGCTGCCAGGCGACCAGGGCCGCGGCGAACACGAGCCAGCCGAAGGCCCTGCTGCGCAGTGCGCGCACGAACCAGGGGCGGCGCTTCGGCGCCCCCGCCGTGCCGGGGATCGCATCGGGGGTCGCGGGGAGCGGCATGGCGCCGGCGGTCCTCGTCACTGTGGGGTTGGTGGTCATTCGCCGGAGTCCTCTCCGTCCAGGACCAGGTGCAGCAGTTCACGCCGGTGGTGCAGGAACTCCGGCGACTCCCGCGTGGTCAGCTGGCCGCGCGGGCGGGGCAGACCGGTCCGTACGTCGGCCAGCACCCCGCGCCCTTCGGGATGCAGCACCACGACCCGGTCGGCCAGGTAGACCGCCTCGTCGATGTCGTGGGTCACGAACACCACGGTCAGCCCCTCCTCGGCCCAGGCATGCAGGAGGACGTCCTGCAGCTTGGCGCGGCTCAGGGCGTCCACGCCGCTGAACGCCTCGTCCATGAACAGCAGTTGTGGTCGCGCGGCCAGCGCGCGGGCGATGGCCGCACGCTGCTGCATGCCGCCGGACAGCTCCCACGGGTACCGATCGGCCGCGTGGCCGAGGCCCACCAGGTCGAGGTAGTGCGCCACCAGCTCGTCGTGACCGCCTTCGGCAGGTTCGTACGCGTGCCGCAGCCCGAACCGGACGTTGCCCGCCACCGTCTTCCACGGCAGCAGCGACTGTGCGTAGTCCTGGAAGACGCAGCGCGCCTGGCGCGGCGGCCCGTCGATCGGTTGCCCGGCCACCCGGATCTGTCCCGCAGTGGCGGGGAGGAGGCCGCTGAGCAGCCGCAGCAGCGTGGACTTGCCGCATCCGGACCGCCCGACGAGGGCGACGAACTCCCCGGCGCCGATGTCCAGGGACAGCCCGCGCAGGGCGGTCACCTCCCGTCGGCGGGTGCGGTAGGTCTTCGCGACGTCGTCCGCCGTCAGCAGGGTCGCGGCGCTTCCGGTCGCACTGTGCTCGGTCCCGGCCGCGGTGGGCGCGGCTGATGTCGCCATCGAGGCTCCCGGCGTTCGTGAGGATGATCAGGGGTTGGCGGCCGTGGCGGTGGGCCACAGATAGGGCGTGAGGTCGAAGGGCTTCTTCAGCGCGCCGAACCGCGCGCCCGTCTCGATCCACGTGTTCTCGGCGGCCACGTCGAACGGGCCGCTCAGCTCGCCGCTGGTCGCCGCCGACGCCTTGTCCAGCGCGCCGGGATACTTGGCCTCCAGCTTCGTGACGTCCGCGCCGCCGTACTTCACCAGCAGCGAGTTCTGCTCCTGCGGGGTGGACGACTGGAATGCGGTCACGCCCTGCCGCACGGCCCGGACGAAGCGCTGGACCAGGTCCGGGTGCGCCTCGGCGAAGGTGCGCAGCGCGCCGTAGCCGGACGTCGCCGCGCCCTCGGGCACGCCGGAGTCGAAGGTGCCGGCGACCGTGAGGCCGTACTGCGCCTCCCACGCGGTGACGTACGCGCCGCTGGTGGCCGCGGCGTCGAGCGTGCCCTGCGCCACCAGGCCACCGGAGGTGGTGCGGTCCTGCACGGTGGTGTACTTCGGGCCGTTCGGGTCGAGGCCCTGGTCCGCGAGCCACTTCTTGATCTGTACGGTGGTCAGCGCCTGCGCCGGCACCCCGAGCTTCTTGCCGGCGAGGTCCTTCGCCGAGGTGATGCCGCTGCCCGGCTTCGTCACGATGACGTTGACCGGCTGTCCGGGCTTCAACGCGTTGGCCGGATTGATGATCGTCAGCTTGAAGCCCTGCTCGATCGCGGCCGCCCAGGCGAAGATGTCGGCCCACGCGATGTCGATGGAGCCGCCCTCGGTGGCCGCGACGAGCGCGGGGCCCCCGCTGAGCGTCACGAGCTCGACCTTGATCCGCTGCTTGTCGAAGAACCCGTTCGCTATCGCGGAATAGACGCCCGGGGGCGAGCCGGCGATGACGCCCACGCGGACGGTGTCCACGCTCTGCGCGGCCGACCCGGTCTCCGACGACGCCGCCGACGTGCCGCAGGAGGCCACCAACAGCGTGCCGACGGCGGCGACCGCCGTCAGGAACGACGGACGGCGGACGCGCGCACGACCGGCGGGCCGGGCCGAGGACCCACGGCCGCCGGAGGGGGATGTGCTGATCAACTCATGGCCTTTCGAGATGGCAAGGGGGGCCGGCGGGCACGGCGCGGCTCACCGCCGCTACCGGCCCGGACGGGCGTGGTGAAGAAGGACGACGCGGGGATGACGGGGGCCGGAAGTCAGTGCCGCGCGGCCAGCCGCTCGTACGCGAGCCGCAGCGGCTCGGGGTCGATCCAGGAATCGAGGTCGAAGTCGGCGCTCAGGAAGCCGTAGCGCAGCAGGAACGCCTTCTGGATCCGCAGCAGGTCCACCCGCTCCTCGTCCAGCGTGGGGTGGAGCGTGCGGTGGAATCCCTCCCGGTAGGCGAGGAGCACGCCCTCCGCGCCCGATCCGGTCTCGGCCGCCAGCACCTCGCGTACGCCGTCCAGGTCGCCCGCCGCCCAGTCGGCCGCGCGCAGCGTCTCGACCAGGAACTCGACCACCAGCTCGGGGTGCGACTGCAGCAGGTCCTCGTGCACGGTGATCGGCCGCGGGGTTCCGTTGTTGACCCTGGACCGCCGCCACGGCACCGCGTCCAGGTCGATGCCGACCACCAGATCGCGAACGCGGGCGGCCTCCAGCGCCGCGGCGCCCTTGGCGTAGACCGCGTCGACCCGTCCGGCCGCCAGCTCGTCCAGCTCCCGGAACCGTGGCGCGGCGCGCTCGACCCGGACGCGGCCCGGAGGCACGACCGGGTCGAGCGGCACCTCGACGAACTCCACGTCGTCGAGCGTCAGCCCGGCGAGTCCGAGCGCACCCTTGAATCCGTGCAGGGCCATGGCACGCGCGTGGCTGGTGTCCCTCGTGGCGGCCCATCCGGGGACGGCGATCCGCGCACCCCGCAGGGCGGCCGGCGAGGTGATCGGAGAGTCGGGGCGGACCACGATCGACTGTCCCTCGTCGATCCAGGTGAGCCCGACCAGGCGGGTCCTGACGCCCTCGGCCCGTGCCGCGATGGCGGGCACGTTGCCCCCTTCGCGGATCAGGCCGACGAGGTCATGGTCGTAGTGGTGCCGGGCGATCTCCAGCGGCGCGTCCTGGAGGATTCCGATCTCGACGCCCAGGTCCGCGTACCGCGTGGCCAGCCGGCCGAGCGCGTAGGCGAGCCCACTGGCCGTCGGGACGGGACAACGGGTGAACCAGAGGGTGTCCACGGACTCGGCCGTCGCGGGCATGCTCCGCCCCTTTCCGCACTGTCTCAGCCGAAACGATGCGTATTCCTAGTAATTCTGTAGGAATAGTAGGAGACGTATGCGAATGGGGGCAAGGTCCTGTGATGCGCGTCACGAGTTTGGGGTGGCGGCCACTAACGCCGCCTCGGTGTCCCGGGAACAGGGTCCGGGCGATGGCGGCAGCCGGGCGGATGTGGCGGTCAGTCAGAGTCGGCATTGGACGGTTCAGCTGAACGGCTCGGGGCTCGTCTCGACGATGACCGGACCACGCAGGACGGCGGGCTCAGACCAGCTGACGTGGTGCGCGAGGCGCGGGTAGGCGGCCCGGCCGTCCATTGCCGGCGGCGGGCAGCAGGAGACGGTCGAGGTCGTGCGGGCCGGCCGGAGCGGCGCTGCCGGCAGGCGCGGGCCGCTATACGACCACTTACTGTGATCACGGCACCCGGTATCAACCATCTAGTGTTGGCAACCGCGTTGACAGGATCGACCTGACGATCAGCGTCGAATCGGTCACACTGGAGACATGGATGCCAGGGGATATGGAGCGCTCCGCCCTTACGCCGTTCCCGCGACTCTGGAAGAGCTCACCGGGCCGGTGGAGGGCGTCGTCGTGCTGCCCAGACATCTCGACTGGGGGCCGGAGCGCCGCTACCACTTGGACAAAATCGTCGATGCACGACTGATGTACATGCGGGTGATCAGGGAAAGCGCCACTCCTGACGACCTGCGACGCTTTCTCAACGCCTCGCTACTGCGCAAGCTCTGGCCTCAATTGGTCCTGCCTCCTCGCGTTCGCGCCTTGTGGCTCGACCGATTCCCCGAGCTGCAGCGTCAAGCCGCCTGATGGACGACTTCCACCGTCGGCTGGCCACCATCGCCCTGAGGGTAGCCGCCGATCACGGATTCGCCTTGGCGGGCGGTTACGCCGTACAGGCTCATGGCGTGCTCGAACGGCCCAGCGAGGACATCGACCTGTTCACCTCCAGCGTGCGCGATGACTTCTCCGAGGGAGTCGCGAAGATCTGCGACGCCTATATCAAACACGGCCTGGCGATCAAAGTTGACGTCGACAGCCCCCAGTTCGTACGGCTCAGCGTCTCCGAACCCGCAACGGGTCGGATCAGTAAGGTGGAACTGGCCGCTGATCTCCGCTCGCATCCACCGGTCATCATGGAGATCGGCCCAGTCGTCCATCTCGACGACGTCGCAGGGGGCAAGGTGGAAGCCCTTTTCGCCCGAGCTGAAGTCCGCGACTTCATCGATGTCGACGCACTCCTGAACGCGGGTCGTTTTACCCGGGAACGACTACTCGACCTCGCCTCGTCCCGCGATCTCGGCTTCGACCACGCTGTCTTCGCCCAGATGCTCTCCGCCCTGGAGCTTTACCCGGACGACGAGTTCCTCGCCTACGGTCTGAGTGAGCGCGACGTTCATCGGCTCCGTTCCCGGTTCTACGACTGGCAGTCCGAGCTGAGCGACAAGTGACCAGCTTGCAGGACTAGCGAAAGCTGATCATCAGAGTTGCCCGGGTGCCGCCCCCCGGCACGCTCATGGGCGTGGACGGGCACACCTTTGTGATCGCCCGTCACCGCGTGATGCGGCAGGGCGACCGGGTGTCGGTGGCCGAGACGCTGTGGTTCCCGTTGGGGATCACCCTCGGCACCGGCCAGGCTCCCCTCGGTGGACGGAGCAATGGCGAGCGGCCAACTGCTCTCCTTCCTCACCGAGGGAAAACCCGCTCAGCGGACCGGGGACCCGATCGTGCCCGACGGGCTGCTGCCCTCCTACCGTTACGTCGACCCGGGCGGAGCCCAGGAGGCACGCCCAGAGCGCCGCCATTCCTGAGGAAATCGTGAGAAATCCCGCCGGAACGTGATCGTTGATCTACGGCAACAGATCGCGCTGACACTGGCCTCCAAAGATCATGGAGGTGGCTGTGAGCTACAGCAGGCGCGGATTCCTGACCGCGGTGGGTGCCACTGGAGGCGCTGGAGCACTCCTGGCGACGATGGGCGCGCTCGGTCTCGCGCCCACCGCGGAGGCGGCGACCGGTGCTTCATTCGTCCCCCCGCAGCCGTCCGACTTCACACTCACCGGCAGAGGCGCCAAGAAGGTTGTCGTGCTCGGCGCCGGGATCGCCGGCCTGGCCACGGCGTACGAGCTTGGCAAGGCGGGCTACGACTGCACCGTCATCGAGGCCCTCGACCGGGTCGGCGGCCGCAACTGGACGATCAGGGGCGGCGACAGGATCACCGAGATCGACGGCTCCACCCAGATCGCTCGGTTCTCCGACGGTCTCTACCTCAACGCCGGGCCGGCCCGGCTCGCCCAGTGGATGGTCACCGTCGACTACTGCCGCGAGCTCGGCGTCGATCTGGAGGTCTTCACCAACTCCAACGCCCAGGCGTACATCTTCAACGAGGCCGCCGGAATGACCGCGCCGGTCCGCTGGCGCACGGCGAAGGCCGACGTGTACGGCTACATCTCCGAGCTGCTGTCGACCGCCACCGACGCCGGCGCGCTGGACGGCAAGCTGACCGCGGACGACAAGGAGCGCCTCCTGACCTTCCTGCGCGGGTTCGGCTCGATCGGCACCAAGGCGAGCGGTTTCGCCTACACGGGCGGCGAACGCCGGGGGTACAGCACCGACCCGGGCGCGGGCGAGCAGCCGGGCACGGAACTGGGCCCAGTGCCGTCCCTGTCGGAGGTGCTCGCCAGCGGCGTCGGCCAGCGGTTCTCCTTCGAGTTCGGCTATGACCAGGCGATGCTGATGTTCCAGCCGGTCGGCGGCATGGACGCCATCCCCAAGGCGTTCGCCGAAGCCGTCGGCAAGAACAAGATCTTGCTGCGCTCGAAGGTCACGAAGATCACCGACCTGGCGGACGGGGTCGAGATCGAATACCAGGACAGTCACGGCAGGACGCGCACGATCAAGGCCGATCTCTGCGTGGCCGCGATGCCGCCGCACATCCTGGCGAGGACGCCGCACAACCTCGGGCCCGACGTGCAGGCCGCGCTGTCCACGCCGGTCGTCACGTCATCCGGCAAGATCGGCCTGGAGTACCGCCGGCGCTGGTGGGAGACCGACGAGAACATCTACGGCGGCATCACCAACACCGACCTTGACCTATCCGTCCTCTGGTATCCCTCCTACGGGTACGGCGGGCGGCGCGGGCTCGTCGTCGGTTACTACAACAACGGCGCCAACGCGGACGCCTACGCCGCGCTCACCCACCCGCAGAGGGAGAAGCGCGCGATCGAGCAGGGCATGAAGATCCACGGCGCGAAGTACCGCGACGAGCTGGTGAGCTCCGCCTCGGTCTCCTGGAAGCTCCAGCCGAACATCGAGGGCGCCTGGGTCAGCTGGCCGTCCCGCCTCGGCGGCTACCAACTGCTCAACAGACCGGCCGGCCACGTCCACTTCGCGGGTGACTGGCTCAGCTACATGATCGCCTGGCAGGCGGGTGCGCTGGAGTCCGCCCGTAAGACGGTCACCGACATCCATCAGCGGGTCCTGGCGAACTGACTCGGAAGGCGCCACCGGCCGCCCGGCGACGTCGTCACGCCCGGCGGCCGGAGGCGACTCGAACCGATGGCCACGGTGACCTCATCGTTTTCTTGCGTACACGACCGGACCGCGCGGCTGGTACTCCACATCCAGCCCGGCGCACACTCCCACACCCAACGGATTCCTACCGTGTGTAATCCCACCGCCGATCCAGCAGCGGTAGCGCCAGCCCTGCGGCCCGAACTCCACCCACACATCGACCCATCCGTCAGCGGCCGACCCCATCGGCACCAAGGCCACCCCCTGGTACTCGCGGACACCGCTTGTGATCCCGAGATAGACCAGTTCACCCTGTAGCCGCTCAGCGAGCACTTCGATCGGAGACGTCCCGCTCACCGCTTGACCCCGATCCCGCCCAGGAACGGGACATCAGGGTCCGAGGTCAGCACCCGCTCATCCGGCCGCCAACGCCGCAGGTTCACCAGACCCGGCTCAACCAACTCCAGGCCCTCGAAGAACCAGCGGACCTAACCCGCCGAACGCGGCACCACCGGCGCGTTCGCCCGCTCATACGGCCTAGCCGCCGCCGCGTACTCCGGCCGCGCCTCCACATGCGTGACCACCAGATACGACCCCGGCGCCATCGCTTCCACCAGCGCCCCGACCACCCCGTAAGGGTCCTGATCCTCAGGGATGAAGTGCATCACGGCCACCAGCAGCACCGCCACCGGCCGCGACAGATCCCAAAGCCCGCGTACCTCCGGATCGGCCTGTCTACGTCAAGTGCATCGAGGGGCAACGCGAGATGGCCAACCGCAAGATCTTGGACGCGCTCGCCGTATGAAGGACCTTAAGCGATCGACAGGACCCCGGGAGATCTCTCGGGGTCCTTCGCCCTACGGGCCTCGAACCATTCCACGAGGCGCCGAAACGCCGGGGTGAGAATGCCCAGGTCAGGCGGGGGATGGGCTGATGAGCGGAGCGCGCCCTGAGGGATTCGAACCCCCGACCGTCGGATTAGAAGTCCGATGCTCTATCCAGCTGAGCTAAGGGCGCTCGTGCCTAATTCTGCATGATCCGGGGACCGGGTACACACCCGGTTTCCCCGACATGGGCCGGCGCATGCCGCCTGTGGGCCTGTGGGCCTGGTCGCCGGGGCCGCCCGGCCTGCGTCGATGCCACTCGGACACGCGCCCGTGCCCCCTCTGGGGATGGCCCGATTCGGCGCAGGAAGGCCAGGAGGGGTTCCCCGTGCCCGCGCAGGCCATCCTCGAAGGCCGCGACCCCGTCCCTTCGATGCCGGTGGCCGTCCTGCCTTCTCGCCCCGTGGATGATCGTCCGCATGGCGAGACGTTTTCCTGTTCTTCGTGCTTTCCGGCGGAAATGTGATCGCCTGCGGGGCTAAAATCCAGCGCCATGTCCGTACGCGAGGTCCCGCTCATCGGAGACGTCTCCGAGGGGGTCGTGCGGGTGGGGGCGACGGTGCGGCGGCCGATGCGTTCCACGTCGCCGTCGGTCCACGCGCTGCTGCGGCACCTGGAGTCCGCCGGGTTCGACCGGGCGCCGCGCGTTCTCGGCACCGACGAACGGGGCAGGGCGATCCTCACGTACGTCGAGGGTGTGGTGCCCGCGCATCCCCTGCCGGCGTACGCCGTGAGCGACGAGGCGCTGATCACTCTGGCCCGGCTGCTGCGGCGCTTCCACGACGCGGCGGCCTCGTTCCGCCCGCCGCCCGGCGCCGTCTGGGAGGACGGCTCGGCGCCGGAGGGCCCCGCCGAGCTCGTGGGCCACTGCGACGTCACCCCGGCCAACGTCGTCTTCCGGAGGACGACGCATGAGCTCCTGCCGTACGCGCTGATCGACTTCGACATGGCCAGGCCGACGACGCGGCTGTTCGACGTGGTCACCACGCTGCGGCACTGGGCGCCGCTGGCCGATCCGCTGGACCGCGACCCGGTGCAGCGGTCCCTGGACGCGGCGGCCCGCGTTCGGGCGTTCTGCGACGCGTACGGCCTGCCGCCGCGGGACCGGCTCATGCTGGTGGAGACGGCCAGGATGCGGTTCGGCCGCTCCTACGCGCTCATGCGGGACCGGGCCAGGACGCTCGGCGGCGGCTGGGCGCGCATGTGGGACGGCGGCGCGGGCGGGCGGATCAGGCGTGCCGCGGCCTGGCTCGACGCCAACGAGGACGCGATCCAGCGCCGCCTCCTCGGCGACGAGCCCCTCTCATGACAAACGGGCACGTACGGCAGAATGCCTGGGTGACCCGGATCATGGACGGTGCCACGGCGGCGGGACTGCTCGCCGGGGCCGCGATCGACGCCGCGGTGGGGGATCCCCGGCGCGGTCATCCCGTCGCGGTGTTCGGCAGCCGGGCCGCCGCCCTCGAAAAGCGCATATATCGTGACTCACGGTTAGCGGGCCTGGCCTACACCACCGTCTGCGTCGGCGCGGCGACGGCCGCGGGACTGCTCGCCGAGCGGGTGACCCGGTCGAGCCCGATCGCACGCGCCGCGGTCACCGCCGCTGCCACGTGGGCGGTGCTCGGCGGCACGACGCTGGGCAGGGAGGGCACGCTGATGGCCCGCTCGTTGCAGGAGGGCGACCTGGCCGCCGCCCGCGCACGCCTTCCGCACCTGTGCGGACGCGACCCGTCCGGGCTGGACGCCGCGGAGCTCGCGCGGGGCACGGTCGAGTCGATCGCGGAGAACACCTCGGATGCCGTCGTCGCCCCGCTCGTGTGGGGGGCGCTCTTCGGCGTGCCCGGCCTGCTCGGCTACCGCGCGGTGAACACGCTCGACGCGATGGTGGGCCACCGGTCGCCGCGCTACGCGAGGTTCGGCTGGGCCTCGGCCCGGCTGGACGACGTGGCCAACTACGTGCCGGCCCGGCTGACGGCCCTGCTCACCACGGGTCTCGCCGGTCTGGTGGGCGGCTCTCCCCGCCGCGCGGCCGCCGTGTCGATCAGGGACGGGCACCGCCATCCCAGCCCCAACTCCGGGCGCTGCGAGGCGGCCTTCGCCGGCGCCCTCGGCGTGCGCCTCGGCGGGGCCAACGACTACGGCGGCAGGGTGGAGCACCGTCCGGAGCTGGGCGACGGTCCTCGTCCGGCCGTCTCCGACATCCCCAGGTCCGTACGGCTGGCGCGCGCGGTGTCGTACGCGTCGGTGGGCCTGGCCGTCGCCGCACGCCTGGTGCGCGGACGGGCACGCCGAAGGGAAGATCGACGATGAGCGCGCTGGTCCTGCTGCTGGTCTCCGCGGTCGTCTTCAGTCTCGCGGTCGCGGTGATCCTCGTCGTCGTGCTGGCCGTGCGCGCGTCGCGGCGGCCCGCGCCGCCACCACGAGACCGGAATGATCCGTCCCAGGATTGGTAGGTACGCCGGCATGAGCGGAGGAAACCGAGGAAGCCGAGAAAACGGCGGAAGCGGGGAGAACCGGGTCCTGCTGGTCTTCGACGGTGACTGCGCCTTCTGCCAGGCGTGTGTGAACGCCGGGCACCGGATCCTGCCGTACATGCCCGCCGTGCGGGCGTGGCAGGGCCTCGACCTCGACGCGGCGGGCCTGACGCGCGCGGAGGTCGAGACGTCCGTGCAGCTGCTCGGTCCGGACGGGCTGCGCGCCCACGGCGCGCGAGCCATTGCGCTGCTCCTCGTCCTGCAGCCGCGTGCGGCCTGGCGCGTGGCCGGCCGGGTGATGCTGACGCCACCGGTGAGCTGGCTGGCGGAGGCGGGCTACCGGCTGGTCTCGCGCTACCGCCATCTGCTGCCCGGCTCCGCCACGTGCGGCACATCTTGACCTCCGCTTTGCCGAAGGTGCGAACGAACGCGACCGGCAAGTGTCCGGAAGCGGGCATACCCCGCGGCTGACGGGAGCGCCACCATTGCGGCATGACAGCAGTGGTGGAGACCGAAGGACTGACGAAGTTCTACGGTACGAGACGAGGCCTCGAGGACCTCACCCTCGAAATCCGGCCGGGCGAGGTCTTCGGCTATCTGGGGCCCAACGGCGCCGGCAAGACGACGACGATCCGGCTGCTCCTCGACGTGATCCGGCCGACGTCGGGCCGGGCGACCGTCCTCGGCGCCGACACCCGCGATCCGCGCGTACGCGCCAGGATCGGCTACCTCCCGGGCGAGCTTGCCCTGGAGGGCCGGGAGCGGGCTCGCAACTACCTGCAGTTCCTCGCCGACGTGCGCGGCGGGGTGAGCCGCGGCAGGATCGACGAACTGGCCGAGCGGCTCGACGCCGACCTGTCCGTCAGGATGGGGGAGCTGTCCAAGGGCAACAAGCAGAAGGTCGGGCTCATCCAGGCGTTCATGCACGAGCCCGAGCTGCTCATCCTGGACGAGCCGACGAGCGGGCTCGACCCGCTGGTGCAGCAGGAGTTCCTGGCCATGGTCCGGGAGGCGCGCACGGCCGGCCACACGATTCTCATGTCGTCGCACGTGCTCGCCGAGGTGGAACACGTGGCCGACCGGGTGGGCATCGTGCGGGCGGGCCGTCTCGTCGCGGTCGAGGACATCGCCGCGCTGCGCGAGCGGGCCGTACGGCACGTGGAGCTCCACTTCGACGCGCCGGTCCCGAAGGAGTCGTTCGAAGGGCTTCCCGGCGTACGCGACGTGGTCGTCCAGGGGGCGAGCCTGCGCTGCACGATCGACGGCAGGCCCGACGCGCTGATCAAGGCGGCGGCCCGCTACACCGTGGTCCACATGGTCAGCGCGGAGCCGGACCTGGAGGAGATCTTCCTGACCTACTACAGCGAGGAGGAGGGCCGTCATGCCCACGCTGGTGCGTAAGACCCTGGTGGAGTATCGCCGCGCCCTCATCGGATGGACCGTCGGGCTGTGCGCGTTCCTCACGATGTACATCTCGATCTACGCGAGCATGATGAACGACCCCGAGACGTTCAGCAAACAGGCCATCGCCAAGTATCCCGGCGCGTTCAGGGACCTGATGGGCGGCATGTCCGACATCGCGACCGGGCGCGGCTACCTGCAGGCGGTCGCCTACCAGCTCCTCGGCCCGCTGCTGTTCACCATGTGCGCCGCGATCCTCGGCAACCGGGCCATCGCCGGCCCGGAGGAGGCCAGGACTCTGGAGCTCACGCTGACGCTGCCGATCGACCGCAGGCGGCTGCTCCTGGAGCGCTGGGCCGCGCTGGCGCTCGGCCTGCTCGCCGTGGCGCTGGTGACGCTGGCCGTCGCCACCGGGGCGGCGTCCGCCGCCCACATGGACGTGCCGTTCGGCAGCATCCTCGCCGCGCACACCGGGCTGTTCCTGCTCGTGCTGTTCTTCGGGACGCTGACGCTGTGCGTGGGCGCGGCCTTCGGGCGCAAGCAGGTCGCGCTCGCCGTGGTCGGCGTCTGGGGCGTCGCCGGATACATCGTCGAGACCATGGGCAGGAGCATCGACGCCATCTCCTGGCTGCGCTGGCTCTCGCCCGTCCACTACTACCTCGACGGCAGGCCGCTCTATCAGGGCTGGCCGTACGGTGACTACCTTGTCCTGCTGGGTGCGACGGCCGTCCTGCTCATGACGGCGCTGCTCGCCTTCGAACGGCGTGACGTAGGAGTCTGATGGACAGCGTTCTCGCTCGCGTGAGCGAGGCGACCGGGGTGCCCGCCGACTTACTCGGCGGGTTCCTGTCGGTTCTGGCCGCGTCGGCCGCCACCGGCAGGTTGCCCGGTCGCGCCGACATGGACGGCCTGCGCGAGTGCGGCGCCCTCGCCGCCGAGCGCGGCATTCCGCTGCGGGTGCTCGCCGACGCCTGCCTGCACGCCGCCGAGATCACCGCCGGCGGGGCCTTCGGCGCCGTACGCCGCGGCATGGCCGCCTACATCGAGGGATACGAGGAGGCGCAGCGTGCCGCACTCCGGCAGGAGGAGGAGGCCCGCCGCCTCTTCGTCGACGACCTGCTGCAGGGCAGGGCGGACGCCGAGCGGGCCGAGCACTTCGGCCTGCGGCTCGCCGGGGGATACATCGTGACCGTGGCGAGGCCGCGGCCCCCGGTGGCGGCCGGGGACCCGCTGGCCGCGCGGATCGAGCAGGCGCTGGTGGCGAGGTTCGGCTCGCACAACATCCTGGTCGCGGTCCGCGAGGGCCTGCTGGTGTGCGTGGCTCCGGCCGCGCTGGCCGCCGCGAGCGGCGAGTTCACCCACCACGTGCGTGCCGCGCTCACCGACTGGCGGGTGGGAGTGGGCCGCCCCCACCAGGGCCCCGGCGGCATCGTCACCTCCTACCGGGAGGCGGTCAACGCGATCGACCTCGGCGAGCGGCTCGGCCTGCGGGCCCAGGTGCTCAAGGCGGCCGATCTGCTGGTCTTCCCGGTGCTGCTGCGGGACAGGGACGCGATCGTGGACCTCGTCTCCACCGTGCTCGGGCCGCTGACCTCCGCTCGCGGCGGGCCCGAGCCGCTGCTGGAGACGCTGGAGGCGATCTTCGCCTCCCAGGGCAACCACACGGCGGCGGCGCGCAGGCTCGGCGTCAGCACCCGGGCGATCACCTACCGGCTGGAGCGGATCAGGAGGCTGACCGGTTTTTCGCCCAGCGATCCCACACAGCGGTTCACGCTGGAGACGGCCGTGCTCGGAGCCCGCCTGCTGGAGTGGCCGGCCCACCCTCTGGCCTGATCGAGGCATCCCCCGCCACTTTCAAGGTATAGGCGGCGGGGGGACTTGCGGCAAGTCCCCAGTGACGCCGCACAATCGGGGGCCGTGAGCGGGGCCGGCCGACGGCGGACGCCGTCCTGAGCCGTACCTCATCCACGCCGTCACAGGGGAGTGCCTATGCGCGTGCTGCTGTCCACGATCGGAACGCGGGGGGAAGTCCAGCCGATGGTGGCGCTGGCCATGGCGTTGCGGGAACTCGGGCAGGAGGCCCGCCTGTGCGTGCCTCCCGACTTCCGCGACTGGGTCGGGGGCCTCGGATTCCCCGTCGTGCCCATCGGGCCGGAGCTGCGGCCGACCGCCTCGGCCGCCCCACGGGTCCAGGCCCCGCCGACGCCCGAGCAACGCCGGCGGATGATCGAGGGCACGGTCGCCGTCCAGTTCGCCACGATCCCCGCGGCGGCCGAGGGCTGCGACGTCGTCGTGGCGGGCGGGGCCATGTCGATGGCCGCCCACTCGGTGGCGGAGCGGCTGGGGATCGGCTACGTCTACGTGAGCTACTGCCCGGTCACGCTGCCGTCGCCGCACCATGCCCCCGTGCCCGTCTGGGGGCAGGCGCCCGTGCCCGTCTTGGGGCAGGCGCCCGTGCCTGTCTTGGGGCAGGCGCCGGCGGACGCGACGGCAGGCAACCGCGCACTGTGGGCCGAGGACGCGCGGCGCTGGAACGGCACCGTCGGCGCGGCGATCAACGCCCACCGGGCCGCGGCCGGTCTGTCCCCGGTGGCGGACACCCGAGGTCACCTGTTCACCGACCGGCCCTGGCTGGCCGCCGACCCGACGCTGGGGCCCTGGCCCGAGCCCGCCGACATCGGCGTCGTGCAGACGGGCGCCTGGATCCTGCCGGACCGGCGTCCGCTGCCGCCGGAGCTGGAGAAGTTCCTCGGCGACGGCGAGCCGCCCGTCTGCGTCGGCTTCGGCAGCGTCCGCGCTCCCCGGGACATCGCGCGGGCGACGGTCGCCGCGGCCCGCGCGCTCGGACGCCGCGTGATCGTGCTGCGCGGCTGGGCCGGCCTGTCCCCGGCGGACGACGGACCCGATTGCCTGCCGGTCGACGAGGTCGACCAGCAGGCGCTGTTTCCCCGGGTCGCCGCCGTCGTCCACCACGGCGGCGCGGGCACCACGACCGCCGCCGCGCTGGCCGGGGCGCCCCAGGTCGTCGTGCCGCAGCTCTACGACCAGCACTACTGGGCGCGGCGGGCCGGCGATCTCGGGATCGGGATCGGGATCGCGCATCCGCCCGCCGCGCCGACCGCCGAGTCGCTGGCCGAGGCGCTCGGCCGGGTCCTCCATCCCGATGTGGCGGCCCGCGCCGCGTCTGTGGCGGGCGAGGTGCGCACCGACGGCGCCGAGGTCGCCGCGCAGCGCCTGATCGATGGCGCCTGATCGATGGCGCCTGATCGCCATGGCGGCGTGAGGGCGACCGTCCGCAGGTCAGGGGATGAGCAGCAGCTTGCCGGTCGTCCGCCTGCCTTCCAGGTCGTCGTGGGCGCGCCGGGCCTCGGCGAGCGGGTAGCGCTGGGAGATGTGCACCTTCACGGCGCCGGAGGCGACCCAGCCGAGCAGGTCGTTCGCCCGTGACAGCAGTTCCTCGCGTGTCGCCGTGTAGTGCGCGAGCGTGGGCCGGGTGAGGAACAGCGAGCCGCCCGCGTTGAGCCGCTGCGGGTCGAACGGCGGGACGGGACCGCTGGCCGCGCCGTACAGCGCCATCATGCCGCGCGGCCGCAGCGACGCGAGCGACCCGTCGAACGTGGCGGCGCCGACCCCGTCGTAGACGACGTGCACCCCGGCGCCGTCGGTGATCTCCTTGACGGCCTCGGTGAAGCCCTCGTAGCCGACGACCTCGTCGGCGCCGGCCTGCCGCGCGAGCTTCTCCTTCTCCGCGCTGGAGACCGTGCCGATCACGCGGGCGCCGCGCAGCTTGGCCATCTGGACGAGCAGCAGGCCCATGCCGCCCGCCGCCGCGTGCACGAGCACGTCGTCGCCCGACCGGATCGCGTACGTGGAGTGGGTCAGGTAGTGCGCGGTCAGCCCCTGGAGCAGCACCGCCGCGGCCAGATCCGGCGCCAGCCCGTCGGGCAGCCGGACCGCCTTCTCAGCCGGGACGACGACCTTGGCCGCGTACGAGCCCATGACGCTGGCCCAGGCGACCCGGTCGCCGGGCACGACGTCGGTCACACCGGGCCCGACCGCCGTGACCGTGCCTGCGCCCTCGTTGCCGGGCACCAGCGGGAGCGGCATCGGGTAGCGGCCCTCGCGGTGGTAGACGTCGATGAAGTTGACGCCCGTCGCGGCCACCTCGACCAGCACCTCACCGGGGCCGGGCTCGGGATCGGGCCGCTCCGCGTACTCCAGCACCGAAGAATCACCGTAAGCGGGGACGACGATGGCACGCATGCGCAACTCCTGTCTTCGGGCTCGGTTCCTGTGATCCCCAACCGGCCGCGCCTCGCCCGTTGTTCCCGGCGGAGAAGGGTTGGTCAGAAGCCCGTCAGGGTGAGCTTGCCGATGGCGGTGCCCGATTCGAGGATCCGGTGGGCCTCACGCAGGTTGGCGGCGTTCACCAGGCCGAGGTCGCGGCCGGCGGTGGTGGTGAGGACCCCGGCGTCCACGAGCCGGGCGACCCGGTCGAGGATGCGGTGCTGGTCCACCTGACGCGGCGTCGGGAACAGCGAGTGGGTGAACATGAGCTCCCAATGGAACGAGATGCTCTTCGGCTTGAGCACGCCGATGTCCAGGGAGTCGTGATCGTCGATGGCGACGACCGCGCCGAAGGGGGTGAGCGCCTCGGCGTAGGCCGTGAGGTTGCGGTCGGTGCCGATCGTGCTGAAGACGTAGTCCACGCCGCCGGGCGCGACCTCGGCCAGTTGCTTCGCCAGCGGTCCCCGGTGGTCCACGATGTGGTGGGCGCCCATCCGGCGGGCGAACTCCACCGTCTCGGGCCGGGAGGCCGTGCCGATCACGGTGAGCCCGGTCAGGGCACGGGCGAGCTGCACGGCGATGGAGCCGACGCCGCCCGCGGCCGCGGTCACCAGCAGCGTCCCGGTCTGGCCGAGCGCGTCACCGCGCAGGCCCAGCCGCTCGAACAGGCCCTCCCAGGCCGTGAGCGAGGTCAGCGGCAGCGCGGCGGCCTCGGTGAAGGACAACGTGGCGGGCTTGCGGCCGACGAGGCGCTCGTCCACCACGTGGAAGCGGGAGTTCGCGCCGGGCCGGTTGAGCGCACCGGCGTAGTAGACCTCGTCGCCGACCTCGAACAGCTCCACCTCGTCGCCCACGGCGACCACCGTGCCCGCGGCGTCCCAGCCGAGCACCTTGGGCTCGCCGCCCGGGTCGCTGTTGCGCCGGACCTTGTAGTCCACCGGGTTCACGGCGACGGCCTCCACCCGGACCAGCAGGTCGCGCGGGCCGGGTTGCGGCACCGGCAGCTCCACGTCCAGCAGGCTTTCCGGGTCGTCGATGGGAAGGCTCCGCCGGAAGGCGACGGCGGGCATGGTCCCGTTCTGGGTTTCGGTCATGTCTGTCCCCCTGCGCTACATGAATGCCGTGCCGGTTCGTACGGCTCGGCGGTATCACCTGCACGCTATCCACCGGCGGCTGGTTACCCGCAAGGGACATGAGTACCCATCGGGAACCATCGAGGTCAGAGGCTAGTCCTGGCCGGGGAAGCGGTCGATGTTGCGCTCCACCCACGTCCGCAGGTGGGCGAGCGGGACGTTGGCGTCCCGGCCGAGCGGAGTGAGGCTGTATTCCACCCGCAGCGGCACCTCGGGATACACGTCGCGGTGGATCAGGCCGTGGTCCTCCAGGCGGCGCAGGGTCTGGGTGAGCACCTTGGGGCTGACGCCCTGGAGCCGGGCGCGCAGCGCGCCGAAACGCTGCGGCCCGTCGTCCAGGGCGCCCAGGGCCAGCGCGCTCCACTTGTTGGCCAGCAGGTCGAGCATGTTGCGGCACGGGCAGGCGGCCGAGTAGACGTCCTTGGGGTCGTCGCAGCTGGCCTTCACGGTGTTCATGGCACGCATGCTGCGACGATACCCAAAGGGAACTGAGATTCGCGTAGTGACCGGAGTCGGCTCAAAGGGGGGCGCGGGAGACCAGCCGCCGCAGCAGCGGCAGATCGACGCTCTCCAGTGTCGGCACCGCCGTCACCGCGTTCGTCCCGCTCGTCGTGTTCGTCCCGCTCGTTCCGCTCCCCGCGCCCGAGGGCCCGACCACGATGACGGCGCACCCGGCGGACCGGGCCGAGGCGACGCCGGTCGGGCTGTCCTCGATCGCCACGCACGCGGCCGGGTCGACGCCGAGCCGCGCGGCGGCGGCCAGGTACGGATCGGGCGCGGGCTTGTTCCTGGCGCTGTCCCCGGCGGCCACCGACAGGCGGAAGCGGTGCACGCCGACGGTCTCGAGCACCAGGTCCACGACCGGCCGGGGGGACGCGCTGACCAGTCCCGCCGGGATCCCGGCCGCGTGCAGGGCCTCCAGCAGCGCGACCGCGCCGGGAAGCATGGTCACCCCGTTCTTCAGCCGGCGGGTGAACGCGTCCGTCAGCAGGGACTCCACGGCCCCCGCCCCCGGACCTCCGGAGATGTGCAGGGCGGCGTCCTCGACCGACAGGCCGAACAGCGCCTCCCGGTCGGCCTCCCCGAGAGGGGAGCCCAGGCCGTCCGCGACCTCCACGCAGGCGTCCCACCACAGGTCCTCGGTGTCCACCAGCGTGCCGTCCATGTCGAACAGGACCGCCGCCGGGCACGCCCTAGACGACATCGGGTTGGGGGACCGCCGCCGCGGCTCCGGTCTCCGAACGGGCCGACACGAGCACGGGCCGCTCGACCAGCCCGACCCGTACGGCGGTGCCGGGCGCGAAGCGCGCCGAGTCGTGGCCGGGGACGTCGGCCAGCACCTCGGTGCCGTCGCCGAGATGGACCCGCAGGCGGGCGGTGGAGCCGCGGAACGACGACACCATGACGATCCCGTCGCCCTCGGCGCCGGACGCGTCGACCGGCGTGACCAGCACGGCCTCGGGCCGCACCAGCACGTCCACCTGCGCCGTGTCCGGCGCCCGGCCCTCCACGGGCAGCGTCTGCCCGAGGACGGTGACCCGGTCGCCCGACACCAGGCCGGGCAGGTGGTTCATCGCGCCGACGAACTCGGCGACGAACGGGGTCGCCGGCCGGTCGTACAGGGTGGCGGGGTCGGCGACCTGCTCCAGTCGGCCGTCGCGCAGCACGGCGACCCGGTCGGCCATCGACAGCGCCTCCTCCTGGTCGTGCGTCACGAAGATCGTCGTGATGCCGAGGGAGAGCTGCAGGCGGCGGATCTCCTCGCGCAGCGTGACCCGCACCTTGGCGTCCAGCGCCGACAGCGGCTCGTCCAGCAGCAGCACCCTGGGCTCCAGAGCGAGCGCGCGGGCCAGCGCCACGCGCTGCTGCTGGCCGCCGGACAACTGGTGGGGGTAGCGTTCGCCGACCGAGGGCAGGCCGACCAGTTCGAGCAGCTCCTGCGCGCGGGCGTGCCGCTTGGCGGCGGGCGCCTTGCGCACCCGCATGCCGAAGCTCACGTTGTCCCGGGCGTTGAGGTTGGGGAAGAGGCTGTAGGACTGGAAGACCATGCCCGCGTCGCGCCGGTTGGCCGGCACGCGCGTGATGTCGGCGCCGTCCACCAGCACCTCGCCCTCGTCGGGCTGCTCGAAGCCGGCCAGGCAGCGCAGTGCGGTGGTCTTGCCGCACCCCGACGGGCCGAGCAGCGCGATCAGCTCGCCGGGCTCCACCGTGAGGTCGAGCCCGTCCAGCGCGACCGTGCTGCCGAACCGCCGCCGCAGGCCGCGGAACTCGACCCGGGCGCCGTTCATGATCCACTCCTTTGTCTCGCGCCGGCGGAGGACAGGGCGAGCAGCAGCAGCCAGGTGATCAGCAGGCTGAACACCGAGACGGCCACCGACACCTGCGCCTGAGAGCCGGAGATCCGGTAGATCCAGTTGGGGAAGGTCTCGAAGCTGAGCAGCCGGGCGATCGTGAACTCCCCGAGCACCAGCGCCAGCGTGAGGAAGGACGCGCTCGCCATCGCCGACCGCATGTTGGGGATGATCACCCGCAGCAGCACGTGGGGCCACGACGCCCCGAGGTTCCTGGCCGCCTCCGACAGCGTGCGCACGTCGATGGCGCCCAGGCCCGCGTCGAGCGAGCGGTAGGCGAACGGCAGCGCGAGCACGACGTAGGCGAGCACGAGCACCACCGGGAAGTCCGGGTTCTGCACCGCGATCATCGTCTGGTACAGGGGCGTGGTCGCCAGGTAGTCGGGCCCCCACCGCAGCACGGTGCTGATCCCGGCCACGAACGTGATCGGGGGCACGACCAGCGGCAGCGTGCAGACCACCTCGAGCACCGGGCGCAGTCGCGGCGCGCCGAGCCGTACGGCTACCGCGGCGGGCAGCGTCAGCAGCAGCACGAGCACGATCGTGGCGACCCCGAGCCCGAGCGACAGCAGGAGGCTGCCGCCGAAGCCCTCGGCCGAGAAGATCTGGCCGTACGCGTCGAGCGAGAAGCCCTGGTTCGGCACCTCGACCGTGAAGACGAACGACGCGATCAGCGGGACGAGGAAGTAGACGGCGGCGAGCACGAGGACGACCCCGCGCCACACCCGGGGACGCCGCGGCCTGCCGCCGCGCGCGGGCGCCGTTCCGGTGGCGACCTGCGTGGTCACCTGAGGGGTCAGCGAAGCCATCGGGCGCTCCTTCGCTGCAGCGGGAGGTAGACGGCCATGACCAGGCCCGCGACCACGATCATGTCGAGGCTGAGGGCCAGCGCGACGTTCTCGTGGCCGATCAGGACGTTACCGGTGAGCGCGTCGGCGATCTTCAGCGTGACCAGCGGGACGGTGGACCCGACCATGGCCTGCGCCGTGGCGTAGGCGGAGAACGCGCCGCCGAACAGCAGCACGACCCCGCCGAGCAGCGCCGGGGTCAGCACCGGAATCCCGACGTACCGCCAGAACTGCCAGGTGCTCGCGCCGTTGTTCTGCGCGGCCTCCCGCCACTGCGGGCGCAGCCCGTCGAGCGCGGGCACGACCGTGAGGACCTGCAGGGGGATGGAGAAGTACAGGTAGACCAGGGTGAGACCCCAGAAGTTGTACAGGCTCCACCCGTGCTGGCCGAGGCCGAGCGTGGTGGTGACGACGCCAGAGTTGCCGAGCGTGGCGATCCAGGCGAACGCCAGCGGCACGCCGCCGAAGTTGGCCAGCACGCCGGAGGCGGTCAGCACCGCCTCGCGCAGCGTACGGAACCTGGAGGTCACCACGGCCTGGGCGAGGAAGGTGCCGAGCACCCCGCCCAGCACCGCCACCAGCGCCGAGATCTTGACGCTCCCGAGCAGGGCGGTCAGGTACGCGCCCTGGAGCGACTCGGTGAGGTTGGCGGTGCTGAACGCGCCCTCCTTGGTGAACGTGCCACCGAGGAGGACCAGCATCGGCACGCCGAAGACGATGACGACGAAGACCAGCAGCGGCACGGCCGCCCATCGGCTCTTCGATCGCGTACGGCTGTCGCGCACGATCTCAGCCCGAGACCGCCGCGCCCCACCCGCTCGCCAGGACTTCCTTGGCCTTGTTGACCTGGTCCGGAGTCGGGAAGGAGGGGGTGCCCTCGACCTTGGGGAGCTGGGCGACCATGGCGGCGTCCGCGCTGCCGTCCTCCTGCATGGAGGGCAGCAGCACCGGGCGGGCGTAGCCCTTCAGCCACAGGTTCTGGCCCTCGGCGCTGTAGAGGAACTCCTGCCAGAGGCGGGCGGCGGCGGGGTGCGGCGCCCACTTGTTGATCGCCTGGGCGTAGAAGTTGGCGTACTGGCCGTCGGCGGGGATGGCGATCTTCCAGTCCACGCCCTTGGAGGAGAACTCCTTGGCGTAGCTGGCCTGCAGGTAGTCCCAGTCGAGGGTGATCGGGGTCTCGCCCTTCTCCACCGTGGCGGGGGTCGCCTCGACCGGGTTGAAGTTGCCGTTCTCCTTGAGCTTCTTGAAGAAGTCGATGCCGGGCTGGATGTCGTCGAACGAGCCCTGGTTGGCGATCGAGGCGGCGTAGACGCCGGCGAAGGCGGCGCCGGCCTTGGTCGGGTCGCCGTTCAGCGCGACCATGCCCTTGTATTCGGGCTTGAGCAGGTCGGCGAACGTCTGGGGGCAGGTCTTGACCCGCTTGGCGTCGCAGCCGATGGAGATGTAGCCGCCGTAGTCGTAGTACCAGGCGCCGCCGGTCTCCTTCTGGCCGTCGGGGATCTTGTCCCAGCTCTGCACCTTGTAGGGCGCGAACAGGCCCTCCTGGGCGCCGCTGAGCGCGAAGGCGCTGCCGAGGTCGAGCACGTCGGGGGCGCGGTCCTGGCCCTTGAGGGTCTTGACCGCGTTGATCTCGTCCTGGCTGGAGCCGTCGGGGTTGTCGCTGGTGATCTTGACGCCGTACTTGGCCTCGAACGCCTTGATGACCTCGCCGTAGTTGGCCCAGTCCGGCGGCAGCGCGATGGTGTTGAGCTTCCCTTCCTTCTTGGCGGCCTCCACCAGCTTGTCCAGCCCGCCGAAGTCCTGGGCGGAGGTCGCGGAGGCGGCCTTGGAATCACCCGCCCCCGAGCCGCCGCCGGCGGTCGTGGGGGCGGCGCCGCATGCCGCGATCACTGAGGTGGTTATCGTGAGCGCGGCCACGAGGCCGGCGGTACGTGTGGACAACGGTCCCTCCCACTGTGGTGCGTGGATCGAACTTAGGCGAACTTGTACAAACAAGCCAGAGCTAGTAAGTCGCATATCGATGTCAGTCGCGTGAACGGAAGGGCTCAGCACGATGGCGCGCTACGAACAGATTGCGAGTGACCTGCGGGACGCCATCGTCAGGGGGGACTATCCGATAGGCGCTCAGCTCCCTTCCGAGGCTGAGCTGGCCTTACGGTATTCGGCGGCGCGCGGGACCGTTCGCCAGGCCGTCGCCCTGCTCGCCGCCGAGGGGCTGGTGGGGTCCCGGCAGGGCGCGCGGCGCATCGTGCTCGGCAGCGAGCGCAGCCAGAGCTTCGCCGAGCTGCACAGCTTCGCCCAGTGGGCCCGCTCGATGGGCTACCGCGCCAGCGGCACCGTGCTGTCCTCCCGGCGCCGCCCGTGCTCGCCCTCCGAGGCCGTACGGCTGTCGCTGGAGCCGGGGGAGGAGGTGCTCGACGTGCTGCGGCTGCGGCGGCTCGACGGCGAGCCGGTGCTGGTCGAGCGCACCGTCTACGCCGGCTGGATCGCCCCCGCCGTCGAGCGGCTCGACCCCGAGTGCGAGTCGGTGACCCAGGAGCTCTACGAGTCGGTCGGCCTCGTCTTCGCGTACGGCGAGCACCTGATCGACGCCGTGGCGGCCGGCAGCGAGGACGCCCGGCTGCTCGACGTGCGGCGGGGCAGCCCCCTGCTGCGCCAGCGCCGCGTCACCACCACCCAGGAGGGCAGGCCCGTCGAGTGCTCCGACGACCGCTACCGCGCCGGCAGCGTGACCTTCAGCATCCGCAACTCCACCGCCGCCAACCCCCTCGTCCGCCGCGCCGGCGACTGATCCGGCGGCCTTGGGGGCACACCGCGGCCTGCGGCGTCACCCCCGCGGGGGTCAGGCCCGCGGGGTCGAGTTCCATCAGGGCTTCCTCGGTCAGTGGAACCGATGGCCGTCTGCCAGCCGGAAACGGACGTGCTGCCCGGGGCGGGCCTGCGCCGCCCGGTCGACGTGGTGGTCGCGCACCACCGCGATGACGGGATATCCGCCGGTCACGGGGTGATCCGCGAGGAAGAGCGTCGGCTGCCCCGACGGCGGCACCTGCAGCGCGCCGAGGACCATGCCCTCGCTCGGCAGCTCCCCGTCGCGCGCGCGTTCGAGGTGCGGCCCGCGCAGCCGCATGCCGACCCGGTCGCTGTGCGGGGTGACCTCGTACGGCTCGGCGCACAGGGCCGCCAGGGCTCCGGGGGTGAACCAGTCGTGGCGTGGTCCCGGAATCACGTCCAGCATGAGGACGCCGGACTCCGGCCCGGGCACCGGGGCGAGATCGGCCGCGGGAAACGCCGCGGGCGCCGGCCCGACCGGGAGCACCGATCCGGCCGCCGGGCGTGCCGGGCCGAGGCCGGAGAGCAGGTCGGTGGCCCGTGACCCCAGCACCTCGGGGACGTCGATCCCGCCGCGGACCGCCAGGTAGGTCCGCAGCCCGCGGGGCGGCACACCGAGCCGCAGTGTGGCCCCGTCCGGCAGGCGCTCGACCGACGCGTGCCCGACGCCGCGCACGCGTCCCCGGGCGTCGGTGACGGTGGCGGGACACGGGGCGCCGGTGAGCGCCACGAGCAGGTCGCCGGCGGCGCGCACCTTCAGCCCGCCCAGGGTGACCTCCAGGCAGGCGGCGCCCTCGGGATTGGCCAGCAGGCGGTTGGCCAGCCGCAGCGCGCCCCGGTCGGCGGCGCCGGAACGCCCGACGCCGAGATGGCTGTGCCGGCGCCGCCCGAGGTCCTGCACCGTGGTGAGGGGACCGGGGGCGAGCACCACCAGCGCCCGCCGAGGTTCGTCCGCCGTCGCCCCGCTCACGTCGCCCCGCTCACGTCGCCCCGCTCACGGCAGCGCCTCCGCGAACCGCACCCGGACCCCCGGGCGCAGCAGGGCGGGCGGGTCGGCCGCGATGTCCCACACCACGGTCTCGGTGCGCCCGATGAGCTGCCAGCCTCCTGGCGACTCGCGCGGGTAGACCCCGCTGAACTCCCCGGCGAGCGCCACGGCGCCGGTCGGCACGCGTAGGCGCGACTCCGTCCGCCGGGGCACGGCCAGCCGGGGGTCGCCGCCGATCAGATAGCCGAAGCCGGGGGCGAACCCGCAGAAGGCGACCGTCCAGACCGTCCCGGTGTGCGCAGTCACCACCTCGCGTTCGGTGAGCCCGGTCAGCCGGGCCACGTCGGCGAGGTCGTCGCCGTCGTACAGCACCGGGATCACCACCTCCTCGGTCGTCACGCGGCGGCCCCCGGCCGGTCGTACGGCCAGGACGGCGGACACCACCTCGGCGTGGCGTGCCGGCGGCTCGAACCGGACGAGCAGCGTACGCGCCGCGGGGACGAGGTCGACGATTCCGGGCGGGGTGTCCGCCGCGAGGGCGTCGTAGAGGGCGACCACCTCCTCGAGACGGCCGAGCTCCACCAGCACCGCGTGCTCGCCGCAACGGTGCAGCCGCGCGTTCACATCGCCCCCCTGGTGAACGGCGCCGGCTCCGCGGCGAACGGGGCCAGGCCGATGCCGTTCTCCTTGAGCGCGTCACGGACCTCGATCGCCATGGCGACGGCGCCGGGGCTGTCGCCGTGCACGCAGATCGAGTCGGCCGTGACGGTGAGCGGCGTCCCGTCGAGGGCCTCGACCGGTTCGCCCCTCGCCATGCGCACGCTGCGCTCGGCGACCAGAGCGGGGTCGTGCAGGACGGCGCCGGGCACGCCGCGCGGCACCAGCCTGCCCTCGCGGGTGTAGGCGCGGTCGGCGAAGCATTCCGCGACCGTGGTGAGGCCGGCCCCGGCGGCCTGGCGCAGCCAGGCCGAGCCGGGGAGGCCGAGCACGGGCAGGCCGGGGTCGTAGGCCCGCACGGCCGCGACGACCGCGGCGGCCTGCGCCTCGTGGTGCACGATCGCGTTGTAGAGCGCGCCGTGCGGCTTGACGTAGCTGACCCTGGTGCCCGCCACCCGCGCGAAGGCGTCCAGCGCCCCGATCTGGTAGATGACGTCGTCGGCGAGTTCGACGGGCGGCACGTCGACGAAGCGCCGCCCGAAGCCCGCCAGGTCGCGGTAGCCGACCTGGGCGCCGATCACCACGCCGCGCGCGGCCGCGGTCTCGCAGGTGCGCCGCATGATCGCCGGGTCTCCCGCGTGGAACCCGCAGGCGACGTTGGCGCTGGTGACGATCGACAGCAACGCGTCGTCGTCGCCGAGCGTCCACCGGCCGAAGCCCTCGCCCAGGTCGGAGTTGAGGTCGACGCACATGGTCGGATAGGACACGTCAGCTCCAGAGCGCGCTGATCCCGCTGAGGGAGTTCCAGCCGAGGTAGATGGTCAGCGCCCAGGCGAGCACACCGATGCCGAGCAGCCAGACCGGGTAGCGGTACCCGCCCATGAGATCACGGCGGCGGGCGGCGACCCAGAGGATCACCGCCAGGCCGACGGGCAGGATGAGGCCGTTGAGCGCTCCGGCCAGGATCAGGAGGTTGGCCGGAGCCTTGCCGAGGAGGAGGAAGACCGCGGTCGAGACCACGATGAAGGCCACCGTGATCCACGAGCGGTAGCGGTCCGTCCGGGGCGAGAAGCTGGCGAGGAACGACACCGACGTGTACGAGGCGCCGATGACCGAGGTGATGGCGGCGGCCCACAGGACCACTCCGAACAGCCTCAGGCCCAGCTCGCCCGCCGCGCTCGCGAAGATGTCGGCGGCCGGGTTCGCGGAGTCCGCGGCGAGCCGGAACCCTCCGGCCACCACGCCGAGCGAGGCGAGGAAGAGGATCACCCGCATGACTCCGGTGACGAGGATGCCGGTGATCGAGCCGCGGGAGATCTGCCCGGCGTTCCGCGGTCCGGTCACGCCCGCGTCGATCAGCCGGTGCGCGCCCGCGTAGGTGATGTAGCCCCCGACCGTGCCGCCGATCAGCGTCGTGACGGCGAGGAAGTCGACCGTGTCCGGCAGGACCGTCTGCCGCAGGGCCTCGCCCACCGGCGGGTGGGAGACGATCGCCACGTACAGCGTCAGCGCCACCATCACGACACCGAGGACGACGACGATCCGGTCGACGGCCACCCCGGCCCGTCTGCTGAGGAAGATGGCGACGGCGATCAGGGCGGACACCGTGCCGCCGATCTTGACGTCGATCCCCGCGAGGGCGTTCAGCCCGAGTGCCGCGCCGCCGACGTTGCCGACGTTGAACACCAGGCCGCCGAAGGCCACGAGGACGGCCAGGACATATCCCGAGCCGGGCAGCACCCGGTTGCCCAGCGTCTGGGCGCGCATCCCGGAGACGCCGATCACCCGCCAGACGTTCAGCTGGACGGCGATGTCGACGAGGATCGAAGCGACGATCACGAACGCGAACGCCGCCCCGAGCCGCGCCGTGAACGTCGTCGTCTGAGTGATGAAGCCGGGGCCGATGGCGCTCGTGGCCATGAGGAACATCGCGCCGAGCAGCGCCGAGCGCCGCCCTCCGCTCGTGATGCCCGGGGACGAGGCCGTCTGGGTGCCGGGGGGTGGGTTCATGCGGGACTCCTTTGCTCACCTCCCCTGGAAATTAGAGGATTGTTCAACGATTCATCAAGCCTCTTGTGGGTTACTTCTGAGCTACAACTCCCTGTGATCATGTGAAATCCGATCGTGATCACGGGATCCTGCCGACGTGCCACGACCTAAGCTGGGAGTGATCCGGCGGTCGAGAAGGGGTTGCGGCGATGACGGCTATGGCGGACTGGGCGGCACGGTTGAGCGCGGCTCGGCCGGTGCTCGATCGGGCCAGCGCCGCGGAGCTGGTCGCCGACGTCCTGCGGGAGAACGTCATCGACGGCTCCCTGCCGCCGGGCACCCGCCTGTCGGAGGAGACGATCGGCAACCTGCTCGGCGTCTCCCGCAATACGCTCAGAGAGGCGTTCCGGCTGCTGTCGCACGAGAACCTGCTGGTGCACGAGCTGCACCGCGGAGTCTTCGTCCGCAAGCTCGCCGCGGCCGACGTGGCGGACATCTACGCGATGCGCCGCATCCTGGAGACGGCGGGCGTACGGGCGGTCGTCACGGCCCCGCGGGAGGCCGTGGAGGAGGTGGGGCGCCATGTCGAGGAGGGGCGGGCGGCCGCGGAGAACGGCGACTGGGCGGCCGTCGGCACCGCCAACATGCGGTTCCACCGCGCGATCACCGCGCTGCTCGCCAGTCCCCGGGTGGACGAGACCATGGCGCGCCTGCTCGCCGAGCTGCGGCTGGCCTTCCACGTGATGGGCGAGCTCAGGACCTTCCACGAGCCCTACCTGGGGGACAACGCGCGCATCGCCACGCTGCTGAGCGACGGCGACCACGAGCGGGCCGAGCGGGAGCTGCTCGCGTACTTCGACATCGCGGAGGCCCAGCTCCTGGCGGCCTACGCGGAACACGCGGGCTGAGTCACGGGGCCGGTCCCGGCCCGCCCGCCGCACGCGCGGCACGGCGCGGGCGGGCCGTGCTCGGTCCCGGCGCCCGCGCCGGCGACGCCGATGCCGTCGGCACTCCGCTGTCCCGCGCGCCGGACAGGTGCCTCCTGTTCCGGCAGAACCGGACGCGGGGCCGCCGCGTCCTATGCATATGCGGACGCGGATTCTGGGTGTGACGGCGGCGCTGGCCGCGATGGCTCTGCCGGTGGCGTGCGCGTCGACCACCCCCCGCGATCTCGAGACCTGGAACGAGACCGACGCCGCGAACGCCACGGCCGCCGCGCGGGAGCGGCCGTCGCCCTCCTGCATGACCGGCTCGCCCACGCCGGAGCCGGACGAGGAGGGCGGGCGGGCGGGCGCATGGCGCGTCGCCCACTACGACTACCGTGACCGCGTCCGGGGCCTGGCCGTGACCCGCGAGGGGACCGTGTGGGCGGCCGGCGCGCGCGTGCCGGAGCCGTGCGGGCCCGAGACGAAGGCGCCGCTGGTGCTGCGCGGGGACGGCGGGCGGTGGCGCGAGGTTCCGGCCCCGCCGCTGACCGAGCCGCGCGCCGTGGCCGCCTCCTCCGACCGCGACGTGTGGCTGTTCGGCGAGAACGCCGCCGCGCGCTGGAACGGCCGGAGGTGGACCGCGGCGCCCGGTCCGGGTGCGGAGCCGCAGCGGGTGCACGCGGCGGCCTCCGGCGACGTCTGGGCGATCCTGAACGCGAACTTCCTGGACGGAGCAGGGGGAGCCGAGGGCGCCTGGGAGTCCCGGGCGGAGCTGCGGCACTGGGACGGCGCGGCCTGGCGAACGGCCCGGCCGCCGCTGGTGGCCAAGGGCCTGGACGGCCTGCCCGGCGGCGAGGTCTGGGTTGCCGGTTCAACCCGTGGCCGGGCCGCCGTCGCCCGCTGGAACGGCTGGTCCTGGAGCACGGTCCCGCTCCCCGCGGTCCCCGCGCTGCACCGCGGCCAGCTCTCCGAGCTCGTGGACGTCGCGGTGGACGGGTCGGGCAGGGTGGCGGCCGTCGGCTGGGTCGCGTGGGTCTGCGGCACCGAGGAGGAGGACGTGACCTACTGCGGCAGCACGCTGTTCCTGCGGCGGGAGAACGGACGGTGGAGCTACAGCCTGCCGTCCGAGCCCGAGCTCGATCCCCAGCTGCGGCTGGAGGCGGACGGCAAGGGCGGGTTCTGGCTGTTCTACGCGAAGAACGAGTGGAACACGTCGATTGGCCACCTGTCTGGCGGAAAGTGGACGTACAGGACGTTTCCGGCGGGTCCGCTCGGGCACACCCGGGTGGCGGCCGTCGCCGGCGAGCCGGGGACGGCGCGCGTCTGGGCGGCGGTGGTGGACGACACCGAACGAGAGGAGCCGCCCTACCGGGGCGGCGGGATCTGGCTCGGCGAGTGATCCGCGGGCGGGCGCGCTTCCTGGGATTTCGCACCCGGGAACGGGCCGTGCCGACTTGCGTTCACCGTCCTGGGAACGTATGTTCGAAGTAGCGGCGATTCTGCCCGAATCATCCGCCCGTCTTCCCCCGGGTGGCCACGAAGCCACAGGGAGAAGGAGTCTTGAGCAGACTTTACGGCGATCCGATCGAGGTGTGGGTCCGGGACGGACACCCTGCTCAGTTCGTCTGGCGTGACCGGCTCTACACCGTCCGCGAGATCCAGGACCACTGGGTGGTCGCCAGGGAATGGTGGAAGACCTCGGACGCCGATCCCGGCGAGCGGCGCTTCTGGCGAGTGGGAGCCGCGGCCGGCAAGGAGGTCGGGACCTATGAACTGCGCTTCGACACCGCCAGCGGCGGCTGGCTCCTGCTGAGGGCCTGGGACTGATGGGAACGCTCCAGCCACCCACGACGACCGGGGGACGGGCCGCTGGAGGACGGAACGCCGGACGGGCCGGGGGACGGACGGGGGTGCGCCTATGACGCACGCCTTCGCCCACCTGCACGTGGCGTCCGCCTTCTCGCTGCGGTACGGCACCGCGTTCCCGGCCGCCCTCGTCCGGCGGGCCGCCGAGCACGGCATGGACACGCTGGCGCTGACCGACCGCGACGGCCTCTACGGCGCGGTCAAGCACGTCATCGCCTGCCACGAGCAGGGCGTCCGCCCGATCGTCGGGGTCGATCTCGCCCTCGACGGCGCCTCTGCCACGCCGGGTTCTTCCGCGCCGGGTTCTTCCGGGCCGGGTTCTTCCACACCGGACGACCTGTTCGGCGGCGGCCTGCGGTCCGGCCGCGCGCCGCGGGGCCGCCACAGCGGACACGGGCACGGCCGGGGGACGGCGGCCGAGCCGGCGCGGGTCGTCGTGCTCGCGCGCTCGGACGGCTGGGCCTCGCTGTGCCGCCTGGTCACGGCCGCCCACCAGGCGGGGGAGCGCGGCGCGCCGTACGTCACGCCGGGGATGGTGGCCGAGCACGCGACCGGCCCGGACGGCGGGCCGCGGCTGACCGTGCTGCTCGGGCCCCGCTCCGGCGTCGGCCGCGCGGTGACCGAGCGGCGCGACGACCAGGCCAGGGCCCTGCTGGCCGCCTGGCGCGCGGTGGTCCCCGACCTGGTCGTGGAGGTGTCCGACCTGTACGGCTATCGCGACGCGAACACCGCCGCCCGCATGATCGGGCTGGCCGACTCGATGGGTGTGCCGGTCGTGCTGACCAACGCGGTCCGCTACCTGGACGCCGCCGACCACCAGGTGGGCAACGTGCTCGACGCGGCGCGCAAGCTGGTGCCCCTCGACGGGCGGCACCTCGACGACCCCACGGCCCACGCGTACCTGAAGGACGGCGCCGAGATGGCGCGGGTGGCCGCGCGGATCTGCGGCGGCGACACCGGCCGGGCCGAGCGGCTGCTGGCCGAGACGCGCCGCGTGGCCGGCCGGTGCGTGCTCGACCCCGTCGAGATCGCACCCCTGCTCGACCCCGAACGGCCCCGGCTCCACCTGCCGGAGGTCGGCGAGGATCCGGTGCCCCTGCTGCGGCGCCGCTGCGAGGAGGGGCTGGCCCGGCGGGGCCTGGAGCGCTCGGCCGAGGCCCGCGACCGGCTCGCCGCCGAACTCCACGTCATCGAGAAGAAGCGGCTGTCGGGCTACTTCACGTCCGTCGCCGGCATCACGGACATGATCCGGGCGATGGGCGTGCGGTGCGCGATCCGCGGCTCGGGGGCGGGCAGCCTGGTCAACTACCTGATCGGCATCGGCGAGGTGAACCCGCTCGAACACGGCCTGCTGATGGAGCGCTTCCTGTCGGAGGGCCGCAAGGGCCTGCCCGACATCGACATCGACGTGGAGTCGGCCCGCCGCCTCGACTGCTACCGCGCGATCCTCGACCGGTACGGCGAGGACCGGGTGGCCTGCGTGTCGATGATGGAGACCTACCGCGCCCGCAGCGCGATCAGGGACGTCGGCGCCGCGATGGGCCTGCCGCCGCACGAGATCGACGTCATCGCCAAGGCGTTCCCGCAGGTGCGGGCCAGGCAGATCAGGGCCGCGCTGTCCGACCTGCCGGAGCTGCGCGACAGCGGGCTGAACGACCGGTCGCTGGAGACCGTGTTCCGCCTGGCCGAGCGGCTCGACGGGCTGCCCCGGCACATCGCGCTGCATCCCTGCGGCGTGCTGATCGGCAACTCCACGCTGCGCGACCGCACGCCGGTCGAGCGCAGCCTGCTGGAGTTCCCGATGTCGCAGTTCGACAAGGACGACGTCGAGGAGGCGGGCCTGCTCAAGCTCGACGTGCTCGGCGTGCGCATGCAGTCGGCGCTCGCCTACGCCCTCCAGGAGGTCGAACGGGTCGAGAACCGGAAGATCGACCTGGACGCCGTCCCGCGCGACGACCGGGAGACCTACGACATGATCCGCCGCAGCCGCACGATCGGCTGCTTCCAGATCGAGTCGCCGGGGCAGCGCGAACTGGTCGCGAAGCTGGAGCCGCGCACGATGCACGACCTGATCGTGGACATCTCGCTGTTCCGCCCGGGACCGGTCAACTCCGACATGGTCACCCCCTACCTGGAGACCCGGCACGGCTTCCGCGAGGCGCGCTACCCGCACGAGTCGCTGCGCGACGCGCTCAGGGAGACCAACGGGGTGGTCGTCTTCCACGAGCAGGTCATGAAGGTCATCGACGTCATGACCGGGTCGGGGCTGTCGGAGGCCGACCGGGCCCGCCGCGCGCTCGGGACGCCGGAGGGCCGCGAGGCCGTACGCGCCTGGTTCGTGCCGCTCGCGAGGGAGAACGGCTACGCCCACGACGTCGTCGAGCGGGCGTGGAAGGTGCTCGACGCGTTCGGCGGGTTCGGGTTCTGCAAGGCGCACGCGGCGGCCTTCGCGCTGCCCACCTACCAGTCGGCCTGGCTGAAACGGCACCACACGGCCGCGTTCCTCGCGGGCGTGCTCACCCACGACCCCGGCATGTACCCGAGCCGGGTCATCCTCGACGAGGCCCGCCAGTGCGGGGTGGACGTCCTGCCTCTCGACGTCAACCGGTCGGGGAAGACCTGGCTGGTCGAGCGTACGGACCCGGCGGAGGGCGATCCCGGGGAGTTCGGCCGCGGATACGGCCTGCGGGTGCCGTTCTCGGCCGTCCGGGGGGTGAGCGGGGCCGAGGTGGACCGCATGGTCGCGGGCCGTCCCTACACCTCGCTGGCCGACTTCTGGGAGCGGGCCCGGCCCTCACGGCCGGTCGCCGAGCGGATCGTGGAGGTCGGCGGGTTCGACGCGCTGCACGGCCTGCGGCCGGGGGAGCCGCGCTGGCGGCCGGGACGGCTGACCAGGCGCGACCTGATCGCCCAGGTCGGCGCGCTCGACCGTGGCTCTCCCGCGGGCGCGGAGGGGCAGCTCCCGATGGGATTCACCGAACACGTCATGCCCGGAGAACTGCCGGAGATGACCGAGGCCGAGGCCGTCGAGGCCGAGCTGGAGATCCTCGGCATGGACGTGAGCCACCACGTCATGGACTTCTACCGCGACCTGCTCGACGCGATCGGCGTGACGCGGGCCAGGGATCTGCTCCGGCAGCGCAACGGCGCGGAGATCCTGGTCGCGGGGGTGAAGGTCGCCACTCAGACGCCCGCCGTGCGGTCGGGGCAGCGGGTCATCTTCACCACTCTGGACGACTCCACCGGCCCGATCGACCTGACGTTCTTCGAGTCGGTGCAGGCGCACACGGCCGCGACCGTGTTCGGGTCGTGGCTGCTCATGGCCAGGGGGGTGGTGCGCCGCACCGGGGGCCGGGCGGTCTCGCTGCGCGCCGTCCACTGCTGGAACCTCGCCGACCTCGACCGGGTGTGGCGCACCCAGGGGCTCGACGCCGTACGCGCCCTGATCAGCGAGGTGCCCGTGCCCGGCGCAGGGGTGGGCGGACGGCCCATCGAGTACGGCAACGGCTTCCGGGTGTCGCCCTACTCCGACAACGGAGCCCCGCCGGCCGTACGCGAGGGGCGGTTCCTCGGCCAGCCGTCCGCGCCCCAGCGGCGGCTCTGGCACGCCAGCTCCGGCAGCTCGGGACCGCCGCCCGGCCGGTGATCCTCCTCGCCGCCGTCCGTGGGCGCGGCGCCCGCCCGGCCTCCCGCGGGTGCCGACGGCATGCCGGACGGCCGTTCGCCGTGGCCGAGGCGGACCTGCGGCCGCACGGCGGGCCGTGCCGCCCGCTTCCCGCCCGCGCCCGTGTGCCGGGCGGTGATCTCGTGGACGGCCGACGCGCACAGGAGCGCCGCGACGGCGACCGCGGCGGCCTGGGGTGTGCCAAGGCCGGTCAGCCCGTCCCGTGCCGGGCCGGCGAACACGAGCCCGAGCGCGGCCAGCCAGCTCACCCACCAGCAGGAGAGGACGACCAGCCACCGCGTCCGGTCCCTGCCGTCGTACGGCTCGCCCCGCGCGGGACCGCTCCGGCGGGGGCGCCCCGCCGGGCCCTCGCGCCAGGCCAGGTCGGCGAGGAACGGCGGGACCACGAGGTTGACTCCGGGCACGAGGCACGCCGCCGCGAGCACAACGGGCGGCGTGGCCGGGCGCACCGCCCGCAGCCAGGACAGGTAGGCGGCGGCGCACGCCACGGTGGCGCCGATCATCAGCAGAACCAGCACGGCGAACGCCGTGGCCGCGCCGCTGACGGTCCGGGCGACGGGAGAGGCGGGATCGCCGCCGAAGGCCGCGATCTGCGCGGCCAGCCGCCTGCCCCGGCTCTCCTCGAACACGGCGAGAGCGGCCACAGACACGACCTGAGCGGCGAGGGCCGCGTACACGCCGGCGGCCGCCCGGCTCAGCGCTGACGATGTGGACCGCATCTGTTCTCCCCCCGCGCCGGGTGTGTGACCTGCCTCACTCTTATCCCGTCCGCGATCGCGCTAATCCGGTCCGGGACCACCTCGCGAGGAAGGGCGGTCCACGCGATCAAGCGAGAACAGAACCCCGCTCCGACCGGAAGACCCGCTCAACCACCCTTGATGAGCTCGGGGCACATTTCGGCGACGATGCGGGCCAGCTCGGTACGGGATGCGATGTTGAGTTTGCTGAACATCCGGCGAAGGTGGGTGGACACCGTGTGCGGCGACAGGAACATCCGCTGGGCGATCTGGCGGTTGGTCATCCCCCTGATGATCAGGCTGGCGACGGCGCGTTCTGTATCGGTGAGGCTGTCCCAGCCGAAGGCCGGCCGCTGGGATTGGCCCCAGTGGCGACGGCGCACACCAAGCGCCCGCAGCCGGGCACGCACCCGCGCCACGTCCCAGAGCGCACCGATGCGCCCGTAGCCGTCGAGCGCCTCATCCAGGCTGTCGACGGCCTTCGCGATGGAGTCGGGGTCGGACGCGGTGGCCAGCAGGACACCGAGGTCTTCGGCGACCAAGGCGCGTGCCCACGGTTCGGGTTGATCGGCGGCGGCGGCCAACGCACCGGCGTCCTGGTAGAAGAGGCCGCGGGCGTGGGCGAACGTGACAGCGAAGACGGGGAAGTCCGGGTTGTTCCGGGCCAGGTACTCGGCCGTGTCAAGGATGGCCCGCGCATACGGACGGTTCGCCGTGGCCAGGGCCAGCCGGGTCATCCAGGCGGCCGTGAGAGGCGTCGTGAGGAGTGCCCAGCGCCGCTTCTCCTCGTCGGTGTAGATGGCGTCGAGTATGTCGACCGCGCGCCCGGGATCTCCCTGGGCTTCGGCCACCGCCGCCATCACCCACTTCTCCCACACGGATCCGTACAACATCTCGGGCGCGGCCTGGATGGACTGGAAGCGTTCGATGTGCCGGACCGCGGCGTCGATGTCGCCCTGCCGCAGGGCGATGACAGCGAGGATGGACAGCCCGACGCGGATGAACCCGTGGGTGCCGAGTTCTTCGGCGGTCATGCTCCCGGCCTGGGCCTCGGCGGCCGCGTCGTCAAGTCGGCCGGTGCCCAGATGCAGAACGGAGCGGAACAGCGCGGGTTGCGCGGCGAGCACGGTCAGCCCGAGGTCGTTGATCTCCTCCTCGGCGGCCTGGATGGCGACGTCGGCCGCGTCGAACTCACGCATGGCCCTGTAGTAGAGGCTCAGTATCAGGCGCGTATACGGGCGCTGGATGGCTTCGGCGGTGCCGCGGTCGGTGATGCGCAGGGCTTCGCAAAGGTGCGTGAACGAGTCGGCGATCCGCCCGTCGACCATGGCGAACTGCGCGAGCAGCAGGAGTGCTCCGACGACCGCCGCATCGGCGTGCCGCTCGCGGTCGGCGAGAACGGCTTCCGCCTGCCGCCGTCCTTTCCGGAAGTCGTTCAGACAGGTAAGCCCCCAGAACATCGTCCATTCGGCGATGCCGCGAAGGTCCTCGGGCAGGTCGTCGCGGGCGAGCAGGTTTTCGGTCTCGGATATCGCGTCCGCTGGCCGGCCGTTCAACAGCAGGATGTGCGCCAGCGCGCATCGCAGGCGAGCAGCGGGGCGGGGTGGGGCCCTGCCGAGTGCGGAACGGGCGAGATCGGCCGCCTCGGCCAGCCGTCCGATGACCGTCAGGGCGTCAACGGCTGTGGCGGCGCGGCCGAACCAGTCGGGGTCGGCGGAGTCGCTGAGTTCGAGCGCCCGCAGGGCGAGGTCGGCGGCGGTCTGAGGGGAGGACCGCAGCACCTCGCGCGCCGCCCGGTCGAGCCCGAGCAGCGCGGAGGTATCACCGCGGCCGGCACTGTGGATGAGGTGCGCGGCGGCGGGAACCGCCGACCCGCCACGTTTGAGCAGCATCGTTCCCGCATCGTGGTGCATGGCCCGGCGTACGGAGTCGGGGATGGTCCCGATCACCGCCTGCCACAGCAGGTCGTGCCGGAAGGACAGTTCGCCTCCGGCGGGTTCGACGATGCCCGCCGACATCGCCTCCTCCAGCATCGGCAGCAGAGCGCTGGTCGATTCGCCGAGCATTTCGGCCAGATCCTTCACCGAGAACGACCGGCCGAGGATCGCGGCGCATTGAAGCAGGTACCTGGTCCGTGCCGACAGCCCTTCCAGGCGTTCCTGCATGATCGCCTGGGTGCGTGGCGGGGACGCCGCCATCCGCGCGCGGCCGTCGGCGATCTGGAAGACGCCCTCCCTTGTGAACTTCTCCAGGAGATCGACGAGCAGGAAGGGATTGCCGTCGACGATGCCGGCCAGGGCCAGCACGTCCGGCTCGGGTGTGGCCCCCAGGACGTCGGTGACGACGTCGGCCACCGCTGCCTCGTCCAGCGGCCCCAGCGTGATCCGGGTCGCGCCGTCACGTTCCAGCAGGTCGAACAGGCAGTTGAGGCGGGGGCAGTCGCCGCTGCCGGTCGTACGGGCCAGCATCCACACGAGTGGATAGGAGGCGAGGTCTCTGGTCATCGACCGCAGCGCCAGCAGGGTGATCGGATCAGCCCAGTGCAGGTCGTCCAACGCCAGGAGCATCGGTTCCCGGGCCACCCGCTGCTCCAGCTGTCCCTGCAGGTGTTCCACCAGCAGCAGCCGCTGATCGGCGTGACTGTAGACGCTCATCTGAGCGGCCACGGGAAGCGCATAGCTCGATTCCCCGAGCGCCGAGGTGAGCGGGGCGAGGGGGATCAGCTGGGTCAGTTCGTCGGCCGCGCCCTGCGCGACTCCCAGCTCCGCCCTTGCCGCCGCGGTGGTGGTGATGCCGAGCATGCGGCTCTTGCCGACGCCCGACCGGCCTTCGATCAGGAGGACCGCACCCCGGCCTACCCTGGCTTCCTGCAGCACTCCGGCGACAATGGTCCATTCGCGGGCGCGACCGCGCCATCCGGGCCACGATGATCGGCAGAAATCGGACCAGTCATCAGTTCCGCGATCGGCATCGGTCAAATGCCCCATAAATCCATAAATCACCCAGATGTCGGTCGTGTCAAGCGGGAGGCCGGAGGGGCCTGCGACGCCTCCGTCTTCGTGACATCCCCTTTGCCGGCGCGCCGTCACCCACTCGCGAATGTAATGCCTCTACCTGGATTTATCCTCTTTGGTTCCGGACCAGCCGGGCCGGGAGTTGGGCGATCGCCTCGGATGGCTCGGTCGCCTATTTCCGGAAATCGGTCGGCAGGACCTTTCGGCGGGCGTCGAAACGACGCGGCCCTAGCCTGCACGGGCACATGCCCTCGCACCCTGGAGGCCGTTCATGACCGACGCCCCGCCGACCGACGACCGCGAGCCCGCGCGGGTCGTGGCCGAGATGATCGACCACGTGCTCCGCCTGGCGGCGACCTGGACCGCCTGGGACGGCCTGCCGGTGCCGTCGGGAGATCGGATCTACACCCCGCATAAGGCGATCCGCCGGGTGGCCGACCATCTCGTGGACCATCTGGCGGAGATCGAGGACCGGCTGGCCGGCCGCGTGCCCCTGCCCGACCACTGGCACGCGTCGATGATCACCACTGCGGCCGACCTCGCTCCGTTCACCGAGCAGGATCTCGACGAGGCCCGCAGCAGGCTCACCCGGCTCGCCCGGATCTGGACGGCCCGCCTGGAGGTGCTGAGCCCGGAGCAGCTCGACCACTCGCCCGGGGCGGGCTGGACACTCCGCCAGGTCGCCTTCCACCTCGGCGGGTCGGTCTACTACGCCGACGCGGTGGGCGACCTGTCGCTCAGGAGGTGAGCGCGCGGACGACCTCGGCGGCGGGACCCGGCGGAAGGGCCGCGTGCACCAGTTCCACCCGGTGGACGATCCTCGGCGCGACCAGCGGCACCCGGACCCCGCACGGCGCGGCGGACGCGGGCAGCAGGGTCAGGCCGTGCCCGGCCGCGGCCAGGCGCGCCGCGACGGCCGGGTCGTGGCCCTCGTAACGGATGCCGGGCCGCAGCCCGTCGAGCCGTGCCACCGCGCGCAGGCGGTCGAGCGGCATCACCTCGGGGGCGTCCACCCACAGGGCGTCGGCCAGGTCGTCCAGCCGCAGGCCGGGCCGGCCCGCCAGCGGATGTCCTTCGGGCAGCACGACCACCAGCTCCTCCTCCCGTACGCCCACGGTGGTGAGCGGCCCCGTGTCGGGGAGGTTCAGCGGGTCGGAGGGCGCGGCCGGGCCGTCGGCCAGCGCGAGGTCGGCCTCGCCCGAGGCCACCAGCGCCACGGCCGCCGCCGCGCCCGCGATGCGCAGCGTCGTCACCCCGGCCAGCGCCGCCGCCGTGTCCGCGGTGAGGGCGAGCGGGCCTGCGGCGACGGTGAGGGCCCGCGGCTGCGCGGACAGCCGCGCCACGTCCGCCCGAGCGGCCCGCAGCCGCAGCAGCAGCGGACCCGCGTGCTCCAGCAGGCGCTCGCCCGCCCGGGTCGGCCGTACGGGACGGCGGGTCAGCAGCGGCACCCCGAGGTCGGCCTCCAGTGCGGCGATCTGCTGGGACACCGCGGGCTGGGTGTAGCCGAGCCGATCGGCCGCGGCCGAGAACGACCCCTCGGCGACCACAGTCACGAACGTGCTCAGCAGATGAGGATCCACGACATCAGCATCCCTTATACGAACACTGGAAATCATCATTTGTCATTAAGTTCGCACGTCGCCAGCATGGAGGTCATGAGACCCCGCATCGCGCTGGTGGGCGACCGGTCACCCGCCGTCCGCTCCCACACCCGCATCCCGCTCATCCTCGACGCGCTACGCGAGCGTGAGGGGCTGGACCTCGACGCCTACTGGATCAGGACCGACGAGGTCGCGGATCTCGGCGGGTTCGACGGCGTCTGGATCCTGCCCGGCAGCCCCTACCGCAGCGAGCAGGGCGCGATCACGGCCGCGCGGACCGCCAGGGAGAACGCGATCCCGCTGCTCGGCACCTGCGCCGGTTTCCAGCACGCGCTGCTGGAGTACGCCCGTCACGTGTGCGGGCTGAGCGTGAGCCACGCGGAGAACGACCCGGCCGCCCCCGACCCGCTGATCAGGCAGCTCGCCTGCTCCCTCGCCGGTCACGAGGCGGCGGTCCGGCTCATCCCCGGCTCGCTCGCCGAGCGGATCGTCGGCGCCGACCGGACCGTGGAGCGCTACTTCTGCTCCTACGGCCCCGATCCCGCCTATCTCGAAACGCTGGAGGCGCACGGCCTGCGCTTCACCGGCCACGACGAGGAAGGAGAGGCGCGGGTGGCCGAGCTGCCCGGCCACCCCTTCTATCTGGTCACGCTGTTCCAGCCCGAGCTGGCCGAACGGCAGCCGCACCCGCTGGTGCGGGCCTTCGCCGTCGCCGCCGCCGGGCGGGCCGCGCTCACCCGAGGACCAGATCCCGTACGGCTCTGAGCGTGGGCTCGTCACGGGGGCCCATGACGAGCAGCGTGGTGACCGGGCTGCGGCGCCACAGCTCCAGCCGCTCCCGGATGCGGCCGAGCGGCCCGAGGAGCGCGATGCCGTCGGCCAGTTCGTCGGGGATGGCCGCGAACGCCTCGTCGCGGCGGCCGGCCAGGTACAGCTCCTGGATGCGGCGGGCCTGCTCCGCGTAGCCCATGCGGCCGATGATGTCGGCGTGGAAGTTGCGGGTCTTGGCCCCCATGCCGCCGATGTAGAGCGTCAGCATCATCTTCACGCCGTCGAGTGCGGCCCTCAGGTCGTCGGTGACGACCACCATGACCATGGCGGCGACGTCGAAGGCCGGTTTCGCGCCGGACAGGGCGTCGCCGTACATCGCCTCGATCTTCTCGGGGAAGGCGAACAGCGGCAGCCAGCCCTGCCCGATCTCGGCGGCGAGCGCGACGTTCTTCGGGCCTTCCGCGCCCAGGTAGACGGGGATCTCGGGCCGCAGCGGGTGGGTGATCAGCTTGAGCGGCTTGCCGAGGCCGCCGGGCAGCGGAAGCGGAAAGTGCGGGCCCGGGCTGGTCACCGGCTCCTCCCGCCGCCAGACCTTCCGCATGATCTCGACGTACTCGCGGGTGCGGGCGAGCGGCGCGGCGAACGGCTGGCCGTACCAGCCCTCGACGACCTGCGGGCCCGAGGCGCCGACGCCGAGCAGCAGCCGGCCACCCGTGAGGTGGTCGAGCGTCATCGCGGTCATCGCGGTCGTCACCGGGGGCCGGGCGGACAACTGGGCGACGCTGGTGCCGAGCTTGATGCGGCTGGTCCTCGCGCCATACCAGGCCAGCGGGGTGAACGCGTCGCTGCCGTACGCCTCGGCGGTCCACACCGACTCGTAGCCGAGGCGCTCGGCGGCCAGCACCACCTCGGTCGCGTCGTCGGCGTTCCGCTGCCAGTACCCGAGGTTCAGCCCGAGTCTCAGATCATCGGCCACACGCGTGATTAGAACACGTTCTATGAATCCGGGCCAGACTCCGGATAGGCGCGGGCGAGGTGCTCGGCGACCGCGGCCGCGGCGGCCCCGGCGTCGCCGTCCTCGATCGCCCGGTGAATGCGCCGGTGGTCGTCCTGCAGGCCGCCGGTGTCGCCGAGCCGTACGACCGCGTCCACGGCGTAGCGGCGCAGGGCGTCGCGCAGCGCGCGCACGACCGCCACGATCAGCCGGTTGCCCGCCGCCTCGGCGAGGGCGAGGTGGAACGCGATGTCGTGCTCGACGAACTCGGCGGGGTCGCGGGCGGCGTCCATGGCCGCGATCGCCTCCGCCATCCGTGCCGTCGCGGTGCGCGCGGGAGCCGCCGCCGCGCGGGCCGCCGCCCACTGCTCGATCATCAGCCGGGTGTCGATCACCTCGCGCATCGAGAGCGTGGCGAGGCCGAGGTGCAGGCGGAGCAGGTCGGTGAGCGCGTCTCCCGGGCGGGAGGTGAGCACCGCCCCGGCGTCCGGGCCCCGGCCGGCCTGCGACGCGACCACCCCGAGGGTCTCCAGCACGCGCAGCGCCTCCCTGACCGACGACCGGCCCACGCCGAGCTGCTCGGCGAGCTGCCGTTCACCCGGCAGCCGGTCGCCCACGGTCATGCCGTCGGCCGCGATCCGCTCCTCGATGCGGGCGAGCACCTCCTCGAAGGCGCGCGGCCGGGCGTCCGTACGCCGGCGTTCTCCGGTGGTCACCTCGGCTCCTCACGACGCCGGTGTCGCCGCGGGCGCACCAGGATGTATGGTCTGACCATATTTGGTCTGACCATACACGCCGGGAGGGCATGTGCGGGTAGCCCTGTTCGTCACCTGCGTCAACGACACGCTCTTCCCGGACACCGGGCGGGCGGTCGTGCGCCTGCTGCGCCGCCTCGGCGTCGAGGCCGACTTCCCCCGTGCCCAGACCTGCTGCGGCCAGATGCACGCCAACACCGGCTACCGGGACGAGGCCGTACGGCTGGCCCGGCGCAGCGTGGCGGCGCTGCGCGGCTACGACGCGGTCGTCGTCCCCTCGGGCTCGTGCGCGGCCATGATCCGCGAGCAGTACCCGAAGCTGGCCGGGTCGTCCGGTCCCTTCGCCGACGCGGCGGCGCAGGTCGTGCCGAAGACGTACGAGCTGACCGAGTTCCTGGTCGACGTGCTGGGGGTGACCGATGTGGGGGCCTACTTCCCCCACAAGGTCACCTACCACCCGACGTGCCACTCCCTGCGCGGCATCCACCTGGGCGACCGTCCGCTCACACTGTTGCGCCAGGTCAAGGGACTCGAACTGGTGCCGCTGCCGGGAGCGGAGGAGTGCTGCGGCTTCGGCGGCACCTTCGCGCTGAAGAACGCCGAGGTGTCGGCGGCGATGTGCGCCGACAAGGTGCGCGCCGTCCTCGACACCGGCGCCGAGGTGCTGTGCGCCGCCGACAACTCCTGCCTGATGCACATCGGCGGGATGCTCGGCCGTCAGAAGTCGGGCGTGCGGGTGACGCACCTGGCCGAGATCCTCTGCTCGACCGAGACGGCGGGGGCCCGATGAGCGTCACCTTCCTCGGCATGCCGCCGACGCGGCCCTTCCCCCGCAACGCCGCGAGAGCCCTGCGGGACTCGCAGCTGCGGTTCAACCTGCGCAAGGCGACCAGGACGATCAGGGCCAGGCGGGCGAGCGTCGTCGCGGAGGCCCCCGACTGGGCCGGGCTGCGCGAGGCCGGCCGGGCGATCAAGGAGCACACGCTCCGCAATCTCGACAGATACCTGGTGCGGCTGGAGGAGGCGGTCACGGCCGCCGGGGGCCACGTGCACTGGGCCGCCGACGCGGCCGAGGCCAACCGGATCGTCGCCGGGCTGGTGAAGGCCACGGGCGAGACCGAGGTCGTCAAGGTCAAGTCGATGGCCACCCAGGAGATCGGCCTCAACGAGGCGCTGCTCGAGCATGGCATCACCGCCTACGAGACCGACCTCGCCGAGCTCATCGTGCAACTGGGCGACGACCAGCCCTCGCACATCCTCGTCCCGGCGATCCACCGCAACCGCGCGGAGATCCGGGAGATCTTCGCCGAGCACATGGCCGGCTGGGGCAGGCCCGCCCCCGAGGACCTGACCGACGACCCCGCGGCGCTGGCCGAAGCGGCCAGGCTCCACCTGCGCGAGCGCTTCCTGAAGACCAAGGTGGCGATCTCCGGGGCCAACTTCGCGATCGCCGAGACCGGCACGATGGTCGTGCTGGAGTCCGAGGGCAACGGCCGCATGTGCCTCACGCTGCCGCGCACCCTGATCAGCGTGGTCGGCATAGAGAAGGTGCTGCCGACCTGGCGCGACCTGGAGGTCTTCCTGCAACTGCTGCCCCGCAGCTCCACGGGGGAGCGGATGAACCCCTACACCTCCATGTGGACCGGCGCGGCCGAGGGCCAGGAGTTCCACCTGGTGCTGCTCGACAACGGCCGCACCGGCGTCCTCGCCGACGAGGTGGGCCGGCAGGCGCTGCGCTGCATCCGCTGCTCGGCCTGCCTCAACGTCTGCCCGGTGTACGAGCGGGCGGGCGGCCACGCGTACGGGTCGGTCTATCCCGGGCCGATCGGGGCGATCCTGACGCCGCAACTGCGCGGCATGGGCTCCGAGCTCGACCGCTCGCTGCCGTACGCCTCCTCGCTGTGCGGCGCCTGCTACGAGGTCTGCCCGGTGGCCATCGACATCCCGTCCGTGCTGGTGGACCTGCGGTCCCGGGCCCGCCACCCCTGGCCGGAGCGCGCCGGGATGGCGGCGGCCGGGTGGGTGCTCGAGCGGTCGGGACGGCTCGCGCGCCTGCAGCGCGCCGCGGGACGGCTGCGCCGGCTCACTCCTCGGCGGTTGCCGGGGCCGCTCGCCGGCTGGACCGACACCAGGGACCTGCCGGAGATGCCGGAAGAGTCGTTCCGCGAGTGGTGGGACCGCACGGACGGAGGACGCCGATGAGCTCCCGCGACCTGATCCTCGCCCGGGTCCGCCGCGCCCTCGCGGGCGTGCCCGACGTCGAGATCACCCGCGCCTACCGCGGGCCCTCGGAGAGGCCGGGCGAGATCGGCCTGTTCGAGGAGCGGGTCCGCGACTACCGCGCCGTGGTCCACCTCGTGGACGAGCCGGGCGTGGCGGAGCGCGTCGCGCTGTCACTCGCCGCGCGCGGGGCGCGGCGGGTCGTCGTGCCCGCCGGGTTCCCCGCGCCGTGGCTCGCCGCCGCGGACGCGGAGGCGGTCGCCGACGACCCGCCGCTGAGCGCCGCCGACCTCGGCGCCGTGGACGGCGTGCTCACCACCTGCGCGGTCGCGATCGCGGAGACCGGCACGATCGTCCTCGACGCCGGGCCGGGCCAGGGCAGGCGGGCGCTCTCGCTGGTGCCCGACTATCACCTGTGCGTGGTGCGGGCCGCCCAGATCGTCGCGGGCGTGCCGGACGCCGTCGCCCGGCTCGCCCCCGCGCGGCCCCTGACCTGGATCAGCGGCCCCTCGGCGACCAGCGACATCGAGCTGAACCGGGTCGAGGGCGTGCACGGCCCCCGCACGCTCGAAGTGCTGATCGTGACCTGAGCCCCACCCGGGCCCGAGGCTTCGGTCAGAAGCGCAGCAGCGCGCCGATCCCGTCGGGCGACTCCAGCCGCGGGACGAACCACAGCTCGGCGTCGGTCGCGGCCACCGCCCGCGCGAGGGCGGCGTCCGCGCGTTCCCGCATGGGCTCCCCGACCCCCCAGGCGGCCAGCTCCGCCGGGTCGGTGGACAACTGCGTGGGCTCGGGGCCGATCCACATCATGGCCGTGGAGGACGGGTCGTCGTGCATCAGCACCGTGCCCACCCGCCGGTCGCGCAGCGCGCGTGCCGTCTCCGTCAGGCCCGCCACGGCGTTGCCCGCCGCGTACGTGTCCAGCAGTTCCTCGCAGCGCCGCTCGGTCCAGGCCCGGCAGGCCCCTTCGACCGCCCGCCGGAAGTGGTCCAGGTCGGCGCCCGGGGCCCGGCTGCCGTGCTCGGCCACCGTCAGCCGCCGTACGACGTCCTTGGCGAGGTAGTCGGTCACGAGCCCGCGGGCCTTGGGATCGCCGGCCAGCACCACGACCTCCGCGCCGATGCCGTGCGCCTCCTTCTCCACCACCTCGGCGAGGGCCACGGCGTTGCGGCGCCAGCCCTCCTCGACCTCCCGGTCGAAGTTGGCCTGCGACCGGCCGCCCTGGCCGGTTTTCTGGAGCGACCGGTCCGGGTCCGCCACCTCCACGGTCAGCTCGCGCCGCCGCCCGTCGGCCACCACGGTGACGTCGCCCCCGGCCCGGTCGGCCAGCACCTCGACGTGCGGGACGTGCTCGCCGCGCTGCGCGAGCAGCGGCACCACGTGGGGGAGCGGTGACCACCGTGCGGTCTGACGGCGCGGACGGTGGGCGAGCGCCTCGGTGAACACGACCTCGCCGTCCCTGGCGAAGGCCGCGCGCCCGGGCGCGGCCCACACCGGGTCGGACATCAGCTCCCCGATGGGATCGAGTGCCGAGGCCGGCGCCCCCTCCTCGGCGAGCCGCTCCCTGAGCTGCGCCCACCGGCGCTGGACCACGTTGGCCGCGCCCTCGGACGACCGGTCGGTGTCCACGTATACCGAGGCGTACGGGCCGCTCCGCTCGTACAACCCGCGGATGAAGTCCAGTCTCACGGGCCCTCCCTACCAGCGCTGGCGTTCCACTCCGAGTCCGAGGGCCTCCGCGACCTCCGCGATGTTGTGGAATGTCATTTCGGGCAGCCGCCGTACGGCGTCGATCACGGCGTCGGGGGCGTTCTTGTGCTCGGCGTGGGCGAGCAGCTTGGCCGGGTCGGCGGGGAAGCCGGCGTCGCTGAGCCAGGTGGCGAGGTGGCTGCGGCGTTCCACGTCGGCGGGGGTGATGCCGAGCGGCGTCCCGGGCTCGCGACCGGGCGGGTGCCGACGGGGCGGCGACATGTCTTCTTCGGGCTGCTGCGTCGGCTCGGGCTCGCGCCACTCCTCCACCCGGGTGCGTCCGGCGCCCTGCACGAGGCCTTGTGTCTCGTGCTTCTGCTCCTCGTCGAGCCGGCGGCCGTGTTTGTCGCTGCCGCGCTGGATACTCATGACCTCACCTCCCGATTAGGGTCACTGACGTGCCTCGTACCCGGACCGCCTGCCCCAAACATCGGGAGCGGTGAGGCCGTGTCCCACATAATCCCCGGCGGGCGAAAAATCCGCTCATGTGATGGAGTGACGCATTGTTCGACGAGCGCCTGACGATCAACACGGAACGGCTGATCCTGCGGCCGTTCGGTCCCGGGGACGCGGGCCAGGTTCGGGCCGTCATCGAGGACGGAGCGCACACCACGGCGCTGCCCCCGGGCGCGCCCGGGCACGCGACCGGCATCGCGCAGTGGCTGTCGTACGGCGTGCACGAGCTGTGGCGCTCGGGCCAGGGCATCCACCTCGCCATGCACGCGCGGGACGGCGTGGTCGGGTCGATCAGCGTTTTCAAGGCCCAGTGGGGCACGGGCATCGCCGAGGTGGGATACGGCGTGCATCCCGCCTACCGCCGCAGGGGATACGCGACCGAGGCGGTCCGCGGCCTCGTCGGCCGCCTGCTCGGGGAGGGCCCGCTGCGGCGGATCGAACTGCGGGCGAACGCCGACAACCTCGCGTCGATCAGGGTCGCGGAGAAGGCCGGCTTCATCCGCGAGGGACTGCTCCGCGGCGCGGGATTCGAGGACGACGGCCCCCACGACCTGGTGGTCTTCGGACGGCTGCGCGGCGACGAGCGGTCGGTCCCGCGCCGCAGGATCGAGAGCGAGCGGCTGGTCCTGCGGCCCTTCGCCCGGCAGGACGCCTTCGACGTGGCCGACGCGGTCAAGGGCGATCCCGAGATCGCCCGGTGGATGCCGTGGGCCGAGGGCTACACGCTGGAGCGGGCGCTGGAGTGGTGCACCCGGCTCGCGCACGCGAACGGCCCCGGCTATGGTGGCAACTTCGCGATACAGCCGAAGGACGGGGAACGGCTCGCCGGAGCCATCGGCGTGCAGCGTGAGGACCACGAACGCGGGGACGCCGAGCTGGGCTACTGGATCGCGCCGTGGGCCCGCCGCAGGGGATACGCGGTGGAGGCCACGCGACTGGCGACGGCCTACCTGTTCGACCTCGGCTTCCACCGGGTCCACCTGCTGGTCGCGACGGGCAACCGCGCCAGCCAGGCGGTCGCCAGGAAGGCCGGGTTCATCGAGGAGGGCATCATGCGGCGGGCGCTGCCGGTCCCGGGAGGCTGGGCCGACGCCGTCCTGTTCGGCATGCTCAACGGGGAAATTTCATGGCAATAGGTAAAGAATCCCCCTAGTCCCTGTGCCCATCGGTCAAGTGGCCACCATGATTGGGGGCCGGAAGGCTATCCTCGCCAGCCGTGAGCCTCCCGCCGGCCGGCGAGTGCGCGTCCAGAAGCGGGAGATCCCGTCCCGGCATGCACACGGGCGGCGCCGGCCCGGACGGGGCGGGGGATTGTGAACGACACGCAGGTCAACTGCAGGGGAGATCAGCCAGATGAAACCGCCGCTGCTGCTCATCGGCCACGGCACCCACGATGAGACCGGCGTCGCCGAGTTCGGCAGGTTCGTTCACCGCCTCCGCTGCCGCCTTGACGGGCTTCCCGCCGAGGTGAGCGGCGGCTTCATCACGAACGCCCGCCCCCCGCTCGGCGACTCCATCTCCTCTCTCGTGGCCCGGGGGCACCACCACCTGATCGCGGTCCCGCTCAGCCTGACGGGCGACCGGCGCGCGCTCGGCGACATCCCCGGCACCATGGCCCTGGAGCAGGAGCGGCACCCCACGCTCGAATACGACCTCGGCCGCCCCCTCGGGCCCGACCCCCGGGTGCTCAAGCTCCTCGCGGAGCGGCTCGCCGACGCCCGGGCGGAGATGCCGCGGTTCGTGACCGACGAGCCGCCCGCCGAGATCGCGCCCGGCGAGACCGCGGTCGTGCTGGTCGGGCACGGCTCCACCGACCCCGCCGTCAACGCCGAGGTCCACCGCGTCTCGCGGCTGTTCTGGGAGACCCACGCCGCCGACCTGCTGACCGTCGAGACCGCGTACGTGTCGCACACCCGCCCCGGCGTGCCGGGCGGCCTGGAGCGCTGCCGCAGGCTCGGCGCCAAGCGCGTGATCGTCCTGCCGTACGTCCTGTTCGCGGGCGGAGTCCTCGAACGCATCTGGGCGCAGGCGCTGGCCTACGGCGCCAACCACGAGGGCCTCGACATCCGCTGCGCCGAGGTGATCGGCGACTGCGAGGGCCTCGCCGACGTGGTGATCGACAGGTATGAGGAGGCGCTCGCCGGAGGCGGTCAGTCCTCGGCGCCGGCCGCGCGCCGCCCCTCCACGGTGCTGCCGGTGACCCGGCCGTTCCCCGCGGGCCGTACGCCGGTGGACCCGGGCGCCGAGAGGGACGCCGGCCTCGTGACCGCCATCGCCCCGCGGCTGAGCGGGGCGAGGGAGACCGGCGGTGCGCCGCTGACCCCCTCCCTCGTGGACCCTGCCCCCCTGGACCCTGCCCCTCTGGACCTGGAACCGCTCGACGTGGACGCTTTCGAGGCCGAGGCGTTCGACGAGGCGTTCGACGAGACGTTCGACGCCGAGACGCCGGAACCGGAGGCGGACGGCGAGATCGAGGCCGATAGCATGATCGGCGCGGTCGGCCGCGGCGAGGCGGGGGAGGAGCTCCGCGGCGATGCGCCGGACGGGCCGCTCGCCCAGCCCGGAATCGCCAGCGCGGTGTAGCCGACGCGGTGCAGCCGCCGCGCAGAAGGAGAGAGCATGACGTCCCTCGGCGAGACGATCGGCGCCATCCGCCCGGTCGAGCCCGGCCCCATGGCGGAGGCCAGGGCCCACCAGGACCGGCTCACCAAGCCGAGCGGCTCGCTCGGGGTGCTCGAGGACGTCGCGGTGCGGCTCGCCGGCATCGCCGGAACCTGCCCGCCGCCGCTCCCGGTCCCGGCCGCCCTGGCGATCTTCGCCGCCGACCACGGCGTGCACGCGCAGGGGGTGAGCCCCTGGCCGCAGGAGGTCACCGCGCAGATGGTGGCCAACTTCACGGCGGGAGGCGCGGTCGCCAACGCCTTCGCCGCCGAGGTGGGCGCGTCGGTGACCGTCGTGGACGTGGGCGTCGCGGCCGACCTGCCGCCCGCGCCCCGGCTGCTCGCCCGCAAGGTCGCGTACGGCACGGCCGACCTGTCGCAGGGGCCCGCCATGACGGAGGAGCAGGCCACCGCCGCCCTGACGGCCGGGATCGAGATCGCCCGCGACCTGGTGGACGCGGGTGGCCGCTGCCTGGTCACCGGAGACATGGGCATCGCGAACACCACCGCCTCTGCCGCCCTGATCTGCGCCTTCACCGGCAGGCCCGCCGCAGAGGTCACCGGCCGGGGGACCGGCGTCGACGACGCCACCTACGAGCACAAGATCGAGATCGTACGGCGTGGCCTGCGGGCCAACGGGATCACCGAGGCGGGAGCCGTACCGGGCGGGCCCGGCGAGGCGCTGCGCGTGCTCGCGGCGGTCGGCGGCCTGGAGCACGCGGCGATCGCCGGTTTCGTGCTCGGCGCCGCCGCGGCCCGGGTGCCCGTCATCCTCGACGGAGTGATCGCCGGAGCCGCGGCCCTGGTGGCCGGCGCGCTCGCGCCCGACGCCGTCGGCTACTGCCTGGCCGGGCACCGCTCGGCCGAGCCCGGCCACACGGCCGCGCTGGCCCATCTGGGCCTCGACCCGCTCGTCGACCTGCGGCTTCGGCTCGGGGAGGGAACCGGCGGGCTGCTCGCCCACCCCCTGGTCAGCGCGGCCGCGCGGGTCATGCACGAGGTCGCCACCTTCGACTCCGCAGGCGTGGCGGACAAGGGCGAGTGAGGCGCCGCCGGCCCGCGGCGACCGCCCTGTGGACTCACAAGTCTCATCCTGTGAATGTCGCCCGAGCCCAGCGGGTAGGTTTGCCTCCTAACAATGCACACTTGACGCTCTAGGGAGACAGGGGTCATGGCGCCCTACCTGCTCGGCCTCCGCCTCGACGGGCGGCGGGTGCTCGTGGTCGGCGGGGGACGCGTCGCTCAGCGACGGGTCCCCGCACTGCTCGACGCCGGAGCCTCCGTCACCCTGGTCTCGCCCAGTGTCACGCCGGCGCTGGACGACCTCATCGCCACGGGCCGGGTGACCTGGGAGCGACGGCCCTACCAGGTCGGCGACTGCGACGGCGCCTGGCTGGTGCACGCCTGCACCGACCATCGCGACGTCAACACCGCGGTCGCCGCCGAGGCCGAGGTGAAGCGCATCTGGTGCGTGCGGGCCGACGACAAGGACGCCTCCGCGGCCTGGACCCCCGCCAGCGGGCGGGTGGACGAGGTCGGCGTGGCGGTCACCGCGGGTGGCGACCCCCGCCGCGCGGCCGGCATCCGCGACGCGATCGTGGGCGCGCTGCGCGACGGCACCGTGGACGCGCGGCGGCACCGCACCAAGCCCGTCGGCGTCGCGCTGGTGGGCGGCGGCCCCGGCGATCCCGGCCTGATCACCGTGCGGGGACGTCAGCTCCTGGCGCAGGCCGACGTGGTCGTGGCCGACCGCCTCGCGCCGCGCGCGCTCCTGGACGAGCTGTCGCCCGACGTCGAGCTGATCGACGCGGCGAAGGTGCCGTACGGCCGGTCGCTGTCCCAGGAGAAGATCAACGAACTGCTCATCGAGCACGCGCGCAAGGGCAGGTTCGTCGTACGGCTGAAGGGCGGCGACCCGTTCGTCTTCGGCCGCGGCGGCGAGGAGATGATCGCCTGCGCCCGGGCGGGCATCCCGGTGACCGTGGTGCCCGGGATCACCAGCGCGGTCGCGGTCCCCGGCGCCGCCGGAGTCCCGGTCACCCATCGCGGGGTGAGCCAGGAGTTCCACGTCATCTCCGTGCACGTCGCGCCCGGCGACCCCAGGTCCACCGTCGACTGGCCCGGATTGGCGGGATCGTCGGGAACCCTGATACTTCTCATGGCGGTCGAACGGATCAAGGAGATCGCCGAAACGCTGGTCCGAGACGGACGTTCACCGGAAACTCCCGTGATGGTGGTACAGGACGGTACTCTTCCGACGCAGCGAGCCGTTGCCGCGACGCTGTCGACCGTGGCGGAACGGGTGACCGCGGCCGGAGTGCGGCCTCCGGCGATCGTGATCGTCGGCGAGGTCGTCAAGGTCGGCCAGGAGATCGATATGGTGCGAGCGGAGCGGATCCCGTGAGATCGGCAGCCAGGAACACGCCCGACCACGGGACCGGCGCGGGTTCGGGCGACGCCGTGACCGAGGAGCCGGACATCGCGGGGCCGGACCTCGCGGGGGCGGATCTGGTGGACCGGGACGCCGGGGAGCACCCGGAGTCGCCGGGGGAGCAGACCGTCGCGTTCCGCCCGATCCGCGACGACGAGGACATGATCGAGGACGCCCCCGTGCGGCCCGGTGGGGAGTGCGAGGGCGAGCCTGCGGACGCCGACGGCGAACAGGACCCGGCAGACGCGGCGGCCGACGAGGCCGCGCAGGACGCGCAGAGCCTTGAGGACGACCCGGAGGGCGCCGAAGACGCGGAGCACACCGACGACGCCGAGGACGCCGATGGCGCCGAGCACACCGACGACGCCGATGGCATGGAGGACGGCGAGGACGAGCCCGACGGCGATCGGGTGCGGTCCTTCCCGATGCCGGAGCCGGTCTCGGCGGCGCTGACCGAGGCGCTCAACCAGCTCCGTACGGCGGTGAAGGGCCTGCACTTCGGTCTCGACGTGCCGGGTTCCGAGGAGGCGCGCAAGGCGCAGGCGTCGGTCCTGGCGCAGCTCGACGACTACGTCATCCCGCGGGTCCACATGAGCACCGCGCCCGCGCTGATCGTCGTGGCCGGTTCGACGGGGGCGGGCAAGTCCACCATCGTCAACTCGCTCGCCGGAGGGAAGGTCTCGGCCACGGGAGTGCGCCGTCCCACCACGGCGACGCCCGTGATCGTCTGCCATCCCGACGACCACGAGTGGTACGCGCGGGGCGACCTTCTCGGCGGTCTAAGCAGGCTCGACGAACCCACGCGGGACGCCCCGCCCGGCAGCGTGGTGCTGACGTCGAGCCCGTCCCTGCCCCGGGGACTCGCGCTGCTCGACACGCCCGACATCGACTCGGTCGTGGAGGAGCACCATGAGATCGCGCACCGCATGCTGGACGCCGCCGACCTGTGGGTGTTCGTCACCACGGCGTCCCGGTACGCCGACGCGCCGTCCTGGGGCCTGCTGCGCCGGGCCAAGGAACGCGGAGCGCGCCTGGTCATCGTGCTGTCCCGTGTGCCGCACAGGTCCCGCGAGGTCGTCGTCAAGCACTTCGGCCGGATGCTGAAGGAATACGGCCTGGGCGAGGTCGAGTGCTTCGTCATCAACGAGACGTCCGTACGCGACGGGCGGCTGCCCGAGATCGAGATCGCGGATCTCCGCATCTGGATGTCCGCCCTGTCGGCGGACGACGAGCGGCGTGAGGCGGCGGTCAAGTCGACGCTGAACGGCGTTCTGAACAGCTTCCGCACCCGGCTGCCCGCGCTCGCCCGGCACCTCGAAACCCAGGTCGCCCTGCGCGCCGATCTGCGCTCCGACGTCGACGCGGCCTACCTGGGCGCCCTGACGCGGATCGACGAGGCGACCAGGGACGGCTCGCTGCTGCGCGGGGAGGTGCTCGCGCGGTGGCAGGACTTCGCCGGCAGGGGCGACCTCATGCGCACCCTCCAGCTGCGCCGCGGCGCCAAGGGCCACCAGCAGGGCCCGGAGCGGGTGCGCGGACTGAAGGCCGCCCTGCGGGCGGGCCTCGAAGCGCTGGTCAACTCGGCCGTTCAGCAGGCCGCGGAGGAGGTCGTGGCGCGCTGGCGGCAGCGGGCGGGCGCGGGCGACCGGCTGGCCGCGACACCGGGGCTCGGCCGCCCGGCGGAGGAGATCGCCCGCAGGACCACCAGGACCATCACCGCCTGGCAGGACCACGTCACCGAACTCATCCGCACCGAGGGCGTGACCAAGCGGTCGGTGGCCAAGCTGATCTCCTTCGACGTGGAGTCGCTCTCGCTGATCTTCATGATCGGCCTGCTCGGCTACGGCGCCACGGACGCCCCGGCGGGCGCGGGCGCCGGCGCACTGCCCCAGCGGCTGCTGCGCGGCCTGCTCGGCGCCGAGTCGCTGCGCAACATCAGCGCCAAGGCCCGCAGCGATCTGCGCGCCCGCGTCGGCCTGCTCTTCGACGAGGAGACCCTCCGATACGTCGACGCGCTCGACAGCGCCGGAATCCCGGACGAGGCCGCGGCGACGCGGCTCTACCAGGCAACGTACAACCTCGAGGTCGCACGATGACGGAGCCGATCCGGCAGATCACGCCGGGGTACGTCTCCGCACCACGGTGAGGAATCCATGACGGCTGTCAGCACCGCCGAAAGGCAGCACGGGCTCGGCTCCAGGCTCGCCGCCCTGGCCAAGATCGTCGAGCTGGGGCAGGGCCGGCTCGACCCGGCGCTGGTCACAGAGGCGGCCCAGCTCCTGCTGCGCGCCGGCGACCGGCTCAAGCTGTCGTCCGACCACACGGTCGTCGCGCTCGCCGGGGGCACCGGCAGCGGGAAGTCGTCCCTGTTCAACGCCGTCTCCGGGCTGGAGCTCTCGCCCATCGGCGTACGCAGGCCGACCACGGCGCGCACCCACGCCTGCGTGTGGGGCATCGACGGCGCGGGCCCGCTGCTCGACTGGCTGCAGATCCAGTGGCGGCACCGGTTCGCCCGCGCCAGCGCCCTCGACAAGGGCGAGAGCCAGCTGCACGGGCTCATCCTGCTCGACCTGCCCGACCACGACTCGATCCGCGCGCTCACCGACCACGAGGCCCACCGGCTGATCCAGGTGGCCGATCTCATCGTGTGGGTGCTCGACCCGCAGAAGTACGCCGACGCCTCGGTGCACCGGCGTTACGTGACCGAGCTGAACGGGCACGACGCGGTGACGGTCTTCGTGCTCAACCAGTCCGACCGGCTCACCCCGGAGGAACAGGCGGAGTGCGTGGCCGACCTGGAGGAGCTTCTCCGGCGTGAGGGCGTCACCCGTCCCCGGGTGGTCGCGACGTCCGCCACCACCGGCAAGGGCGTCGACAGCCTGAAGGCCGTCCTGGCCGAGTCCGTGGCCGCTCGGCGTGCGGCCTACCAGCGTCTGGAGGCCGACCTCGACCGGCTGATGCTGCGCCTGGTGAAGGACGTGCCGGAGTTGCTGCGGGTGGAGTCCACGGTGGACGGCGCGCGGCGCGCCGGGCTGGTCGAGGCGCTGTGCGACGCGATCGGCGTCTCCGCTCTCGGCGAGGCCCTCGAGAACGTGTACGCCGTCCGGTCCGCCGAATGGGTCGGCTGGCCGTACGCGCGGTGGGCGGCCCGGCTGCGGCCCGACCCGCTCAAGAGCCTGCGTCTGGGGGCCGTGAAGGACGACATCCGCGGCCTTGTCGCGAGTTCGGTCACCGCTCAGCCCGCCGAGGTGGACAACGCGGTGCAGACGCTCGCCGACGGGCTGACTGCCGGCATGCCGGAGGTGTGGCGTGACGGCGTGCGCGAGGCGGCCCGCTCGCGGGTGGACGAGCTTCCCGAGGCGCTGTCGGGCGAGCTGTCGGAGGTGGCTCCGCCGCTCGACCGGGTCCCGGTCTGGTGGTGGCTGCTCAAGATCTGGCAGTACCTCCTGGTGCTCATGTTCGTCGCGAGCCTCGCCTGGGCGGGCGCGATCCTCGCGTACGGCGTCTTCAAGGCCGGCCGGCCGCCGGCCGAGGTCCTCGGCGACGTGGCCGTGCTGCCCTGGGTGGGGCTGATGATGATCAGCGTCCTCGGGCTCGGCCTGTTCTCGGCCATGTCGAGCAGGAACTTCGTGGTGCTCGCCGCGGGCAAGGAACGCGACCGGCTGGAGCACGACATGAGACGCCGCGTGGGCGTCCTGGCGCAGGACATGGTCGTCCAGCCGCTCGAACGCGAACTGAACCGCTACAACGAGTTCTTCGGCGCGATGGCGGCCGCCCGGCGCTGAACGCCTTTCGCTGAACGCCTGCCGCCCGACGGACGCGGCGGGCGTCGAACACCTGCTGCCGGACGGGCGCGGCCGGGCGTCGAACGCCTGCCGCGGGACGCGCCGCGCCGCGCCGCGCCGGACGTCCCGCCCCGCGCCGGACGTCCCGCCCCCCCGCTCCCGGTCGAGCGGGGCGGCCCGGAGCGTTGTCCACAGGCGTGGCTTCATCCACAGAACGGGTTTCTGGCCCGTGAGGCGGTGCGATGCGCGGCCAGTGTGTCCCCCGAGCCCGGCGAGTGACCGGGCCGGGGAGGCACTTCGATGAACGACATCTACGTCACGCTGAGCGGGAACGTCACCGACGATCCCCGGCAGTATCAGTTCCGCGACGGCTCGCGTGTCACCTCGATGCGGATGGCCGTCAACAGGCGCGTCCTCGACCAGCAGACCAACACCTGGCAGACCAGGGACACCACCTACTACACCGTGCGCTGCTACCGCGGGCTGGCGGACAACGTGCAGCAGTCGATCCGCAGGGGACACCCGGTCGTGGTGTACGGCAAGTTGCGGATCAAGCAGTTCGAGCGCGACGGCGAGCAGCGGTTCTGGGCGGAGATCGAGGCCAGCTCGGTGGGCCATGACCTGAAGTGGGGCATCGCCACGTTCGAGAAGCCGATCCGGGCCTACTCGGCGGGCGCGCCGAGCGACGGCGAGCGCCACGCGATGGAAGACGCGACGCGGGAATGGGAGCTGACCGCTCCCAGCGGTTCCAGCGGGCCAAGCGGGCTCAGTGGGCTCAGTGCGGCGTCCGCCGCCGGCGGAGACGACGAGGCGTTCGACGCCCTCGTCGGCGCGCGGGGCGCGAACGACGCGGCTTCGTCGGTGGCCGGAGCGCCGGCGGCCGCCGGAGCCTGGCAGGGCGACGAGGCGCCGCGGACCGGCGGCGCAGGGGAGATCGACGCCGAGGAAGGCACGACGGACGGGGTCTTGGACGGGGCGATAGACGGGGAGATGGACGGGACGACGGACCCGGAGCGTGCCGTGCGGGACAACGGCGCCGCCGCCTGGCTCCCGCCCGCGCTGGCGGCTTAGTGGGGTGTCCACGGGCCTCCCGGGCCTCACGGGTCTTGGCCGGGTCGGTCCCTGTCCTGAAATCACCGATCTGTACTATGACCGGGCCAAACTTCGAGAGACAGAGGAGTCAGGCGTGCTGCTGGTCCGCCCCGACGCGTACATCGCCCGGCGTGCGATGAGCCTGCCCGACGATTCGGCCGGCACCCTGCGCGTGGCGGGGCCGAAGCCGCTGGGGCGGGCATGAGGTTCGTCCACGAGACGCTGCCGCAGCGCGTCGTCTTCGCCTCCGGCGCCTCGCCGGAGGCGGTCGCCGAGGAGGTCTCCCTCCTCGGCGCCCGGCGGGCCATGCTGATCGCCTCCGGCCGCGCGGCCGCGCTCGCCGACCCGATCGCGGCACGGCTGCCGGTCGTGCTGCGGCATGAGGAGGTCGCCATGCACGTCCCGGTCGAGGTGGCCGGACGGGCGCGGACAGCCGCCGCGGCAGCCGAAGCCGACGTCGTGGTCACCGTGGGCGGAGGCTCCGCCACCGGACTGGGCAAGGCCGTCGCCATGACGACCGGCCTGCCGGTCATCGCCGTCCCGACCACCTACGCCGGCTCCGAGGCGACCAACGTCTGGGGCCTGACCGAGGGCGGGACCAAGACCACCGGCGTCGACGACAAGGTGCTGCCGCGCTCGATCGTCTACGACGCCGGGCTGCTCACCTCGCTGCCCGCCGACATGAGCGTGGCGTCGGGGCTCAACGCGCTGGCCCACTGCGTCGACTCGATGTGGGGACCGCGGGCGGACCCGGTCGACCGGGCACTGGCGGGCGAGGGCGTCCGCGCCCTGGCCGCCGGGCTGCCCGTCGTCGCGGCGGACGGCGGCGCGATCGAGGGCATCGAACAGACGCTGTACGGCGCCTACCTCGCCGCGGTGGCGTTCGCGTCGGCCGGCTCGGGGCTGCACCACAAGATCTGCCACGTGCTCGGCGGCATGTTCGATCTGCCCCACGCGCAGACCCACGCCGTCGTGCTCCCGCATGTGCTGGCCTTCAACGCTCCGAGCGCGCCCGAGGCCGAGCGGCGCATCGCGGCGGCCTTCGGCGCCGCCACCGCCGTCGAAGGGCTGGCGGCGCTGCGGGCGGAGGTCGGCGCCCCGCGTGCGCTGAAGGACTATGGAATGCCCGAGGAAGGCATCGCCAAGGCGGTCGCGCCGATCATGGCCGCCCTACCGGCAGGCAACCCGACCCTCGTGACCGAAGAGAACCTCACCGCGCTGTTGCGTGCCGCGTGGGAAGGAGAGCGTCGATGAGCATCCACGTGAACCCGGGATCGGCCCAGGCCGGCGCGCAGGGCCGCGTCCACCGCGAGATCGATCCCGGGCAGGAGGCCGTCGAGGCCAAGCTGGTCGAGAACGTCGTCGCCTCCTTCGCCGACTGCCCGGACCCGCGGCTGAAGGAGCTGATGGTCGCCCTGGTCAAGCACCTGCACGCTTTCATCCGCGAGGTGCGGCTGACCGAGCAGGAGTGGGGCGCCGCGATCGACTTCCTCACCAGGGCCGGTCACATCACCGACGACGTGCGTCAGGAGTTCATCCTGCTGTCGGACACCCTCGGCGCCTCGATGCAGACCATCAACGTCAACAACGCGGCCTACAAGGACGCCACCGAGGCGACGGTCTTCGGCCCGTTCTTCGTCGGGGACGCCCCGCACGTCGAGCTGGGCGGCGACGTCGCCTTCGGCGCGCCCGGAGAGCCGTGCTGGGTCGAGGGCACGGTGACCGACACCGACGGCAACCCGCTCCCGGGCGCGCGCATCGAGGTCTGGGAGGCCGACGAGGCCGGCCTCTATGACGTGCAGTACGACGGGGGCAAGCGCACCGCCCGCGGCCACTTGTTCTCGGCCGAGGACGGCGGTTACCGGTTCTGGGCGCTGACCCCGACGCCCTACCCGATCCCGGACGACGGCCCGGTCGGGCAGATGCTCACCGCGGTCGGCCGTTCCCCGCTGCGAGCAGCGCACCTGCACTTCATGGTCAGCCACGACAACGGGCGCACGCTGGTGACGCACATCTTCCCCGAGGGCGACCCGATCGGCTGGAACGACTCCGTCTTCGGAGTCAAGGAGTCGCTGATTAAAAAGTTCGAGCGGCAGCCGGCCGGCACTCCGACCCCTGACGGGCGGACGATCGAGGGCACCTGGAGCAAGGTGCGATTCGACATCGTGCTCGCCCCGCCGGGCGTCTGACGGGCGTTCTCGTCCTGAACCCCACCGGGCGCGTGACGGGCGTCCTCCGCGCCCGTGTTCTGCGGGATCATCCCGGCCATACTCGGGGCATGGGGAAGAGCTATGAGCGAATAGACGGGAGATTGCGTGCCTTCATCGAGGCGCAGCACATCTTCTTCACCGCGACCGCGCCGCTGGACGGCGAGGGCACCGTCAACCTTTCTCCCAAGGGCCTGACCGGCTCGTTCGCCGTGATCGACGAACTCACCGTGGCCTACCTGGACTTCGCCGGCAGCAACGCCGAGACGATCGCGCACCTGCGCGAGAACGGCCGCATCACCCTGATGTGGTGCGCCTTCGACGGCCCTCCTGCCATCGTGCGGGTGCACGGTCGCGGAGAGCCGGTCTTCCGCGACGATCCACGGTGGGCCGGGCTGATGCGCTACTTCCCGGACATCGACCCGAGCAGGCACGGCCTGCGGGCGATCATCGTCGTGACCGCCGAGAAGATCCGTGACACGTGCGGGTACGCCGTCCCGTTCATGACCTATGAAGGGGACCGCCCGCTGCACGGGTCGCGGTTCGAACGCGAGACCGACGAGTCGCTCGACGCGTACTTCCACAAGAAGGAGCACGTCACGACCAGTATCGACGGCCTGCCGGGGCTGCCTCTGCCGCTGCCGCCGCTTCCCCGCACCACATAGCATTCAGTGGGCGAAGCCGGCCTGCCCGCCGCCCCAGGACGACGCGAAGCCCGGGTCAGGCAATCCGCCGCAGATGCGCGTTTAGCCCATCAGATGCAGATGGCCATCGTGTCAAGGTAGCGGTTCCCGTCGCGCATCGCACACTCCGCAACTATTGTGTTACTCATCGTGAGATTGGCTTCGGCCACTGGGGGGCGGGATGACGGCAACCGGTCAGACCTCGACCAGACCGCGAAGCGCGATCTGCTCGCGAAACCGCTGGCCGCTGCTGGCCCAGCCGCCCGCCCTCGTGTCCTATGTGTGCGCGATCGTGGCGTTCGACGCGGTCCTGATCGCGGTGCTGGCGAAGTCGACCGCGTTCCACGCTCCCCATCTCGCCATGTTCGGGGCGCTCACCGTGTGCGGTGCGGTGTGCATCGAGGCCACCCGCCGCCTCGGCATGCCGGCCGGTGTGTCCCGTGACCTGCTGTCCGCCTGGTGGTTGCCGGTGGCGTTCCTGCTCCCGCCGGTCTACGCCCTGCTCGCGCCCATACCGATGCAGATCCTGCTCCAGCTCAGGGTCCGGGCGACCGTGCTGTACCGCCGCGTGTTCAGCGCGGCGGCGATCGGGCTCGCGGCGGCGTCCGCCTCGGCCGTCTTCCACCGCTGGGTCCCCTTCCCCACGGATCTGTCCGCGGGCAAGGGGGAGCCGATCGCGGTCGCGGCGGCCTGCGCGGTCCTGTTCACGGTGCTCAACACCGCGCTGATCGCGGTCGCGGCGCACGCGTCCGACCCGGAGACCCGCTGGGGCGAGGTTCTGTGGGACCGCGAGCGCGTCCTGCTCGACGCGGTCGAGCTCTGCCTCGGCGTGCTCGTCGCCGTCGTCTGCGGCCTCAACCTGGCGCTGCTGCTGCTCGTGCTGCCGCCCGTCGTGCTGCTGCAGCGAAGCCTGCTGCACGCCCAGCTCCAGGCCGCGGCCCGTACGGACCCGAAGACGGGCCTGCTGAACGCGGCCGCCTGGCAGCGGGAGGCGGACACCGAGATCGCCAGGGCCCAGCGGACCGGGGACGCCCTCGCGCTGGTCCTGGTGGACATCGACCACTTCAAGAAGGTCAACGACACCTACGGCCACCTGGTGGGCGACCAGGTCCTCGCCCAGGTGGCCGCCACCCTCCGTACGCAGCTGCGCGAGTACGACGTGGTGGGGCGGTTCGGCGGCGAGGAGTTCGTCGTGCTGCTCCCCGGCGCCGACGTGCACGAGGCGAGGCGGGTGGCCGAGCGGCTCCGCGCCCGGGTGGGCCGGATGGTGGTCCCCGCCGAGCAGGCGACGGTCACGGTCACGGTCTCCGCCGGGGTGGCCATCATGAACGTCCACGGTGAGGACCTGATCGAGCTGCTGGCCGCCGCCGACCTCGCCCTCTACCGCGCGAAAGAGCTCGGCAGGGACAGGGTCTGTCTCCCTGCCGCCCCAGTGGCCCCACCTCCCCGCAGCGCGGACGGCGCTGCCGGTGCGATCCCCTAGGCTTGAAGGCATGCCGGAGTACATCTACACGTTGCAGCGCGTGCGCAAAGCGCACGGTGACAAGGTGGTTCTCGACGACGTCACGCTGTCGTTCCTGCCAGGGGCCAAGATCGGTGTCCTGGGCCCGAACGGCACGGGCAAGTCGACGCTGCTCAAGATGATGGCGGGGCTGGAGCAGCCGTCCAACGGCGAGGCCCGGCTGATGCCCGGCTTCACGGTCGGCATCCTGCTGCAGGAGCCGTCGCTCAATGAGTCGAAGACCGTCCTCGGGAACGTCGAGGAGGGCGTCGCCGAGACCAAGGCGATGCTCGACCGGTTCAACGAGATCGCCGAGCAGATGGCCACCGACTACAGCGACGAACTGCTGGAGGAGATGGGCCGCCTGCAGGACGCGCTCGACCACCGCAACGCGTGGGACCTCGACAGCCAGCTCGAACAGGCCATGGACGCGCTGCGCTGCCCGCCGCCCGACGCCGAGGTGACCAAGCTCAGCGGTGGCGAGCGGCGCCGGGTCGCGCTGTGCAAGCTGCTGCTGGAGCAGCCCGACCTGCTGCTGCTCGACGAGCCCACCAACCACCTCGACGCCGAGAGCGTGCAGTGGCTGGAGCAGCACCTGGAGAAGTACCCCGGCACCGTCCTGGCCGTCACCCACGACCGCTACTTCCTCGACAACGTGGCCGGCTGGATCCTGGAGCTCGACCGCGGCCGGTGCTACGCCTACGAGGGCAATTACTCCACCTACCTGGAGGCCAAGGCCGCGCGCCTGAAGGTCGAAGGCCAGAAGGACGTCAAGCGTAAGAAGCGCCTGGAGGAGGAGCTGGAGTGGGTGCGCTCCAACGCGCGCGCCCGCCAGACCAAGAGCCGCGCCCGTCTCCAGCGCTACGAGGAGATGGCGGCCGAGGCCGACAAGTACCGCAAGCTCGACTTCGAGGAGATCCAGATTCCGCCGGGCCCGCGCCTGGGCACGACGGTCATCCGGGCCGAGAAGCTGAGCAAGGGCTTCGGCGACCGGCTGCTCATGGACGAGTTGTCCTTCGACCTGCCGCGCAACGGCATCGTCGGCATCATCGGCCCTAACGGCGTCGGCAAGACCACGCTGTTCCGGATGATCACTGGGGGCGAGACCCCGGACACCGGGTCCATCACGGTCGGCGAGACCGTCAAGATCTCCTACGTGGACCAGGGCAGGTCCGGCATCGAACCGAACAAGAACGTCTGGCAGGTCGTCTCCGACGGGCTCGACCACATCAAGGTCGGCAACGTCGAGATGCCCTCGCGGGCGTACGTCGCGGCGTTCGGCTTCAAGGGCCCCGACCAGCAGAAGCTCGCGGGCGTCCTGTCCGGCGGCGAGCGCAACCGGCTCAACCTCGCGCTCACCCTCAAGCAGGGCGGCAACGTGCTGCTCCTGGACGAGCCCACCAACGACCTCGACACCGAGACGCTGTCCAGCCTGGAGAACGCGCTGCTCGACTTCCCGGGCTGCGCTGTGATCACCTCGCACGACCGGTGGTTCCTCGACCGCATCGCCACCCACATCCTGGCGTGGGAAGAGGGCTCGAACTGGTTCTGGTTCGAGGGCAACTACGCCGACTACGAGAAGAACAAGGTCGAGCGGCTGGGCGCGGACGCCGCCCGCCCGCACCGCGTCACCTACCGCAAGCTCACCCGCGACTGAGCGAGTCCACTTCCGCGGGCCTCCGTGCCCCGCCGCAGGGCGGGGCACGGAGGCCCGTTAGGTTTGACCGGTGACCGAGCTACGCCATCCTCCAGAGCAGCTGACCCGCTTCGTCTTCGAGCGCAAGGTGCGCTTCGCCGACATCGACAGCTTCGGCCACGTCAACAACGTCCGCTTCCTCGACTACCTCGAGGACGCGCGGGTGTCGATGCTGTGGGAGCGGCCCCGTGAGATCGACGGCCGCCGGCAGGACCTGGTGGTCGCCCGGCACGAGATCGACTACCGGCGGCCCCTGACCTTCCGCGCCGATCCCGTGCGCGTCGAAGTGTGGGTCACCGAGATCTCCCGGGTGCGTTTCACCCTCGCGTACGAGATCCGCGACGACGAGACGCTCTACGCCGAGGCGCGCACGGTCATGGTCGCCTACGACGCCACGGCGGCCCGCCCCCGCAGGCTCGACGAGGACGAGCTGGCGTATCTCAGGCAGTTCTTCGCCGTCGCTCCGTGACCGGCCACGGCGGCCGGAGCCGGCGGCCGGTCCGGAGACGGGGCGGGATCAGCCGGTGAGCAGCCAGGCGGCCGTGTCGGCGGGAAGGGCGGCGCCGTCGAGCGGACCGCTGGTGATCAGCACCTGGTCGTGGGGCGGGAGCGCGATCGCGCCCTCGCCGCAGTTGATCACACAGATCAGGCGGCCCCGCTGGAAGAGCAGCGTCTCCTCCGGCGACTCCAGCCAGGTGATCGCGTCGGGCAGCGTGCCGCGCAGCTCCCGCCGCGTCTGCAGCACCCGGCGGTAGAACCAGAGCGTCGAGGACGGGTCGGCCGCCTGCCGTTCGGCCGTGAGGTCCGTCCAGTCCGCCGGCTGCGGAAGCCACGACCCGCCGGACCCGAAGCCGTACGGCGCCTCGGTGCCCGACCAGGGCAGCGGCACCCGGCAGCCGTCGCGGCCCGGCACCTCGCCGTTCGACCGGGCGAAGATCGGGTCCTGGCGCGCCTCCGGAGGCAGGTCGGTGACCTCGGGCAGCCCGAGCTCCTCACCCTGGTACAGGTAGGCCGACCCCGGCAGCGCGAGCATGGCGAGCAGCGCGGCGCGGGCCCGTGCCAGACCGGCCCCCGGGTCGAGCGACCCCTGGCCGTAGCGGGTCACGTGCCGTACGACGTCGTGGTTCGACAGCACCCAGGTCGGCGAGGCGACGGCCTTGAGGGTGTCGTCGATGACCTTCCTGAAGGCCGTGGCCGACCAGGGGGCCTCCAGCCAGGCGAAGTTGAAGCTCTGGTGCAACTCGTCGGGCCGCACGTACAACGCGAGGTCCTCGGCCGAGTCGGTCCAGACCTCGCCGATGGCGACGCGGGTGCCGGGATAGGAGTCGAGCACCCGCCGCCAGTCGCGATAGATGTCGTGCACCTCCGGCCGGCTCCAGATCGGCGACCTGGAGGTGAAGCCCGGGTCGGTGTCGGGCAGCCCCTCCGCCTTGATCAGGCCCATGGCGACGTCGATCCGGAAGCCGTCCACCCCCCGGTCGAGCCAGAACCGCAGGACGTCGAGGAACTCCTCCCGCACCTCGGGGTTGCGCCAGTTGAAGTCGGGCTGCTCGGGCGCGAACAGGTGGAGGTACCACTGCCCGTCGGGCACCTGGGTCCACGCCGGGCCGCCGAAGGTCGACAGCCAGTTGTTCGGCTCTCCGTGGCCGCTTCCACCGCCCTCGGGGCCGCCGTCCCTGAACATGTACCGCTCGCGCTCCTGGGAGCCCCTGGGGGACGCCAGGGCCTTCTGGAACCACGGGTGGGCCGACGAGCTGTGGTTCGGCACGATGTCCACCATCAGCCGCAGGCCGTGCGCGTGCGCGTCGGCGACCAGGTCGTCGAAATCGGCCAGCGACCCGAACAACGGATCGACGTCGCGGTAGTCCGCCACGTCGTAGCCGCCGTCGGCCATGGGGGAGGGATAGAAGGGGGTCAGCCAGATCGCGTCGACGCCGAGCTCGGCGAGGTACGGCAGGCGGTCGCGGATTCCCGCCAGGTCGCCCGTACCGTCGCCGGAGGCGTCGGCGAAACTGCGGACGTAGATCTCATAGACAACGGCATCACGCCACCAGGGGGTTGTTTCCATGAGTCTTGGGCTGCCCGCTGCTTCCGTTACTTATGCGTTGACCATGCTGTGGGCGGCGTAGACGAGGTAGTCCCACAGCTCCTTCTCGCGCTCGGCCGGCAGGCCGAGGGAACGCACGGCGTCGCCCATGTGCCTGAGCCAGGCGTCTCGTGCCGCCTCGTCGACGACGAACGGCACGTGCCGCATCCGCAGCCGGGGATGGCCGCGCCGCTCGCTGTAGGTCCTCGGGCCGCCCCAGTACTGGATGAGGAACAGGCGCAGCCGCTCCTCCGCGCCGCTGAGGTCCTCCTCGGGGTACATCGGGCGCAACAGGGGGTCTTCCGCGACGCCCTCGTAGAACCGGCGGACGAGGCGCTCGAAGGCCTCCTCGCCGCCGACCGCGTCGTAGAAGGACAGGGTCTGCTCGCTGGTCACGGTTTCAGCCTAAGACAGTTACCGATCGGTAAGGTCAGGCGGCGAAGGTGAGGCTCTTCTCGTCGAAGGCCCGCTTCACCCGCAGGCGCAGCTCGCGGGCGACCTCCAGGTGCCGCGCCGGCACGGTCTTCGCGCTGATCCGGAAGATGACGGACGAGCCCGACACCGACTCCAGGCCGAAGACCTGCGGTTCCTCGACGATGACCGTGTCCCGGTACTCCGGGTCCTCCCACATGTCGTGTGCGAGGCCGTTCAGCAGCTCGCGGACCGTCGCCACGTCGCTGTCGTACGGCACCGGCACGTCCACCAGGGCCCTCGACCAGCCCTGCGACTCGTTGCCGATCCGGGTGATCGTGCCGTTGCGCACGTACCAGACCTTGCCGTCGGAGTCGCGCAGGCGGGTGATGCGGAGCGTGACGGCCTCCACCGTGCCGACCGCCACCCCGGTGTCGATCACGTCGCCCACGCCGTACTGGTCCTCCAGCAGCATGAACATGCCGGCGATGAAGTCCTTGACGAGCTCCTGGGCGCCGAAGCCGACCGCCACACCGATGATGCCGACGCTCGTGAGCAGCGGCGCCAGCTCGACCCCGAGCTTCGCGAAGATCATCAATGCCGCGGTGCCCAGGATCACGACGGACGCGAGGCTCCGCAGCACCGAGCCCATCGTCTCGGCGCGTGCCCTGCGGCGCTCCGTCATGATCGCCGCCGCGGCCTCCGTGCTCGTCAGCACGCTCTTGCCGCGCAGCCGTTCCGGCAGCACGCCGACGCTGGCCCGCACGGTGAGCCGGGTGATCAGCCGGTGCACGACGTTCCTGACGACCAGCGCTCCGGCCAGGATGAGGGCGATCAGCAGCAGCACGTCCACGATGCCCGCCACGAGCTGCACCCAGGCGGGGAAGTCCTTCTCCGGAAAGGCGCTGTTCAGGACGGTGCAGAAGATGCCGTCGTTGTTGTCACACGCCTTCGCCACCTGCTGGCCGATCACATCGAGATCCGGCACGGTCGGCTCTGGGGTGGGCGTTGCGGGCGACAGTGGTAACACGAGGTGGATCCCCCCCGGATCGGATCAGCGGCAGTTCTTGAACGTAGCCAATACTGCCGACTGATCCGGCCTCCGTCACATCGCCGGGGAAGACGGAAGCGCGTCCCGTCCGGGGCCGCGGAGGGCGGACCGGACACGCTCCAGTGACGGTGTGGCAGGACGCGGGCGCGCACCCGGAAGCGCGCCCGACGCCCTTCTCCAAGTGGGGATCCCCCCCGATCGCCGCCCGGCCCCACCTGCTCGACAGGGCCGGACGGCGGTCCATGGCGACCGGCGATCCGGTCGGTCCGCCCGCGAGACGCGGACGGGTCGGGGCGGGCGGGACGCCGCAGCGTGGCCGTCGCACCGGGGCGGCGTGACGGCCACGCTCCGCACCGGGCGTCCTGCCCGCCCCCTAAGGCCGCGGTGGATGCGGCGGCCCACGGCGACTGCGCTTTCGCCGGCTTTCACCTCGGGGCCGCCGCCTTCCCCTACTCGCTCACCGCGGCAAGCACGCGGGCCACCTTCGTGGCCGCTCCGGCGGGGTCGTCCGCCCGGTGCATCCGCTCACCCCAGGACCACCAGTAGTCGGCCGCCTGACAGACGACGTTCTCCGTGAGGCTCGTCGCGTCGGGGTTGATCACGCGTACGTAGGCGCGGCCCGACGGTGTGCGCACGACTCGCGCGAGCAGACCTCGCGCATCGAGTTCGGCCACCAGATGTTCGAGGCGCCGGAAATCGTCCTCCCCCACCGTAGGTCCTCCTTCATTTCCGTTCGCGGGCGGAATGCGTACTTTGCGTTCCCGTCTGTTCACTCTGGTGCGCCAAAGATGGCTCACAGAAGTGCTCGGGTCAACGAGGGCGAGAAGCCGCTGAGGTGGAGGAAAACCCATGTTGGTTGAAAGAAAACCCCTATCGGGAGACGATCCTTAGTCGGCGCGTTCAGGTTGGGGGCTTGGCTGCGCCAACTATGGTCCATCATTATGGTGTCGTCGGAGTGCGACGAGTAAGTCACTCTCCGTCACGAAGCGAGGACCGCTCGAGACCACGGGCTGCGAGTGCGGCCGGCCACGAGAGAGGGGCCGGAATGTCCGGCAGGCAACACAGGGAGACGGAGATCGCGCGCCGAATCCGGGCGCGGGGCCTGGCCACCGGGCGCAGCCTGGCCCAGATCGCCGAGGAAATCCACAACGACTGCGGGCCGCAGTTCGGCACGACTCGGATCAAGGCGCATCGCCTCTCGCACGGGGTGGCGCTCGCCGATGTGATCGAGCAGGTACGCGCTCTCTTCGAGAAGGACGGAAAAGCCGTCCCCGGCATCGGTGAGACGCTACTGTCCGCGTACGAGTCGGGCATGAAGCGGCCCGGCCCGGAGTATCTCCACTACCTGTGCTCGGTTTACCGGGTGGAACCCCTGGCCCTCGGGTTCGAAAGCCCGTGCATCTGCGGCCACGGACATCTGGCCGAATCGGGTGGCGGGGCAGCAGACCAGGACAGACCCATCACTTCACCCGCTCCGTGGGGTGCGCCGCCCCCGTCGGGCGGCGGCACCCATCCGGTGGACGGGGGCGAGGAGGACGAGAACGTGCTACGGAGGACGCTGTTGAAGCTCCTCGCCGGCGGCACCGTCGGGGCGGTTGGGCTCGAAGGGCTCAACGAAGAGGTGCTCGGCGCGGTGGAGAACCTCCGCCGGCGGATGGACGAGACGATGGTCGCCGCCACCGTCTCGCCGGCGATGCTCGACCAGTGGGAGCAGGCCACGTTCGGCTTCGGGCGGCAGTACATGAACACCCCGCCCGTACGGCTGCTCTGCGACGTCATGCTGGAGTTCACCGCCGTACGCAAGGCCCTGGACCGCCGGCAGCCCATCGACGTGCAGGAGCGGCTGTGCCGGATGGCCGCCCAACTGGCCGGGCTCTCGGGGATGATCATGATCGACCTCGGGGACCAGCGGATGGCCCGCTCGTTCTTCCGCACCGGCCGGATGGCGGCGGACGAGACCGGCGACCGGGCCCTCCGAGCATGGGTCACCGCCCGCGAGGCGCTGGTCCCGCTCTACTACGGCGACCCGCGTGAGGCGCTCACGCTGGCGAAGAAGAGCCGCGACCTGGCCGGCCACACCCCCTGTGCGGCGCGGACCATGGCGCCCGTCGTCGAGGCGAGGGCGCTGGCGAAGATCGCCGGTGTCAACGGCTCGCGGCACGAGGTGGTCGAGCAGGCCAAGCGGGCCCTGCACCGTGCGCGGGCGGCCTTCCAGCAGATGAACGACAGCGACCGGGAGGACCCGGCGTTCGGCTACACCGAGCGGCAGCTCTACTTCTACCAGGGCGACGTCCTGGTGAAGCTGGGGCAGACGGTGGAGGCCGACGTGATCCTGCAGCAGGCGCTCGACAAGTACACCGACGAGGACCTGCTCGACCAGACCCTGATCCGGTTCGACCGGGCGATGTGCCGGCTCATCGACGGCGACGTCGAGGCCGCGCTCAAGCTGGGCGAGGAGGCCATCGAGCTGGTCGACAAGGACTACCGGACCGACCTGCTGCTCAAACCGGCGTACGACCTGGTGAAGGAGGTCAGGGCCAAGCACGGCGACTCGCCCCGGCTCCAGGCCTTCTGCGAGATGCTCAAGCAGAGCCGGGTCACGATCCCGCCGGAGCTGCTCCGGGACGCCGGGTGACGTGGGTACCGAGGAGGACGTGTGGCAGGAGACGCGCTGGCGGGAGATCTCGAGCAGGGAGATCCCGTGAGAGGCGGGGAGAGCGGGCCCGCGCCGCTGAGGATCCGGCGATACCGCTGGTCCGACCTCGACGCGGTGTGGTCCCTCCATCAGATCGGCCTGGCCCAGGTGGGCGTGGTGCCGGGTGACGGCGTCTACTACGACGACGACTTCCCCCGGATCACCGAGGTCTACCTGACCGCCGGGGGCGACTTCCTGGTGGGGGAGGTGCCCGGAGTGGGGCTCGTGGCGATGGGCGGCCTGCGGCGCATCGACGCCGACACGGCCGAGATGTGCCGGCTCCGAGTCCACCCCGATCACCAGCGGCGCGGCTACGGCGGGCGGATCACGCAGGAGCTTGAGGATCGGGCGCGCGGGCTGGGCTACAGGACGTTGCGCGGCGACACCACCCTGCGTCAGGTCGCCGCGCTGGAGCTCTACCGCAAATCCGGGTGGCGGGAGCTGCGGCGCGAGGTACGTGGCGACAACGTGGTGATTTACATCGAGAAGCAGCTGAATTCCGTAGTCTCGCCACTTTTCTCCCGATAGATAATGCTTCCATCCCTTGGCGGACAGCTGATCCCTGCGAATACTTGTGCCTTGTCCGCAAGAGTGGGGAAAGAGGCATGATGAAGAAGATCATTATCCGCAAGCCGGGAACGACCAAGCTCAGCGGCACCTCGAGCGTGATCCACAAGGGGTGAGGGACCACCCGAGCCACATCTGGGTCCGGGGAGACCTCTCCCGGGACCGCGTGGCGGCCCTTCGCGCGCTCGTCCGGGAGGTGCCGCCTCCTGTGGCGCCCGTCGTCAACGGGCACCGCCGGCTACGCGGTCCGTACACGATCGGTGGCGCGATCCTGCGCGCCCTCGTCCCGGTCGCCTTGGAGCGTTCCCCGGGCCTGGTGGCGGAACACGACATCGAGATCCGCGCCGTCGCACCGAGCCTGCGCCCTGTGGTGCCGGCGCGGCGGCAGACCATCGAGGCCAGCCTGACCGAGGACGAGCGGATTCTGGTGCCCGCGCCGCGTCGCACGCTGCGGATCGCCAACGGGATCGCCGAGTTCGTCCGCGACTGCCTCGAAGGGCCGCGGACGCTGCTCGTGGACAATCTGCACGAGGCGGATCCGGCCGACCGCGAGCTGCTGCGCGTCCTGGCGCGCCGGGTGCCGGATCTGACGCTGGCCATCGGCTCCGCGGAGCCCCCGGGGGAGGGCACGTGGGAGGGCGCGCGGCTGGTGGAGGCGCGGGCCCAGGGCGGGCCGCCCGACGATTACGTCGCCTCGGACTGCACCTCCGACGACCCTCGGGCCTACCGGGCGTACCTGTCGCTGCCGCCGGAGGAACGCGCGCGCCGGCACGGCCGGCGCGCCGCCGAGCTCAGGGCCCACCCCGCGGCGGCGGAGCACGCCCTGGGCGCCGTGCCGTATCACCTGGAGCACGGCGGCGACGTGGACGCGGCGGTGGAGGCCCTGTGGGCCGCGGTGGACCACTGCGTCACCGAGGGCTTTCTGCACGCGGTCGTGGAGCTGGGGTCGCGCGGCCTGCGGCTGGTGGAGCCGGGGTCCGACCTGTGGTGGCGCTTCACCCACCGCACCGCGACCGCCCTGGCGGGGCTGGGCCGGCGGGCACCCGCGCAGGAGCTGTACGACCAGGCCCGGAGGGTCAGCGTCGATCCGGCCGTGCACGCCGCCGCCGCGTACGGCACGGCGATGCTCGACGCGCGCGACCGCGATCCGGCGCGGCGCGATCTGGCCAGGGCCAGAGCCTGGATCAACGAGGCGATAGCGATCTCCACGCTGCTGCCCGACCGGCGGACGCGGGCCTTCAAGCTCGGGTTCGACCAGAACGGCCGTGCGCTGATCGAGCTGCGGGAGGGGCGGGCCGACGAGGCGCTCGGCCTGGTGCGGTCGGCCATCGACCTGGCCGAGCGTGACCTTCCGCCGCAGGCCCACCCCGTGCACCGGATGGTGCTGTTCGCCAACCGCGCGCAGCTTCTCGCGCGCCTGGGCCGCGGGGAGGAGGCGCTGGCCGACTTCGACCGAGCCGTCGCGATCGACCCCGGCTTCCCCGACCACTATCTCGACCGGGGCAACCTGCTGTTCGAGATGGGACGTACGGACGAGGCGCTGGCGGACTACGAGACGGCGATGCGGGTGAGCCCGCCGCTGCCCGAGGCGTACTACAACCGGGCGGAGCTGCGCCTGGCCGCCGGGGACCTGGACGGCGCCCGCACCGACCTCGACCACGTGATCGAGCTCGACCCCGGCTACCTCGACGCGTACGTCAACCGGGCCGGCGTGCTGGAGATGCTCGGCGAGCACGAGGCCGCCAGGCGCGACGTCGAGGCGGGGCTCGCCCTCGACCCCGGCAACGCGCACCTGCACGGCGTGCTCGGGCAGCTGGAGACCGAGGCGGGCCGCTACGCGGAGGCCGCCCTGGCCTTCGACGCGGCGCTGGCCGCCGACGCCCGCCTGGCCTCGGCCTGGGCGAACCGCGCGACCCTGCGGTTCGAGACCGGCGACGCGCCGGGCGCCGTCGACGACCTGACCCGGGCGATCGAGCTGGGTGAGGACGCGGCGCTGTACTTCAACCGGGCCACCGCGCTCGACGCGCTCGGCCGCGGCAGGGAGGCGCTGCTCGATCTGCGCCGTGCGCTGGCCCTGGCCCCCGACGACCCCGACGTGCGTGCGGCGCTGGAGCGGCACGAGAAGGCGGGATGAGGCGAGGGAGCGCTCACGGCGGCCGGTTGTCCGCCGTCTTCGTCTCCACCGGCCCGCGCCCGCCGACCGGCTGGCCCTACCCTTGAAGCCGACACCGTCCCCCGTCGAGGATCTGAGCATGAGCGCTGAATATGTGCTGACCCTGTCCTGTCCGGACCGGCCCGGAGTGGTCGCGGCCGTCTCCGGGCTGCTGGCCGGGAAGGGGTGCAACATCATCGAGAGCCAGCAGTTCGGCGACCCGGTCGAGGAGCGGTTCTTCATGCGCGTGCAGTTCTCCAGCGGGCGCGCCTTCGACGAGCTGCAGGCCGCGTTCGCCTCGCTCGCGTCGGAGTTCGCCATGGAGTTCCAGCTTTTCGACCTCGCGGTGCGGACGCGGGCGCTGGTGCTCGTCAGCCGGTTCGACCACTGTCTCAACGACCTGCTCTACCGGGTGCGCTCGGGCCTGCTGCCCATCGAGATCGTGGGCGTCGCGTCCAACCACCCCGACCTGCGCCCCCTCACCCAGTCGTACGGCGTGGACTACCACCACCTGCCGGTCACCGCGGAGACCAAGCCGCGGCAGGAGGCGGAGATCCTCACGCTGGTCGACCACTATCAGGCCGGCCTGGTCGTGCTCGCCCGCTACATGCAGGTGCTCTCACAGGAGATGTGCGCGAAGCTCGCCGGGCGAATGATCAACATCCACCACTCGTTCCTGCCGTCGTTCAAGGGCGCCAAGCCGTACCACCAGGCGTACTCCCGGGGCGTGAAGCTGATCGGCGCCACGGCGCACTACGTGACGCCCGACCTTGATGAGGGGCCGATCATCGAGCAGGAGGTCGCGCGGGTGAACCACACCCACTCGCCCGAGGACCTCGCCGCGATCGGCCGTGACCTCGAATGCCAGGCGCTGGCCCGGGCCGTCCGCTGGCACGCGGAGCACCGCGTGCTGCTGGACGGCCACAAGACCGTCATCTTCCCGCGCTGACCTCCGCGCCTCAGCCGACCTTCAGGCCGGTGTGCCGGGCCAGGAACGCGAGCTGGTCGGCCGAGAGCTCGACCGACCTGCTCACGGCCCGGGCGCCGTGCCCCACCTCGGTCTCGTTGCGCAGCAGGATCGGCCGGTCGCCCGCCTGGGCGTGCTGCAGGGCCGCCGCCATCTTCCACGCGTGCAGGGGATGGACGCGGGTGTCGGAGGCGAACACGGCGAACAGCGTGGCCGGGTACGACACCCCCTCACGCACGTGGTGGTACGGCGAGTAGCCCCACAGCCAGGCGAACTCCTCCGGCACGTCGGCCGAGCCGTACTCGACGTTCCAGGTCGCCCCGAGACCGAACTTCTCATACCTGACCATGTCGAGCAGCGGGGCCAGGCAGACGACGGCCGCGTACAGGTCGGGGCGCTGGGTGAGCGCCGCGCCGACGAGCAGGCCGCCGTTGGAGCCGCCGGAGATGGCGAGCCGGTCCTGGCTGGTGACGCCGGTGGCGATGAGGTGCTCGGCCGCGGCGTGCAGGTCGTCGAAGACGTTCTGCTTCTTGCCGAGCATGCCGTCCCGGTGCCACTGCTCGCCCTCCTCGCCGCCGCCGCGAAGCTGGGCGACCGCGTAGACGCCGCCCGCCTCGACCCACGCCAGCGTCGTGGCCGAGAACCCGGGGTTCATCGGGACCCCGAAGCCGCCGTAGCCGTACAGGATGGTGGGACGGGGCCCGGAGCCGGGGCGCGAGGTGATCAGCATGCGCACCTCGGTGCCGTCCTTGGACCGGTAGACCACCTGCTCGGTCGTCGCCTCGGGCACCTCCACCGCGCCGGGAGGCGCCTCCCAGAGCGAGGTCTCGCCGGTCAGCGCGTCGTAGTGGTAGACCGCGGTCGGGGTGATGCCGTCGGTGTAGCTGAACCAGGCCTCGTGCCCGCCCTCCGGACGCTCGAAGATCCCCCCGATGGAGCCGAGCCCGGGCAGCGGGACCTCGCCGATCCGCTCGCCGCTCTCCAGGGCGTGGACGGAGATCTCACCGATCGCGTGGCGGGTCCAGCCGACGAGCAGGACCGGCTCGTCCATGCCGTCGAGGATTGCGAAGTCGGACAGCACCGCCTCGGCGTCCTCGGGGATCAGGTCGCGCCAGTGCTCACGGCCGGGCGTCTCCGGCGACGTGACGCAGACGCGGCCACGTGAGGCGTCGAGGTCGGTGAAGACGTAGAGCCGCCCGTCGCGGCCGAAGTGGAGCCCGGTCTGGGCGTCGACGTCCTGCTGCACCGTGATCAGCTCCGGCGCCTGCGGCGACGAGGCGACCAGGTCGGCCACCCACAGGTCGTTGCGCGGGGCGGTTCCCCGCGAGGCGGAGACCGACAGCCATCTGCCGTCGAGGGAGACCGAGACCCCGTAGTAGTTGGTCTTCTCCAGGCCTTCGCCGAAGATCAGCACGTCGTCGTCGGGAGAGGTGCCGAGGCGGTGCAGGTAGACGCGGCGGTGGTACTGCTCCTCGCCGGCCGGGACCAGCGAGGGCGCGAGCCTGCGCACGTAGTAGAACGCCTCCCCGCCGGGCAGCCAGGCCACGGGGGAGTAGCGGCAGCGGTCGATCGGCCCTTCGACGATCTCTCCGGTCGCCACGTCGACGACGTACAGGCGCGACTCCTCGTCACCGCCGACCGAGATCTGGTACGCCAGCCGGTTGCCCTCCTTGTCCGGCTGGTAGGAGTCGAGCGTGGTCAGGCCGGAGGGGTCGAGGGCGGTGGGGTCGAGCAGCACCCGCTCGCCGTCCCCGTCCGCGACGTACAGGACCGGGTGCTCCTGGTCGGGGGCCCGGCGGGTGAAGAAGCGGCGCTCGCCGCGCCAGGACGGCGTCCCCACCGACCCGGAACGCAGCAGCTCGGCGATGCGCTCCCGGAAGTGGTCGCGCCCCTCGAGCTCGGCGGACCGGAACAGGGTCTCCTGCGCGTCCAGCCACTCCTTCGTCGCCGGATCGTCCGGATCCTCCAGCCACCGGTACGGGTCGGGGACGGGCGTTCCGTGGAGATCGTCGACGATGTCGTCACGGCGGGCTGGTGGGTACGGCACTCGGCTCATGCTGGCACTTTAAATCAGCCGGACGACTGCGGCGGTACATCGACCGTACCCGGCCAAGACGGGAATAAAGGGGTGAACCGCTGGGCATAGATGCAGCAGGCGTCCCGGTCGTTCACCCCCCAGACCCTTTATGGGGTGGCGCAGGGGCCGCCGAAAAGGCCACACTTTGGTGAGGGGCGGTGCCGTGGTGACGATCCGCTGGGCCGTCCGGCGGAGGTCCCTGTGACGGAAGCACCCGGGTCCCAACCGACGGGGCCACAACCCAGGCGCACAGCCGAGACCGCTGTGGAGGCCGGCTGATGCGCCAAGTCCTGCTCCTGAACGCCACATACGAACCGCTGACCACGCTCTCCCTGCACCGGGCGGTCATCCTGGTGCTGAGAGAGAAGGCAGACGTCGTCCATCGCGACGGCAGGGGCGCGGTCCTGCGCTCGGCCACCCGCACGCTCGACGTCCCGTCGGTGATCCGGCTCCGGCGTTACGTCCGCATTCCCTACCGGACGCGCATCCCGCTCACCCGGGCTGCGCTGATGCGCCGGGACAACTTCCGCTGCGCCTACTGCGGCCAGCGGGCCGAGACCATCGACCACGTGATCCCGCGGTCGCGGGGAGGCCCCCACACCTGGGAGAACTGCGTCGCCTCGTGCACGCCGTGCAATCACCGCAAGGCCGACAGGCTGCTGGAGGAGCTCGGCTGGGCGCTGCGCGTGCCCCCCGTGGTGCCGCACGGCGCGCACTGGCGGCTGATCGGCGCGCAACTCGACGGCGATCCGCAGTGGGCGCCCTACCTGTCGGAGACGGCGGCCTGACGGATGCCGTCATGAAGTGGACGATCACCGCCGACGTGGAGGAGTACGCCACGGCGGCGGAGCCCTGGCTGCTGCGCGATCCCGTCCGCAGCACGGTCATGCTGACCGTGCTGCGGGGGATCCGCAGCGGTCAGTTCACGGTCGATCCCCTGCTGGCCTGGCTGGAGGACGGCGACGTCGTGGCGGGGGCGGCCTGCCAGACCCCGCCCTATCCGCTCGCGCTGGGCGACGTCCCGCTCGCGGCGCTTCCCCTGCTGGCGCGCGACCTGATCGAGCTGGACCACGACGTGCCCGCGGTCGGCGGTCCTGCCGCCGTCGCCGAGGCGTTCGCGGGCGCCTGGTGGCGGCCCGAGACACGCCGCCGGGCCGAGCGGCTCTACCGCCTCGGCACGCTGCGGGCTCCCTCCGCGCCGGGGAAGCCCCGCGTCGCGGGCCCCGGCGACCTGCCGGCGGCCGTCTCCTTGATTCGGGAGTTCCAGCGGGAGGCACACGTGGAGCGCACGGCCGACCCCACTCCGGTCGTCGCCGCCCGTGTCAACCGGGAGGAACTGGTCGTGTGGGAGGACGACGACCGGCCCGTCTCCATCGCCGGTGTCTCCGCGCCGATCGCCGGCATGTCGCGGATCGGGCCCGTCTACACCCCGCCCGATCTGCGCGGGCGCGGGTACGGTAGCGCCGTCACCCACGCGGCCAGCAGGAAGGCACTGGACGACGGCGCCACCGAGGTGCTGCTGTTCACCGATCTGAGCAACCCCACGTCGAACTCCATCTACCAGCGGCTCGGCTACCGGCCCATCGCCGACTACACGACCATCCACTTCGCCTGAGCCGCGTCCCCGGGACGCCCGCGTCCGCCGCGCCGGGCCGTAATCTGGACGCATGCCTCGCTATGACTACCGTTGCCGCGCGTGCGGGTCGACGTTCGAACTCAACCGTCCCATGGCGGAGGCCGGCGACCGGGCGGTCTGCCCCTCCGGCCACGACGACACCGTGAAGCTGCTGTCCACCGTGGCCGTCACGGGCAGGGCGTCCGGGGCTCCCGCCGCCCGTCCGTCGGGCGGCGCGGGCGGCGGTTGCTGCGGCGGTGGCTGCTGCGGCGGATGATCCGATCCGTGTCCGGCCCTGAGTCCGGCCCTGAGTCCGGCCCTGTGTCCGGCCCTGTGTCCGGCCCTGTGTCCGGCCCTGTGTCCGGCCCTGCGGCCCGCGGGCGTGGCGCCACGCCCGCGGGCCGGTGGGTCAGGCCGCTGACGGGCGGCTGGCCCGCGAGCGCCGTTGGAACGGCAGGTAGCGCTGCGGCAGGTGCGCGCGGGCCGGTAGGTCGGTCGGCTCCACCGCCAGGATGCGGTCGAAGCGGAACGCCCTGATCGAGCGGCGCATGCGGCACCAGCCCACCAGGTACCAGAACTCGCCGTGGACCAGGCAGGTCACCGGCTCGACGTCGCGGACCGTCATCCGGCCCGCGGCGTCGTGATACTGGATGCGGATCACCAGGCGGGCGGTGATCGCGTTGGCCACCGCCCGCGCCCGCCGGGCGACGTCGGTGGGCAGTGGAGTGGTCAGGGTGGTCAGGGTCGTGGCGATGACGTCGTCGTCCAGATCGAGGTGCTCGAAAGCGTGGCGCAGTCCGCGCCGTGCGGTGACCGACTGCGGGCCGGCACCGAGGTGAGCGAGCGACAGGGCGAGGGCGGCGAGTTCCTCGGCGGTCAGCGAGTGCCGAATGACGTTGGCCATATCTCGACAATAGCGACGAGGACTGACATTTTTCCGAACGCGTGCTCGGGAAAGGCGATACGTTGGCCTGTCCTCCTGGTCACCGTTTCCTGTCCGGGACGCCTGACCGCCGACGCGGGAAACCGGTCGTCGCGTCGATGCCCGCCACTGTAGCCACTCCGGCGTGTGCCCGCCCGTCGAGCCGTACGGCCACGGTCCCCATGGACACCGGCGGTGGCGAAGACCGGAGCGGCGGCGACCCGCTCACCGCCTGTGCGCGGCTCGCACCGGCGACGGGCCGTGAGCCGCGCCATGCGGATGGACCGCTTCTCGGCCGCCGCGGACGGCTGACACCCTGAAACTTTCACGGACCGGGCTCCACCCGGAAATCACGATAAGTCGAGCGTTCGAAACATTTCGCCAAATCGCTCCTAAATTATCCGCAATCACCGCTGCATAGTGGATTTCGGCTGCTTGGTCGGCCGGTATTGCGTTTCGGGTCATCGGCTGGGCGCCCTTTCCGCCGGTGCGACGTTACGGCCTGCCGAAAACGCGGGTGATTGACCGTTCCTGTGGGAGGTGGTGCATTCGTTGTGACTGAATTGAAATGAGGGAGAAGGGACAGCAATGTTCGCTGCGAATCCAGCCCGGAGAGTGCTCGCGCTCGGTGCGGCGCTCGTGACCACCGGCGTGCTGAGCCTCGCGCTCGCGCCCAGCCCCGCCATGGCCGACACCGTCACACTGAACGCCACGGTGGACTGCCTCAACTACAACAGCTTCGGGGACACCAGAGACTGGTACCCCATCTCCGTCGTAGGGGTGCCCTACTCCAGCATGGTCGCGGTCCCGGCCACGCACGCGTGGCAGTTCACGAAGACGCTGGCCAGTGGGACGACGGCCGTCAGCGTCTCCGCCATATGCAGCGAGGGCCATATGTACGACTTCGCCGGCTCCGCCGGCAGCGTCAGCATCCCCGCGGGAACGACTACCGTGACGGCCACCTGGGGCTGCACGACGGCTCCGGTCTATCCCGGCCCGTGGATGACGAACTGCAGCGTGCAGTCGGTTTCCTACAGCTGACCGGCAGGAGAATGCGGGGCCGCCTCCGGCGAGGCGGCCCCACACGATCTAGCGGGAGAGCTGGGACAGGTCGCGGGACGCGCCGGTCGAGGCCGACGTGGTCAGCGCGGCGTACGCCTGCAGGGCGGCCGACACCGGGCGCTGCCGGTCGCGCGGCCGGTAGCCGCCGAGGTCGGCCAGGAGCCGCTCGCGGCGGGCGGCCAGCACGTCCTCGGCCACCTTGAGCTCGATGGAGCGGCCGGGGATGTCGATCTCGATGATGTCGCCGTCCTCGATCAGGGCCATCGCGCCGCCCTCGGCGGCCTCCGGGGAGGCATGACCGATGGACAGGCCCGAGGTGCCGCCCGAGAAGCGGCCGTCGGTGATCAGCGCGCACGCCTTGCCCAGGCCCTTGCCCTTGAGGAAGCTCGTCGGGTAGAGCATCTCCTGCATGCCCGGGCCGCCCTTGGGGCCCTCGTAGCGGATGACGACCACGTCGCCGGCCTTGACCTTGCCGCCGAGGATGCCCTCGGAGGCCTCCTCCTGCGACTCGAACACGACCGCCGGACCCGAGAAGCGCCAGATCGACTCGTCCACACCGGCCGTCTTGACCACACAACCGTCCTGCGCGATGTTCCCGTACAGGATGGCGAGGCCGCCGTCCTTGGTGTACGCGTGGTCGAGGTCGCGGATGCAGCCCTCGGCGCGGTCGAGGTCGAGCGACTCCCAGCGGGCGTCCTGCGAGTAGGCCTTCACGGTGCGCACGTTGCCGGGGGCGGCGTGCCACAGCTCCAGCGCCTCGTCGGTGACCTGGGGGGACTGCGGGTCCCACTTGGCGATGTACTCCGCGATGGAGGCGGAGTGGACGGTCGGCAGGTCGCGGTGGAGCAGGCCGGCCCGGTCCAGCTCGCCAAGGATGCCGGGGATGCCGCCCGCCCGGTGCACGTCCTCGACGTGGTACTTCATCGTGGCAGGGGCGACCTTGCAGAGGCAGGGCACCCGCAGCGACAGCTCGTTGATCTCCTTCAGCCCGAAGTCGACGCCCGCCTCGCGGGCGGCGGCCAGGATGTGGAGGATCGTGTTGGTCGATCCGCCCATGGCGACGTCGAGCGCCATGGCGTTCTCGAACGCCTCACGGGTGGCGATGCTCCTCGGCAGGACCGCCTCGTCGTCGTCCTCGTAGTAGCGCCGGGCGAGGTCGACGATCTGCCGTCCGGCGTTCTCGAACAGGGTCTTGCGGGCCTTGTGGGTCGCCAGCGTGGTGCCGTTGCCGGGCAGGGCCAGGCCGATCGCCTCGGCGAGGCAGTTCATGGAGTTGGCGGTGAACATGCCGCTGCAGGACCCGCAGGTCGGGCAGGCGTTCTCCTCCATCTCCAGGAGCTCGGCGTCCGACACGCTCGCGTCGGCGGAGGCGATCATCGGGTCGATCAGGTCGAGCTTGCGGCCGGGGACCTTGCCGGCCTCCATCGGACCGCCGGACACGAAGATCGTGGGAATGTTGAGCCGGAAGGCGGCGAGCAGCATCCCGGGCGTGATCTTGTCGCAGTTGGAGACGCAGACCAGCGCGTCGGCGCAGTGGGCGTTGACCATGTACTCGACCGCGTCGGCGATCAGCTCGCGGGACGGCAGCGAGTAGAGCATGCCGCCGTGGCCCATCGCGATGCCGTCGTCGACGGCGATCGTGTTGAACTCGCGCGGAATGGCGCCCGCCTCGCGGACCGCGCCGGCCACCACATCGGCGACCTCGCGCAGGTGCACGTGGCCGGGCACGAACTGGGTGAAGCTGTTGGCGATCGCCACGATCGGCTTGCCGAGGTCGCTGCCCGCTACGCCCGTGGCCCTGAGCAGCGCGCGGGCGCCGGCCATGTTCCTGCCGTGAGTGACAGTGCGGGACCTGAGAGCGGGCATCGAGGGACCCCCATCCGGAGACAACTGAGTCTTCAAATGGTACGACCACTGCCCGGCTGCCGAGACCCGCTGTCCACGAGTCGGGACGTGTCTACCCGGGAAACCGCTCTACTCGGGATACCGCGCGGGCAGCACGCGTGCGGCGGCCTGGTAGATCGCGTCGATCTCCGCGGTGGTGAGCGATCTCTCCCGCTTGGTGATCCACTTGCGCACCAGCCCTCCGGAGAAGACGTCCACCTCACGGATGTTGAGGATGCGCCACGGGATCGGCGGCCCGTAGATGGCCAGGGACGGCACCACGGTGATCTCCCGGCCGAGCGCCTTGCTGATCAGGTCGCTGGCCTGCGCCGCCTCCCACCGGGCCTCGTCGAGCCGCGGCTTCTGGTTGAACGGGCCGTGGAAGAGCTTGCGGTGCGACTGGACCCGTACGGGCAGCCGTTTGTCCCACTTCTCCGAGTCCACCGCGTACACGCCGGTGGGCCCGACCACCAGGTGGTCGATCTGCGCCTCGCTACCGGGGATGGCCCGGGCGTGCAGCGTCTTGTAGCCGTTGCGCTCCAGCTTCTTGAGCTGGGCCTCCGTCTGACGCTCCGCGGCGGAGGCGCGCCGCCACGCGGGGATGGTGGAGACCGTCCTCGCCCGGTAGACGGCGTCGGCGACGCACGCGAGGATGGCCGCGGTGAGCCCGAGCCGCCAGCTGGTGAAGAGCACGCCGAACACCACACCCGCCGCGACCGCGATCACGGCCCGGCGGCGCAGGTGGCGATATCGGGTGTCCTGCCACAGGCTGATCAGCGACGTGCGCTCGACCGGCGCATACGTGGGAGACGCCGGCGCCTCAGGTGGCGCCGAAGGGCGTTCCGCCTGCTCTGACGATTGGTCACCCACCCAGATAGGTGACGTATCGTGACCGTCTTCTGGCGCTAGACCGGTATCCACATCACTCACGGTAGTTGAGCCGTCAGCGGCTTGCCTAGTGTTGGATGGTTCATACTTTTGTGGCCTGCTTGAGCCGATTCGTTGCGCGGAAGTGCGGGTATCTTCTCTAGATATCCGCGGCCCGGGGGCCTACCGTTCGGTAGCGTGGCGCACATTCACGATCTTACCGCTCTTGAGCAGGCGGCAGCCGTACGTACGGGTGAACTTTCTCCTGTCCAGATCACCGAGCATTACCTGGAGCGCATCGAGCGGCTCGATCCCGGCCTGGGGGCGTTCGTCACGGTGACCGCCGACCGGGCCCTGGCCCAGGCGCGCGAGCAGGAGGCCCGGCTGGCCGCCGGTGGCGCCGAGGAACTGCCCCCGCTGCTGGGCGTGCCGATCCCGATCAAGGACCTCAACTTCGTCAAGGACGTGCCGGTCTACTTCGGCTCGGCCACGTACGAAGGGTTCGTCGCGCCCGCGGACGACAGCGTGGTCGAGCGCCTGCGGGACGCCGGCACGGTCATGCTGGGCAAGACCAGCACCCCGGAGTTCGGCATGCCCTGCTACACCGAGACCTACCTGCACGAGCCGACCCGCACGCCGTGGGACACCGCGCGGTCGGCCGGCGGGTCGAGCGGGGGAGCGGGGGCCGCCGTCGCGGCCGGTCTCGCGCCCGCCGCGCAGGGCAGCGACGGCGCGGGCTCGATCCGCATCCCCGCCTCCGTCTGCGGCCTGTACGGCATCAAGCCGAGCCGCGGCCGCATATCCGCGGCCCCGATCATGCCCGACCTCGCGGGGCTGTCGACCAACGGGCCGCTGGCCAGGAACGTCGCCGACGCCGCGGCGCTGCTGGACGTCATGGCCCACAACAACCCCGGGGACCTCTACCACGCTCCCGCGCCGGGGCTCGGGTCGTTCTCGGCCTACGTCGGGCGGGACCCGGGGCGCCTGCGGATCGCCAGGTTCGCCACGCCCGCCGTGCCCGGCGCGGAGGTCCACCCCGACGTGCTGGCGGCGTACGAGAGCGCCTCGGCGCTGCTGGAGTCGCTCGGCCACGAGGTGGAGGAGATCTCGCCGCCGTTCGGCCCGGACGTGGTGCCCGAGTTCGTCAAGATGTGGTTCAGCTTCTCCTGCATGCACCCCGTGGCGGAGGGACTGGAGCCGAAGCTGCGCCCGCTCACCGCGTGGCTGCGCGAGCGCGGCCACGCGATCTCGGCCCCCGAGTTCCTCCAGGCGCAGTCGACGCTCCAGCTCGCCACCCGCTTCGCGCTGCTGGTGACCGACGCCTACGACGCGGTGCTCTCGCCGACCGTCACCCAGCCGCCCGTGCCCGTGGGCTGGTTCGAGGACGTGGAGTCGCCCGAGGAGACGTTCGAGCGGATGATGCGCTTCGCACCCTTCGCGGCCATCTACAACGTGAGCGGCCAGCCCGCCGTGAACCTCCCGCTCCACTGGACGGCCGACAGCCTCCCCATCGGCGTCATGCTGGCCGGCAGGTACGGCGACGAGGGGACGCTCATCTCTCTGTCGGCCCAGGTGGAGGCGTCGGTCGGCGGTTTCTGGGGGGATCGCAGGCCGCCGGTCTGGTGACGGCCGGAGGCTGGGAGCACGTCACCCCCGCAGCAGTTCGACGACGTACGCGGAGACGTCGGCGAGCAGCGTGGCCGGCCGCACCGGCGCCGCGGCCACGGCGGAGAACAGGGTGGGAAGCCCCGGCAACGGGAAGCCGTCGTCGGCGGTGACCCCGGCGGCCGCCTCGTGCTTGGCCAGCGCGGCGCGGCTGCGCTCCCACGCCTCCAGCACCTCCTCCGGCGACGGCACGCCGAAGCCGTGGCCGACCGGGGCCGCGTGGCGCAGCCGTACGAGCGGGGTCTCGGCGAACGTCAGCGCGATCCGGCAGCGGGCGGACAGGTCGTCGAGGTCCGGCACCCAGTCGAGGGCGGGGCAGGGGGTGCGGCACCGGCCCGCGCAGGTGGCGAGCGCCCCCGCCACCTGGCTGTGCTGCCGATCGAAGTAGGCCCGCCAGCCCGCGGGCGGCTCCACGGCCACGCGCAGCGTCCGCTCGGCCGCCGACCGCTCCGCCCGGGTGTGGTCGCACTCCCGGTCGGGCATGACCCCGAACCGGCTGCCGGGAGCGCGCAGGCCCTCCGGCCAGCGGGCCGGGTCGCCCGCGTGGCCGAGCGCGGGCTCGAAGGCGAGCAGCGGAAGATACTCGCTGCAGATGTGCACGGCCGCGATCATCGAGCTGAGCTCGCGCCGCCGCCAGCGGGCCTCCACGACCTCGAGGAGCAGCGCGTACGCCGGCCGCAGCGAGTCGAGCGCGCCGCGCGGCTGCTCCCTCGGCGTCTGCGGCATGTGGCACGCGCGGGCGCGTCTGCGCAGGTCGGCCGGCACCGTCTGGGCGTCGAGCTCGGTGTGGAAGTCCTCCGCGTCGAGCGTGAGCAGCCGCTGGCCGAACTCGCAGACCGACGCGACCAGGGCCGCCCGCCCTCCCTCCCCGAGCACGGCCGGCGCGAGCGCGCCGACGTCGCCGAACGAGTACCTCCCGGCCAGGGCGATCAACAGGTCGTGGGCTGAGTGCACCCGACGACCTTACTCAGGGCGCCGGCGGTCATCCGCCCCGCCGTCGTCGGCCCGGGACGCGCGAGCGGGGCGGTCGGGCAGGACGCGCACCTCGCCGAGGTTCTCCGGCGCGTCCACCAGGTGCTCGCCGCTGTCGTCGTAAGAGGCCCGCAGCCGGGAGTCCTCGATCACGTCGATCCGCCTGATCCAGCCGAGCCTGCGCCCCGCCGTGGCCCGCACCGTGTCGCCCTCCCGCAGGGGACGCCACATCTCCTCGCTCAGGCACATCGCCCTGACCTCGCGGGAGTTCCCCTCGTCGATCGCGCACCAGTACGTCCATTTGGCGGTGTCGTCGGCCTTGCTGCCGTCCCGGAAGCGGCGCAGCCGGACGATCCGGCCCTCGACGGCCGCCGCGCCGCCGAGGTCGCCGATCGCATAGACGACCGGCAGGCCGGCGACCGCCAGGCCCACGGCGAGGGCGGCGGGCAGGACCAGCCCGTCCGGCCACAGGCCGAACGCGGCGGCGACCACCAGGAGGATCCAGGTGGAGAACCCGGCGAACCAGCCGGCCGCGAGACCCCGCAGGATCGTCGCCCCCGGCGGCCGGCCCCACAGCAGCCGTGAGGGGTAGCGGACGTTCACGACGTGCCACATCCCGCCGTGGTCGGACCAGGCCCGGCTGTCGTCGGCGGGGGTGCTGACCGGAAGGTTCCCGACGGCCCGCGGCGCGAGCCCGAGCGCGGCGGCGTACGCGAGGTGGCGGCCCCAGATCGTGACCGAGGCGGCGGGCTGCTCGGCGAACCGTCCGGTCGCCCGCAGGTGCTCGCGGACGCCGAGCCAGTGCGCGGCGGCCGCGGCCCCCTCGGCCGTGCCGCGCTCCCCGTTCAGCCTGTCCATCAACGCCACGAGAAGGGCGAAGGACAGGATCGCCGCACCGGGCCCGCCGTCGTGGTCCGCACCGGCGTCGCCCGCGCCGACCGCGATGCCGATAGCCACGGCGGGGACCGACGCCGCCGCGCCGAGGAGCAGCGCGTGCGCCCGGCTCCAGCGCGGCCGGGACAGGCCCTGCTCCCGCGCCTCGACGATGACCTTCCTGCGGAAGCTCTTCCACCACCGGCGCAGGTCGCGCGAGCCCTCGGCCAGCGCTCCCGTCGCCACCGCGCCGTCGACGGCCAGCGAGCGCACGTGGTCGTAGACGAGCCGCTCGTACGGCCTCAGGCCGCCCGGCCGCCCACGCAGCCGTACGAGGGACAGCTCGGGGCCGATCTCCTCGACGGCCACGACGCCCCTGGCGGCCAGGTCGAGCAGGGTGGCCGAGGCCGCCTCGTCGCACAGCCGCCAGTCGCCGGTGATCAGGTCGACCACCGCGGGGGACTGCCCGGCGAGCGCCCCGGTGGCCGGCCCCGGCTCGACGCCCGGGTTTCTCGTCGCCACGGCGAGCGCGAGCAGGAGCAGCAGCCACAGGCCGGTCGCCGCCGCCGCGGCCATCCAGAGAGCCATGTCAGAACCCGACCTGGACGGGGCCGCGCACCTCGCCGGGCGCCTGGAAATACTCGCGGGCCGTGAAGCCGGTCATGCCCGCCACGAGGTTGGCGGGCACCGTCTGGATGGCGTTGTTGTAGGTCAGGACGGCGTCGTTGTAGTACTGCCGGGAGTAGGCGATCCGGTTCTCCGTGGCGGCCAGCTCCTCCTGGAGCTCGGCGAAGCCGGCACTCGCCTTGAGGTCGGGGTAGGCCTCGGTCACCGCGAACAGGCTCTTCAGCGCGCCGGACAGCATGTTCTCGGCCGCCGCCCGCTCTTCGGGGCCGCGGGCGCCGATGGCCTGAGAGCGCGCCGTGACGACGGCCTCCAGCGTGGCCCGCTCGTGGGCGGCGTAGCCCTTGACGGTCTCCACGAGGTTGGGGATCAGGTCGTAGCGGCGCCTGAGCTGCACGTCGATCTGCGCCCAGGCGTTGTCGACGGCGTTGCGGGCGCGTACGAGGCGGTTGTAGGCGGACACGAGCGTCGCGACGAGGACGGCCACGACGGCGAGGACGACGAGCATGGGGATCATGGCGATCACGGGCCTCCTGCACGGACGGTAGCCCCGGACCGCCCGCCTTGTGAACGGCCCCGGTGCGCCCATCGCACCGCCGGTGCCTTGCACCGCCCTTGCACCCCACTTGCCCCCACTACCCCGTCGTGATCTTGCAGTGCTCGGCGCCGCCGGGTGATCCGCGAAGCTCGCGCCGTACGACAAAAGTCCGTGATCTTGCACCCGATTCGCCCGGCCGCAAGATCACGGACTGTCTTCATGCTGGTGGAGGAGGGGACCCGCCGAATCAAGCAAGATCACCAAGGTTGACAGGGCAGCTCGGCGGGGTCCTCTGCGACAAACTACAAGATCACGCGGAGGCGTCTCGGGCTCGGGCGCGCAGTGCTCGGCTGACGCCGTCGGCGCCCTCGAGCAGCAGGCGCCGCAGCCCGTGTGGCGGCTGTGTCTCGGTGATGTGGTCCTGTGTGCGGGCCACGGTCTCCGGACGGATCAGCAGCGCGGGGTAGCAGCCGATGGCGAAGTTCTGCGCCATGTCGGAGGTCCACTCGCTCCAGATCCGCCCGATCTCCTCGAAGTACCGGTCGCCGTACGGCTCCAGCAGCTCGGGGTGCTGCGGGTCCACGAAGCCGAGGATCGTGGCGCGCAGCAGCGCGCCGCTCAGCTTCCCTCCCACGATCGTCGCCCAGGTCTCGGCCTTGGCCTCCGGGGTCGGGATCGAGGCCCGGCTGGTGGCCGCCGAGCGCTCGCCGGTCGCCGTGGCGTCCCTGGCCAGCTCGGCGTCGATGTCGGCCGCGCCGAGGACGCCGCCGGACACGAGCGACTGGATGAGCGTCCAGCGCAGGTCGGCGTCGACGGCCAGGCCCTCGGGCGCCTCGGTGCCGTCGAGCACGCCCTTGAGGAACGCCAGGTCCTCGGACGAGGTGGCGGTCGCCGCGAGGGCGTTGACGTACGCGAGCTGGTGGTCCGAGCCCGGCTCGGCCGCCGCGACGAGGCGGCGCAGCGCGCCGGCCAGCTCGGCCAGGCCGGTGGCCCGCCACGCGGGGTCGGCGTACTGCTGCACGGCCTGGCGGGCCTGGCGCAGCACGGTCTGCAGGACGGTGATGTCGCGCACCGCGTCGATGCCGGAGACCACGAGCTTGACGTAGTCGCGGGTGGCCATCTCGGCGTCCCGCGTCATGTCCCAGGCGGCCGACCAGCACAGCGCGCGGGGCAGCGACTCGGTGAACGCGGTGATCCCGCCGCCGACGAGGGTGTGCAGCGACCGCTCGTCGAGCCGGACCTTGGCGTAGGTGAGGTCGTCGTCGTTGATCAATACCAGGTCGGGCTGGACCTCGCCGACCAGCTCGGGCACGGCCGTACGCGCGCCGACGACGTCGAGCTCGACCCGCTTGGTCCTGGTCAGCACGCCGTCGCGCAGGGAGTACAGGCCGATGGCCACCCGGTGCGAGCGCAGCGTCGGGTGCTCCTGCGTGGCCTCCTGCAGCACGTCGAAGCTCAGGAACCGGCCCTCGCCGTCGGTGGTGAACGACGGCCGCAGCGTGTTGACGCCCGAGGTCTCCAGCCACTCCTTCGACCAGGACGACAGGTCGCGCCCGGAGGTGCGCTCCAGCGCCGACAGCAGGTCCTGCAGGGTGGTGTTCTTCCAGGCGTGCTCGTTGAAGTAGTCGCGCACCCCGGCGAGGAAGTTGTCGAGCCCCACGTACGCGACGAGCTGCTTGAGCACCGAGGCGCCCTTGGCGTACGTGATGCCGTCGAAGTTGACCTCGACGGCCTGCATGTCCGGGATGTCCGCGGCGATGGGGTGGGTGGAGGGCAGCTGGTCCTGCCGGTAGGCCCAGGCCTTCTCGACGTTGGCGAAGGTCGTCCACGCGCCCTGGCCCCACCGGGTGGCCTCGGCCTGGCACAGCACGGACATGTAGGTGGCGAACGACTCGTTCAGCCACAGGTCGTCCCACCAGCGCATGGTGACGAGGTCGCCGAACCACATGTGCGCCATCTCGTGCAGGATCGTCTCCGCGCGGCGCTCGATCAGCGCGTCGGTCACGCGCGAGCGGAAGACGTAGTCCTCCAGGAACGTCACCGCGCCCGCGTTCTCCATGGCGCCCGCGTTGAACTCCGGCACGAACAGCTGGTCGTACTTCCCGAAGGGGTAGCGCAGGCCGAAGACGCGGTGGAAGAAGTCGAAGCCCTGCTTGGTGACCTCGAAGATGTTCTCGGGGTCGAGGTACTGCGCGAGCGAGCGGCGCACGTAGATCCCGAGCGGGATCCCGTCGTGCTCGTCGCGCACCACCGCGTACGGCCCGGCGATGAGGGCCGTGATGTACGTCGACATGACGGGAGTCGGCGGGAAGTGCCAGCGCTTGGCGGCCTGCAGCGTGCCGTGCCGCCCGTGGTGCTCCTCCAGCGACTCGACCACGTCGGGGGCGGCGTTGGACACCACCTCCCAGTCGCCGGGGGCGAGGACGGTCAGCTCGAAGGTCGCCTTGAGGTCCGGCTGGTCGAAGCAGGCGTACATGCGGTGCGCGTCGGCCGTCTCGAACTGGCTGTGCAGGTAGACCTGCTGGTCCACGGGGTCGACGAAGCGGTGCAGGCCCTCGCCCGTGCGCATGTAGGAGCAGTCGGCGTCCACGCGCAGCTCGTTGTGCCCGGCGAGCCCCGGCAGAGGGATGCGGCCCTTCTCGGCGTCGTAGGTGCTGATGTCCAGCTCCCTGCCGTTGAGCACGACCTTCCGCACGTGCGCGCCGTGGAGGTCGATGAACGTGTCCGCCCCCTCACGGTCCGACGTGAAGTGGACCGTCGTGATGCTCTCGAACCGCTCCTCGCCCTCGGTCAGGTCGAGTTCGACCTGGTAGGACTGAACGGAGAGCAACCGAGCACGCTCCCGAGCCTCGTCCCGTGTCAGATTCCCTGCCACACCCGCTCCTCATCGCATGGTCAACGCCCCCGATCCCCGCCGCCCCGTCGCGCCAGGGATTGCATGAATCCTGCCACGCCGCGGCGACAAGGCGGATTCGAGATCGCTCCTACCTGGAATAGGAGATTTCCTGCCCGGGTTGACGACCGAGGGAACCATAGTCCGTACGAGAGGGTGTCACAGTGTCCGACCGAAAGCTTGTCGATTTCTGGTTCGACCCCGCCTGCCCCTGGGCGTGGATCACTTCGCGCTGGATCCACGAGGTGGGCGCGCTGCGTCCGATCGACGTGCGCTGGCACATCATGAGCCTGGCGGTGCTGAACGAGGACAAGGACATCCCCGCCGACTACCGCGATCGGATCAAGCAGACACTCGGCGCCGTGCGGGTGCTGGCCGCCGCCGCGGACAAGTACGGCGAGCAGGTCCTCGGCGACCTCTACACCGAGATCGGCAGGCGCTTCCACGACGAGGGGCGCGAGCGCGGCCGGGACACGATCGCCGAGGCCCTCACCGCCGCCGGGCTCGACCCGGCGCTGGTTGCCGCGCACGACTCGGAGGAGTACGACGAGGAGATCCGGCGCTCGCACGGCGAGGGCATCGACCTGGTCGGCCAGGAGGTCGGCACACCGGTCATCGCCGTCGAGGGCGCGGCGTTCTTCGGCCCCGTCGTCTCGCCCATCCCCAGGGGCGAGGCCGCCGCGCGCCTGTGGGACGGCGTCCTGCTCGTCGCCGGCACCGACGGCTTCTTCGAGCTGAAGAGGTCGAGGACCCGCGACCCGATCTTCACCTGAGATCTTCACAGGCTCCTTCACCTCGCGTGAATCCACCGGAAAGGTTTCTGCCGGAGGGCTCGCCATCTGACAACCGAGGCGCAAGGATGAGTGACATGCGTCACCTCTACGTGAACGGAGCCTGGGCCCCGTCCTCCTCCCGCGAGGCCGTCGACGTCGTCAACCCCGCGACCGAGGAGGTCGTGGACCGGGTGCCCGCCGGGGCACCCGCCGACGTCGAGGCCGCCGTCGCCGCCGCCCGTGCCGCCTTCCCGTCGTGGTCGGCCCTGGAACCGGCGGAACGCGCCGCGTTCCTGGGGGCGGCGGCCGGGCTGCTGCAGGAGCGCGCCAAGGAGATCGCGGCCACGATCGCCACCGACATGGGCGCCCCGCTCACGCTCGCGCTGAAGGTGCAGACGCTGATGCCCGCCGAGGTGCTGGCCTCCTACGCCGACCTCGCCAAGCGGTACGAGTTCGACGGCGGCCGCACGGGCAACTCGCTCGTCGTGCGGGAGCCCGTCGGCGTGGTCGGCGCGATCACGCCGTGGAACTACCCGCTCCACCAGGTGGTGTGCAAGGTGGCTCCGGCCCTCGCGGCCGGCTGCACCGTCGTGCTCAAGCCGAGCGAGGTCGCGCCGCTCGCGGCGTACGCGCTGGCCGACATCTTCCACGAGATCGGGCTGCCGCCCGGCGTGTTCAACATGGTCAGCGGCCACGGGCCGGTGGTCGGCGAGGCCATCGCCGCCCACCCGGACGTGGACATGGTCTCGTTCACCGGGTCCACCAGGGCCGGTCGCCGGGTCGCGGCCCTCGCGGCGGAGACCGTCAAGCGGGTGGCCCTGGAGTTGGGCGGCAAGTCGGCGAACATCATCCTCCCCGACGCCGACCTGGAGAAGGCGGTCAGGAACGGCGTCGCGGGCGCCTACCTCAACTCGGGCCAGACCTGTTCGGCGCTGACCCGGATGCTCGTCCACTGGGACCAGTACGACGACGCCGTGCGGCTCGCCGTGGAGGCGGCCGGCGCCTACGTCCCCGGCGATCCGTTCGCCGAGGGCACCCGCCTCGGGCCCCTGGTGTCCGCCGCCCAGCGCGACCGGGTCGTCAGGTACATCAACCGCGGCCAGGAGGAGGGTGCCCGCCTCGTGCTCGGCGGGACCGACAACCCCATGGAACGCGGCTACTACGTCGAGCCCGCGATCTTCGCGGGCGTCTCGCCCGGCATGGCGATCGAGCAGGAGGAGATCTTCGGCCCGGTGCTGTCGATCATCCCGTTCTCGTCGGAGAACGAGGCCGTCGAGATCGCCAACGGCACGCCGTACGGGCTGTCGGGAGCCGTGTGGGCGGGCAGCGAGGGCAGGGCGCTCGCGGTCGCGCGCCGCCTGCGCACCGGGCAGGTCGCCGTCAACGGCGGCCGGTTCAACACGATGGCGCCGTTCGGCGGCTACAAGCACTCCGGGATCGGCCGCGAGCTCGGCGAGTTCGGCCTGGAGGAGTTCCTGGAGATCAAGGCCATCCAGCTGTAGGACGTCAGGGCGCCTGCAGGAGGATCTTGCGGCGGTCGTCCTTGCCCAGCCGGTCGACGTACAGCGTGCCCTCGAGGTGGTCGAACTCGTGCTGGAAGCACCGGGCGAGCATGCCCCGGGCCTTGACGGCGACGGGCCGGCCGAGCTTGTCGACGCCGCGCAGGGTGACCCCGGCGGCGCGGGGGGTCGGGGCGTACAGCGGCTTGCCGGTCTCCTTGCCGGGCACCGACAGGCAGCCCTCCTCCTCGACGACCTGCTCGGTGTCGTCGATCGTCAGCTCCGGGTTGATCACGTGGCCCTTGCGGTTGCTGATGTCGTAGACGAACAGCCGCCGGCCCACGCCGATCTGCGGCCCCGCGAGCCCGACGCCGTCGGCCTGGTACATGACCGCGAACATCTCGTCGATCAGCCGGCGCAGCTCGCGGTCGAAGTCCGTCACGGGTTCGGCGGGGGTACGCAGGACCGGGTCGCCGACATACCGAAGCTCGTGCATGACACTCCTGTCAGGCCGGAGGGTGTAAGGGACGCAGGCCCATATCGGCCATTACTCTAGTGGAGCCCGGGGTCGTCCCCGCCAGAGCCTTTCTGGGAAACTTGTGGCGTGCGTGTCTACATCGGTGCCGACCATGCCGGCTACGAGCTGAAGAATCATCTTGTCTCCTGGCTCAAGGAGCAGGGCCACGACGTGGAGGACTGCGGTCCCCACGTCTACGACGCGGAGGACGACTACCCGCCGTTCGTGCTGCGCGCCGCGCAGGGCGTGGCCGGCGACGCGGGCAGCCTCGGGGTGGTGATCGGCGGCTCGGGGAACGGCGAGCAGATCGCCGCCAACAAGGTGCGGGGGGTGCGTGCGGCCCTCGCCTGGAACGAGGAGACGGCGAAGCTGGCCCGCGAGCACAACGACGCCAACGTGATCAGTCTGGGCGCCCGGCAGCACACGCCGGAGGAGGCCGCCAGGTTCGTCGCGCTCTTCCTGGCCACGCCGTTCTCGGGGGCCGAGCGACACGCCCGGCGGATCCGCCAGCTGGCCGACTACGAGACCACCGGCGAACTGCCGCCGCTGCCCGCCTGAGTGCCTCTGACGTACCTCTAGCGGGCCCCGTCCCTGTCCCGGCCCCGGCGGGGCTCCCGCCGGGGCGTCTCGTCGCGCAGCGGCCGCTGATCGGCGGCCTCCTGCTGCTCGGTCGTCGGCCGGGACACGTCACGGGCCCGCATGGCCGTGATCGCGGTGATCTGCAAACTCTGCAGCGCCATGTCCAGAAGCCTACGCGGCCCGAAGCCTACGCGGCCAGAAGGCCGCGCGCTCCCGAGACCGCGCTCTCCCAAGGCTGCGCGGTTCCACGGGTGCGCGTAGCGGCAGCCGTGCGCCGATCAGAACACCCGGCAGCCCCAGGGGGCCGGGTCCCACGCCATGGCGGCCGACAGCTCGCTCAGGGCCCCCGGCCGGTGCTCCCGCACCAGCCCGGCGTCCGCCGCCGCGCGCAGGGGCCGCCCGCCGAGGTACGCCGCGCCCAGCACGTCGACCGGCAGCGTGAGGTCGGCGGGCGCGTCCGTCGGCTCGCAGGACGCCTTGCCGGTGACGAGGCGCCGGCGGCCGGCGTTCCACGGGCAGGACTCGTCCACGATCTCCAGGACCAGGTCGGCGGGGGCCGCGTACGCGCGGGCGGACAGGGCCCGGTCCACGTCCACCAGGCGGATCCACAGGTCGTCGAACCAGATCGCGTTGAGCTGGCGGGGTTCGGCCAGCAGGTGCATGATCGGGTCGTCCACCGGCCGCCGCCCGGCATGGACGACAGAGCACAGGTCCCGGTCGAGGACGCCGCGCCAGACCAGCGCGTACGCCGCGGGATCGGCGGCCATCAGCTCCAGGAGCCGGACCTCCCCTTCCGGCACGGCGTGCTCGTTCCAGTCGGCCTTCGCCCGGAACAGCGCGTAGCCGCGCGCTCCCGTCGAATCCTCGGCGATGAGGCAGCGCAGCGGGCCCATCCCGCCACGGTCGTGCTCGGTGTCCGGGACGACCTCGGTCCGCCAGAACCCGTCGGACCTCGCGTACATGCCGGGACGGCCGGGCCGTACGGCGTCGTAGACCCGCTGAAGGGCGGGCAGCGCGTCCGCCGGGGTGGCCGTGCGCAGGCGCAGCGCGGGGTCGGCGGGGGCCGAGCGCGTGAAGGCCGACCGGTGGGTGGGGATGCGGAAGGACAAGGTGTCGGCGGCCCTGCCGTACCCGAAGCGTCCGTAGATGCCCGCCTCGCTGGCGTAGAGCGCGGCGACGGCCTCACGCCCATTCTCGTGCAGGTCGTGCAGCTGCCGGGTCATGAGCGCGGTCAGCACGCCGCGGCGGCGATGCGAGGGGAGCACGCCCACCGACGTGACGCCGGCCACGGGGATCGGCCCGCCGGGGACCGTCATCTCGAAGGACAGGGCGCCGGCGCAGCCGACCATCAGATCACCGTCCAAGGCGGACAGCAGGCGGTCGAGCTCCAGGACCTCGCGCCAGCGGTCGGCCATCTCCAGGGGGTAGGTGCCGCTGAACGCCTCGTAGTCGACGGCGACGAAGGCCGGCCACTCGGATTCCTCGATGGGGCGAACGGTGATGCTCATCAGAGCACCGTAGAAGCGGGCCGCGGCGTGAGGCGACCCAATATCCGTGCCGGATGATCTAGACGTTGGTCAAGCAGGTACCGCCACCTGGGATGTCCGGATACAGTCGAGGCCATCATGAATTCCCGTCCGGCGCCGCTGATCCCTCCTCGGCTGCGCGCGCTCCTGGCGCGTGTGCCACTTCTGGTGCCGTTGGTCCGTTTTGTTCGGAAGGTTTGGTCGAAGGACCGCTACCTCCTGGTCGCTCTCGTCATGCTCACCGTCGTGGTCGCCGTGCTCGACGCGGACGTGTCGGCGTACTGGTTCTCGCCCTCGCTGCTGATCCTCTTCACGCTGATCGGCGGCCTCCAGCTCCGGTTGCGCAGTCTCGCGCTCCTGCTGTGCGCGGTCGTGGCGGCCCTGACGTACATGGGACCGGTCAGGGGAGTGCTCAGCGTCGGGCCGGGGCTGCTCATCACGATGGCCTTCACCGCCGCGCTGGCCTGGACGATGGCCCGCACCCGCGGCAAGCTCGGCGTTCAGGGCCTGCGTGGGGACGCGATGCTGCTGGAGCTGCGCGACCGGCTCAAGCGGCAGAGCGAGCTGCCGCCGCTGCCCAAGGACTGGGGCGGCAAGGTGGTGCTGAAGCAGGCCGGGGGATCGTCGTTCGGCGGCGACTTCGTCGTCTCGATGCGGGAGGGCGACCGGGTCCAGGTGGCGGTCGTCGACGTGTCCGGCAAGGGCGTGGACGCGGGAACCCGCGCGCTCATGCTGTCGGGCACCTTCGGCGGCCTGCTCGGCTCGGTGGACGACTTCCTCGTGGCGTGCAACTCCTACCTCCATCGCCAGCTCGGCGACGAGGGGTTCGTCACCGCCGTCCACGTGGAGCTCGATCTGTCCACCGGGGAGTACACCATCACCTCGGCAGGGCACCCACCCGTGGTCCGGTTCGACTCCGGGTCGGGCACGTGGCGGGTCTCCACGGCGAAGGGCGTCGTGCTCGGCGTGGTGCCCGACCTCGCCTGCGAGACCGACAGCGGGGTGCTGCGCAAGGGCGACGCGCTCATGCTGTTCACCGACGGGCTGATCGAGCAGCCCGGCCGGGACATCGACGCCGGGCTCGACCGGTTGCTCGGCGAGGCCGAGCGGCTGCTCCCGTCGGGATTCCGCGACAAGGCCCGGCAGCTCGTGCAGTCGATGTCCTCCGGTCACAACGACGACTGCGCGCTCGTCCTGATCTGGCGCCCCTGAGCTTCCTACAGCCAGCCGGAGTCGGTCGCGATCCGCACGGCGTCGACGCGGTTGCGCGCTCCGGTCTTGACGAGGATGCGCGACAGGTGGTTGCGCACGGTGCCGACGGACAGGCCCAGCTCGGCCGCGATGTCCTTCGAGCGCCCGCCCCCCGCCGCGAGCCGCAGCACGTCGTGCTCCCTCGGCGTCAGCGGGCAGTCGGCGGCCTCCAGCGCGGCGACGGCAAGCTCGGAGTCGACGACCCGGCGTCCGGCGACCATCCGGCGGATGCCGTCGGCGAGATGCTCGGGGGCCACCTCGATGCTCAGGTAGCCGAGGACGCCCGCCGCGAAGGCCCGCTTGACGTGACCCGGGCTGGGCTGCGCCGACAGCAGCATCACCCGGCAGCGTGGCGCCTTCTCTCCCAGCCGCGCGGCCGCCGCGAGCCCGTCCACTCCGGGCAGGTCGGCGTCGACGACGGCGGCGTCCGGCCGCACGTCCAGGGCCGCGGGCACGATGTCCTCGCCCGACCCGACGTCCGCGACCACCCGCAGGTCGTCCTCCCCGTCGAGGGACGCGACGAGGCCTCGCCGCACCAACGGAAGGTGTTCGGCCACCAGGATCCGGATCAAGATGCTCCCCTCTGGACGTCTCTCAAAGGGTGATCGCCCAATTGCATACTGTCAACGAAGTGTCCCCAATCGGTCACACACGGGCAAGCCGAACCGGCACCGGAAAAGTCTTCACCCTCGTGCGGGTGGGCTACGCTCGAAGGGTGCTTCGTCCGCCAAGGCACCTTCTCCTATTCGGGGGTACGCGCTGATGAGCTGGCTCTTCGTGGCCGGATTCGGGATCCTCTTCGTCGGTCTGCTGGTCTCCATCGCCCTTCACGAGATCGGGCACCTCGTGCCCGCAAAGCTCTTCGGCGTCCGCGTGACCCAGTACATGGTCGGCTTCGGGCCCACAATGTGGTCACGCAGGCGGGGCGAGACCGAGTACGGCGTGAAGTGGGTCCCGCTCGGCGGTTACATTCGCATGATCGGCATGCTGCCGCCGCGCCCCTCCGACGAGCCCGGCAGGCTGCGCAGCGTGTCCACCGGTCCCTGGCAGGGCCTGATCGAGAACGCGCGGGCGGTCGCTTCCGAGGAGATCCGGCCGGGCGACGAGAACCGGGTCTTCTACCGCAAGCCCTGGTGGCAGAAGGTCATCATCATGGCCGGCGGCCCGGCGATGAACTTCGTGCTCGCGTTCGTGCTGTTCGCGGTCGTGATGATGGGCTTCGGCGTCCGCGAGCTGACGCCTGTCGTGTCCTCGGTGTCCAAGTGCGCCATCCCCGCCGCCGAGGCGGGGCACCGGGACTGCAAGGACAGCGATCCGCTGACGCCCGCCGCCAAGGCCGGTCTGCGGCCCGGAGACCAGATCGTCGCCGTCGGCGGCGCGCAGGTCCCCGACTGGGAGGCCGCGCAGCAGCTGATCCGGGAGCACGGCGCGGGGGTGACGACGCTCGGCATCGAGCGGGGCGGGCAGCGGACCGACGTCCAGGTCGACTTGATCGCGCAGGACATGCCCTCGCTGACCGACCCCGACAAGATCGAGAAGAACGTCGGCTTCCTGGGCGTGAGTCCGACCACCGTCGTCGTGAAGAAGGGCCCCGGCTATGTCGTCGGGCAGATGTGGGACCTGACCGAGCGCACCGCCGTCGCGATGGTCAACATCCCCAAGAAGATGGTCGGCGTGTGGAACGCCGCGTTCTCGGGCGAGAAGCGCGACCCGAACGGGCCGATCGGCATCGTCGGGGCGGGCCGCATCGGCGGAGAGATCGCCGCCTCCGACCTCTCGGTCGAGAACAAAATCGAGATCTTCATCAACCTGCTCGCCGGGCTGAACCTCGCCGTGGGCATGTTCAACCTGATCCCGCTGCTGCCGCTGGACGGCGGTCACATCGCCGGCGGGCTGTGGGAGGGCGTCAAGCGGGCGTTCGCGCGGGTGCGCCGCAGGCCCGTCCCCGGTTACGTGGACGTGGCCAAGGCGCTCCCGCTGACGTACGTCATGGCGGCCGTGCTGGTCGTCATGGGCGGCCTTCTCATCTACGCCGACCTCGTCAACCCGGTCCGCCTGTCCGGCTGAGCCCGCCCCCCCGGCCCCTCCGGGCCGGGGGCTACTCGCCCGTCGCCCCGTCGATGCGCTCGCGCAGCAGATCGGCGTGGCCGTTGTGGCGGGCGTACTCCTCGATCATGTGGCACATGATCCACCGCAGCGAGTGGTGGACTCCCTGACGGCCCGTCTTCGTCGTCGTGTCCAGGTCCGCGCAGGCCTCCTCGGCCGCCCGCGCGTGCTCGATCTCCGCGTGCCAGGTCGCGAAGGCCTCCTCGGCGGACGCGGTGTCCACGTTGTCGAACTCGCCGTCCGGGTCGTCGTCGCTGTAGTAGATGCCGCCGAGGTCCTCGCCGTTCAGCCGCCGCCGGAACCAGGCTCGCTCGACGTCGGCCATGTGCCGCACGAGGCCGAGCAGCGACATGCTGGAGGGCGGCACGGAACGTAGCCGCAGCTGCTCCTCGGTGAGGCCCTGACACTTCACGGCGAGGGTCTCACGGTGCCAGTCCAGCCAGGCGCGCAGCATCGCGCGCTCGCCCGCGACGACAGGGGGATCGATACGTGTGTCGGTCATCCCGGCATCCTGCCGTGGCTTCGGCGCGCAGTCACATCAATTAGCCCGAGGAGGCACCCGGCCGGTATTCGAGCAGGACGATGCGGGAGTCGAGGACCCTGGTGCCGGCCAGCTGCAGCCCGGTCCGGGGATAGCCGGCGTAGGCGGGCTCCCGGCCGTCGCCGCCCAGTGTGAGGGGGAAGACCATCACCCGGAGCCGGTCGACCAAGCCGAGCTCCATCAGGCTTCTCACCAGCGTGAGGCTGCCGATCGAGCGCAGCGGCACGTCCGACTCCCGCTTGAGCGCCGTGATCCGCTCGGCGAGATCGCCGCGTACGAGCCGGGTGTTCCTCCAGATGAGCGGCTCTCGCAGGGTATTGGAGAAGACGGCCTTCGGCAGGTCGTTCATCCGGGTGCTCGCCTCGTCGGTGGCCTCGGACGAGATCGCCGCCAGCGCCTCGTAGGTGACGCGTCCCATGAGCATCAGCTGCGGCTGCTCGGTCGCCTCGCGTATCCAGGCGTCGAGGCCGGGACCCGAGTAGCCGAAGAAGGCGCCCACGTCCACGCCCGCGGCGAAGCCGTCCACCGACACGAACAGGTCCGCTATGAGTTCAGCCACTGGGAGTCACCCCGCTTTCCGCGCCTGCCGGCGCCCCACCACGCGGACGAGCCGGCGTGACCCTCGGAAAAGGAGCCGGGCGAGGCCGAAGAGGAACGCGACCTCGAACATCAGGGCGCAGATGAGCATGCTCTCGTCGAGGAGCCGCCCGCCGATCCGGCCACTCGTCCAATCACGGACGACAGGCGTGACGACCATGCCCAGTGCATATCCGATCATCACCAGCGCCTCTTGGCGCGCAGCACGCATGAGCCGATCGTAGGGCTGTCGCGTCAGGTGGCGCGCTCCCATGCGGAAGGGCCGGCCTATCTGCTCGCAGGGACTCGCTCCGGCTGCTCGCCGTAGTCAGGCTGGTGCACAGCTCCACCAGGCGGCGAACGCCGTCAGGGGCGCCGGCGATGGCCGCCGCCCGTCATCGCGCGCCGAAGAATTCACGTAGAGCCTGGGCCACGACGAGCGGGGCTCCGTCATCCTCCGGCCCCGAATGCCCGGCCCCCGGCAGCTCGATGCTTCGCGCGCGCGGGAGCACCTCGGACAGTTTCCGGAGCGCGAGACGCAGGTATGCCGCGCTCTTCGTACCGCCGAGGAGCAGCACCCGCGCATCGAGCGCCGCGTAGTCCATTACCGTGTCGGCCATCTCCCTGATCAGCTGCATGTCGAATCGCAGCGTCGGGATGAGCGCCTCGACCGTCACCTCATCGGGGGATCCGTCGCCCTGCAGGCGCGCGCCGATCGTCAGGAGCGGCACGAGGGCGAAGCGGGGGATCCTGGTGAACAACGACGGCCCGGTGTCCAGGCCTTTCATCCCCGTGACCAGCGCGGATACGGATCTCCCCGTAGCGATCTCGCGGTCGAAGCGCGCCAGCCAGTCCGTCGGCACCGAGCCGCCGATCGACAAGGGAGGCTCGTACAGGGCGATCCGCTCAAGGGAGGGCGTGACCAGGGCGGTACGCAGGACGACGAGCGCGCCGGAGCTCAGGCCGAAGACCTGCGACGCGCCGGTCGCCGTGACGAGCGCCCGCAGGTCTTCGACCTCCCGCTGTACGCCGAAGTCGGCGCCGTGAGGGCCGCTCAGCCCACGTCCGCGCCGGTCGGGCACATAGACGGTGAACGAGGTCGACAGAGCGGCGGCGAGCTTCGTGAAGTGCTGCGACGCCAGCATCCCGCCGTGTACGAGGATCAGCCCGGGTCCGTGGCCACTGCGGCGGTAGCCGATCACGGTTCCGTCGGCCGAACGAACGTGTTCGCTCACGGTGCGCGGCGAATCCTTCATCGCGCGCCTGCAGCCCGGACGAACGTGTGCATCGCCCGCTTGCCGGCCTCCACCGCCGCGTTCCCGCGTTCCAGCAGGTCGTGCCGGTAGTCGTCCAGCGCCGAGACCAGGTCCTGCAGGTCGGGATGCCGGCCGTCGATCAACTCCAGTGCCGGTTCCCGGGCGTCCTCCCGGCCCGGCGTGGTCGCCGCCGGATGGTCCGGCGGTACGAGCAGCACCCACCTCACGTAGCTCTCGCTGCGGGGCATGGGCAGGCCGGGAACGAGTTCGGCGGCGGCTTCGCGGGGTTCCCTGCCGAACCGCATCCTTCCCGGCATCAGCGTGATCCCCGGTCCCTTGACCATCGTGCCGAGCCCCGCCCCGATCACCAGGACACGTGTCATCGTGCTCCTCCATGACTAGGTGAACAGCGTTCACGTGTACATTGTTCACGTCATTGGGGAAGGACTGTCAACCCCGATTCAGGAGGACGCGATGGGGCAGCGGAGCACCCAAGTGCTGCAGGCGGCGATCGAGCTGCTCGACGAAGTAGGCCTGGACGCTCTCACCATGCGGCTGCTGGCGAGCCGGCTCGGGGTGCGAGCGAGTGCCCTGTACCGGCATTACCCCAGCAAGCAGGCCCTGCTGGACGCGATGGTCACGCACCTGGTCGGCTCGGCGGACGACGTCGTTCCGCTCTCCGGCACCTCCTGGGACGAGCTGTTGCGCGACGTGGCGTCCGGCGTGCGCGAGGTCATGCTGGCCCACCGCGACGGCGCCCGCCTCATAGCCGGCTTCCACCACCCCGGTGCCGAGGCCGTCGCCACTTTCGAGCGCCTCATCGCCGCTCTGATCGCCGCGGGTGTTCCCGCCGACACGGCCACCATCGCCGTGGACACCGTCCTGGCCTACGTCAACGGCTACGCGATCGAGGAACAGGCCCGCAAGACCGGAGCCGACGGCTGGCCCAGGGAGCGCCGGGACCGCGCCTTCCACGACGGCCTCGAATTGATCATCGCCGGTGCCCGGGGAACTCTGTCGTCCTGACGCCGGCTTCGGCCGCGTCGCCCCGCCACCCGTCGGCTGCACATCACTTCTCACGGGTGCGGATATCGCCGGTGCCGCCGGTTGCGAGCCACGCTCCGTGCAGGCCCTGGCCTGATCACGGCTCAACTGCGACCCTGGTGTCCAGGCTGACTTGAGAGGATTCCATTGGTCCGCAGCATCGAGCCCCTGCCCTTAACCCTCACTTCCGCGCCGTGACCGAGAAGAGGGGACGAGACGACTCCGACGACTTCTCGGGGGTCAGCCTCGGCGGCATGGCCCTCGTCGTGACCGTCATGGCCCTGAGACACCCTTGGCAGTCGCTCAAGGAACTGCTCAGGGTGGTCCGTCGTCTTGGCCGCTGGGCGCTCCGGCTCGTAATGGCCCCTGCCGGGCTGGTGGCCGCGATCGTGTTCACACGTCAAAGGGATCGACGCCCCACCTTCGAGGACTACCTGCACGGCCGCGACGAGGAATGAGCCCACCTGTGCCCGGATCGCCTGGTACGGCAACCGGCGAAGGCACTGGACGCCCCGGGGGGAGCCCGCCCGCGTGACCGCGGGAGTGGGGCGGAAGGCTCAGTACATCGAGATCTGATCAGCCCGTGATCGTGACCTGGGGCAACTCTAGAACCACCGGGATGACCTGGCCCTGGTTGTCTCGGTGGTTATCAGCGTTTCGCGGCTGATCACGGTGTCATGTGCCCTCGTTGTGCCCTCACGGATCCCAAGGACGAGCGCCGGACCGACAACGCCGGTACGTCAGTCTCAGGAGACGGGCGGGCGTCGATGTCCATACCGTAGACACGTATGTGACCGTGGCGAAGCCGTGCTACGCCATGATGATCATGTGATCGATCACTACCGCGCTCTCTTCGAGCGCCACCAGTGGCTCAAGGACAGTCTTTGCTGGACTGTGGTGCAGCCCCTCGACGAGGGGATCACGCTGGATGACCTTCTGTGGCGGCTGAACGGGGGCCACGACCCGGAAGAACGCACCATGGACTACCCCATGGAGGTAGCCATGAACGAGGACCTTACCTTGCTGTACGTCTTCGAAGGCGACGGCGCGTACGGATTCCTGGAATGCAGGTATGGAGACCCCCTATCAGAGGAACTCCTCTCCAAACTCAGTGAGGACGCGCGCGTGTGGACCACGTCATGGCAATTCAACGGCACATCGACGATCGCCTACGCGGGCGGAGGCAGGGTCCGGGCGCGGATCCGGAACTACGTCCTCGGCGACCAGGTCGAAGAAGAGACCGCGCCGGGCGTCTTCACGGGCTTCCACGCCATGCTTGACGACCTGGATGGTCAGGACTTCGACGGCAAACGCAGCGCCGCGTTCGCATTTATCGAGGCGGCCGCCGGGGTCGGCGTCGAAAGCGACCGGTTGGACGGCGAAGAGAAGTCTGTGATCGTTCTCGACACTCCTGCTATCTAGGGCGTGTATCGAAAGTGGATCTTGAGGCAAGATGATCTTGCTTCGTTGTGTGGAGATCTGATCCACCCTTGATCGTGACCTGGCAAAACATCCGAACCACCGTGATGACCTGGCGTTGGTCGTCTCGGTGGCTCTCGGCATTTCGCGGCCGATCACGGTGTCATGTGCCCTGGCTGTGCCCTCTGGTTCGCTCAGTCGCCTCGGCTATCAGCTTGGGAATCGGCTAGTGATCTACCCTCTCTGAGCTGGGAACAGGGGGGTGCTGCTCAGCGGCGGTCGAGTCCCCGTGACTGCCCGTCAGTCCCCGCTGATCGCCGTTCAATCTGGCACGCGCCCCAGGTGTGCGAGCCAGCGGGCGTAAGATCGCGAGTCGAACACCGATTAAGGAGAGCGGATCGAGGGGAACCTTGATGAGTGCAAGCGGAGCCCAGGCGTCGGCGTTTTTCCGCGAAGTTGCTCAACACCGTACCTTGTGGTGGGTTCGCGATGATCAGGGCAGCCCGACGCCCCCATCGGACTTCGGTAGGCCGGCATTTCCGTACTGGTCGTCGGAGGCCCGAGCGCAGCGCGCGGTCGCATTGTGGGGTTCGCAGTTCCGTGTCATGTCAATGCCGCTGGACCATTGGCGGAATGCGGCTTTGCCTGACCTCGCCAAGGACGACTTCCGGGTCGGGATCAACTGGAGCGGACAGCGGCTGACTGGTTGGGACTTCACTGTCGATGAGGTGCTGAATCGGCTGGCTCATGCGCTTGGCGAGCCACCGTACGAGCGATAGGGGTCTACGCGGCGACGGAGGTGCAACCCCGGCCGGACTCCCCCAGCCCCCGATAGCTGCCCACATTCGCGACTGCCGCCCCGGGTTCTGTCAACTGGTGCTTCGCGTGTACATGTTCCCGGTGACCTTCCGCGCGCGCTGGTCGTCCTACCTGCACAGCGCCGGTTGACAGGTTCCGGGTGCCGCGAATACTCGGGCAGCGGGGGCGGGGGGACCCTGCACCCTTCCAGCTCAGCCAGCTACGGCCGAAGTCGGAACGGCCGTTCTTCCCCCGAAGCCGGGAGCGCGCCCGCCGGAGGCATCACCACGTGCGGCCTGGCACCAGGTCGGCACTTCCAGCTCAGCCTGACGCCCCTGTGAGCGGACTTGTACTGTCGCCTGGCGGCCCATCGACTCGTCCGCGCCAGCCGTCCGGCGTTCTTTGCGCGCTGTCCGCCGGGAGCGCCAGCGGGAGGCGGCGGCGTGCGCCGTGACGGCGGCGCGTGCGGCCCGGTTAGGGCCGCCTTGATGCCCTCCAGCGAGGATCTGATGCGTGCGGCCATCGGGAGCGCCTGGGCCAAGGGGCCGGCAGACGGCTTAAGTGCCCTCAATGTGCCCTGACCCGTCCTGCCGGGATCGAACATGCAGGTAGACGGCTTGCGGGCCTAGTACATCGAGATGTGCACGTGGTCGTAGTGGTTGGCGGTGATCCCGCCGCGGTCGGACATGGTCCGCCAGCCCGGATGGCCGAGGTTGTAGATGCGCTGCTGCCAGATCACGTACATCACGCCGAGTTTCGGCCCGTTCTTGATGGCCCAGGCGGCCAGGCTGTCGCCGAGGGCCTTCATCTCGGGGGAGGGCATGGCGCCGCCCGAGCTCATCATGAAGTCGCAGGCGCGCCCGAGGGGATGCTCACCGCTGTTCTCCGCCCGGTAGCAGCCCACCGGAAACTGCAGGGTGAAGTGGCTTTCGACCTCGCCGCGCATGAATCTCATCCGGGGCGTGATGTTGTCGGTGCCGCTGGGGAGCTCGGGCGCCCACGACCCGCCCGCGCGCTTTCCCGGCGCGATCGGGATCAGCGCGTCGAGCTTGTCCTTGATCTCGTCGATCAGATCCTCGGCGTCCTCGCGCTGACCGGCGACCTCGGCGGCCTGCGCCTTGAGCTGCGCGGTCAGCGTCTTGGCGGCGTCCGCGGCCCGTTGCCGCTCGTCGCGGACCAGGTCGAAGTGCGCGAGCCTGGCGGCCTGCTCCTCTTTGAGCTGGTAGTTGAGCGCGGCGGTGTTCATGTCGGGCAGCGCCATCGCGCTCTCGGTCTGGTAGCGCAGCCCGGCCATCTGCCGTACGGCGTCGCTGGCGGCCTTGTAGTCGGCCTCGGCCTTGGCCAGCCGGCCGCGGGCCGCCTTCTCCTCCACGCCGGCCTTGGCGAGGGCGACGCGTTTGGCGTTGTAGTCGCCGATCAGCCGGTCGACCTTCTTCCGCAGGTCCGCCAGCTCCTTCTTGAGCTGTTTCTCCGTCGGTTTGGGATCGGCCACACCCGGCGCCGCCGTGCCGAACACGAGGACGGCGGAGGCGAGCACGCCGACAGCCAGGGGGAACGCGCGGGGCAGAGCCCACTCCTCTCCATCTGCCGACCGGGTTAGCTGACGGGTTCGGGCTGGAGAAGCCCGGGCAGGTCACTGCCTTGACCCCAGGTGCGTGATTGGGTCCCCGGCTCCCGGGCGGGGCGCCCGGGATTAGGCGTACCGGTTGTGACGGCCGGTGTCAGGGATACTAGTGGTAAAGAAACGGTGACTGCCACCAAAGCCGCAACCAACCGGAGATCAAGCCGTTATCGCCTCGCGTAGCATCCGGGCGGCCTCCTCCGGCAGCACGTCGTTGACGAACGCGCCCATGGCCGACTCCGATCCGGCCAGGTACTTCAGCTTGTTCGGCGCGCGCCGGATCGTGAAGAGCTGCAGGTGGAGGTAGGCGAGGTCGCGCCGGTAGGAGACGGGGGCCTGGTGCCAGGCCGCGACGTACGGCATGACGACGCCGAACAGCCCGTCCAGCCGGCGCAGCACCTCGATGTAGAGCGGCGCGAACGCGGCCCGCTCCTCGGGCGACAGCGCCGGGATGTCGGGCACCCGGCGGTGCGGGTAGACGTGCACCTCGAACGGGTAGCGCGCGGCGGCCGGGACGAAGGCCGTCCAATGCTCGTTGGCGGCCACCACCCGGGGGCCCCTCCGCTCGGCGGCCAGGACGTCCGCGAACAGGTTGCCGCCCTGGTGGCGGGCGGCGGCGTCCAGCATCTGCCGGGTACGCGGCGTGACGTACGGATAGGCGTAGATCTGCCCGTGGGGGTGCGGCAGCGTGATGCCGATCTCGGCGCCGCGGTTCTCGAAGCAGAAGACCTGCTCCACGCCGGGCAGCGCGGACAGCTCCGCCGTGCGGTCGGCCCACGCCTCGACGACCAGCTCGGCCTGCGCGTCGCTCAGCGAGCTGAACGACGCGTCGTGGTCGGAGGTGAAGCAGACCACCTCGCACCGCCCGATCCCCGGCCGCACCTCGCTCAGCCCGCCCACCTGCTCGTACGCGCCGGTGTTGAAGCTGAACGACGGGAAGCGGTTCTCGAACACCGCCACCTCGTACGGCGAGGGGATCTCCGAGCCGGGATGGCCCGGGCAGAGCGGGCACTCCGCCGCGGACGGCAGGTGCGTGCGCGTCTGGCGATGCCGGGCGACGGCCACCCACTCGTCCATCAGGGGGTCGTAGCGCAGCTCGGAGGCGAGCGGGCGCGGCGGCAGGTCCCTGGTGTCGACGGCGCTGTGGTCGGCGTCGTCGCGCCGGTCGAAATAGATGAGCTCACGGCCGTCGGCGAGATGGGTGATGGTGCGCTTCACAGAGCGGTCTCCAGCTTCACGGTGCGGTGTCCCGGGTCAGAGCGGGCTTACAGGGGTCCGGGGACAGGCGGCCTTCCAGAGGTCCGGCGTCACAGCGCGGTCTCCATCTCGGTTTCCCCGGAGGGGTCGGCGAGGAGGAGCTCGCCGGCGTGCTCCGACAGTGCGGCGCGCGCCTCCTCCGGCAGGCCGACGTCGCTCACGACCACGCCGGCCTCGTCAAGGGCGGCGATCGTGCTGATGCCGATCGTCCCCCACTTGGTGTGGTCGGCCAGGACCACGAGCTGCTGGGCGGCCGCGATGAGGGCGCGGTCGGTCTCCGCCTCCAGCAGGTTGGGCGTGGTGTAACCAGCCCGGACGCTCATGCCGTGCACGCCGAGCATGAGCGTGTCGACGTTCAGGGAGCGGACGGCCGCCACGGCCACCGGGCCGACCAGCGCGTCGGACGGCGTGCGCACGCCGCCCACCAGCACCACGGTCTGGTCGGGCCGTCCCGCCCGGTGGAAGACGTCGGCCACCTGCACCGAGTTGGTGATCACGGTCAGCTCGGGCACGTCCACCAGATGGTGGGCCAGTGTCCAGGTCGTGGTCCCGGCAGAGAGGGCGACGGAGCTGCCCGGCCGTACGAGCATGGCGGCCCGGCGGGCGATGGCCTCCTTCTCGGCCTGCTGCCGCACCGACTTGGCAGCGAAGCCCGGCTCCTCGGTCGAGCCGGCGCCGGTGGCGGTAGCCCCGCCGTGCACCTTGACGATCAGGCCCCGCTCCGCGAGGACCTCCAGGTCGCGGCGGATCGTCATGTCCGAGACCCCGAGATCGCGTACGAGCTGCGCGACGCGCACCCCGCCGGTTCTGCGTACCCTCTCCAGGATCGCCTGCTGCCGTTGCTGGGCCAGCATTCACCACTCCTGTCAACAGATTCAAACAAATTATGCCCCACGTACGTGGGTACGTGTTGAGTTGGGGTCCGCCCCTTGCCGCCTGTGGGCCGGGGGAGGACAGTGAGCGAAAGCCATACTCGACGGAAGGCGGTCGTGATGGGTAGACGCGCACGCAAGTCGAAGGCACGCAAGAAGAAGAAGGCCAACCACGGCAGGCGGCCCACAGGGCGTTAGCCCTAGCGGGTGGGCTGTGCGATAGCCCTCGTGGGTAAGGCTGCCCACTAGCCCTGTGTGCCGGTCTGTGCGATAGACGGAGCCGGTAGGTCCCGGGGCAGGGCCTAAGGGTTCCTGCCCCAGGCGGCGAGCAGATGAGTCTGCTGGTCGGCGTCGGCCGGGAGGCCTTGCTCGTCCCCGAACACCCCCGCCTCTCGGTAGTCCTCCCGTGCCTTCTCGAACCATTCCGAGCAGGAGGCGACCAGTGCGGGGTCGAGCCGTTCCGGCCCGCCGATGGCACGTGCCAGGTCCCAGGTGTGGATCAGTACGTCCGCGAACAGCTCGGTGATGTACTCCTCGCCCTGCACGTCGCCGAACGACAGGTGGGTCACGCTGGTCAGGGCGCCCTCGGCGTACACCGCCTGGACGGCGCCCTGCGCGGACGCCTCGAACGCCTTGAGCGGGTCGTCGCCGAGCACGTCGCCCTCGAAGGCGTCACCCACCTCGGCGACCGTACGGCCGGACAGCAGCTCGGGGGCCCACAGGTTCTCGGCCACGACGTGGTTGACGAGCCCGCGGACGTCCCAGTCGACACAGGGAGTCGGCAGCTCCCACTGTCCCCGGCGGACGAGATGGAGGCGGTCCCCGAAACCGTCCAGCGCCCTGCGGTACGCGTCACGGATGTCGATCATGTCCCCTCCTCGCCACGAACTCCCCATTCGAACGTAACTCTTCTCAACGATCAGTCATACACGCTCGCTGGGGAGGGAACGCCCGGGTCAAGGGAGGTGCTGCTCGACCCAGACGATCTTTCCGTACGGGGTGGGCCTGGTGCCCCAGCGGTAGGCGAACCGCTTGATCAGCTGGAGACCGCGGCCGGTGTCCTCGTCCGGGGTGGCCGTGCGCGGGGTGGGCGCGGCGGGGGAGCCGTCGACGACTTCGACCACCAGGGTGCGGCCGCGCAGCAAGCGCAGCTCGATCGGCGGCCAGCCGTGTTTGAGTGCGTTGGTGACCAGTTCGCTCACGATGAGCTGGGTGCTGTCCACCAGGCCGCTCAGTCCCCACCTGTGCAAGGTGCTGCGGACGAAGCGGCGGGCGTGCGAGACGAACCGCGGGTCGGACGGCAGCGGGCAGGTCGCCACCTCGTCCGGGTCGAGGTCGCGGACCCGGGCCACCATCAGGGCGATGTCGTCACGCTCGTGACCCGACCGCTGGCTGCTGATGATCACGTCGCACATGTCCTCCAGGTCCTCGACCGGACCGGCGAGCAGACGGCGCAGCCCCATGATCCCGGCGTCCAGGTCCCGCTCCCGGCTCTCCACGAGGCCGTCGGTGTAGAGGGCGAGCACGCTCCCGGGCGGCAGGATCATCTCGCGCGATTCCAGCGGGTCGCTGCCGATGCCGAGAGGCAGGCCGGAGGGCAGGTCGATGATCTCGGTCGACCGGTCGGGGTGCAGGAGTATCGGCGGCACGTGGCCGGCACGGGCGAGCGCGCAATTGCGCGTCACCGGGTCGTAGACGGCGTAGATGCACGTCGCGATCTGGCTGGGGTCGAGGTCCTGGCTCATCAGGTTGAGCCGGAACAGCACCTCGTCGGGCGGCAGGTCGAGGCTCGCGAGCGTACGCGCGGCCGTGCGGAGCTGGCCCATGGTCGCCGCGGCCCTGGTTCCGTGGCCCATGACGTCGCCCACCACCAGGGCCGTACGGCACCCGGGCAGGGCGATCACGTCGTACCAGTCGCCCCCGACGCCCATCAGGTCGCTGGCCGGCAGGTAACGGGTGGCGATGTCCATGCCGAGCGCCTGCGGCAGCTCGACGGGCAGCAGGCTGCTCTGCAGGGTCAGCGCGGTCCTGCGCTCCCTGGTGTACAGCCGGGCGTTGTCGATGCACACGGCGGTGCGGGCGGCCAGGTCCTCGGCCACCACCACGTCCTGCTCCTCGAACGACCGGCTGCCCGGGTGCCTGGTGAAGATCACACAGCCCAGGACCCGTCCCCGCGCCCGCAGAGGCACCACGAGGAACGACGAGTCGGTCAGAAGCGCGGCGACCGCCTCCTCCCGGTCCATGCTGGCGCCGATCAGCCGGGCGCTCTCCTTGTCGAGCGCCGGGTACATCAGCGGTTTGCCGCCTGCCATGCATTGGGCCTGGGGGAGGATCGCCGGATAGATCGTCGCCTCGCCGACGGGGAACGCCTGCACCCAGGCGTCCGGGTCGGCGCCGGCCACGCCCAGGGCGACCCTGCGTACGAGGGTGGTGCCGTCCACCGGCCTGGACGACAACTCGCCGTCCGCCGTGAGGCGGTCCTGCACCATCACGGCCGCAGCGTCGGCGAAGCGGGGGACCGCCACGTCGACGAGCTCCCGGCTCGTCTCGGATAAGTCGAGCGTGCTGCCGATCCGCCGGCTCGCCTCGTTCAGGAAGGCCAGCCGCTCGTGCGCGGACGCGGCGCTGCTGCGGCGCCACTGCGCCCGGTTTCCCGGGGCGGGGTCCTTGATGACGCAGTTCCGGTTCAACGAATTCTCCGGAGAGAGCGGATGGTGTTCCAGAATCGTATGGAGGTGATACCGCGCATTTCAGCCGTTTGACATGAGTGCTCCGGTCGGTATGACAAAGCGATGGCGCAGCCGTACCCGCCGGTCAAGGGACGAAACGGATATCCGTGAGCATGCGTCACATCAGACGGCGGGCAGATGCGCGAGGGCCGCGTCGATGCGCTCCTGCGGGAGCGTGAAATCCTCCAGGCGCCCGGCGAGACGGCTCTCGTAGGCGGGCAGGTCGAAGTGGCCGTGCCCGCACAGGGACATCACGATGACCTTCTCCTCTCCCGACTCCGCGCACCGCAGCGCCTCCGCGATCGTCGCGGCCACCGCGTGGGAGGGCTCGGGGGCCGGCACGATCCCCTCGGCCCTGGCGAAGCGGATGCCCGCGTCGAAGCACTCGGTCTGCGTGACGGCCACGGCCTCCACCAGGCCCAGCTCGTACACATGCGAGAGCAGCGGCGACATGCCGTGGTAGCGCAGCCCGCCGGCGTGGATCGGGTCGGGCACGAACGTGTGCCCCAGCGTGTGCATCTTCATCAGCGGCGTGAACCCGGCCGTGTCGCCGAAGTCGTACGCGTAGGCGCCTCGCGTCAGGGACGGGCAGGCGGCGGGCTCGACGCTCCGCAGCACGGGGTCCATGCGCCCCGCGAGCTTCTCGCGCAGGAACGGGAAGGCCAGCCCGGCGAAGTTGGAGCCGCCGCCGGTGCAGCCGATCACCACGTCCGGAGTCTCACCGAGGATCGCCAGCTGCTCCAGTGCCTCCTCGCCGATCACGGTCTGGTGCAGCAGGACGTGGTTGAGCACCGAGCCGAGGGCGTATCGCGTGTCGTCGTGCTGACCGGCGACCTCGACCGCCTCGCTGATCGCGATGCCCAGCGACCCCGTGCAGTGGGGGTCCTCCGCCAGGATCCTGCTGCCCGCCGTGGTCACCGCCGACGGGCTGGCGTGCAGGGTCGCGCCGTAGATCTTCATCAGCGTGCGGCGGTAGGGCTTCTGGTCGTACGACGCCCGGACCATCCAGACCTCGCAGGCCAGGCCGTACTGGGCGCAGGCGAACGCCAGGGCGGAGCCCCACTGGCCCGCGCCGGTCTCGGTGGTCAGCCTGCGTACGTCCTCCCGCGCGTTGTAGTACGCCTGGGGAACCGCGGTGTTGGGCTTGTGCGAGCCCGACGGGCTGCCGCCCTCGTACTTGTAGTAGATCCGCGCCGGTGTGCCGAGGGCGCGCTCGAGGCGCCGGGCGCGGATGAGGGGCGTCGGCCGCCAGAGGCGGTAGACGTCGAGGACGCCGTCAGGGACGGGGACGAACCGCTCACCCGACACCTCCTGCTCGATCAGCGCCGCAGGGAAGAGCGGGGCGAGATCGTCGGGGCCGACCGGCTGCAGCGTCGCCGGGTGGAGCACCGGCGGGGGAGGCGCGGGCAGGTCGGGGACGACGTTGTACCAGTTCCGGGGAATCCGGGACTCGTCGAGAAGGACCCTGGTCGGCTCGCCCATGACTCCCAGTGTCCGCGCCGGGGGCCCATCGGGAAAGGGCGTCTTCCGATGTGGCCGGACCCGGCCACACCTGCGTCAGGTGGTTCCGCCCGAACGCCAGTAGACGTTGGCCTCCCGGCTGAGGAACCCCTCGTCCACCAGGTAACGGCGCAGCGCGGCGTAGTCGTCGTGGAACGCCCGCAGCGCCACGTCGACCTCCTTCTCCGGGTAGCGCACGCCGACGTCGAACACCTGGGCGATGTAGTCGAGCACCATCAGCCGTTTGGCCCTCTTCGCCGGAATGGAGACGAGCCGCCCGTCGACCAGGAACGCGTCCATCGGGTCCGCCGGCGTGGAGGGGATCGTGCGCAGCAGGTCGCGGAAGGTCTCGGGCCGCGCCCGCCAGCCGTCCCCGTCCTGTACGGCGAGGCCGCCCCGCTCCAGGCGGTCCAGGGCCCTGGCCGCCACGTCCGGCTCGAGCCCGGTGACCTTGTCGAGCGGCTCACCGGGACGCAGGACCAGCCCGGCGAGGACGCGCAGCGTGTCGTCCTGCCCGAGCAGCCCGAGCACGCGGGAGATGTGCTTGTCGATCACCTGTCCACGGTATTGCGTAGATGAAGACAGTAGGAAACCTGGAGGGCGACGTGACCGCTCAACTGGACCACACGATCGTGCACAGCAGCGACCGCTTCGCGTCCGCCCGGTTCCTGACCGGGCTGCTCGGCGAGCCCGAGCCCGGCGCGTTCGGTCCGTTCGCCACGGTCCGGGTCGGCAACGGCGTGACGATCGACTACGCCGACTCGATCGTCGACCGGGACCGGATCGTCATGCAGCACCTGGCGTTCCTCGTCTCCGAGGACGAGTTCGACGACATCCGCGCCCGCATCGCCGAGCGGGGCCTGCCCTACTGGGGCGGCCCCCATCACCAGGAGCCGCAGCAGATCAACCACCGGCACCACGGCCGCGGGGTGTACGTGGACGACCCCGACGGCCACGCCATCGAGTTCCTCACCCACCCGTACGTCGAGGAGGAGTGACCTTCAGCTGGTCTGGGTCCGGCCCCGGTCGAAGACGGCCCGCCTTCGGGCGGCGAAGTCCTCGGGGCTGGTGATGGCGAGCCCGTCCCGGCCGGTCTCCAGTTCGGCCCGCAAGCCGTCGGCGCCGGTGCCGTCGCGCAGGAGGTCGTAGATCTCCCGGATCCTGCGGAGCGTCTCCGGCGTCGTCGTCGCGATGCTCTGTGCGAGCTCGACGGCCCGGGGGAGCAGCCGGTCGTGCGCGACGACCTCGTTCACCAGGCCGATGCGCAGTGCCAGGGGAGCGTCGACGAAGTCTCCGGTGAACGTCATCTGCCGGGCCCAGGACTGACCGACGGCCTGGCTGAGCCGGGCCGTCATGCCCCAGGAGGGCACGATGCCGACGCGGGTGTGGGTGTCGGCGAACCGCGCCCGTTCGCTGGCGATCCTGAAGTCGCACGCGAGCGCGAACTCCAGGCCACCGGTCACCGCCACGCCGTTGACCGCTCCGATGACGGGCGCCGGGAAGTCGCGCAGCGGGAGGATGGAGTCGGGATGGCCGATCTTCACTCCCGCTTCCAGCTCGCCGAGGTCCAGCCCCGCGCAGAAGGCGGGGTCGGCCCCGGTGAGGACCAACGCGCGCAGGTCAGGCTCCTGCGCGAGCCGTTTGAGCGTGTCGTGGAACTCTTCGAGCAGCGCCTTGGAGATCGCGTTGTACTTGCGCGGACGGTTCAGCGTCACGACCGCGACGGCCTCGGAGGGCCGGTCGACGAGGACGAGGTCGCCCATGGTGCTCCTCAGGGTTCCGGGGGTGCGGCGAGAACAGGTTATAGAAACGTGCCGAGCCCCGTCCGTCACGCCGGTGCGCGGGTGGCGTGGTCGCAGGCTCAACGGTCAGCCAGGCCGTCCGGCTCGAACTCTCGCCATGATCATGGTAGGCATCGTCCATGCGGCGCTCCGTGGCGATATCTCTGACCACTGCGCTCGTCGCCGCCTTCGGCGCCGCTGTCGCCGCCACCTTCGCGCTGATCCTCCCCGGCCCTGCTCCCACCACGACGGCGTCGGTGCGGCAGACGACATCGGACCTCGGCGCGCCCAGGATGCCCAAGCTCTGGTTTCAGGACGTCGAGACCGCGACAAGAGCGGTCGCCGCTCTCGGATTCGTCCCGGAGATTCACACGCTGATCGACGAGGAGATGAAGGTCCCGGCTGATTGGATCGTGCTCGGCCAGGCACCGGCGCCGGGAACACCCCTCAAGAGCACCATGCGGATCGAGTTCGACGTCACGCGCAAGGACGTGCCCGTGCCGAGCCCCACCACGGCGAGCGCACACCCCTCATGAGCCATGGAGGCCAGACGATCAACGCTGCTGCGAGGATGATCAGCCGGCAGCCTATTGAGGACCCACACCCTCACGCTGTGCTACTCATTGACGCAGGCGGAACGGATTCGGGAAGCTGTCTCGATGCCTGCTGCATACGCCCAGAGTGACCAGTTCCGTGGTGCCCGCATCCACCTATGCGATCTTGCCGGCCTTGAGATTCGCGATTGCGAGGTCAGCGGCCTGAAGATCGTGGACTGCTATGGGGGCGACGTCTACCTCGGTGGCGCCTTCGAGCGTCTCGTCGTCAACGACGTCGACGTGACCGCCTACGTCGAGGCCGAGCTCGACCGGCAGCATCCCACGCGGGTGCTGGCGCGTGACGCCGCATCCTCCGCCGACTACCGGGCTGCTTGGGATGCCATCGAGACGCAATGGCAGGCGACGCTCGACCGTGCCAGGCTCCTGCCCGAGGCCAAGCTGCACGAGCAGGTCAACGGCGAGTGGTCGTTCGTCGAGACCCAACGGCACCTGCTGATGGCCTGCGATGCCTGGCTTGGAAACGCCGTGCTCGAGGAGGATGCGCCGTATCACCCGTTGGGCCTTCCTCACGGCGGGATGCCGACCGACGCAGCGGCGAAGCTCGGGCTCACCCTCGAAGCCACCCCGACGCTCGACGAGGTACTCGCGCCGCGGCTCGCTCGCATGGCCACGATGCGGCGTGTCGTCGACGGGCTCACCGAGGCCGAACTCGACCGGGTGTGTGGTCGCAAGCCGGCGGACCCATATCCAGACCAGGAGTACGTCGTGCGCCGCTGCCTCAAGGTGGTGCTCAAGGAAGAGGCCGAGCATCACCGTTACGCGGTACGCGACCTCGCCGTGCTCGAGGCCGGTGCCTGAACCGGGTGAAGGCGCCCACCGAGCAGGAGCGCTGACCGGTTGCGCGACTTCCAGCCGCAGTGCTGCAGCGACTCCGGCTCCGCAGCGCCCGTCCAAGGCACTGACGTTCGCCCAGACCTTCCGTGTCCTGGTGTGGGCGCGCCGGCACCCGGGCCACAGCAGTACGGCCGTCACAGAGATCGTCTATCGCGAGCAGATCCGGCCGGTGTTGCAGACGGGGCCGTGACGATGGACCGTCTCGGCGGCGGCTCGGAGCCGTAGTCACTCAGTCAGTCACCCAGGGGACGGACAAGGCCGCTTCCGATCGCCGGAGGCGGCCTTGGACATGCAGGAGTGCTGGTCGGGGCGACAGGATTTGAACCTGCGACTTCTTGCTCCCAAAGCAAGCGCGCTACCAAGCTGCGCCACGCCCCGTCTCGTCGGGTACGCGAACAGTCCGAGACTCCGGTACGCTTACGCCCTGACGACCGGATGAAGTCTAGACCAGATGGACACCGGGCGCGCGCGGACGTAGCTCAATGGTAGAGCCCCAGTCTTCCAAACTGGCTACGCGGGTTCGATTCCCGTCGTCCGCTCTCAGTACGAAGGCCCAGGTCGGGGGAGTGATTCCGACTCTGGGCCTTAATCTTTTCTGGCCTCTGATTCCTGTCGTACCCGATGTCGTCTCGCTGTGCCCGTTATTGGGTCGGGGCTGGCCGTCTGAGCGCTCGTGAACGCCCGCCCCAGCGTCTCAGCGATGACCCTGTCGCGGTCCGGAGTCGCGTGCTGATAGATCAGTGCGGCATGGCCGGCCGTCCAGCGCACGGTGTGCGAGACGACGCACTCGAACGTGCCTGGACTCAGTACGGCCAGCGCTCCAGTGCCATGTCGGCGATGTCCTGGAGTTCGTCGCGGCCGAGGCCGCTGGCAGCCTGGACCGCGATGCCGAACGCCACCGTCATGATGTGTCGGGCGAGCCGTCGGGGGTCGGCGTCGCGCGGCAGATCGTCCTCGTCGACGGCCCGCTGGAAACGCTCCTCAAGGCGTAGAGCCGAAGCCTTCCGCCACTCGACCAGCATGTCGTGCGCGGGCCGTCCCGCTTCGCTCGACGCCAGCGCGCCCTGCACGCCCAGGCATCCCGCAGGGCCGCCGGGGCGCGTCGTGGTCCGGACCGCTCCACGGAGAATCGCCTCGGCCACGCCTCGTGCCGTCGGCTCCTCCATGGCGCGCGTCGCATAGTCGGCCGGACCCTTGGTGTAGCGCTCCAGAGCTTTGCGGAACAACTCCTTCTTGTCGCCGAAGGCCGCGTACAAGCTTGGCTTCGTGATGCCCATGGCCTTGGTCAGATCGGTGAGGCTGACCCCCTCGTATCCCCGTTCCCAGAACACCTGCATGGCGCGCTCAAGCGCCTCGTCGATATCGAACTCCCGAGGCCGACCCATGACGACGCTCCGCGCACCAGCCATGTGCGCAGCGTACTCCACCCCTGGCGGCGATCGGCGCCGAATTCTGTACCGACCGGAATCGAAGTCTTGTGCTCTCGGTTCCTACCCACGACGGCAGTCGCCACGGACGTTCATTGACGGCGTCTTCGCAGGTCAATCATCGTCCGAGTGCGCGCACCCCGCGTTCGGGCGACAGAGAGGCCGGAGCGGCGATCGAGTGCGCCGAGTACCTCTTCAGCAAGGTCCGTGACAGACGTATCTACGAGATGAACTACCTGATCGGCGCCCAGGCCGTACAGCGGCAACTCGGAAAGTGACGCCCGGAATCGGCCCTCGCCTCACCCGTAGTCACCGCACCTCCGAGAGCCCGGCCGCCGGCCGGGCTCTCGTCGAGTGTCGACTGTGTCGCGACTCGGATTTCGCCCGTGTTCCCGGAGGGGTACCGCCTACAGGCGCTCGCCGCCGGTGGCGTCGATGATCTGGCCCGTGATCCACCGGGCGTCGGGGGAGGCGAGAAGGGCGACGACATCCGCGATGTCGGCGGGCTCGCCGACGCGGCGGAGGGCGCGCTGCGCGACGATGTTGGCGATGGCCTCGGAGTTGCCGCGCAACCAGGAGGCGTTCATATCGGTGTCGGTGGTGCCGGGGCGGACGACGTTGACGGTGATGCCGCGTGGGCCGAGGTGCTGGGCGAGCGGGAGCGTGAGAGCTTCGAGGGCTCCCTTGGTCATGGTGTATCCGATGATGTGGGGGATGGGGACGCGGGTGGCGCCTGAGGAGATGTTCACCACGCGTCCGCCGTCGGCCAGGCGCGGCAGGGCGGCCTTGATGATCAGGAACGGCGCGGTGGTGTTGATCTGCTGCTGACGGATGAAGTCCTCGGCGGCGGTCTCCTCGATGACGGCGTTCACGACGATCGCAGCGTTGTTCACCAGCACCCGCACGGGCACGTCGCGCAGTGCGCCCGCGGCCGCGTCATAGGAAGCCCAGAAGGCGGTGCCGGTGTCGGGTTCGGCGAGGTCGGCGGCGAAGGAGAACGCCGTGCCGCCGGCCGCGGTGATCTTCTCGACGACGTCGGCCGCGGCGGCCGAGTCCTGGCGGTAGTGAACTGCGACGGTGTATCCCTCGGCGCCGAGACGGCTGGCGATGGCCGCCCCGATGCCGCGGCTGGCGCCGGTGACAACAGCGACGCCGTCGGACCTATGGGCGTCGAGCGCTTGGATGTCGCGCAGGTCGGTGTCAGACATGATGTCCTTCTTTCGCCCTGGATCGGGCGGTACTGGTGCTGTGACGTGCGACGCTCCCGCGCTCGGGTCGCGGCAGCTGTCGGGGAGAAAGAACCTGGGCTGTGTCAGTTATATTCCGACCGGGATAAAAGTTGCCGTAGGTGATGCGGGTCGTGCCGCACGCGGTCCTGGATGACCACCGACAGCAGGTGCCGACGCGCCGAGGTGGGACGGCGGGCCGAACCCTTGAGCGCTTTACCGTCGAGGCGGTGACCCCTGGCCATGCTCCACCTCGGCCCGCCGAAGATCGCTGCTCGCGCGTGCACGGTAAGGTGCGGCTTCACTGAGTCGACAGAGGCGTTGGGAGCGCGGTCCATGAAACCGGCACGCGTCGCTCTTGAGGACACCGAACGACTGCAGATGTGATGTGTCGTCGAGGTCGACTACCACACTCGCCGCACTAGGCCGCCAGATTGAGGGCTGTTGTCGCGGGGCTGCCGTACTCAGCTGGTAGGCGCGGCATGGCATAACCGTTCATCTCGGTCACGAGAGCGGGCCACCGCGGCCGACACCTGCACGACGACTTACGAGCTCTGAATAGTCTCTTGGGGCACCCTTTCGAGTTCCTGGAGGTGCCCCGGAGCGAGTGACGACCCTGAAGGCGTTGGACGAAACGCCGGAGAAGAGAGTCAGTCGCCGGTGCGGAAGAGAGCCCAGACGGCCTTGCCGCCCTCGTCCAGGGCGTCCCAGCCCCATGCCTGACTGTAGGTCTCGACGATGTAGAGGCCGCGTCCGTGCTCGGAGACGAAGTCGGGCTGCACGGGCGACGGCGCCTGGTCGCTGGGATCCGACACGGCGAGCAGCACGTGCGGGGCGACGCGCACGAGCGTCAGTGTTATAGGCCGGTCGCCGACGCGGTTCGCCGGATACAGCGCGTAACGGACCGCGTTGGTCACCAGTTCGCTCACGACCAGTGCGGCGTCGTCACTCAGTTCCGACAGGCCCCACTGCTGCAGCGTCGTCCGCGTGACATCGCGCGCGGTCTTGACGGAGTCGGCCTGCGGTGCCAGGGGGCACATCGTCGTATCGGACGCCCCTGCCGCCCTCCGGAACCAGCCGAATCCCACGTCACGGGTCAGCTGGCCACCGGGTTTGGGCTCGTCCGACATGGTTGCCCGTACCTCCCGCTGGCCTAGATCGAGGACTGGTGCACATTTTGGCCCAATATGCACCTAGACATGATGGATCAGCGCCTCCCGCCGCTGCAAGACCCAAATGCACGTGCAACCGTCATGTGCAGACGCACACGACGGTCGTGCTAACCGTCAGGGACACGTAGATCAGACCTTGTCATCGGAGCCTGAAGTGGTGACACTGTGTGGGCTGGGGGTGTCGTGCGGGTCGTCCCTTGGCGGCACACAGGGCCGAGGTGAGAGGGAGGCGCCGTGATACAGATCCAGGCTGGATCGGGTCCGACGGCTCTGCGCATCCTTCTCGGTTCCCAGCTCCGCAAGCTCCGTGAGAGCAAGGGCATCAGCCGTGACCAGGCCGGCCAGTGCATCCGGGCGTCCGAGTCGAAGATCAGCCGGATGGAGCTGGGCCGGGTCGGGTTCAAGGAACGCGACGTGACCGACCTTCTCGCCCTTTACGGGGTGGAGGACGAGGAGACGCGCGATGTCGTGATGAACCTGGTCGAGCGGGCCAACGAGCCCGGCTGGTGGCACCGGTTCAACGACCTGCTGCCTTCGTGGTTCCAGGCGTACGTCGGCCTGGAGGAGGCCGCCGAGCGCATCCGCACCTACGAGGTGCAGTTCGTTCCCGGCCTGCTGCAGACGAAGGAGTACGCGCGGGCCGTCATCATGGCCGGCGCGGTCGGCGCGGCGCCGGAGGAGATCGCCAGGCGGGTGGACCTGCGGCTGGAACGCCAGCGCATCCTCGACGGCGAGGACAGTCCCAAGTTCTGGGCTGTGATCGACGAGGCCGCGCTGCGCCGCCCGATCGGCGGCGTCGAGGTCATGCGGGGTCAGATCCAGCACCTCATCGACCTGATGAACCAGCCCAACGTGACGATCCAGGTCATCCCGTTCAGTTATGGCGGACACGCCGCAGAGGGTGGAGCCTTTAGCATCCTGCGGTTCGCCGATCCAGACCTGCCCGACATCGTGTATGTCGAGCAGCTCGCCAGCGCGCTCTACCTGGATAAACGGGAAGAGGTCGACCGCTACAGCGAGGTCATGGAACGGCTCTGCGCGGTCAGCACCACCCCCACCGAGACGGTGGACCTGCTGCGGCAGATCATGGCCGACCTCTGACAGTCGCTCCCGGGGCTCATCTGCTCTAGACTGCCCTTGGCGTTGGACACCCGCCACAGTCGAGCATGCCCGGACAGGTCGCGTGCAGGCGAGACGGTGATCCTGCGCCTTTCACGTGGGCGCGGCGCGCGTTACTGTGCCGCGGTTGCCGTGCACGACGTGCCCGCGATCACCAGATGCTGGATCAAGGAGACCACCCCGTGAAGACCGCTGTCGAGGAGCTCAGCCCTACCCGGGTCAAGCTCACCGTCGAGGTGCCGTTCAAGGAGCTCGAGCCGAGCCTGCAGGCCGCGTACAAGAAGGTCGCGCAGCAGGTGCGCGTGCCCGGCTTCCGTCCTGGCAAGGTGCCGGCCCGGATCATCGAGCAGCGCTTCGGCCGCGCGGTGGTTCTCGAGGAGACCCTGAACGACGCCCTGCCCAAGCTGTACGGCCAGGCCGTTGACGAGACCGACGTCTTCCCGGTCAGCCAGCCGGAGATCGAGGTCACCAAGATCGAGGACGGCGAGCAGGTCGAGTTCACCGCCGAGGTGGACATCCGCCCCGCCTTCGACGTCCCGGACTACCAGGGCGCCGAGGTCGTGGTCGACCCCGCCGAGGTGACCGATGAGGACATCAGCAGCCAGCTCGAGGCCCTGCGTCAGCGCTTCGCGACGCTGACCGGCGTCGAGCGGCCGGCCCAGAACGGCGACTACGTCGTGATGGACCTGCGTGCCGAGATCGACGGCCGCAACCTCGACGAGCAGCAGGCCGCCGACGTGTCGTACGAGGTCGGCGCGGGCTCGGTCCTGGAGGGCCTGGACGAGGCGCTGCAGGGCATGGCCGCCGGCGACGAGAAGACCTTCCGCACCACGCTCGTCGGTGGTGAGAACGCCGGCGAGGAGGCCGACGTGATCATCAACGTCAAGTCGGTCAAGGAGAAGGTGCTGCCCGAGCTCGACGACGAGTTCGCGCAGCTCGCCAGCGAGTTCGACACGCTCGACGAGCTCAAGGACAGCATCCGCCAGCAGGTTCGCCGCAACAAGCTGGTGGACCAGGTCGTGCAGGGCCGCGAGAAGGCGCTCGACGCGCTGCTCGAGAAGATCGACATCCCGCTGCCCGAGAGTGCGCTCCAGGCGGAGATCGACGCGCGCAAGCACAACCTCGAGCACCAGGTCGCCGAGAGCGGCCTGAGCCGCGAGGCGTACCTCCGCCTCCAGCAGACCACCGAGGAGGAGCTGTTCGCCGAGTACGAGGAGACCTCGGCCAAGGCGCTGAAGTCCGGCTTCGTGCTCGACAAGATTGTCAAGGCTGAGGAGATCGGCGTCAGCGAGCAGGAGCTGACCGACTTCGTGGTGCGTCGCGCCATGCAGATGGGTGTCGCGCCGAACACGCTGGCCCAGCACCTCGCCGACAACAACCAGCTCCCGCTGGCGATGATGGAGATCGTGCGGGAGAAGGCCAAGACCCTCATCGGTGACGCGGCCAAGGTGACCGACACGGCCGGCAACGAGGTGGACGTCAAGGCCATCTACGCCGAGCTCAACCCCGAGCAGGAGGCTGTGGGCGTGGAGGAGGCGGGCGCCGGGGAGTCCGCCGACGAGGCCAAGGAAAGCTGATTTCCGAGGCTCTCGCCTGACTTCTGCCGCCGACCGGCCGGGAGGCCGATCGGTGTGGCGGTAACGGTGAAACCCCCGTCGCACTAGGGTGCGCCGGGGGTTTCCGGTTATATTCGGGCAAATCCCTGCAAATTTGTTTCTTACCGCGTGTCGGGGAGCAATCGTACGGCTGAGATCAGTGAGCCCCCGGCTGTGCAGCCACGGCGGGAAACACGGGCGATGCGGGGCGGGGCCTCGTCGCGGGCCGGACATGCGCCGTCAGCGAACAGTACGGCGCACGGGCATGACCTGTCTGCGTCGCGCGTTAAGGTCACAAGCAAAGCCAATCGATTACGACGCATCGGAAGGTGACGCTGTGACCAGCCCGCCGACCTTCTTCCCGACCGGTGGTTCCGGCTTCGAGGCCCGGAGCCCGGAGGGTGGCCCCTCCCGCCTCGAGGACCAGCTCTACCAGCGCCTGCTGCGCGAGCGGATCGTGGTGCTCGGCACCCAGGTCAACGACGAGGTGGCCAACCGGCTGGCCGCTGAGCTCCTGCTCCTCGCCGCCGATGACCCCGATCGCGACATCTGGATGTACATCAACTCCCCCGGTGGCTCGGTGACCGCCGGCATGGCGATTTACGACATGATGGAGTACGTGCCGAACGACGTCTGCACGGTCGCCATGGGCCTGGCCGCCTCCATGGGCCAGTTCCTGCTCTGTGCCGGCGCCCGCGGCAAGCGGTACGCGCTTCCGCACGCCCGGATCATGATGCACCAGCCTTCGGGCGGCATCGGCGGCACCGCGGCCGACATCGCGATCCAGGCCGAGCAGATGCTCTACGTGAAGAAGACGCTCGCGGAGCGGATCGCTTTCCACACCGGCCAGCCGCTCGACCAGATCGAGCGCGACTCCGACCGGGACCGCTGGTTCACGGCCGAGGAGGCCAAGGACTACGGCTTCATCGACCACGTGGTGCGCAGCGCCCGCCAGGTGCCCTCCGAGGGCGCCGTCTCGTGACTGGAGCTTCCCAGATGAGTGAGCTGATCCGGCCGGGTGACATCAACGGCCGCTACGTCCTTCCCTCCTTCGTCGAGCGCACGTCGTACGGCGTCAAGGAGATGAACCCCTACAACAAGCTGTTCGAGGACCGCATCATCTTCCTCGGCGTCCAGATCGACGACGCTTCGGCGAACGACGTGATGGCGCAGCTGCTGACGCTGGAGTCGCTGGACCCGGACCGCGACATCAGCATGTACATCAACTCGCCGGGTGGCTCGTTCACCGCGATGACCGCGATTTACGACACCATGCAGTTCGTCCGGCCCGAGATCCAGACGGTCTGCCTTGGGCAGGCGGCCTCGGCCGCCGCGGTCCTGCTGGCCGGTGGCACGCCGGGCAAGCGGTTCGCCCTGCCCAACGCCCGCGTCCTGATCCACCAGCCCTACACCGAGGGCGGCGGCCAGGGCAGCGACATCGAGATCCAGGCTCGTGAGATCCTGCGGATGAGGTCGCTGCTCGAGGAGATCGTGGCGAAGCACTCGGGCAAGGCGGCCGACGAGGTCCGCAGGGACATCGAGCGTGACAAGATCCTCAGCGCCGAGGAGGCGAAGGCGTACGGGCTGGTGGACGACATCATCCCGTCGCGGAAGAAGCGCGCGGCGGCGGTCGCCGCTTCCTGAGGGAGTTGCCGCACCGGAACGGTGCCCATTTGGGCACGTTCCGGTGCGACTCACCGCTAGGGGGCTCACTGAGGGCCCGAGAGACGGTAACGTCGAAACCTGAGCGGGATGACGTTTTCGCACCGGATCGTGATCGCCGGATCATGACACAGTTCATGAACCGGATCGCGAGCAGGGTGCGGACGGAAGCGACCGCGGCGGCAGGGGCGGTCCCACGCAAAGGAGTATCTGGGGTGGCACGCATCGGCGACGGGGGAGACCTGCTGAAGTGCTCGTTCTGCGGCAAGAGCCAGAAGCAGGTCAAGAAGCTCATCGCCGGACCAGGCGTCTACATCTGCGATGAGTGCATCGATCTCTGCAACGAGATCATCGAGGAGGAGCTGTCCGAGTCCTCCGAGCTCAAGTGGGACAACCTCCCCAAGCCGCGCGAGATCTACGAGTTCCTCGACGCGTACGTCATCGGGCAGGACAAGGCGAAGAAGGCGCTGTCGGTAGCGGTCTACAACCACTACAAGCGCGTCCAGTCCGGGGAGCGGGGTCGTGACGACGGCCTGGAGTTGGCCAAGTCCAACATCCTGCTGCTCGGCCCCACCGGGTCGGGCAAGACCCTGCTCGCGCAGACCCTCGCCAAGATGCTCAACGTGCCGTTCGCCATCGCGGACGCGACCGCGCTGACCGAAGCCGGCTACGTCGGCGAGGACGTGGAGAACATCCTCCTCAAGCTGATCCAGGCCGCCGACTACGACGTCAAGAAGGCCGAGACCGGCATCATCTACATAGACGAGGTCGACAAGATCGCCCGTAAGAGCGAGAACCCGTCGATCACGCGGGACGTGTCGGGCGAGGGCGTGCAGCAGGCCCTGCTGAAGATCTTGGAGGGGACCACGGCGAGCGTGCCCCCGCAGGGCGGGCGCAAGCACCCCCACCAGGAGTTCATCCAGATCGACACCACGAACGTGCTCTTCATCTGCGGCGGCGCCTTCGCCGGCCTCGAGAAGATCATTGAGTCGAGGGTCGGCAGGAAGGGCATCGGCTTCAACGCGATCATCCACTCGAAGGAGGAGATGGACTCCTCCGACATCTTCTCGGACGTCATGCCGGAAGACCTCCTGAAGTTCGGCATGATCCCCGAGTTCGTCGGCCGTCTCCCGGTGATCACGTCGGTGCACAACCTTGACAGGGACGCGCTGATCCAGATCCTCACCGAGCCGCGCAACGCGCTCGTCAAGCAGTACCGCCGCCTGCTCGAACTGGACAACGTCGAGCTGGAGTTCTCCGACGACGCGCTGGAAGCCATCGCGGACCAGGCCATCCTGCGCGGCACCGGCGCCCGCGGGCTGCGCGCCATCCTGGAGGAAGTCCTCCAGTCCGTGATGTACGAGGTGCCCTCCCGCCAGGACGTGGCCCGCGTCGTCATCACCCGCGAGGCCGTGCTGGAGCACGTGAATCCGACCCTGGTGCCACGCGACCAGCTGCAGGCCAAGCAGCAGCGGACTCCGAGGGAGAAGTCGGCCTGACGCGGGCCTTCGCCGGCGCTCTGTCCACAGGGCGTGCGGCGACGGCTCGGGTGGCGTCCGGACGTCCCTAGAATTGGGCACCGTGACTACGTCTGAGCTGCCCACCCAGTACGCCCCCGTCGATGTCGAGACCCGGAGCTACGAGCGCTGGGTATCGGCGGGCTACTTCACAGCGGACCCGGGCAGCGGGCGCGAGCCGTACAGCATCGTGCTTCCCCCGCCCAACGTGACCGGGTCGCTCCACGTGGGCCACGCCCTCGACCACTCGATCCAGGACGCGCTCACCCGGCGAGCCCGGATGCGGGGCATGGAAACGCTGTGGCTCCCCGGCATGGACCACGCCGGCATCGCCACGCAGAACGTCGTGGAGCGCGAGATCGCCAAGGATGGCCTGTCCCGCCACGACTTCGGCCGCGAGGCGTTCGTCGAGCGCGTCTGGCAGTGGAAGGAGGAGTCCGGCGGCCGGATCCTCGGCCAGATGACGAAGCTCGGCGACGGCGTGGACTGGTCGCGTGAGCGCTTCACGATGGACGAGGGGCTCTCCCGGGCCGTCCAGACGATCTTCAAGAAGCTGTTCGACGACGGGCTCATCTACCGCGCCGAGCGCATCATCAACTGGTGCCCCCGCTGCCTGACCGCCCTGTCCGACATCGAGGTCGAGCACAGCGACGACGACGGTGAGCTCGTCTCCATCCGGTACGGCTCGGGCGACGAGGAGATCGTCGTCGCCACCACCCGCGCCGAGACCATGCTGGGCGACACCGCGGTCGCCGTCCACCCCGCCGACGAGCGCTACGCGCACCTGGTCGGCAAGCACGTCGAGGTTCCGCTCACCGGCCGGCGCATCCCGATCGTCGCCGACGAGCACGTGGACCCGTCCTTCGGCACCGGCGCGGTCAAGGTCACCCCCGCGCACGACCCGAACGACTTCGAGATCGGGCGCCGCCACTCGCTGGAGTCGCTCGTCATCATGGACGAGCGCGGCATCATCACCGCCCACGGGCCCTTCCAGGGCCTCGACCGGTTCGAGGCACGGCCCGCCGTGGTCGCCGCGCTGCGCGAGCAGGGCCGCATCGTCGCCGAGAAGCGGCCGTACGTGCACTCGGTCGGGCATTGCTCCCGCTGTAAGACGGTGGTGGAGCCGAGACTGTCCCTGCAGTGGTTCGTCAACGTCACACCGCTGGCCAAGGCCGCGGGTGACGCGGTGCGTGACGGCCGCACCCGCATCCACCCGCCGGAGCTGGCCAAGCGCTACTTCGACTGGGTCGACGACATGCACGACTGGTGCATCTCACGCCAGCTGTGGTGGGGACACCGGATTCCCGTCTGGTACGGCCCGGACGGCGACATGGTCTGCGTGGGGCCGGACGAGGAGCCGCCGGCCGGTTACGAGCAGGACCAGGACGTCCTCGACACCTGGTTCTCCTCCGGCCTGTGGCCGTTCTCCACGCTGGGCTGGCCCGACGCCACACCCGATCTGGCTCGCTTCTATCCGACGTCCGTGCTCGTCACCGGCTACGACATCCTGTTCTTCTGGGTGGCCCGGATGATGATGTTCGGGTTGTACGCGATGGACGGCCAGCCGCCGTTCCGCACCGTGGCGCTGCACGGCATGGTGCGCGACCAGTTCGGCAAGAAGATGTCGAAGTCGTTCGGCAACGTCGTCGACCCGCTCGACTGGATCGAGCGGTACGGCGCGGACGCCACGCGCTTCACGCTGCTGCGTGGTGCCAACCCCGGCTCCGACGTGGCGATCAGCGAGGACTGGGCGGCCGGATCCCGCAACTTCTGCAACAAGATCTGGAACGCCACCCGCTTCGCGCTGATGAACGGCGCCGTCTCCGACGGTGTGCCCGAAGACCTCACCGCGGCCGATCGGTGGATCCTGTCGCGCCTGCAGGAGGTCGTCACGAGTGTCGACGCGGCCTTCGAGGAGTTCGAGTTCGCCAAGGCGTCCGACGCCCTCTACCACTTCGCCTGGGACGAGGTCTTCGACTGGTATGTCGAGCTGGCCAAGGTCCAGTTCGCCGAGGGCGGCGCGGTGGCCGAGAACACCAAGCGGGTTCTCGGGCATGTGCTCGACGCGCTGCTCCGGCTGCTCCATCCGCTCGTGCCGTTCGTGACGGAGGAGCTGTGGCGGGCTCTGACGGGTGGGGAGTCGATCGTGGTCGCTCCCTGGCCTTCGGCTTCGCCGGGGCTGCTCGACTCCGTGGCCGAGCAGGAGATCTCCTCGCTGCAGAACCTCGTGACGGAGGTGCGCAGGTTCCGCTCGGATCAGGGCCTGAAGCCCGGCCAGCGGGTGGCCGCGCGGCTGTCCCTGTCCGGTACGGCTCTCGCCGCCCATGAGGGAGCGATCCGCGTCCTGCTGCGTCTGGACGAACCAGAGGACACCTTCAACCCGACAGCCAGGCTCACCGTCGGCACGGTGCTCGTGGAGATAGACACGGCCGGAGCCATCGACGTCGTCGCCGAGCGGAAGCGGCTGGAGAAGGACCTGGCCGTGGCACGCAAGGAGCAGGCTCAGGTGACGGCCAAGCTCGGCAACGAGCAGTTCATGGCCAAGGCGCCGGAGGACGTCGTGGCGAAGGTGCGCCGGCGGGCCGAGCAGGCTGCCGAGGACATCTCCCGTCTCGAGGCCCAGCTCGCCGCGTTGCCGGCTTAGGCCTTCGGCCTGTGCGCCCTCGTCGTGGCGAGGGCGCACAGGCACTCCTCGCTCTGTGGCGGGGGAGGTTTGAAGGGCATGGAGACAGGGCAAGACCCTAAAGTTGCCCAAGTTGTGCGCAGCACCGCTGGACGGGTGCTAGTCTTTCTGCACGCGCCGAGAACCGGCGAGCCTGAATCCCCCTCCGGGGATCGGCTGCTAGGCTCTCAGCGAATCCCTTCTTATCGGACCCGATCTTGGGATGTTTCGTCGCGATTCGACGGACATTCAGGGATCAGGTAAGTTAGAGGGGTTGCCCCGGAAACGGGGGGTCGAAATTCCTGTCGGTCGGCGGGTTTCGGGTCAAGAAGTCCCGGTGGGGCGGATTTGACA
>NZ_JBITJO010000015.1:0-171789 GCF_044460045.1 Microbispora rosea | reverse complement strand
GTGACGTAGTCGGCGGACACCTCCTCCACCACACCGGCCTTCTCGGCCGTGATGACGTCACCGGCGTCGGTCGCGGCGCGATACTCCATGCCGGTCCCGACCAGCGGAGCCTCGCTCTTGAGCAGCGGCACCGACTGACGCTGCATGTTCGACCCCATGAGCGCCCGGTTGGCGTCGTCATGCTCGAGGAACGGAATCATCGCCGTCGCCACCGACACCATCTGACGCGGCGAGACGTCCATGTAGTCGACCTCGGACGGGTGGACGGCCTCGAACTCGCCGCCCTTACGACGGGCGAGCACGCGGGTCTCGGCGAAGGTGCCGTCGGCGTTCAGGCCCGTGTTGGCCTGCGCCACGACGTGCCGGTCCTCCTCGTCCGCGGTGAGGTAGTCGATCTCGTCGGTGACCCGGCCGTCGACGACCTTCCGGTAGGGCGTCTCGACGAAGCCGAACGAGTTGACCCGCCCATAGGAGGACAGCGAGCCGATCAGACCGATGTTCGGGCCTTCCGGCGTCTCGATCGGGCACATGCGGCCGTAGTGCGAGGGGTGCACGTCGCGGACCTCGAAGCCGGCCCGCTCACGCGACAGACCGCCCGGGCCCAGCGCGGACAGACGCCGCTTGTGCGTCAGGCCGGCCAGCGGGTTCGTCTGGTCCATGAACTGCGACAGCTGCGAGGTGCCGAAGAACTCCTTGATCGACGCCACGACCGGGCGGATGTTGATCAGGGTCTGCGGCGTGATCGCCTCGACGTCCTGCGTGGTCATGCGCTCGCGGACGACGCGCTCCATGCGGGCCAGGCCCAGCCGGACCTGGTTCTGGATGAGCTCGCCGACGCTGCGCAGACGGCGGTTGCCGAAGTGGTCGATGTCGTCGGTCTCGACGACCACCGAGCCCTCCGGGCCCATCGCCTCCTCACCCGCGTGCAGCCGGACGAGGTATTCGATGGTGGAGACGATGTCCTCGTCGGTCAGCGTGCCCTGGGTGATGTCGGCCTGGACGCCCAGCTTCTTGTTGATCTTGTAACGGCCGACCTTCGCGAGGTCGTAGCGCTTCGGGTTGAAGTACAGGTTCTCCAGCAGCGCCTGCGCCGACTCCTTGGTCGGCGGCTCGCCCGGACGCAGCTTGCGGTAGATGTCGAGCAGCGCGTCGTCCTGGCCGGAGGTGTGGTCCTTCTCCAGGGTCGCCCGCATCGACTCGTACTGACCGAAACGCTCCAGAATCTGGTCGCTGGTCCAGCCCAGCGCCTTCAGCAGCACCGTGACCGGCTGCTTGCGCTTGCGGTCGATGCGCACGCCGACGCTGTCACGCTTGTCGATCTCGAACTCGAGCCACGCGCCGCGCGACGGGATCACCCGGCAGCCGAACAGGTCCTTGTCGGACGTCTTGTCGACCGAGCGGTCGAAGTAGACACCCGGGGAACGGACGAGCTGGGAGACCACGACACGCTCGGTGCCGTTGATGATGAACGTGCCCTTCGACGTCATGAGCGGGAAGTCGCCCATGAACACCGTCTGGCTCTTGATCTCACCTGTGGTGTTATTGATGAACTCCGCCGTGACGAACATCGGGGCGGAGTAGGTCATGTCCTTGTCTTTGCACTCATCGACTGAGTACTTGGGCGGCTCGAACCTGTGGTCCCGGAACGACAGAGACATGGTTCCGGAGAAGTCCTCGATGGGACTGATCTCCTCGAAGATCTCTTCGAGACCTGACTGGGCCGGGACGTCCTTGCGCCCGGCCTGGCGAGCCGCCTCAACCCGGCCCTTCCATTTCTCGTTTCCGAGCAGCCAATCAAAGGACTCGGTCTGCAGGGCGAGAAGGTCGGGTACTTCGAGCGGCTCCTCGATTCGTGCGAACGACACGGTTCGGGGACCGGCGGGTACGGCGGAGGCGTTGCGCGAGGCTGCCAACAGATGTCCTTCCGAGGGCTCGCGGACTGACTACACGCACGCCAGACGACCAGGACTAAGAGTTACTCAGAGAGACGGTCGTCAAAGGGCAGCGCAAAGGGGCAGTGTAGCCGATCGGCATACACCTGTCCACTCCGCTATCGCTCTGCGCTCCACGTTGGTGGCAGCATCACCCGTCAGCGCCGAAACGTCAAGCCCGGGAGCCGACATTTCGCCTAACCGACAGGGGTCACGCTGGGTTTTTCTGCCCTCGCGACTGAGCGAGCGCCGGGGATCCAGTCCCTACCCGGGACCGGAGACGGGTAACGCTCAGTCACGCGAACGACCCAACGCTGACCGTCGGTCGACGCCACCGTGCCTTGGATACCCAGCCACTGGCACGGCTTAAACGTCTTCTTTACTAACAATTTAGCCACGGGCTCAGGGAACGGGCGTGTCCCCCAGGAGCGTGGACAGCCGGGAGGCCCGCCAGCCGTCGCCCTGCGTCACCATGACCAGGCGTGCTCTCCCCTGGCTGACCTGCTGCTTCGGCTCGTCCTGACCCGGGCCCGACCGCGTCGTGACCATGCTCACGAACAGCAGCACCCGGACCTCTTCCGGCGTCGCCGACTCCACGCCGGCGGCGGCCACGACCGCGTGCTGCACGGTCCGCCGCTCGCGCGCCTGCGGTCCCAGCGTCGCCGCGAGCGTCCGGTAGTGCTCCGCCAGTTGCCCGGTGGCGTGCGCTCCCGCCCTCTGCATGTCCCGGTCGATCGTACGGTAGTCGTACGACAACATGTCGGGGGCGTAGGACCGGGCGGCGGAGAGGGCCTCTCCGGAGGCTCTCTCGGTGGCCTGGAGGCGGCGCAGATCGAGCAGCAGCCACACTGCCGCGACGGCCAGCCCGGCCGCCACGAGGGCCGTCAGCGCCCGCAGCAGGCGCCTCACTGCACCAGCTCCGCCCGCGAGACCAGCCACAGGCCCGAGGCCTTCGTGACGTCCATGCGCCAGCGGAAGAAGCGCTCCTCCGGAGGGGCCTTCCTGCCGTCCTCCCAGTGGATCACCGCGTCGCCGACGATCAGCACCTGTGCCGTGCGCCGGTCGCCGCCGAGGGAGGCGAGCGCGGAGGCCCGCAGGACGCCCGTCTGCACGGCCTTGTTCTTCAGCGTGGCGGCCCTGAGGGCCGCCTGCCCGGCGGCGTACTGCGCCCGCTCCGGGCCCGTGGAGGTCGCCAGCGCGCGTTTGATGTCGTCGTCGATGCGGCGGTGGTCGATCGACATGAGGCTCACGGCGTGCGCCGCGGCGGCCCGTACGGCCATCTCGCGGTCCTCGGCCGCCGCGAGGGCCTCCGTACGGGCCTGGGCGAGGTACCGGACCGCCAGGGCAGACGCGACCACGAGGAGCACGAGCCCGACGGTCAGCGCGCGCCGCATCCCCGCACCTCCTGAGCACCCGGTCGTCGTCTCGGCCCGTTCACGTCGCGCGGAGGTCGTGTCCGGCGAACCATGTCCCGTGTCGGACACTCCCTATCCCGCACGATAGATCAACGGGCCTGCCCTGCCCATAGAGTCTGGATTCCGTACGGCGTCCGGGCATGCGAAAGGGGCGGTCCCATCCGGCACCTGGATGGACCCGCCCCTTCGGTGAAGCGTGTTGCGAGACCGTCTTACTTGACGGTGACCGTGGCGCCGGCGCCCTCCAGGGCGGCCTTCGCCTTCTCGGCCTGCTCCTTGTTGACCTTGCCGTCGAAGACCGGCTTCGGAGCGCCGTCCACGAGGTCCTTGGCCTCCTTGAGGCCCAGGCTCGTCAGGGCGCGGATCTCCTTGATGACCTGGATCTTCTTGTCGCCGGCGGCCTCGAGGATGACGTCGAACTCGTCCTGCTCCTCGGCCTCCTCGGCGGCACCACCGGCGCCACCGGCGGCCGGGGCGGCGGCGACGGCGACCGGAGCGGCGGCCTTGACGTCGAAGGTCTCCTCGAAGACCTTCACGAACTCGGACAGCTCAAGAAGGGTCATCTCCTTGAAGGTGTCGAGCAGCTCGTCGGTGCTGAGCTTCGCCATGATGTGTTCCTCCAGTGGATCTAGCAAAAAACGTGTAAAGGGACCGCGGTGCGCGCTTCCCCCGTCCGCTGCGCGGACCTACTCGCCGGCCTCTTCGCGCTTGGCGCGCAGAGCCTCGGCCAGTCGAGCCATCGTGGTGGGCAGCGCGGCGAAGGTGGCGGCAGCCTGGGACTGCTTGGCCTTCAGCGCGCCGGCCAGCTTCGCGAGGAGCACCTCGCGGGACTCAAGGTCGGCAAGCTTCGTGATCTCGTCGGGGGTCATCGACTTGCCGTCGACGACACCGCCCTTGATCACCAGGAGGGGGTTGGCCTTGGCGAAGTCACGCAGACCCTTGGCCGCCTCCACGACGTCACCCTTGACGAACGCGATGGCGGTCGGGCCCTGGAACAGGTCGTCCAGGGAGGTGATCCCGGCGTTGTTGGCCGCGATCTTAGTAAGCGTGTTCTTCGCCACGGCGAACTTCGCATTCCCACCGAGAGAGACGCGCAGCTGCTTGAGCTGAGCGACGGTGAGACCGCGGTATTCGGTCAGAACGGCGGCGCTGGATCCCTCGAACTCACTCTTGAGCTCGGCGATCGCGACGCTCTTCTCCGCCTTCGCCATGGGCCTCCTTCCAGATGTGCCGCCGGCGAAGGCCCTCAGAAAACAGACAAGCCCCGGCGCAGGCGCACGGGGCTTGGATGGACGTCGAACGTCCTCAAGCGTCTCCACACCTACGCGGGCCGTCCACTCACGTGGATCCTTCGGTCACCGGGCTGTGGGCCTGGTGACGACCGGCGGTCTTCGGCAGGAGACAGACTACGTTGTCAACCGGCAGGACGCCAAATCAGCTTCCGGTGCCGGAGGGCTGCTGCGCGGCGTGCGGCAGCGTCTGCGGCAGCTCACCGACCTGGTCGGCGGCCGGCGCCTCGATCGAGACCGGCTCGTTGAACGACTTGAACATCGCCGTGGCCTTGAACGCGCCGGCGTCCGGCTTGCCGCCGTTCAACTCGACCTTGCGCGGCAGGCCCTGGGCGTCGATCCAGGCGTCGAACTTCACGTCCTTGGCGTTCGCGAGCTCGCCCTGCATCCGGCCGCGCTGGTCCTCGGGAAGCTGCTTGACCGCCTCGGCCACCGGGAACGAGCCCGAGTAGTGGGTCGTGTCCACCCCGCCGACCTGCTCGCTGCCCACCGACTTGACGTCCTTGGACGCCGTGAGCATGGCCACGCTCGTCTTCAGGTCGAACTGCTGGGCCTGGGCGAGGTACTGGTCGATGTTCACGCCGGCCTGCGAGCCGAGCTGCTTCAGGTCGAGCCTGATCCACGGCTTGGTGGCGCCCACCAGGGTCCTGAGCATGTCGAGCTTCACGTACGCCACGTCGCCCTGAAGGATCGCCCGCACTCCGCCGGGCACGTTCTGCCCGTTGAACGCCACCTGGCTGAGGTTGATGTCAGAGGCGATCTGTGGGGTCTTCTGGAAGAGCATGGTCCCCTGAATGACCCCACCCTGACCGCCCTTGGCGTCGGTGACGTTCACCACGAGGTCCGCGGCATAGGTGTTGACGTCGCCGGCCTTCTGCGCGGTCTGCTGGATGGCCTCGGCTGCCGAGAGCTGTGCGTTCTGGAGAGACGGAGTCGCGGTCGTCCCGCATCCCGCGACCGTGATCGCGGCCACCGCACCGGCGGCCACCAGTAGTCGTCGCATTGTTTCCATCCCTTCGGTGTCCCCCTTTACCTGCCCTTGACCCTATGCGCCTAACGCCGACAGCGCGTCGCTACCGGGCAGACCCCCATGAGATGTGCACAAAACCTCCACATCGCTCTCGTTTGCTTCCTGATAGTTAGCCTCCGTACTATCTGACATGAAACAAAATGCGGACGGCGAAGGAGAGCCATGCGTACGCTGATCAAGGACGTGCGGGTATTCGACGGGGAGCGTGCCATTCCCCGGGCAGACGTGCTCATCGAGAACGACCGGATCACGGAGTGGGACGGAGGGCGGACCGACGCCGAGATCGACGGCTCGGGCGGGACACTGCTCCCCGGACTGCTCGACGCCCACACGCACGTCTCCGACGGCATGCTCGCCCAAGCGTTGGCCTTCGGGGTTACCACCGAGCTCGACATGTTCTGTCTGCCGTCCAACCTGGCCAGACAGCGGCGGCTCGCGGCGGACCGCGACGACGTGGCCGACCTGCGCAGTTCGGGAGTGCTCGCGACCGCGCCGGGAGGGCACCCCAGCCAGATCATGGCGGCCGAGACCGCCGGGCTGGAGCACGTGGGCGATGCCGTGGGCCCCTTCGACACGATCGCGGACGCGGGCGAGGCCGAGGCGTTCGTCGAAGCGCGGCTGGCCGAGGGCGCCGACTACCTGAAGATCGTGATTGACGACGGCTCCACCGCCGGACTGGACCTGCCCGTGCTGTCCCCCGGCGTCGTGGCCGCCCTGGTCGAGGCCGGGCACGCGGCGGGGCTCATGGCCGTCGCGCACATCGCCACCGCCCGGGAAGCGGCCATCGCCCTCGACGCGGGCGTCGACGCGCTCACCCACGTCTTCCACGACCTCGGGCCCGAGGATCCGTACGTGGCCGAACTGGCCGCGCGCATCGCGAGGCAGGGCGTCTTCGTGGTCAGCACGCTCAGCTACATCGAAGTGATCACGGGAGGCGAGGGCGGCGCCGAGGTCCTCCAGGACGAGCGCATCGTGTCACGCCTCCCGGAGGGGACGGCCGGGACCGCCCGCAGGGACCCCGGGGCGGTCCCGGTGCACCCGCGGGGCCTCGTCAACGCCTTCGGCGCGACCCGGGCTCTGCACACCGCGGGCGCGGCCGTGGTGGCGGGCACCGACGCCAACTTCCTCGCTCCGCCGCACGGCGTGAGCATGCACCGCGAACTGGCGCTGCTCACCGAGGCGGGCCTCACCTGCGAGGAGGCGCTCGCCGCGGCCACCGCCGTCCCCGCACGGCTGTTCGCGTTGCACGATCGGGGCCGGATCGCGCCGGGCCTGCGCGCGGACCTGCTGCTGGTGGACGGCGACCCGACTCGCGACATCACCGCAACGCGCGCCCTTCGCGAGGTCTGGCGCCGCGGCGTGCGGCAGAGCCGGGCCTGACCACGGCCTACGCGAGGGCGCCCAGGAGGTCGCGCAGCAACCGATCGAGCGTCGCGGCGTCCTCCGCGGCCAGCCCCGACGCGAGCCCGGCGAGATTCGCCGCGTGGTCGGTGAGCGTCGCGTCGATGACCTCGCGCCCCTTCTCCGACAACGAGATCTTGAAGCTGCGCCGGTCGGCCGGGTCGAGACTGCGCTCGACCAGTCCGGCGGCCTCCAGCCGGTCGAGCCGGCTGGTCATGCCGGCACGCGACATCATCACCATGTCCGACAGCTCGGACGGGATCAGCGTGTACGGCGGGCCGGAACGGCGCAGCGCGGCCAGCACGTCGAAGTCCCCCGAGCGCAGGCCGTGCCGGTTGAGGACCTCCTCGACCCGGCCCTCGACCACCCGGGCCACCTGGGCGACGCGACCGAAGACCCCCATGGCCGACAGGTCCAGGTCGGGCCGCTCGCGCTGCCACTGGTCGAGGATGTGATCGACGGAATCCCTGCGCTCTTCGGTCACGGGCCGAGTTTATTCGCCGTCTGATTATCGGCAGACGCGCGGAAGCCCCCGCCCGAAAGGGCGGGGGCTTCCGTCGTCGTATCGGCCGGGGTGACGGCTCAGGCGTCGATCTCGGCGGTCATCCCCCGCGTCACGTTCGGGTCGACCGGGATGCCCGGGCCCATGGACGTGGTGAAGGTGACCTTCTTGAGGTAACGGCCCTTGGCCGCCGACGGCTTGAGACGCAGCACCTCGTCCAGCGCCGCGGCGTAGTTCTCCACCAGCTGACGGTCGTCGAAGGACGCCTTGCCGATGATGAAGTGCAGGTTCGCGTGCCGGTCGACCCGGAACTCGATCTTTCCGCCCTTGATTTCGGTGACGGCCTTGGCCACGTCGGGCGTGACGGTGCCGGTCTTCGGGTTCGGCATGAGGCCGCGGGGGCCGAGCACGCGGCCCAGACGACCGACCTTGCCCATCAGGTCCGGGGTGGCGACGACCGCGTCGAAGTCGAGACGGCCCTTGGACACCTCGTCGATCAGGTCGTCGGAGCCGACGATGTCGGCGCCCGCCGCGCGGGCCTCCTCGGCACGGTCACCGGTCGCGAAGACCAGGACCCGGGCGGTCTTGCCGGTGCCGTGCGGGAGGTTGACGGTGCCACGGACCATCTGGTCGGCCTTGCGCGGGTCGACGCCCAGCCGCAGGGCGACCTCGACGGTCGCGTCGAACTTCGTGGTCGCGGTCTTCTTGGCCAGCCGCACGCCGTCGAGCGGGGCGTACAGGGCCGCGCGGTCGACCTCGGCCGCCGCGTTCTTCCAGTTCTTGCTGCGCTTCACTTCATGCTCCTCGTGGAGATCGTGGTCCGGGCCTGCGCGGGCCCTCCCACTGCGATGGTCACCGCTGAGAGTCAGTCGGCGATGGTGATGCCCATGGAGCGGGCGGTGCCGGCGATGATCTTCTCGGCGGCCTCGACGTCGTTCGCGTTGAGGTCCTGCATCTTGGTCTCGGCGATCTGGCGAAGCTGCTCGCGGGTCAGCTTGCCCACCTTGTCCTTGTGCGGGTTCGCGCTGCCCTTCTGCAGACCGGCGGCCTTCTTGATCAGCTCAGGCGCCGGCGGCGTCTTCGTGATGAAGGTGAAGGTGCGGTCTTCGAAGATGGTGATCTCGACGGGGATGATGTTGCCCCGCTGGGCCTCCGTCGCCGCGTTGTACTGCTTGACGAAGTCCATGATGTTGACGCCGTGCGGACCGAGCGCGGTACCGACCGGCGGCGCGGGGGTGGCCTGCCCAGCGGGAAGCTGGACCTTCACCAGGGCCGCGACTTTCTTCTTTGGAGGCATTTGTCTTTCTCCGGGTCCTTTGTCCTACAAAAGCCTCACGGGCACGCCGAAACAGGGCGTGCGTGAGGACGGCTATCGAGTCTACGCGAGGCGCTCAGATCTTCGAGACCTGGTTGAACGACAGCTCGACCGGGGTCTCTCGACCGAAGATCGAGACGAGGACCTTGAGCTTCTGCGACTCGGCGCTGATCTCGCTGACCGTGGCCGGCAGCGTGGCGAACGGCCCGTCCATGACCGTGACGGACTCGCCGACCTCGAAGTCGACGGTCGCGGTGGCGGTCTTGGTCGTGGCCTTCTTGACTTCCTCGGAAGGCTCCGGGGCCAGCAGCTTGGCGACCTCGTCGAGGTTCAGCGGGCTCGGCTTGTTGGACAGGCCGACGAAGCCGGTCACACCGGGCGTGTTACGCACCGCGGCCCAGGACTCGTCGGTCAGGTCCATCCGGACCAGAACGTAGCCGGGAAGCACGCGCTCCTTGATCGGAGTCTTCTTGCCGCCCTTGAACTCCGTGATCGTGTGGGTCGGCACCTCGACCTGGAAGATGAAGTCCTCCATGTTGAGGGACCCGATACGGCTCTCGATGTTCTGCTTCACGCGGTTCTCGTAACCGGCGTACGAGTGGATGACGTACCACTCGCCGAACTGACCGCGAAGCTGACGCTTGAACTCCTCGACCGGGTCGACATCCGGAAGGACGTCACCGTCCTCGTCGACCTGCGCGGCGGCCTCGGCCGAGTCTTCGCCGCCGTCACCGCCGTCTGAGTCGGCGACCGTGGTCTCCTCGGTCTCCTCGACCTCTGCTACGGCCTCGTCCTGCTCGGTGCCCCACTCGTCATGCTCATCATGGGAGCGGTCGGCCGGCATCGGGGACTCGGACACGGGACTCTTCCTTCTTCGCTTGGTGTCTTGACGTGCTGTGACGTCTCGGACCGGATCAGGATCCGCCGAAGAGCCAGAGCACTGCCTTACCCAGCAGCGTATCGATCCCGAACACGAGCCCAACCATGATCACAACGAAGACCAGGACAACTACGGTGTACGAGATCAGGTCATTACGCCGGGGCCAGATGACCTTGCGCAGCTCGGCGACGACCTGCCGGTAGAACAGAGCGGGCGAGGTGCGCTTTGCCTTCTTCTCACTGGTCGGCTTGCCTGGCTTGCCAGCGGTTTCACCGCGGGTGTCGATCGCCACAGTCCTCACCTGATCCGTCGTGTCCGTCGCAGTTGCGGCGCGCTTTCACGCCATTGTTGCGCGGACCGCACTCCGCAGGGCACGAGGGACTCGAACCCCCAACCGCCGGTTTTGGAGACCGGTGCGCTACCAATTGCGCTAGTGCCCTAAGCCGTGCACCACGATACCCGAGAAACGCGCCGGAGCGTCCGTCCCGTCGTTCACGTGGCCCACTAGTCGGTGAAGTGTACGCGGGATTCACCACTCCGTCGAACCACACGGCCACCGCACCGCCCGGAGGCGGCTCGGGTGCCGTTCGCGTGCGGTCTAAAGCTACCGTGCGAACCCGTCCGCATCCTGGATATGGAGACGAAACCGCGTGGCGCGTCTGGAACGATGGAGGCATGACGCGACCTCGCATCTCCGCACGTATATCCGCGATCTCCGAGTCCGCGACTCTGGCCGTGGACGCCAAGGCCAAGGCGATGAAGGCGGCCGGTCGCCCGGTCATCGGCTTCGGCGCCGGCGAGCCCGATTTCCCCACGCCCGACTACATCGTCGAGGCGGCCGTCGAGGCGTGCCGGAACCCCCGGTTCCACAAGTACACGCCGGCCGGGGGCCTGCCCGAGCTCAAGCAGGCGATCGCCGACAAGACGCTGCGCGACAGCGGGTTCCAGGTCGAGGCCGCTCAGGTCCTGGTGACGAACGGCGGAAAGCAGGCGGTCTACGAGGCGTTCGCCACGCTGCTCGACCCCGGTGACGAGGTCCTGGTCGTGGCGCCCTACTGGACGACGTACCCGGAGGCGATCAAGCTCGCGGGCGGTGTCCAGGTCGACGTGGTCACCGACGAGACCACCGGTTACCTGGCCTCGGTCGAGCAGCTCGAGGAGAAGCTGACCGACCGCACCAAGGTCCTGCTGTTCGTCTCGCCGTCCAATCCGACGGGGGCCGTCTACTCCCCCGCCCAGGTCGAGGAGATCGGCCGCTGGGCCCTGGACAAGGGCCTGTGGGTCGTGACCGACGAGATCTACGAGCACCTGGTCTACGGCGAGGCGCAGTTCTCCAGCATCGCCACCGCCGTCCCCGAGCTGCGCGACCGGGTCGTCGTGCTGAACGGCGTGGCCAAGACGTACGCGATGACCGGCTGGCGGGTGGGCTGGCTGATCGGCCCGTCCGACGTGGTCAAGGCGGCGACGAACCTGCAGTCCCACGCCACCTCGAACGTCTCCAACGTCGCCCAGGCCGCCGCGCTCGCGGCCGTCTCCGGCGACCTGTCGGCCGTCGCCCGGATGCGCGCGGCGTTCGACCGGCGCCGCCAGACCATGGTCCGGATGCTCAACGAGATCCCCGGCGTGGTCTGCCCTGAGCCGTTCGGCGCGTTCTACGCGTACCCGTCGGTCAAGGCGCTGCTGGGCAAGGAGATTCGCGGCAAGCGTCCGCAGACCTCGGCCGAGCTGGCCGAGCTCATCCTTGAGGAGGCCGAGGTCGCGCTGGTGCCCGGCGAGGCGTTCGGCACCCCCGGCTACTTCCGCCTGTCGTACGCGCTGGGCGACGACGACCTGACCGAGGGCGTCAGCCGGGTGACCAAGCTCCTGGCCGAGGCCCACTGAAAGATTCAGCCGGCCCGGCATCGAGGCGCACCGGCGACGGAGACCCGCTGAGAACCGAGTCCTCCTGGACGCCACGGATTCCGGTGCGAAGGCCCGGTCCCCCGAAAGCGGGACCGGGCCTTCGTCATGCTCCGGGCGTGATCGCGAAGCCCACCACAGAACGCGGGGGCCCGGATCGGGGTGGGGTCACTTGTCGAGGGCGGCTCCGGCGGCGATCTTCTTCAGCTCCTTGTCGGCCTCCGCCGTGCCGAGCTTGGCCGCGTAGTCAGGGCTGATCATGACCTCGGCCCCGACGCCGGGCGCGAGGGTCCACACGATCGTCCGGGTGCCGCCGTCCAGGATCCGGTCGCCGCCCTCCGACACGCTGACCAGGTAGGCCTTCCTGCCGCCGACCTCGACCGGCTCGGCGCCCTGCGCGGCGAAGCTCTGCATGCGCTTGGCCAGCACGCTCGCGGCGTCCTTCCGGTAGACGACCATCTGGACGTTGTACATGCCGGGTTCCAGGCCGGGCTCCACCCAGCTCGTGGTGTAGGTCTCCTTGCCGAACCCGTCCTTGCCGGACCACTTGCCCCATTCGAGCCGTTCGGGCAGGTAGCCGAGGTGCACACCGCCGAGCGTCCGGCCGTCCCCCAGGTCGCCGAGGTCCTGGGGCATCCCCGCCCCCTCGGCGCTCTCCGAAGGGGCGGGGGTCGGACCGGCCGTTGTGGCGATCATGATCGTGACCGCCGCCCCGGGGGGAGCGGCCGTCCCGGGCTGCGGCATCTGGGCGAAGACCGTGCCCGCCGGGGCGTCGTCGTTGAGCATCTTCATGACCCTCACCGTGTAGCCGGCCTCCTTCAGGATGGCGTCGACCTCCACGGCGCGCTTGCCGACCACGTCGGGGACGAGCACTTCCGGCGTGGCGACGGTGTCGCCGGAGGCGGCTGCGGACGCGGCCGGACCTCCCTGGCCGCCGGCGCCGGTCCCGGCGAGGCTGCCGGGGTTGGAGGCGGTGTCGGGCCGGGCGGTCAACGCCACGGGCACGCCCACGGCGACCGCCCCGGCGAGCACGACCGCCCCCGCCACACGAAATCTGACGGCGTGGCGGCGGTTGCCCCGCCGGACCGCCTGGCCCAGCGACGGCGACGCGTGCACGCCGGCGACCTGAGCGGCCATGGCATCTCTCAGTGCCTCTTCGACGTTCATGCGGACGCTCCTTCCAGGTTCTCCATGCGTGCGCGCACGCGTGCCAGGCCACGGGCGGCCTGGCTCTTGACGGTGCCGACCGAGCAGCCGAGCAGCGCGGCGGTCTCGGCCTCCGACATGTCCTCCCAGTAGCGAAGGACCAGTACGGCCCGCATCCGGGCCGGCAACTTCCTGAGTTCGGTGACGAGCACGTCGCGCAGGCCGAGGTCCGGCGACTCCACAGGTGTCTCCGGCGGCTGGGCGAAGGTGATCTCCTGGAGCACCTTGCGCCGCCTGGCCTTGCTGATCGCGCCGTTCACCACGACCCGGCGCGCGTACGCCTCGGGGTTGTCGTGCCGGATCCGCGGCCAGTGCCGGTAGACCTTCTCCAGCGCGTTCTGGACCATGTCCTCGGCATCCGACGCAGAGGCGCCGCAGACCAGGATCGCGGTGCGCAGGAGGGCGGTGCTGCGCGCGGCCAGGAACTCGTCGAAGGCCGCCTCGTCTTCTTCGGTCATGAGCTCCCCTTTCGCCCCTCCCCAACGCGCCAACCCCGCGACGGGTTGAGAGCGACATGCGGCAACATATGGAGATGGCACGTCCACTAAACACGCTCCCCAAGGCACACCTGCACCTGCACTTCACCGGCTCGATGCGGCATTCGACGCTGATCGAGCTCGCCCGGGAGCAGGGCGTCCACCTTCCCGACGCTCTGGTGGAGGACTGGCCGCCGAAACTGCGGGCGACCGACGAGCGCGGCTGGTTCCGGTTCCAGCGGTTGTACGACATCGCGCGGTCGGTGCTGCGCCGGCCCGAGGACGTCTACCGGCTGCTGCGCGAGGCCGCCGAGGACGAGGCCCGGGAGGGGTCGCGCTGGCTGGAGATCCAGGTGGACCCGTCCGGGTACGCCCAGCGGTTCGGCGGGCTGACCGAGACACTCGAACTCGTCCTCGACGCGACGGAGAGGGCAGCCCGGCAGGCCGGGATCGGCATGGCGGTGATCGTGGCGGCCAACCGCACCCGGCACACGCTCGACGCCAGGACGCTGGCCCGCCTGGCGGCGCATTACCAGGGCAGGGGCGTGGTGGGCTTCGGCCTGTCCAACGACGAGCGGCGCGGCCGGGCCAGGGACTTCGAGCACGCCTTCCGGATCGCCAGGCGTGCGGGGCTGCTCGCCGTGCCGCACGGCGGCGAGCTGCTGGGCGCGGCGAGCGTCGCGGAATGCCTCGACGACCTGGGCGCCGACCGGATCGGTCACGGGGTGCGCGCGGCCGAGTCGCCCCGCCTGATGGAACGGCTGGCCGACCGGCAGATCACCTGTGAGGTGTGCCCGCTGTCCAACGTGGGCCTCGGGGTGGCGGAACGGCCCGAGGACGTGCCGCTACGGCGGCTCTTCGAGGCCGGGGTGCCGATCGCCCTCGGCGCCGACGACCCGCTGCTGTTCGGCGCCCGGCTGCTGCCACAGTATGAGCTCGCCCGGGAGGTGTACGGCTTCGCCGACGCCGAGCTCGCCGAGCTGGCCCGGCAGTCGATCCGGTCGTCGACGGCGCCCGACGCGGTGAAGAAGGAGTTGCTCGGCGAGATCGACGCCTGGCTCGCCTCCCCCGAGTGAGTCCGCCGTTCACCGGACCGAGAGGGCGATCCGCACGGCCTCGTCGCGGTCCGGCCCCTCCAGCCGCAGCCCGACCAGCTTGTGCTGCCAGATGAGCGTCGGCCCTGCCACCCGCGCCTCTTGCGGCGCGCCGCCGGCCGACGGCATGTACGACACCCCGTGGGGCTGCTGGATCCACCATCCGCCGACCGCGCCCACCTGATCCGGCCACGGCTCTCCGAGCTCCTTGCGCCAGACGACGCTCAGCGTGCCGTCGAACTCGTCGAGCCGGACGCCCGGCCACAGGAGCGTCACCACCCGGCCGCCGTCGGCGACGCGTACGTCGGCCGGCACGCCGAGCGCGGACGGCACGGCGACGGGGAAGCGGGCGGTCCGCCGCGCCTCCTCCAGCGTCACCCGGCGCTCGCCGGGCAACGGGCCCGGCACCCCCGTGGGCAGCGGCCCGGCGCCGCCCACGTGGATCTCGACGCCCGCGAAGCGCAGCACCGACACCACCGCGGCCCGGCCCTGGGGGGTGGCCCCGAGCAGCACGGCCATCAGCACCGCCACCGCCGCTGCCGCCACGCGCGGCGACGGCCGCCATGCGGCCCGCCGCCGTGCCCTGTCGCCGGCGCGCCCGTCGTGGGCCCGGCCGTCTTCGAGGCGGGCGCGTACGGCGCGCGCCAGGTCGGCGGGAGGCGGCGCAGGAGGCACCGCCAGGTCCTCGCCGAGGGCCCGCAGCCGTGACTCGAGGTCCTCCGGTGCGATCGGATCGCTGTCATCCGAGGTGCTCACGGCCCACCTCCTCCCGCAGGCGCCGCAGGGCCCGGAACGTCCGCGACTTCACCGTGCCGAGGCGCACGCCGAGGACCTCGGCCGTCTCCGCCTCGGACAACTGCAGGAAATACCTGCAGACCACGGCTTCGCGTTCCCCGTCGGGCAGCGCGCGTACGGACTCCAGCAGGCGGGTCCTGCCGTCGGCGTCCACGGCCGCGTCCTCCGGGTCCTCGGGATCCCCTGGTCCGTACGGCTCCCGCTCGCGGCCCAGCCGTACGGCGAGGTCGGAGCGGCGGCCGCGCGACCGGGTGAGGTCGTGGGTCGCGTTGGCCACGATGCGCAGCAGCCAGGGGCGGAAGGACGAGCCGCGGCGGAACCCCTTGAGGTGGCGGAACGCCTTGACGAACGCCTCCTGGACGACGTCCTCCGCCTCGTCGGCCGCCCCGAGCAGGCTCGCCGTCCGGTGGGCGACCGCGCTGTATCGGGTGACCAGCACCTCGTAGGCGTCAAGGTCACCGGCCAGGGCGCGGGTAACTGCCTCGTCGTCGTCCATCAGGGGCAATCGGGGGCAATCGGGGGGCGGGATGGAGGTGAAGCCTACGATCAGGCGGGCATCTCGTCCACAGTGCTCTCTGAAGAACGGTGCTCGCCGAAGAACAGTGCTCGCCGAGAACGTGCCGTCGAAAGAATGGCGCCGCAGAAAGATTCACCGTGGCATCGAAGGATTCACAGTACCGCCATGAGAACAGTGCGGGCCGAAGCCGTCATCGGCGGCCCCTCCGGCGAAGCGGACGCCCGCCAATGGGGCGGGCACTACACTTTCCACGACCGTCAGCGTGCAGATCGAGGATCCTATGTCTGGGTATGACCGAGTAGTCCAGCCGGCGGCCGGGGACGAGGCTCTGGAGAACCACCTCGGCGGCGACGAGGCCAAGAACTACCGGCAGTACGAGTTCGACATGGTCGCACCGCACGTCGGGCGGTCGCTCCTGGAGATCGGTTCGGGTCTCGGGCACTTCGCCGAGCAGTTCCTGCCGCGCCTGGACCGGCTCGTGGTCAGCGACTTCGATCCCTACTGCGTGGAGCAGCTGCGCAAGAGGTTCGCCGACCGCGACGACGTGTCGGTGCTCCAGTTCGGCCTGCCGACCGAGATCCCCCTGGCCGACCCGGTCGACACCGTCGTGATGATGAACGTCCTCGAGCACATCGAGGAGGACGCCGAGGCGCTGCGGTCGCTGGCCAAGGTGACCGCTCCCGGCGGGCGCATCATCATCTGGGTGCCCGGCTACATGCAGCTCTACGGGGACTTCGACCGCAAGGTGGGGCACGTCACCCGCTACACCCCCGCCACCCTGCGCAAGACCGTGACCGACGCCGGCCTCGAGGTCCAGGTGCTCAAGCCGATCAACTTCCTCGGCGGCATCGCCTGGTGGGCGGCCGTGCGGCGGGGCGGCGTGGGCTACCCCGACCCCCGGCTCGTCAAGATCTACGACCGCACCGTCGTGCCGCTGACCCGGCTCATCGAGCGGTTCGTCCGCCCGCCGTTCGGCCAGACCGTGTTCTGCGTGGCCCGCGTCCCACGCTGACGCGCGACTGCCGCGTGGAGCGGCCACGGAGACCGTAATTGTGCGGCAAATGCCTTCTACCTGCACAATGGGTCCCTCATGAGTGAAACCAGGATCCTCGTCGTCGAGGACGAGCCAAACATCCGGGACGTCGTGGAAGTCGCGCTCAGATTCCACGGCTTCCGGGTGACGGCCGTGGGCACGGGAGCCGCGGCGCTCGGCGAGGTCCTGCGGGACCAGCCCGACCTGGTCGTCCTCGACGTCATGCTGCCCGACATCGACGGCTTCGAGGTGTGCCGGCGGATCCGCGCCGGCGGAGTGCACCCTCCCGTGATCTTCCTCACCGCCCGCGACGCGGTCGCCGACACGGTGCGCGGGCTGACGCTCGGCGGCGACGACTACGTCACCAAGCCCTTCTCCGTCGAGGCGCTGGTCGCGCGGATCCGCGCCGTGCTGCGCCGTACGACGGTGCCGGCGGCGGCCGAGCGGGCGGACGGGCCGATCCTCCGGGTGGCCGACCTGGAACTCGACGAGGCGCGCTGGGAGGTGCGGCGCGGCGGCGTCCCCGTTGAGCTGTCGCCGACCGAGTTCCGCCTGCTGGCCTTCCTGATGTCCAACGCCGGCCTGGTGCTCACCAAGCGGCGGCTGCTGGAGGAGGTCTGGGGCTACGGCGGGAGTTCGCAGGTGCTGGAGACCTACATCTCCTACCTGCGCCGCAAGCTCGACCCGCTCGGACCGCCGCTGATCCACACCCAGCGCGGCATCGGATACGCGCTGCGGCCTCCCCAGGATTCCTGATGTCGCTCAGGACGCGCCTGCTCGCCGGGTTGCTCGGGGTGAGCGCTGTCCTGCTCGTCGTGTTCTCCCTCGTCAGTGTCCTCGTCCTGCGCGGCCACCTGCGTACGCGGCTGGAGGGGCAGGTGGTGGCGGCGACCGTCACGGCGGCACGCCGGGTGGTCGTGGGCGACCCGCTCGAACAGGCGCTGACCGGCTCCACCTATGCCCTCGCCGCCTACGACCTCACCGAGGACCGCGCCCATCTGGTCAGCGGCGACGCCGCCGACGCCGCGGCGGTCCCCGGGCTGGCCGAGACGCTGGGCAAGGAGAGGTTGCTGGCGTACGCGGCGCAGGGCCGCACGTTCGACCTCGACCCGAGCCGCGACCACGACATGATCGCGGCGGTGGCGATGTCGCCGAGCGGTCTGCGGCTGGTGGTCGTCGCGGTGCCCCTGGACGCGGTCGACGACCCGGTGCGCCACCTGCTGATCAGCGAGCTGGCGACCGGCGGGGTGCTGATCCTGCTGCTGGCCGCGGGCGGCCGGCTGCTGATCGCCGGTGGTCTCGCGCCTCTCGGCAAGATGGCGGGCACCGCCCACCTGGTGGCCGAGCGAGTCGACCTGTCGGCCCGGATGCCCGAGGGGCCGTCGGAGGTCGGCAGGCTCGGCGCGGCGATCAACCTCATGCTCCACCGGATCGCCGACGCCTTCCGCGACCGCGAGGCGTCAGAAGAGCGCGTGCGCCGCTTCGCCGCCGACGCCTCCCACGAGCTGCGCACCCCGCTGTCGACCATCTCCGGGTATGCGGAGCTGTACCGGGCCGGGGCGATCCCGCCGGAGGACCTGCCCAAGATCATGGGGCGGATCGAGGCCGAGGCCAACCGCATGGGCCGCCTGGTGGGCGAGATGCTGGAACTCGCGCGGCTCGACCGGGGCGCCGCACTCGCGCTCGATGAGACCGACCTGACCGAGATGGCCCGCGAGGTCGCCGCCGACTCGGCCGCCCTCGATCCCGCGTACCCCGTGACGGTGGAGGCCCCGCCCTCCCTGGTCGCGACCGTGGACGAGGCCCGGGTGCGCCAGGTGCTCGTCAACCTGCTCGGCAACGTGCGGGCACACACCCCCGAGGGCACCCGGGCCACCTTACGGCTGCTGCGGGCCCCGGAGTCGGTGACGATCGAGGTGCGCGACACCGGGCCGGGGATGAGCCCGGAGCAGGCGGAGCGGGCCTTCGACCGCTTCCAGCGCGGAGAGGTGCACCTGTCCGGCGGGGCGGGGCTCGGCCTGTCGATCGTGAAGGCCATCGTGGAGGCGCACGGCGGCCGCTGCCGGATCGTCTCCTCCCCCGGCGAAGGGACGGCCGTACACATCGCGCTTCCCGCGATGCAAAAGGCTACTGGCGGGTAGTTAACGAGCACAGCTCCTATCACCGCCGAGGAGGTCGATGATGACGACCGATTACGCCAAGGCCAGGGAGGTGGCCGAGCAGGCGCGCGAGACGGAGTGGACCCGCCCGAGCTTCGGAAAGCAGCTCTTCCTGGGGGACTTCCGGCTGGACCTCGTGCACCCCGCCCCCCGCCTCACCGAGGAGGAGATCAAGAAGGGAGACGACTTCCTGCGCGCCCTGCGGGCGTTCCTGCAGGAGAAGGTCGATCCCGCGCTCATCGAGCGCACCGCCGTGATTCCGGACGAGGTGGTCAAGGGCCTGGCGGCGATCGGCGCGTTCGGCATGACCATCGAGGAGGAGTACGGCGGGCTGGGGCTGAGCCACCTGTACTACTGCCGCGCGCTGGAACTCGTGACCTCGTGCTCCCCCGCGCTCAGCGCGCTGCTGTCGGCGCACCAGTCCATCGGGGTCCCGCAGCCCCTGCGGCTGTTCGGCACCCCCGAGCAGAAGCGCCGCTTCCTGCCCCGCTGCGCCCGGGGCGAGATCTCCGCCTTCCTGCTCACCGAGCCGGACGTCGGCTCCGACCCCGCCCGCCTGTCGACGACCGCCGTCCGCGACGGCGACGCGTACGTGATCAACGGGGTCAAGCTGTGGACGACCAACGGCGTGGTGGCCGGCCTGCTGGTCGTGATGGCCCGGACCGGCGCCAAGATCTCGGCCTTCGTCGTGGAGGCCGACGCTCCCGGCATCACCGTCGAGCACCGCAACCAGTTCATGGGCCTGCGCGGCATCGAGAACGGCGTCACCCGCTTCCACCAGGTGCGGGTGCCGGTGGAGAACCTGATCGGCCGTGAGGGTCAGGGCCTGAAGATCGCCCTGACCACGCTCAACACCGGTCGCCTCTCCCTCCCGGCCACCTGCGTCGGCGCGGCGAAGTGGGCGACGAAGATCGCCCGCGAGTGGGGATGCGAGCGGGTCCAGTGGGGGCGGCCGGTCGGCCAGCACGAGGCCATCGCCCGTAAGGTCGCCTTCATCGCCGCCACCGCGTACGCGCTCGAGTCGGTGGTGGACCTGTCCAGCCGGATGGCCGACGACGAGGGCAACGACATCCGCATCGAGGCCGCGCTCGCCAAGCTGTACAGCACGGAGATGGCCTGGCGGCTCATGGACGAGCTCGTGCAGATGAGAGGCGGGCGCGGTTACGAGACCGCCGAGTCGCTGCACGCCCGCGGGGAGCGCGGCGTGCCCGCCGAGCAGATGCTGCGCGACCTGCGGATCAACCGCATCTTCGAGGGCTCGACCGAGATCATGCACCTGCTCATCGCCCGCGAGGCGGTGGACGCCCACCTGTCGGTCGCGGGCGAGCTCGTCGATCCGAAGGCCGGCCTGCGCGCCAAGGGCCGGGCGGCCACCCGGGCCGGCGCCTTCTACGCCAGGTGGCTGCCGGGCCTGGTGACCGGGCCCGGCCAGGTGCCCACGTCGTACGCCGAGTTCGGCCCGCTCGCCCAGCACCTGCGCTACGTCGAGCGGACCTGCCGCAAGCTCGCCCGATCGACGTTCTACGGCATGTCGCGCTGGCAGGCGCGACTGGAGCACAAGCAGGGGTTCCTGTCGCGGATCGTGGACATCGGCGCCGAACTGTTCGCGATCACCGCGGTCTGCGTGCGCGCCCAGGAGGACGCGGCCGAGTTCGGGCGCAAGCCGTACGAGCTGGCGGACACCTTCTGCCACCAGGCCCGGCAGCGGGCCGAGGCACTGTTCGACCGGCTCTGGGACAACACCGACACCATGGACGTGCGGCTGGCCCGGCGGGTGCTCGACGGGCGCTACACCTTCCTGGAGGAGGGCATCGTCGACCCGTCGCTGGAGGGCCCGTGGATCGCCGCCCAGCGCACCGGCCCGTCCATGTTCGACGACGTCCACCGGCGCATCGGCTGACGGGAACGGCACGGCCCCGCCCCCGGGACGTGGGGGCGGGGCCGTGCAGCGAGGCCGGTCAGGCTCACACGTCGAGGCACCACATCGTGCCGTACCCCGGCACGTAGCAGCGGTACCAGCCCTCGGGCATCTGGGCGTGCGCCGGGGCGGACAGGACGCCGAAGGTGGTGACCGCGACGGCGGTGGTGGCGAGAACGGCCGCGACGCGCTTGAGTGACTTCATTGGTATCTCCTGTGCAGGGAACGTCTCTCTGACGCGGTTGAGTACACAGGAACCCACTTGTCGCAGTCTGGTGAGCCGCTTGGAAGCGGCTTGGTCGCCTTGGACGGAACGAAAACCCTTTGTCCGGCGATACGACGGCTTGTTACTGTCATCCGCATGTGGATTCTCTACGGCGACCGCTGATCAGCTCTCTGAGCCGCTGATCCGCTCAGCTTTCCGGCCCTGTCCATCCGACGCGGCAGCTGAGTGACGGCACCTCGGTGCCGCGTTCCCGACGTACAAGGAGATCCCGTATGCGTACTCGCGCGTCCAGCAAGAGCGGCAAGCAGCAGAACCCGCGCACGCCGCAGCCTCAGCGTTCCTTCCCGCCGCCGCGCCAGATCCCGGCCCCGCCCATGCGACCGGTACGGCAGCCGCGGCGACTGCCGAGAGCCAAGTAACCGGCCCGGCAGGCAAAGGGCACCCCGGATCCATCCGGGGTGCCCTTTTTCTTTCGGCGGACGATCAGAGACGCTCGATGATCGTGACGTTGGCCTGGCCGCCGCCCTCGCACATCGTCTGCAGGCCGTACCGCCCGCCGGTGCGCTCGAGCTCGTGCAGGAGCTTGGTCATGAGGATCGCGCCGGTGCCGCCCAGCGGGTGCCCCAGCGCGATGGCGCCGCCGTTGGGGTTGGTCCGCGCCGGGTCGGCCCCGATCTCCTTGAGCCAGGCCAGCGGCACCGGGGCGAACGCCTCGTTGATCTCGATGACGTCGATGTCCTCGATGGCGAGCCCCGCCCTGGCCAGCGCCTTGCGCGTGGCCGGAATCGGCGCCGTCAGCATGTAGATCGGGTCGTCACCGGTCAGCGCGAGCGTGACGATCCGGGCGCGCGGCACCAGGCCGTGCTCGCGCACCGCCTGCTCCGAGGCGATGAGCAGCGCCCCGGAGCCGTCGGAGATCTGCGAGGAGGTGGCCGCGGTGATCCGGCCGCCCTCGCGGAGGGTCTTCAGCTCGGCCATCTTCTCCAGCGTGGTGTCGGGCCGCGGGCCCTCGTCGTCGGTCACGCCGTTGACCGGGGCGATCTGGTCCTTGAAGTGTCCGTTGGCGATCGCCTTCGCGGCCCGCTGGTGGCTCTCGTAGGCGTAGCGTTCCAGCTCGTCGCGCTCCAGGCCCCACTTCTCGCACATCAGCTCCGCGCCGCGGAACTGGGAGATCTCCTGCTTGCCGTACCGCTCCACCCACTTGTCGCCGAACGGGAACGGCATCCCCTTCTCCAGCGCCGCCGAGATGCTCGACCCCATCGGCACGATGGACATCGACTCGACGCCGGCCGCGACGACCAGGTCCTGCGTCCCCGACAGCACACCCTGCGCGGCGAAGTGGATGGACTGCTGCGACGAGCCGCACTGCCGGTCGATCGTGACCCCGGCCACGGTCTCCGGGAGGCCCGCGCTGAGCCACGCGTTGCGCGCGATGTCCATGGACTGCGGGCCGAACTGCATGACGCAGCCCATGATCACGTCGTCCACGGCGGCGGGGTCGACGCCGGTGCGCTCGATGAGCGCGGAGAGAGTGTGGGCGGCCAGGTCGACCGGGTGGACCGTGGAGAGCCCGCCCTTCTTCTTGCCGACCGGCGTGCGGACCGCCCCGACGATGTACGCCTCTGCCACAGTGCCTCCATAAGAAACCGAGCAATGTTCGGTTAGTGAGAGGTTACATCAGAACTTTCGTCGGGGGAGGCGACGATACGGGCACGGTTTATCCATGGGCAGGGCTCAGGCATATCCCCCCGGCAGCACGTCGGCAGGCTCGGCAAGCTGGAAACCCCGGCTGTCGGCAGCGATCCCCCGGAGCGCGTTGGCGAGCGTCACCGCGACGGCCGCCCGGACGAGCAGCGCCGCCCGCACCTCGTCGGCGCCCTCCGTGTCGTTCCCGCTCAGCACGTCCTCCGCGTCGGAGCCGGCATCCGTGTCGGAGCCGGCATCCGTATCGGATCCGGCATCCGTATCGGATCCGGCGTCCGTGTCCGTGTCCGCGTCCGTGCCCGATGCGGCGTCCAGCGGGCCCGGGGCCGCGTCCGCGTCCGGCACGCCTTCCGCCGGGCCGTCGGCAAGGTCCGCGTCCTCGCCTTCCGGCTCCTCCGTACGCGTCACCGGGGAGACCCGGGCGATCGCGATCTCCGTGAGGTACGGCCAGCGCGTCTGCGCGGCGGGCGGCAGGCGGTGCCCCTCCTCGATCGTGACCAGCACGTCGGCCCCCGCGTAGACGTCGGCCACCCTGCCCCCGCGGACGGGGACGTGGACGATGCCCTCGATCAGCTCGCCTTCCGGCCACCTCTCGGCGTCCACCGCCTCGGCGTGCCGCAGCGCCTCGGACAGAACCGGCAGGATCTCCTCGGGCTCGGGCACGGCCGGCAGATAGACCAGCGGGTCTCCGGCGTCCTCCGCCGGATCGAGCGGCTCGCCCTGGCACAGCGACCAGCCGCCCAGGCGGTAGGCGATGCCCTCGGCCAGGCTCTTGTCGAAGAAGTCCACCGGCAGCGGCCCCTCGGCCGCGATCCGGCACGCCCAGAGCCCGTCATCGTCGGGCACGCCGAGTTTGGCGAGGACGTCCGCGGTCAGTTCGACGGGCGGCTGGATGCGCGATCCGCCCGCGAGGATGTCGTCGCCGTCGGTTCTCGCCTCGGGATCGGCGAGCTGTGCGACCGCCAGCAGTGTCTTCGGATCCGGCCGGGCAGGCAGCAGCGCCGTGGGCCCTGTGCGCAGCCGACCGGGCAGCAGGAGTTTCGAGAACCAGCTCACAGGCCCTCCTCATGATCGGTCGAAGAGACCATAGCCTCCACGGCCTGCCCGCCACGAGCCCTTCCCGGGAGGTGTTCCGGCTCAGGACTTCGTTTTCGCCAGACGCGTTCCGGTCATCGTGGCGTAGACGATGACATTGTCGAAGTAGTGACCGGTCGAATAGTTGTATTTGCCGCCGCAGGTGATCAGCCTGAGCTCGGCGTTGTCGGCGTGGCCGTACACCCGGTTGGTGGGGAACGTCTGCTTGTCCGCCTGCTCGATACCGCCCACGGTGAAGATGGCCACGGTCCCGTCGAGGCGATACACCTCGATCTTGTCGCCGTACGCCAGCTCGTGCAGGCGGCTGAAGACGGCGCCGCGCGAAGTGGTGTCCTTGTGGCCGAGCATGACCGCCGGGCCCGCCTCCCCCGCCGTCGGGCCACCGCGATACCAGCCGACCAGGTTCGAGTTGCTGATGGGAGGCGTCTGGATCGCGCCTGAGCGGTCGAGGCCGACCGACTTGATCGGCGCGTTGACGCCGATCTTGGGGATGACCAGGCGCTTGGGTGTGGACGGCTGCATCGCCGGAGCCGCCGGAATCTTCGGAACCGGCGGAGGCGCGGTGGCGACGGCCTGCGTCAGCGGCTGCCCGACGCCGCCCGGCCCCACCGAGGGGGCGAGCCCGTTCTGCGGCGCCGCGAGCCTTACCGTCGAGCGGCTCGGCGCGCCGTACTCGTCGGGGTTGTTCACCATGATCACTACGCCCACGATCACGACGACCAGGCCCACGATGGCCGCCGTGATCAGCAACCGCCGGACCGCCGCCGCGCTGTCACGGGGAGGCTTCTCCTCCGGTGGCTGCGGCGGAGGCACCGGCTGCATCTGCGGCAGCATCACCGGCTGGAAGACCGGCTGACCGTAAACCGGCTGCGGGTAGCCCTGCCCGCCCGGCCCGGGAGGCACGCCGTACGGCTGGCCCGGCGGGTACTGTCCAGGTGGCGGGGTGGTCATGGTTCGTCCTACTGCCTCGCCGGGCGGCGCCGGGCCCGGAGCACGAGGCCGCCGGCGCCCGCCGCCAGCATGAGCGCGGTGCCGGTGAGGACGAAGAGCCGAGCGTCGGGGCCCGCCTCGCCTCCACCGCCGGTGGCCGCGCCACCCCCGGGCGTGTTCTCGACCTGGGCGGTCTTCGTCTTCGTCTTGACCGGTGTGGGCGATGCGAAGACCGTTTCGAACACCGTCCTGGTGCCGCGCGGCGAGGGCGAGGCGCTCGCGGAGGGGCTCGCGCTGGGGCTGGCACTCGCGCTCGGAGACGCCGAGGGGCTCGCCACCGCGATCGTCGCGACGGCGGGCGCCGTGTTGGCGCCCGTGGTGGCGATCAAGCAGTTGTAGAGCGCGGTCGGCGTCGTGGTGGTCGTGCCCGTGCCGGCGGGCGCGATCATGCTGATCTTGAAGTCTTTCGCCGTCAGCACGACGGAGGTGGCTCCGGCCGACGGCGTGACGGTCAGCGTCGCCGTGGGAAGCGGCGGCATCGTCCCCTGGGCCGTGACGGCCGCGGTCAACGGCGTGCCGGTCGGCGAGGGCGTGGACACGCCCGCGGTCATACCGGCAGGAAGCGCCGACGCCGACACGGTGGGCTGCAGCTCGATCGTCGCGCCGCTCGCGATCTGCACCGGCGCGGGGAACGCCGAGGTCGAGATCGGCTGGATGCTCAGGGTCGCGGTGTACTGGGTGCCGGTCACCGCCGAGGTGGCGGCGCTGAGCGTCACCGTGAAATCGTGCGTCACCGCCGCGCCGCCCGCGCTCGGGCTGCAGCTGTACGTGACGGTCTTCGTGTCGGCATGCGCGCCGAGCGCGCCCAGGCCCAGGAGAAGGCCCGCGCTGACCACTCCGGCCGCGGCGGCCCTTCCGGCGACACGGCCCCGCGCCTTTGACTTCAGCACTGACGTCTCTCCACTTCGATGCTCGCAGTCAACAGGCGTACCAGCATTCCAGCATACGGTCACAGTCAGGTAGAGATCTTACGGACAAAAGCCCCAAGACCGCCTCCGATTGCTCAAACTTTCTTCTGTTCTCGGCATGTTCATGTCAGCCGAACGCTAGCGCCTGCCGTACGAGCCGGGGTTCGGACCGAAGCGCCGCAGCAGCAGCCCTCCGGCCGCCGCGGCTGCCATCAGCGCCAGGCCGGTGAGCACGACGAGCCGGGCGTCCGGGCCCGCGTCGCCACCGCCCCCGGTCTGCGCGCCACCGAGCGGCGTCGTCTTGATCTGCGTGGTCGCCGTACGGGAGGCCGTCGCGGTCGCCGTGACCGTGGTGGTCGTCGTGGTCCTCGGGCTCGCCGACGCCGAGGCGCTGGGACTGGGCGAGCTGCTCGCGTTGCCGTTGCCGGCCGGGCTCGGCGAAGCGGACGGTGACGGAGACGGCGAGGGAGACGCCGCGGAGGCGGCCACCGTGACCGCGAGCGATGCCCGGGTCGCGGTCGCCGGCAGCGTGCACGTGTAGAGCGCCTCACCCGCGCCTGTGGTGTCCCCCGCGGCTCGCAGCCTCAGCGTGAAGTTCCCGGCCGCGACTCCGACCGTGCCCACCGCCGTCGGAGTCAGCGTGACGAGCAGTTCGGGGATCGGCGTCAGCGTGGCCGACGGCGAGAGCGACGACGCGAGCACCGTGGAGGCGGACGGGGTCAGCGTGATGGCCGGACTCTCCTCCTGCGTGCCGGTCTCCGTGTCATCCGTGGCGGAGCCACTGGCGGAGGGCGACGCACTGGCGGAGGGCGACGCGCTCGCGGAGGGGCTCGGGGACGTGCCCGTCGCCACCCGAGACTGCGTGCCGCCCTCCGAGCCGTTGAGGGAAGGCGATGCCGAGGGCGATGCCGAGGCGGATGGAGAGGCCGATGGACTCGGCGTCGGGGAGCCGGAGGGGCTGGGGCTCGGCGACGCGTCCGCGGGCTCGCTCACGACGGGAGCGCCGGTCACCTCCACCAGGCCCTCGGCGATCATGACGTCGTTCGCCGCGACGCCCGTCGCCGGCGCCACCATCGCGCTCTGGCCCTCCGACGGCGACGCGGGAGCGATCCGCCAGGTCACGGTGGCCGTGCTGCTCACCACCGGGTCGTCGGGCGCGACCAGGGTCACGTTCACGGGGTAGGTCGCGGCGGCGCCGCCGGCCGGAGTGCAGGAATACGGCACAGTCGTGGTTTTGGACGCCGCGAGAACCGGCCACGTCATCAGGGCCAGCGCGGCCGTCGCTCCCGCCGCCGACCGGGCCGCGATGCGACGCCGGGCACTCCTGCGCCGGGCACTGGGGTCGGGCACGACGTCTCTCCTGCCACCTCAGTCACGTACACGTGGCGAACAGTCTCCCAGAGTTGACCACCGGCATAACCCGTGGGTGCCCGATGTCAGGAAATTCCCAGGGAACCTTCATCCCCCTCCCACGGTAGGGAGGGGTGGAGGTGGTGAACATGAGACGACTGCTCGTGGCCCTCGCGGCGATGGCGGCGTTCCTCGCGCCGGCCCTGCCCGCTCACGCGCGGGCCGGCTTCTGGGCCGTGACCGAACTCGACCCGTTCCCCGGCAAGGTGCGGCCCGACGTCTCCTACACGGTGGGCTTCTGGGTGCTCCAGCACGGCACTCATCCGTACGAGGGCCCCGGCGCGCTCGAACCGATCGGCCTGCGCCTGACCGGAGAGGACGGCACGACACTGACGTTCGACGGGACGCCGCTGCCGGAACCCGCGCACTATGCGACGTCTGTCACGGTGCCCGCCGGCCGGTGGCGGGTGCAGGGTCTGCAGGGCATGTTCGCGCCGTACGAGATCGGCACGCTCACGGTGCCGGGCGGGCTGAAGGCGGCTCCGCCGCAGTTCCCGGTGCCCGCCGGCACCGAGGTCATGGACTATTGGGGGCCCGTGAAGCCGCCTGGGTTCCCCTGGAAGGCGGCGGCCGTCACCCCCAACCACCTGCCTGCGGCGACGCCCGCCGCGTCCGCGCAGCCGGTTCCGGCCGCCCAGCCGACCCTGGCCACCCAGCCGACCCGGGTCGCTGCGGCCGGCGGCGACTCCTCGCCGTGGCGTCAGCCGTACGCGCTGGTGGTCGTCGCGGTGGCAGCGGTGGCGGGCACACTGCTGATCCAGCGCGCGGCCCGGACGGTCGTACGGCGCAGGCCCCACGATCCGCCCGAGCGCGAGGCGCGGGAGGGCGAAGAGGTGATCAGCGCGGGCTGATCACCCCGTGATCACTTGCCCTTGGTCTCGGTCAGCGTCGCGTAGACGATGATGTTGTCGGTGTAGTGGTGCTGCTTGGCGTTGTAGACCCCGCCGCAGGTGATCAGCCGCAGCGACGACGTGATCGTGTTGTTGTAGACCCGCTTGGTCGGGAACGTCGACTTGCTGACCTGCTCGATCCCGTCCACCGTGAAGATCGCCATTTTGCCGTCCGCACGGAGAACGGCGATCTTGTTGCCGCGCTTGAGCTCGCGCAGACGGCTGAAGACGGCGGCGCCCTTGCGGGTGTTCACGTGCCCGAGGATGATCGCCGGCCCCTGGTCGCCGGGGGCCGGTCCGTAGCGGTACCAGCCGGTGAGGCTGGGCTTGCTCAGCGGGGGCGTCTGGATGACGCCGGACTTGTCCACGCCCACCGAGCCCACCGCGGCCTTCACGCCGATCGCAGGGATGCTGATCTTGAGCGGCCTGCCGGTGACCTTCGTGGTCGTCGTCTTCTTCGCGCCGGACGACGAGGACGACAGCGGCTTCGAGGACGACGAGGCCGCGCTCGTGAGGGTCAGCGGAGCGATCGGCTGCAGCGCGGGAGCCGGCGGCGGCGCGGTCGGGTCCGCCGCCGTGAGCGGCACGCCCGGCCCGCCCGGGCCCACGGTCGGTGGCAGGAAGGCCACATTGCCCGCGTCCTGGACGTTCACCGCGCCCGGAACCGGCCCGCTCTCCTGCGGGTCCGAGGGGCTCAGCACGACGAGCATCCCGGCCATCACCGCCGCGATGCCGGCGAACGACCCGGCCACGAGCAGGGTCGCGAGGACCGGCTGAGGCAGCGGCTTGCGCGTCTTCTTGGCGTCGGTGTCCGCGCCGCCCTGCTCGGGAGCGCCGTCGTCAGGAGTGCCGTTCATCGTCATCCTCCTCAGCCCCGCTCGCCCGAGTGCGCCGCCCTGCGCCGGAGCAGTGCCACACCGCTGAGCATGCCGATCAGCAACAGCGCGCCGCCCGAGCCGATCAGCAGCATGCCCGAGAACGAGACACGCTCCGGAGCCTCACCGGTCTGCGCGCCGCCCTGCGGCGTGATCGCCACCTGCGCCACGCTCGGCGTCGCGGTCAGAGTCACCGTCCTCGTCGCCGTCGGCGACGGACTGCCCTGCGTCACCACCGCTGTCACGACGTAGTTCTGCGTCTGCGCCGCAGCCGGCGACGGACTGGCCGACGGAGAGGGCGAAGGCGTGGCCGAAGGCGAAGGCGACGGCGATTCATCGCCCGGGTTCTCGTCCGTGGGACTGGCCGAAGGACTCACGGAAGCGCTGGCCGATGCGCTCGGCGACGTGTCAGGCGAGCTGTCCGGCGACGGGCTGGCCGGGTTGTCGCCACCGCCACCGATCTTGACCTGAACGGCGACCGGCGCGCTGACGATCTCGCACGTGGCGCGGTACTCCTGCGGCGGGTTGGCCAGCTCCCGCGTGACCACACGGAAGGCGTCAAGCTGGCCCCACTTGCCGTCCTCGACGTTCTTGACACTGATCGTGTGCTCGCCGAACTTCAGGCCCCGGAACTTCCACAGGGTCTGTCCGCCCTTGTTGGCGTCGTTGACCACCGTGCCGTCTTCGTTCCTGGAGGGGTCGACACGCGGCGGGGTGCCCGGCTCATTGTCGACGTAGATGTCGACCGGTCCGGCGCGCTGGTCCCTCTGCGCGATGTAGTCGATCCCGGTGCCCGTGAAGGTGAACGACGCCCACGCGTCCTTGGCCGTGGTCCTGTGCAGGTCCAGATGATTGTCGTTGTTCTGGCTCGGCTGGTCGTTGAGGTCTTCCCACCCGGGCCCGTAGGAGATCCGAGGATCGTCGTCGTTGACCACGACCTCCGAGGCAGGCGGGCGGAAGTCGATGAACAGCTTGCCGGGCTTGACCGTGAGGGTGCCCTCCCGGTCCGTGTAGGCGAAGTCCGCGATGCCTTCGGGAAGCTTGAGCGGAGTGCCCTTGACCATCGCCCCCGGCTGGTCCACGAACCCCTTCGGCTGAAGCTGCCCGATCCAGCTGCCGCTGAGGTTGACCCGTCCGGTCACCTCGACGCGGCCGCCGTTGGGCAGGAGCGCGGGCGCTCCCAAGCGCGTCGCGTCCTTGTAGCCGAGCTTCCAGGAGACGTTGAGTGGATCGCCGACGTTCAGCGTCGTCGGGACGGTGAGCTTCGTCCGGAGATGAACGGTGCCCGAGCCCGAGGTGGCGATGCCCTGCTGACAGGCATAGTCCACCACGAGGTCGGCGGTATTGGCCTCCGCCGTCACCGCCGGGACGACAATCGCCGCCGTACCGGCCAGGCCGAGGGCCAGAGCGGCCATGGTCCTAGGGAGACCAGCTTTCCACCGAATCACCGCATACTCCGATCACAGGACCGCCCTGGCGGGCCTATAGCAAACCGAAGGTAGATCTTAGAGGCAACCGAAGCGGTCAAAGGGGGCGTTATGGCGATGGTTTCGGAGTTGTGACCGTCCGTACAACGTGGAGCCGATCGACCGGGGATGACTAGAATCGTATTCTGGTGCGGCCAACAGACCCTGAGCCGGAAGGCGTACCCGATGCGGCGAGACCTCTTCGACGAGGAGCACGACCTCTTCCGCGAGACCGTCCGTGAGTTCATGGCCCGCGAGGTCGTCCCCCACCACGCGCAGTGGGAGAAGGACGGCATCGTCCCCCGCGAGGTGTGGAAGAAGGCGGGCGAGCTGGGCATGTTCGGCTTCTCGGTCCCGGAAGAGTACGGCGGTTCCGGGATCACCGACTTCCGCTACAACACGGTGATCGTCGAAGAGATCATCCGCGTCGGCGCCACCGGCCTGGGATTCGGCCTGCACAACGACATCATGGCGCCCTACATGGTCGATCTGACCAACGACGAGCAGAAGCAGCGCTGGCTGCCCGGCTTCGCGTCCGGCGAGCTGATCACGGCCATCGGGATGACCGAGCCGGGAGCCGGCAGCGACCTGCAGGGCATCCGCACCACCGCCGTCCGCGAGGGCGACCACTACGTGGTCAACGGGCAGAAGACGTTCATCACCAACGGCATCAACTCCGACCTCGTCGTGGTCGTGACCAAGACCGACCCCTCGGCGGGCGCGCGCGGCACCTCGCTGCTGGTGGTGGAGCGCGGCATGGAGGGCTTCACCCGCGGCCGCAACCTGGAGAAGGTCGGCATGCACGCGCAGGACACCGCCGAGCTGTTCTTCGAGAACGTCCGGGTGCCGGTGGCCAACCTCCTGGGCGGCGAGGAGGGCCAGGGCTTCTTCCAGCTCATGAACAACCTGCCGCAGGAGCGGCTGTCGATCGCGGTTGCGGCCGTGGCCGCGGCGGAGACGGTGCTGGAAGAGACGATCGAGTACTGCCGCAACCGCACGGCCTTCGGCCGCAACATCGGCAAGTTCCAGAACACCCGGTTCCTGGTGGCCGAACTGGCCACGGAGGTGGACATCGCCCGCCACTACGTGGACAAGTGCGTGCGGGCGCTCAACGCCAAGGAGCTCACGGCCGTCGACGCCGCGAAGGCCAAGTGGTGGACGACCGAGCTGCAGAACAAGGTCGTCGACCGGTGCGTCCAGCTCCACGGCGGCTACGGCTACATGCTGGAGTATCCGGTGGCCAAGGCCTGGCTGGACAGCCGCGTGCAGACGATCTACGGCGGCACCACCGAGATCATGAAGGAGATCATCGGCAGGTCCTTCGGCTTCTAGAGCCACACGTCAGCTCTGCTGCTGTCCCCAGATCAGCAGCATGGCCACCACGAACACGACCATCACGCCTCCGTAGGCCACCGGGCTCAGCCGGAAGACCCGGCGCACCTTGTTCAGCAGCCACGCGAACAGGAGTGCCAGGAAGACCAGAAGGATGAGTCCGGTGTCCACACTGATCAGTATGCGCGGGTTTCCCCGGCCCCGCGTGTCCCTCGGCACAAGCGGCACGGGAAGACTCAGCGAGGGTCGCCGCCTTCGCGGGCGCTGCCTTCGAGAATCACCCGCGCGACCAGGTCCGGGTCGTCGCTCATCGGCACGTGGCCGCAGCCCCGCAGCAGCAGCGTCCGCTGCCCCGCCCACCGCGCCGCCCGTACGGCCTGGCGGGGCGGCAGCAGCCGGTCGCGGTCGCCCCAGGCGATCGTGACCGGCACCTGGGGCGGCGCGGGCGGCGCGGCCCACGCCAGCGAGTCCAGCGCCTCTTCGAACCCCACGCACTCACGCATCGCCGTGGCCGCCGCGACCACGGCCTCGCGCGACAGCCGCTCCGGGTGGGCCACCAACAGGCCCATGGCCAGCGCCCTGCCCTCGCCCGTGCCGGCCGCGAGCGCGGGCAGCCCGTCCGCCCGCGTCGCCAGCCGCAGCAGGCGCAGCACGGCCCGCGCGTACGCGTGCTCGGTCCGGGACCAGAACCCCGCGGGCGACAACGCGACGGCCGTGCGGACGTCGGCGGAGGACGCCAGGTCGAGCGCGATGTAGCCGCCGAGCGAGTTGCCCGCGACGTGTGGCCGGCTGAGGCCGAGCCCGCTCCAGAACTCGCGCACCGCCCGCCCCAGCGTCTCCACGTTGTACGGCGTGCCGTACGGCAGCGGCGGAGACTCCCCGAAGCCGGGCAGGTCCACCGCGATGACGTCGTGCCGCTCGGCGAGCAGATCGAGGACCGGCAGCCAGCCGTGCCGGTGGTGACCGATGCCGTGCAGGAGGACCAGCGGCGGACCGCTGCCGCGGCGGTCGTGGGCGAGCTCCATCAAAGTCTCCCGAGGGGACCGTCGCCTTGAGAAGACGGTGGAATCGGGATCGGGAGGGCGGCCAAGGTTCGAACGTGCCCTGACCTTCGTGGTCTGCGCATCACAGATTTCCTTCCGGGTTTTGTCGGTGCCTTCCAGTAGCGTGATGATCTGATTACTGAATGTGGGAGGTGGGTGTGCGCCGGTCGTTCAAGTTCCTGCTGCGCCCCACCCGTAAGCAGGCCGCCGCGCTCACGCAGTGCCTGCACGACCACCGGGAGCTTTACAACGCCGCCTTGGAGCACCGCCGTACGGCCTACCGCAGAGCCGGGGTGAGGGTCCGGTACGGCGACCAGTCGGGCGAGTTGAAGCACATCCGCGCCGACGACCCCACCGGTCAGGGCCGGTGGTCGTTCTCCTCCCAGCAGGCCACGCTCCGCCGGTTGGACAAGGCGTTCCGTGCGTTCTTCGCCCGTGTGAAGGCCGGGCGCACGCCGGGGTTTCCTCGGTTCAAGGGGCGGGGCTGGTTCGACACGGTGGAGTGGCCCAAGGACGGCGACGGCTGCCGGTGGGACTCCCAGCCCGAACACCCGGCCGTGACCTACGTGCGGCTGCAGGGTATCGGGCATGTCCGGGTTCACCAGCACCGCCGTGTGCTCGGCACCGTCAAAACGATCAGCGTCAAGCGGGAAGGCGCCCGCTGGTTCGTCGTGCTGTCGTGCGACGAGGTGCCGGCCGGATCCCTGCCCGTGACGGGCGCGGTCGCGGGGATCGACATGGGCGTTGCGTCGCTGGCCACCACATCGGATGGCGATCACATCGAAAACCAGCGGCACCTGGCCGCGTCCGCTGACCGGCTGGCCGCCGCTCAGCGGGATCTCGCCCGTAAGAAGCGTGGGGCCACGCGTCGCCGTACGGCGGTGGCGCGCGTCGCCGCGCCGCATGCCAAGGTGCGCCGTCAGCGGTTGGACGGCGCGCACAAGGCCGCGCTCACTCTGGTCCGCGCATACGACGTGATCGTGCACGAGGACCTGCGGATCGCCGGTATGACCCGCTCGGCCGCCGGCACGATCATCCAGCCTGGGCGGAACGTCGCGGCCAAGTCCGGGCTGAACCGGAGCATCCTGGACGCGGGATGGGGGGTGTTCCTGCGTGTGCTCGCGCACAAGGCTGAAAGCGCCGGTCGAGAGCTGATCACAGTGAACCCCGCCAACACCTCCCGCACCTGCTCGCGTTGCGGGCACTGCGCGAAGGACAACCGCCTCACCCAAGCCGAGTTCGCCTGTAAGGCGTGTGGGCACACCGCGCACGCCGACGTGAACGCGGCCAAGAACATTCTCAGGGCAGGGCTTGCCCTTCGCGACGCTGCGGAAGCGGCTTAGCGAGAAGCCGCTCCCTTCAGGGAGCGGAGGAGTCACGCGTCCGAGTCAAGCACCAAGGGACGGCCGGAAAGAAGCGTCGGCGCGTCGCGTCCGTCGATGTCAGTTAACAGGCCCGCCGTTCGCTCGTCTTCTGCGCCTGCAATCATGTCCCGTCGCATTGGTTGAAAACGGAATGAACCACAAATGACCATCACCAAGCCGGAGGAACACTCCGGCCTCGCCGATCTGCCGGAGCCGGACACGAAACCCGGCGTCGTCGATCCACCGGAGCCGGACACGAAAGCCGGCGTCGTCGATCTGCTGGAACGCGGCGGATCGGTCGTGGTGCCGATCGGTATCGCCCTCTACGCGCTGCTCTATCTCGGCATCCAGCAGGTCTACGGCATCTTCAACATCAGCCCCGAGCAGGCGGGCATCGACCAGGCCACGATGTTCGGCCGTCTGGTGGGGACGCTGGTCCTGCTCATCATCGCCGGCGCCCTGCTCGCGGGTGTCGTCGTGGCTGTCGTGTGGCTGCTCGACAAGGCGAGCCTCGGCCATCTGTTCCGCCTGACCCAGGCCGTACGCGTGCGCCCGTGGGCCGCCGCGATCATCGGCGCGCTGTGGTGCGGAGCGAGCTACTGGGGCTTCCTCGGCTACCTCGGACTGGGCGAGGGCGTGTCGATGGCCGGCGTCGTGATCACCTCGGTGCTGATCGGCGCCCTGGCCTTCCTCGTGCCGTTCCGGCTGCTGCGGCGGCGCCCGAGCGGCCGCGCGGGCATGAAGATCGTGGTGGCGGCGTTCACCGGCATCGGGCTGGGCTTCGCGCTGATGGGGCAGATGGAGAGCGACGCGATCGCCGTCGCCGAGAAGGGCAAGCCCGCCAGCTTGCTCCTGTCCATGGTGGGCTTCCAGGACCAGTGGGTGGTGCTCAACGACCGCGAGAGCGGCAAGGTGCTGCGCGGGGGTGCGCAGGTGCTGCTACTCGGCGAACGCGAGGGCACGTACGCGTTGTACGACTGCGCGCACCAGGAGACCTTCCGCATCTCCATGGAGGCGACCGTGCTGCGGCAGGTGACGCTCGAACCCGAGCGCCCGGACGGATACAGCTGCCTGGACCAGAAGAACTGACGGTCACGTGTCGCGCCCCCCGCGCCCGGGGGGTGCGCCACGACCTAACGACCGCCGATGGGGATCTCGAACCAGACCGCCTTGCCCTCGGGGGTCGGGCGTGAGCCCCAGCGCCGCGCGAGCTGGTCGACGAGATAGAGGCCGCGACCGCCCTCGTCGTTCTCCCCCGCGCTGCGGATGCGGGGCAAGCGCAGATCCTGGTCGAAGACCTCGACCCAGACGGACTCCGCGCCCCTGCGCAGCCGCAGGGTGAACTCCTTGTCGCCGGTGATCTCCTCCTCGAAGCCCGGCACGTCCCACGACTCGTCGAACGGCAGCGGCGGCCCGTCGAGCACCAGCTCGCGGCGCGGCACGCTGGCGCTGGCGGCGTGCAGGACCACGTTGGTCACGACCTCGGAGACGAGCAGGCAGGCCAGCTCCGCGCGTTCCTCCGGCACCTGCCACCCGTCGAAGGCCTCGGACGCCATCCGCCGCGCCTCACTCACCATGATCGGCTGGGCCGGGAACGTGCGCTCCTGGGACTGCAGCTCCGCGCCCGCGGAACGGACGACGAGGATGGCCATGTCGTCGTCGATCTCGCCGGGGACGGCCACCGTGGCCAGGTCGGCGATGCGCTCGACGGACTCACCCGACGCCTTGACGAGCTTCTCGCGCAGGATGTCGAGCACCTCGTCGTCGCCGGGGACGCCCGTGGCGGAGTCGCGCGGCGGCCTGCGGTCGACCAGGCCGTCGGTGTAGAGGAGCAGGGTCGCGCCGGGCGGCAGCACCCTCGTCTCCTCCTTGTAGACCAGGTCGGCGTGCATGCCCTTGGCCCGCACCCCGAGCGGCTGGCCGACCTCGGTGATGTCCAGGTCTCTGACCTCGCCGTCCACGATCAGCAGCGGCGGCGCGTGCCCGGCGTTGGCGAACGACAGCTGCCTGGACCACGCGTCGTACACCATGTATTGGCAGGTGACGATCGGCGGGTTGGTGATGTCGGCGCCGAAGTCGTCGTGTTCCGGCGCGGCGACGATCCTGGTCCACTCGTCCAGGCGGGCGAGGATGTCGGCGGGCGGTTTGTCGTCCTGGGCGAAGGCCCGCAACGCGGCCCTGAGCTGGCCCATGACCGCCGCCGCCTTGGCCCCCCTGCCCTCGACGTCCCCGATCACGATGCCGACGCGGCCGGCCGACAGCGGGATCACGTCGTACCAGTCGCCGCCCACCTGGGTCTGGATGCCCTGGCCGTGCGAGGCGAGCGGAGCGGCCGGGTAGTAGCGGACGGCGATCTCCAGGCCGTCGAGCGAGGGCAGCGGCTGACGCGGGAGCAGGTGCTTCTGGAACGACTCGGCGGTGTGCCGTTCCTCCTCGAACAGCAGCGCGTTGTCGACGGCGAGCGCGACGCGGGTGGCGATGGCGCCGACGAAGTCGCGGTCGAAGGTGTCGTAGTGGGGCGATCGCCGGTTGGTGAGGTTCGACAGGCCGAGGTACATGAGGCCGAGCGTCTCGCCGCGCACGCACAGCGGGGCGACGATGGCGGAGGTCATCCCGATCTCGCCGCACAGCCGCGCCGCGCCCTCGCTCGCCGACGGGTAGCTGACCTGGGAGAAGTCCTCGACGAGGATCGTCTCTTGGCGGCGCAGGGCGGTCTCGGCGTAGTGCCCGAGGGGGTATCTGATCTCCGCGCCCACCGGCCGCCAGGTGTCCGGCGGCGGCGTCCAGCCGTTCACGTGGGTGGAGACCTTGCGCACCAGGCGGTCGCCCTCGTTCAGCTCGATGAAGCAGTGGTCGGCGAACTGCGGGACGAGCATCTCCGCGACCCGGTTGAGCGTCTCCTCGACGTACAGGGAGCCGGCGAGCCGCTCGCCGATCCGCTCCAGCAGGCCGAAGCGGTCCTTCTCACGCTCGTTGCTGCGCATCGCCTCACGCGCGGTGATCACGATGCCGCTCACGGAACCGGAGGGGTGCCGCAGCGGCACGGCCTGCGCGCGCACGTAGATCGTCGTGCCGTCGCCGCGGGCCACGTCGAACGTGCCCTCCCACACTCCGCCGCGCAGCACGTGCTTGGCCAGTTCGGCCGCGAGCGGATGGTCCTTGTCGGAGATCCCGAGGGTGTGCAGCGACTCCCTGCCCGGAGACGCGCCCACGCGGCCGAACAGCTGCTCGGCGAAGGGGTTCCAGTACAGGACATTGCTGAAGCGGTCGGTCACGACCACGGCCATCTCCGCGTGGTCGAGCACGGACCCGGCGGAAAGGTGGTCGTCGGCGTCCTGTGACAGATCTCCCCATCGCCTCATGCCACGACCGTCCCTTGACGAGGTGGGTTCGCTATGCCGGGCACGGGCGCTCCTGCGATGGCTGGGTCGCGAGAAATGAAAGGACTCCCTAGGGGATTCAACCAGGCACAACTCATTCCGTCATCGTCTGGTGACAAAAACGTGTGAGGCGACGTCCCTCGGAAGGTCCGCGGTCGTGGTTCCCACCTCACCATCACCAGTCACCGTTACACCGTTGTCACTCGCCGCGAGCGTCACCTCGCGTCCGGGTTGTATCCCAACTTGCTTGAGTTTAAGCATCACGGCGGGGTCGCTTTGCACTTGTTCGCTGATTCGGCGCACTACAACAGGCACGGGGGCCTGTCCCGCGAGGGTCACCATGGGAGAGACCGTCTCATCTCCGGCCGAACCGGACTGGGGCACCCCCAGCTCGTCGAGACCAGGGATCGGGTTGCCGTGCGGGCACACCCGGGGGTTCTTGAGAAGGTTCACGAGCCGGGTCTCCACCGACTCCGACATCACGTGCTCCCAGCGGCACGCCTCGATGTGGACCTCTTCCCAGGGCATGCCGATCACCTGGGTCAGCAGGCATTCGGCGAGGCGGTGCTTGCGCATGACCCGGATCGCCAGCGTGCGGCCCAGCGCGGTCATGCTGAGGTGCCTGTCTCCCTCGACCTTGACCAGGCCGTCGCGCTCCATGCGCGCCACCGTCTGGCTGACGGTCGGACCGCTCTGCTGCAGCCGCTCGGCGATCCGAGCGCGGAGCGGGACGATGCCCTCCTCTTCGAGCTCGAAGATCGTCCGGAGATACATCTCCGTCGTGTCGATCAGGCCGTGTGCGGTCAAGGCTCCTCCAGTCCTTGTAAATCGATGCTACGACCTCCCCCGTGTTCGCAGCCGACCCTATTGGGGAAGCGACCCAGGATGGGAAACATCGGCGCCGAGCGATTCCTTCCTGCGGAGATCAGCCTGCCCGCGCTCAGGGAGGCCGCAGCGCACTGCGAGGGTTGCGACCTCTACCGCGCCGCCACGCAGACGGTCTTCGGCGAGGGCGTTCCCGGCGCGCGGTTCATGCTGGTCGGCGAGCAGCCGGGCGATCAAGAGGACCGCGAGGGCGCGCCGTTCGTCGGGCCCGCGGGGCGCGTGCTCGACCGGGCCCTCGAAGAGGCGGGCATCGAGCGCGAGGCGGTGTACGTGACCAACGCGGTCAAGCACTTCAAATACGAGCCCCGCGGCAAACGCAGAATCCATCAGAAACCCACCGTGGGAGAGATCAACGCCTGCCGGCCCTGGCTTGAGGCCGAGATGCGCCTGGTGGACCCGGAGGTGACCGTGGTGCTGGGGGCCACGGCCGCCCGGGCCCTGCTGGGTCCGGAATTCCGGGTCACCAGGCACCGGGGAGAGCCGGTCCCCCGGCGCGAGGGGGCGTACTACGTGGCGACGATCCACCCCTCGGCGATCCTGCGCGCGCCCGACCGGGACGAGGCGTACTCCGGATTCCTCACCGATCTCAAGGTCGCGGCCGGGCTGCCCTGATCACATCGACGGGCGGGACATCAGGGGGCGAGGCGCTCCAGCGACCAGGTCGCGCCGGTGCGCCGGTAGCGGAGCCGGTCGTGCATGCGGTCGGTCTGGCCCTGCCAGAACTCGACCTCCGCCGGCACCACCCGGAAGCCGCCCCAGAAGTCCGGCAGCGGCGGGTCCTGCGGCCAGCGTGCGGCCAGCTCCCGGAACCTGGCGTCGAGCTGCTCCCTCGACTCCACGACCGCCGACTGACGGGAGGCCCACGCGCCGATGCGGGAGCCGTACGGGCGAGAGTGGAAGTAGGCGGCGCTGTCCTCACGCGGGAGCCGTACGACGGAGCCCTCCACCCGGACCTGCCGCCTGATGGGATGCCACGGGAACAGCAGGCAGGCCCGCGGGTTCTCACCGAGGTCCCGGCCCTTGCGAGACTCGTAATTGGTGAAGAAGACGAACCCGCGCTCGTCGAAGCCCTTAAGGAGGACGGTGCGGGCGGAGGGACGGCCACCGGCGGAGCTGGTGGCGACGACCATGGCGTTCGGTTCCGGCAGGCCCGCGGCGACGGCGTCCGCGAACCACAGCGCGAACTGCGTCACCGGGTCGGCCGCCATTCCGGTTTCGAGCAGGGGCTCACCTTCATAGCTGTGCCTGAGCCCGGGGAGGTGCGAAGCGCTGTCCACGGAACGGTATTCTCGCCTGCTCGGCGTACGTCTTGCTCGGTGGCCCCCACCTGGGGGAACCCCGTTGGGTAGGGCCGGGGGCGCGGCAGTCGGGCGCTGCGGGTTAAATTGACCCGCCGGTATCTCGACATCAAGGCTCTGGACTTCACAAGAGAGGGAGGCGGCCGAGAATGTCCGACTTCAAACCCGGGCTCGAAGGCGTGGTGGCGTTCGAGACCGAGATCGCGGAACCGGACAAAGAAGGGGGCGCCCTGCGATACCGGGGCGTCGACATCGAAGAGCTCGTGGGCAATGTCTCCTATGGACACGTCTGGGGCCTGCTCGTCGACAACACGTTCCAGCCGGGCCTGCCCCCGGCGGAGCCGTACCCACTTCCCGTCCATTCCGGCGACATCCGAGTAGACGTACAGAGCGCGCTGGCCATGCTGGCGCCGTCGTACGGCTTCCGCCCGCTGCTCGACATCGACGACGACCAGGCCCGCGACGATCTCGCACGCGCCTCGGTGACCGCTCTGTCGTTCGTCGCGCAGTCGGCCCGTGGCCTGGGCCTGCCCATGGTCCCGCAGAAGCGCGTCGACGAGGCCGAGAGCATCGTCGAGCGGTTCATGGTCCGCTGGCGCGGTGAGCCCGATCCGAAGCACGTGAAGGCCATCGACGCCTATTGGACGTCGGCCGCGGAGCACGGCATGAACGCCTCGACGTTCACCGCCCGCGTCATCGCCTCCACCGGCGCCGACGTGGCGGCCGCCCTGTCGGGCGCGGTGGGCGCGATGTCCGGCCCGCTGCACGGCGGCGCGCCGGCGCGGGTGCTGCACATGATCGAGGGCGTCGAGAAGATGGGTGACGCCCGCAAGTACGTCCAGAGCGAGCTGGACAAGGGCCAGCGGCTCATGGGCTTCGGCCACCGGGTCTACCGGGCCGAGGACCCGCGCGCCCGCGTGCTGCGGCGTACGGCCAAGGAGCTCGGCGCGCCCCGCTACGAGGTCGCGGCCGCGCTGGAGACCGCCGCGCTCGAGGAGCTGCACGCCCGCAAGCCGGACCGGGTCCTCGCGACCAACGTGGAGTACTGGGCCGCGGTGGTCCTCGACTTCGCCGAGGTGCCGTCGAACATGTTCACCTCGATGTTCACCTGCGCCCGGACCGCCGGCTGGGCCGCCCACATCCTGGAGCAGAAGCGCACGGGCAGGCTCGTCCGCCCCAGCGCCGACTACGTGGGCCCGAAGCAGCGCTCCATCAGCGAGGTGCCCGGCGCCGCCGAGGTCATCGGCAAGGCCTGAGCCTCGGCGCGGGTCGCGGCCCTGCGGCGTGCCACAAGCTCCGAGAGACCGCAGGGCCCCGCCCGTACGCCGTACGCTTGACGGCCCGCTCCTTCCGGGGAGCGGGCCGTTTGCGCGTCCGGACGCGTCATCGGCCGGAGTCCGCGGCGTCCCGGCCCGGCGGCGCGGACGGGCTCGCGGGCCGGCTCCCGGGCGAGGCCGTGGACGAAGCCGGGGGCGAGCCCGCCGCCGGCGCGTTCTGGGCCGCGCGCTCCCCGTCGAGGTCCAGGCAGATGCTCCTGGTGTCCTCGGGCTCGGTGGTCGCCAGGCGCCCGCAGCGCACCGCGACCTCGGACTTCCCCGAATCGGTCACTTTCAGGATCGCGATGGCCTTGTTCTCGGGCTCGTGGACGGTGGCGCCGAAGGAGATCACCCCGCTGGAACCGTTCCACCTGTCGCGCGGGGAGACGAGGGAGATCTGGTAGAGCACGTCTCCCCTGCTGGGCAGCCCGCCCCGGTAGGCCGCGTTGACGCGCTCGTAGAAAAGCTTGACGGCGTCGTAGCTGAGGATGAGGTTGTCGTCGGACTCCTTCGCGTGCCGGCCGCCCAGCAGGCCCTGGACGAAACCCGTGGGCGCCGCCGCGCCGTCACGCCACAGTTCGCGGCTCGCCAGCGCCGCGTAGTAGACCTGGACACGCCGGTAGTCGCCGATCGCGGCGCCGCTGTTGGCCACCGCCTTGATGACGTCGTCGCCCGCGAGGACCTTGATCTGCTCCTTGCCGCAGTCCTTGCCCTCGACGTAGCGGAGGAAGTCGAGGAAGTCGGCCGCGCGCCCCGCGTAGAGGAGCAGGTCGGGCCGGCGGCCGCAGGCCCGGCTCACCGCCATGTCCATCCCGGTCCCCCGGTCCTTGTACGGGACGCTTTCGGCGATCCTGATCTTCGCCGCCCGGGCCTCGCTCACGTAGTCGTCGGCGAGGTTGTTCGTGTAGTTGTCGTTGTCCGTCTGGTCCTTGACGACCACCGCGGTCGGCTCGGGCACGGCGCCGAGGAGCCGCTCGCGGGCGAACCGGACGGCCAGCCGCGCCTGCCGCCGGTTCGACGACCCCAGCCGGAACACGTACGGCGAGGGGTAGTCGGACCCCGCGGAGCCGTCCGGCACGTACCCGAGCCGGTCCGCCGTCGCGGTGGTCACCAGCATCGGGATCTTCGCCGTGTGCAGGGTCTGGATGGCGTCCTCGACGCCGCTGACGCTGCGCTGGAAGCCGATCACCCCGAGCACGCGAGGGTCCTCGGCCGCCATCTCGCTCACGAGCTCCGCCGTACGCCGCCCCTGGTCGAAGTTCGTGCCGGCGTTGGCCACCAGCACCTGGAGGCGGGGCGCGCCCGAGACGCCCTGCTGGTACTCCTGCACCGCCGTGAGCTCCGCCCGTGCCCCGACGAACGCGCTGTCGTTCTGGTCCTGCGCGACGGAGTACTCGCCGAACAGCACCACGCTCACGTACGTCCCGGCCTCCCTGGCCAGGGCGTTGTTCTGGTCGATCCGGGCGACCAGCTTCGTTATCTCTTTCGACGGGAAGAGCCCGTCCGGGGAAGGGCCGCCGGCGTTCACGACGCCGACGCACTCCTTGCCGATGCGCTCGACCCAGGACAGGCCGCCGCAGTGCGCGTTCCGGTCCTGCTGGATGCGTCCCAGCAGGACGACGGGACCGATCAGCAGCAGCGCCATCACGCACCAGTAGCCGACCGCCCGTAGCCGGGGGGCCAGCAGATGCGGCCGGTAGTCGTCGTCCACCGGCATCTCGGGCGTGCTGACCATGAGCCGCAGCGGCGGCACCCGCCGCCGCGCCGCCGTCCGCCACGCCGCCACGAGCGCGGGCAGGTCCGCCAGCCGGCCCGCGGTGACCGGGCGGTGGCCCGGCGCGAACGACTCGGGCACCGCGGCCATCACCAGGAGCGGCGGCAGCAGCCCGGTCTCCTCGACCGACTCCTCCAGCGTGCGCAGGAACCGCTCGTTGACGTCGCCGGACCACCGCGCGTCGAGGACCAGCATCGCGTAGAGGCCGCGCCCCCAGCTCGGCCACGGGATCAGCCACTTCTGGTAGGCTTGGCGCAGGTCCTGGCACAAGGCGTGGACGAGCAGCCGCTCGACCTCCGCCTCGCTCGCGTTGGCGATGCGCAACGCGTACTTCGGCAGGCGTTCGAAGGGCTTCCTGGCCAGGTAGGGCTGCTTCCTGAACCAGCCGTTGAAGAACGACCCCCGGATCGACAGCATGGCCTGGATCAACGTGCCGACGACGGCGACGAGCACGCCGAGCGCCCACGGGATCAGGCCGACCAGGTCGGAGGCGCCGCCGAGCGACCAGGCGGCGAGCGTGCCCACCGGCACCCAGGTGGTGGCCGCGCGGCCGAGGAAGTCCGCCGCGGTCCTGCGCCCCCGGTCGCCGCCGTACCTGCCCCTGCGCCAGTCCTTGAGCCGCTCCTTGAACGCCTCCTGGCCCGTACGCGACTGGGGGTCGGGCGGCCAGATCCGGCCGGGCACGTCGACCGGCTCCCCCGGAGGCGGTTCCTCCCGCTGGCGGCGCGCCCACAGCACGAACTGGACGAGCGGAAACCGCGGCGGCGGCAGGAACGAGCCCCCGACGGGCTTGCCGAGCTGCCCGTGCTCCCCCGCCAGCGCCTCGACCAGCTCGCGCAGCGTGTCGTACTCCCCCGCCCTGACCGTGGCCTGCGGGAGGAAGTCCTCGAAGGGCGCGGCGAGCCGCCGGGCCGCGTCGAAGGCGCCGCCGTCGCAGCCGACCACGAGAACGAGGGGCAGAGGGCGGTCGGAGCGCCAGAAGAACGGCCTGCGAACCAGTGCCTCGATTACGGCGTGCGGGTCGGCCACGCGCATGTCTCCCGGGGGGCGGAGTCCATTCTTGAGGTGCTACGTGATCTTAAAACCAGACCATGATGTCTCACGATCCGGACCATGGTCTAGAGCATCCGCAGGTCTCACTAGGCTTGAACCGTGGCTGACATCGTGATTCCCGCTGACATAAAGCCCGCCGACGGCCGCTTCGGCTGCGGGCCCTCGAAGGTACGCCCCGAGCAGCTGGCCGCTCTCGCCGACGCCGGGGCGAAGGTGATGGGCACCTCCCACCGGCAGAAGCCGGTGAAGAACCTCGTCGCCCGCGTCCGCGCCGGGCTCACCGACCTGTTCTCCCTCCCGGAGGGGTACGAGGTCGTGCTGGGCAACGGCGGCACCACGGCGTTCTGGGACATCGCGTCCTTCGGGCTGATCCGGGAGAAGTCGCAGCACCTGCACTTCGGGGAGTTCTCCTCCAAGTTCGCGACGGTCGCGAAGAAGGCTCCCTGGCTCGCCGACCCTTCGGTGATCAAGTCGGAGCCGGGCAGCCACCCGCTGCCGGTCGCCGAGGAGGGCGTGGACGTCTACGCGCTCACCCACAACGAGACCTCCACCGGCGTCGCCATGCCGATCAAGCGGCCGACCGGCGCGGACGACGAGTCGCTGGTCCTCGTGGACGCCACCAGCGGCGCCGGCGGCCTGCCGGTCTCCGCGGAGGAGTTCGACGTCTACTACTTCGCTCCGCAGAAGAGCTTCGCCTCCGACGGCGGCCTGTGGATCGCGCTGTTCTCGCCCAAGGCGCTGGCCCGGGTGACGGAGATCGCCGATAGCGGCCGGTTCGTCCCCGAGTTCTTCAGCCTGCCGACCGCGATCGACAACTCGGTCAAGGACCAGACGTACAACACCCCGGCGGTCGCCACGCTGTTCCTGCTGGCCGACCAGATCGACTGGATGAACGCCCAGGGCGGCCTCGGCTGGACCACCGCCCGGTCGGCCGACTCCGCCTCGCGGCTGTACACCTGGGCCGACAAGACGTCGTACACCACGCCGTTCGTGGCCGACCCGGCGCAGCGCTCCAACGTCGTCGGGACCATCGACTTCGACGACGCCGTCGACGCCGCGGCGGTCGCGAAGGTGCTGCGGGCCAACGGCATCGTGGACACCGAGCCCTACCGCAAGCTCGGCCGCAACCAGCTGCGGATCGCGATGTTCCCGGCGGTCGACCCCGCCGACGTCGAGGCGCTGACCGCCTGCGTCGACTACGTGGTCGAGCGTCTCTAGCGGTTCTCACGGCGGCCGCCTCCCGGGCGGCCGCCGCTCCGGCCGACGGTCTCCGGACCGTCGGCTTTTTCGTTTTTCCGGTCCTGTAACGGTGTGCGGCGCTTCGTCCAAGCAGGGATGTGTTTTCTCACACGACCGAGGGGAGCGCCGGTGCGCCGTGAACAGACGGGTCCGGCGGGCTTCGCCCGTGATCCCGACGCATTCGAAGTCTTCTACCGGCGGCATGTCGGCGCCGTGACGCGGTTCCTGGCCAGACGGGCGGACGATCCGCACACGGTCGCCGACCTCACGGCCGAGGTGTTCCTCGCCGTGCTGGATTCCGCGCACACCTACCGCCCGGACAGGGGCAGCGAGATCGCCTGGCTGTACGGCGTGGCGCGCAACACCGTGCTGGCGCAGCGCCGCCGTACGGCGAGGGAGTCGCGTGCCACCAGCCGGATCGCGGGCCGCCGCCTGCTCGATGCCGACGACATCCTCCGTCTGGAGGAACGCGTCGATGCGGAGTCACCGGCCCGCCTGGCACTGGAGGCGATGGCCGATCTGCCGGACGGCGACCGCGCGTTGCTCGAACTCGTGGCGGTGGACGGGCTCAGTCCCGCCGAGGCCGCCGCCGCGCTCGGCATCAGGCAGGGCACCGCCCGGGTCAGGCTGCACCGCGCCCGGCGGCGGATCCAGCGCGTCCCCGGAGTCATGCAACCGATCGGAGGAACGAAGTGAACGACACGTTCGAGGAGAGGCTGCTCGCGGAACTCAAGGCGGAGATCGTCACGCGGGCCCGGACGCGGGCGCCGGACGGGCGCCGGAGCATCCGGGCCCGCTTCCTTGCCGGGGCCGGGATCGCGGTCGCCGCCGCCACCGCCGTCGCGGTGCCGCTCGTGGCCGGGCAGCAGTCCCCGGCGTACGCGTTGACCAGGCACGCCGACGGCTCCATCAGCCTCCGGATCACGGAGTTCAGGGATCCGGACCAGGTCGAGCGGGACCTCGCGAAGATGGGCGTCCGGGCCGACATCACCTACCTGCCCCTCGGAAAGAGATGCGCGGACGGACGCGCTCCTTTCGTCGCGGGCGACCACACGTCCTTCTCGAAGGAGGAGTTGACGAGCGGGGACCCGGCCGTGCAGGCGCGTATCCGGAAGGAGGCGCGGAAGCTGGCCTCGGCCAGGGCCATCCGGTCGGAGCACGGCATCACGATCCACCCCCGGTTCATCGAGCAGGGACAGATCGTCATGATCGAGATCAACGAGAACCAGGTGCGGCCGGACGCCGCGCATCCCGGGGTCGCCTGGCAGTTCAGCGGACGTCTGACGGACGGCCCCGTCAAACCCTGCCGGCTGATCGACGACCCCTCGGCCTTCGACACGGGGACCGCCACGCCGCCGCCCGGGTCCTGAGCCGTTCGCAGGTCAGGCCGTCACGGTCTTCCGGCGGCGTAGCAGCCAGGCGGCGATCACGCCGCCGATGAGGCCGAACAGGTGGCCCTGCCAGGAGACGCCCGGCTGGGTGGGCAGAGCCCCCCACAGGATCGAGTAGTAGAGCACGGCGACCACGACGCCGAGCACGATGTCGAGGGTCCGGCGGTCGAACAACCCCCGGGCCACCACATAACCGAAATATCCGAAGACGAGGCCGCTCGCGCCGATCGTCAGTGTGTCCGGCGGGCTGGTGAACCACACGCCCAGCCCGCTGACCAGGATGATGACCAGGCTCGCCGCGAGAAACCTGCCGATCCCCCTGATGGCGGCCACGAACCCCAGGATCAGCAGCGGCACCGAGTTCGCCATCAGATGGCCGAACCCGGCGTGCAGGAACGGCGCGAACAGGATCCCGGGCAGGCCGTCCGGCTCGTGGGCGATGATGCCGTACCTGTCGAGCCGCCCGTTCTCCACGTAGTCGACGATCTCGATCGCCCACATCACCGCGACGAGCACGATCATCAGGATCGCGCTGCCGAGGGCACCGGTGAGCAGCGCGGACGTCCGCTCCCGCATCGACCGGCCCGGCCGGGGAAGCCCGGGCCCGGAATCACTCATGGTTTCACCGTACGCAGTCCCGCTCACAAACGAGCGGACTGCCCTGATCCGCCGGGATCATGCCGTCGAGTTGCGAGGAGAGACCAGACGGCGGTATTGATAAATGAACAGTCATTTATCAATGGGAGGGACCGGTGGCGGGACGACCCCGCGGAGTGGACGATTCGGTGATCCTGCGTGCGGTGGCCGAGGTGATCGGCAAGGTGGGTCCCGCCGGGCTGACCCTCGCCGCCGTCGCCGACGAGGTGGGGCTCGTGCCCGGCACCCTCGTGCAGCGCTTCGGGTCCAAGCGGGGGCTGCTGGTGGCGCTGGCGAGGCAGTCCGCACACGAGGCGGAGGCTCACCACGAGCGGCTGCGGCGGAGGCGTCCTTCGTCTCTGGAGGCGCTGACGGCGCTGGCCGAGGAGTCGATGGCCCTCATGGACACCCCGGAGCGCTTCGCCAACCACCTGGCTTTCCTGTGCATGGACCTCACCGATCCGGAGCTGCACGAGTACGCCCTGGCCGTCCACGAGGCGCAGCGAAAGGCGATCCTGGCCCTGCTCGACGAGGCGGTGGCCGAAGGAGAGCTGCGGACCGGGACCGACACCGCCGCGCTGGCCGAGTCCGTCCAGGCGCTGATCGCCGGCACCGGCCTGACCTGGGCTCTCGACCGGCAGGGCACGCTGCAGGAGCGGCTCCGGCAGGCGGTCACCGCGCTCCTGTCGCCCTATACCCGTTCGAAGGAGACGTCGTGAACGACAGACAGCCGCTCGCCGGGAAGGTCGCCCTGGTGGCCGGAGGCACGCGGGGCGGCGGACGCGGAATCGCCGTCGAACTCGGGGCCGCGGGCGCCACGGTCTACGTCACCGGCCGCAGCAGCACGGCCGGCCGCTCCGACCTGGACCGCCCGGAGACCGTCGAGGAGACCGCGGCACGGGTCACCGCCGCCGGCGGCGCCGGCATCGCCGTGCGCACCGACCACAGCGACCCCGAGGAGGTGCGCGCCCTGGTCGACCGCATCGCCGCCGAGCAGGACGGGCGGCTGGACGTCCTGGTCAACTCGGTGTGGGGCGGCGACGCGCTGACCGACTGGGAGCATCCCCTGTGGGAGCAGGACCTCGATACCGGCCTGCGGTTGCTGCGCCGGGCGGTGGACACGCACATCGTCACGAGCAGGTTCGCGCTTCCGCTGATGGTCGCCCGCCGGAGCGGCCTGGTCGTGGAGGTCACCGACGGCAACACCGCCCGCTATCGCGGCTCGTTCTTCTACGACATCGCCAAGTCCACCGTGATCCGCCTGGCCGTCGCTCAGGCCGCCGAGCTGAAGCCGTACGGCGTGGCGGCCGTGGCCGTGACGCCGGGCTTCCTGCGTTCGGAGGCGATGCTCGACCACTTCGGCGTGACCGAGGCCGGCTGGCGGGACGCGGTCGCGCAGGATCCGCACTTCGCCCGCTCCGAGACCCCCGCCTACCTGGGACGGGCCGTCGCCGCCCTGGCCGCCGACCCCGGCGTCATGACCAAGACCGGACGCGCCCTGGCCACCTGGGGCCTGTACAAGGAGTACGGATTCACCGACGCGGACGGCGCCCAGCCAGACTGGGCCGCCCACTGGGCCGACGTCCTGGAAGAGGAGCACGGTCCCCTCGGCGACCCGCTCTGACCCGGCTCGCACTGGCCCGGCTCGCACTGACCCGGCTCGCACTGACCCGGTTTCGCGCTGACCCGGTTTCGCGCTGACCCACCGACCCGGAGATGGCTCGGGGCGCCCCTGGCCGGGGCGCCCCGAACGGTCCTGCGAGGGGTGTGATCACTCGCCCTTCCAGACGGGAGCGCGCTTCTCGGCGAAGGCCGCCGCGCCCTCCATCGCGTCCTTCGAGCCGAAGACGGGCGCCATGATCTCGCCCTGCCTGCGGAACATCTCCTCGCGCGACCAGTCGGCCGACTCGACGATGATCCGCTTGGTCGCGGCGAGCGCCAGCGGCGCGTTCGCGGCGATCGTGCGGGCCAGTTCGAGCGCGCCGTTGAGCGCCTCGCCCGGGTACGTGATCCGGTTGACCAGGCCCAGCTCGTACAGCCGGGCGGCCGGGTAGTGGTCGCCGGTGAGGGCGATCTCCATGGCGACGTGATACGGGATCCGGCGCGGCAGCCGCATGATCCCGCCCGCGCCGGCGACCAGGCCGCGCTTGGGCTCCGGCAGGCCGAACTTGGCCTCCTCGGACGCCACGACGATGTCGCACGACAGCGCCAGCTCGAAGCCCCCGGCCAGCGCGTACCCCTCGACCGCGGCGAGGATCGGCTTCTTCGGCGGCGCCTCGGTGATGCCGCCGAAGCCCCGGCCCTCGACCACCGGCATGTCACCGGTGAGGAAACCCTTCAGGTCCATGCCTGCGGAGAACGTGCCGCCGGCCCCGGTGAGGACGATCGCGGACACGTCGGGGCTTTCGTCCAGCTCGTCCAGGGCGGCCGCGATCCCGCGCGCCACCGCGCCGTTCACGGCGTTCCTGGCCCTGGGCCGGTTGATGGTGACGACGGCCACGCCGCCGTCGACGATCTCTACGAGTACCTCGTCCGGCTCGGCGGCCGGCCCGGAGTTGACCTCGGACACCTGACCTCACTCGGCTTACTTGGGCTGGAAGCGGATGCCGCCGTCGAAGCGGATGACCTCGCCGTTCATGTAGTCGTTCTCGATCAGCGCGCGCACCAGGTGGCCGAACTCGGAAGCCTTGCCGAGCCGCTTGGGGAACGCCACCGGCCCGATGAGCTTGGCCTTGAACTCCTCGGCGTTCTTGTCGCCGATCTTCCCGTAGATCGGGGTGTCGATGATGCCGGGGGCGATGGTCAGCACGCGGACGCCGATGGCCGCGAGGTCGCGGGCCGCGGGGAGGGTCATGCCGATGATGCCGCCCTTGGACGCGGAGTACGCCACCTGGCCCGTCTGGCCTTCGATGCCGGCCACCGACGCGGTGTTGATGACGACGCCGCGGGCGCCGTCCTCGTCCACGGGCTCGGTCGCGGCCATGGCCGCCGCGCCGATGCGCATGAGGTTGAAGGTGCCGATCAGGTTGACGTCGATCACCCTGCGGTAGGACGCCAGGTCGTGGGGGGAGCCGTCCCGTCCGACGGTGCGCTGCGCCCAGCCGATGCCGGCGCTGCTGATCACGGCGCGCAACGGCTTGCCGGTGGCGACCGCCGTCTCCACCGCGGCCTGCACCGACGCCTCGTCGGACACGTCGGTGTGGGCGAACACGCCGCCGATCTCGTCGGCCAGCGCCTTGCCGCGCTCCGCGTTCAGGTCGGCCACGACCACGGTCGCGCCCACGCGGGCCAGCTCGCGGGCCGTGGCCTCGCCGAGGCCGCTGGCACCGCCCGAGATGATTGCTGCTGCTCCGTTCAGATCCATAGCCGGACCTTAACGCGCGAACCGAATGAAGTTCTACTCGGGGTGCTGCAAAATCGCGGTATCGACGTCGGGGTAGACCTTGATGCGCCGGTCCAGGCCGGTCGTGCGCAGGATGCGGGCCACCGGAGGCTGCGGTGAGGCGAGGCACACCCCGCCGCCCTCGCTCGTGGCGAGCCGCCAGGCCTCGATGAGCACGCTCAGCCCACTCGAGTCCATGAACGACAGCTCGCCGAGGTCCAGCACGAGCGTCGGGCCGTCGTCGCGTATGGCGTCCCGTATCTCGTCACGCAGGAACGGCGCCGTGAACAGGTCGAGCTCCCCCTCCACCGCCACCACCACGACGGCGTTGGAAAGCGATTGGCGCGCGAGCCGCAGCTTCATCGTCGGGACCTCCTCAGCTCCGGCCCACTTTACTTATCCATCAGAACCTCGGCAGGGGACCGTCGCCTTCAGGCGACGGGGGATGCGGTCCCTGATTGGTTTTCTGCCTGGGCTGATCGCGGATGCCTTTCACCTGCGCGATTGGATGGGGGGTGCCGACGATGATCCTCTGACTCCTCAGGTGCGCACCCTGCTGGATGCCTGGATGCGGCCTATGACCTCGGGTACCAGGTGGTGCGGGAACCGCCGTCCCGGCCGCAGGTCGGCGGGCTGGTATTTCGAGCTGCCTCCGGTTTTGTCGGCGCCTTCCAGTAGCGTGGTGTTCTGATTACTGTAGGTGAAGGGGTGGGTGTGTGCGCCGGTCGTTCAAATTCCTGCTGCGCCCCACCAGCAAGCAGGCTGCCTCGCTCGCCGCCTGCCTTGAGGATCACCGGCAGCTCTACAACGCCGCCTTGGAGCACCGGCGCACTGCCTACAGTAAGGCGGGCGTGAGCGTTCGGTACGGCGACCAGTCGGCCGATCTCAAGCACATCCGCGCCGATGACGCCGGGGGTCAGGGCCGGTGGTAGTTCTCCTCGCAGCAGGCCACGCTGCGGCGGTTGGACAAGGCGTTCGCCGCGTTCTTCCTCCGCGTCAAGGCCGGACGCACGCCCGGGTTCCCCAGGTTCAAGGGGCGCGGCTGGTTCGACACAGTCGAGTGGCCCAAGGACGGCGACGGCTGCCGGTGGGACTCCCAGCCTGAACACCTGGCCGCGACGTTCGTCCGGCTGCAGGGCATCGGCCACGTGCGGGTGCATCAGCACCGCCCAGTCCAGGGGCGGGTGAAGACGATCAGTATCAAGCGGGAAGGAACCCGCTGGTATGTGATCCTGTCCTGTGACGCGGTTCCCGCCGAGTCCCTGCCTGCGGCGGGCGCGGCCGTGGGCCTGGACATGGGCGTGGCGTCGCTGGTCACCACCAGCGACGGGGAGCCTCTGGCCAATCCGCGCCACCTGGCCGCCTCCGCCGGCCGTCTGGCGACGGCCCAGCGGGCCCTAGCCCGCAAGAAGCGGAGGTCCAAGCGGCGGCGCAAGGCGGTGGCGCGGGTGGTGGCGCTGCATGCCAAGGTCCGCCGTCAACGTCTTGATACCGCGCACAAGGCGGCGCTCACGCTGGTCCGCGGCTATGACGTGATCGTGCATGAGGACCTGCAGATCGCGAACATGACCCGCAGCGCGTCCGGCACGATCGGACAACCCCGGCGGACCGTCGCCGCCAAGTCGGGGCTGAACCGGAGCATCCTGGACGCGGGTTGGGGGGTGTTCCTGCGTGTGCTCGCGCACAAGGCTGAAAGCGCCGGTCGAGAGCTGATCGCAGTGAACCCCGCCAATACCTCCCGCACCTGCTCGCGCTGCGGGCACTGCGCGAAGGACAACCGCCTCACCCAAGCCCAGTTCCGATGCCAGGTGTGCGGCCACGAGGCGCACACCGACGTGAACGCGGCCAAGAACATTCTCAGGGCAGGGCTTGCCCTTCGCGACGCGGCGGAAGTGGCCTAGCGAGAAGCCGCTCCCTTCGGGGAGCGGAGGAGTCATCACCCTGGCTGAGCAGGGACGGCGAAGCCGTAGGGAAGTTCGAGCCGGTGCGCGGCCAGCAACCGCTCGTCGGCGAGCAGCGCACGCGTCGGTCCGTCGGCCGCGATCACCCCCTCGGACATGACGAGCGAACGCTCACACAGCTCCAGCGCGTACGGCAGGTCGTGGGTGACCATCAGCACGGTCACGTCCAGGCTCTTGAGGATCTCGGCCAGTTCGCGGCGGGACGCCGGGTCGAGATTCGACGACGGCTCGTCGAGGACGAGGATCTCCGGCTCCATCGCCAGCACCGTGGCCACCGCCACCCGCCGGCGCTGGCCGAAGGACAGGTGGTGCGGCGGCCGGTCGATCGCGTCCAGCATGCCGACCCGCTCCAGCGCGTCGCGCACGCGGCGGTCGAGTTCCGCGCCGCGCAGCCCGAGGTTGGCCGGGCCGAACGCGACGTCCTCCCGCACGGTCGGCATGAAGAGCTGGTCGTCCGGATCCTGGAACACCAGCCCGACCCGGCGGCGGATCTCCCGCAGGGTGTCCGCGCGTACGGGGAGCCCGGCCACCTCGACCGTCCCGTGGCCGGCTGTGAGGATGCCGTTGAGGTGCATGACGAGGGTGGTCTTGCCCGCGCCGTTCGGGCCGAGCAGGGCGACCCGCTCCCCCCGCTCGATCGTCAGGTCCACGCCGTACAACGCCTGCGTCCCGTCGGGGTAGGCGTACGCGAGCCTGCTCACCGTGAGCGAGGGGCTGCCGGAGGTCATGTCGTGCTCCACGCCAGTAGGGCCGTCACCGCGGCGAGGCAAGGCAGCATGCCCGCCATCGCCCAGTCTCGCCCAGTTGCCGATATATCCCTAATCGTTGGCATCTCACCCGTGTAGCCGCGGCTCAGCATGGCGAGGTGGACCCGCTCCCCCCGCTCGTACGAGCGGATGAACAGGGCGCCCGCCGACTTCGCCAGCACGGGGGCCTGCCTGAGGTCCCTGGCGACGAATCCCCGCGACTCCCTGGCGACCCGCATGCGCCGCATCTGGTCGAGGATCACGTCCAGGTAGCGCAGCATGAACGTCGCGATCTGCACGAGCAGCCGGGGCAGCCGCAGCCGCTCGGCGCCGAGCAGCATCATGCGGGGTTCGGTCGTGGCCGCCAGCAGGATCGAGGCGACCACCCCCAAGGTGGCCTTGGCCAGGATGTTCCAGGCCGCCCACAGGCCGGGGGCGCTCAACGACAGGCCGAGCACCTGCACCCGCTCGCCCGTGCCGATCAGCGGAATCGCCAGCGCGAACAGCACGAACGGCACCTCGACCGCCATGCGCCGCACGATCGCACCCGCCGGCACCCGGGCGGCGGCCGCGACGGCGGCCAGCAGCAGCGCGTCGACGGCGAAGGCCCAGAAGCGCTCGCGCGGCGTGGCGACCACGAACACCGCGAACGCGACGACCGCCGCCAGCTTGCACTGGGGCGGCAGCCGGTGGACGGGCGTGTCGGCGGGCCGGTAGATCGGGTGATGGTGACCGGCGCTCACTTCGCACTCACCGTGTCATCATCGCCGACCCTCCCCGCCCGGCATGCGGGCAGGGCGCTCACGGCCTCGCCGTCGCCGTGCTCGGCGAGCCCGCCCGGCTCACCGGGCTCAACGGGGTCACCGGGTTCATCGGGTTCACAGGGTTCATCGGGTTCACAGGGTTCACCGGGCGCTCGCGGGCGTCATCGCGTCGGCTCCCCGCCGACGGCGGCGGATGACGTAGAACACGCCGCCTCCGGCCACGACCGTCAGCGCGACCCCCGCCACCCCGGCCAGGCCGCCGGACAGCCGCTGGTTCTCCACGCCCTTGATGCTGTATCCGGCCAGCGGGCCGTTCTCCGCCGTGTGCGGCTTCTCCTGCGCGCTCAGGCCCTTGTCGGCCGCCACCTTCTCCAGCCCGTCGGGGGCACTGGAGGCGTAGAACGAGACGACGCCGGCCAGCAGCACGGCCACGAGCGCGCCGCCCACCAGGACCGGGCGCAGGCCCATCCCGGCCGAGGGAGCCTCCGGAGCCGCCGGCCCGACCTGGACATCCCCCTCGGCGGTGCGCAGCGTCAGCGCCCTGGTCATCCCGCGCGCGCCGTACACGAGGTCGGGACGCACGGCCAGCACGCTGCTCACGGTGAGCGCGGTGATGAAGCCCTCGCCGAGCCCGATGAGCAGGTGCACGCCGCCCATCGCGGCCGCGACCGAGCCCAGCTCGATCGGCGCGGTGCCGCCGAGCCAGAACAGGGCCGTGAACACGAGTGCCGCCGCGGGGACGGAGACCAGCGCCGCCACGAACGACCCGGCCACCAGAGTCGCGCGCCCGCGCGGCGCCCCCCTGGTGATCAGCCGGAATACCGCCCAGCCGACGACCGCGGTCACGATCGCCATCAGCGTGATGTTGACGCCCAGCGCGGTCAGGCCGCCGTCGGCGAAGAAGAATCCCTGGACGAGCAGCACGACCGCGACGCATAACACGGCGGTGTAGGGCCCGACGAGTATCGCCGCCAGGGCCCCGCCGAGCAGGTGACCGCTGGTGCCGGCCGCCACGGGGAAGTTGAGCATCTGCGCCGCGAAGATGAACGCGGCCACCAGACCCGCCATGGGGGCGGTCCTGTCGTCGAGCTCCCGTTTGGCGCCCCGAAGGCATACGGCCACCCCTGCGGCCGCGAAGACCCCGGCACCGACGGACACGGGGACGTCAAAGAACCCATCGGGCACGTGCACGGCTATAACCCCTTCGAAACGGGCGAATCTCCTCACACTTTAGAGCACTGGGTTGTAGTTGCAAATGATTCGCAATTAGCGCTGCCGCAGGGTCCTGGCCATCCGCCTGACCACGGTCAGCGGGGTCGCCACGCGCACCGACACGCTGAGCCGCCGGTTGACCGCCGTGGCGTACGGCCGGACGGTCCACTGCGCCACTCCCCCTCGCAGCGCGCCGCGCCACCACCGCAGGGGCCGGTCCAGCGCGTCGGCCTCGGCGACCTTGACTGGGAAGCGCACCGGAGGACCGCCGAGGCCGAGTTCGAGGTAGGCGTCCCAGATGCCGGGCCGCAGACGTGCCGTCTCGGCCGCGAACTCCCGTGGCCCGACCGCCATCGCCCGCTCACGGTGTTCGCGTCCCGACGCCCGCTCGCGCCAGATCAGGTGCCGTACGGCCGCGGCGGCGGCCTCCTCGCCCACCAGCGCCCTGCCCTCGACCCGCAGCCGCCTGCCCCGCCACCACGTCCGCGCCAGCCGTACGACGGCGGGGACCCGGACGACGTGCCCTCCGAGGTCGAGGCCGAGGTGGCCGTGGGACCGGGTGAGGAAGGGCACCGCGACGACCCCGCCCACCAGGTGGGCGGCCGGAACGCCCGCTCCGGGTTCGCGGCGGGAGCCGAGCCGGGCGAGCCTGCGCGCCCCCTCGCACTCGACGGCCACGTGGACGTCCCACACGCCGGGCGGCAGCGCCGCCACGTCGAGCACGGCGGTGAAGGATCCCGAGGCGGCGGTCCCGCCGCGGGTCACGAAAGGAACGCGCTCCTGGCGCGACATGCGCTCGCGCAGCACCAGGCCCACGGTGCCGGTCAGCACAGCGCCCTTGAGCGAAGTGCCGTTCAGCGCGGCGCCTTCATGCGCGGCGCCGTCCGGGCCCGCGCCGGCCGATGCGCCGTCCGCGTCGCCCAGGGCGGCCCACCCCTCGATCACCAGGCGGTCGCCCCGCCATTCGGCGCCGGTCAGCCGATGCCGCAGCGGCGCCGCCTCGACGAGCGCGAGCCGTACGAGCCGGTCGGGGTCGTCGAGCGCGGCGACACGGGCGGCGTCGACGCCGTCGAGACCGGCGCGCACGCCCGGCGTCAGCCACTGGCCGCAGATGTCGGCCACCTCGACGGCGATCTTCTCGCGCTCGGCCTCGCACGCCGCCAGGAACGGCACCCCGAGCTGGGCCAGCACGTCACGGCGCAGGTGCCGCAGGAGCAGGCGGTCGCGCAGCGCGCCGGGCGGCACGTGCCGCGCCATGACCTCGATGGGCGTGCGGACCACGCGCAGCCAGCCGAGCGGATCCCGCGCGGACGCCTCGCCCCCGCCCTCCGCGTGGTAGCAGTCCCCGTCCGCGACCACCGAGATCACCCGCGCGTGGCAGTACGCGTGGACGGCGAAGGTCATGTCCTCGCCACGCCGCTGCGTCTCGTCGAACCGGATGGCGTGCCGATCCAGGAAGTCCCGGCGGAAGAGCTTGAAGCAGGACAGATCGTCGTAGACGGCGGTTAAGGAGGCCCTGTCGGCGCTCTCCCGCAGTCCCTGGCGGGCGCCGGCGACTTTTCCCACGACGACGTCGGCGCCGTTCCGGTCGGCCGCGGCCACCAGGCGGGCCAGCGCGTCGGGGGCGAGGTGGTCCCCCGCGTCGCAGAAGAAGACGAATCTGCCGGCCGCGCGCTCAAGTCCACGGTTGCGGGCGCCGCCGGGCGTGCCGGGCTGGGCGTCCTGGATCACGGTGATCAGTCGCCGGTGGTGTGCGGCGTAGAGGCCGAGCAGCGCGCGGGTTCCGTCCCGGGAGCCGCCGTCGACCACCACGATCTCCTTGGCGACCCGCTGCACGAGCAGCGAGGTGAGGCAACGGTCGAGCGACGCCCGGCGGTTGTACGCCGGGACGACGACGCTGACGTCGATCCCCCGATCGGCGCCCTGGTCACTCCCCGTATCCATTGCCTTTCATTATGTGCCGACGACCCGCCCCACCCCCGTCTGCGCCGCGCCGGGCGCGCTAATCAGGTCCGCCGGTACGGAGTAGCGGGTCCGGCGCGCGAGGCGGCAAACTGAGCGCTCACCGAGTCACCGGGGGTTTCGCGTCGATGCGTACCGCGTTGTTCCCAGAGGGTTTCGTCTGGGGAGTGTCCACGTCCGCGTTCCAGATCGAGGGCGCCACCGACCGCGACGGCCGGGGCCCCTCGATCTGGGACGCCTTCGCGGGCGGGGGGTACGGCGACCCGGCCTGCGACCACTACGGGCGCCACCCGGAGGACGTCCGGCTGATGCGGGACCTGGGCCTCGCCGCCTACCGGTTCTCGGTCAGCTGGCCGCGCGTGCTGCCCGGGGGGCACGGCCACGTCAACGGGCCGGGGCTCGACTTCTACGACAGGCTCGTGGACGAGTTGCTGCAGGCGGGCATCGCGCCGTACGCGACGCTGTACCACTGGGATCTGCCGCAGGCGATGCAGGACGCCGGGGGATGGACCGCACGCGACACCGCCTACCGCTTCGCCGACTACGCCCAGGTCGTGTACGACAGACTCGGCGACCGCGTGGACACCTGGTTCACGTTCAACGAGCCGTGGGTCGCCGCCTTCCTCGGCCACGCCTCGGGGGTGCACGCCCCGGGCCTGCGGTCGGCGGCCGACGCCTTCGTCAGCGCCCACCACATGCTGCTCGCGCACGGGCTGGGCCTGGAGGCGCTGCGCGCGCGGGGCGCCGCGAAGGCCGGCGTCGTGCTGAACCTCTCCCCCGTCCTCACCCCCGCGCAGCTCGGGGACATGTCCAGCGGCATCCCCGAAGAGGACGCCGAGGCGGTGGCGCGGATCGACGCCCTGCACAACCGCCAGTTCCTGGAGCCGGTGCTGCGCGGCCGCTACCCCGCCGAGCTGCTGCCGCTGATCGAGAAGGCCGCCGGGCTCGGCCACATCCGCGACGGAGACCTCGACCTCATCGGCCGGCCCATCGACCTGCTGGGCGTCAACTACTACACGCCCATCGCGGTGCAGGCCCAGCCCAGTGCCCCGGCCGACCCGGCCTTCCCTGGCAGCGAGGGCGTCCTGTTCTGCAGCGTGCCCACGGCCGTCACCGCGATGGGCTGGCCCATCATGCCGAGCGGCCTGTCCCTGCTCCTGCGGCGCCTGTCGGAGGAGTATCCCGAGACCGAGCTGATGATCACGGAGAACGGCGCCGACTTCGAGGACGTCGTCACCGCCGACGGCATCCACGACGTCGACCGGATCAGCTTCGTCGAGGAGCACCTGCGCGCCCTGCGGACCTCGATCGACGAGGGCGCGCGGGTCCGCGGCTACCTGCTGTGGTCGCTGCTCGACTGCGTCGAATGGGCGGACGGCTATCGGCGCAAGTTCGGCATCGTCCACGTCGACTTCACCACGCAGCGGCGGCTGCTCAAGGACAGCGCGCTGTGGTATCGCGACGTCATCGCGCGCAACGGGCTCGGGGCCGAGCGGCCGAAGCGGCCCACGCTCGAGACCGTCGCCGCCCGTGCGGGCGTCTCCCGGGCCACGGTCTCGCGGGTGGTGAACGGGGAGGCGCGGGTCAGCCCCGACGTGCGCGCCGCCGTGCTGCGCGCCGTCCAGGAGCTGGGCTACGTGCCCAACGCCGCCGCCAGGAGCCTCGTCACCCGGCGGACCGACTCGGTCGCCCTCGTCCTGTCGGTCCCCCGGCATGGCGGCGAGGCGCTGACCTCCGCCGTCGTCCAGTACGTCACCAGCGTCCTGGAAGGGGCCGGCAAGCAGATCACGCTGATGCTCGCCGACACGGCCGAGAGCCATCGGCGCATCATCCGGCACGTGGAGGCGCGGCAGGTCGACGGAGTCGTGCTCGTCCCCCCGGACGGCCCGGACACGCTCACCGAGCGGCTCGCCCGCACCGGGGTGCCGGTCGTGCTGCTCGGCAAGCCCGCGATCGCCTCCCTGGTGCCGCATGTGGACGTGGACAACGCGGGCGGCGCGAGGGCGGCCACCCGGCACCTTCTCGACCGGGGTCGCCGCCGCATCGGCGCGGTCTGCGGCCCCATGGACCTCGTCGCCGTGAAGGACCGCCTCGCCGGGCACCTCGCCACGCTCCACGAGGACGGGCTGCGGCCGATGGTCGCGCTCGCCGGCCTGGACAGCGAGTCGGGCGCCGCCGCCGCCCGCGAGCTGCTGTCCGGCGGCCAGACGCGGCCCCTCGTGGACGCCGTGTTCGCCACCTCCGACGAGCTGGCGATCGGCGTGATGGAGGCGGCGCGTGAGAGGGGACTGGGGGTGCCGGAAGACCTGGCGGTCGTCGGCTTCGGCGACATCCACGCCGCCTCCTGCACCACCCCGGCGCTCACCACCGTCCGGGTGCCCGCCGCGGACCAGGCCCTGGCCCTGGCGCGGCTGCTCCTGTCCCGCCTCGACGGCCGCCACACCAGCCCCGTCGTCCTCCCGACGCGCCTGGTGGTCCGCGCCACGACGTGACCGGGTGGACGGCGCAAAGCTCGGCCCGCCATCGATCTTTTGTGCCGTACGGCATAGGTTGTCTGGAGTCGTCCCCCGGTGCGAAGGCAGGTCCTGGTGACTCACGAACTCAGCCACGAGCGGTTCGAGACCCTCAAGCGCGAATTCGAGGCGATCGACGGCGACGGTGACGGCTTCATCACCGAGGCGGAGCTGCGGTCGTACTTCCCCGACCTGCCGCCGGAGGCCATCGGCGCGCTCGACCGGGTCGCCGACGTGGACGCCGACGGCCGGTTCTCGCTGGAGGAGTTCATCCGCCTGACCGGAGCGCGCGACTGACGCGCTTGTCGGTCAAAAAGTGCGCCTCCCGCAAAAATACGTCTCACGCATCTTTGCGTCACACGCAAATAGTTGTAGGGTGATGGCGTGAGCAGGGAAGGCGAGCGCCCGGGGCTGCGCGAGCGCAAGAAGCAGGAAACGCGCATCGCGTTGAGCTGGGCGGCGATCCGGCTCGCCGTGGAGCGCGGGCTGGAGAACGTACGCGTGGAGGACATCGCTGCGGAGGCGCGCGTGGCTCCGCGGACCTTCAACAACTACTTCTCCAGCAAGGGCGAGGCGATCGCCGCCAGGCACCTCGACCGCGCCCGCCTGATCGCACAGGAGCTTCGCCGCCGCCCGGCGTCGGAGCCTCTGTGGGAGGCCATCAAGATCGCCGTGATCACCCAGCTCGCGATGGGTGCGAGCTACGACGCCAGACAGCCGGACCAGCAGTGGCAGACGGGAATCCGGCTCATGGTCAGCGAGCCCTCGTTGCAGGGCGAGATGCTCAAGGCCAACGCCATCGCCGAGGACGAGCTGGCCGCAGCGATCGCCGAACGGACCGGCACCGACGTCGCCCGCGACCTCTACCCGCGCCTGGTGGCGGGCGCGGCCGGGGCCGCGATCAGAGTGGCGATGGACCAGTGGTTGCGGGCCGATCCCCCGGTGCCCGTCAAACCCCTCATCGAGGACGCGCTCGACCGGCTCTCCGCCGGGCTGCCCGAGCCCGGAGCAGAAGCCCGGCCCTGACAGAAGAACCACCCTCGGGCCCGAACCCGCGATGTGACGTGCCGCTCCGGCACGCCGCCCGGCCTTTCACGCCCTGACGCGGGCGCCGTAAGCACCCGGCGCCGTCCCGTCACCCGCCATGCGGCGACACCGCCATGCCCCGAGTTCGCCATGCCTGGAAAGCGCCATGCCAGGCAAGTGCCACGCCTTTCATTCGCCATTCCTTCGCCATGCACGCCGAATCCCCAGGGAGGGACCACCATGACCGCCGACGTCGTGATTGCCGGAGCCGGACCGAACGGGCTGATGCTCGCCTGCGAGCTGAGCCTTGCCGGAGTGCGGCCGATCGTGCTGGAACGCCTGAACGGGCAGACCAAGGAGAACCGGGCCAACGGACTCGTCGGCCAGGTCGTACGCGCCCTCGACCGCCGTGGGCTCCACGAACGCCTGAGCGGCAGCGCGGAGCCGCCCCGGCCGAGCCCGGCCTTCGTGTTCGGCGCGATGCCCCTCGACCTGGGCAGGCTCGACGACAATCCCATGTACGGCTTGGCGGTGCCGCAGCGCCGGATCGAGCAGGTGCTGGAGGAGCGCGCCCTCGAACTCGGGGTGGAGATCCGCCGGGGACACGAGCTGACCGGGCTCTCCCAGGACGAGGACGGCGTCACCGCGGAGATCGCCGGCCCCGAGGGGCCCTATCGGCTGCGAACCCGCTACCTCGTCGGCGCGGACGGCGGGCGCAGCGTCACCCGCAAGCTGTGCGGCATCGGCTTCCCCGGAGTGACCAGGGACGACTCGGTCTCCCGGGGCGGGCACGTCAGCATGCCCGCCGAGCTGATCGACCCGGTCACCGGCGGGCTGAACGTGCCCGGCTACGGACCGATCCCCCCGTTCATGCACCACCGCACCGACCACGGCATGTTCGTGTACGCGCCGTTCCCCACCGGAACGCTGGTGAACGCCACCGAGTGGAACCAGGACGGCGGCGACGAGCCGATGAGCCTGGACGAGCTGAGGGAGAGCGTGCGCCGCGTGCTCGGCGTCGACCTGCCGTTCGGCCCGCCCGAGGGCCCGGGCCCGCACCAGTTGCGCCGCCTGAGCGGCGGCAACACCCGCCTGGCCGAACGCTTCCGGGACGGCCGGGTGCTGCTGCTGGGCGACGCCGCGCACGTGCACAGCGCGATCGGCGGTCCCGGCCTCAACCTGGGCCTCCAGGACGCGCTCAACCTCGGCTGGAAGCTGGCCGCCGAGATCCACGGCTGGGCCCCGCCCGGCCTGCTCGACACGTACGAGACCGAGCGGCGCCCGGCCGCAGAGCGCGTCGTCATGCACACACAGGCGCAGGCGGCGCTCATCGCCCCCGGGCCCGAGGTCACGGCGCTGCGCGTGCTGTTCGGCGAGTTGCTGCGCGACGCGCGGACCACCAAGCACATCGCGGACCTGATGTCCGGTGCGGACATCAGGTATGCCCTTGAGGGAACCCACCCCCTCACCGGGCGCCCGGCCCCCGACCTCGTGCTGGAGACGGAGACCGGCTCCGTACGGCTGGCCGAGCTGACCAGGACCGCCCGGCCGCTGCTCATCGACCTGACGCCGGACGCCGCGCTCGCCGGGGCCCTCGACGGCCGGCGCGACCGCGTGGACCTCGTCACCGCGAAGACGAGCGGGGAAGGTCTCCCCACCGCGCTGCGCTGTGCCCCCGCCGCGCTGCGCTGTGCCCCTACCGCTTTGCTCGTGCGCCCCGACTGCTACGTCGCCTGGGCGTCGGACTCCCTCCACCCCGACGCCAAGGAGCTCGACACCCTGCGTACGGCCCTGGCCTCCGCCTTCGGCGCCGATCGCTGAAGGGTCAGGCGAAGGCGGCCAGGATCGACTCGGTCGTGTCGATCTGCGCGATCCGCGGCAGGATCACCCCGAGAGCGTTCTCGTGGGCCGAGGCGACGAGGTCGGTGACCGCGTCGGAGGCCACCGCGATCTCGTAGCCCCGCTCCCGGGCGCCGCGCGCGGTGGACTCCACGCCGATGCTGGTGGAGATTCCCGCCAGCACGATCCCCGTGATCTTCCGGCGGCGCAGTTGCAGGTCGAGCTCGGTGCCGTGGAAGGCGTCCCAGCCGCGCTTGGTGATCGGGATGTCGGTCGGCCCGTCGGGTACGCGCTCGTCATAGTCGGCGAAGTCGGGAGCGGGCGCGATCGCGGGCCCGGGCGCGTCCGTCCGGGCCCGCAGCACGTCACCGCCGTCGGGGGAGAACGCCACCCGCACCCGCACGACCGGAAGGCCGCGCTCGCGCGCGGCCCCCGCGAGCCGGGCGGCGTTGGCGACGACCTCGGCCGCCGGATGCACGGTGGGCAGGGCGGTGATCCCCTTCTGCAGGTCGATCAGGACGACGGCCGTACGGTCGTCGAGCAGTGTGACGGGCATGTGAGCTCCTCCAAATATAGACAGCAAGACTGTACAGCCATGCTGCATAGATTGCCAGCAATGCTGTCTATCTCGGCTACGCTGAGCCCATGAGGGACGCGTCCGAGGTCGCCGCCGAGCTGCGGCTCGTGGTCGGGCAACTGGTCAGGCGGGTGCGCGAGGACGACCCGATGCCTCCGGGGGTCATCGCGGTGATCGGCCTGCTCGGCCGGCAGGGCCCGATGACCACCAGCGAACTGGCCGCCGCCCGGCGGGTGCGCCCGCAGTCGATGGCCCGCACCGTCGGCCAGCTGATCGACCAGGGGCTCGCCGAGCGCGGCACGCATCCCGTCGACGGCCGCAAGGCCCCCGTCTCGCTGACCGCCGCCGGGCTCGACGCCCTGGAACAGGTGCGCACCCGGCGGGCCGACTGGCTCGCCGAGGCGATCGAGGACACGCTGTCCCCCGCCGAGCGGGAGACGCTGGCGGGCGCGGTGGACCTGGTTCGCCGCCTGGTCGACTGGGAGCCGTCCGGGCCGGGAAACCGCACATGAGCCGTCAGCCGGTGGCGCCGGACAGCTCCGGGTTCTGCTGACGGATGGGCGTGAAGAACGCGGCGACCGCGATCAGCAGGCAGGTCGCCCCGGCCAGCACGCAGACCACCGCGACCCCGTGGCGCTGCGCGCCCCAGGTGAGCACGGCCGCCCCCGCCGGGCCCAGCGCGTAGTGGATCGTCCAGAAGGCCGAGGTGACCCTGCCGAGCAGGTGGTCGGGGGTGACCTGCTGACGCAGCGACATCGAGCAGATCCCGGCCACGCTGACGCAGGCGAGATAGGCGGCGGCCGTCCCCGCGGCCACCGGGAGGCCGGTGGACACGCCGAGTCCCACGATGGCGAGCCCGGCGACCGCGATCGCCCCGATCCAGGACGCGCCGAACCCCAGCCGGCGGCGTACGGGACCGACGAGGAGCGAGCCGGCGACGGTGCCCAGCGCGGCGACCGCGAGCACCACACCGACGGCGCCGTCGGACTGGCCGAGGTCGTGCTTGAGGTGATAGATCAGCACGTCGGTCAGTCCGAGGGTCAGGAAGATGAAGAAGGACAGCAGGACGGTCAGGGCACGCAGCACCGGCTGCCGCCACAGGAAACGGGCCCCGGCGAGCAGCTCGTGCCAGGGCCCCCGTGCCTCCTCCGGCGAGGGCGAGGGCGCCGGCTGCCGCCTGAGCCGGATCAGCAGGACGCCGAGCGCCGAGACCCCGAAGCTGGCCGCGTTGATCGCGATCGCGGCCGTGGGCCCGAACCAGCCCGCCACCACCCCGGCCAGCAGCGGCCCACCGATCCCGGCAGCGGCGGCGGTGGCGCCCAGCCGCCCGTTGGCCTCGGTGATCCGGTCCGCGTCGACCAGGCCCCGCACCGCCGTGACGTACGCGACCTGGAAGACCATGCCGATCGCCTCGCTGAGCGGCAGGACCACGTAGAGCAGCCAGACCTTCGGCCCGAAGGCCCAGGCGACCGGGACGACGCCATACAGGGCCATCCTCGCCACATCGCACCAGATCAGCAGGCGCCTGCGGTCGAGCCGGTCGACCAGCACCCCGGCGAAGACCCCCGCCGCCACCGACGCGGCGCTCGCCAGGCCGGTCAGCAGGCCCATCTGCGCGACCGACCCCGTCACGTGCAGCACGAGCAACGGGACAGCGATGAGGGCGAACGAGTCCCCCGCGACCGACAGCGTCTGGGACGCCCAGAACACGGTGAAGTTCCGGTCACGCCACAGCGATGATCCTTCCGTCACCCCATCATGCTGCCGTATGTCGATCAGGTGCGGGGACGGCGGACGACGGGCACGGGCTGACCACGGCGCCCGGCCTCGGCGCGCAGGCGCCTCCTGAGCGTCCTGCCCTGCCCGGCGAACGACCGGAACCGATCGCGGCCGCTCCCCGCGAGGCTCCAGTCGTTCAGTGCCCGCTCGACCCGTACGCCGAGCCGGTCGCCCGCCCCCGTCGCGGTCCCGACGAGCACCACGTTCTCCTGCCACTCCATCTGCGGGCCGTGCCGATGGAAGGTGAGGCACACCGGCCCTGCGACGGCGTCGACCCCCGCGGGCAGCAGCAGGTCGAAGCCCGCCTCGGTGCGTGCGGCCGATCGGGTGCGCACGGCCAGCGGCATGCCGCCGTCGCCGACCATGGTGACGACGGGCTCGCCGAGGCGGGCCGCACGGTCGGCGAAGGGCCGCCAGTCGGCCGGCGCGGCGGACCGGCTCGGCAGCCGGGGGCCGTTCGGGGCGGGGTCGGAGACGGGCGCGGCCGCCGCACCGGGCCGGGTCCACACCTCCGGTGTCCCGGACAGGTCGCCCTCGGGCCACCAGACGATCCGCTCCGGGGTGACCTCCACATAAATGCGGGCGAAATACCACCCCAGCCGCTTCGTCAGGAACCACGGCATCCCGGCGAAACCGGAGCCCGCCTTGGCCAGGGACTCCCGGACGTACCTGTCGGTGTTGGCCTGCAGATCGGCGTCGCGTACGGCGGCCAGGCCCTGCACGAGGACGACGGGCGGCCGGTCGAGTCCGGTGCCCTCCGCGGAGGAGTACAGGAGCGCGACGCGCGGGTCGCGGCGGGCGCGCTCCGCCTTGTCGGGATAGGTGAGGCCGGTGCTCACGTCGAGCGTGCCGCCCGCGCCGACGTACGGCGTGACCGGCCAGGTGACGGGCCGCCCGTCGCGGGTGAGCGAGGCGTACTCGCAGACGACGGCGCGGTCGAACAGCTCGGCCGCCTCGCGCGGCCAGGTGGTCAGGGTGGACATCATGTCTCCAGGGGTGTGGGCGGCGATGTGGAGACAGCGTGCGTTTCCCGCCCTTATGAGCACTTGTCGAGGGCTTGCCGTGCCCTGAACAGCCAGTAGCCCGCACCCGCCTCCTCCAGGACGCGCACCGCCTCGCGCAGATGGGCCCGTGCTCCCGCGCGGTCCCCCAGCGCCAGCAGCGCCTCGCCCAGGTGGCCGTCGTACGCCCCGTCGACGGTGGTGCAGGTGCCGTTCACGTGCAGCAGGCCGGCGAAGGGAAGGAGCGCCTCGTAGACCTCCCGCACGACGTCGAGCTCGCCCAGCCGGATCGCCGCGTGCAGCCGGCACATGGTGGCCATCGCCCAGTTGTAGTCGCGCCCCGGGAGAGGGGTCTCCCGCAGCAGCCGCAGGGCACGGTCACGCTCGCCCAGGTCCGCCAGCGCGTACGCCAGGACGTAGGCGAGCCCCGCCAGGCCCGTGCGCCGGAACATCTCCTCGATCCATGCCACCTCCGCGCCGAGGCGGTCCTCCTGAAGGAGCGTCTCGGCCCGTATGGCGAGCATGCCCACCTCGTAGTACGCGAGGTCGGAGAAGGACAACGACGCCCTGACCGGCTCGAAGTGGCGGGTCGGCTCCGGCACGCCCTGGAACAGGTCGAGCCCCGCGTGCGCGATCGCCGCCTGCAGCGCCAGCGTCGGGTTGTGCAGGTCGCGCAGCAGCGCGTCGGTCTCCGTCAGCAGCTCGCGCGCCTGCGCCACCCGGCCGTGCTCGACGAGATGAGCGACGAGGTGGAGCTGTGCGATCACCCTGAGCTGGGACGACAGATCCGGCTCCGCCAGCAGGCGCCGCGCGGTCCCGGCCAGCCGGTCGATGAAGTCCGGCCCCTGCATGGCGAGCAGCCGCAGGTGGAGCACGCGCCGCAGCAGCAGGGGGTCGCCCAGGCGCTCCGCCGCCGCCACGGCCTGTGACGAGACCCGGTCGACCAGGTCCTCGCCGCCGGTCTGGGCCAGCACAACGGCCCGCACGGCCTGCGCGGACGCCCAGGCGGGCACGTCTCGCGGCAGCTCGCGCACCGCGCGGTCCATCGACTCCGCAAGGACGCGCACGTCGAGATCATGCCGGAAGGGGACCCAGACACCGTGCCCCATCGCGATGTCGGCGGCCCTGACGGCCCGCTCCAGGTCGTCTCCGGCGAGGGCCAGCGCCTGTTCGATCGCCCTGTAGCCCTCGTCGTATCGCCCGGCGGCGTAGCGGCTGTCGGCCAGGCCGACCGCGAGCTCGAACCGCTCGGCCGCATCCGCCCCGGCGAGCTCGGCCGCCGCCAGCGCCTCCTGCCACGAGGTGGCCGCGTCGTCGGGCGCGTGCCTGCGCATGGCCGCGCGCGCGGCACGTGCGGCGTAGTCCATCGCCATTCGGGCCTGCTCCTGGCCCAGCTCGGCCGCCGCCAGCCAGTGCCGCGCGATGGCCGCCGCCTGGTCGTCCCGGTCCCCGTGCACACGGGTGAGCACGCCGGCGAGCCGCGCGTGCACGCCCGCCCGCCAGAGGCGGGAGCGGCGCGACAGCAACGCGTCGGTCACCAGGGCGTGCGCGAAGGCGTACCCGCCCAGCCTGGCGCCCGACTCGCGGATCAGACCGGCCGCCAGTGCCGCCTCCAGCGACGGCACCAGGTCGCCCAGGTCACGCCCGGCGGCCTCGGCCACGACCCGCGCCTCGAACTCGTCGCCCGCGACCGCGGCCAGCTCCAGCAGGGCGGCCGTCTCCTCCCCCAGCCCGGTCACCCGGTGCAGCACGACGTCGAGCACGCCACGCGGCAGCTCCTCGCCCGCCCGGGCCAGCTCGGCGAGGAAGAACGGGTTCCCCCCGGTGCGGCCGCGCAGCTCCCCGGCCTTCCGGCTGCCCGGGTCGCGGCCGGACAGCTCCCGCACGAGCGCGCGCACCTCCTCGGTCGCGAGCCCGTCGAGCCCCAGCCTGCGCGCGCCGAGCCGGGACAGCGCCGACAGGGTGGCGGTCAGCGCCGACGTCTCGTGCCGCCGGAAGCTGGCCACGACCAGCAGGCCCGGTCGCGCGGTGGACGCGATGTGGACCAGCAGGCGCAGCGTCGCGTCGTCGGCCGCGTGGACGTCCTCAAGGACGACGGCCACCGGGCCGAGATCGGCAAGGAACGTCCCGACCGCCTCGAAGAACCGCAGCCGCGCCCCCTGCGCGTCGTACGCCGGGATCGCCTCCACCCCGCCCGACAGGAACGTGCGGACCTCCTCGGGCAGGACGGCCCCGGCGGCCGCGTCCGCGAGGTCGCGCAGCACCTGCTCCCACGGCCACAGAGCGGGCGCCGTCTCGTGGTCGGGGCTCGACCCCCACCCCACCGGGACGCCGGCGGTCGCGCGGAACCTCCTGAGCAGGCTCGTCTTGCCGACCCCGGGCTCGCCGTCCACGAGCACGACCTGCCGGCCCGCAGCCGCCGTCGTCAGGGCGCCGGCCAGGAACTCCAGCGCGCTCTCGCGTCCCACGAACGGCCCGTCGTCCGCGCGCCGCCCCGGGTCACGTCGCTGCGGGTCGCGTCGTCCCGGGTCGCGTCTTCCAAGGCCTGACCGTCTCGGGGGCGGCGCGACGGGCCTCGCCGCCGCGGTCAGCGCGGCGTCCTGGCGCAGCACGGCGGTCTCCAGCTCGCGCAGCCGGGGCCCGGGATCGATGCCCAGCTCACCCGCCAGCACCTCGCGCACCCTGCGCAGGCACTCCAGCGCCGCCGCCTGGCGGCCCGATCGATAGTGGGCCAGCGCGAGCAGTTCCCAGGCCCGCTCCCGCAGCGGGTTGTCGTGCACGAACGGTTCGAGCCGCGCGACCACGTCCGTGTGGCGGCCCAGCTCCAGCAGCGCCCCCGCCAGCCCCTCGACCGCGTCGAGCCGCAGCTGCTCCAACCGGGCGATCTCCGGCCGCGCCCACTCCTCGGACCGCACGTCGGCGTACGCGTCGCCCCGCCACAGGGCGAGCGCCCCGGTGAGCACGGCCGCCGCCTGCTCGTGCCGTCCCTCGCCCAGGTGCCCCGACCCCGTGGACACCAGGCCGTCGAAGTCCCGTGTGTCGAGGTCGATTCCGCCGGTCATCAGGCCGTACCCGTCCGCCGCGCTGACCAGGACCGTGGCCGGCGCGCCGGCCTTCCGGCCGGGTTCCAGGCGGCGGCGCAGGTTGGAGACGTACACCTGGAGGCTGCCCTGCGCGCTCGCGGGCGGGCTGCCGTCCCAGAGCCGGTCGGTCAGCACGTCCGTAGGGAGCACCCGATCGGCGTTCATGACGAGGAGGGCCAGGAGCGCTCGCTGCTTGGGCGGTCCGGCCGGCACGGCCTGCCCGGCCACGACGAGTTCCATGGGACCGAGGACGTTCAGCCGCACGCGCCAATGCTAGGGAGACGGCGTGAACCGGTCCAGCCGTCACTTTCCCGGCCTGCCGCACGGCACCGGCGGAGATACGATCGCCCGGCGGTGCGGACGGTACACGAGCGGAGGAAAGGGCCATATGGCGGACGAGGAGACCACGATCCGGCTCATCCGGGTGGACGACGCCGAGGTGATCGCGGCGCACCGCGCCCGCGACAGGCGCGCGTACGCCGCCTGGGAACCGGCCCAGCCGGACGAGTTCTACACGGCGGCCGGGCAGCGCCGGCGCATCGAGACGCTGCTCGGCGAGCACGACCGGGGCGAGCGCTGGCCGGCGGTCATCCTCGCGGGCGGCGAGGTCGTCGGCCAGGTGACCGTGAGCACGATCCTGCGCGGCCCCTTCAGGAAGGGCTTCCTGGGCTACTGGGTCGCCTCGGCCTTCGACGGCCGCGGGCACGCGACCCGGGCGGTGGGCCGGATACTCACCGTGATGGCCGGGGAGCTCGGGCTACACCGCGCGGAGGCGCACACCCGGATGGACAACCTGGCCTCGCAGCGGGTGCTGCGCGCCAACGGCTTCCGCCCCTGGGGGGTCGCGCACGCGCACATCCACCTCGACGGCGCATGGCATGACGAGGTGTTCTGGGAACGAACACTGGACGACGCGCCCTCGTCTTGACCATCGCCTGGGACACCAGTTGCACACCCTCGGCGCGTCGCGGGCCGTCGCATGACCATGACCCCCACACTCACCCTCCGTAACCGAATCGCGGAGGAGGAGTTCGTGGTCTCAATCGACCGTCGGGGATTCGCCAGGCTGGCCGGGCTCGGCGCGGTGGGATCGGTCATCGGTCCGGCTCTGGGCACCGCCCCCGCCTCGGCGGCGCGCGCGCCGTACACGGGAGAGCGCTGGCAGACCTGTCTTCGGGTGGCGCGCGACCACCTGCTCGTCGACAAGGACGGCAACGACCTCAAGCACCGATATCTGCAGGTGCTCATCGACAAGGGCCTGCCCAAGGCCCGTACGCCCAAGAAGGTCCTGATCGTCGGCGCCGGGATCTCCGGCCTGGTCGCCGCGACGCTGCTGAAGCGGGCCGGGCACCACGTCACGGTCATCGAGGCCAACGGCAACCGGATCGGCGGCCGGATCAAGACCTTCCGGACGGGCTTCCAGGACAGGAGGCAGTACGCCGAGGCGGGGGCCATGCGCATCCCGGACTTCCACCCGCTGACGCTGGCGCTGATCGACAAGCTGGGGATCAGCCGCCGGCCCTTCTACAACGTCGACGTGCCGCCCGGCGCGGTGCCCCGCGGACCGGTGCCGCCGGTCGTCTACAGCTCATACACGGGACAGGTGTGGCGTTCCGGCCCGCCCAAGGGCGCCTTCACGGCGCCCCCGCGCGTGAACCACACGTTCATCCACGTCAACGGCATCACCCAGCGGCGCGACGAGTACGCCAGGGATCCGCGCAGGATCAACGCGTCGTTCGGTCTCAGGGACGACAGGACCGCCGCCGAGATCCTCGACGCCGCCCTGGACCCGGCGAGGGACTACTTCTCCGTACGCAAGGGCGCCAAGCGGATCGACAAGCCGCTGCCCGAGCAGATCGAGGGCTGGGCCCGCCTGCTGTACGACTTCGACGGCCACTCGATGTACGCCTACCTCAAGGAGCACGCGAAGCTCGGCGACGAGGCGATCGACGCCATCGGCACGCTGGAGAACCTCACCTCCCGGCTGCCGCTGTCGTTCATGCACACGTTCCTCACCCGCAGCCTCGTCAACCCGGCCGTGACCTACTGGGAGATGGCCGGCGGCAGCAGGGAGCTGCCGTACGCGCTGGAGCCGGGCCTGCGGGGCGAGATCCGCATGGACCGCCGGGCGGTGCGGATCGAGACGTCCGGACGCGGCGTGCGCATCGCGACGGTCAGCGAGGCGGGCAGCACGGAGTCGGAGTTCACCCTTCAGACGCCACGGGAGACGTTCGAGGGCGACGTCGCGATCATCACGGTCCCGTTCTCCGCGCTGCGCCACGTCGAGATCGCGCCGGCCCTGTCTTACCGCAAGCGCCGCTCGATCATGGAACTGCACTACGACTCCGCCACCAAGGTGCTGCTGGAGTTCCGCAGGCGCTGGTGGGAGTTCACCGAGGAGGACTGGAAGCGCGAGCTCGGCGGCCGCTACCGTCCCGGCCCGGTGACGCACACTACGGGCGGCGGGTCGGTCTGCGACAACGCCAACCGGTTCATCTACTTCCCTTCGCACCCGGTGCCCGGCAGCGATGGCGGGGTCGTGCTGGCCAGCTACTCGTGGGCCGACGACGCGACCCGCTGGGACTCGATGGACGACGAGGAACGGTACGGCTACGCGCTGCGCGGGCTCCAGGAGGTGCACGGAGACCGGGTCGCGGAGTTCTACACCGGCCGCGGCCAGACCCAGAGCTGGATGCGCAACCGCTACGCCTTCGGCGAGGCCGCGGTCTTCACGCCCGGCCAGATGACCGAGATCCACCCCGCCATCGCCGTCTCCGAGGGCCCGCTGCACTTCGCCGGCGAGCACACCTCGCTCAAGCACTCCTGGATCGAGGGCGCCCTGGAATCGGCCGTACGCGTGGCCCTCGAGGTCAACGGCTGACCCACTACTCCCGCGGGGCCCTTCGTGCCCGGGGCCCCGCGGGTTTATACGAGCGGGCCGGGGGTCACCGCCGGGGGTCCGGCTCGATTTCGGCTCGCATCGGCTGCCAGGGCGACGCGTCGAACACCAGCATGATCGAGACGATCTTGCCGTCGTCCAGGCGGAAATGCTCGGCGGTGCGCTGCGTGCCGGCCGGCGTCGCGGTGTGCACGTCGTAGACGAGCGTCGCCTCGGCTTCGCCGTACAGCTCGCTGATGAGGTCGACCCCGGTCACGATCGACACGAACCCCGGCAACGTCGCCAGATGCCCGGCCCGGTCGCCGGAAGTGAAGAACGGGCTCTGGAACCGGAAGGGCTCCCCCAGGTGCGCCGCGGCGGCGGTCGCGTCCCCGCGGAAACGGGCCTCGTGATATCCGCGTACGGCGCGGCGCGTCTGTTCCAGGGTGGCGGTCATGGCTGGGATCCGATCTGACGGAGGTGGGCGGACAGGCGCTGCTGGTTGGCGGCCAGGCGCAGGCAGAGGTCGCGCAGGACGACCAGCTCTTCGGGCGTGAATCCCCGGAACAGCGCCTTCATGGCGAGCCGTGACGGCGTGCGGAAGTCCTCGATCCACTTCCGGCCGGCCGGGGTGATCTCGGCGAGGACCGAACGCCGGTCACCCGGGTCGGGGACCCGGCGGACCAGCCCGTCGCGTTCGAGGGTGTCCACCAGGCCGGTGACGTTGCGGGAGCTGACCCCGGCGGCCCGCGCGAGCTCGCCGATGCTGATCCCCTGCTCGCGTGCGGCGAGCCGGATCAGCACGTCGAGAGCGCCCGCGCTGACTCCCCTGCCCTCGGAGCCGTGGGAGCGGAGGCGGTCGACCGCGTGAGACGCGGTGCGGACGGCCGCGCTCGCCTCGAACGCGGGCAGATCACCGTCGTCACCGGCGATCCACGCCATCGCCGCCCTGGCTCGCGGGTCGTAAAGGTAGCCGTCGGGATCGTTCTCAAAGGTATCTACATCCTTCATAGTAAGAACATAGATTAGTACGTACTTCCAGATTTTTCGACAGACTGCCGGAAAAGCAGGCCGGCAGGCCCGCTCTCAGCAGAGTGGGACTCCGTCGCAGGCGGCCGCCCCGGCACCGCCGGTGTCCGCCTCCACGCAGGCCGCCTCCACGCCGCCTGTGGCCACCTGCTGGAGCAGGCCGTAGAGAGTCTCGCGCTGGTCGTGGTCGAGCGCGCCGAGCACCTCGTCCTCGACCGCCGCCAGCGCGCACTCGGCGCTCGCGAGCCGCTCCACACCGGCTTCGGTGAGCTCGACGATGTGCCGGCGGCGGTCCTCCGGCGACCGCCGCCGCTCGATCAGCTTCTCGGCCTCCAGGTCGTTGAGCAGCCCGACGACGTTCGTCCCGTCCATCTCCAGCGTGCTCGCGAGCGCCTGCTGAGTGCTGCCGCCCCGGGCCCGCAGCACCGTGAGGGCGACGAGGTGGCGGGGGCGCAGGCCGAGCGGCGCGAGCACCGACTCGGAACGCAGACGCAGACGGCGCGCGAGGTATTCGAGCAGCGCACCGCACCGGTGCACCGGTTGCTCGACGGCGGGCGGGGACGTCATGACCCAACTCTAGCCGACTTGACCTGCGATAGACAGGAGGCTAATCATTGGTCCAGCACCAATCATCTTTGAAAGGTTAAGCGATGCCTCACCTGCTGCACGTCGACGCCAGCATCCAGGGCGAGCGTTCCGTCAGCCGCAAGCTCACCGCGCGGGCCGTCGCCGCCTGGCGCGCCGCACATCCCGGGGGCACCGTCGCCTACCGCGACCTGGGCAGCAGCCCGCTCCCGCATCTCGACCAGGAGGGCGGCCTGGCCCGGGTGGTCCCGCAGGAGCAGCACACCCCCGCCCAGGCGGCCTCGTGGAGATTGACGGAACAGTTGATCGGCGAGGTGAAGCGGGCCGACACGATCGTGCTCGGGCTCCCGCTCTACAACTACGGGGCGCCCAGCGCCGTCAAGGCCTGGGTCGACCACCTCATCGCCCCCGGACTGTCGTACGACCCGACGACGAACGAAGGCCTGCTGGGCGGGCGCGACTTCCTGGTCCTCGCGAGCCGTGGCGGCGGCTACGGGGCGGGAACCCCCCGCGAGGGATGGGACCACGCGGAGCCGTGGCTGCCGCACGGCCTCTCCCTGACGGGCCTGGAGCCGCGCTTCATCACGGCCGAGCTCACCCTCGCGTACGTCACGCCGGCGATGACCGAGCTGATTCCGCTGGCCGACAAGAGCCTCGCGGCGGCGGAGCAGGCGATCGACGGCCTCTGGACTCCCGCCGCCGTCGCTTAAGGGCCCCGGCGGAAGCGGGCGCCGACCGGCGAAGGCCCCTTCCGGGCGAGAGAAGGGGCCTTCGCCGTCGAGAGCGGCCCGATAACCCCGTCAGCGGCCCTGAACGGCGCCGGCCTGGGCCTGCCGGCGGCGGAACTCGTCGAACGGCGTGCGGTCGAAGACGAACCGGTTGTAGACGATCTTCCCGTCGCGGACCGTGACGCACTCGGCCGCGGGTGCGCTCTTCGCCGGGATCGTCTCCGCGTCGTACATCATCAGAGCCCGGTCGTCGTCACCGAACGCCGCGATCATCTCCGTTCTGACGAGGAACCGTTCGGCGAAAGGCGCCAGGAATTCCCGGTACGCCTGGATCCCGGCGAGCCGTCCCGCCGGAGCGTCGAGCACGACGTCGCCGGCGATATGGCCCATCGCGAGGTCCAGGTCGCCGCCGGTCCACGCCCGGTGATAGGCGAGGGCGATCTGCAATGCTGAGCTGGTCATCATGTCTCCTTCCGGTGCTGACTTGTACGACACCGAAGACCCGCGGAACGGAACGCTTGTGGCGGAAATCGCGTTCGAAGAGCTCACGGCGTACCGGCAGGAGCTGCTGCTGCACTGCTACCGCCTGCTGGGCTCGCTGACCGACGCGGAAGACGTGCTGCAGGAGACGTTGCTGGCGGCCTGGCGTGGCCTGGACGGTTTCCAGGGCCGCGCGTCGTCGCGGTCGTGGCTCTACCGCATCGCCACCAACCGGTGCCTCAACGCCCTGCGCGACCGCGGCAGGCGGGTGCCACCCGCGCCCAGCCCGCCGTTTCAGCCGCCCGAACCCAGCCGCCACGGCGACGTGCGGTGGCTGCAGCCGTACCCGGACGCCCTGCTCGAGTTCGTGCCGGACGCCGCCCCCGGGCCCGAGGCGCGCTACACGGCACGGGAGGCGGTCGAGCTGGCCTTCGTCGCCGCGCTCCAGCGGATCCCGCCGCGGCAGACCGCGGTCCTGGTGCTCTGCGACGTGCTCGGCTATCCGCTGAGCGAGGTCGCCGCCATGCTCGGCACCACGCCGACGGCCGTCAAAGGCCTGCTGCAGCGGGCACGGGCCTCGATGGACCATCGTCGTGCCGAGCCACCTGCTCGGGGGTCGGCACCGGAGCGGCATCTGGTCCGCCGCTTCGCCGAGGCCTTCACCTGCGACGACATCGACACTCTGGTCGCCCTGCTCACCGACGACGCATGGCTGTCCATGCCGCCCGCGCCGCACGAGTACCACGGTGCGGCGGCGATCGCCTCGTTCCTGCGGGCGAGCGCCGAGTGGCGGGCGGGCCGGCGCCTGAAGCTGGAGCCCACCCGCGCCAACGGGCAACCGGCGTTCACCTGCTCCCTCGACGGAGAAGCCACCGGGGTCATCGTGCTCACCCTGACCGGCGACGGCGTTCGCGGCATCACCCGGTTCCTCGACGGCCGGCTACAGGAACATTTCGAAGCGAGACGAACTCCCTGTCGGGTCGAATGAGAACTATCGTGACCAGCATGGAAAATCCTCCCCAGCGTCGGGACTCCCCCACGTCTCACCTGCGCGCCTCAGACCAGAACAGGGACCAGATCGCCGCCCTGCTCGGGGAGGCCCTGAGCACGGGTCAGCTGAGCCACGAGGAGTACTCCGAGCGACTGGACAGTCTCTACCAGGCCAAGACCGTGGGAGAGCTCGAGGTCCTCACCCACGACCTCCAGGTCGAGCAGCACCGTCCGGCCGTGAGCCCGGCGTCCCATGCGGCGGGCGGGAGCGCAATTTCGTACGCGCCGAGCGAGAGCACCGAGCCCGACAACGTCGTCGCCATCTTCGGCGGCGCCGAGCGCAAGGGCCGCTGGCGGGTACGGCGGCAGACCAAGGCGCTGGCCGTCTTCGGCGGCATAAAGTTCGACCTGAGCGAAGCCGTCTTCGAGGCGAAAGAGGTCGAGATCACCGTCAACGCCATCTTCGGCGGGGCCGAGATCATCCTGCCGGAGGGGGTCGAGGTGCGCTGCCAGGGCGTCGGCGTCTTCGGCGGCTACGACGTGCACAACAGCCCGGACATCGATCCGTCGGCGCCGGTGATCGTGATCAAGGGAATGGCCCTGTTCGGCGGAGTGAGCGGCAGGTTCCGTCGCCGCCGCGACCGCTGAGCCCCGCCGCGACCGCTGAGCCCCGCCGCGACGGCGCGCACCCCGTTCTGGACCGGACAGGGCGGCATGGCGCACGCCGCGGCCGCCGGCGCCGGAGTCACCGTCCAGCAGGCGCTCGACGAGGTCGTGCCGCAGAGCACGGCGATCGGCACCGGCCGGCTCACCGGGCAAGACTCGGGCGCGGACCGCACATCGCAGTGATCGCAGATCTCGGGCATGGGTCCACGGCCCGAGCGCCGCCGTTGATCTCCCTCGACGTGGATACGTCGCACGCCTGACGGCCCGCCGGCTCCGGTCGCCGGCCGTCCCGCATTCCGCGGACCAGGTGGTGTTCTGAGGCGCTTACTGACTGTAGTCCGCCGGGCGGCGGTAGACGCCGTACCACCAGGTCAGTGCCAACTCGCGGGCGAACGCGGCGTCGCTGCCGGGATCCCCGGCGGTGACGTGGTCGACGAGGGCCCGTTCGCCGCCCATGACGATCACCCGGGTGGCGCTCACCGGGTCCACGCCGGCGGGAGTGCGGCCCGCCTCCTGCTCGGCGCGAAGCACCGAGATCGTCCAGTCCGTGAACTGGTCGAGTTCCGCATTCCAGAAGTCACGCACGGTCGCGTCGTAGGTGGCGACCTCGGCGAGCGCCCGCCGTACGGCGGCATGTTCCCGATAGACCTTCACCACTTGCAGGAAGGCGGCCGCGAGGCGTTCGACGCCGTCCGATGGAGCCCATGCCGAGGTGAGGTCGAAGGATGAGGTCATGAGTTCGGCGGCCAGTCGCATGATCAGATCGATCTTGTCGCGGAAGTGGCTGTAGAAGGTCGAGCGGGCGACGCCGGCCTCGGTGCAGATTTGTTGCACGCCGAGCTCGGTGAAGTTCGCGCCGTTGATCAGGAGACGCTGCGTCGCGGCCAGGATTTCCGCCTCGGCCGAGGTGGGGCGGCCGACATTCGCGGTACGTCGTCGAGTGATCGAAGGCATGTCCGGATCCTAGGGTCGTCACCTTGCGGTTGACGTCACACTACACGTCGCACTACACCTCGCCCGGACACGGTGTAGCGTAATTTCCCGACACGGTGTCCGGACTCGGCGACCGGAAGGGCGTGGGAACGCTCGTCGCCGGCCGAGACCGGACGTATCCACAAGAAGGAGTAGCTGGTGAAATATCGTCTGCTGGGACGTACGGGGGTCTGGGTTTCCGAGATCTCCCTGGGCGCGATGACGTTCGGCGGCAAGGACCACCCGGTGTACCGCACCCATGGAGCACTCGGGCAGGAGGAAGTGGATCGAATCGTCGGCACGGCACTCGACGCCGGGATCAACTTCATCGACACTGCCGACGTCTACGCCGACGGCGAGAGCGAGGAGTTGCTCGGCCGGGCGGTCGGGAGGCGCCGACGGGACGTACTGCTCGCCACCAAGCTGCTCGCTCCGGTCGGGCCGGGGCCCAACGACCAGGGGCTTTCCCGTCTTCACGTGATGCGGGCCCTGGACGACAGCCTGCGTCGGCTGAAGACCGATTACATCGATCTCTACCAGCTCCACAACTACGACCATGTGACGCCGATCGAGGAGACGCTGAGCGCGCTCGACGACGCGGTGCGACAGGGCAAGGTTCGCTACATCGGCTGTTCCAACTTCGCCGCCTGGCAGATCAGCAAGGCGTTGGGCATCTCCGCGCTGCACAACCAGGCGAAGTTCGCCGCCAATCAGACGCACTACTCGCTGGTGTCGCGCGACGCCGAGCGCGACCTGGTGCCCTTGGCCGAGGACGCCGGGCTGAGCCTGACGGTGTGGCAACCGCTTGCCGGCGGATTCCTCACGGGCAAGTTCGACCGCGGCGGGGCGACCACCGAACAAGACTCCCGCCGAGCCCGGAACGGCTTCGACTTCGTGCCTTTCGACGAGGAGAAGGGCTTCAAGGTGCTCGACGTGCTGCGGGCCGTCGCCGCGCGGCACGAGGTGAGCCCCGCTCGGGTCGCAATCGCCTGGCTGCTCGCCCAGCGCGCCGTCACCAGCGTCATCGTCGGCGCTCGCAAGCTGGAACAGCTCACGGACAACATCGCCGCCGGCGACCTGACGCTCACCGAGCAGGACCTCGCCGAACTCGACGAGGTCAGCCGGCCGCCGATCGCCTACCCGAACTGGATTCAGGAGTGGTTCGCTCCGACACGGATCCCGGCCGGCAACCTGGCCTGATCAGAACGTCCGCCGGACCGGCGCCGCCACCCCGCCCGTCGGCTGAGCCGGTCACGGTGCAGCGGGTGCAGAACTGTCAGTCATGTCGTGGGACCAGACAAATCGGCGGTCACAGGCCTGCGACGGCGCTGCGGCGTTCGATGAAGACGACGTCGCGCCAGCGGCCGTGGTGGCGGCCGATGCGGTGGCGGGTGCCGACGACGCGGAAGCCGGCCTTCTCGTGCAGGCGCAGGCTGGCGGTGTTCTCGGGGAAGATGCCCGACTGGATCGTCCAGATGCCCTCGGTCTCGGTGGACTGGATGAGGGCGTTCAGAAGCGCCAGCCCGATCCCGCGGCCGGCGTGGCCGGGATGGACATACACGGAGTGCTCGACCACTCCGGCGTAGACGCAGCGGGAGGAGACGGCGCTGACCGCGATCCAGCCGACGACCTGCCCGGCGGCGGTGTCGACGGCGACGTGCCGGTGGAGCGGCAGCTTCGCGGCGTCGAACGCCTGCCAGTCCGGCGCGGTGGTCTCGAAGCTGGCGTTCCCGCCGTCGAGACCGGCCTGGTAGATCGCGAGGACCTGCGCCGCGTCGCTCTCCCGCATGGGACGGATGGTGACGCCTGACGGCGCTGCGGCCGTGGACGCCCGGACGATCGCCGAGTGGAGCCCTCCGGTCGCGGAATGGGTGCGCGTGATCGTGTACGCGGTGAATCCGGCTTCCGCGAGCAGGGCGCGGTATTCCGCTTCGGTGAGGGTGCCGGCGGTGCAGCCGACGAGGCGTTCGGCCTCGGCACGCTCGGCGGGCCGGAGCCCGTCGTCGGCGATGACGTCGGAGACGCTGAGCCTGCCGCCGGGCTTGAGGATGCGGAAGGCTTCGGCGAGCACACGAGGCTTGTCGGCGGACAGGTTGATGACGCAGTTGGAGATGACGACGTCCACGCCGGCATCGGGGAGCGGGATGTCTTCGATGTGGCCGTGCAGGAACTCGACGTTGGTCGCTCCGGCCTCGACGGCATTGGCCCTGGCCAGTTCGATCATCTCGGGGGTGGCGTCCAGGCCGTACACCTTGCCGGTCGGGCCGACCCTGCGTGCCGAGAGCAGGACGTCGATGCCGCCGCCCGATCCCAGGTCCAGGACGGTTTCGCCGGGCTGGAGGCCGGCGACGGCGACCGGGTTGCCGCAGCCGAGGCTGGCCCGGAGAGCTCCGTCGGGCAGGCCGGTGGTGTCGTCGTAGCCGGCCGCGCCGAAGCATCCGCCGGTGAGCTCCTGCGACCCGCAGTCGATCACCTGCTTGCCTGCCTGCGCGGCTCTGGCCAGTTCGCCGTAGCGGGTGACGACACCCGCTCTGACTGCTTCCACGTTCTCGGACATGAGCTTCTCCACTCAGCAGGGCGGCGAGTCGGGAACGAGCGGCATGTGACGACGTGGGCGCGGCAGGGAAGAACTCGACGCGAAAACCCGCCATTCGACGCCCGTGGTCAGGCCGTACCGGCGAGGGCGGGCGATGCCGGGCCGATCAGGGCCGACATGCGCGCCAGGACGGCGGGCTTAATCCAGTAGTACACCCAGGTGCCCCGGCGCTCGGAGTCGATCAGCCCGGCCTGCTTGAGCACCTTGAGGTGGTGGCTGATCGTGGGCGGGGTCAGGTCGAAGGCCGCCGTCAGGTCGCACACGCAGGTCTCGCCGTCCTCATGGCAGGCGATCAGCGACAGCAGGCGCAGCCGTACGGGGTCGGCGATCGCCTTGAACAGCGGGGCCAGCTCGACGGCCTCGCTCTCCGACAACGGCTCGCACGCCAGCGGCGCGCAGCAGCCCGCCCCCGGTGTGTCCAAGCCTGCGTCCATGCCCGCGTCGATGATCGGCAGCTCTTGCTTCGACATTCCTCTAATTTGACATAGATCTCGGCAAGGGCACAAACTCCGGGTATCCGTTGATTAGAAGCTCATCGAAGCAGGCAGGCGGCTTCGGCCCGCCGCTTCGCGGTTAAGGGAGGACAGCCATGTCCCGCGTCCAACTTGCTCTGCGCGTCGCCGACCTCGAAGGCTCGATCGCGTTCTACTCCACGCTGTTCGGTGTCGAGCCCGCCAAGCGGCGCCCCGGCTACGCCAACTTCGCCATCGCCGAGCCCCCGCTCAAGCTCGTCCTGCTGGAGGGCGAGGCGGGCGAGCCAACGCGGATGGATCACCTCGGCGTCGAGGTCGAGAACAGCGCCCAGGTCACCGCCGCGACCGAACGCCTGAAGGAGGCCGGTCTCGCGACCTTCGAGGAGAACGACACCACCTGCTGCTACGCGCTGCAGGACAAGGTGTGGGTCCACGGTCCCGGCAACGAGCCCTGGGAGGTGTACGTGGTCAAGGCCGACGCCGACACCCTCACCAAGCAGGCCGACCCCGTCTGCTGCACCACGGACGACGCCGAAAAGGAGACGGCGAACGCGGACAAGTCCTGCTGCTAGCCGCGATGGACGACGCCCGGCGGCCGCCGGCAAGGTGATCGCCGGGCGTCGCCGCAGGACCACGGCCCCTCGCCACCGGCTTCTCGGCCTCGCCGAGTGAGGCCGGCGCCGCGGCTCGGCCCCGCGTCATCCCTGTCCCGTATCACGCCAGCTTGTCGTCCAATCGAGGTCCTGGCCCTGATATCGGATCGTGGGGGTGCCTTCCACTCCTCGGCTGAGGGCCAAGTCGGTGACGGCGTCGGCCCGCTCCGCGGTTTCTGGAGATTCGAGACACGCGGTGAACTCCCCGGCCGGAATGCCCACCTTCCCTGCGAGCTGTACGAGCTGCTCGTGGGGGAACCCGCCCTTCTGGAACTCGTCCGGCTGATGGGCGTACAGCTCGTCGTGATATCTCAGCCACGTGCTCGGATCCCGAACGCAAAGCGAGGCGATAAGAGCCCGTCGCGAGTTCTCCCGAGTGATCGGCTTGTCGTCCTGGAAGATGGTCATCGGGTGGATCATGATGGCTATCGCCCCATTGACGACCATTTCTCGCACGAGCGCGTTGTTGTCGCCCTGCTCGAACTCCAGGCACACCGGACACTGGTAGTCCTCGTAGATCTCCAGCGTGGGACCTGCCACGTCGACCTGAGCTATGCGGACGGTGCCATCCTGCTCCAGCGTGACCAAGTCGCCGAGGACGACCGCAGGCACGCCGGCAGGTGGAGCCGCAGCGGGTTTTTCAGGCGTGCCGCACCCCGCCACTACCACCACACACGTAAACGCGACTAATAACCTCAGAAGCCGCTTCAAGCGCGGAGCCATATATACCTTCAAGATCTCTACGAGTGCCGGGGCGGCAACTCTAGTGATCTATGTGCATATGTCTCTACCGGTTTGCGAGAGGCTATCGCGACGACCTCAACCGCACGTCTCGCCGGAAGTGGATCGCGGCCCGCGCTCCCGCCTCTACCTCGGTTCGAGTGCGCGCGTCATCCAGATCGAGTTGCCGCGTTCGGCGTCCTCGGTGATGCGGTCGCTCCGGTGGAAACCGAGCTTCTCGAGGACGCGGAACGAGGGGGCGTTCCACTCCCGCACGGTCGCCCAGAGCCGTCGCCGTCCCGTTCGCGCCGCGGCTTCGACGACCGCACGGGCGGCTTCTGTCGCGTAGCCACGGCCGTGAGCCCGCCGTGCCAGCTCGTACGCGATCTCAGGTTCGTCGAAAGATCCCCGGCCGACGGTCAATCCGCAGTACCCGATGAACTCACCGGTGTCTCGCAGCTCGATCGGCAGCAACCCGAGCCCTCGGTCCGCCATCAGCGGATTGTCGCGGAGCCAGCCGCGCATCTCCTCGACCGTCGGGCGCCCCTCGGCGTCGATCCGCCGTACCGCTCGCGGATCCCGTTCGAGCCACAACCCGCGGTACTCCTCGACATCCGACGGCAGCCACCGCCGCAACCGCAGCCGCTCGGTCACCAGCTCCGCCGGCAGAGCCTCATAGATCCCCATCCGACCAACCTAACCCGGCGCATCCAGCCATCTCATGTCCTCCCGTTTCACGGCCGGCCGCCCTCCGGGGTGAATGACGCCGTTACGGAGATCCCCCAGGGAAACTTTCAGCCCTTGTCCGCTATAGCCGCAGGTCACTTCGCAGGAGAACGACGACGGGCAACGCGACCTGTACCGATATCGTGCGCGCTGCGATGATCCGCAGTGGGAAGTTCGGCACGACATCCACTACGAGGAGAGTAAGTGCGGAAAATCAGAGCTCTAGCCGTCGTCGGCGCCTTGCTCAGTGGGCTGGCGGTCACGGCGACCGCCGTCCCCGCGCACGCCGATACGCTTCGTAACGTCTACTACTCCTCGTCGGACTGCTATCGGTACGGGGACTACGGCGTCCAGAACCACATGTGGACCTGGTATCACTGTGATTACCAGTACAACTTCTGGTTCCTTTACAGCGTGCCGTAAATACCCCACGGCCGCGACCGGATCCAACCGGCGCGGGTCCACTGGTCGCCGGGCGGAAAGAATTCCATCCGGCGACCAGTTCGTTCACGTGATGCTCGACAAAACAATGACCCGGTCGCCGCTGGTGCACTCACTGGCGCACCGAAGCTGACGGCGTGCTCTTCGCCGGCTTTCTGCGAACAGAACAGCCGACTCACCGGACGAGACCCGGCACGGACCACCGGCTCCGGCCACCGGGTCGTCCCGGCAAAAGGTACTTACTCCCCGACGTCCGCCGGGCGGCGGTAGACGCCATGCCACCAGGTCAGTGCCAGCTCGCGGGCGAACGCGGCGTCGCTGCCGGGATCTCCGGCGGTGACGTGGTCGACGAGGGCCCGTTCGCCGCCCATGACGATCACCCGGGTAGCGCTCACCGGGTCGAGGTCGGCGCGGGTGCGGCCCGCGTCCTGCTCGGCGCGGAGCACCGCAATCGTCCAGTCCGTGAACGGGTTGAGTTCCGCAGTCCAGAAGTCACGCACGGTCGCGTCGTAGGTGGCGACCTCGGCGAGCGCCCGCCGGACGGCGGCGTGTTCCCGATAGACCTTCACCACTTGCAGGAAGGCGTCCGCAAGACGTTCGACGCCGTCCGATGGGTCCCATGCCGAGGTGACGTCGAAGGATGAGGTCATGAGTTCGGTGGCCAGGCGCATGAGCAGGTCGATCTTGTCGCGGAAGTGGCTGTAGAAGGTCGAGCGGGCGACGCCGGCCTCGGTGCAGATTTGTTGCACGCCGAGCTCGGTGAAGTTCGCGCCGTTGATCAGGAGACGCTGCGTCGCGGCCAGGATTTCCGCCTCGGCCGAGGTGGGGCGGCCGACATTCGCGGTACGTCGTCGAGTGATCGAAGGCATGTCCGGATCCCTAGGGTCTTCGCTCGGTAGCGAACGTCACACTACACCCCGCCCGGACATCGTGTAGCGTAATTTCCGGACGTGATGTCCGGGCACGGCGGCCGGAAAGGCGTGAGACGCCCGGTCACCTGCATTGAAATATGAAGGTTTCTTATGTATGGGAGTAATCGCATGGCGTTGATACGTCCGTTTCGCAGCGTAACCCGTCCCGAGCAGCTGACTGACCTGCGGGAGCGGCTGGCCAACACTCGGTTCGCGCCGGCACTGTCCGGGCGGGACTGGACGCACGGCACGCCACCTAGCTACCTCGCTGAGTTGCTGGAGTACTGGCGCACCAAGTTCGACTGGGGCGCGGCTGAGGAGCGACTTAACTCACTGCCCCAGTTCCTCGCCGAGGTCGACGGCAACACTGTGCACTTCGTGCACGCCAAGGGAGTGGGGCCGCGCCCGTTCCCGCTGCTGTTCTTGCACGGCTGGCCGGGTTCCTTCTGGGAGGTGCACAAGATCATCGGGCCGTTGACCGACCCAGCCGCGCACGGAGGGGACCCGGCCGACGCGTTTGACCTGGTCGCGCCGAGCCTGCCCGGCTACGGCTTCTCCCCGCATCCCGGCACGCCCGGGATGAGCCTGAAGCCCGTGGCGACCCTTTTCGACAAGCTCATGACCGGGGTGCTCGGTTATTCGCGCTACGGCGCGCAGGGCGGAGACTGGGGTGCGCAGATCACCAGCAGGCTCGGCCGCGACCATGGCGACAGCGTGGCCGGCATCCACTTGAACCTGCTCGGGGAAATGCCGGTGCTGGACGAGAACTCGGCCCCACTCACGCCTGCCGAAGAGGCGTTCCAGGCGGAGGTCCAGCAGTGGCTCGCCGAGGAGAGCGGGTACAGGGCACCCGGCCGTCGACTCTCGCCGCGGGACTGTCCGACTCCCCCGCCGGGCTGGCCGCGTGGATCGTGGAGAAGTTCCGGGCGTGGAGCGATTGCGGCGGCGATGTCGAGTCGGTGTTCAGCAAGGATGAGCTGCTCACCAACATCACCCTCTACTGGCTGACCAACTCCATCGCCACCTCCAACCGCCTGTACTACGAGGCCATGCATGCCGAGGGCATGATGAGCATGCTTGATCCCGGGTATGTCGACACCCCGACCGGGTACGCCTCCTTCGCCAAGGAGATCGTCTCGCCGCCCGAGGAGTGGGTGCGACGCTGCTATAACCTGACCCGGTTCACCGAGTTCGACCAGGGCGGTCATTTCGCGGCGTTGGAGCGGCCGGAGGAACTGGTCACCGATATCCGCGAGTTCTTCCGACCGCTGCGTGCCTAACCCCGATCTTTCGTGAGGTTAACGAAGTTGTCAGCAGGTACACGCGGGAGGCGCGGGAGGGCTGGTGTCCGTTCGCCGGCCCGGGCGCTGGTCAAACGGCCCGCTCACGCGGACTCAGCCGCGGTCAGGAAGTAAGGTCCCCTTCACGCGTGGCGCGGCGTGCGATATCACCGCTCCCCCTCGCAGCATCTGAGCTCGACGACATGCGATCCATCGAGCGGGGAGCTGTTCGACTCTCCCCCGGAAGGGGTTGAATCGCAGTCGACCAACAGCAACTACCTCTCATGCGTCAACGTTGCCGTGTTTCTCATCGCTGTCACGGAACTCGAACAGAAGACACTTTGGGTTCATGCACCTGCGGCGGCGCGGATTCCAATGAGTGGAGCGGTCGTGCCTCAAAAGGCACCAGTGCGTTCCGCACATCCTCACCCTGCACTGATCACCTTGTACGCCCTCGACCCGTCGCGGAGCGGCCCCTGGCCCGCTGGATCCCGGCGGCCACACCGGCGGGATCGCCCTTGCCGAGGTGACTCTCGTACGACAGGCCCCTGTCCCGGCGGCCGCACCGGCCGCCGGGATCCTCGCGGGCGAACCGACTCTGCGGCGGCGATCCCGGCCGCCACGGTGGACTACGACAGGCCCCTGACGAGGTGGCAGGCCGAGCGAGCGCGGCCGAGGTCTTCGCCAGCTCGATCAGGAATTCCGCCTGAGCCCTACCACTGTCAGAGGCGCTCCCCTACCTGGGAGCGCCTTCTTTGTTGTCCCGTTCGCCTGGCCACGTGGCGAGGATCTCGATACCGATCACCCTGCCGTTCTCGTCCAGGTCCAGGTTCACCATCGGCCTGTCTACGGTCACCATTTCAGCGACACCGCCGGGCGGAATCGGGCCGTGCAGGTAAACGTAGGCCGCTCCGGCTTCGGGATCGTATGTCCACGTGCCCGGGTGCTCTTCCAAGGTCATCTGGTCTCCTGTCAGCAGGGGTGTTAGCAAGATCCCAAGATTGTCCAGACAAGCACAAGGCCCCTGACAGCGAAGCTACTGTTCAGGGGCCTGTCGTACGAGAGCCGCCTTGGGGAATCGAACCCCAGACCTTCTGTTTACAAGACAGATGCTCTGCCGATTGAGCTAAGGCGGCCTGCTACCAGACGAGTTTAGTGGGCCCGGGGCCATACCGTCACGGTGAAATCACCGGCGACGGTGTTGGGCGACTGCGTAGAGGGCGATCCCGGCGGCCACACCGGCGTTCAGCGACTCGGCGGCGGCGTTCATGGGGATACGGGCGATCTGGTCGCACGCCTCCCTGACCAAGCGGGACAGGCCCTTGCCCTCCGAGCCGACGACCACGACAAGCGGTTCGCTCGCGAGCTCGACGTCGGCGATGTCCACCGTGGCGGTGCCGTCGAGACCGACCACGAACAGGCCCTCCTCCCGGTACGCCTGGAGCGTCTGCGTGAGGTTCGACGCGCGGGCGACGGGGAGGGTCGCGAGGGTTCCGGCCGAGGTCTTCCAGGCGCCGGCGGTGACGCCCGCCGAACGGCGGGACGGGATGAGCAGCCCGTGCGCGCCGAAGGCGGTCGCCGAGCGCGCGATGGCGCCGAGGTTGCGCGGGTCGGTCACGCCGTCCAGGGCGACGATCAACGGCACCTCGGCGGCGTCCCTGGCCCGCTCCACAAGCTGCTCGGGATGCGCGTAGTCGTACGGCGGGACCTGCAGGCCGATGCCCTGGTGGACGGTGCTCTCGGTCAGCCGGTCGAGCTTGTCCCTGCTGACCTCCAGCAGCGCGATGCCACGGTCGGCCGCGAGCTTGATGGCCTCCCGGACGCGGTCGTCGTTGTCGATCCGCTGTGCCACGTACAGCGCGTTGGCGGGCACGTGGGCACGCAGCGCCTCGACCACGGGGTTGCGGCCGCCGATGACCTCGGGGGCGTCCTCCCGGCGCGTACGGCTCGGCGCACGCGAGGACGAGCCCCCGCCGCCCCGGCCTTCGCGCTCGATCCGCTCGGCGCGGGCCTTGTCCTTGTACCAGTGCCGCATGTGCGCGGGCGGCGTCGCCCCCTTGCCCTCAAGGGAGCGCCTCACCTTGCCGCCCGTGCCCTTGGTCGGCCCCTGCTTCTTCGACGGCTTCCCTGAAGCCCTTCCCGCCATGGTCTCTAGCGTAGGGCCACGCCTACTGTGCCAGCTCCCATCGCGGGCCCTGCGGGGTGTCCTCCACCACGATCCCGGCCGCCGCGAGCTGGTCGCGGATCGCGTCGGCCGCCGCGTAGTCCTTGCGGGCTCGTGCGGCCTGCCGCTGCTCCAGCGCCACGGCCACCAGCGCGTCGACGACATCCCGGAGTCCCGAGTCGCCGGTCGTACGCCACTGCTCCGACCTGGGGTCGAGGCCGAGCACGTCGAGCATGTTCTGCGTCTCGGCGAGCAGCCGGGCGACCTGCTCCTTGTTGCCCTGGGCCAGCGCGACGTTGCCCTCGCGGACGACCTCGTGGACCACGGCGAGCGCCTGTGAGACGTTCAGGTCGTCGTCCATGGCGTCCACGAAGGCCTGGGGCAGCGGCGCGGCGGCGTCCACGTCGTGGATCACCTCGGCCGCCCGCGTGACGAACCCCTCGATACGGCGGTAGCCGGCCGCCGCCTCCTGGAGCGCCTCGTCGGAGTAGTCGATCGCCGAGCGGTAGTGCGCCGCGACCAGGTAGTAGCGGAGCTCGACCGCGCGCACCTTGCGGAGCATGTCGGGGATCAGCAGCGAGTTGCCGAGCGACTTGCTCATCTTCTCGCCGCCGAGCTTGAGCATGCCGTTGTGCAGCCAGTAGCGCGCGAAACCGTCGCCCGCCGCCTGCGACTGGGCGATCTCGTTCTCGTGGTGCGGGAAGATCAGGTCGACGCCGCCGCCGTGGATGTCGAAGGTGCCGCCGAGATACTTGGTCGCCATGGCCGAGCACTCCAGGTGCCAGCCGGGACGGCCCCTGCCCCACGGCGTCGGCCACGTGGGCTCACCGGGCTTGGCGCCCTTCCACAGCGCGAAGTCGCGCGGGTCGCGCTTCAGCGAGTCGGTGTCGGTGTCGTCGGCCGCCCGAAGGTTCTCCAGCTTCTGGTTGGAGAGCTTGCCGTATCGGTCGGCGTAGGACACCACGTCGAAGTAGACGTCGCCGCCCGACGCGTACGCGTGCCCCTTGTCGATCAGCCGCCGCATCAGCTCGATCATCTCGGGCACGTGGCCCATGGCCCGGGGCTCGACGGTGGGCGGCAGGCAGCCGAGATGGTCGTACGCCCAGGTGAAGGCGCGCTGGTTGCGCTCGGAGACGACGAACCAGGGCACGCCTTCCCCGGCGGACACCCTGATGATCTTGTCGTCGAGATCCGTGACGTTGCGGCAGAAGGTCACGTCATAGCCCTGCCGCAGGAGCCACCGGCGGAGAACGTCGAAGTTCACTCCGGACCTGATGTGCCCGATGTGCGGCGGAGCCTGAACGGTCGCACCACACAGATACATCGAGACCCGGCCGGGCTCGACCGGTACGAATTCACGGACCGTACGCGTGCTGGTGTCGTAGAGGTGCAGGCTCACGAAGGCAAGGCTAACGCCTGACAGCGCAGCACAGGGCTAGTTGGGCGTCCGTGAACGGCTTAGTGTGGCCGATCATGGAAACTTCCGACACATAAGTCCCGATATAACCCGAGATAAAACCCGTAACGATCCGTACGGCAGTCCGCATCACGCACGCCCGCCTCTCCCGGGGCCCGGCCGGACACGCAGCGTCGCCGGACCGCCTCCGACAATCGAAGGAACACGCCGCGACCGCCGGCGGAGTCCCCGCCTTGGGCGCCGCATCGCTCTCGCAGCCCACGCCCGCGTGCTCGCCCCGCTCCAGCCACGCGGCCGGACGCCCGACCGGAACCCATCCGACCGGAACGCACCCGACCGGAACGCACCGGGCCGGGATCGCATCGGAGGTTCCCGGCGCAGTCGCCGGTTCCGACACGAAACAGGTGATCACGCGAGTGCGATCGATCGTCACTCCGATTCTGTAGGCTCGAAACGCCATGGACGTGACTCCCCCCGGCGCGGCAGGCACGGCCTCCCGCCCGTCCCAAAACACCCCCTCCGGAATCCCGTTGGTGCTGCGCCGCCTGGCCATCGGCCTCGCGGGCGCCGCCCTCGCGGTGCTCGCGGGGATCGCCTGCGCGCTGTCCTTCGACGACCTGCGGGCTCTGGCCGTCTCCGGGCGCGCCGAGCCGCGGCTCGCCTACCTGTATCCCGCCGCGTTCGACGTTCTGCTGGTCGTCGCCCTGGTCAGCGTGCCGTTGCTGCGGAACGCGCGCTTCCTGGTCCGCCTGCAGGCGGGCTTCGTCCTGCTCGTGCTCCTGGCGTCGGCCGCCGCCGCGAACGCCGCGACCGCCGTCGGCGTCTCCTTCGACCCCGACGCCTCCGCTCTCGTCGTCGCCCTGTCGCCCTGGGTGCTGCTCGCCGTCGGGCTGTGGCTGCTGCTGCTCCTGCTGAAGCATGTGCGCACCAATCGGGCCGACCTGGACGACGACGACGACCCCGACGACGACTCCGATGTCGACCTGGTGCCCTTCGACAGCGCGCGCGAGCCCCGGGCCGCCGTCCCCGCCCCCTATCCGGTGGCCGGGCAGGATGGTCCCGCACCCGCGCACACCGTCACCGAGGAGCACGGCGCGCCACCCCTGCAGCCGGTTCCCGAGGCCGTGGCGCCCCCCGGCTACGTCCCTCCGCTACCGGTCAGCCCGGTCTCCGAGACCGTCGCGCCGCCCGAGTACGCCCCGCCGCTGCCCGTCACCCCTCCGCAGGCCGAGAACGAGGCCGGGCCACGCGTCGTCACCCCCGACACCGACGAGGACGGCGTACGACTGCCGTCCGAGGCGATCACGGAGGCCGTCCCCGAACCCACGCCGGAAACCGAAGCCGTATCCGAGACGAGTCCGGACCAGGCGCAGGACGAGCCCGAGGTCCTGCCGGTCGTGCCTCCGACCGCGGCGCCCCGCACCCCGCCCGTCACGGAACGGGCCGAGCCGGCCGCCGCAGAACCGGTCGTCGCAGAACCGGTCATCGCAGAACCGGTCGTCTCAGAACCGGTGGTGACGGAGCCTGTCGCCGAGACGGCCACGGACGAGCACGCCCGCGACGCGGAGCGCGACGCCGCCGAGACGGCCGCCGAGTCCGCTGCGGAGGCACCGGCAGCTCCCGCCGAAACGGGCGGACGCCTGGCGCAGCCCCGCCGCAACCGTCCCGTGCGCTGGGGCGACCTCGTACGGCCGCACACCGGTGACGTCCTCGTGCACCCCCGCCCCAAACAGGACGAGCCCGCCGACGCCGAGCCGGAGCGGCCCGAAGACGAGGCGGGCGTCGACACCCAGCCGCTCCGCCAGATCAGGGACGTGCCGGATCCCGCCCACGCATCGGACTGCGCCGACCCCGGCGAGCAGGACGGCGTGCGGGGGCCGTACGCCGCGGAAAGCGAACGTCAGGGCACGCTGGAGCCCGGGGGCGCCGAGCAGGACACCACGCAGGACGCTGAAGTGGACGCCGAGGAGGGAACCGGGCAGGGAACTGTCCCGATGGCGCCTCCATCCGGCCGGATGCGCAGCACGCCCCGCCCGCCCGCCTGACAATGCCCGGACTGACAGTGCCCGGACTGACAATGGCCCGCCTGACACTGCCCGCTTCACAGCGCCTGCCTCACACTGCCTGCCTCACGCTGTCCACGCGCACCCCGCGGCCGTTACGCGACCCGTGCGCATCGTTCGCCGGCCATGAGTGGCCGGCGACTCGACGCACTCGGCAGTAGAACGCGCAGGCCCGCCCGGCTGGGGAGCCGGACGGGCCTGCGCGCTATGGGGTGAGGGCGGGGGCCGCCCCACCGAACGAGGGCTTACACCCGCGACCCTCGCTTGAGGCCGGCGACGATGCCCACACCGACGACGGCCAGTACGACCTGCATGACGAGTTCGATCCAGTCGATGCCCGGCGTCGTGTCGACACCCATGACCTGGGCGAGCGCGGTACCGATGAGCGCCGCGACGATGCCGACGACGATCGTCAGGATCCAGCCGATCGGCTGGCGGCCCGGCAGGAACAGGCGGCCCAGAGCGCCGATGACCGCACCGATGACGATGGCGCCGAGAATGGACTCGATTGTCATATCGACCTCCCGATGAGGGTGACCCTTTCATCCTCGGAGTGTGGAGTACCCCATGCGACGGGAATATGCGCGCCATGAAAGAAAAAAGGGGCGGCGACTCGATTCCGCGCCTGGTTCGAGCCGCCGCCCACGCGTTAGTGAGACGCACCGGGTCTCGTTGAGGTTGGCATGTCCGTTTGGAACGGACCATTCACGCCGGGAGGATCAGGGCGGTCGCGATGGCCGCCACGCCCTCGCCGCGGCCGGTGAGCCCGAGGCCGTCGGTCGTGGTCGCGCTGACGCTCACCGGCGCCCCTGCGGCGGCCCCGAGGGCCTTCTCCGCCTCCGCGCGTCGAGGCGCGACCTTCGGGCGGTTTCCAATGATCTGAACGGCCAGGTTGCCGATCTCGAATCCTGCCGCCCGCACCTGGCGGGCCGCCTCCTCCAGGAGGGTCACGCCCGCGGCACCCGCCCAGCGGGGATCGGATGTGCCGAACAGCGCGCCCACGTCTCCGAGTCCGGCCGCCGACAGCAGCGCGTCACAGCAGGCGTGCGCGGCGGCGTCGCCGTCGGAGTGACCGGCCAGCCCGGTCTCCCCCGGCCAGAACAGGCCGGCGAGGTGAAGCTCCCTACCAGATGCGAAAGGGTGGACGTCGACTCCGACGCCCACCCTTGGCGATGTGATGTTCAGGAGTTCAGCACCTCGTCGAGCAGGGCCTCCGCCTTGTCCTCGTTGGTCTTCTCGGCCAGCGCGAGCTCACTGACGAGGATCTGGCGCGCCTTGGCGAGCATGCGCTTCTCACCGGCGGACAGGCCGCGCTCCTTGTCGCGCCGCCACAGGTCGCGCACCACCTCGGCCACCTTGTTGACGTCCCCCGACGCCAGCTTCTCAAGGTTGGCCTTGTAGCGGCGGGACCAGTTGGTGGGCTCCTCCGTGTGCGGCATGCGCAGCACGTCGAACACCCGCTCGAGTCCCTCTTGGCCGACGACGTCGCGCACACCGACGAGCTCGGCATTTTCCGCTGGTACCTGTACGGTCAGGTCGCCCTTGTCGACCTTCAGCACCAGGTAGGTCTTTTCCTCACCCTTGATGGTTCGGGTCGTGATGGCCTCGATCCGAGCAGCCCCATGGTGGGGGTAGACGACAGTGTCGCCGACCTGGAAAGTCATGTGACGAGTACCCCTTCCGCTGTACTCCAGGGTACCACGCGGTTACCGCCTCCCGGAACAGTGAAAGGAACATAACTGCAGGTCAAAGCCTCGTTTTGGGGCTTGACAAGCCATCCACTCTGTGAATCGGCATACAGGACATACCGGATGACCTGCAGTGCTGCGGCCCGTGGACCGGGAGCCGACGCCGGACCGGTGACCGGCGCGGATAAGGTGATTGCTGCCCATACACGTGCGTACCAAGGAGACCTCGAACCGTGACCAGCAGCAGCCGTCGCAGGGCGATCGCCATTGCCGCGCTCCTCGCCGCCGCCATCCCTGCACTGGCCGCGTGTGGCGCCGGTTTCGACGCCAACACCAACGCGCCGTACGCGCCGAACGAGGCGGGTGTCCTCACCAACGGCGACGGCGCCGGCAAGGCATACGGCAAGAACGGCGTCATGATCCCGCAGGCGTTCATCCTCGGGCCGGACTCCGGCCAGCAGCTCGCCGCCGGCGGGTCGGCGTCGCTCTACCTGACTCTCCTGAACAGCACGGGGACCGCCGACCAGCTCACCAGCATCGTCCCCGAGGAGCAGAAGGCCACCTCGGTCAGCGTGCAGAGCCCCATCGACCTCCAGCCGGGCACCCTCGCCAAGACCCCCGGGGTCACGGTCGAGGGCCTGAAGACGCCGCTGCGCGGCGGCGAGAGCATCAAGCTCACGCTCCAGTTCAAGAACGCCGGCGACGTCGCGCTCACCGTGCCGGTCATCGCGCGCAGCCGCGAGTTCGCGACGCTGCCGCCCGCGCCGACCGCCACGCCGACGACCTCGTCGCTCCCCACCGGGAGCCCGGCGCCGACCGACACCGCCGCCTCGGACTCCGCCGCCACCTCGGAGACCACGGGGGCCGCTCCCTCCGAGACGCCCGCCGCGAACGCCGGCTGACGGCCGCGTAGACGCGCAGGAGCCCCTGTCCGGCCGGACAGGGGCTCCTTTCACGTCAGGGGGCCGCGCGAGCCGCACGAGCCCGCACGGACTCACTCGTCGGCGGGGTCGAACTTGTAGCCGAGGCCGCGCACGGTGAGGATGCAGCGGGGGTTGGACGGATCGGCCTCGACCTTGGCCCGCAGCCGCTTCACGTGCACGTCGAGCGTCTTGGTGTCGCCCACGTAGTCGGCGCCCCAGACCCGGTCGATGAGCTGGCCGCGGGTGAGCACCCGCCCGGCGTTGCGCAGCAGCACCTCCAGCAGCTCGAACTCCTTCAGCGGGAGCTGCACCTGCTGGCCGCGCACGGCCACGATGTGCCTGTCGACGTCCATGCGGACCGGTCCCCCGGCCAGGACGGCCGACTCCACCTCCTCGACGTCGCCCTGCCTGCGCAGCACCGCGCGGATGCGCGCCACCAGCTCACGAGACGAGAACGGCTTGGTCACGTAGTCGTCGGCGCCCAGTTCGAGGCCGACGACCTTGTCGATCTCGCTGTCCTTGGCGGTCAGCATGATCACCGGCACCTTCGACCGCTGCCTGAGCGAGCGGCACACCTCGGTTCCGGGCAGGCCCGGGAGCATCAGGTCGAGCAGGACGAGGTCGGCGCCGTTGCGGTCGAACGCGTCCAGCGCGTCGGGGCCGGTGGCCGCCACCGCGACCTCGTACCCCTCTTTCCTCAGCATGTACGACAAGGCGTCCGAGAACGACTCCTCGTCCTCGACGACGAGTACCCGAGTCACTGAGCGGCCTCCTGGGGAATGGTCGTGCTTGGTACGGGGACCGCCTGACCGCCGAACGCGGGAAGGCGAAGAGTGAAGGTCGAACCGGAGCCCTCTTTGCTCCACACCGCGACCTCGCCGCCGTGGGCGACGGCCACGTGTTTGACGATCGCGAGACCGAGCCCGGTGCCGCCGGTGGCCCGGGACCTGGCCGCGTCGACGCGGAAGAACCGCTCGAAGATGCGCTCCTGCGCGTTCTCCGGGATGCCGATGCCCTGGTCGCTCACGCTCAGCTCGACGGCGTTCCCCGCCGGCCTGGCGCTGATCACGACGCGGGTGTGCTCGGGGCTGTAGGCGACGGCGTTGTCGATGAGATTGCGCAGCGCGGTGACGAGAAGCTCCTCGTCGCCCCAGACCTTCAGGCCCTCGGTGCCGCCCGCGACGAGCGCGATGTCCTTGGCCGAGGCCTTCGTGTTGCACCTGTCGATGGCCTCGTGCACGGTCTCGTCCACGGGCACCTGGTCGGGCGCCGGGATGGGCTCGCCGCCCTGGATCCGCGACAGCGTGATCAGGTCCTGCACCAGGTAGGTCAGGCGGGCGGCCTCGTGCTGCATCCGGCCGGCGAACCGCCTCACGGCCTCGGGGTCGTCGGCCGCGTCCTCGACGGTCTCGGCGAGCAGGCTCAGCGCGCCGACCGGCGTCTTGAGCTCGTGGCTGACGTTCGCGACGAAGTCCCTGCGCACCGCCTCGACCCGCTGCCGCTCGGTCTGGTCCTCGGCGAGCACCAGCACCTGCCCGTGGGAGCCGAGGGGAGCGACCCGCACCGCGAACGACGTGGACTCCTGCCCGAACTTGCGGCCTGCCGTCTCTATCTCGCTCTCGCGGATCTCGCCGTCCCTGCGGACCTTCCTGGCCAGCACCAGCAGCTCGGCGGCCATCAGCGACTCCCCGCGTACGAGGCCGAAGGCGCGGGCGGCCGAACTGGCGCGCAGCACCCGGTCCTCGCGGTCGAGGACGACCGCCGAGGAGGGCAGCACGGCGAGCACCGACGCCACCCCTGGGGGCAGGCCGTCGTCTTCTGGTTCCGGCGTGCGGGGCTTGTCCGTCTGCCGTCGGATCGCGAGCATGACGAAGGAGCCGAGGACGAATCCGCCCAACGCCGCCATGCTCGCCAGCAACTCGTTCACATTCAGCAGCCTAGGCGGCATTTCCGGTTCTTCCACCTACCTCACCTGGGACGACGGCCCTGTTTCCGGAAAAGTTCATCCGGCGGTCGAAATTCGTTCATCGACCCGCGCGTAGCGTGGCGGCCATGCGCGACGCCTATCACGAAGAGCTTGCGGCCCTGACCGACCGCCTGGTGGAGATGACCCGCCTGGTGCGGTCGGCCATGTCGAGGGGTACGACCGCCCTGCTCGACGCCGACCTGCAGCTGGCGGAGAGCGTCATCTCCCAGGACAACGAGGTCGACCGGCTGCACCAGGAGCTCGAAGCCTCGATCTTCGAGCTGATGGCCACGCAGCAGCCGGTGGCGGTCGACCTGCGTACCGTCATCACCGCCCTGCGGATGGCGGCCGACCTCGAACGCATGGGCGATCTGGCCGAGCACATCGCCAAGCTCGCCCGGATGCGTCACCCCGAGTCCGCCATCCCGGCCGAGCTGCGTGACACGTTCGTCGAGATGGGCGCCATCGCCGAGAACCTGATCACCAAGGCGGGCAGCTGCATCGCCTCCCGCGACATCGAGCTCGCCAAGGAGCTGGAGGAGGACGACGACGCGATGGACCGCCGTCACCGCCGCCTCTTCCGCGTCCTGCTCTCCAAGGACTGGGAGCACGGCATCGAGGCCGCCATCGACATCACGCTGGCCGGCCGCTACTACGAGCGGTACGCCGACCACGCCGTACGCGTCGCCCGCGACGTCGTGTACCTCGTCACGGGTACGCGCGACGCGGACGCCCTCGCCGGCTGACGCGGCAGCGTACGGGGGCGCGAAAGCCCCGGTCCTCGGGGGGCCGGGGCTTTCGCGTGCCCTCGAATCGCCAGACTCTGGGTCGTTTGTCGCACGCGCCGAATAGTCTTCGCTCCCGTGCCGAGACGATCATGGGTGCACCGCGTCTCCAAGGGCTGGGCGGCGGCGACGCTGACCGCAGTCGCTCCTTCCCTCTTCTTCTGGGTCATATGGACCCTGACCGGCGACTACGGCAGCCGGAGCTACCTGTCGATGTCCTCGGGCTCCTGCCTCGGGTGGGACATCTACGATCAAATCTCCCCCTGGGCCTATCCCGTGAAGGCCGTTCCCCTCTTCTCGTACGGCGGGGCGCCGCTTATCGTCCTGGGCTTCGCGGGCTGGTATCTGAGCGTCCGGAGGGGGCGGGCCGGACTCGGCAGGATCATCGGCCGTTGCGTCGCCGTCGTCCTGCTCGTCCTCGACCTCCCCCTCTTCCTGCTCCCCACCCTCGATGCGGCGCTCGGCCCCGCGTGCGAAGCGATGTGGGGGCCGCCCGAGCTGCTGTCCCGGCAGATCGGGTGGGGGCTCTACGACTGCCTTCCACCGATCCTCGTCCTGCTCGCCGTACGCGCTCCCCGGCGCGCGTTCGTACGGCGCGGCCCGGTCGTCCGTACGGCGGCGGCCGTCCTGGCGGTGACCGCGGTCGTCCTCGTCCCTGCGGCGTCGGCCTCGCCCGGCAAAGTGAGCACCGAACGGGAACTCGACTGTGCCGGATTCGGCGACGGCACGGTCAAGGGGCTGAGCGAGACGGATAAGCGCTTCCTCTGCGCGGTCCGCGGCTACGACCGCCCGTACGACTCCGGCGTGGAGGGGTGGGACGAGGTCTCCGACCAGGACGTCGTGGCCCAGGGGCGCCAGCTGTGCGCGCTGGCGACCCGGCACGGAGGAGACATCCACGCTCGGGCGGTCCAGGAGGCACCCCAAGCGTCCCTGGCGAACATGCTCGCGGGCCTGTGCCCGGCCGTGACCCGCGCGCGGCAGGCGGAGGCCGGCCGTCAGCAGGCGGAAGAGGACGCGTACGTCGCCAAGAAGGAGCGGGCCTGCGCGGCGCACCCGCGGCACCGACCGAAGATCAGGCCCGTACGGCAGCGCCGGGCCACCTTGTGGGCCGAGTTCTGGACCATTGGCGGCGAGGAGGACGGCTACGAGGGCGATCCCCCGGAGCTGGTGGAAAACCTCGTGGGAACCGGCCGGGGCACGCTGGCGATCTGGGCCGCCGACGAGATCGGCCATGCCTGTGTAACGGTCGAGTCCTACACCCGGCGTCCGCCGCTGGAGACCGGAGGCTGGGAGGAGGTGGTCGAGGTCGGGTACGAGAGCCCGACCGGGTCTCTGCAGCTGTACGGCGTTGACGGACCGGTGCTGAAGGACCTCATCACACGCGGCCCGGGTTCGTACCGGGTCCGGGTCCACCTGCGCGGCCGCAAGCTTGTCTACCAGGTGGCCTATCCCCCGGACGGCGCCGTCGAACTCCTGGTCCAGGTGTTCCCCGGCACGGCGAAGAGGCCGGTCGCCTACAAGTGACCGAAGGCCGCGCCCCCACAGCGGGACGCGGCCTTCGTGACAGACGTGAGAGGTTACTTCTTGCCCTGGTTGGCGACGGCCTCGATGGCGGCCTTGGCGGCCTCAGGGTCGAGGTACTCGCCCCTTCCGATCGGACGGAAGTCGGCGTCCAGCTCGTAGCGCAGCGGGATGCCGGTGGGGATGTTCAGGCCCGCGATGTCGGCGTCGCTGATGCCCTCCAGGTGCTTGACCAGCGCGCGCAGGGAGTTGCCGTGCGCCACCACCAGCACGTCGCGACCGGCCGCGAGGTCCGGCACGATGTCGTCGTACCAGTACGGCAGCATGCGCCCCACGACGTCCTTGAGGCACTCGGTACGCGGCACCAGCTCCGAGGGCAGCAGGGAGTAGCGGCCGTCGCCGAGCTGGGAGTACTCGTCGTCGTCGGCGATCGGCGGCGGCGGCACGTCGTAGGACCGGCGCCACAGCATGAACTGCTCGTCGCCGAACTCCGCGCGGGTCTGGGCCTTGTCCTTGCCCTGGAGCGCGCCGTAGTGGCGCTCGTTCAGCCGCCAGGAGCGCTTGACCGGGAGCCACAGCAGGTCGGCCGCCTCAAGCGCGATGTTGGCGGTCCTGATGGCCCGGGTGAGCACCGAGGTGTGCACCACGTCGGGCCGGATGCCGGCCTCCAGGAGCAGCTGACCGCCGCGCCGCGCCTCCTCCTCGCCGGTCGGCGAGAGTGTGACGTCCACCCAGCCGGTGAACAGGCCTTTGACATTCCATTCGCTCTCGCCGTGCCGCAGCAGCACCAAAGTCGCCATGCGGCCAATCCTATCGGCGTGCGGCAGACGTCCCGTTGGTCAGGACTCGACCACCCGCGCGAAGGCCTGGAGGTTGGCCAGCGACTCGCCCCGCTTGACCCGCCACTCCCACTCGCGCCTGATGGACGTCGCGAAGCCCAGCTCGAGCGCGCGGTCGAACGACTCGTCCGAGTAGGTGAGGACGCAGCCGAGCACCCGGTCGATCTCCTCCTCGGTCACCGCGTCCAGCGGCAGCCGGCCGACCAGGTGCACGTCGCCCGTGTCGTCGACGGCGAAGTGGACGCCGTACATCGAGCCGTTCTTGTGGAGCAGCCAGCGGTAGAACTCGGCGTGGTTCTCGTCGGGCTGCCGGCAGAAGAACGCCTCGATGTTGAGCGCCTGGTCGCCGACGACGAGCCAGGTCAGCGTGGCGAGCTTGTGCTGGCCCGGCAGTTTGACCAGGAACGCGCCCGGCTTCGGCCGCTCGTAGGACAGCTCGGCGGACTCCAGCGCCGACGCGATGACGGCTTCCAGATCCGGTCTCATACGCCCCAGCCTACGAGTTGACCGCGACGGGGGTCCGGTGGAGCTGGGCCATGGCGCCGGCGTAGACGTCGGCCAGCCGGGCGGCCGTCGCCGACCAGCCGAAGCCCGTGGCGTGCTGCACGGCGTTGGCGGCCAGCTCGGCGAGCCGGTCCGGACGCCGGGCCAGCGCGGCGAGCTCGCGCGCCCAGTCGTGCGGGTCGTGTCCCGTCACCAGCACGCCGGACACGCCGTCCTTGACGGCCGTGCGCAGGCCGCCGACCGCCGCCGCGACGACCGGCGTGCCGCACGCCTGCGACTCCAGTGCGACCAGTCCGAACGACTCGTTGTACGAGGGCACCACGGTCACGTCGGCGGCCCGATACCAGTCCGCCAGCTCCGGCTGCGGGGCGGGCGGTGCGAGCCGTACGACGTCGGTGATGCCCAGCTCGGCCGCGAGGTCGCTGAGCAGGGAGGGGTGGGCGAGGCCGTTGCCGCTGGGCCCGCCCACGCACGCCACCACGAGCCGCGACCGCAGCGAGGGGTCCTCCACGAGCATCCGGGCGGCGGCCCTGAGCAGCACGTCGGGAGCCTTGAGCGGCTGGATGCGGCCCACGAACAGCAGCACGTGGGCGTCCTGCGGCAGGCCGAGGCGGCGGCGCGCCGCGCCCTTGGACGCGGGCTGGAAGACGGCGAGGTTCACACCCGGGTTGACGACCGCCACCCGTTCGCGCGGCGCGCCGTACAGGCTGATCAGCTCCTCGGCCTCCGCGGCGGTGTTGGCGATCAGGCGGTCGGCGACCTCCACGACCTGCTCCTCGCCGAGCACGCGCATCGCCGGCTCGGGCTTGTCGCCCTCGGCGAGCAGGAGGTTCTTCACCTTGGCCATCGTGTGCATGGTGTGCACGAGCGGCACGCCCCAGCGCTCCTTGGCCAGCCAGCCCACCTGGCCCGACAGCCAGTAGTGCGAGTGGATCACGTCGTAGCGGCCGGGGTCGTACATCGCCTCGGTGCGCAGCACGCCGGACAGGAAGCCGCACAGCTGCCCGGGCAGATCCGCGCGGTCGAGCTCCTCGTACGGCCCCGCGGTGACGTGGCGTACGAGCACGCCCGGGGTCAGCTCGGCGACCGGCGGCAGATCACGGGCCGTGCGGCGAGTGAAGATCTCCACCTCGATGCCCAGCGCCGCGAGCCGCTTGGCGACCTCGAGGATGTAGACGTTCATGCCGCCCGCGTCCCCCGTGCCCGGCTGGTCCAGCGGGGACGTGTGCACGCTGATGGTCGCGACGCGGTTGACCCGACGCCGTAACACCGACACCCGAACCACCTCCGAGAGCGTTATAACCACCAAAATCATCACCGGATTCCCCGACAACGGTGAGCATCGGGTGTCCTGAGAGGATGTCGCCTGCCGAACGAGGCGATGGGGAAGGACGATGGCGGTGACGATGACCAATCCCGCGACCAATCCCGCGGCGAGCGATCCTGCGACCGAGACCGCGGTCAAGACCGCGGTGGTGACCGGCGCGAGCAGCGGCATCGGCGAGGCGACGGCCCGCCGACTCGCCGCGGAGGGATACCGGGTCGTGGCGGCGGCGCGGCGGCGGGACCGGCTCGACAAGCTGGCGGCCGACGTGCCCGGCGTGCGCCCGGTGACGCTGGACGTGACCGACCAGGCGTCGGTGGACGCGCTGGCCGCCTCGCTGGACCGCTGCGACGTCCTGGTGAACAACGCGGGCGGCGCGTTCGGGCTCGAAGCGGTGGCCGGGGCCCGGGTGGACGACTGGCAGCGGATGTACGACGTCAACGTCCTCGGGTCCCTGCGCATGACCCGGGCCCTGCTGCCGAAGCTCATCGCGTCGGGGGACGGCGTGCTGGTGATGCTCACCTCGACGGCCGGGCTGGTGTCGTACGAGGGGGGCGGCGGCTACTGCGCCGCCAAGCACGCGCAGACCTCGATGACCGAGACCCTCCGCCTGGAGTTGTGCGGCGACCCGGTGCGGGTCGTCGAGATCGCGCCGGGCATGGTGATGACCGAGGAGTTCGCGCTGACCCGCTTCCGCGGCGACGCCGAGCGGGCCGCCAAGGTCTACGAGGGCGTCCCCGACCCGCTGAGCGCGGACGACGTCGCCGACGTGATCGCCTTCGCCGTGACCCGCCCGTCGCACGTGAACATCGACAGGTTGGTCGTCCGGCCCCGCGCGCAGGCCGCCCAGCACAAGGTGCACCGGGTCACAGCGGGGACATGAGACCGGTCCGGCCCGTCGGGACGGTCACGCGGGGCACCACCGGGCACAACCGCCTGCGCCGCTGCGACCGCTGGATCGCCGCCGTGTACGGCCCGCTGCTGCGCTCGGCCCGGGCGGGGGCGGCGCCGCTGGTCGTGGACCTCGGCTACGGCGCGTCCCACACCACGACGACGGAGCTGTTCACCCGGCTGCGCCGGGTCTGCCCCACGGTCGAGGTGGTGGGAGTGGAGATCTCCCCCGAGCGGGTCGCGGCGGCCAAGCCGTACGAGCGGGAGGGGCTGACGTTCGTCAGGGGCGGCTTCGAGCTGCCGGTCCCCCGCCCGCCGATGATCGTGCGCGCCTTCAACGTGCTGCGGCAGTACGGCGAGGCCGAGGCGTGGGACCACTGGCACCGGCTGCGGGCCGGCCTGCACCCCTCGGGCGTGCTCGTGGAGGGCACCTGCTCGGAGATCGGCCATCGGGCGACCTGGGTGGCGCTCGGCGCGGACGGGCCGCGCACGCTCACCCTCGCCGCCCGGTTCACCGGCTTCGAGCGCCCCTCCGACCTGGCAGAACGGCTGCCCAAGACGCTGATCCACCGCAATGTGCCCGGCGAGCGGATCCACGCGTTCCTGGCGGACTGGGACCGCGCCTGGGCGGCCTGCGCCTCCTTCGGCGCGTACGGCACGCGGCAGCGCTGGATCAAGGCGGCCGAGCTGCTGTCGCGGGACTGGCCGGTGGAGGCGACCCCGCCGACGGGCGGTCCGGGCCGCTGGCGGCTCGGCGAAGTGACCCTGCCCTGGAGCAGCGTCTCCCCCCGCGGTTGACGGACGGGGCGGTTGATAACGTCCGGCCCATGCGTTTCGTCCTCGACCCGGAGATGACCCCCGAGCTCTTCGAGGAGCTCCTGAGCTGCTGGGCGGAGGTCACCAACGCGGGCGGCGCGGTGGGCTTCGTGCCTCCCGTGACGCCGGACGACGTCAGGCCGACGGCGGACAAGGCGTTCGCCCGCACGCGCGCCGCCGCCGGGCCGGGGGCCCCGGACAGCCTCCTCGTCGGGTACGGCGACGACGGCGCCCCGGGCGCGTGGCTCATCCTGGGCGACAACGGCTCGGGCCTGCGGGCGCACTGGCGGTGGCTGCTGCGCGTCATGGTCCACCCCAAGCACCAGGGCAAGGGCTATGGCAGGGCGCTGCTGCTCGCCGCCGACGACGCCGCCAGGTCGCTCGGCCTGGAGGCGCTGCAGCTGACCTGCCGCGGCGGCACCGGGGTGGACCGCTTCTACGCGAGCGTGGGCTACCGGGAGGTCGGCCGGGTGCCTCGCTCGATCCGGGTGGCCCCCGGCGACGACCGCGACGAAATCTACATGCTCAAGTGGCTCTGAAAATTTTGGCCCAATGCTTATCCGATGTCCCGTAGGGCCGAATCGAACACCGCATAGGCTGCGGTGTTGAACAGCACGAAGCGCACCTCTTCCACCACGGCCGGGGCGGCCCGCCGTACCGCGGTGATCGCGATGCGGGCGGCGTCTTCGACCGGCCACCGGTAGATCCCCGTGGAGATCGCGGGGAACGCCACCGTGCCGACGCCCAGCGCGTCGGCGACGACGAGCGACTCCCGATAGCAGGAGGCGAGCAGATGGGATCGGTCCTCGCTCCGCGAGTACACGGGGCCGACCGTGTGGATCACCCATCGCGCGGGCAGGCGCCCGGCGGTGGTCGCGACCGCCTGCCCGGTCGGCAGCCCCCTTCCGTACCGGGAGGCGCGCAGTGCCCGGCACTCCTCGAGGATCTCGGGGCCACCGCGCCGATGGATGGCTCCGTCCACCCCTCCGCCGCCCATGAGCGACGAGTTGGCCGCGTTGACGATCGCGTCCACTCGCTGCTCGGTGATGTCGCCTTCGACCAGAACGATTTTCATGCCACCCACCTCTCTACAGGACGTAGTACTACCCCAGGTAGGCTGAAAGACGTGAAGGGACTGGGAGAGCTCGAACGCAGCATCATGGACATCCTCTGGGCGGAGAACACTCCGCTCACCGCCCGCGAGGTGGGACGCCTCATCGAGGATCGCGACCTCGCGCCGACGACCGTGATGACGGTGCTCGACCGGCTGGCCCGCAAGGGCTTCCTCACCCGCACCCGCGACGGCCGCGCCTGGCGCTACCAGCCCGCCGCGAGCCGTGACGCGTACGTCGCCGAGCTGATGCTCGAGGCCCTGGACATGACCGGCGACCGCGACGCGGCGCTGACCCGCTTCGCCCGCGCCGTCTCCGGCTCGGAGGCCGAGATCCTGCTGAAAGCCCTCACGGAGCTGGAGGAAGAGTGATCGCGGCGGCGGTCTTAGCGGCGCTCGCGATGATCTGCGCCGTGGCCGCGTGGCGGCTGACGTTCGCGCGCTGGACCTGGCGTGCCCCGCGCACGGCGATCCTGCTGTGGCAGTCGCTCGGGCTGACCTGGGGGCTCGCCTCCATCGGCGCCCTGCTCGCCTTCGCGCTCGACCCCTACCGCAAGGGCGTCGTGCACGGGCTCGCGGAGTTCCTGCTGAGCGTGGAGTTCGGCGCGCGCCAGCCGTACGACTACCTGCGGCTGGCCGCGCTGATCGCCGGTCTGTCGCTGCTCGCGGTGCTGGTGGCGCTGCCCCTCGCGGCCGGAGCGCAGACGCTGCGCGCCCGCCGCCGGCACCGGCTCCTGCTCGCGCTGGTCGCCAGGGACGAGCCGGCCGTGCCCGGCGTGCGGGTGGTCGACTTCCCGGGGGCCGCCGCCTACTGCCTGCCGGGGCTCAAGTCGCAGGTCGTCATCAGCGACGGAACGCTGCACCTGCTGTCGTCCGCGGAGCTGGAGGCCGTGCTCGCGCACGAGGCCGCCCATGTGCGCGAGCGCCACGACCTGGTGCTGCTGCCGTTCGCCGCGCTGCGCCGCGCGCTGCCGTGGTCGAAGCTGGTCCGCGACGCGCAGGCGTCGGTGGAGCTGCTGGTCGAGATGGCCGCCGACGACCGCGCCCGGCAGCGGTGCTGCCCGCGCAGGCTGGCCACCGCCCTGCTGCGCTTCGGCACCTCGGCGGCGCTGCCCACGCCGCAGGGCGCGCTCGGCGTGTCCGCGCCGTCCAGCGTGATGGCCCGGGTCGACCGGCTCGTACGGCCCGAGGTCACGCTTCCGGCCGCCCACCGTTTCCTGATCCTGGCCGGATCGGTGGTGCTCGCCATCAGCGCCCCGCTGCTTTGGCTGCTTCCTGGTTGAGCCTTGGGTGCTAGCTGGAATTACTCACCGCGTTTGCAATTGCAAGCAGCGCGAGGCAGACTGGGGGCATGGAACTGCCCAAGGTCGCCTCGCTCGGTGAGTACATCCGCCAGCAGCGGCAGCAGGCGAAGATCTCGCTTCGTCAGCTCGCCGCGCAGGCCGGGGTGTCCAACCCTTACCTGAGCCAGGTTGAACGGGGCCTGCGCAAGCCGAGCGCGGAGATCCTGAACCAGATCGCGAAGGGTCTGCACATCTCCGCCCAGGCGCTCTACGTCCAGGCCGGTCTCATCGAGGACCGCGAGCCGCACAGCGACGTGCTGGCCGCGATCCGGGCCGACGTCACACTCAGCGGGCGGCAACGCCAGGTGCTGATCGACATCTACGAGTCGTTCCGTAAGGAGAACCGGGCCGACACCGCCCAGCCGCCGCAATCGGCTGAGCATCTCGGGGACGACCCGGTTCTCCCACGCAACGGCGTCACACCGGATTCGAGGGAAGGATAACCGATGACCATCACGACCCAGGCCAAGAAGATCACGGAGTCCAAGCCGTTCTACGCGCTCACCGGCGCCGGCGACATCGCCGTGGAGAAGGCCCGCGCCTACGCCTCCACCATGCAGGGCAAGGCGGAGACCGTCGCGCGCGAGCTGCCGGAGAAGGCGAAGGGCTACGCCGACGCCGCCGCCTCCCGGTTCAACCGGCTCTACGACGACCTGGCCAGCCGTGGCCGCAAGGTCGTCAGCCGGGTGAGCGGCGAGGCCGCGCTGGAGCTGACCGAGGTCTCGGAGACCGCCGAGCCGGCGATCGCCGCCGAGACCACCTCCAAGCGGACCGGTCGCGCCCGCTCCACCGCGGCCCGGAGCTAATCCGCGGCCCACGCGAACGACAGGCGGCGGCCCCCCCCCCCCCCGGGGGGGGGGGCGCCCCCCCCCCCCCCCCCCCGGGGCCCCCCCCCCCCCCCGCCCCCCCCCCCCCCCCGGGGGGGCCCCCCCCCCCCGGGGGGGGGGGGCCCGCCGCCGTCTCACTCCCCTGGGAACCGGCCCTTCGCGCCCGCGCCACCTGTCGGCGCCGCCCACTAGTCTGGGGGCGTCAGTGACTGTGACCGTGTGGGAGAGCCATGTTCGGGCTGTACGGCATCCTCGACATCATCTTCTGGCTGCTTTCCGTCGCGGCCTTCGTGTTGTCCGGCTGGGCGCTGGTGCACGCCCTGCGGATCCCCGCAAGCGCCTTCCCCGCGGCCGGCAAGCAGACCAAGCCGCTCTGGCTGATCATCCTCGGCCTCGCGACGCTGTTCACCTTCGCCGCCGCGATCAACTACCTGGGCATGGGCATGGGGCTGCCCAACATCTTCACGATCGCCGCCGTCATCGCGGCGGGCATCTACCTCGCCGACGTGAAGCCCGCGGTCAACGGCTACCGGGGCGGCGGCAACCAGGGGCCGTACGGGCCGTGGTGACAGACCGGCCCGGGCGCCCGGGTCAGAGCCAGTCTCGGGCCCGGAACACCCGGTAGAGCGCCGCCGAGGCGACGACGATCAGCACGGTGGACGTCCAGAAGCCCAGCGCGTGCCCGAAGCCGGGAAACGGGATGTTCTGGCCGTAGAAGCCGGTGATCAGCGTGGGCACCGCGATGATCGCGGCCCAGCTCGTCACCCGCTTCATGATGAGGTTCATCCGGTTGCTCTGCATGGTCAGGTGCGTCTCGCGGATGTTGCTGACCAGGTCGCGCAGCGACTCCGTCCACTCCGTGGCCCGCAGCACCTGGTCGTACACGTCCTGGAAGTACGGCGCCATCTCGCCGTCGCCGCTCAGGCCGTTGCGGCGCAGGAGCGTGTTCACGGCCTCCCGCATGGGCATCACGATCCGGCGCAGCGTGACCAGGCCCTTGCGCAACTCGAACGTGCGCCGCTGGTCTTCGGGGCCGACCGGCCGGTCGCCGAACACCGTCCCCTCCAGGTCCTCGACCTGCTCGTCCATCGCCTCGACGGTCTCGAAGTGGCTGTCCACCACGTAGTCGAGCAGACCGTGCAGCAGGAACGCGACGCCGTGCCGGGCCAGGGACGCCCCCTCGTCCCAGCGCCGGACCACCTCCTCGATGGAGAAGTCGTCCGACTGGCGCACGGTGACCAGCGCGTTCTTCGTGATGAAGGCGGTGGCGGGGGCGATGCGCACCTGGCCGGACTCGCCGTCGAAGGCCGCCGCGTAGACGCTCAGGAACATGTGGCTGTCGTAGACGTCGAGCTTGGGCCGCTGGCGGTGCTGCAGCGCGTCCTCCACCGCCAGGGCGTGCAGCCCCAGCTCCTCGCTGATGGCGTGGAGGTCCTCCTCGGTGGGGGCGCACATGTCGAACCACACCACGGCCGACGGGTCCTTGACCTTCTCGGAGACGTCGGCGACCGGAAAGCCCTCGGCCTCCAGGGTCCCGTTCCGATACAGCCGGGTGTGTCCCATGGACGGTTACCCTACCGATCCGGCGCCCCCCGGGAAGAGGGGCGCCGGATCCCGGCGGCGCAGCCGCGTCAGCCCTTGCCGAGCTGCTGGAAGCGGACCATGTTGCCGGCCGGGTCGCGGAAGGCGCAGTCGCGGACGCCGTACGGCTGGTCGATCGGCTCCTGCAGGACCTCGGCGCCGGACTCGCGGATCTTCTCGAAGGTCGCGTCGCAGTCGGGGGTGGCGAAGACGACGGCGCGCAGCCTGCCCTTCGCGAGCAGGTCGCTCAGCGCCGCGTGGTCCTCCGGGGAGGCGGTCGGGTCGGCGTTGACCGTCTCGAGGACGATGTTGACGTCCGGCTGGGACGGCGGGCCCATGGTCAGCCAGCGGGCGCCCGCGTATCCGACGTCGTTGCGGAGTTCGAGGCCGAGCACGTCCCGGTAGAAGGCGAGCGCGGCGTCGCCGTCGTCGATCGTGATGTAGCAGTAGTGAAGGGTGAGTTCCATGCCTATGACGCTACGGCCGGGGGTGGTCCCCGGGCTTCTCGATTCCTGACCGGTCCGGCCGGCTCGCATTCGATCCTCAGTTGGAGCACCGGGACCGGTAGGGTTGCGGCTCATGGTGGATCTCGCGCGCCGGCTCGGACTGGCGGCACTGCTCGCCGTCCTCGCCGCCTCCCCCGCGCACGCCGTCACCGCGGCTTCGGCGCCTCCGGCGAAGGACGAGGTGACGATGGAGCTCCGCGAGAACGGCGTGCTCCATGTGAAGGAGACGGTCACCCCCGCCGGCGGGACGGTGCGGCGCACGCCGCTCACCCGGACCCGCTTCGACGACGGCCACGACCGCGTCTACCGCATCTCCAACGTCAAGGGCGGCTCGTACGACGGGCAAACCCTGACGTTCAAGGGCACGGTGGAGTATGACGTGACCGGCGCCGTGACGCCCACAGCCTCGGGCGAGGAGCTGCGATGGTTCGCGGTGTCCGGTCCCGTGCAGGACGCGGTCGTCACCGTGACCGGCCCGGGCCGGGTGCAGAACCTGTCCTGCTTCGCCGGCGAGCTGAGCGCGGCCATCGCCTGCACCAGCGCCTCGGTCGAGGAGACCGGCACCACCTCCACCTTCGAGCAGCAGGGTCTCGGAGAGGGGCAGACGCTCACGGTCGTCGTCGGCTACCCGAAGGGCGCCACGGGGGCCCGGCCGATCCTGGAGCGCAGGTTCGAGCTGTCCACCGCGTTCACGCTGAACGCGGTGACCGGCGGCTCGCTGGCCGCGCTGCTGGTGCTGCTGCTGGGCGGCGTGGGGCTCCTGTACTGGACGCGGGGCCGCGACGCCCGCGTGGTCGGCAGCGAGTCCGGCCCGGTCAGCGGCCACCGCGACGGGCGCTTCAGCCCGCCCGACGACGTGCGCCCCGGGCAGATCGGCACGCTGTTCGACGAGCAGGCCGACGTGGTCGACGTGACCGCGACCATCGTGGACCTCGCCGTGCGCAACTTCCTGCGCATCGACGAGCAGACGCGCCAGACCTACGACACCCCCGACTGGTGCCTGGTCAAGCTGCCCGGCGCCCCGCTCGGCCAGCTGCTGCCGTACGAGCGGGCCCTCTACGACGCGATCTTCGACGGCCGTGACAGGGTGCTGCTGTCGGAGCTGCACGGGTCGTTCGCCGCCCGCCTCACCACGGTGCGCGACGCGCTGTATCAGGACGTCGTGGCGCAGGGCTGGTTCGCCCGGCGGCCCGACTCCACCCGGTCGCGCTGGACGACCCTCGGCCTGGCCGTGGTCGCGCTCGGGGTGATCGCCACCGTCGTGCTCGCCTGGCTTACGACGTACGGCCTGCTGGGACTCGCCCTGATCATCGCCGGAGCCGCTCTGGCCTTCGGCGCCCAGTACATGCCGGCCAAGACGGCCAGGGGTGCCGCGGCCCTGGCGCACACGCTCGGGTTCCGGGAGTACCTGACCGGGGCGAGCATCGACGACGTCCCCGCCGGCCAGCGCGTGGAGCTCTTCTCCCGCTACCTGCCCTATGCGGTGATCTTCGACAGCGTGGACCGGTGGGCGCGGGTGGTCAGCGCGTTCAACGGCAACGGGCGGCAGACCGACCACCTGTACTGGTATCAGGGCCCGGCCGAGTGGGACCTGTCCAGGTTCGCCGACTCGATGCGGACGTTCGTCATGACCACCTCCGGGGCGATCTCGACCTCGCGCCAGTTCCGCTCGCTGTAACCCTCTCTCAGCCGGAGCCGTCAGCCGGAGCCGGCGGCGCGGTGACGCCGGTAGTGCCGGGCGACCCGGGCCCGGTTGCCGCACCGCGCCGCCGAACACCAGCGCCGGCGCGGATGGGCGGGCAGGAACAGCATCGCGCAGTCGTCGGCCGCGCACTTCCGCACGGTCGCGACGGCCGGGTCGGTCAGCAACTCGGCGACCGCCTCGGCGAGCACCGCCGCCAGCCGGGCGCCCGGCGAGCCCTCCCTGCGCGGCGCGGCCGTCACGGCCACGCCGTCCCAGACCAGCTCACGGACGGCGGGCGCCGCACGCTGCGCCCTGTTGAGGCCGCGCAGCGCGTCCTCCGGCGGCCGCAGGCCCCGTCTCGCCTGGTCGATCGCGGCCGCCGCGTGCGCACGCACCTCGTGCACCGCGCTCACCGCCGCGGCGAGGTCGTCGTCGGGCAACCGCGCCTGCCCGCCCTCCGGCAGCACGCCGCCGAGCCGGTCGGCCTGCAGGCCCAGCCAGGCGCGCAGCCCGTCGACGGTGGCGATCAGGTCGACCGGGCCGTCCGGCGTGCTCGGCCGGGTGTTGAGCAGGTCGAGGGCGAGCGGCTCCCCGGTGAGGGGGACCAGATCACTCATGCGGCTAATGCTAACCCAGGCGATTGACACATTAGATGGGCGATGGCTAGAACTAATGCACGGTCGTCCCAAGGAGGCATTAGCATGACGCTGCTCACGGTTCCGCGCACGCTCCACCGGCATGTCGAGGTCGGGGACGTGCGGGTCTTCTACCGCGAGTCGGTGCCGGACGAGGGCGGCGACGACGCCCCCGTGATGCTGCTGCTGCACGGATTCCCGTCCGCGTCACACCAGTTCCGCCGGCTCATCGACGTGCTCGGGTCCCGCTATCGGCTGATCGCGCCCGACTACCCCGGTTTCGGGCACACCGAGGCGCCCGCGGGCTTCACCTACAGCTTCGACACCCTCGCCGGCGTGATGGAGGGCTTCGCCGAACAGCTCGGGCTGACCCGGTTCGTCATGTACGTCTTCGACTTCGGCGCTCCGGTGGGATTCCGGCTGGCGACCCGGCACCCCGAGTGGATCGCCGGTCTCGTCGTGCAGAACGGCAACGCGTACGAGGAGGGCCTGTCGGACGGCGCCCGGGCCTTCATCGCGCTGCGCCCCGACGTCGAGGGCGACGAGGACAGGGTGCGGGCGCTGCTGACGCCGGAGATGACCCGCGGCCAGTACGAGGGCGGCACGACCGACCCACGGCTGGTGGCCCCGGACGGCTGGACCCTCGACCAGCACTTCCTCGACCTGCCGGGGCGCAAGGAGGCGCAGGTGGCACTGGCCTTCGACTACCACACCAACGTGGCGCGCTACCCGCTGTGGCAGGCCTGGCTCCGTGAGCACCGGCCGCCGGCGCTGATCACGTGGGGCCGCGACGACATGTTCTTCCCCGAGCCCGGAGCCCACGCCTACCTGCGCGACCTGCCCGACGCCGAGCTGCACGTCATCGACACCGGTCACTTCGCGCTGGAGGACCGGCTCCCCGAGATCGCTCCCCTGGTCGCGGCGTTCCTCGACCGCGTGTGGAGGTGACCCGCGACCGGTCAGGCGGGACGGACGCGGACCTCGCCGACCGGAACCCCGCCGCCGAACAGCGGGGCGGTGGCCAGCCCGGCCAGCTCGGGAGCGTCGATCCCGGCGGCGCGCAGCGCGGCGACGGTGACCGGCACGCGGGCCCGGCCGCCGCCGTCCACGATCTTCACGGTCCCGGCCCGGCCTTCGGCGTCCGCGAAGGCGTCGAACGCCTCCGCGCCCGCCTTCACCAGTAGTCCGGGAACGGCCCGCATCAGCAGGTTCTCGGCCCGGGTCGTGCCGCTCGTCCACTCGGGGTGCGCGCGCATGGCGTCGGCGACGCGCCGCTCCGGCGTGCCGGCCGGGGCGAGCGTGAGGGTGCGGAAGGCGCGCGCCACCCCCGCCATCGAGACGAAGAACAGCGGCGCGCCGCAGCCGTCCACACCGGTCGCCGCGACCCGCTCGCCGGTGAGCTCCTCCACCGTCGCGCGGATGGCCCGCTGCAGCGGGTGGCCGGGATGGCGGTAGTCGTCGACCGGCCAGCCGTTGACCACGCAGGTGGTGAGCATCGCCGCGTGCTTGCCCGAGCAGTTCATCAGGATCCGGCGGGCGTCGCCGTGCTCCCGCAGGACCTGGCGGCGCGCCTCCTCGTCGAGGGGCAGGTCCTCCGGGCACCGCAGGAAGGTCTCGTCCAGCCCCGCGCCCGCGAGGATCTTCCGTACGCCGTCGATGTGGAAGCGCTCGCCGCTGTGGCTCGCGGCGGCGAGCGCGAGCAGTTCGTCCTCCAGCGGCAGGCCCGCCCGCACCATCGCGAGCGCCTGCAGGGGTTTCACGGCCGAACGCGGCGACGCCAGGCTGGAGGTGTCCCCGCACACCAGGACCGGTGCGCCGTCCGCCCCGATCACGTGCACGCGTGCGCGATGCACCGACTCGACGAACCCCGACCGGACGACCTCGACGACCATTTCCGACATAGCGGGCAGTCTATGGAGCCCCCGGACGTGGCAGAATTCGGGGCCATGCGTGCGGTCGTACAGCGGGTCAGCTCCGCGTCCGTTGTGGTGGATGGTCAGATCGTCGGCGCCGTCGACGAGCCCGGTCTGCTCGTGCTCGTGGGCGTCACCCACACCGACGGGCGCGCCGAGGCGGCCAGGCTCGCCGCCAAGCTGTGGGGACTGCGCATCCTGCACGGCGAGAAGTCGTGCTCCGACATCGGCGCGCCGCTGCTGGTGATCAGCCAGTTCACGCTGTACGGCGACGCGCGCAGGGGCCGCAGGCCCACCTGGCAGGCCGCCGCGCCCGGCCCGGTGGCCGAGCCCCTCGTGGACGCCGTGGTGGCCGAGCTCCGGACGCTCGGCGCACGGGTCGAGACGGGCGTCTTCGGCGCCGACATGAAGGTCACCCTCACCAACGACGGCCCGATCACCCTCGTCCTGGACGTCTGAGCATCCTCGGCGTCTGAGTGCCGCAGTCTCCCCCGGCCTGCCATCATGATCGGATGCGGGAGGCGTGGGACACGTGGGGACACGTCGTCGTCGCGACCGTCTGCGCCGTTCCCGTGGCCGCCCTCGCCGTCCTGCTCCTCTCCCGCCGCCGCGCCCGCCGAGGGCGTCCCGCTCCCCTCCGCGCGTCCGTCGCGGACGTGGTCATGGTGGCCGGGACCGCGCCCTGGATCTGGATGATCCTCACCCCGGGCACGGAGGAGGGCGTGCACGTCGTCCCCCTGGTGGACCTGGCCGGGCAGATCGCGCGCTTGTCACCGGGGGCGGCGGTCGTGCAGATCGGCGGCAACCTCCTGGTCTTCGCCGCGCTCGGCGCGATGCTCCCGGTCCGCTCCGCGCGCTTCGCCTCGCTCGCTGCGGTGGCCGCCGTCGCGGCCACCGCGTCGCTCGGCGTCGAAGTCCTCCAGTACGGCCTGCGGCTCGGGCGGGTGAGCTCCGTGGACGACGTGATCCTCAACGCGGCGGGCGCGGTGCTCGCCGCGCTCTGCACCCGGCGGTGGTGGGCCCGCCGTTAGGGAGCTATCGGATGCGCCGGCGGAGGGCGGGGTCGATCTTCACGTTCCGCCCGGCGTCCGGCGGCACCACGACCTCCTGGCTCGCGGCGACTCCGCCGGCCAGCAGGTCGATGTCCACCGGCACCGTGCGCTTCACGACCGCGAGGGCGATCGGGCCCAGCTCGTAGTGGCGAGCCGACGACCCCACGAAGCCGATCTGGCCCGGCTCGGCGGAGCCCTCGACGGCGGCCTCCGGCTCGGCCTCCACCGGCGTGCCGACGCCGAGGGTCACCGGGGCGCCGTGCGGAGGCAGCTCGTCCACGCTGCCGTCCAGATGCAGGAAGACCAGGCGGCGGGGCGGATGGCCGAGGTTGTGGACCCGGGCGACCGTCTCCTGTCCCCGATAGCAGCCCTTGCTCAGATGGACGGCCGCATCGATCCACCCGACCTCGTGGGGGATCGTCTTGTGGTCGGTCTCGAAACCGAGCCGGGGCGCGTACGCGGCGATGCGCAGCGCCTCGTAGGCCCACAGACCGGCGGGCCGCAGGTCCAGCTCGTCCGGGAGGCCGCCCAGCCGCTCGCGCGGCACGAGCACGTCGCCGCCCATCGCGACGGCGCCCTCCACCGTCACGCCGGTCGCAGCGGGGCTCCCGTCCGGCGCGGGCGGGGCGAGCGTGACCACCGCGTAGTCCGACGTGACGTCGGCGACCTCGACCCGCAGCATGAACCGCATCTTCCCCAGGAAGGCGACCAGCTCGGCCGAGGTGCCGGGTTCCACGTGGGCCCACACGGCCTCGCCGTCGTCCACGAGGGTGAGGTGGTGCTCCACGCGGCCCTGCGGGTCGAGCAGCAGCGTCTGGGTGGGCGTGCCCGGCTGGAGCGTGTCGAGCTTCTGGGAGCTGAGGTCGTTGAGCCAGCTCAGCCGGTCGGGCCCGGTGATCCGCACGACCTCGCGGTTGCTCCGGTCGACCAGCGCACGGCCGCCGGCCAGCGCGCGCTGCTCGCCGTAGGGGTCGCCGTAGTGGGCCGCGACCGTCTCGTCCGGCGCCTGCGCGGCCACCGCACCGGGTGTGTCAAGCAAAGGGCTCCGCATGCGTCCAAGGCTATTCGGTCCCCGGCCGCCGTCGTGGCGGCGGCCGGGTCGCCTGTGGACGACCGTCAGAACGGCACCCTACGGACGGCGACCAGCGCCACGTCGTCCTCACGGGCGCCGAAGGTGGCGATCAGCCGGTCGCAGAAGCCTTCCAGGTCGTCGCCCACGTCCTCGGCCTGCTGGCGGGCGACCTCCAGACTCTCGTCGAGCAGTTTGTCGCGGTCCTCGATCAGCCCGTCGGTGAACAGCAGAATGGTGGCGTCCTCGGGCAGCCGCACCCGGTCCACCCGATAGCGCTCATGGGCCACGCCAAGCAGCAGGTTGCCGAACCGGTGATAGGCCGCCCCCTTGCCGGCCAGCAGCGGCGGGATGTGCCCGGCGTTGACGATCTCGCTCTCCCCCGTCGCGGGATCGATCAGCATCAGGCAGACGGTCGCCGTCATGCCGGGGTGGTAGCGCCGCAGGACGGCGTTGAGCAGGCTCATCGACCCGGCGGGATCGACGTCGTCGATCACCGACGCCCGCAGCGCGTTGCGCAGCTCCGCCATCACGGTGGCGGCGTGCAGCGAGTGGCCCTGCACGTCGCCGAGCGCGACCAGGACCCGATCGCCGAGAGGCAGGACCTCGTAGAAGTCGCCGCCCACCTCCACGTTGTCCACCGCCGGCTGGTAGCGCACGCTGATCCGCAGGCCGGGGATCCGGGGGATCTCGGCGGGCAGCAGGCTGCGCTGCAACGTGAGCGAGATCATGTGCTCCTCCGCGTAGGCGCGGGCCGCGTCGACCGCCAGCGCCAGCGCCTGGCCGAGCTGCCGCAGCAGGCTCAGCTCCTCGCCGTCGAGCGGCGAGCCCGTCTCCACCCCGAGGAACACCGGCGACCGGCCCGTCTTCGTACGGCACAGCACGCCCGCCACGCGCGCGACGATGTCGCTGTCGGGGACGACGCGGGCCCAGGTCGCGCTGTCGATCTCGAACGTCTGCACGCCGGGGGACTCCCCGATGGAGATCGCGCTCAGCCGTTCCAGGGTGTCGGGATGGACCAGCCGCGCCGCGGCGCGCTCCCCCTGCCGGGCGGAGAACCTGCGCACTCGTCCGTCCGAAGGGATCGCCAGCACCCGCGAGTAGCGCTCCAGCAAACGGGAGCAGCCCTCGGCCGCCACCGACAGGAGCCGTTCGAAGTCCTCCGCCTGGTTCATCTCCAGCGTGATCTCGGCCAGCTCGCTCAGCCTGGCCGCCATCCGCTCGGCACGCTGCCGCGCCCGGTAGTAGCGCAGGGTCGCCCGCACGGTCGCGGCGAACTCGTCGGGCTGGATCGGCTCCGAGAGGTACGCGTCGGCTCCGCGTTCCAGCCCCTCGGCGCGGTCGGCCGGGGTGATGGCGTTTCCGGACACCTGGATCACCGGGATCGAGGCGGTCTCCGGATCCGCCTTGATCTTCTCGCACACCTCGATGCCGTCCACGTCGGGCATCCGTACGTCGAGGATGACGAGGTCGGGCTTGAGCGTGCGGACGACGGCCAGCGCCTCCTCGCCGCCGCCGGCCTCGACGACCCGGTGCCCGCCGCGGCGCAGCCAGCTCGCCAGGATGTAGCGCTTGGTGGGGATGTCGTCGACGACCAGCACCGTCGCCGGGGTGTCAGTCATGGGTCCCATGCCCGTCCCCCTCCGCGTTCCCGCCCTTGTCGCGTACGGCCTCCCGGATCGCCTCCAGCAGCTGGTCCCTGCGCAGCCCGTGCTTCGACAGCACCGGGTGCGACGGTCCCGGCTGCTCGGACACCACCGATACGACGACCGCGGGGATGCCGCACAGCGCGTCGTCCTCGGCCATCCTGTGCAGCAGCGCCGTGCCGTCGAGGCGCGGCATGAGCAGGTCGATCAGGACCACCTCCGGGGGCCGTTCACGCATCAGGTCAAGGGCCTCGACGCCGTCGGCCGCCTCGTCCACCCCGGCGGCGAACCCGAAGAGCATCCGCCGGGCCACCGCGCGGAAGCCCGCGTCGTCGTCGGCCACGAGCACCCGGCCCACCTCCGGGCCGGCCATCCGGTGCGGCACCCGCAGCGTGGCCGTGGTGCCCTCACCCGGCCTGCTCGCCAGTTCCAGCGTGCCGCCGAGCGCCTCCGCCAGCCTCCGCGCGTACGGCAGGCCGAGGCCGGTGCCCTTGGCCTTGAGCTGCAGCGCCCCGGGCACCTGGAAGAACTCCTCGAAGACGCGCTCCAGGTGTTCGGGGGGAATGCCGACCCCGGTGTCGGTGACGGTGAAGACGACCTCCGCCATCGCGGAGTCAACGACGGCCGCCAGCCGCACCTCCCCGGACTCGGTGAACTTCAGCGCGTTCGACAGCAGGTTGCGCAGGATGGTGGTCAGCATCGCCTCGTCGACGAGCATCTCGCCGATCTCGTCCGACACGTCGACCGACAGCGTGACCCCGTCGGCCCGCCCGGTGGGCTGAAGGGTCATGTGCAGCCCCTCGGCCAGGGCGACCACGTCCACCATCGACGGATGCGGGTCCAGCCGCCCGGACTCGGCCTTGGCCAGGTCGAGCAGCTCGCCCACCAGCGTCAGCAGGGTCTCGGCGGAAGCGCCGATGAGCGTGATCTGGTGCTCCTGCTCCTCGCTGAGCGGCTCCGCGCCCGAGCCGAGCAGCAGCCGGACCAGCCCGATGATCGAGGTCAGCGGCAGCCGCAGCTCGTGGCTCACGCTGGCCCAGAACCGCTGCCTGGCCTCGGCCGCCTGCCGGAGCTGGGACGACTTCTCGTCCAGCTCGGCGTAGAGCGCCACGACGCCGCGGTTGGTCTCCTCAAGCTCGGTCGACAGCTGGTTGTAGAGCGCCAGGACGCCCTGGTTGGTCTCGGCCAGCTCCGCGTTGAGCCGGAGCACCTCCTCCAGGGTGCCGGCCAGCTCCCTGTTCTGCTCGCGCAGCACGTCCAGAGCCACCGTGGGAGGCGCGCGACGGGCCAGCTCCTCGCGGATACCGTCGAGCGACCCGTGGCTGCGGTGCTCGGGCACCCGCTTCACCAGCGTGACGCGTCCGTCCTCGGCCGACAGCGCGATCTCGTCGACCATGCGCCCGGCCAGCTTCACGCCCTCACTCTGCCGCACGTCGGCGCCGCCGGGATAGTCCACGGTGATGACCAGCCGGTCCTCACGCAGGTCGAAGACGACGACGCTCCCGGCGCCCAGCGCGAGCGCCTCACGGCCGATCTCGCTGAGCGCCGTCGCCACCCGGATCTGATCCTGGGATTCCATCCCGACGAGTTCGGCGATCCGGCGGCCCAGTTGCCGTACGGCGAAGACGTCCTGATCCCTGTGGATCTCCGCGCGGGTGAGCACCTCGCCCGTCACCGCCCCTGTTTGACGGTGACGACGCAGGCGTCGTCCCTGCGGCTGCCCGCGTCGCGCAGCAGGGTCGCGCCCACCACGGCCGGGGAATGGGCGAACAGCCCGGGGAAAGAGGCGGGGTCCCAGCGGTCGGTGAGACCGTCGGAGTGGAGCACCACCGTGGCGTGCGGCGGCAGCGCGTATTCGTACTGCCGGGGACGCCTGCCCTTGTGCCCGGCGATGCCGGGCAGCGAGATCATCCCCTGACGGCCCTCGGCGTGGGCGATCCAGCCCGAGATGTTGCCCAGTCCGGCGAACATGACGCTCTCACGACCGACCCGCACCACCGCGACCGCCCCGCCCCGGGTGTGGCCCAGCCCCCGGTGCAGGCGTTCGAGGGCGGCGGCCGGAAGGGCGTGCGGGTCCTCCATGAAGATCCGTACGGCCTCACGGGAGGCGTGCGCGGCGAGGCCGCCGTGGCCGAGCCCGTCGCAGACCAGCACGCTGATCGCGTCGCCGTCGTCGGCGAAGGCGAAGGCGTCGCCGCACACGCTCTCCTCGCCGATGGGGCGGCGCAGCCCGCTCACCCGCAGCGGCGGTCCGGGCAGCCCGTCCGGGGTGAAGTGCAGGACCAGCACCGTGCCCCTGCCGGGCACCGAGTAGACGTCCCAGCCGGTGGCCATGCGGGCGATCGCGCCGAGGCCGATGCCGAGAGTGCCCGAGGTGGAGTAGCCGTCCCGCAGGGCGCGGCCGAGGTCGGCGATTCCGGGGCCCTTGTCGACGGCCACGAGTTCGACCGCGCCCGGCCGCTCCAGGTGGGGGCGTACGAGCACGACCCCGTCCACCGCGTGCTTGACCAGGTTCGAGACCGCCTCGGTCACCGCCACCGCGACCTGACCGGTGTGGTTCTGGTCGAACCCGGAGGCCGTGGCCAGCGCGACCGCCGTCCTGCGCACCCCGCCGATCACACTCGGGTCGGCGGTGGACACCCAGACGTCCTCGTACCGGTGGGTCATCGCCGTGTCACCGGGCCCACTTGGTCACCGTCACGCGGGTGCCCTCGCCGGGAGCGGAGACGAGGTCGAACTCGTCCACGAGCCGCCGCGAGCCGCTCAGCCCGAGTCCCAGCCCCCCGGCGGTGCTCCAGCCCTCGGTCAGCGCCTGCTCGATGTCCGGGATGCCCGGCCCCTCGTCGGTGAAGACGAGCCGCAGGCCCGGCCGCCGCCCGCCCTCCAGCACCTCGATCAGCACCCGGCCTCCGCCTGCGTGCACGAGGGCGTTCCTGGCCAGTTCACTGGCTGCGGTCACGATCTTCGTCTGGTCGACCAGGGAGAGCCCTATCTCCGCCGCGAGGCTTCTGGTCTGCTGGCGCACGACGACGACGTCACCGTTGGTGGCGATGGGCAGCTCCCGGGGCGCGCTCACCCCGCGGCGCCCCTGACGTGCTCCAGCATCGCGACGCCCTTCTCCAGGTTGAGAGCCGTGCGAACGCCCCCGAGCGACAGGCCCAGCTCGACCAGGGTGATCGCCACAGCGGGACGCATGCCGACCACGACGGTCTCCGCGTCGAGCATGCGGGTGATCGCGGCGATCGTGGAGAACATGCGGCCGATGAACGAGTCGACGATCTCGACGGCCGTGATGTCGATGATGACTCCGCGCGCGCCCGAGGAGACCACCATGTCTGCCAGGTCCTCCTGCAGGGCCAGCACGCTCTGGTCGTCCAGGTCGATTTGGATCGAGACGATCAGGATGTCGCCGAGCTTGAGAATCGGCACACGTTCCATCAGGCGCGCTCCGCCCTGACCGCGATCCGCGTCTTCGCCGCGCCCGCGATCTCCACGCCGCTCCGCCTCAGCGCGTACGACAGCGCGTCGGCAAGCGAGGCCTTGGTGACGATGTCGCCGAATTCGATGCCCAGTGTGACGATCGTGTGCGCGATCTGCGGGCGGATGCCGGAGATCACGCATTCCGCGCCCATCAGACGGGCGGCGACGACGGTCTTGAGCAGGTGCTGGGCGACCTGCGTGTCCACGGCCGGCACGCCGGTGATGTCGATGACGGCGTGCTCCGAGCCCGTGTCGACCAGGGTCTGGAGCAGCTTCTCCATGACGACCTGGGTGCGGGCCGAGTCGAGCGTGCCGACGAGCGGCACAGCGACGATGCCCTCCCACAGCTTGACCACGGGGGTCGACAGCTCCAGCAGCTGCTCCGTCTGGTCGAGAATGATCTTCTCTCGGGCGGCGCTGTAGGTCTCGAAGGTGAACAGGCCCAGGTCGTCGACGAGCCGGGAGAACCACACGAACCCGCGTAGCGCCTCCGGGCCGCCGTCCGCCTCGGCCACCTCGTACAACGCCTCTTTGAGCGAGAAGACGAGCCGCGCGGTGTCGGAGGGCGTGTGCCCCTGCCGGGCCCGGGCGCGGGAGAGCTCGGCGAGCAGCCCTCGTACGTCGGCGAAGTCTCCGTCCTCACTGCCGAGAGCGGTACGCAACGCCTGATAAAGGTCCCGTAGTTCGTCGGGAGACGCTCCGGACACCTGAGTCCACCGCTGGAGCAACCGCTCCTCGCTGGACAGAAAGAGATCAACTATGCGCCGCCTGGCGGCCTCCGCGGGAACGGTCACCTTCATCTCCTGACGATCGGCATGATGCGCCACTCGTCACGCTACCGGCCCCGAGCATAGCCCCAAAACGGACCACAATAGTCAAAGGCGGCATTTACCGCAATACCCAAAGACTGTGAGATGGCGAACGTCGGTCGCGAAGCCCAATTCGTCGTCGAGGGCCGAGACGAGGCCGTCCACCATCGCGGGGGCCACCTCGGTGACCTCGCCGCACCCCCGGCAGACGAGGTGGACGTGGTCGGCCTCCGACGCGAGGTGATAGGTGGGAGCGCCGTGGCCGAGATGGGTGTGGGTGACCAGCCCGAGCTCCTCCAGGAGCTCCAGGGTCCGGTAGACGGTCGAGATGTTGACGCCCCTGGCCGTCTGCTGCACCCGGCAGCAGATGTCCTCGGGGGTGGCGTGTCCCAGCTCGGTGACCGCCTCCAGCACGAGCTGCCGCTGGGGGGTGATCCGGTAGCCGCGGGCCCGCAGCTCCTCGTGCCAAGTCTCGGCCATGCCCAGAGTGTAAGTCGTGCCCCGCCCGGGGGGAGTCCTCCCGGCTGCCGCGGGAAGGGCGCGGACTTCATCGCATTAATCGTTTGCCCCCGCGCGGGGCCCTCGCATAGCGTGAAGGCACGCAGAAGGGAGGTGGTCCAGACAATGGTTGATCATTCTTGGGCTAGCGAGGTGGCTGTCCGCTAGGACTCGTCCATCTGGACCTTCCGTCTGGATGTCGGACGACATCCTGGCGAATCCTCGACAGACACCGGAACCCCGGGCAGCCGGCGGCTGCGGACGACTTCCGTCCCGGCCATGGTCCAGCCGGCCCGCCTCGTTATGAGGCGGAGCGCGCCCGGGGTTCTTTCTTTCTCCGCTCGGATATTCGCCGGCGTTTTATTCGTCAGTTCTGTTCGCCGGAGTCGCCGACCCGCTTGAGCTCCGCCGAGGCGTGCGACTGCAGCGGGTGCCCCATCGCCGCCATGTCGTAGGCGTACATGAGGTTGCCGTTGACCAGGCCGTAGAGCCGGTGGCCCGCGTTGTACTCCTTGGCCGTCGTGGTCCGCGCGACGACGTCCGTGTGCAGCTCGATCTTGTGGAAGACGACCTCCCCCACGTAGATCTCCACGATGCCGGTCGGATGCGCGAGGCACACCTCGATCTGGCGCTCGGGCTGCATCCGCCAGAACCCCGTCTCGGTGGACAGAGGCCGGACCTTGCTGCCCTCGGCGTCGAGCAGCCACGTGCGGCTCTCGTAGGTCAGGAACGGCTTCCCGTTGTGCCCGAAGACGATCTCCTGGCCGAAGTTGGCGCTCTCCATGGTGGGATAGCCGATCACCCCGGCCCCCTCCCAGCGGCCCAGGAGGAAGGCGATCGGCTCGAGGTCGGGATGTACGTCCATGGAGACGAGCTTAGAGGCGCGCGAGCGGGCCCTCGCACCATGCGCTGCATGCCCCGATTGCCCAACTTGTACGGTATGCGGCGGCGCGGCGGCGACCCCGGCGGACTAGGCTCGCAGCATGGCACGATCACTGGTGATCAAGGTGACGGCGGGGGCGGACGCCCCGGAGCGCTGCAACCAGGCGTTCACGGTCGCGGCGGCCGCGCTGGCGAGCGGCGTCCCGGTCTCGCTGTGGCTGACCGGCGAGTCCTCGTGGTTCGCGCTGCCGGGCCGGGCCAAGGAGTTCGCCCTGGCCGAGGCCGCCCCACTGGAGGACCTGCTCGACGCCGTGCTCGCCGCAGGCCGGGTCACGCTGTGCACCCAGTGCGCCGCCCGCAGGGGCATCACCGTGGACGACGTGATCGACGGTGTGCGCATCGCCGGGGCCTCCACGTTCGTCGAGGAGGCCCTGGGCGAGGGCGTGCAGGCGCTGATCTACTGACCGGGCCGGATGCGCCGGGGGTCAGCTCGGCAGCACCGCGCGCAGGCGTTCGTCGCGCAGCGCCTGATACCAGCTGTCCTCGATCGGCGGCAGCGGTCCGGTCACCCAGCTCAGCAGCAGGTCGGCCAGCGCGGGGTTGCGGGCGAGCGCCGGCCCGTGCAGGTAGGTGCCGATGACACGGCCCGCGTAGCAGCCCTCCGTGCCGTCGCCGTTGCCGATGCCGGTGAGGGTCCGCGACAGCGGGCGCACGCCGGGGCCGAGCCTGGTCACGCCCATGTGGTTCTCGAAGCCCGTCAGCGTGGGCAGGCCCAGCGCGGGGTCCACCTCGGCGGCCAGCTCGCCGACGGCGCGTCGCTCGCCCCGCCCCGAGCTGATGTCCAGCAGGCCGATGCCGGGCACCGGCTGCCCTTCCTCGCCGCCGAACACCGTGCCCATGATCTGATAGCCGGCGCAGACCGCCAGGAGGGCGGCGCCGCGCTGGATCGCGGCGTGCAGGCCGCCGTCCCGGCGCAGCCGCTCGGCCCCGAGGATCTGCGGCCGGTCCTCGCCGCCGCCGATGAGGTAGATGTCGCCCTGCTGCGGCACGGGGTCGGACGACCGTACGTGGACGGTCCTGGTCTGGATGCCCCGGGCCCTGGCCCGCTGCTCCAGCACCAGGACGTTGCCCTGGTCCCCGTACGTGCTGAGAAGGTCGGGATAGATCCAGACGATGGACAATTCAGACTGCACGGCCGAACTCCGCTCGGATCTGCTGGAACGCGGTGTAGTTGGCGATCACGTCGATCTTGCCGGGCGCGAGGAGGCCCACCGCCTGCTCGAACGAGTCGCAGAGCTGGAAGGGGACCCCGGCCACGGCCAGCCGCAGCGCGAGGTCGAGGCGGCGCTCGCCGGTGACGAGGACGGGCCTGCCGCGCAGGATGCGGTAGTCGACGTCCCACAGCCAGGAGGTGTCGCGGCCGTCGGGCCCCTGCGCGTTGACCGACAGGATGATCGGCAGCGCCGGGTCGGCGACGTCGAACGCCTCCAGCCAGCCGGCCGGGTTCTTCGCCAGCAGCAGCCGCAGCGACCGGCCGTCCCGCTCCACGGTCGTGTAGCGCCCGGCGACGGAGGTGACCATCCGCAGCCTGGGCAGCGCCCTGGCCGGGTCGAGGCCGAGGGTCTCGGCGACCGCCAGCGCCACTGCGGCGTTGGCCCGGTTGGCCTGGCCGGGAAGCTGGATGTCCAGGCGCCAGTGCTGTCCCCGGGGGTCGGTCACGTACTCCCCGTCGAGCACCCAGCTCGGCTCGGGCCGGCGGAAGGTGCACTCACGGCACGCCCAGTTGGTGTCGGCCATCTGTGCCGCGGTGAGGCCCTGACCGCCGTTGCCGAAGCCGGAGCGGTCGAGCGGGCCGCCGCACTCGGGGCAGCACCAGGAGTCCTCGCGCCAGCGCTGCCCGGCCGCCACCCAGGTGACCCGGGCGGCGGTGGACGCGCCCCAGGTGACCAGCGGGTCGTCGCAGTTGGCGATCACGTGCACGGGTCTGCCGGCCAGGGCGCGGCGCCACTTCTGGGCGAGCAGCCAGATCTCGGCCGCCCGGTCCATCTGGTCGCGGCTCAGGTTCATGAGGCAGACGAGGCCGGCGTTGGTGGTGTCGAGGACCTCGGGGAGGTACTTCTCGTCGACCTCCAGCACGCCGTACGGCGCGTCCTTGTTGGAGGCGAGCGCCGACACGTGCCCGGCGGGCATGTTGGCGCCGAAGGCGTTCGTCGCCACGTCGCCGAGTTCCTGCAGCGCAGAGGTGATCAGACGTGTCGTCGTGGTCTTGCCGTTCGTGGCGCTGACCAGGACGAGCTTGCGGTCGGCCGCGAGCTTGCGCAGCAGGTCGGGCTCCAGCATGAGGCCGACCCTGCCGCCGATCACCGAGCCGTCGCCACGCCCGGTGGCCCTGGACAGCGTCGCGGCCGTGCGGCCCAGGGCGCTGGCGAGCTGCGCCCGCAACGGAAGCTGACTCATGCCGAGATCCTAACCGCGCCCGGAGCCTGCGCCGACGTAGCGGTGCCCGCCGTGCCCCCGCGCCGGTCGTCTCGCCGGCGGCCTCCGCCCGCCCTACGCCGTTCCGGGAGAACCGGGCCGCCGGGCTCGGTAGAGGTCGCGGAGCAGCGCGACCTCGGCCCCATGGTGGATGACTTCCCGGTTCACGTGCAAGATCACTTCGGCGAAGGGGAAGCGGCCGTCGAGCGTCCCCGGGGGACCGTCGCTGCGCCGCGTGAGCATGCCGTCGTCCGCCGCGGCGAGGCCGGCGGTCCAGCCGGCGTACGCGCCGTCCAGCCAGGCCAGCCCCTCGGCCGCGGTCGGCCCCGGCCACCGGATCCGATCCATCGTCAGCGTGCCGTCGCCGAAGTGGAAGTCGGCCCGCTGCGCGAGCGTCTGGCCGATGTGCGCCAGCCGCCAGGCGATTGTGGTCAGCGGCGCCGGGTCGGGCGCCGGGAACGCCCAGTCCAGCGCGTAGGCGCCGTCCGGCCGCGCCCGGATCGACCAGCATCCCTCCACCGGCTCCCACAGGTATTCGGCGTCGGTGAGGCCGGACAGGCGTGGCCGCAGCTGGTGCTCCCAGTGCCAGGTGAGTTGGGACGCGAGTCGCTGCAAACGGCTGGTCGGCATGGGGTCTCGGGCTCCCTCGTGGGGTCGGGGGGTGGGATCACGCTCCGAAGGACAGCTCCGCGGGGGTGTCGCCGTCGAACGGCAGGACGAACCGGCGCGGCCAGGACAGCACGGTCTCCACCCAGCCCGCGCTCATCGTCTGGGCCACGTATTTGACCCGTTCGCGCGGCTCCACCCCGATGGCGACCGTCGTCACGTCGCGCTGGATGCCCTCGTGCTCGTCGTCGCCCAGGATGACCCGCCAGGCCAGGGCCCGGTTGCGGTCCACCTCCATCGACAGCGGGTGGTGGCGCAGCGCCTTGGCGCGGTGGCCGAGCAGCTCGGTGCGCACGCCGACGGCGACCCCGCCCTCGGCCGGCTCGGCGCCGTTGACCCCCTGGTGCGGGTACGGGCGACCGGCGGGGTCGGTGCCGAACAGCGGATACTCCATCGCCGGGGCCGGGCTGCGCAGGTTGGGCGCCGGATGCCCGAACGGGAACAGCCGGTCCACCTCGTGCAGCCAGCGGACCTGCGGGATCACCCAGGCCGCGCCCGGCCGCTCGCCCGCCCGCATCGGCGGCTCGCTCTCCCCGCCGTCCGCCTGGCCCGCCGCGAGCAGCCCGGCGGCGACCTCGGCGGCCTTCTCGGTGAGCAGCGCGGGATCGAACCACGTCCGCAGCGACCAGGCGCGGCGCGCGACCGACCGCTCGACCAGCGTGGCCAGCAGGCACTCGCGCCGCTTGGCCGGCAGCTCCGCCCAGATGTCGGCGAGCACGCGCGGCACGCCCGGCAGCGACCGGTTCGTCACGAACGCCAGGACGACCGTGTCGGTCCAGATCCGCAGCCACGCCCACTCGGGGGCGACCGCGAGCAGGTCGGCCTCGCGCAGCTCGACCAGCGTGCACGCCTTCCCCGTACGGCACTCGCGCCCGCAGGCGGCCGAACGCCGCCCGCAGATCGGCGGCACCGGGCCGAGCGTCTCGCGTTCGCGGTCCTCGCCCAGCGGCACCTGGACGCGCAGCGGGCGGTCCATGCCGTCGGCGAACACCGCGGCGAAGCCCGGCTGGAGGGACACCACCTGGCGCGACTGGTCCTCGCTCAGGTTCATCGCCGCGCCGACGAGCGCGCGGTCGTCCTCGGCCGGAAGCCGGTGCACGACCTTGAGCGCCGTGTTCTTCACCACGTCGGAGACGAGCTTGGTGGGGATCTGCTCGGCCACGATGATGCCCTCGCCGTACGCCCTGATCTCGGCGAGCATCCCGGCCAGCAGCTCGACGGCGTGGGTGGAGGCCCGCTGGGAGCCCCGGTCGCGCAGCAGCCGGTGGGCCTCCTCGATGACGATGACGTGCCGCAGGCCGCCCGCGCCGTCCTCGCCTCGCGGTTCGGAGCGGGCGCGCATCCGCAGGTGCTCCACGATGCGGATGATCAGCGTGCCCATGAGGAACGCCTTGTCCTCGTCGTTGGCCACGTCCTCGATCGCGAGCACGACGTTGCGCTGGAGCAGGCCGCCGATGTCGGCCGGGTGGCCGCCCTCGAAGAACCGGCCCGCGCTGCCGACGCGCAGGCTGCGCAGGCGCAGGCTGATGAAACCCTCGACGTCGGCCTGAACCTCGTTGCCGTACCCGATCTCCTGGATGACCTCCAGCGCGTGCTGCTGGAGCTGCTCCAGGGTGGGCACTGCCGGCTGCACGGCGGCCCCCGGGATGCCGCCTCCGGTGACCACGTCCCAGCCGTTGGCCTCGTAGACGCGCTGCAGCGCCAGCGACATGATCTGCGGGAACGGCTCCTCGGCGTCGAACGCCGCCATGAACAGCGCCCTCACCATGTCGATGTGGGCCTGCACGGGATAGCCGGGCTCGGGCGCGAGCGGGTTGACGCTGATCGGCACGTTGTCGGGCGCCGAGGGGTTGATGACGGTCAGCGGCGCGAGGTGCTCCACCCGGCCGGCCATCGCGGCGTACTCCGACTTGGCCGGCTCGATCGCCAGCCACGGGATGCCCGCCTTGGTGAGCTGCTCCAGCAGGTGACGCACGGTCTGCGACTTGCCCGAGCCGGTGGCGCCGGTGACGAAGGCGTGGCGGTTCAGCGTGGCCAGCGGCACCCGGAAGGTTCCGACGGCGCGGTCCTGCCCGTCGACGATCGCGCCGAGGTCGACGGTCTCCGCCGAGCCCTCGACCTCGGCCTCGCTCGTCACGTCGAAGAAGCCCGCGTCGAGCACCCGGACCCCCGGCACCTCGCGGCGCGGCAGCCCGGCGAGCGCGGCGAGCGCCCCGGCCGTCGCCGCGAACGGCGCCGCCGCGCCGTCGGCCGAGTCCTGCAGGTTGACGGCCAGCGCCTCGCCGAAGCCGTAAACGGATTCGCAGGTGCCGTCGCCGGTCAGGGCGGGCAGCGACATCGCGCTGCGCAGCCGGTAGGGGTGGTGGCTCATCTCCACCGAGCCGACCAGCACCGGCGCGATCTGGCGCAGTTCGTCGGGGCCGGCCGCCCCGGCCAGCACCCGGACGTTCCACAGGCCCGCCTCGCGGAAGGCGTCCAGCTCCTGCATCCTGCGCTCGGCCCGCTCGGCGTCGAACCGCGACCGTTCCGAGGCGTCGCCATACTGGCGCAGCACGTTGAGCTGGGTGCGCAGGTGGGCCACCTCGGCGTCGAGCAGGTCGGTCGGCTCGGCGACCACCACCCACGCGAACGGCCGGGACATGAGCGTGACCAGCGTCGACTCGAACAGCGTGGGCCGCTTGGTCTCGTCGGGCTCCGGCTCACGCCTGCCGTAGAGCGGCGGAGCCTGGCGGCCGGGGCACGGCGTCCACACCAGGTCGGCGAGGTCGGCCAGCCACTCGTCGCCGATCTCCACGCCGCGCGCGCCGCCGGGGAACAGCAGCGGCTGCGGGCCGGTGACCGGCGGCTCCGGCGTGGTCGCCGCCCGCTTGGGCGGCTTGGGCGGTGTGAGCGGTCCCGCGTTGGTGATGAGCTCCAGCGGCGCACCCGAACCCCGCGACAGCCAGCCGATGACGAACGGCCGGTTGCGCTGCGCGGCGGACAGGACCGCGGGGAGCACCGTGACGAAGTCCCACTCCGCGGACGAACTACGCGATGGGGCGGTGATCGCCTGAATCCGGTACCACGGCCCGCTCAGGGGAAACGGCTGCATCAGACCCCTCAGGTGACGACGAACAGGGGAGAGACTCCTCGAACGATCACGCCCGCACACCCCGGTTGACGATGCCCTTACCGACAGCGGACGGTGTCATGGGCGCGTACGACGTTTCGGAGGCGGTCATGACCGCTTGCGCCAGTCGAGGCGGGGCGGCGGCGGGCCGAGGTTGGGCGGCACATCGGGCAGCACGGGCTCCTCCGGCTCCGGTTCGGGCTCCGGCTCGGACTCCGGGGGCGTGAGAGCGGCCCGCCGGATCTCCTCGAACTCCCCCAGGGTCGTCTTGGGAAAGGTGAGTATCGCCGGGTTCGCGTCCGCGAGGCGCACCTGGCGTCCCTCCGCCGTCGAATAGGTGACGATCACGGAGGTCGTCGGGAGTTGCTGGAGCTGGTGCGGCTCGACCAGGAACTCGCGCGACCGCTGCAGGACCCCGTCGGCCACGGTGGGCGCGCGCCGCCCCCACTCGGTCGACTCGGTGATGTCCTCGCGCAGGTCGCCCTCGCTCTTGTCCTCCCCCTCCGTACGGCTGTCGCCGACGGTGGAGGTGTAGTAGCCGCTCGGGCCGTTGACCGCCGTGCTGAACGTCTCGGTGAGCTGGGCGAGCTCCAGGCGGTGCTCGGTGCCGACGTGCTCGCTGGCCACCCGGGCGTCCTCGGCGTTGCCCAGGCGCATGAACGCGACCGCCGCGTGTCCCCGGCCGAGCCGCTCCCGCACGGTCGGGGTGAGGCTGCGGTAGGTCAGAACGAGCCCGGTGCGCGAGGTCTCGCAGGCGTCCATGAGCCGGTCGAGCACGTCACCGCGCAGCTTGTCCGCGCCCGCCACGATGATCGTGTGATACCAGGGCCGCTCGCTGGCCGGCGACTGGCGCAGGATGTGCGTGAGCGCGGTCGCGACGTACGTCCCGAGCACCCGGTTGCCGAAGACCCCCGCCTGCCGGTCCATGCTGACCACCCGCAGCCGCGCGGGCGGCAGCCGTACGGCCTGGGAGCCCAGCGTCTCCAGCTTGCGCAGCTGCGACTCCAGCGCCCAGGCCCGCTCGATGACCACCCGGTCGGCCACGCCCCGGCCGAACAGCGTGCCGATGCGTTCCAGCTGCGACGCCGTGAGCAGGCCGCCCTTCATGTCGTCGCGAGGGTCGCCCACCTGGGCCAGCGCCCGCAGGGCGGCGGTGACCTGGCTGATCGTCGCGTTCTCGCCCAGGACCTCCAGCACGCGCTCCAGGATCGCGTTGTCGAAGCCGATGTCCCTGCTGGTCTCCTCGCTGACGCTCACCACGTGGGCGAGCACGTCGGCGAACGCCTCGGGCTTGAGCGTCGCGCCCAGGTCGAGCCGGGGCAGGTCCACCGGGAGCACCCAGACGAGCGGGTCGTCCCCGCCCCTGCGTGCCAGCTCGATCAGGTCCTTGGCGATCGCGCCCTCCGACAGGTCGAGCACGGTCAGATGCCCGCCGCTGTAGAGCCGGGTCGCGCCGATCAGCGTGACCAGCGCCGACCAGCCGGTCAGCGTGCCCCCGGCCACGTCGACCCGGTCGATGTCGTCGGGCACCGCCACGGCATACCAGGTGATCTGCCGGTCGAAGCGGTTCTTCTTCTCGGCCCAGTCGCGGTATTTCGCGGCGTGCTCCTCCTGGGCCGTCACGATCTCCCGCTGGCGGCGCTCCTGCTCCCGCAGCGCCTTGCGGCGGCGCTCGTCGAGCCGCTCGTTGACCGCGCGGTCGCCCTGACGGATGGCGTAGGTGCAGATGGCGGCCACGCCGCCCGCGGCGACCAGGCCCAGCATCACGAACGACCAGGTGAGCAGGCCGGTCACGCCGAGGATCAGGATGCCCGCGGCCACGACGGCCATGAACGTACGGAAGATCTTGACCGGGCGGTTGAGCAGGTCCTTCTGCAGCCGCTCCCGGTGGACCCACTCGGTGTCCACGGGAGCCTCGGTGACGTCCTCCCTGGCCGGTCGCTTCGGCGGCGGCCCGGGATCGGGGTACAGCAGTGCGTACTGCCAGCCCAGGTAGATCCGATCCGCCTGCAACTGGGCATGCTCCGGGTGCGGGTCGCCCACGGGCCCTCCATGTCCGCCTCGGTCACAGCGTAGGAGCTGGAAGCCCTGTCAGGGCGCGCTTCTCGCCATTCGGACGTATTTCCGCCCGGGGGACCGAACCAATGCGACCAATGGGGCAACTGTGGTCGTACTACGATCGCTTGCCATGACGTCATCCCCCAATGGCGCCCGCCGACGACGCCCGGTCCTCGTCCCGGTCGCCTCCGCGCTGGCCGTGGTGGGCATCGGCGTCACCGCCGCGCTCGGCGGTTTCAAAGAGGCCCCGGAGAAGCCCCCGCCCACGGTCTCGCCCGGAGACGTGATCGACCAGGGGCGGTACCACACCCAGTTCATCAAGGCGATCGACACCACCGAGAAGGGCGACTTCGGCACCGACAAGCGCTACCTGGAGCTCGTCCTCAAGGTCACCAACATGGGCAAGGAGACCGCCTCGGTCGGCGTCATGCCGGACCCCGGGAAATACTCGCCGTTCGGCTCCTTCGCCGGCTCTCTCCTGCGGACCCGCCCCGAGATCAAGACCAAGTACGGCCCCGAGGTCTCCGTGCTCAGCCTCGGCGTCGAGAGCCACCAACTGCAGCCCGGGATCACCACCACGGTCGTGGTGAAGTACGAAATCGAGCCCACCGCGACCGCGCCCCCGGAGATCAGCCTCGACGTGGGCTCGTTCGTGTACGAGCAACTCGGGCTGATGAACCAGGGCTACGACTGGATGCTCGCGGGCGCGTACAAGGACGACAAAGGCCCCTTCGAGCCCGAGGTGGCCACGCGGATCGCCCTTCCCGTACGGAAGGAGAGCAGCTGATGGCGGTCACCCAGGTGGAGAGCCGCACCGCGCGGCGCGCGGCGCGCAAGAAGCCGCCACAGCGCGGTGTGGGGCGGCGGATCGCCGCAGGAGCGGCCGGGATCGTGCTCGCGGCGGCGGCGGTCTACGCACAGCAGAACTTCTCGATGTCCTTCGAGCAGCGCACCTCCTATCTGACCTACAAAGGCCGGATCGGCGAGACGGTGGAGACCAAGCGCTTCACCGTCAAGGCCCTGTCGGTCACGGCCGCTCACGCCGTGGACACCACGGACTACTCCAACAAGGTGTCCAAGGTGGCCACGAGCAACCTGTTCCTCCTGATCGACGTCTCGGCGATGAGCGCGCGCGAGCCTTTCAAGCTGAGCAAGCTCAGTCCCCCCGTCCTCCTGACGGCGGACGGCCGGCGCTACCAGCCGACGGACAAGGTCAACGACGCACTGACGCTGTTCAACAAGTACATCCAGCCCGGGTTCTGGTCCAGCGGGCTGCTCGTCTTCGAAGTGCCCGAAGACGCGGTGCCGGGCGCCGACCTCGTCTTCATCCCTCCCGTAAGCCCGCTGGTGAGCGACAACTACGCGCCTGAGGCGCAGATCGACCTGGGGCTGTCCGGCGCCGCCGCCGGCCGGCTGATCTCACAGGCGGAGGACCACCACTCTCTCGTGAGCGAGAGCCGATGACCGAGACGCCCATGGACGGAACCCCGCCGAGGAACGGCCGAGACGCCCGCGACTGGTTCGCTCCTCCGGCCGAGCAGCCCTCCGACATCACCTACAGCGGCCCGCTTCCCGCGCCCATACCGACGGCTCCGCCCTCCGTGCCCATCCCCGGCACGCTGAAGCCGCCGACGGACCTGCGTGTGTGGCCGCCTCTGGAGCCCGAAGGGGAGGACAGGTCCACGCAGCCCTTCCCCGCGCTGCGGACGAACCGGCAGCCGCCTCCCGCGGCGCTCGCGCCCGTTCCCCCATCCCCGGAGCCCCCTGCGGAGCCCCCCGCCGAAGTGCCCGCAGAGGAGCCCCCAGCGCCCAAGCGGCGTACGGGCCTGCTCGTGGGGGGAACCGTGCTGTCCGTCGTGCTCGCCGCCGGCGCCCCGACGGTGTTCGGCTACCAGGCGTACAAGTACGGCCGCCCGGACGACACCGTCCAGGTCGTGCAGCCCGGCCAGGCGGCGGTCTGGCAGCACGTGTCGTGGCGGGCGACCGTGGAGAAGATCAAGGATCCCACCGGCAAGCCGGAGCGATCCGACCGCCAGTGGCTGAAGGTCGTGGCGACCAGGACCGCGCTCGACGCCGAGGGCGCCATTCGTCACGGGGAGCCGGCGGAGGTCAGGTTCACCGACCGAGCCGGGCGCACGTGGCAGCTGGAGATGGTGAACAACGAGACGCCACCCGACGTCAAGGACAACAAGATCGGAACACCGTATCGGCTGGAGATGATGGGCGTGGTCCCGCCGTCCCTGGCCGGCGAAGTCGAGGTCGTCCTACGGCCGAGCACCTACCGGGACGTGCCCGATCAGTCGGCCGAAGACTTCGTGAAGGCCGCCTTCACCTCGCAGGAGAAGAACGATCGTGTTCTTCGGTTCCGCCGGTGAGCCTGCGGCGGGTCGCGGCCAGGTCGAAGGTGGCGGCGATCAGGCACATCGTCACCAGGGTCACGACCAGGTCCACGACGTAGACGACCGGCTCACCGGTCGCGAACCACAGGTACGGCTCCTCGCTCGCGGTGAGGTAGCGACCGGCCCTGAGGAGGTAGTCGCCGCCGATGTGCAGGCCGACGTAGCAGAGGGCGAACAGCCCGAACAGCGGGGCGCCGCCGCGCACCGTCAGGCGCAGGGAGTTGAGCAGCGGGATCCAACGAGCGGTCCAGCCGGCGCTCAGCTTCGCGAGGGCGAGACGCGTCCAGTTGTGGGTGCGTTCCAGGTGGACCGCCGCCTGCTCCAGGCGCGTCCCCCTGATCGTGGTCCGGGTGTCCTCCGCGTAGGCGCCGTAGACCAGGATGCCGATCGTCAGCCACGTGAGCGGGATGGCGAGGGCGTCGATGACGTACGGCCAGACGCCGCCCAGCCACTCCGCGACCGGCTTCCACCCCGGGACGCTCTCCTCGGCGTTGGCCGCGAAGTCGTGCCAGGCGGCGATGGCGGACCGCTGACCGATCCAGTCGGAGCGCGCCCCCGCGGCGGCGGCGATCGCGTTGATCCCGAAGAACGCGAACGCGAGTTCCCCGAACGTGGCGAGCACTCCGGAGAAGCGGCCCTCCCCCGCCTCGTGGCGGCGGCCGAAGTACCACTTGACCACGTAGGCGACGATCATCGTCGCCAGGGAGACCTTCGGATCGAGGTTGAGCAGCCCGGCCGCCACCCCGCTGTCGTCGCCGCTGCCGGCGTCGAGCACATACCGGTCCGGCTGCCGCATCATGTCGATGCCGGCGAACTCCCGGGCGTCGTCGGCGACGAAGCTCCATGTCGTGTAGATGCCGGCGAAGACGAGCGCGGTGCGGTTGAGCGCGTTGAACAGGCTCTCCTTGGCCTCGCCTCCCACGCGCCGGGCCTGGGTCTCCTGCAGCGCCTCGCGGACGACGTACAGCATGCCGACGGTCGTGGCGAGGGACGTCATCACGACGAGCGTGAAGAGGAACATCGTCAGGACCAGCCTGGCCTGATACCACGAGCCGTGCGAGACGGTCGCGGCCAGCAGGAGCAACGCCCACCGCACCAGCCGTCCGGCGGAGAACCAGAGGATCAACGGCAGGGCGCATTTGGCGAGGATCCGCAGGGCGTTCAGCGGCAACGCGTACGGCGACAGCGTCCAGGAGGGGCGAGGGGCGGCAAGTGCGGACGTTCCGGACACCTGCCGCATGCTATCGGCTCTCGCTCCTCCCTACGGAGCGATGAGCTCGACTGTGGGGAAGTAGATCCGGTATCGGGTGGTGTCGCGGGTGAGTAGCCGGTATTTCCGCACCGCCGCGTGCGCGCCGATGAAGAAGTCGGGCAGCGGCGACCTCTTCTCACCCCCGCGCTTGCGATAGGCGAGAAATGCCTTGCCTGCGAGGAAAGCCGCCTCGAAGGGCACGTCCTCACGCTCGTAGTCCTCGGGCGGCAACGCCTCGTCGAGGCTCTCGATGCTCGCGAAGCCGACCGACACCTCGGAGTACACCACCGGATTGAGGATCAGCCGTCCTTCGTCCAGCGTCCGAGCCAAGGCGTCGGCGGACCAGGCCCCCCATTTGGGGTCGTCGGTGGCGACGTCGAGCAGAACACAGGAATCCACGAGGGTGGCCTGCTCGCGGACGACACGCAGAGTGCTACTCGTCACGCAGCAGTCCCATGATCTCGTCAGTGGTCATGGACGTCGTCGCACTGCCACGAAGTCGCTGCGCGGCCCGCCGGCCCCGCGTGCTGCTGCTCTCCCGGCGCACGATCCGCAGGGTGTTGCCCACTTCGATCACGTCGACCTCGTCGCCGGGGTGCAGGCCGTACTTCTCGCGGATCTCGGCGGGAATGGTCACCTGTCCCTTGCTGTTCAGTCGCATCGCGCTCGTCCCCATTACGTATTACAAGTAGCACGTAATACTAGCCGCCCACAGGAAAACGCAGAAGGCCGGTGCGTTCGCGGGAACGCACCGGCCTTCTGTGAAGCGGTGGATCAGACGGCGACCGAGAGCTGGGCGACCTCGCCGAGCTTGGCCTCGACGGGGACGTCCTTGGTGACGCCACCGCCGGCGATGATGCGGACGGTCCACTGGCCCGGCGCGGCGAAGAAGCGGAAGATGCCCTCGTCGGAGACGACGACCTCACCGGTGAACTCGCCGCTGTGGTCCAGCAGACGGGCGTATGCCGTGCCGGCGCCGGAGACGACGCCCTGGATGACGGCCTGGTTGGACAGGTCGATGCCGGCCGGCAGCGCGACGGTCTGCTCAGGAGCAGCGCAACCCTGCGTGGTCATCAGCGGGCCTCCCCCAGCTCGATCGGCACGCCCACGAGCGAGCCGTACTCGGTCCACGAACCGTCGTAGTTCTTGACGTTGGGCTGGTCGAGCAGCTCGTGCAGCACGAACCAGGTGTGCGCGGAGCGCTCGCCGATGCGGCAGTAGGCGATGGTGTCCTTGGAGAGATCCACGCCGGCGCCCGAGTAGAGCTCGCGGAGCTCGTCGTCGGAGCGGAAGGTGCCGTCGTCGTTGGCCGCCTTCGACCACGGGATGTTGCGGGCGGTGGGCACGTGGCCGCCGCGCTGCGCCTGCTCCTGCGGCAGGTGGGCCGGGGCGAGCAGCTTGCCGGTGAACTCGTCGGGCGAGCGGACGTCGACCAGGTTCTGCTTGCCGATCGCGGCGACGACGTCGTCGCGGAAGGCGCGGATGTCGTTGTCGGGCTCCTGGGCCGCGTACTGCGTGGCCGGGCGCTCGACGACGTCCGTGACCAGCTCGCGGGACTCCAGCTCCCACTTCTTGCGGCCACCGTCGAGCAGCTTGACGTTCGCGTGGCCGTAGACCTTGAAGTACCAGTAGGCGTAGGCGGCGAACCAGTTGTTGTTGCCGCCGTACAGGACGACGGTGTCGTCGTTGGCGATGCCGCGCGACGACAGCAGCGCCTCGAAGCCGGCCTTGTCGACGAAGTCGCGGCGGACCGGGTCCTGCAGGTCGGTCCTCCAGTCGATCTTCACGGCACCGCGGATGTGACCCTTGTCGTAGGCGCTGGTGTCCTCGTCGACCTCGACGAGCACGACACCCGGTGTGTCGAGGTTGGCCTCGACCCAGTCGGCGTCCACCAGAACGGCGGAGCGGCTCATTGGATTCTCCCAGGTTGTAGACGGCGAATAAGCAGGTACATTTCGCAGCCCAGGCAGAAGCCGAACGCTGCGTTGAGGAAGGCGGCCAGCAGTGCCGCTGCTGTCGCACCCAAGGCCAGTGCGGTGATCCCCGTCACGAATCCGATCAGTCCCACCACCGCGAACCCCAGCCCGACGGCCTGCGCGAACCGCGGCGGCGCCGCGTCCTCCGTCTCGGCCGGCGGGCCCAGCCTCGGCCGCACGAACCGGCGGAAGACCAGCCCGTACGGCGACGCGTCAGCGGCGCCGAGCGCGAAGACGACCGCCTGCGCGGCGAGCAACCAGGGATTCTGAGTGACCAGTACGACCGCGAGGACCACACTGGTCACCGCCGCGCCGAAACGCGGGCCACGAGGGTCGATCTGCATCGTGGGGATGCTCCTGAAGGATTCTTTGGACGCGGCACGAAGCCGCAGGAATCACCCTCAGGCCATGCGACAGAGCGATGTCGCGACGCGGCAGAAGTCCACCGCGCGCCGCTTCGTGAGCAGCTCTGTCGTGGGAGTCATGACCACGACAGTACCTTCCGTCTCGGCATCTGTCACACCTTGTCCGATGGTTGAGACGGCCCGTGAGACGCGCCGTCCACGGCGGCGCCGAGCGCGGCGATGACATCGGCCTTGCGCGGCAGGCCGGACGCCCTCTTCACCACGTTGCCCGCCGCGTCGAGGACGAGCACGGTCGGGGTGCGCAACACGTCGAAACGCCTGACCAGATCGAGGCGCGACTCCGCGTCGATCTCCACGTGCCGGACGCCGGGGACCATGCCGGCCACCTCGTCCAGGACCCGCCTGGTCGCGCGGCAGGGCTGGCAGAACGCGGTCGAGAACTGCACCAGCGTGGCGCGCTCACCGAGGTCGGCGCCGAGATCACCACGCGTCACGAGGGCGTGTTCCACGACCCGCATCCTTCCGTCGCGCCGTCTCAGGAGCAGCCCGAAGACCACGCCCAGAACGAGCGTGGCCACGAGGGTCGCGATCCCTGCCATCACCGTCTGCAACCGTACGCCCGGTGCGGTCGATTCCCGCGCCGGATCACGGCCAGGTCACAGCCTGGCGGTCGCCAGGACGCGACCGGCGGAGTCGGCGAGCTCGATCCGGTCGATCTGGCCGGGGCGCAGCGCCGTCGAGCCTTCGAGGACCATCTTCTGACCGCGGAACTCGCCCCTGCCCACGGTCCAGCTGCCGAGGGTCGAGACCGCGCCGTCCTTGGCGACCGCGCGCAACGTCAAGACCGTGCCCGCCGGGACGCCGGCGACCCTGGCGACGACCTGTGTCCCGCCGTCGTGAGGCACGAGCCGTACGACGATCCGTACGTCGCCGCTGCTTCCGCGCGCCTCGGACGGCACGGGCGACGCGGTGACGGGCGTCTCGGCGGCCGGCGGCTGGACCTTCCTCGCCACCGCCCCCGCGGAGGACTGGGCCGAGGGCGTGGGCGGCTCTTTCGCCGCGAAGGGCTCCACAAGCGCCTGCGCCGACTGATCCTGCGCCGGCTGATCCTGCGCCTGATCCTGGGCAGCCCCGTCCGGGGCCGCGCGCCCTTTGGCCATCTCTCCCTGACTCGCGCGGCTCGCCTGGGCCGGGGCCGCCGCCGTGGACTCCGCCCCCCTCTGCGCCGCCGACACCCACGCCGTGCCTCCCACGGCCGCGACGACGACGGACGCGGCGAGCGCCAGCAACACGCGGGACCGGCGTCCGCGCCGCGCGGGCGCCGCAACCACGGCCACGGTCACGGGCACGGGCACAGGCGCGGGCTCGCTCGCCGCCGCACCCGCGAAGACGCCGTCGAGCACGGCGCGCGGCGGCGCGGCGGCGCGCTCGATGTCCTCGGCCGACACGCGGGCCAGCAGCGGCGGCAGCCCGGACAACTCGGCCAGCTCCGCCCGGCAGGCCGCGCAGGTGTCCAGGTGGGCCTCGACCTCGGCGGTCTCCTCGGCGTCGAGCGCCCCCAGCACGTACGAGCCGAGCGAGATCCGCACCTCCTCGCAGGTCATGGTGCAAGCCCCCGTTCCTCCAGGGCGAGCTTCAGCGCCCGGAGGGCGTAGTAGGTCCGCGACTTCACCGTTCCCGGCGGGATGCCGAGGATCTCCGACGCCTCCTTCACCGATCTCCCCCGGTAGTACGTCTCAAGAAGCACCTCGCGGTGCTCCGCCCTGAGCGAGGCCAGCGCCTCCGCCACCCCCCACGACTCGACGGCGCGTTCCAGCTCGTCGTCGGCGGGCAGCACGGCGAGCGCCTCGTCTCCCGTCTCCGGCGGCCTGGACTTGCGGGCCCGGTGCTGATCGACGACGAGATTGCGGGCGACGGTGAACAGCCACGCGCGGACAGGGCGTCCCTGGAGCCCGGAGGGATGCCGCCAGGCCCGAAGCAGCGTCTCCTGCACCACGTCCTCCGCCCTGCCCGGATCACCGGTCAACCGCAGTACGTAGCCGTACAGCGGCCCTCCGTGATCCTCCCAAAGTGCGCGTATGAGCTCCTCGTCGGCGGTTCCGGCTGGACTCACACCCTCATCACGTACGCCGGGACGCGACGGTTCGGCGGTGTGACCATCGTCACGCGGGACCTCATCGGAGGGGGACATCGGACGCGGTGCCCTGGACCGCGAGCCCTTCGCTCGTCGACTTCACGCGGGTGATCCTGAGGTTGAGCGGCAGGTTCTTCACCGGCACGGTGAACGAGATGAGCCGCTCGGGGTTCGGCACGGGGATGCCGCCGGCGATCTTCACGTTCGTGGGCGTGAGCCGTATCGCGCCCTGGACCACCTGGATCTTCATGTCGGCGGTGATCGGCACCTGGTTTCCGAGCACGGGCACGTTGCCGGAGACGCGGAGCTCGTCGTCGCCCGTGCCTTCGACCTTGATGCCGCGCGGCGCGCGGGCCGACAGCGTCTGCCTGGAGATGACCACGGTCCCGGTCACGCGGTCGGCTCTGATGTCGGTGGTCGCGGCGTTCTGGATCAGGTCGGAGAGCGGGGCGGTCACGCCGTACAAGGTGGCGTCGATGCGCTCGAGCTGGACGCCCTCCCGCTCCACCTTCCCGATGCCGATGCTGATCTCCTCGTATCGGCCCGAGATGGCCTGGGTGAGGAACGGCACGCCCTTGACCTGCACCGAGGGGGCCTCCGCGAGGTCGTACTTGGCCTCGATCTGGCGGGCGATCTCACGCTGCACCCCGACCACGGCGACCCGGTCGAGCACGACGAGCACGATGGCCAGCAGGGCCACGGCCACGACCAACTTGCGCATCCGACCCCTCCGAAGGCGCCTTTGCGATCAGAGTAGTGGCTCATCCCCCGGCGAAGGGGGGTAAAACCTCGACCACGCCGCCTTCCGGAAGGTCGATCGTCGCCGGATCGCGCGTGCCGACGGGCGCGCCGTCGACGAGGAAGGAGCACCGGCGCAGCACGCGCTCGACGGCCGGGTTCCGCGAGATCCCCGCGAGCAGGTCTCCCAGCGTCTCGGCGTCGAACGGCTCCTCGGGCACGCCGGCGGCCTCCTTGGCCGCCGCCCAGTAGCGGATGGTTCCCCTGGCCATGACGTGCCGCTCCCCTCACTTTCGCCTCACCCTGCGGAAGCTCTCCGTCACCGTCACGTTACGGCGGTAAACCACGTGACGTGTTGTTCACACGGGTGACGCACATTGGACGCAAACTTCGTGTGGGCTACCCTACGAATTAATGGACTCGGGCGATGTGGCCCCCGGGTCCTTACGTGTTTGTACGGCTGTCGCGGTTTCCAGTGCTGCAAACGGCGCCGAGCCGACATGGTGCGAGGAGGCTCATGTGAGCAATCTGCTCCTGCTGACCAACGCTCTGGAGCCGTCGGCGGAGGTGCTCCCGGCACTCGGACTGCTGCTGCACTCGGTGCGGGTCGCGCCCGCCGAGGCCTCCGCGCTGATCGACACACCCCCGGCGGACGCCATCCTGGTGGACGCGCGCCGCGAGCTCGTGCAGGCCAAGAGCCTGTGCCGGCTGATGCGCACGACCGGCGTCACCTGTCCGCTGATGGTGATCGTGACCGAGGGCGGCCTCGCGGCGATGACGGCGGAGTGGGGTGCGGACGATGTGATCCTCGACACCGCGGGGCCGGCGGAGGTCGAGGCCCGGCTGCGGATGGCGGTCGGGCGGCTGTCGCTGGCCGCCGCCGACGAGGTCCCCGACGAGATCCGCAGCGGCGACCTGTCGATCGACGAGGCGACCTACACGGCCCGGCTGCGCGGGCGCGCGCTGGACCTGACCTTCAAGGAGTTCGAGCTGCTGAAGTACCTCGCCCAGCACCCGGGCCGGGTCTTCACCCGCGCCCAGCTGCTGCAGGAGGTCTGGGGCTACGACTACTTCGGCGGCACCCGCACCGTGGACGTGCACGTACGGCGCCTGCGGGCCAAGCTCGGCGCCGAGTACGAGGCGCTCATCGGAACGGTCCGCAACGTCGGCTACCGCTTCGTCCCCGACCGCGGCGAACAGAACGAGGCAGAACCCGCCAGACGCTGACGGCCCGCCCCTGAAGGGGGACGGGCCGCCGCTGTTTTTGCGATTACCGCGCGATCACCGGATGAGGTTGATCCGGCCGGTGGCCGGCGGGGCGATCGGCGAGTGCGCGCCCATGTAGGCCACGAACGCGTCGATGTCCAGCGGGCCGCTCCACAGGTCCGTGCCCTGGGTGAAGACGGTGAAGCCGTCGCCGCCGCCGACGAGGAAGTTGTTGGCGGCCACCCTGATCTGCTGGGTGTCGGTCACCGCGGTGCCGTTGATCTTGATGTCGGAGACCCGCGAGCCCACCGGCTTCGTCGTGTCGAAGGTGTAGGTCAGCGACGAGGACGGCTGCAGGATCCGCTGGGTGATGCCGCCCGTCGCCGGGTCGACCGTCCAGATCTGCTGCTCCAGCAGCGCCTTGAGCTGGGCCCCGGTGAGCGTGACGACCTGCATGAGGTTGTTGAACGGCTGCACCTGGAAGGCCTCGCCGTACGTCACGACGCCGTCGCCCTCGGAGCCGCTCTGCGCGTAGCTCAGGTCGGTGCGGACGCCGCCCGGGTTCATCAGCGCGATCTCCGCGTTGCCGCCGTCCTTGGTCGCCTCGAGCTGCGCGTCGGCGATGAGGTCACCCAGCGGAGTCTCCCCCACGTTGCTGCCACGGCCGATGTTGGCCGTGATCGTGCCGATCTGCTTGTTGGCGACGGTCGAGACCCGCTCCTGCCAGGTCTTGATGTACGCCTCGGTGTCGGCGTCCGGGGTGACGGTGCGGGTCACCACGTTGTTCTTGGCGACGACGCTGGAGCGGATGACGTCCTTCGTCTTACGGTCGATCCGGAAGTCGATTTGGGTGATCGCGCGGCCGAACGACGAGCCCTGGGTGTAGACGCGGTCCTGACCGGCCGGGTCCTTCACCTTGCAGACGTACGCCTGGTGGCTGTGGCCGCTGATGACCAGGTCGATCTGCGGGTCGAGGCCGGTGGCGATCCGCGAGCCGTTGCCGGGGACGACCGGGCACGAGCTGGGGTCCTGGTTCGGGGTGATGTTGTCGCCCTCGTGGACCAGCACGACCTGCGCCTTGACCCCGCGCTTGGCGAGGTCCTTCGACACCTTGTTGGCCGCCGCGACCTCCTCCGTGAACTTCAGGCCCTTGATGCCGGCGGCGGTGACGATGTTCGGGGTGGTCTGGGTCACCAGGCCGATGAAGCCGATGTCCACCCCGTGGATCTTCTTGACGAAGTAGGGCGGCAGCGCGTAGTCGCCGTTGCTCTCCTTGAGCACGTTCGCCCCGAGGTAGTCGAACTTCGTGCCCTTCCACTCGCCGGCCGGGGAACAGCCGTCGACCGGGTGGCAGCCGCCGTTCATGATGCGGTTGAGCTCGTCGATGCCCTCGTCGAACTCGTGGTTGCCGGCCGAGGAGGTCGTGAGGCCGAGCTTGTCGAGCAGGGCGGCGGTCGGCTCGTCGTGGTAGGCGGCCGACAGCAGCGGCGAGGCGCCGATGAGGTCGCCCGCGGCCACCAGGAGGGTGTTGGGGTCGCGCAGCTGCTTGAGGTGGGCGGCCAGGTAGGACGCCCCGCCCGCGATCGAGTACTTCGCGCCGGCGATGCCGGTGAGCGAGCCGTCGGTGTCGGTGTTCGCGCCGTTCGGGTCGAGGATCCGGGAGCTGGACCCGGTCGGGGGCTCCAGGTTGCCGTGGAGGTCGTTGATGGTCAGCAACCGGATGGGAACGGAGGGACCGGGCTTGTCAGGCTTGGGAGGCTTGGGACCGGGAGATGCGGCTGCCGTGCCCATCGTGAGGGCCGCGGCGCCGACCATTGCGGCGCCGGCGATGGCCAGTCGCGTCAGGGATGCTCGGGTCATGACCTCCGACAGTAGAGCCGGGATCTAAGCGGGAAATGGCGCAAAGATAACGATTCAGGGGGTGAACCCATGGCGTCTATTGCCGAAGCCCGGTAGGGAGATCGCCGGGCCTTCACCTATCGTGCCAGACATGGACGTACGCGTGGAGATCACGGAACGGCTCGACGACGAGCAGGTGGCGGCGGTGCTCGCCCTGGTGGAGGCGGCCGCCGAGGCCGATGGTGTCGGTCCGCTGAACGAGCACGTGATGCTCCAGGTGCGCCACGGCGCCGAGCCGGGTGCGAGAGCCGTGCTGCTGTACGAGGACGGGAACGTCGCGGGCTTCGCCCACCTGGATCCCGCGGACCCGGTCGAGGGGCCGAGCGGCGAGCTCGTGGTGCATCCCGCCTTCCGCCGGCGCGGCCTGGGCCGGCGGCTGCTGGGCGAGGCGCTGGAGGCGAGCGGGGGGAGGCTGCGCCTGTGGGCGCACGGCGACCTGCCCGGCGCCGCCCGTCTCGCCGCGAGCGCGGGCCTGGCCCGGGTGCGTTCCCTGTGGCAGATGCGCCGCCCGCTGTCCGAGCCCCTGCCCGCCGCCGCCCTCCCCGAGGGCGTACGGCTGCGCACGTTCGAGCCGGGACGCGACGAGAAGGCGTGGCTGGCGCTCAACGCGCTGGCCTTCGCCACCCACCCCGAGCAGGGCTCCTGGACGCCGGCCGACCTCGAACTGCGGGAGCGGGAGCCGTGGTTCGACCCCGCCGGCTTCTTCCTCGCCGTACGGGGAGACACACTGGCGGGCTTCCACTGGACCAAGGTGCACGGCGGCGACGAGCCGATCGGGGAGGTCTACGTGGTGGGAGTCGCGCCCGGCGAGCGCGGCACGGGCCTCGGCCGCGCGCTGACGCTCGCGGGGCTCGAACACCTGCGCGCGCTCGGCCTCGCCCAGGTCATGCTCTACGTGGACGAGGAGAACACCGCGGCTGTCCGGCTGTACGAGGCGCTCGGGTTCACCCGATGGAAGACCGACGTGATGTACCGGCGCTGAACGCCGACGGGCCGGTCCCCTTCGGGGGCCGGCCCGTTTCGGATGGAGAACGTCTCCTCTATCCGAGGATGAGGTTGAGGAGGAAGTAGCCGAGCGCCGCGACGACGGCCGCGGCCGGGATCGTCAGGACCCACCCGGTCACGATGTTGCCGGCGATGCCCCACCGCACGGCCGACAGCCGCCGCGTGGCGCCCACACCCATGATCGCGGAGGTCATGGTGTGCGTGGTCGAGATCGGGGCGCCGAACCCGATGGCGGCGGTGTAGAGGACCGACGACGCGGCCGTCTCGGCCGCGAAACCGCTCGGCGGGTCCAGGTGGATGATCCGCCTGCCCATCGTCCGCATGATGCGCCAGCCGCCGGAGTAGGTGCCGAGCGAGATCGCCGTGGCCGAGGCCGTGATGACCCACTCGGGAATGCCGCCCTCCGGGGAGGCGTATCCGCCGACGACGAGCGCCAGGAAGATCACGCCCATCGTCTTCTGCGCGTCCTGCAGCCCATGGCCGAGCGCGATGGCGGCCGCCGACACCGGCTGGATGTATCGGAACCCCCGGCTGGTGCGGTGCGGGTTGGACTTGCGGAAGAGCCACAGCAGGATGATCATGATGATGCCGCCCAGGATGAACCCGATGACAGGCGACAGGATCATGGGGATGACGACCTTCTCCACCACTCCCGACCAGTGCACGGTCGCGCTGGCGGCCAGGGCGGAGCCGACCAGCCCGCCGATCAGTGCGTGACTACTCGACGACGGCAGGCCGAAATACCAGGTGATGAGGTTCCAGACGATCGCTCCGATGAGTGCGCCGCCCACGATGAGCAGTCCGCTGGTGCCGTTCGGAGCGTCGATGATCCCCTTGCCGACGGTCTGGGCCACCTCGGTGCCGAGATGGGCGCCGATGAAGTTCATCACCGCGGCGAGGAGGAGTGCGACCCGGGGTGTCAGCGCCCGGGTGGAGACGGAGGTGGCGATGGCGTTCGCCGCATCATGGAAACCGTTCGTGTAGTCGAACGCCAGCGCGATGACGATCACGCCGATGACAAGCGCGAGCTCCACTTAGCTTTCCTTGACCGCGATCGTCTCGATCGTGTTCGCCACGTGCTCGAAGGCGTCGGCGGCGAGCTCGAGCTGCTCGATGACCTCGCGCATCTTCATGACGGTGAGGGCGTCGTACTCGCCGCTGAACAGCTTCGCCAGCAGCCTGCGGTAGACCTGGTCGGCCTGGTTCTCGAGCCGGTTGATCTCGATCCAGTATTCGTTGAGGTGCTGCATCGAGCGCAGGCGCGGCATCGCGTCCGCCGTCAGCTCGGCGGCCCGTTCGAGGACCTCCACCTGGCGTACGACCTCCTTGGGCAGGTGGTCGATCTGGTAGAGGACGATCAGGTCGGCGGCGGCCTCCATGTAATCCATCACGTCGTCGAGATTCGACGCGAGGCGATAGATGTCCTCGCGGTCGAAGGGCGTGATGAAGCTCTCGTTGAGCCGGTTCATGATCGCGTGAGTGCGCTCGTCGCCCGCGTGTTCGCAGGCGCGCATCTTCTCGGCCAGACCCTCCCGGTCCGAACCGTCGCTGATGATCTCGACCAGCAGACGCGATGCGGTGACGAGGTTGTTCGCCGAGTCGGCGAACAAGTCGTAGTAGCTGTCCTCACGGGGCGTGAGACGCAGGCGCACGTCGTTTCTCCAGATGTGCGGGGACGGTCCGCAGAGAAGGGTACGGCTTACCAGTGGAAATGCGAAGTTCAGGCCACACAAGCCCGCTTGTAACCTACTCTTCCCCTTCCCGCTGCCCAGAACGTCTCCCGTAACACACTTGTTGCCTGAGCCGCTTCAGATCTTGGTGCGGTGGAAGTTCAGGAACGACCTGCTCGGGGTCGGGCCCCGCTGCCCCTGATAGCGCGAGCCGTACCGGTCCGAGCCGTACGGGAACTCCGCGGGCGAGCTGAGCCGGAACATGCAGAGCTGCCCGATCTTCATGCCCGGCCACAGTTTGATCGGCAGCGTGGCGACGTTGGACAGTTCGAGCGTGACGTGCCCCTCGAAGCCGGGGTCGATGAACCCGGCCGTCGAGTGCGTCAGCAGGCCCAGCCGGCCCAGGCTCGACTTGCCCTCCAGCCGTGAGGCGATGTCGTCGGGCAGGCTGATCACCTCGTACGTGCTGGCGAGCACGAACTCCCCCGGGTGCAGGATGAACGGCTCGTCGCCGTCCGGCTCCACCTGCCGGGTGAGATCGGGCTGCTCGATCGAGGGGTCGATGTGCGGGTAGCGATGGTTCTCGAACACTCGGAAGTAGCGGTCCAGCCGCACGTCGACGCTGGACGGCTGGATCATCGCCGGGTCGTACGGGTCGAGCTTCACCCTGCCCGACTCGATCTCGGCACGAAGGTCACGATCGGAAAGCAGCACGGGTGCAAGGCTAGTAGGCCATTTCAGCGCCGGGTGTCCGGGATCTTCGCGTCGGGACTGCAGGAGCACGCCCCGAATCCGCTACAGTAGGGGCAGCGACAGGCTCCAAGCCGGTCACGCGGGTGTAGTTCAATGGCAGAACATCAGCTTCCCAAGCTGACAGCGCGGGTTCGATTCCCGTCACCCGCTCCATCCACGAAGGCCCAGGTCAGAGGTAGTTTCTCGACTCGGGTCTTGATTTTCGTTAGGGCTTTTTCTCACTCGCGTGCCAGATCAGTCGATCTTGGCTCCGGCGAGGGCGGATCATTGTCGTCGTCCTTCGCACCGAGTCCTTGCTTGACGGTCTCGCCTATCGTCAGCGATCGCAAGATCCCTGCCCTTGGCAGCGCTGGACGACGGTTGAGTTCTCCCCTCATCAGGGATCGGGTGTCTCCACGGGGCAGGTTTGTGCGAGGAGCGTCGGGAGTTCGCGCATGTCATCGAAGATTCTGGTGTTCGGTCCTTCGAGCCATTCCGCGGGTGTGAGTCCACCGGCGTAGCCAAGAGCGCGCATCCCCGCTGCGCGGGCAGCCTGGACCCCGTATTTGCTGTCTTCGACGACGACGCAGGCCGAGGGGTGGACGCCCATTTGCTTGGCGGCGTGCAGGAACAGGTCGGGGGCCGGTTTGCCGTGGAGGACCTCGCTTGCGCTGAAGATGCGGCCTTCGAAGTACGGGTAGATCCCGGTGTGGCCCAAGGTGTGGCGCATCGTGTCATGGCTGCCGCCAGAGGCGACGCAGCTAGGAAGTGTGAGGGTGTCGAGGACTTCGAGTATGCCGTCGACCGGGGCGAGTTCGGCATCGATGGCCGTGCGGTGCAGTTGCTTGAATCTCTCCTGCCAGAGCGCGCCCAGGCTCGCCCCTACTCGGGCAATGATTTGTTCGCCGTTGGCGAGGGGCGACCGGCCGATGAACCTTTCGATTACCTCGGCTTCGGTCAGCGGCCAGCCCAACTCAGCGCCCACGGCTACGTGGATGCGCACGGCTATGCGTTCGCTGTCGACGAGCACACCGTCGCAGTCGAAAATCACGAGTTCAATCGGAGTGACCATCTGGAGAGCCTAATCCGATCGCGGTGGTTCCCGGCGCGCAGGATCCAGAGACTTACTGAGCATCGGCGCTGGTCCTCGGCGGACGCCGTCCCGATTCTCCCCCGGGCCCGAAGCCATCCGCTTCCTCGATTGGGTTAAGCACTGGCAGACCGGTGCCGGCTGGTGCGCCTGAGCAGATGCCTTGACGGCCTGCCGTGCCCCTTGCGTGCCCGTACGGTCGGCGAGCAGCGGGGCATCACGGGGACTCACGGTCACTCGACCCACATATGCCCAGGTCAGCGTTTTCCCAGCTCAAGTCGCATGATGTTGAAAGACTTCCAAGCTGATGGGTGCCTTGGCTGTACAGCCACGAGTACAGCCAAGGGGGCGAACGACGGCAGACCCCGGCGGACGTACGCAGACACCACATCTCCAGGCCAGCGCTCCGGACTTTGATCGAGGCCTCTTCTTTTATTCCGCGTTGCTGGATCGATTGCTGCCCTGGCAGACAGGGTGGTGACGGCCTCCGCTGCTATCCAGCATCCTCGGCGTCGTGCCCGATCGCCTACGACTTGGCGTACCAAACAAGCCGTACCCACGCGGAGAGGTCAAAGGCCACCTCCTAGGTGTACTGCCCAGGGAAGTGGCCTTTTGCGTGCCGTACAGCAGCGAAATACAGCGATGGCTCAGATGGCCGACCAGGGCGAGAGCCCATCAGTTCCAGAACTGGATCTTGTACAGTTCCACCCGGGCGATCGCGTAGGGGAAGCCGGCCTCCTGTTCGGTCTGCAGGATCTTGGTGGCCACCCGTGCAGACCAGGTCGTGTCACTCCGCCCCAGGTCGAACTCCACATCGTGTGCGTAGCTGGACGCCCATGCTCCAGCGCCGACCAGCCCCGACTTCGACAGGAGCCGCCCGGTCCACAGCTCTTCCCAGGCGTCCACCGGTGGAGGCCCGTCCCACAACTCGAACCGGACATGCACCGGGTCCATGGGGTTGGTGTATTCCGCCTGGATGATGAGCCCGTCGTCGCCCGCGGCGACCCGGTCATCTCCTGGTGGTTCGATCTCCCCGTTGACCGCCGATCCCGCCAAACGGCCGTTGAGGACCTCGGCCACGCTGAAGACTCCGTCTTCGGGGCTCACTCCGTCTGTGACCGCGCGGAGGGGGCTACTCATGGTTTCCATCTTTCTTCGATCTCCGTCCGCGGATTTCCAACGCGGTGATCACGAGGAGCAGGAGAAGGAGAGCCAACTGTAGTTGATCTAAACCGCATGCGCTGATCGTAGTGATCGGCTGCATCGCGGACAGATTCTCGTTCGTGATCCACTTGACCTCCATGCTGAAGGCCACTCCGGTTAGGGGAGGCGCCGCGCGGAAAGAGCCAGGCCGCGGGCTGATCGTCGTGCAATTAGCGTGCGATTAAGCAGGGTGACGAGGGGACAACCACGGTCACTATGACCGACCCGACGCCCAGGTCAGCGCCCATACCGGCCGCGATCCATGCAATTCCCAAACTGACAGCGCGGGTTCGATTCCCGTCACCCGCTCCACACACGAAGGCCCAGGTCGGGACGCGAAACCCGAGATCGCCTCAGCCCAGATCGTGGTAGAAGCGCTCCTCCTCGGCTAGGCCCGTACTCACTACGAAGCCAACTCGTCAGTCATCGGACATGTGACGGCGCTTCCAAGCGCCGACCTCCCTACCCTTCACCCACACGGGCGGCGAGCACAGGCACGGTCCCTCCTCTTCCCCGATGGTGCTCACGGCGATCTCTGCCTCATCTTGCACCGAGACCTCGAAGTAACCGTCATAGAACGGCTCAGCGAAATCGCGGCCGATCGACTCCGCGAGCCACGACGCGAAGGTGATGTCCTGAGGGAAGAGCGCATGATCCAAGCAGCACAGATTGGGATCCCATCCCCACATCGCGCCCTCGGGATCGCGGCAATCCAGCAGTGACGCGATTGCACACCCCCAGTCCAGCAACTGGATCATCCCCGTGAATCGTCCGCCGGGCTCGGCCCGAAACGCCAGAGCAGATTCAGTGATGTCCTCGAAGATGTCGCTCTTCCAGAAGTCGTAGCCCCGTACACCGATGATGCCACCGTGAGGACCGAAACCTCCGTTTCCCACCTCCAGATACAACCGCCGCAGCAGCGATGGAAGCGGGTAACCGATGGCCTCTTCAGCCTCAGCGACCGCCTCGGACGAGGCCACCCGTCGCACATCAGGCCCAGGGTCTGACCGTATCGCTTCGAAGACCTCGTCCTCTGTCATGATCGGCACTCCGCGTGCGGGGACCGCTGGAGGAAGAGCCAGAAGTTGTCCACGTCCATAAGGCAGCATGCTGCCAGTTTCGACCGACAAATCCGCAACACAGAAGCATCGTTCGCGTGCCAGATGCGTGCCAGAACGGACGGCGATCAGTGGTGAACCGCGGGGACTCACGGTCACTCGGCCAACTCTGACCTGCACCCCTGTTTTCCCAGCTCAGCACGGCAAGATCAGCAGCCTATTCCCAAGCTGACAGCGCGGGTTCGATTCCCGTCACCCGCTCCACCCACGAAGGCCCAGGCCAGGACAGCAATCCAGACCCAGGCCTTGATCATTTCTGGCCACCTTTTCGATCTTCCGTGCAATTAACGTGCAATTAGCCCACGGGGACCAGGACGACCGCCGACCCGCCCTCGTCCTCGTCACCGGCCCCGCTGATGTGCCGGTCGATGGCATCCGTGATCGTCTTGTCGGCACCCCGTACGGCGTGCTGGTAGATCATCGCGGCTCGGACGTTGTCGTGACCCATCCGGGCCATCAGGTCCTTGAGCCCCGCGCCGGACTCTGCCGCGAGCATGTTGCCTGTGACGCAGATCATGAAAGTGGAGACCGAGGAGACCCATCTCCTTGACCACATCCACCCAGCGCGTACGGGTGTTGTAGCCGCTGCGGCGTAGAGGGCCGCCTTTGGCACCGGGAAAGAGCAGCGCGCCCGGCTCGTCCTGGACGTAGGTCGCCAGGTGCTCGCGCAGGGCCGGAACGATGCCCTGAGGGATGCCGACCACCCGTCGCCCGGCCTTGGACTTGGGCGGCCCGATGACCAGTTCACCCGTGGAACTTTCTCTCCAGGTTCGATCTCCACGCTACGGGGGGCTCAGACCCCTCTCGGGCGAAGAGCGAGCCGGAGTTCAACGCCTCCAGGTGCATCAACGCGAGGCCGCAGACGTCGCCGAGGGCCGTGACCCCGGAGATGATGTGGACCACTTCGATGATCCGGCGCACGCGTGGTAGGCAGCATGCGGCCATCGTTTCCACAGCCCTGGGCGCGCACATCGTCCCATGGGCGGCGGCCCGTCTACGCCCGGTGCGGTACCGGCGCGATTGGGAGCCCATTTCAGCGGGATGCGGGATCGCCTGCCGGGCGTCCCCGTTCCGCTACAACGAAGCGCGCTCACCTCTCCCCATCGCAAACTCGCGAAGGCGGTGAAATCGGTACGGCTCAGAGCGAAGGAGGTGCTCGGTGCATGAGTGTGGCGGGAGGCTGGCCGTATGAAGATTCTCGTACTGGGCGGTTCGTCGTTCCCCGGGCATGCCTACGTCTCCGAAGCGCTGCGGCCATGAGATGACGACCTTCAACCGGGGGCTCAGCGGGCCCGACCAGCCAGGTGCAGAAGCGCCGTACGGGGCGACCGCACCTCCCCTGCCGACCTGGAACGGCTGGCCGGGGGCCGGAGCTGAGATGCGGTGGTGGACACCTCCGGGGAGCAGCCGAGCGACGTACTGCTCTCCGCCGGGCTCCCACGCGAGCGCGCCGGCCACTACACGTTCGTCTCCTCCATCCACGCGTTCTCGGACTGGGGTGAGCGCCCCGTGAACGAGGACTCCCTCACGTGCCCCTGTCCTGCCGACACCCCGCCCGGCCAGCCCGCAGGCAACCACTTGAAGGCCGGGTGCGAACGCGCGGTGCTGGAGCGTTTCGGCGCGGACCGCTCGCTGATCCTCAACTGCGGCCTGCTCGTCGGCCCGTACGAGAACGTGGGCCGCCTGCTGTGGTGGCTGGACCGGATGGCGCGGGGCGGCAAGGTGCTGGCCCCCGGCGACCCGGACCGCGCCTTCCAGATGGTCGACGCGCGCGACTTCGCCGCCGGCCGCACCCCCTGCGCGCATGCAGGTGATCAGGAAGGCCGTGCGGAAGATCGTGCGCGCTCTCGGAGCCGTCCCCTGTTTCGCATACGACAGGAGACGTAGTCGCGGGACCGCCGACGAGACGACGCGGAACAACCCGGAAGCCGAAAGTCTGGCCGCATGCGTAGAAAGCCGCTGTTGCTTGTCCTCGCCGCCGTCCTGATGGTTCCGCTGGGCGGAGGCGTGGCCCATGCACGGGTGGCAGGCGATCAGGATCCGGCCCTCGTGCGAACCGCCCAGGGCGCCGTGCACGGTCTCCGCGGCTCCGACCACCGGACGTTCTCTGGGATCCCGTACGCGGCGCCGCCGACCGGCGATCGGCGGTGGCGGGCACCGGGCCCCGCGCCGACGTGGGCAGGCGTGCGTGACGCCACCAAACCTGGCAGTCCCTGCCCCCAGCTTGACGGAGGCGGCCCCGATCGGCCACCGCAGCCGCTCGGCGATGAGGACTGCCTGTTCCTCAACGTCACCACGCCTGCCTCCCGGCCGGACGAGCGGCTTCCCGTCATGGTCTGGATCCACGGCGGCGGGTTCGTGGCGGGCGCGGGCAGCGAGTACGACCTGAGCCGGATGGCCACCCAGGGGAAGGTCGTCACGGTGACACTCAACTACCGGCTGGGAGCCCTGGGCTACCTGGACCATCCGGCCATGAGCGACCCGTACGAGGGCAACTACGCGCTCGCCGACCAGCAGGCGGCACTGCGCTGGGTGCGGCGCAACATCGCGGCCTTCGGCGGCGATCCCGCCAACGTGACGATCTTCGGCCAATCGGCGGGCGGTTTCAGCGTGTGCGCCCATCTGGCAGCGCCTGGATCGCGCGGCCTGTTCCAGAAGGCGATCGTGGAGAGCGGCCCCTGCGGCAACGCCTTCGTCACCCGGGCGGCGGCGCGGGCGCGGGCCACGAAGATCGCCGCCGACCTCGGGTGCGCCACCCGGACTGCGACGTGCCTGCGGGCCAAGCCCGTGGCCGAACTGCTCCCCATCGGCTCCGATCAGGTCTTCACCGCGACCGCCCGCATCGGTGACATGCCCTGGATCTTCACGGCGGGCACGCCTGCGCTGCCGACGCAGCCGCTGGAGGCGTTGCGCCGCGGCCTGGCCGCGCCGGTCCCCCTCCTTCAGGGGGCTACCCATGACGAGATGCGGCCTTTCGTGGCGGTGCAGTTCGACGCGCAGGGCCGACCCGTGACGGCACAGCAGTATCCGGAGATTCTCGCCGACCTATTCAGGGACGACGCCGACGCCGTGCTCGATCGTTATCCGGTCGCCGGCTTCCCCACACCGAGCCTCGCACTGGCCACCGTGCTGACCGACTGGGGCGCGAAACTGGGCGCCTGCTCGCAGCTTCCGGCGGACGACGCGGCGGCCTGGCGTGCCCCCGTCTATGCCTTCGAGTTCGCCGAGAACTCGGGGCAGGAGATCGTCGGCCTCCCGCTCGGAGCCGGGCACGCGGCCGAGCTGCCGTACCTCATGGAGGGCCCTAACCCGCCTCTGGCGCTCTCTCCCGCACAGGAGAGGCTGTCACGCGACATGATCGCTTACTGGACGCGTTTCGCCGCGACTGGCGATCCCAACCTGCCGGGGCTACCCCACTGGGCGGCCTACCACTCCGGCGGTACGGTCCTCTCGCTCGCGTCCGGTCCGCAAGGTGTGCATCCGGTGAACTTCATGAGCAGTCACCAGTGCGCCTTCTGGCGCCACCCGCAGCACGCGTCGTGACCGACCAGGAAGGGACCTCCAGTGAACAGCACCGCCGACCCCCGGTTCCCAGAGCAGGCGGGAGAACGGCCGGCAGGCAGGCGTGAGCCCCACGGCCGGCCCAGGATGCGGTTGTCACCGCCTTGGCGCAAGGCCCTGCGGATCGTGCATGTGGTCGCCTCGCTGGGACTGCTGGGTGCCGACGCCGCCGTACTCGCTCTGGCCGTCGCGGGGTGGCAGGGGTCGAACCCGCTGACCGTCTATCCGGCCGGATACATGCTCGGCGAGTTCCTCGTCCTGCCCCTGGCGCTGCTCGCCCTCTCCACCGGCGTCGCCTTGGGGTTGCTCACCCCGTGGGGGCTGCTGCGCTACTGGTGGGTGCTCATCTCGCTGGTCTTCACCGCGGGCGGCACGCTGCTGGCCGTGTTCGTTCTCGTGCCCACGCTCTCCACGGCCGCCGGTGTGGCACTGGCCGGAGGAGTTCCCTCAGACACCTACGGGCTGGTCGAGGACTCCGGGGGAGCTTCCGGGGTGCTGCTCGTGACCATCCTGCTCAGCTACTACAAGCCCCTCGGCCGGACGATGCCATCGTCCTGGCGCCGCGGCGGGCCGGAGCGGTGAGAACCTACCGTGATTGCTTGTTCACAAGTCGACCGACAGACCTCAGGCACAGGGACCGCTGACGAGGGGTCGGCCCCGATTACTCACAACCGGCCCCACCCAGGTCAGCGGCCCTATATGGCCGGATCCGCGCCAGATGAGTGCCAGAACGGGCGGGGAACCAGGGTGCATCGGGACCTTGTGCAACCTCACCGGTACGCCGTACGGCGACATCGCGTCCTTCGCAACGACCACGGCCCCCGAAGGGCTGCTCGTCTACATCGAGGCGTCCGCCGATGACGCGGCGACCATCTGCAGGAACCTGCACCGGATGCGGATGGCCGGATTCTTCACCAACGCGAACGCCGTGCTCGTCGGCCGCACCCGGGCCCCGGGCATCGACTCGCTCACCCAGCATGAGGCGGTGCTCGACGCACTCGGCGGCCTCGCCGTACCGATCATCGCTGATGTCGAGTGTGGCCATGTCCCGCCGTACGCGCCTCTGGTAAACGGGGCCCGCGGCCACGTGCTGTACACCGAACACCATAATGAACTCACGCAGACACTCACGTAGATCCTGCGCGCGGCCCCCGCGTCTCCAAGACGGCCAGGATCGGGGGCGCTGACGGTCAACAGTTCAGTCTCTGTATGCCGATCTACGTCATCCACATGCCGCTGCTCGCCCTGCTGCACGGGTTCCTCGTTGGTCCGATGGCCGGGCTGGGTGGCGACGGACAGGCGCTTACGGTGGCGGAGTATCCGATTCTGCTGACCGCCGTGGTGATCGGCCTGAGCCTGGCGATCCACCGTGGGCTGCTCGCAGTGCGCGCGACGTGGCTGTTCGAAGTTCCCCGACGGTGGCGACCGGCCGCACCGCGGCGGACCTGAGCGCTTCACCCGTGGAGCGCTCGACGAAGGCCGCCCGCACACGCACGATCCCGGCGTCCAGATCAAGGCGGCGACTTGGGTCGCCCAGCGCACGTCCACCATGCCGCCCCCGACGCACTCGCCGCACACAACGCCGCACCGCCACCTACGCCGGTGCGCGCCGCGCGGAAAAGAGCCAGGTCACGGGCGACGAACGAAGCTCACTGCCAAGCTGCACGATGACCCTGCCCTGGCTGGGAAATCAGCATCCTCCCCGGAGATTGCCGCAGTTCAGAGGGAAAGGGTGTCAGCCGAAGAGGGAGGTGGCGATGTCAGCATAAAAGAGGGCGGGGTCGCGCGAGAGGGAGGCCTTGACGTTGGCGGTGGGACTGTCGGCGATCACTTCGAGTTTGCCCGCTTCCAGACCGTCCAGGGCCATGGTGACCACCTCGTGGGGTGGGAGTTTGGGTATGTCGTAGGCGGCCATCATGTCGGTGTCGGCTATGGCCAGGGCCAAGGCGGTGACCTGGGTTTTCTGGTCGGCCAGTTCAAGTCTGACGCCGTTGGTGAGAGACCATTCCGCCGCTTTTGATGCGGCGTAGCCGTTGCTGGCGGGGGCGAAGGTGTACCAGCTCAGCGCCGAGATGACGTTGAGGATCGCGCCGCCAGCAAGTCTAGGGGCGAAGGCCCGGGTGACGTTGAGGGTGCCCCAGAAGTTGGTCTCGAACTCGCGGCGGACGTTTTCCGTGGAGGGGCCGAGCAAGGGGGCGTCTGTGGAGATGCCGGCGTTGTTAATGAGGATGTCGAGCTCGCCTACCTCGGTGGCCGCGGCTTCGATGGACGTCGGATCGGTGATGTCCAGCTGGAGGGGCACGACGCCGGGGATGTTGATGTGGTCGGGGCGGCGGGCGGTGGCGTAGACAGTGATGGCGCCGCGGGCGAGGAGAGCCTCGGCGAACGCCTTGCCGAGTCCGCGATTGGCGCCGGTCACGAGGGCTTTTGTGCCGTTGATCTGCATGTCACTACGCTAAAACCTAACGTTGACGTCAGAGGCAAGTATTGTGAGGGGGATCACTGTGCGGATCGGGGACCTGGCGAGCATGACGCGCGTGAGTGTGCGGGCGCTCCGGTACTACGAGGAGCAGGGGTTGCTGGCCTCGACGCGTAGTGAAAGCGGGCAGCGGCTCTATGAAAACGCGGCGGTCAACCGCGTGCGGCTGATTCAGCAGTTGTACGGCGCGGGACTGTCCAGCAAGACGATCGCGGAGCTCTTGCCGTGCGTCGACGCCAAGGTGAGCACGCCGGAATCTCGGGAACGGCTGGCGGCGGAGCGGGACCGGATCAACACGCAGATCGCCGAGCTGATTATCGCCCGGGACAGGCTCGACGACATCATCGACGCGACGTCGAGGCCGAATCCGGAGTGCGACTACGTATGAGCCTGGGCCCGCGATCCAGCCCGATGCCCAGACAGTGGATCACCAGCCCCCAGGATGTTGCGGTTCGCATGGTGCAACGTCCGCCCCGCCTTATCAGGCAAATCGACGGGTCATCCGGGGTCTGCGTCGTCAGCAGCCGCCTGCTCTGTGCTCAGCCGTCAGTGGTTGTCAGAGCCATGACGGCTCCTGCGGTCCCGCAGTGTGAGTTCCGCACACCGACCCATGTGCACGAACCCGAGAGGGGCGCCTATGAGGCATAGGTGGGGGTGCTTCCAGCCCGAACCGGACTTCGAAGCGTACACAGATCAGGACGGACATCGAGTCGAAATCATCCCCGCAATCATGCAGCGGGTAGAGCAAGCAGCCGACACCATGCGCATCAGGGCTAGTCCGAGATCTGCTCCGCAGCCTCGCCCGAGGTTGGATCGTCGAGGAGTAGCAGACGGCCGGCAGTTCACCGCAGCCCAGCCCACAGGCAGTTCGCCGGGCCATTAGCGGGCCATCAAGGAGAGTAACGAGGGGGCAACCACGGTCACTCGTGACCGACCCCAAGCCCAGGTGGTGCCCCTAACGGCCATGATCCATGCAATTCCCAAGCTGACAGCGCGGGTTCGATTCCCCTGCGTAGCGCGAGGGAGCGGCTTGACGACGTCGCCCTCGAGATACTCGCGCGACCAGCCACGAGCTTCGATCAGATCGAGGACCGCCTGCCAGTCCTCAACCGAGGCATTCGCAACCCACACATCCGGCAGCGTTCCCATCAAATCAAGATCGAAGAAACTCCTCACCTCATCCCACACCAAGTCCGACACACTGCCATGGTTCCCGCCGATGTGAGCCAAGCCTGGGGGCCGGTCCCTGCCGCCGGCAGCTCGGGCCCTCCGACTGGAACCACCTACCAATGTGGCTCATCGCAGAAGACGGTTTTCGAGGTCGCCTGCAGGGATTTCATGCTCGGCTGCACTCCTATCCGGGCGCGACGAGACGTGCGCCGGGGAACGAGCTATGCACCGTCGTTGCCATCGCGCAGGGAACGGATCATGCTCTGCAGGATCCGGAACGCGTCTGACTGCTCGGTCTCGGTCATGCCGGCCAGCATTCTGACCTCGACGGACCGGACCGCTATGGTCGCCTTCTCGAGGCTCCGTCGGCCGCGAGGCGTGAGCCGCGTGGGAAGAACCTTCCCGACGGGTGCCTCCGCAGGCCTGGTCACGTAGCCGTCTCGTTCCAGGGCCTGGAGCAGCACGTTCATCGTCTGCCGTGTCACGAACGCGCCCCGTGCGAGCTCGGAGTTCGACAAGCCCGGTCGTTGAGCCAGCAGCTCGAGGCAGGAGTAGTGCGTCACGCTCATCCCGAGCGGCCGCAGCACCTCCTCCATGGCTGCGCGGAGCGCGCTCGAAGCCTCTTTCAGCAAGTAGCCCAGTGATTTGTCCAGGTCGATGCCGACACCGTTTTGACTCATGTCAGTATCCTGACATAGGTTAGGCCGTGTCAGAAAACTGACACGAAGAGAAGGAGCATCATGCCCGCCACCGGCCCCGACTTCATCTCGCTCCAAGCGCGCGACCTCGACGCTTCGCAGGCGTTCTACGAGCAGTACCTCGGCCTCGTCCGCTCGCAGGCCGGACCTCCGCACGCCGTCGTCTTCGAGACGAAGCCGATCGCGTTCGCACTCCGCGACATCGTTCCCGGCACCGATCTCGCATCCGCTGCTCAGCCCGGCATCGGTGCCGCGATCTGGCTCCACGCCACAGACGTCCAGGCCATTCACGATGCTCTCGTTGCCGACGGTCACACCATCGTCTCCGCACCGATCGACGGCCCCTTCGGTCGGACATTCACCTTCGCCGACCCCGACGGCTACCAGATCACTCTCCACGACCGCGCCTGACAGGCCAAACGCCACCGGACGATCACCGCCCCAAAGTACCGCGGTTGCGCCCGAGGCTCGATAATCCGGGCGACGTTTGTTTACCCGGGGTGATCACCTGTCCGGCTCTTCACGATCGCCGCGGGACACCGTGACCAGGCGCCTTGCTCACGAGCCGTTCGGGTGGCGTCCCACGATGTTGCTGGTCACGATCCGCCGTTACCGGTGCGTCGGCTGCGGGCACGTGTGGCGACATACCCGCCGCGGCGACAAGTACGTCGCCGTGATCACCGAGCTCACCGGGATCCGTGACGGCACCGGACCGGCGCGGCTGCTGGACATAGTCGAGGGCCGCTCCAAGCAGGCGTTCAAGACCTGGCTGGCCGAACGACCCAAGGCTTGGCGCGACGGGGTCGACGTCGTTGCGATGGACGGGTTTACCGGCTTCAAGACCGCCACCGCCGAAGAGCTCCCTGACGCGGTCGCGGTGACGGACCCCTTCCACGTCGTGCGGCTGGCCGGTGAGGCGCTCGACCAGTGCCGGCGCCGGATCCAGCAGGGCATCCATGGCCACCGCGGCCGCAAGGACGACCCGCTCTACCGGGCAGGCACCAGCAACGGACCCACCGAAGCGATCAACGGACGACTCGAACACCTACGCGGCTCCGCTCTAGGCTTCCGCAACCTCACCAACTACATCGCCAGGTCCCTGCTCGAGACCGGCGGCTTCAGGCCGCGACTACACCTTCGTCTGTGAAGAGCCACCAATGTCCATTCATCAGCTGAGCCGCGGCCTGCAATGCCAGGCCGCCCTGTGGCCAGTGCAGTAATGACAGTAAGCCCCTGTTCCTGGCACTCTGCCCGACCATGGGAGTCTTCTTCGACTACTTCAGGGCAGCCACGGACGACGAAGCTGCGGACGTCTACGACTGGCCAGCAGGTCCCACCTGCCCGCCCCCCGGCATAGAGCCGAAAGACAGCGCCGAACTCAAGAACATCGACCCGCACGTGATGATGGGGACCCTGGAGGCACTGCTCACCGGCAGCCGATACGAGGACGTCACCGCGCGGCCCAGGCACGCCGCCATGCTGAGATTCAGCGACGACGGAGGACAGGGAGTCCTGACCGTTACGGACGAGTTCACCTCAGCACTCGCCACCGCCACCGATGACCAGATCCGCGCTGTAGCACACCCCTGGTCCCAGACAGAGGAGTTCTGGGGCCTCGCAGACCCGGCCGAACTCACCGAGCTACTCCAAGATCTACGCGGCCTGGCAGTACGAGCAACCCAGCACCGCCACCATCTGTACTGCTGGACATCTTTCTGACGCCACAGCAGATGCAGCCTATGAACGCCTCCGGCGAAGGCGCTTCGGCTCCGGGGTGATCGCCAAGGCTCGCCGCCCGACCTCTGGCCGTAAATGGCTGAGGTAGGGGGCTGATCATTCGCCCGCCATCGACCCGGGACAAGCCGAGCAGACAAGGCCGTCGGGTCCGCTTCCCCTTCGGGCGGGTCGACGGCACACGGGATGATCAGGCAGCCGGAGGCTTGCGCGCCGCGCATGAGAAAGTGACCTCGTGGTCGACGATCCTTCCACCCTCATCAACTACTGGCTCGGCGTCTGGGAGTTGAACAACTTCTACGCCCGTCAACCCGAGCGGGGCGAAGGACAGCGAGTGTGGGCAGAGACGGCCATGTACGCGCTTGGCAGAGCCGAGGCCGCAGGTCTAGATACGACCAGCGCCAGCGTAAGCCGCTTCTACCTGCGCGCAGGTTTGATCAGCGACCTCGGCCCCATGGGCTCATCCCTGTGGAACCCCGACGCACTCGCCTCTGACATCCTGGCGGCCCTCCCTCTGCAACTGGAGCAAGCCACAGAGTGGGCCACCACCTGGCGACAGCGGCCCCGGACAGAGATCCTGGCCCTCCGCCGGTGCAAGAACCTGCTGGGGCCAGCCCAGTACATCCGGGACTATTTGTCGACGACGCCGGCGGCGAGAAGGCTTGACCAGTGGCTGACGCTCCGAGAGCAACTTCCCTAGCTGATCGAACAGCGACGGATTGATGCACTTGATCGTCGTGCAATTAGCGTGCAATCAGCCAGGGGAACGAGGGGGCAACCACGGCCACTCATGACCGGCTTCGCGCCCAGCTCAACGCCCGTACGGGCCGTGATCAATGCAATTCCCAAGCTGACAGCGCGGGTTCGATTCCCGTCACCTGCTCTCACAGCGAAAGCTCACTTGCCCGAAGACCGGCTTTCCTGATCGTCTTCCCAAACCCTCGCGTGACCGCGACGGAGCGAAGCTGCGCTCGGTGCTGGCCACGAAGACCAGACCGTCAGGCTTCTCCTCACTGACTCGCTGGATGCGCCGCTGACCGACGAACCGTCTGGAGGTTTCGCTTCGGCCGAAGCCGTCGCCCGGCCTTCGAAGCCGTCGCCGACCCTTTCCTACGGCGACCTCAGACGACGGATGCCGGGCAGAGGGCGTACGGCGAGGGCCAGGGCGGCGCAGTAGACCGGGGGCAACACCTCCCAGATGTCGCCGGCAGCTGCGGGCAGCGCGGGGTGCAACAGCGCGTACACGATGCCGAAGAGCAGCGCGGCGAGAGGATAGAGCAGGGGCCACCGTACGGCCGCCTCGCCCGCTTTCCATCGGATGACCAGGGATGCGAGCACAAAGGCGGCGGCCACCAGGACGATGACCAGGGTGATTACGATCGACGGGTATGGAGGGAGCCGCAAGAACATCAATACCGGGTTGTAGCCGGCGCCTCCATCGCTACGCGGCCAGTTGTAGGTCGCGACCGTGAACGAGGTCATCACGCTGGCGAGAATCGAGAACGTCACGGCGATCGGCAGCGCCGGACGCCCGTCAGGGAAGATCGCGGTCGCGAGCAGCAGCGGAGCCATGACCTGCGGGACCCAGATCCAGTAGTGCAGCCACTCCTCCCAGCTCGCGGAGGTTCCGTCAGACACGATGACGAGGCCCGGAAGCTCGCACATCAGCTGGACGACGCCCAGCACCCCGCTGAGCAGGAGGATCCGCCCGATGCCGCGGCTTTGGGCCCGGCCGCCCGCCCACGCCCCCGCCAGCAGCATCACACCCGCCCGGAGGACCTCCCAGACGGGTACGCGTACGGGAGTGAGATCACCGGTAGCCTGCGTGACGATGACGATGGCGGGGAGGGCAGCCAGTCCCAGCAGCGCAGTCCCCCAGTAGCGGAGTGAAGCCCACATGGCGGACATGATTCGTTCGTGACGGTTCGGCCGCCACTCGTTTCGCCTTCGTCGAAACTTCGCCTGGCGTGAGCTATGGAGCCGCAGAACCAGGGCGCCGACGGCATGAAGGGGCTTGATCGTCACACCGTCAAGCGCATCTTCGACCGGCTGCTGGGCGAGCACCAGGCGGCCCAGGTGTCGTATCAGATGGTGCCTACGTCGCACAGCTACAGCCGGAGATCTGGCGCCCGGCGCCGAGCAGCAGGTCGCGAGCTGCGCGCACCACTCGGAGGTTGGCTTCTTTCAGGAGTCATTGAGCAACTGCAATGATCAGCAGGTGTCCGCTGCCTCTCCGCCTCAGCGACCCGCGAGATGCGTCTTCTTCGACGTCGATGGCACGTTGATCGATGCTTTGGACAACCAGCGTCGCGTCTGGAAAATGTGGGCGGCGCAACATGCTCTGGACCCCGAGGAGGTCTACCGTGTGGCGCTTCGGACCCGGCCGATGGAGACCTTCGCCGCTGTCGCACCAGACCTGGATCCCCACACCTGCCTGATGGCACTGCACGCGTTGGAGGACGAAGACGTGCGTTCCGGCGCCTACACGGGCTTCGACGGGGCGTCCAGGCTTCTGCACGGACTACCGACTGGATCATGGACGCTGGTGACCTCGAACTACGCCCACAGGGTCCGCGGGCGGTTCCTTCGCACCCGGCTACCGATACCGGAGGTGATCGTGGACGCGGCCGCGGTCGAGCAGGGCAAACCATCACCCGATCCCTACCTGCTGGCCGCCGGGCTATTCGGTGTCGCACCGGAGCACTGCCTTGTCGTCGAAGACGCTCCTTCCGGCGTGCAGGCCGGGTTGATGGCCGGGATGACCGTGTGGAACGTCAACACGCCTGTTGCCGTGGACGGAGCGCACCGTCACTTCGGCAGGCTGTGCGACGCGGTGGACGACATCATGGCATTCGTATCCGGAGGATGAACCCCGGTTAGCGGAGAGTGGGAAGGCGCCGCCCTTTCGCCATCGACCCAGGTCAAGTGGTCGCCTGCCGCCTACATCTCGCCTTCGCAGGGCTTGATCAGACCGGCGACAGCGCTCGACCTCCTCGGAGTCTCCATGTACCAGCGCATAACCTCGTTCGGGATGGCACGCGCCCTCCGGTAGTGCCCGTTCGGTTGGCACGCAGCGGGAAGCCGCGGGGATTCACGGCCACTCGACCGGCCTTCATCCAGGTGAACCCTTCCCCAGGGCAGAGGGCGTGATCTCGGAAGGTTTTCCAAGCTGACAGCGCGGGTTCGATTCCCGTTGGCCCGTGGCGGCGTCGGGGTCGGTCTGCACGATGCGGTTGATCGCGGCGTGAGAGCGGCGGGCGTGCAGATCGGCTTTATGCAGGAGATCAACCATCCGTCTCATACGCTGCCGAACCTCGGCCAAACGCGCCTCCGGGTCGGTGTCGCCGGTCGTATCGCGCAGAACGTACCGCTTCCCCAGGGTCGCGCTCTCGGCTTCCACACGAATGGCCAGGGCGGCGGCGGTAAGGATCACCTCGCTCAGCACACCACCGATCTCATGCAGTTCGGCCAACTCCAGGGGGCGCAGCTCGGCTGCTGCCTGGACGAGCTCACCGAAGCGGGTCAGGGCTTGGTTGTCCATCGGCAGGCTTTTCGGCGAAAGCGATCGGGAAGTGTCAAGATCCTCCAGCATCGAGCAGACGCCGGTCTTGACGCCCAGCCTTCCTCCATAGACGCAGCGGCGTTGCCGAATTGTTCACATAGATCAAGGGCGGCGGCGGGCCTACGGCTTGAACCTTCCAGGGCTCTCGCACGCAGCCGTGACATCACCACCGTGAGCGGGTTCGCATTAAGATCCACACGCACAGGCACCGGCGCCACCTCCGGCACGTACTCGTCGAGCAATCGCAAGGCCCGCCACTCGCGTTCAGGCTCACCGTAACTTCATGATCGGTATCGCTTGACCACAACATCGGTGCCCAGCTCAACGATGTCAGTGCTCGTTCTGCCCCGCATGTGCCCTCCCAAGCCCTTACTCCTCGCCGCTTCGCAGCAACCGCCTCGACACATCGAGGCTCTCAGTTTGTGCCTCCGGCGGGGGCGCTCCGGCTCCTGGGTGATTGCCAAAGGCCCGCTTCTCGTGGCCGGCCATTGTTGGCTGAGGTAGGAGCCCGATTACCTCGCCCGCCATCGACCCGGGACAAGCCGAGCAGGCCTTGGCCCGCTTCTCCTTCGGGCGGGTCGACGGCAGACGGGGCGATCAGGAGGCGAAGGCGTGCGCGCCGCTGACCGGTACGCGTAGGACAGCCGCTCTACGAGGCGTGATCAATGCAATTCCCACGCTGACAGCGCGGGTTCGAATCCGTCACCCGCTTCAAGATCTAAGCGAGCACCTCTGGCAGCAGCTTGAACGCCGCCACATGCCGGGGCCGGATCAGGCCGAAATCGCGCCGGTCGATCGTCGCGATTTGTGTGATTCCCAGACGCTCGGCGATTGCGACCACGGATACATCGGCAGGATCGAGACGAGCGTCTTTGTAGAGCCGGACGAGTTCGGCCATACGTCGTACGTCAGCGGCAAGCAGATCGACCAGCTCGAACTCCTCCGTGACGAGATCAAGGAACTGCGCCTGTACGGCCGGTCCCATATGTCTGTTGATCGTCCAACCAGCCTCGATCAGGATGGTCGAAGGAAGGAGCAACGGCCCTGCCAACTGCTCGAGGAGACGCACACACGAGGCATGGTGCTTGTCGTCGCGATCGACAACGGCGATCAGCGGCCCTGTGTCCAGGAGCGTAGCGGTCACACCGACCGATTGAATCGCTCCGCCAGCAGATCTTCGACCCGTTCCGACAGATCGCCCTCTCCAGATGCGCCGATCCCCGCGATCGACAGCCGGCGACGCCGTACCGGTTCCGGCAGATCTTCGTTCGCGGCCTCAGCCAGTTCCGGATCTGTCTTGACCAACCGCAGCAGCCGGCCCGCCTGGTCCGGCGACAGCCGGTCAACCAGGTGATGAAGCTCCTCATGCGCATGCCCGGCGCTCATGTCCCAAGTCTACGCTCGCGATATCGCCAGCGGCAGGGACGCAGCGCGGCGTGCCCGTTGCGTGCCCGTTCGGTCGGCGATCAGCGGGAACTATCGGGGACTCACGGTGACTCGGCCAACTCTGACCTGCACGTTCCCAGCTCGGACAGCAAGATAAGTAGCCGCACTAAACGAAGGCCGCGGTCAGAAAGCGCGTCCCGGCCTGGGCCTCGGCCGTTTCCGCGGCCCTTCGCTCGTCACGGGCAACTGGCTTTCGGCCATACCTCTGTCCAACGGCGCTTACTGGCCGACACGGCCGTCGATGCGCTCGCGAAGGAGGTCGGCGTGGCCGCAGTGCCGTGCGTACTCCGCGATCTGCGCGACCAGGATGTCGCGAAGCTGCAGGTTGGCCCCGTCGGGGCCGAGGTCGGAGACGCCTGCGTTCCAGGTGCCGAGGTCGGCGACTCCGGCCACGAACTGGTCGGTGAGCTCTACCTCGGCTCGCCACCGCCGCCAGGCGTCCTCCACGACTGCGGGGTCGGCGATCGCGCCGTTCCAGTCGCCGTCACGGTCATCGTCGGTGCAGTACAGCTTCGGCGCGTCTTCGCCGGCCATGACCCGGCGAAGGTGTCTTTCCCCCTCGGTCAGGTGCCGCACCAGCCCCAGCAGAGACATCGTGGACGGTGGTACGGATCGTCGGGCAAGCTGCTCGGCATCCAGGCCCGCGCATTTCATTTCCAGGGTCAGCCGGTAATGGCGCAGATAGTCGAGAAGTACGCCGCGTTCGTCGACCGCCCCGACATCGGTCTCGCGGGGGTCGTCGTCCGGGTCTACCCACATGTCGAGGTACACCGTCGACTTCGTCCACCGCGCGGGAGCGGATTCATTCGCATCCGAGGTAGTCATTACCGGATCGTCTAGCACTCGGCCTCCGGATGCCACCGAATTATGATGCTGGACCACGTGCCGGATACGTGCCAGAACGAACGGTCATCAGCGGTGTTTCACAGGAACTCACGGTCACTCGGTCAGCGCTGAGCTACGTCCTCGTTTCTGATCACAAGGGGAAGTTCCCTAACCGATTCCCAAGCTGACAGCGCGGGACCGATTCCCATCACCCGCTCCACGTGTGCAAGCTCAGGCCAGGGAGACGGCTGGCACGGTCTGACATTCTTTGCAGATGCGACAAGTCAGCGTCCTCGGCAGTTGTGGCGCCTTTCCCGAACCGGGTCGTGCCTGTAGTGGTTTCGCAGTGGACTGGGACGGTTACCGCTTGGTGCTCGACCTCGGTTACGCCACGCTGCCTCGGCTACTCGCACACTGGCCAGACGGTGCAATAGACGCCGTCGTCATCACCCACGAGCACCCTGACCACTGCATCGACCTGCATGGGCTGTTTCGGATGCGGTTGTACGGTGACACCGGTGCACCGAAGTTGCCGTTGTACTGCCCGCCCGGCGTGCTCGACCGTATCGGCGGCCTGGAACCCGACGTCGACCTGCACGCGGTCTTCGACGTGTATCCGCTGCCCGGAAGCTACCGGGCGGGTCCCTTTGACCTGACAGGACTGTCGCTCCCGCACTACGTACTCAATGCAGGAATCCGCTTAGAGGCGGGCGGAATTGCCCTGGCCTACTCCGGGGACACCGGCCCCACTCCCCTGTTGGCCGAACTCGGCCGCGGCGCCGATCTGTTCATCGTCGAGGCCACCGACCGGGACGGCGAGACCAGCCGCCCCGCACGCAATCTGCTGACTTCCGCCGAGGCAGGTCATTGGGCCAGCCGGGCGGGCGCCCGCCGACTGATGCTCACCCACTTTTGGCCTGGCAACGACCGGGGCGCTTCCGTGGCCGCAGCTCAACTCGCGTTCGGCGGTGTCGTGCTGGCCGCGGAAGAGGGCCTCAAGATCCCTATCGGGACATCGGACCGCTGAAGATTACCCGTCATGACGTGCCTGTTGCCGAGCGCCTTGGCCCAACACCTTCGGCAGGTCGGTCGTTCCCGGGCACGGCGCGCGGTTGATCCCCGACACCTAGGTGCGGCTTACGGGAACGATGTCCTTGCCCAGCGGCATCAGCGAGATCGGGATCATTTTGAGGTTCGCGATCCCCAGCGGGATGCCGATGATCGAGATGAACAGCGGGATCGCGGTGACGATGTGCCCGATCGCCAGCCAGATCCCGGCGACGAGCAGCCAGATGACGTTGCCGACGACCGACCATGCGCCGGCGGACGGCTTGTCGGCGACGGTACGGCCGAACGGCCACAGGGCGTAGCCCGCGATCCGGAACGACGCGATGCCGAACGGGATGGTGACGATGAGGACGCAGCAGACGATCCCCGCCACGGCGTAACCTATTGCGAGCCACAGGCCGGCGAAGATCAGCCAGATGACATTCAGGACGGTGTTCATACTGCTCACTGTCCCACCCGACCGGCTCAGCAGGTAATCGGCCGGAAAGGGCGTATATTTCCGGCGACCGGTTGCGGATTCCGGGTATGGCCGACGTGCCGATGTCGGCCGGAAGGGCGCGGCTCCATGACCTCCGCCGACATCGCCGCGGCAAGCGCGTACTGGACGGCCGCGGTACGCGCCCGCGAGACGGCTCGCCCCGACCGCCTGTTCCAGGATCCGTGGGCGAGCGCCCTCGCGGGCGACCGCGGCCGGGAGTTGTTGCGGCGTAAGGAGGCACGTGACCAGCGCGAAGACGTGCTGCTTCCGCTGCGCACCCGGTGGTTCGACGACGCCGTCGCCGCCGAGCTGACGGAGCGGACCGGACAACTGGTCGAGCTCGGCGCCGGCCTCGACACACGTCCCTACCGGCTGCAGCTGCCCGCCGGTACGCGTGCGTTCGAACTCGATCAATCGTCGGTGCAGCAACACAAGGAAGCGGTGCTGGCCACGATGCCGACACCGCTTCGAAGCGTCACCGACGTCACCACCGACCTGGGCGGCGACTGGTCACGGGATCTGGTCCACGCCGGGTTCGAGCCGTCTCGCCGCTCGGTGTGGGTAGCCGAAGGGCTGCTGATGTACCTCGACCATGGCGCGGCGACTCGCCTCTTGCGCACTGCCGCAAGTCTGTCCGCACCAGGAAGCGTGCTGATCCTGGACACCCTCGCGCGCTCGGCGCGGAGCGCCGCTCGGGTGGCCGGCACGGGCGCGAAGTTCCTGCCGGACGATCTGCCGTCTCTGCTCGCCACATGTCACTGGACCCAGCGTGAGCACACGACGATCGCCGGACCCGCCCGCGCCTACCGCCGGATACCCGATCACCCGCGATTCGGCGAGAAGCCGGCCGACGTCACCTATCTCCTCGTCATCGCCGACCTCGCTCTCGCCGAGGACCACGATCACCGGCGGTGACCGGTCAGTGTGAGTGACGGGGCGGGGCGCTGCCGCTGCCGCCGACGAGGAAGTCCAGGTCCGCACCCTTGTCGGCCTGCAGCACGTGCTCGCTGTACAGCCGCGCCCACCCCCGGGTGGCGGCCGGCTGCGGAGGCTGCCAGGCGGCGCGGCGCCGCTCCAGTTCCGCCTCGTCGACCAGCAGGTCCAGACTCCGCGCCGGAACGTCGACCCGAACCAGGTCGCCGGTACGCACGAGTGCGAGCGGACCGCCCACGGACGCCTCCGGGGCCACGTGCAGGACGCAGGTGCCGTACCCCGTGCCGCTCATGCGGGCGTCGGAGATCCTGACCATGTCGGTGACCCCCTCCTTGAGCAGCCGCCGCGGCATGGGCATGTTGCCCACCTCGGGGAAGCCGGGGTAGCCGCGTGGTCCGGCGTTCTGGACCACGATGACCGTGTCGGCGGTGACGTCCATGTCCGGGTCGTCGGCCGCGGCGACGTAGTCCTCGATCCGGTCGAACACGAGCGCCGGTCCGGTGTGCTGGAGCAGATGGGCCGAGGCGGCGGAGACCTTCAGGACGGCCCCGGACGGCGCGAGCGACCCGCGCAGCACGACGGTCCCCGAGCCGGCGGCCTGGAACGGCTTCTCCATGGTGCCGATGACCTCACGGTTCCAGCACTGGGCGCCGCTGATGTTGTCGGCCACGCTCTTTCCGCTGACGGTGACATGGTCCAGGTGCAGCAGAGAGGCGATCTCCTGCATCACCGCCGGCAGTCCGCCCGCGTACGCGAAGTCCTCCATGAGGTAGGCGCCGGAGGGCATGAGGTTGACCAGCATGGGCACCTCGGCGGTGAGCGTGTCGAAGTCCTCCAGCGACAGGGGGACGCCGAGGCGCCCGGCGATCGCGAGCAGGTGCACCACGGCGTTGGTGGAGCCGCCGATCGCGGCGTTGACCCGGATGGCGTTCTCGAAGGCTTCGCGGGTGAGCACGGTGGACAGCCGCTGGTCCTCCTCCACCATGGCCACGATCCGGCGCCCGGCGGCCTGCGCGAGCGCGTACCGCCGGGAGTCGACGGCCGGTACGGCCGCGGCCCCCGGCAACTGGACGCCCAGCGCCTCTGTCACGCAGGCCATCGTGGAGGCGGTCCCCATGGTCATGCAGTGCCCCCGGCTGCGGGACATGCAGACCTCCGCCTCGGCGCAGTCGGCCGCCGTCATCCGGCCGGCCCTCATCTCCTCGGTGAAACGCCAGACGTCGGTGCCCGACCCGATGTCCCGGCCGCGGAACTTGCCGTTGAGCATCGGGCCACCGGTGATCATCAGAGTCGGCAGATCGACGCTGGCCGCGCCCATGAGCAGCCCGGGTGTGGTCTTGTCACAGCCGGACAGCAGCACCACCCCGTCGAGCGGGTTGGCCCGGATGAGCTCCTCCGCCTCCATGGCCAGCAGGTTGCGGTAGAGCATGGTCGTCGGCCGCATCAGCGGCTCCCCCAGGCTCATCGCCGGGAACTCAAGCGGCAGGCCGCCGCTCTCCCACACCCCGCGCTTCACCGACTCGGCAAGGTCGCGCAAATGGGCGTTGCACGGCGTCAACTCCGACCATGTGGTGGCGATGCCGATCACGGGGCGGCCGTCGAAGACGTCGTCCGCGAACCCCTGGTTGCGCATCCACGATCGATGGATGAACCCGTTGCGCCCTTCCGCGCCGAACCACTCCTGGCTGCGCAGCGGGCGATTGCTCATCGACATCGGCACACCTCTCTGTCATTTCTGATCAACTGCTGGACGACCGGCCGCGGCTATCTCAGGCCTCCGACGGACAGTCCGCCGCGCCAGTGCCGCTGGAGGGTGAAGAAGGCGATGACAAGCGGGATCACCGACACGAGCGCGCCCAGGATGATGAGGCTCCAGAGGGAGGTACTGCCCGAATTGTTCGCCGAGGCGATTCCCTGCCAGAGGCCGAGCCCGACGGTGACGGGGAAAAGGCGGTTGTCGGAGAGCATGGCGAGCGGCAGGAAGTAGTTGTTCCAGGACGCCACTGCGGACAGGAGCAGCACCGTGACCACCGCCGGCCGCATCAGCGGGAAGGCTACCTGAAGAAACGTCCGCAGCTCACCCGCGCCGTCGACCTTCGCCGCGTCGAGGATCTCGTCGGGAACCGCGTCGCGCGCGTACACGTGCATCAGATAGACGCCGAACGGGTTGAGCAGCGACGGGAGGATCACCGCCCAGATCGTGTTCGTCAGGCCGAGCCCGGAAAACATCATGAACGTGGGGATCACCAGGGCGGTCGCGGGCACCATCAACGCGCCGAGCAGGACCGAGAAGCTGAAGCGCCTGCCGGCGAACCGGTATTTGGCGAATCCGTAGCCGGCCATGACGGCCAGGATCGTGGCGCCGATCCCGCCCGCGAACGCGTACAGCGTGGAGTTGAGGATCCACCTGCCGTAGATGCCGCCGTCGTAGGTGAACAGCCGCTGAAGGTTGCCGAAGTAGTCGACCTGGTCGGCGAACCACAGCGTGTTGCTCCCGCCGAACAGGCCGGGGGCGTCCTTGGAACTGTTGACGATGACCCACCAGAACGGCACCAGGAAATACACGACCAGGAAGCCGAGGAAGATCTGCAGGGGAAGGTGGCGCTGGGGACGGCGGCGTGCGCCGGCGCTGCCGGTCATCAGAAGAAGCTCCTACGCTTGCGGGTGAAGAACAGGAACGCGTAGACGCAGACGAACACGACCCCGCCGAGCGCGAAGGAGATCGCCGATCCGTAGTTGAAGTTCGCGAGCCCGAACGCCTGCTGGTACGCGTACATGTTGGGAGTGAATCCCGGTGCGATCGTGCCGGCCGCCAGATATCGCAGGATCTGTGGTTCGTTGAAGAACTGCAGGGTGCCGATGAGCGAGAAGACCAGGATCAGCAGCAGCGCGGGGGCGATCAGCGGGATTTTGATCCGGAGCGCGATCTGCCATTTCCCGGCGCCGTCCATCCGGGCCGCCTCGTAGAGCGACGGGTCGATGCCCTGGAGCGCCGCGTACAAGATGATCATGTAGTAACCGGCCCACTGCCAGGTGACGACGTTGATCAGGCCGTAGAAGATCAGGTTCTTGCTGAAGAAGTCGGGCGCGGGGGCCCCGAACAGTCCGAAGAAGTCGGTGAGCGGCCCGAAGCTCTTGCTGTACAGGAATCCCCACATGACCGCCCCGATGACCGTGGGAATGGCGTAGGGGAGGAAGATCATGAGGCGGGAGAACCGGGTGAACAGCGAGGTCACGGCGTCCACGATGAGGGCCATCGCGAGCGCGATGAGGATCTGCAGCGGGATGGCGACCAGGGAGAAGCGGACGACGAACCACACCCCGGAGAGGAAGGTCGGGTCGGTGAACGCCTTCACGTAGTTGCCGAGGAAGACGAAACTGGTGCCGCCGATCAGCTTCTTCTGCCAGAGGCTGAGATACAGGGCGTACCCGAGCGGCGCGATGAGCAACGCCAGGAAGACGATCCCGAATGGCCCGACGAAGAGCCACCCCATGAGGTGCTCACGGAGGCGCACCTTTCCGCGGACCTTGTGCGCTTTTTCTTGAGTGCTCGATGCACTCTCCTCGATCAGGAGGGTCATCTTGGGCTCCGAGGGGGTCGATGCTGGGGAGTGACGGGTGGGCCGGCCGGTCGAGGACGGCGTGGCCCACCCGGGTTGTCTACTTGACGGTGAAACCTTGCTCCTTGGCGTAGTTCACCACGTCTTCCTGGATTTTGTCGGCCGCCTGCGCACCGGTGACGGAGCCGTCGATGACCGCGCTGATCTGCTTCGTCATGGAGTCGAAGTAGTACTGGCCGAACGGGCTGTAGGTCATGCCCGTGTAGGCGTTCGCCGCAGGGACGTAGACCTCCTTGTTCGCCTGCTGACCGTCGAAGAAGTTCACCTTCAGGTCCACGAACTCGGGACTGTTGAGCGCCTTGAGGTTCAGCGGGAAGATGATCTGGTTGGTCCAGCCGTCCTTGAGCGACTCGTCGTCGGCGTAGAGGCCGTACGCCGCCTTCGCCGCGAGCTCGGGGTTCTTCGCCTGGCTCGTCACCGAGAAGGCCGACCCGCCCCAGTTCACCTGCACCGGACTGGCGGAGTCCCACTGCGGGAGCGGCGCCACCGCCCACTTGCCGGTGTCCTTGCCCTTGCCGACGCCCGCGCCGGTGAGGTATCCGGGCGCCCACGCCGCCGAGATGTACGTCGCGTACTTACCGTTGACCACACCGGAGATGTACTCCGGCGTGAACTGGTCCTGCGTCCCGACCAGGCCCTTCTTGGCGAGGCTCCCCCAGTAGTCCAGCACGTCCTTGGACGCCTGGTCGTTCAGCGCGATGCCGATCGACTCGGGCTGCGCCGGGTCGTAGGTGTACGGAGATGCGCCCTTCTGGATCTGCAGCGCCATCATGACGGCCGGCACGTTCGCGCCCAGGTCGCCGAACAGCGGGCCCCCGGCGTCCTTCACCTTCTGCGCCGCCTGCTCGTACTCGGCCCACGTCTTCGGCGGCGTGATCTTGTACTTGTCGAAGATGTCCTTGCGGTAGATCATCGCCATCGGGCCGCCGTCGACCGGCACGCCGTAGACCGCGCCGCCGATCGAGACGTCCTTCCACGCGCCGTCGCTGTAGTTCGCCTTCACCGCGTCGAAGCCGTAGTTCTTGATGTCGACGAGCGCCTTCTGGATCTGGAAGGTCGGGATCCGGTCGGCCTCGATCATGATGACGTCGGGCGCGCCGGTGCCCGCCGAGATCGCCGTCTGGAACTTGTCGTACTCGTCACCGCCCTGGCCGACATTGGTCCAGCAGACCTGCACCTCGTTGTTCTGCTTGTTGAAGTTGTCGACGACGAGCTGCATGTTGGGGTACCAGCCCCAGAAGGTCACGACCGGCAGATCCTTCTTGGTGATCGTGTTCGTGCAGTTGCTCGCCTTGTTTCCGGTCGTGTCGTTTCCGGCCGCGTCGTTTCCGGCGTTGGTCGCGCTCGCGCTGCTTTGGCTCCCCGCGTCGGGGGAGCAGGCGGCAAGCACGCACGCGGCGGCGAGCGTGGCTGCGGTGGCAAAGAGTCTTTTCGTCTTCATTGACATAATTTCCCCTCCGGGATCACTGCGCACAAGGGTCATGCGCCGCCGCTGCGGCCGGGTGATCGGCCGGGACGAGGCGCGGATGGCACGATCCGCGCCCCGTCCTTCGGGCCGATTCTCATGTGAGCGCTAACACGCTCACGTGCGCGACGAGCGTCACCGGTGACCCGGTGCTTTCGCCGCTATGGGCTGATCAGCGCTTGAACAAGCGCGGTGCCAGGTCGATGAGGTTCTTCTGCCATACGTCCCAGCCATGGGGTCCGGGGGTGATTCCGTCGAACTCGTAGTGGACACCGAGGTCGTTCATCGTCGTGAGTCCCGCCATGAACGACGGGTACACGAAGTCGGTCACGTCGCCGACGTACACGCGGAACAGCTTGGTCCCGTTGTTGATCGCCGCCACGTCGACGCCGGTGCCGCCGCCGAACCCGGCCGAGAACGCCGCGACATAGGCGAACTGGCCCGGGTACGCCTTGAGCACCCCGATCGTCTGCCCACCGCCCATCGAGAGGCCGGCGAGGGCCTGCTGCGACGGGTCGCTGGAGACGTTGTAGTGGGAGCGAGCCGCGGGAACGATGTTCTCCAGCAGCTCCTTGTTGAAGTTGGACGTGTTGCCGTTGCCCATCACGAC
>NZ_JBITJO010000014.1:72101-172018 GCF_044460045.1 Microbispora rosea | reverse complement strand
CGCACACACAAGACAACCACCGAAGTGATCGAAGAGGAGTGCGCCGAACCGCGCCGACACCACAAGATTACCAGGGTCCGGCACCGCCATGACCCAACTTGCAGAGAACGCCTGGGGCCCCCGGATGTATTCCGGTTGTCTCACGGCCGGTAGGCGGGGACCGCGACGCGCCGGCCCCGGCCTCCTGTTCCCCGGCACGGGTTATCCACAGGCCACAGCGAGGAGACGTGGCGGGACCATGCCGAACATAGACTTTGGCGGGTGAGCGACATGCCGCCTGTAGCGAAGAAGGTTCCCCTGGAGCGCACGCATCACGGTGACACCGTGGTCGACGAGTATGCGTGGCTGCTCAAGAAGGACGATCCCGACACCATCGCGTACCTGGAGGCGGAGAACGCCTATACCCAGGAGATGACCGGCCACCTGCAGGACCTCCAGGAGAGCATCTTCAAGGAGATCAAGGGCAGGACGCTGGAGACCGACCTGTCGGTGCCCACGCGCAAGGGCGCCTGGTGGTACTACTCCCGGACCGAAGAGGGCAAGCAGTACGGCATCCAGTGCCGCGTGGCCGCCGACGGCGACAGCCCGCCCCAGCTGGAGGCTGGCGCGTCGCTTCCCGGCGAACAGGTGATTCTGGACGGCAACGAGCTCGCGGGCGACAGCCCCTTCTTCTCCATGGGCACGAGCGCGGTCAGCCCCGACGGCACGAAGCTCGCCTACTCGACCGACTTCTCCGGAGACGAGCGCTTCACTCTCCGCTTCAAGGATCTGGAGACGGGCGAACTGCTCCCGGACGAGATTCCGGGTGTCTTCTACGGCGGCGCCTGGTCGGCCGACGGGTCCACGTTCTTCTACACGACGGTGGACGAGGCGTGGCGGCCGTACCGGATCCACCGGCACACGCTCGGCTCGACGGATGACGCCGTCGTCTACCAGGAGGACGACGAGCGCTTCTGGGTGGGCATCGGCCTGACCCGCAGCCAGCGCTACCTGGTGCTTACCTCGGGCAGCAAGATCACCAGCGAGGTCCGGGTCCTCGACGCGGCCGCCCCCGGAGGCGAGTTCGCGGTGGTCCGCCCCCGGCAGACCGGCGTGGAGTACGGGCTGGAGCACGCGGCCGGCCGCTTCCTCATCCTGCACAACGACGGCGGCGCCGTGAACTTCGAGCTCGCCACTGCGCCCATCGACGATCCGGGGAGCTGGACTCCGCTGATCGAGCACAGGGACGACACACGGCTGCTCGATGTGGACGCGTTCAAGGACTTCGTCAGCGTCCACTTCCGGCGTGACGGTCTCACCGGCGTCCGGATCCTGCCGGGCGACGGCGGCGAGCCGTACGAGATCTCCTTTCCGGAGCCGCTGTACGACGTCGCGCCGACCGGCAACGCGGAGTTCGAGACAAGCCGGCTGCGCCTCAGCTACACGTCCATGGTCACTCCGCCGTCGGTGTACGACTACGACCTGCGCTCGCGCGAGCTGATCCTGCTCAAGCAGAGGGCGGTGCTCGGCGGCTACGACCCCGCCGACTACGAGCAGTTCCGCGAATGGGCCACCGCTCCTGACGGCACCAGGATCCCGATCTCGATCGTGGTCCGGAAGGACACGAGCCGGCCCGCCCCCACCCTGCTCTACGGCTACGGCAGCTACGAGTCGTCCATCGATCCCTACTTCTCGGTAGCCCGGCTCTCGCTGCTGGACCGAGGGTTCGTGTTCGCGATCGCCCACGTGCGCGGGGGCGGCGAGATGGGCCGCCGGTGGTACGAGGACGGCAAGCTCACCAGCAAGAAGAACACCTTCACCGACTTCGTGACGGCCGCTCGGCATCTGAAGGCCGAGGGATGGTCCGACAAGGTCATCGCCAGGGGCGGTTCGGCCGGTGGTCTGCTCGTGGGCGCGGTCGCCAACCTGGCGCCCGAGGAGTTCGCGGGGATCGTCGCCGAGGTCCCCTTCGTGGACGCGCTGAACACGATCCTCGACCCGTCGCTGCCGCTCACGGTGACCGAGTGGGACGAGTGGGGCGACCCGCTGCACGACCCCGAGGTCTACGCGTACATGAAGACCTACTCGCCCTACGAGAACGTCGACGGCCGGGCATACCCGCCGATCCTGGCGACCACCAGCCTCAACGACACGCGGGTGCTCTACCACGAGCCGGCCAAGTGGATCGCCCGGCTCCGTGCCACCGCGCAAGGCGGCCCGTTCCTGTTGAAAACCGAGATGGGCGCCGGCCACGGAGGCCGCAGCGGCCGTTACGACGCCTGGCGTGAGGAGGCGTTCGCGCTCTCCTGGATCCTCAACCGAGTTGGAGTGACCGAGTGAGCTATGTGGCTGCCGAGGGCCGGTATGGGCCCATGCCGTACAACCGGACCGGACGGAGCGGGCTGAGGCTGCCCGCGGTGTCGCTCGGGTTGTGGCACAACTTCGGCGACGACAAGCCGATCGAGACCCAGCGGGCCATCCTCCGCCGGGCCTTCGACCGCGGGGTCACCCACTTCGACCTCGCCAACAACTACGGTCCGCCGTACGGCTCCGCGGAGATCAACTTCGGGCACCTCTACCAGCAGGACTTCGCCAGGTATCGCGACGAGCTGGTGATCTCCACCAAGGCAGGGTACGACATGTGGCCCGGCCCGTACGGCAACTGGGGGTCGCGCAAGTATCTGCTCGCGAGCCTCGACCAGTCGCTGAAGCGGATGGGCCTCGACTACGTGGACATCTTCTACAGCCACCGCTTCGATCCGGAGACGCCCCTGGAGGAGACCATGGGGGCGCTGGCCCACGCGGTCCGCTCGGGCAAGGCGCTCTACGCGGGGATCTCGTCCTACTCTCCCGAGCGAACCCGGCAGGCCGCGGCGATCCTGCGGGACATGGGCACGCCGCTGCTCATCCACCAGCCCTCCTACTCCATGCTCAACCGGTGGATCGAGAACGGGCTGCTCGACGTGCTGGAGGAGGAGGGCGCCGGCTGCATCGCGTTCTCTCCGCTGGCACAGGGCATGCTGACCGGCCGCTACCTGAACGGCATCCCGAAGGACTCGCGGGCGGCCCAGGGCAAGTCGCTCGATCCGTCCCTGCTCACGGAGGAGAGCCTCCGCCATGTCCGGCGGCTCAACGAGATCGCCGGGCAGCGCGGGCAGTCGCTGGCACAGATGGCCCTGGCCTGGGCGCTTCGCGACCCGCGGGTGACGTCGGTACTGATCGGCGCGTCCAGCGTCGAGCAACTCGACGAGAGCCTCGACGCGATCAACCGGCTCGACTTCACCCAGGACGAGCTGGACGCGATCGACAAGGACGCCGTCGAGTGCGGGATCAACCTCTGGGCCGATTCCAGCGCGCACTGAGCGTCCACGAGCCGCGGGGGCACGGCGCGGCCGGCGCGTGCCCCCGGCTTGTGACGACCGGCTTCTGACCCCCGAATCGTCGGCCCCCGGCTCGTCGGCCCCCGGCTTTTGACCCCCGCGATCCGCCTGGCCCGGCAGCCGGGCGGCAGGACGGCTCAGAGGGCGTTCTGACGCTGGAGGTAGGCGAAGGAGGCCCAGCCGGGGAGGACGGGCAGCCAGAACGTCATCAGCCGGAACAGCAGCACGGCCGAGGTGGCGATGGGGCCCGGCACGCCGGCGACCTGCAGGCCGAGCGACAGGGCGTACTCCACCGCGCCGAGGCCGCCGGGCGTCGGAGCGGCCGAGCCGATGGCGTTGCCGGCCAGGAACACCACGGCGACCGCCGTGAAGCTGGCCTCACCGCCGAAGGCCTGCACGCACGCCTGGAGGCAGATCACGAAGCTGAGCGTGAGCAGCAGGGTCCCGCCCACCGCTTCGACCATCTTCTTGGGTGACTGCACGACGTCGAGCAGCCGCGGGATCACCCCGGAGAACATGGCACGCAGTCGGGTGGTCAGCAAGCGGCGCAGCGGCCCCACGGCCAGCACGATCAGGAAGAGCACCGCGACGCCGAGCAGCACGACGAGCAGGCCCCGTGACGGAGTGAGGGACGGCGCGGCCTGCGTCCCGGTGAGGTAGCCGAACAGCAGCAGCAGCATGATGTGCATGGCCAGGCCGATGAGCTGCGAAGCCCCCACACTGGTCACCGCCGCCGCCGGCGGGACGCCACGTTTCTGCAGGTAGCGGGTGTTGAGTGCGACGCCGCCGACCGCGGCGGGCGCGACCAGCTTCACGAACGACGCGGCGAGCTGGGCCAGGACCGTACGGCCGAGCGGCAGCGGCTCGGGCACGAACCCGCGCAGCAGGATCGCCGCCGCGACGTAGCTGAGGGCGCCGGCGACCAGCGCGACACCGCTCCACGCCCAGTTGGCCGTGGTGAGCACGGTGATCAGGTTGACCCGGCTGAGCTGGGTGAGCAGTAAATAGGCGCCGAGCGCGCTGACGATGATCGTCACCAGCGTCCGGGGGCGGAACCGCTCGAGCCGCACCTCCTCGACCTCGACCTGCGGCTTCAGCGCGACGATCTGCTCCCGGATCGCGGGCAGGAGCTTCCTGTCCCTGCGGGCGGCCGTCCGGGTGTCCCGGCTCAGCGCGATCCGCTGGAGCAGCGGCATCGCCCCGGCCAGCGTGTTCTCTCCCAGCACCTTCGCCGCCGCCCCGACGGAGCGCTCGGCTCCGACGCGGGTGCCGAGGTAGGCGAGGAGCTGGGCGATGTCGAGCCGCAGCAGCAGGTCGCCCGCCGCGATCTCGCCGCTGCGGGCGTCCACGAGGTAGACGTTCCGCTGGGTGTCGACGTGGATGCTCTCGCCGGTGAGGTGGCGGTGGGCCAGGCGGTGCGCGTGCAGCAGCCGGACCTGCTCCCACATCCGCTCCAGCAGCTCGTCGTCGAAGTCCTCGTCCTGCAGGTCGCTCACCGGCCGGGTGTCCACGTGCTCGTAGGCGAGCAGCGCGGCCTCGGTGCCGACCTCGCTCGTGCCGAGCAGGCGCGGCAGCCGTACCCCGGCGGCCTGCGCGGCGTACGCCATCAGCGCCTCGCGCTCCAGCTCGGCACGCAGCGAGCGGATGGCCCTGCGCCGGGTCTCGTTGTTGAGCAGGAAACGCCGCCACAGCCGGTAGAGGACGCCCGCCACCTGCCGGTCGCGGTCGAGCACGGTCACATCGATCCGCTGGTCGCCGACGAGGCCGACCAGGTAGCGGCGGCTGCCCGAGCTGTCGTCCTCCACCCGCCTGGCGCTGACCGGCGCGAAGCCGAGCCTGCGCAGCGCGGCCAGCACGGCGCTGCCGGGCGGCCTGGTGTTCGCGCTGCCGATGCCGTAGAGCGTGCCGAACCCGACGGCGAGGCCGACGACGTACGTCATGATCACGCCGAGGGCGGTGACCTTGGTGGCGGTGAAGAGCGCGAACACGTCCAGGGCGAGCGCGACCCACATGAGCGCGCGCCAGTGGGGACGCCGCCCCATCCGCACCGCCGTGGCGTACGCGATGGCGGGGGTGAGCACGGTGTTGAGCGGCTCGACCTCCCTGCCGCCGGTGAGCAGCTGCACCAGATCGGCCGGACCGGAGTGGATCAGCGACTCGCCGAGCACGTACGAGACCAGCAGAGCGAGGATCGCGGCGATCAGCCCCTGGGTGACGCGCATGCCGTCGCGGTGGAAGACCCGCTCGACGGCGAACGCCACCGGGACGATGAGCACGGCGACGCCGCCCAGCAGCCCGGCGGCGGCCGACAGCACCTCGGGGGCGCGGCCGGTGCCCGCCTGAACATCGGTCTCCAGGCCGTTCAGCGTGCGTTGCAGGGCCAGCGCCATCAGTATGACGGCGGCCAGGCCCAGCAGCGTGAGCAGGAACCGCAGTGCGTCGGAAGGACGGCGGATCCGCTGCGGCAGCAGAGGCTCGACGACGAGGACAGCTCCTTGGCCAGGAGTGTCCAGCGTTATGTCCTGCTCCTTGATGCCTCTCACCACCAGCGATTCTGTGCGATCTTCGCACTCGGTGTCCACAATTGACGGCATGCGTATATCCCTGGCCTCGGACAGCCTCGACGGAATCGCGTCGGTGCTTGCGGCCGAGGTGGAACAGCGCGGCCATTCAGTCACACTCTATGGAGCACTGGCCCCCGGCGACCGGGCCGATTGGGCGTGGTGCTGTTCCGCCGCGGCGAGGGACGTCGCGGAGGGCCGCGCGGACCAGGCCGTGGTCTGTTGCTGGACCGGCACCGGCGCTTCCATAGCGGCAAACAAGGTAGCGGGCGTGCGGGCGGCGCTGTGCACCGACGCCGCAACCGCCGCGGGCGCCCGCACGTGGAACGACGCCAACGTGCTCGCGCTCAGTCTCCGCCTCACCTCCCAGCAGGTTCTGGCGGAGATCCTGGACGCCTGGTTCTCGGGGTCGCCGAGCACCGAGCCCGAGGACGCGGCGAACATCTCCTACGTGGGGGAAATCCGGTAGAGACCGACCGTGGGCCGCACGCTAACGTCGATGCCATGAGCACGTCGCTACCCGTCCTCGGCGCCTGTCCGCTCGACTGCCCCGACACCTGCTCGTGGGTCGTCACCGTACGCGACGGCGAGGCCGTCGGGTTGCGCGGCAACCGCGACCACCCCTACACGCGCGGGGCCCTGTGCGTGAAGGTCAACCGCTACCTGGAGCAGGTGCGGTCGGCCGACCGCGTTCTCCACCCGTTGAAGAGGGTGGGGCCGAAGGGCTCCGGCCGGTTCGAACGGATCAGCCTGGACCAGGCGCTGTCGGAGATCGCCGCCAAGCTGACGTCGATCGTCGAGGAGCACGGCGGCGAGGCGATCTGGCCCTACCAGGGCACCGGGACGCTCGGCTACGTCCAGGGCGAGTCGGGTCAGGCCGGGCGGCGGTTCTGGAACGCCCTCGGCGCGTCCCGGCACGACCTCAACATCTGCGCGCGGGCCGGCAACGACGGGCTGCGGTACGTCAACGGGACTCCCGGCGGCATGGACCCGGAGACGTTCGCCCTGTCACGGCTCATCCTGCTGTGGGGCACCAACACGCTGACCAGCGGCCACCACCTGTGGAAGTTCATCCAGGACGCCCGCGCCGCCGGGGCGTACGTCGTCGCGATCGACCCCATCCGCACGCGTACGGCCGACCAGGCGGACGAGCACCTGCCGATCCGGCCGGGCACCGACGCCGCGCTCGCCCTCGGCCTGCTGCACGTCGTGCTGGAGGAGGGCACCGAGGACCGCGCGTACATCGAGGAGCACACGACCGGCTGGGACGAGTTCGAAGCCGAGATCCGCAGGCATCCGCCGGCGCTGGTGGCGGAGATCACCGGCCTGCCCGAGGAGCGGATCCGCGCCCTCGGCGTACGGCTCGCGCACACCCGCCCGACCGGCATCCGCGCCACGATGGGCATCCAGCGGCACGCGGGCGGCGGGGCCGCGATGCGGGTGATCGCCTGCATTCCCGGCGTCACCGGCGACTGGCGCCACCCGGGCGGCGGCGTGGCCTACTCCACCTCGGGATACGCGCCCACGGGCCCCGACCCGCGCGACGACCTGCTCCCCCACCCCGTGCGTACGCTCACGATGACCCGGCTGGCCGACGGGCTCGACGAGTCGGTCAAGTGCCTGTGGGTCTACGCGGCCAACCCGCTCGGTTCGACCTCCGACCAGAACCGGATCAGGGCGGCGCTGGAGCGGGAGGACCTGTTGACGGTGGTGATGGAGCAGTTCCCGACCGACACCGCCGACTACGCCGACTACGTGCTGCCCGCGACGATGCAGATCGAGCACCTGGACGTGCACCACGGCTACGGTCACATGTACATGGTGTGGAACGAGCCCGCCGTCGAGCCGCCGGGCGAGTGCCTGTCGACGACCGAGACGTTCCGCCGGCTGGCCCGCAAGATGGGCCTGACCGAGCCCTCCCTGTACGACAGCGACCTCGACCTGGCCGAGCAGACGCTCGCCCAGGTGGGGATCTCCGTGGAGGAGTGCCGCAAGCAGGGGTGGGCGCGTCTGCGGGTTGCCGATCCGTTCGTGCCGTTCGCGGAGGGCTTCCCGACGCCGAGCGGACGGCTGGAGTTCGTCTCCGCGAAGGCCGAGGCCGCCGGGCTGCCGCGCGTGGCGGGCTACGTCCCCTCGTTCACCGCCCGTACGGCTCCCGCCGACCGGCCGCACCCGCTCGTCATGATCACCCCGGCCGCGCACACGTTCCTGAACACGCAGTTCGCCAACAACCCGGAGCTGCGCAAGCGCTCGAAGGGCCCGCGGGTGATGGTCAACCCGGCCGACGCCGCGTCCCGGGGCCTCGTGGACGGGCAGGCCGCCCGGGTCTTCAACGGCAACGGCGAGTTCAGGGCGTACGTGGAGGTCAGCGACCGGGTGGCGCAGGGGGTGGTGGCGGCGCCGAAGGGCCACTGGCCGAAGCTGTCTGCGGGCGCCAACCCCAACGCGCTGGTGGACGAGCGGGACGCCGACATGGGCCGGGGCCCGGTCTACCACGACAACTTCGTCGACGTCGCCCCGCTCTCAAGCGAGGAGCAGTTTGAACCCCTCGTGTGACGCGGCGAAGCCGAGCGAGCCGTAGAAGCGGTGGGCCTCGATGCGGGCCTTGTCGGAGGTGAGCTGCACCAGCGCGCAGCCGCGCTCCCGGGCCCGCTCGACCGCCCACCGCATCATCTCCCGGCCGATCCCCCGGTTGCGGTGGGGCACGGCGACCCTGACCGCCTCGATCAGCGCGCGCTCGCCGCCACGCCGCGACAGTCCGGGGATGTAGGTGATCTGCATGGTCCCGACCACCTCGCCGTCCGACTCGACGACGATCAGCTCGTTGCGCGGGTCGGTGTCCACCGCCTCGAAGGCGGCGTAGTAGTCCGGCTCCCCCGAAGACGGGCGGGCGGCGGTGATCGGGTCCTCGTTGATCAGGTTGACGATGACGGGGACGTCCTCACGCCGGGCCGTACGGAATCGCAGATCCATGCCGGGGAGCCTAACCGGGGGGTGTCAGGGGCGGCTCAGGGACTTCCCCGATGCCGCTGAAACGCCCGAAAGGGCACGCTGTAGTCATGAACGAACTGACCCGCATGGACGAGATGTCCTTGGCCGGCGCGGCCCTGCGCGGCGCGCCCTGGCGAGCCGCGGCGACGTCCGGTGGGGCGGTCGCGGCCACGAGCTTCATCCTGGGCGTCATCCTGCCCGGCCCGGCCGACCTGACGTGGGCCCTGTGCGCGGGGATCACCGTGTTCGCCCTCGTCGCGGCGATCGGCGCGATCTCCAAGCCGGACACCGGCGACCGGGTGACCCGGCAGGCCCGTCTGTGGGCGCTGCGCCACCCCTGGCGCTTCTCGCTCTACCCGGGCCTCGGCGCGGCGGCCCTCATGTATCCCGTGCAGCTGGTGATCGACCGCGAGGGCCTCTTCGGCGCGGCCTTCGACGCGCTGTGGGGCGGCGCGCTCGTGCTGCTGATCACCGCCGTCCTCACGTTCTCGATGCGGGGCCGGGCCAAGGGCGCCTGACCCTCAGTCCTCTCGCTCCGCCGCGCTGCGGCAGACGCAGAACTCGTTGCCCTCGGGGTCGAGCAGAGTGACCCATCCGGCGCCGTCCGGCGTCCGATGGTCCTCGTACGGCTTGGCCCCGAGCGCGAGCAGCCGCTCCACCTCCTGATCCCGGGTGCCGTCTCCGGTGGGGGTCACGTCGAGGTGCAGGCGGTTCTTGACCGTCTTGCCGTCGGGCACCCGGATGAAAAGCAGGTGCGGAGCGCCCTCCGGACGGTCCAGCATGACCTCGTCGTCCTCCGGCTCGGAGTCGACGAGCGGCCAGCCCAGGGCCTCGCTCCACCACTGGGCCAGCTCGTACGGCCGGGCGCAGTCGATCGTCATCGTGTGGATCTCAATCATGCGCCCACCCAATCCCGACACCGGCAAAGGTGTCAAGCAAGTTACGTCGCCGCCCGTCGCGGTCGCAGCTCCCTGGCGAGGCCGACCGCGGACACCAGGGCCCAGACCCCCTCCAGCAGCAGGAATCCCCAGTCGTCGCCCGCGTACGCGAGCCACGCGAGCACCGCGGAGCCGACGAGATTGAGCACGAGGTAGATCTTCGAGCGGTTGTCGAGGACGTTCATCTGGGAGAGCAGGAACGCGCCGAGGATGAGAACGGCGCCGGCGATCTGCAGAACTTGGTCCATGTCCTTCCGCCCACCGTCTTCGCTGGGCCGGGTACGGCGGGCACCTCGTCCGGGGAGACCGCGGATCGCGGCCTTCTCACAACGGGACCATACCTGTTGTGCGTCACCAAACCGTGCGATCTATGGCGCAGACCATGGATACCACCGGTTACTCGCGGGTAGCATTCGTTTAGAGTTACCGACCAGTACGTTACCCCCGGGTTCGGTTCTAGGAGCGCACACAGATGGGTCACTACAAGAGCAACGTCCGCGACCTGGAGTTCAACCTCTTCGAGGTGTTCGGCCGCGGGGAGATCCTCGGCACCGGCCCGTTCGCCGAGGTCGACGAGGACACCGCGCGAAGCGTGCTGGACGAGGTCAACCGGCTGGCCACCGGCCCCCTCGCCGCCTCGTTCGAGGACGCCGACCGCCACCCGCCCGTCTTCGACCCCGCCACCCACAGCGTGACCATGCCGGAGAGCTTCAAGCGCTCCTACCAGGCGTGGGTGGACTCCGAGTGGTGGCGCCTGGAGCTGCAGCCGGAGCTCGGCGGCACGCCCGCCCCGCGCAGCCTGGTGTGGGCCATGGCCGAGATGGTGCTCGGCGCCAACCCCGCCGTGTGGATGTTCGCCTGCGGCCCGGCCTTCGCCCGCCTGCTTTTCGAGCTCGGCACCCCCGAGCAGAAGCGGTTCGCCGAACTGGCCGTCGAGCGGCACTGGGGCGCGACCATGGTGCTGACCGAGCCCGACGCCGGATCCGACGTGGGCGCGGGTCGTACGAAGGCGGTCCGGCAGCCCGACGGCACCTGGCACATCGAGGGCGTCAAGCGCTTCATCACCAGCGCCGAGCACGACATGGCCGAGAACATCTTCCACCTCGTGCTGGCCCGGCCCGAGGGCGCCAAGCCCGGCACCAAGGGGCTGTCGATGTTCCTCGTGCCGAAGTATCTGGTGGACCTGGAGACCGGCGAGCTGGGCGAGCGCAACGGCGTCTACGTCACCAACGTCGAGAAGAAGATGGGTCTGAAGGTCTCCACGACCTGCGAGCTCACGCTCGGCGAGAAGCACCCCGCCATCGGCTACCTGGTCGGCGACGCGCACGACGGCATCCGGCAGATGTTCATGGTGATCGAGAACGCCCGCATGATGGTGGGTGCCAAGGCCATCGCCACGCTGTCCACCGGTTACCTCAACGCGCTGGACTTCGCGAAGAACCGCGTCCAGGGCGCCGACCTCACGCGCTCGGGCGACAAGACCGCCCCGCGCGTCACGATCACCCACCACCCCGACGTACGCCGCGAGCTCATGCTGCAGAAGTCGTACGCCGAGGCCATGCGGGCACTGGTCATCTACACGGCGACGATCCAGGACCAGATCCAGATCGCCGAGTTCGAGGGCCGCCGCGACGAGGCCGCCGAGGCGCTCAACGACCTGCTGCTCCCGCTGGTCAAGGGCGTCGGCTCCGAGCGGTCGTACGAGCTGCTGGCCCGCTCGCTGCAGACGCTCGGCGGCTCGGGTTTCCTCCAGGACTACCCGATCGAGCAGTACATCCGCGACTCGAAGATCGACTCGCTGTACGAGGGCACGACCGCGATCCAGGGCCAGGACCTGTTCTTCCGCAAGGTGCTCAAGAACCAGGGCGCGGCGCTGGGTTCGCTGCTGGGCGAGATCAAGGCGTTCGCCGCCTCCCAGGCGGGCAACGGACGGCTGAAGGTCGAGCGCGGCCTGCTCGACGAGGCGGCCGACGAGGTGAAGGCGATGGCCGACACGATGGCCGGTTGGGCGATCGCCTCCATGGAGACGCCGCAGGAGGTCTACAAGGTCGGCCTCAACACCACCCGGTTCCTCATGGGGCTGGGCGACCTGGTGCTGGGCTGGCTGCTGCTGCGCCAGGCCGAGATCGCGCTGAACGCCCTGTCCGCCTCGGAGGAGGACAAGGCGTTCTACACGGGCAAGGTGGCCGCGGCCTCGTTCTTCGTGCAGACCGTGCTCCCCCGTCTGGCCGCCGAGCGCCGCGTGCTCGCCGCCACCGGCCAGGACCTCATGGAATTGCCCGAAGACTCCTTCTAACCCCGGTCGTGCGGACGGTATCGCCCGAGGTCGAAGGCTTATGTGCGACAAACTACAAGATCACGCGGGGAGGGGGTGGGGGGTGGTGTGGTCGTCGGTGTTGACGGTCTGGAGGAGTTCCTCGCGCTCGGGGGTGTTCTCGGGGCGGATGAAGCCGATGATCGTGAAAAGCACCAGCGAGGTGGCCACGGGCGCGGCCGTCGCCACGGCGGTCGAGACGCCGCTCATGCCGTAGTTGGTGAGCCAGAAGACGAACAGGCCTGCCGCCCATGAGATCAGCGCGGCCGTCGGGCCGGACCTGCGGAACAGCGGCAGCATCCCGAGCAGCAGCGGGATCGAGATCGGGCCGATGAGCCCGGCCACCCACTTGATGACGACCGTGATGATGTCCTTCAGCACCGGGCTGTTGACCTGGGTGGCCACGGCCATCGACAGCGCGATGAAGGCCACTGTGGTGACCCGGGCCGCGACCAGGGCGGCCCTGGTGTCCCAGGCCCGCGCCGCCCGGGACAGCACAGGGAGCACGTCGCGGGTGAAGACCGAGGCGATCGCGTTGGCGTCGGAGGAGGCCATCGCCATCGTGTGCGAGAAGAAGCCGGCGATCACCAGTCCGAGCAGGCCGTGCGGGATGAGCTGCGTGGTCAGCAGCGCGTACGAGTCGCTCGCGTCCGGCTTGGTCGCGTGGACCAGCAGCGGCGCGGCCCACATCGGGAAGAACAGCAGCAGCGGCCAGACCGCCCACAGCGCGGCCGACAGCCGCGCGCCGCGGGCCGCCTGCGCCGCGGTCGGCGCGGCCATGTAACGCTGCGCCTGGTTCCACATGCCGCCGTTGTACTCGAACGTCTTGATGAACAGGAACGCGAGGAAGAACGTCATCGTGTAGGGGCCGTTGAGCGGATTCGCGTGATCGGGCGGCAGCCGGTCCCACATGTCCCCCACCGCGCCGATGCCGCCGAGCTTGGCGAGGACGGCGAAGAGCATCACGACGCCGGCGAGGAGCTGGATGACGAACTGCCCGAAGTCGGTGAGCGCGTCGGCCCACAGGCCGCCGACCGTGCAGTAGACGGCGGTGACGATGCCGGTGATCAGGATGCCCTGGTTGAGCGACAGGCCGGTGAACGTCGACAGCAGCGTGGCGATCGCGGCCCACTTCGCGCCGACGTCCACGATCTTCAGCAGGCCGCCCGACCAGGCGAGCGCCTGCTGGGTCGGCACGTTGTAGCGCTTGGCGAGGAACTCCAGCGGCGAGCTGACCCTGAGCTTCGACCGGATCCGGTTCAGCCTCGGGGCGAACAGCACCGAGCCGATCGCGATGCCGATCGCGATCGGGAAGGCCCAGGTGACGTACGAGGTGGCGCCGTAGAGGTAGGCGATCCCGGCGTACCCGGTGAACATGACGGCGCTGTAGCCGGACATGTGGTGCGAGATGCCGGCCAGCCACCAGGGCATCTTGCCCCCGGCGGTGAAGAAGTCACTGATGTTGCCGATACGCCGGTGCGAGTAGACGCCGATCGCCACCATGACGACGAAATAGGCGCCCAGAACGCACCAGTCCAATGGGTTCACGCGCGTCGTACCTCCGGGTGAACGGCGGCACCCGGACCGACAACCGCCTGGCCTCGTTACGATGCGCCCGCCCCCCGCCCGGCGTCAATGGCGGTGTCGCAGGTCACGGGCGTACGCGAGAGCGGGCCGGACTCGTGACGCAGGTCACAGGGCGTTCATATTCCTGAACCAGCTTCGTGTATCTGAATCGTTATCAGGAACGGCCTTGATCTCGCACCGGGTGGAGGGTGAAAGTGTGCGGCGAAATGAGATTCCAGCAAGCGGCACAGAACGGACCCGTCACCGCCTGGCACCGGTGATCGTCCGGCAGCGGACGTGCGCGATTGGAGAGGAGGACAAGGGGCGCCGCCCGCCCCTCGCACGAGCACGCCCGCCCCTCGCAAGAGCACGCCCCACCCCTCCCTGAACACGCCCACCCCTCGCATGAGCACGCCCGGGCGCACGGGAGAGCGGGTCAGACGGCCGCGACCACGGCGGAGCGCCGTTCGAGCGCGGCCGAGAGGACGGCGAGCACGAGCGCGGAGGCGGCGAGGAGGGCGCCCACCCAGTTGGGCGCGGTGTAGCCCAGGCCCGCCGCGATGACGAGGCCGCCGAGCCAGGAGCTCAGGGCGTTGCCGAGGTTGAAGGCGCCGATGTTGACCGCCGAGGCCAGCGTCGGCGCGCCGTGGGCGAGATCGAGCACGCGCTTCTGCAGCGGCGGCACGGTGGCGAAGCCGAGCGCCCCCACCAGGGCGACGGTCACCGGAGCGAGGATCTTGCTGTGCGCGGTCAGGGTGAAGGCGGCGAGGACGACCGCGAGGGCGCCCAGCGAGACGTACAGCATCGGCATCAGCGCGCGGTCGGCGAACTTTCCCCCGACGAGGTTGCCGGCCACCATGCCGAGACCGAAGAGGACCAGCAGCCAGGTCACCGCGCCTTCGGGGTAGCCCGCGACCCGGACCATCATCGGCGCGATGTACGTGATGGCCGCGAAGACGCCGCCGAACCCGAGCACGGTCATGCCCATCGCGAGCAACACCTGGACGTCGCGGAGTGCGGCCACTTCATGGCGCAGGCGTACGCCCTCGGGCCGCGGCATCTCGGGCACGAGCACGGCGATGCCGATCAGGCCGACGACGCCGAGCCCGGCGACGATGGCGAAGGTCGTCCGCCATCCGGCGACCTGGCCGACCAGGGTGCCCAGGGGGACGCCGACGACGTTGGCCACGGTCAGACCGGTGAACATCAGAGCGATCGCACCGGCCCTCCGGTGCGGGGCGACCAGTTCCGCCGCGACCACGGAGCCGATGCCGAAGAACGCGCCGTGCGCGAGCGAGGCGATCACCCGGCCGGCCAGCATCGCCCCGAAGCCCGGCGCGAGGGCCGAGAGCAGGTTGCCCGCGACGAACAGCGCCATCAGCAGCATCAGCACGCGCTTGCGGGACATGGCCGTCCCCAGCACAGTCATCGGCGGGGCACCGACGACCACGCCCAGGGCGTAGCCGGTGACGAGCAGGCCGACGGTCGGAATGGAGACGCCGAGGTCGGACGCCACCTGCGGGAGCAACCCAGTGATCACGAACTCGGTGGTCCCGATCCCGAAGGCCCCGATGGCGAGGGCTACGAGTGCGAGCGGCATGAACGTCCCCCAACGATTGCACGAGCAAGTAACACGCGCCGACAATAGTTGCAGACGCTCGATACTTGCAAGCGCGGGCTATTGCAGGGGTGCAGTATCCTCGACTGAGTCGCACGCGAACGGAGGAGAGTCGATGACGGCCACGGACCCCGCCCTCACCGCTCTCGCGCAGGGCTGGTGCGCCCTCTCCCTGTTGCACGAGAAGATCGAGGCGCACATCGAGCGCGCCCTGCAGAGCGAGCACGGCCTGAGCGTGCGGGAGTACTCCTTGCTGGAGACGCTCAGCCGGCAGCACGACGGCCCCGGCGGCCACCTGCAGATGAAGCAGGTCGCCGACGCCGTGGTGCTCAGCCAGAGCGCGACGACGCGCCTGGTGACCCGGCTCGAAGAGCGGGGACTGCTCACCCGCTACCTGTGCCCCACCGACCGCCGCGGGATCTACACCGACGTCAGCCCCGCGGGCCTGGCGCTGCTCGCCGAGGCCCGGCCCACGAACGACGCCGCCCTGCGGGAAGCTCTCGACCAGGCGGCCCGGAACCCCCGGCTCGCCCCTCTGGTCGAAGCGGTCGAATCACTGCACGTGCAGGGCTGAGCCCCGACGCCCGCCGAAGGCGAGCCGGAGGCACGCCTTCGTGACCCTAGAGAACGTACTGCACGGCCGCGCGGGCGGCGAGGATCGGCGCGATGCACTCGTCGACCACCGCCAGGTGGACCGGGTGGTCACGGTAGACGACGTAGTCCTCGGGGGAGTCGAAGTCGGCGACCACGGCGAAGGAGTAGTTGCCCTCGTTGACGCCCGCGTCGTGACCGATCCGGTAGGAGCGCACCTCGGGGATGGCATCCGGCAGCCCGCTCAGCCGCCTTGCCACCTCGGCCCGCTGCTCCTCGGTGGCGTTCTCGGTCCACTGCAGCAGCACGACGTGGCGGAACATGCACTCCCCCTGGGATGAGACGCACGCGGCCGGACGGCCGCCTTCACGGCGCTCATCCTCTCATCATCGATGACGGAGGCGTAGGCGCGGTGGGTGTTCGGGGTGGCCGGCCGGGCGATCGGCCCGACCGGCCATCAGCCGGAGCCCGCGTCAATCGCCGGGCGGGGGGACCGATCGACGAGCGCTCCGGCCCTGCCACTGCTCCACGACCTGCCGGAACGCCGCGCTCACAAGAGACAGAAGTTCGGCGGAGGACTCGAAGCGGGCGCCCGCCGGGGTCGCCGCTCCGAGGACCTCGGCTCCGCGCTGCGATGCGGCCACCAGGGCGTCGTTCATCTGCATGGACGCGAGCATGGACCGGATCCAGATCTCGTCGTCGATGACATAGCGTTCGCGCCGCGCACCGGGGACCCGTTCCCGCCTGAGCATGCCCTGCTGTTCGAGGAAGGTGATGGCGTGCGAGATCGAGGCAGGGCTGACGTGGAGCCGCTGGACCAGGTCGGCGGCGGTGAGAGCCCCGGAGTCCGTGACGTACAGGCAGACCAGCACCCTGGCCTCCATCCGGGGCAGCCCCTGCTGCACGAGGATGGCGATGAAGGACTCGGTGAAGTCCTGCACCGCCTGGGGGTCACGCCCATGGCCGCCGTCGGACACCGGCGGCGCCGGAGGCCGAGCCTGCTTGTGCCGCCGCGCCCGGTGCCGGGTGGCCTCGTGCGCCCGGTCGGCTCCGTAGTCGTCGGGTCCGCCGTTGCGGGTGACCTCCCGCATGATCGTCGAGGCGGGCCGTCCCAGGCGCCGGCCGATCTCGGCGTATCCGAGCCCCTCGGCCAGCCCCTCAGCGATCTGCTGACGGTCCTCGTTGGTGAGTCTGCCTCCGGGCATCGGCGCTCGTCCCCTGTCTCCCGACACGCGTGGAGCTCGGCGCTCGCACGCTGCACAGTATGCATTCACTCGCAGTCCATTGCAATGCGCATCTGATCATCCATTGCATTCAGCTTCATATTCATTGCAAAGAGCCTCCCACATTCCTCCGTCTACAAGGGATAAAAGGCCATCTTTGCTTGTTGACCGTTTGGTGAATGCAATGTAGTGTCGCAGACGTTCAGAGATTCCCGAACACACGTGAGTGCCGATGGCACCGCGGAGGGAGTCCCGGCGAAAGCCGATCGATCACTGTGTGAGGAGATTGACGATGAGAACCGGAGACAGCGACTTCTCCGCGACCGGGCTGCGCAGGGTGCGCGAGGTGCTGACGCGATATGTCGACTCGGGGCGGATTCCCGGGCTTGTCGCCCTGGTCAGCCGGAGCGGCCGGACACATGTGGAAGCGATCGGGACGATGCGTCATGACGGCGGCGCGCCGATGCGCCGGGACACGATCTTCCGGATGGCCTCGACGTCCAAGCCGGTCTCGGTGGCGGCGGCGATGGTCCTGCTGGACGAGTGCAGGCTGCGACTGGACGACCTGGTGGACCCGTGGCTGCCGGAACTGGCCGGCCGCCGGGTGTTGAAGCGGATCGACGGTCCGCTGGACGACACCGTGCCGGCGCGGCGGCCGATCACCGTGCGGGACGTGCTGACCTCCACCTTCGGACTCGGCATGGACATGACCTCGCTGGGCACCCCGATCATGAACGCGGTCTTCGAGCAGGGGCTCACGCCCAACCTGCCGGTGCCGATGCCCGAGCAGGACGAGTGGATGCGCCGCCTCGGCGAGCTCCCGCTGATGTACCAGCCCGGAGAGCGCTGGCAGTACCACATCAGCAGCGACCTGCTCGGCGTGCTGGTGTCCAGGGTCACCGGCCAGTCGTTCGAGGAGTTCCTGCGCGAGCGCATCTTCGATCCGCTGGGGATGACCGACACCGGTTTCCACGTGCCCGCCGACAAGATCGACCGGCTGCCGACCCTCTACGCCCCCGACCCGCAGACCGGCGAGTTCCTCGTGTGGGACGAGGCCAAGGGCGGACGGTGGAGCGAGCCTCCGGCGTTCCAGGGCGGGGGCGGCGGGCTGGTCTCCACCGTCGACGACTACCACGCCTACTTCCGCATGCTGCTCAACGGCGGGACGCACCAGGGGAAGCGCATCTTGTCCCGGCCCGCCGTCGAACTGATGACCACCAACCGCCTCACGCCCGAGCAGAACGCCGCCCGCACCGCCATGGCCGTCGACAACGTCCACATCTCGCACGGCCAAGGACAGCACGGCGGCTGGGGCTTCGGGATGGCGGTGCGCACCTACCGCGGCGACTACGCCCCCGTCGGCCAGTTCGGCTGGGACGGCGGAAGCGGCGCCGCGGCCTACGCCGACCCGGCCAACCAGCTCACCGGACTCCTGCTCACCCAGGTCGGCGCGTCCACCCCCGACTCGATGCAGCTCATCCACGACTTCTGGACCACGCTCTACCAGGCGATCGACGACTGACACCGGGCCCGCGTCGCGGCAGACCCGCCCTCAGCCCAGCCCCCTCAGCCCCCTCGGCCCCGCCCCGAGCCCTTTCCCGGGCACCGGCGGGACCCCTTCCCCCATCCATGCATCAGATGTAAAGGACCACACGACCATGTCCGTCACCCTCACCGACCAGGACAAGATCACCCTGCGGACCGCCGCCTACGGCGCCGTCTCGCTGCTGGCCGCCGCCGGCGCCACCGGCTCGCCCCACAAGGTCGCCACCCAGGGCTCCATCGCCCTCGCCTCCGCGACCGGCCTCGTCGGGCACGTGCTCGCCGACAAGTCGACGGGCATGGACCTGAGCGGCAAGTCCGTCGCCGAACTCGCCGACCGTGTGCTGCCGGCCCTGACGGCATCCGTGCACCTGCTCAAGCGGCAGGCGCCGGCCGAGGCCGACAACTTCCGCAGCACCGTCCTCGTCGCCGTCGAAGCGGCCGCCCGGGCCCAGAAGGGCGAGCCCGGCCCCACCATGGCCGACATGGCCCGCAAGATCACCGAAGCTCTCGACGCCGCCTGACGGGAGGGCCCCGGGTCCTCCCCGGACCCGGGACGCGGCGACGGCCGGCCCGCCGATGCCCGGCGCCTGGCCGTCGCCCGCCTCCGTCAGGTCCTCACAGCCAGTGCCACTCGATGGAGGCCCGCCTGCGCCGGTCGGCGAGCCACTCGCCGAAGGCGGTCTCCCCCGCCGCGGCCAGCGTCTCCGGGTCGTCCCGCCCCGCCCGGCGCTCCAGCACGATCCCGGTCAGGTAGCCGTCGCCGTACGTCACCGGGCCGACCAGCGTGTCGTGCGCGGCGCGGCGCAGGGGTGCGGGCAGGTCCCTGGCCCACCGCTCACCGACGGTCACCACGGCCTCCGCGCAGGCCACCAGGCCGCCCCCGCGCAGCGACTCCCCGTTCACCGGCTGCGAGCCGATCACCCACAGCGCGCGTACGCGGTCGAAGTCGCCGCGGTGGGCCGCGAGGTGACCCGGCGCGAGCTCGGCCTCCTTGCGCCGCCGGAAGCGCCGCCGTCGCGCGATCCCGGCGATGAACGCCTCGAACTGCTCGCCCGACAGCGACATCTCCGCCAGCCAGGCCAGCGTGGAGGCGCGGTCACACAGGCCGTGGCCCGCACGGAACTCCTCGGTGGCGGCCCGGATGTCGGCGTCGCCGAGGGGCTCGCCGTCCTCCAGCGTCTCGTTCATCAGCAGGCACTGCTCGACGATCTCGTCGTGGACGTCGCGATCGCCGTACGGCCGCCTGGGCAGCAGCATGAGCGCCTCGGCGAGGCGCAGGCGCACGCGGTCGACCGTGAGGACCGCGGCGAACGCCGTCACCGGCACGGCGGTCATGCCGCCGGCCAGGCGGCGACGGCTTCTCTGACCGGCGGCCCGGCGCGCTTCTCCACCGGCGCCGGCGCGCCGTCCGGATCGATCTCCAGGGGCAGGTGCTCGCCTCCGGAGGCCGCGGTCACCCGTGACCTGGCGGCGGACTCACCACTGCCGCACCAGGTCACGGGCACGCACCGGTGCTCGATCTCCGGGAGGACACGGCGCACGGTGGTGTCCTCCCGGTCGCTCAGTATGAGGATCACAGGCGAACGGTAGGAATCCGAGCTTGCGCCTCACTGGTTCGGATCTTGCATCCGACTTGAGCGGTCCCCGCTCAGCTCCAGGCCAGCATGCGGAGGGGGTCCTCCAGCATGGCGCCGACGTCACGCAGGACGTACGAACCGAGCTCGCCGTCGACCACGCGGTGGTCGAACGACAGCGCCAGCGTGGTGACCTTGCGGACCGCCAGCTGCCCGTCGACCACCCAGGGCATGTCCCTGATCTGGCCCACGGCGAGGATCGCCACCTCTCCCGGGTTGAGGATCGGCGTGCCGGCGTCGACGCCGAAGACGCCGACGTTCGTGATCGTGATCGTGCCGCCGCTCAGCTCGGCGGGCTGGCACTTGCCGGCCCGCGCCCGCTCGGTGAGCTCGCCCAGGGCCCGGGCGAGCTCGGGCAGCGACATCGCGTCGGCGTCCTTGACGTTCGGCACGATCAGCCCGCGATCGGTGGCGGCGGCGATGCCGAGGTTCACGTAGTGCTTGACCACGATCTCCTCACCGGTCCACGTGGCGTTGGCCATCGGGTGCCGCTTCACCGCGGTGATCAGGGCCTTCGCCACGAGGAGCAGCGGCGAGACCTTGACCTCGGCGAACTCGGGCAGCGTACGCAGCCGCCGGACCGCCTCCATCGTCTCGGTGACGTCGACCTGCAGCCACTCGGTCACGTGCGGGGCCGAGAAGGCGCTGGCCACCATCGCCTGCGCGGTCGCCTTCCTGACCCCCCTGACCGGGATGTGCTCCTCCCGCACCCCGGCCTCCCACCGCGAGGCGGCGGCAACGGGGGCGGGCGCCGCCAGGGCGGCCTCCACGTCAGCCCGGGTGATCGACCCCTGGGGGCCGGTGCCCGTGAGGGTCGTCAGGTCGACGCCGAGGTCCTTGGCGAGCTTGCGGACCGGCGGCTTGGCCAGGACGCGCGCCCGTACGGGCGCCGCGGAGCCGTTGCCCTGCACCGGACCGGCGGCACCTCGCGCCGGAGCGGGGGGAACCGGCGCGACCGGCGGAGCGGACACGACCGGCGGAGCTGACACGACCGGCGGAGCGGCCGGAGCGGACGTGGCCGGAGCGGGAGCGGCGGGCTTGCGGGGGCGGCGGCGGGTGGCGCTCGTCTTGACGCCGTACCCGACCAGCACCGGCTGGCGCTCCTCCTTCGCCGGAGCGGCCTTCCGCACATCCGGCACCATGTCGTCCGCCAGCGCCTTGCGGCCCGCGTCCGCACCGTCACCGCCTGCGCCGTCACCGCCCTCGCCGTCCTGGACCGAGATGATCGGCGCGCCGACGTCAACGGTCTGGCCCTCGCTGACCATCAGGGCGGAGACCGTGCCCTCGTACGGACAGGGCAGCTCGACGACGGCCTTGGCCGTCTCGATCTCCACGATCGTCTGGTTGATCTTCACCGCGTCGCCCGGGGCGACGTGCCACTTGACGATCTCGGCCTCGGTCAGCCCCTCGCCCACGTCGGGGAGCCTGAACTCACGGAGCATCAGAAATCCCTCCCCTCAGTACGCGAACGAGCGGTCAACGGCGTCGAGCACGCGGTCGAGGTCGGGCAGATAGTGGTCCTCCAGCCGCGACGGCGGGTAGGGCGTGGAGAACCCGCCGACCCGCAGCACCGGCGCCTCCAGGCTGTAGAAGCAGCGCTCGGTGATGCGCGCCGCCAGCTCGGCCCCGAAGCCGGTGAAGACGGGGGCCTCGTGGGCGACGACGCACCGTCCGGTCCGCGTCACGGACTCGGTCAGGACGTCCACGTCGAGGGGGTTGAGCGAGCGCAGGTCGATGACCTCGATGCTTCGCCCGTCCTCCTCCGCCGCCGCGGCGGCCTCCAGGCAGGTCTTCACCATCGGCCCGTACGCGACCAGCGTGATGTCGCGGCCCTGCCGTACGGTGCGGGCGCGGTCGAGAGACAGGCCGGGGGCGGCGAGGTCGACGTCGGCCTTGTCCCAGTAACGGCGCTTGGGCTCGAAGAAGATGATCGGGTCGTCGCAGCGGACGGCGTCCTGGATCATCGTGTACGCGTCCGCCGGGTTCGAGCACGCGACCACCCGCAGCCCCGCGGTGTGGGTGAAGTACGCCTCGGGCGACTCCGAGTGGTGCTCGACCGCACCGATGCCGCCGCCGCAGGGGATGCGCACGACGACCGGCAGCTTCAGCGTGCCGAGCGACCGCAGCGGCATCTTGGCGAGCTGCGTGATGATCTGGTCGGCGGCCGGGAACACGAACCCGTCGAACTGGATCTCGCAGACCGGCCGGTAGCCGCGCAGGGCCAGGCCGATCGCCGTCCCGATGATGCCCGACTCGGCGAGCGGCGTGTCGATCACGCGGTCCTCGCCGAAGTCCTTCTGCAGGCCGTCGGTGACGCGGAAGACGCCGCCGAGCTTGCCGACGTCCTCTCCCATCACGAGCACCTTGGGGTCGTCCTCCATCGAACGGCGGAGGCCCTCGTTCAACGCCTTGGCGAGTGTCAGTGTGGTCATCGTTCGAACCCCGCCAGGTAGGTCAGGTACTGCTCGCGTTCCTCGTCGAGGAGTGGGTGGGCGCCGGCGTACACGTGATCAAAGATAGCCCCAGGTGGCGGGTCGGGCAGCGCGAGGCACCGGCTTCGCACGTCCTTGCCGAGCGCGTCGGCCTCGGCGTCGATCTTCTCGAAGAACTCCTGGTCGGCGAGCTGGTTCTTGAACAGGTACGCCTTGACCCGCTCGATGGGGTCCTTCAGCTTCCACGCCTCCAGCTCGTCTGCGAGGCGGTAGCGGGTGGGGTCGTCGGAGGTGGTGTGCGCCCCCATCCGGTAGGTGAAGGCCTCGATCATCGTCGGCCCCTGCCCCTCGCGGGCGTTCTGGAGCGCCCGGCGGGTCACGGCGAGGCAGGCGAACACGTCGTTGCCGTCGACCCGGACGCCGGGGAAGCCGAAGCCGGACGCCCTCTTGTAGAGCGGGATCTTCGACTGCTTCTCCAGCGGCTCGGAGATGGCCCACTGGTTGTTCTGGCAGAAGAACACGACGGGGGCGTTGAACACCGAGGCCCAGATGAAGGACTCGTTCACGTCGCCCTGGGAGGTCGCGCCGTCGCCGAAGTAGACGATCGTGGCCGCCTCGGCGCCGTCGCGCTGGATGCCCATGGCATAGCCGACCGCGTGCAGAGCCTGGGAGCCGATGACGATCGTGTAGAGGTGGAAGTTGTGCTCGGCCGGGTCCCACCCGCCGTTGCTCACGCCGCGGAAGAGGCCGAGCAGCTTGACCGGGTCGACGTCGCGGCACCAGGCCACGCCGTGCTCCCGGTAGGTGGGAAAGGCCATGTCGGCGTCCGTGAGCGCCCGGCCCGAGCCGATCTGCGCCGCCTCCTGACCGAGCAGGGACGCCCAGATGCCGAGCTCGCCCTGCCGCTGGAGCGCGACGGCCTCCAGATCGATGCGGCGGACGAGGACCAGGTCACGGTAGAGGGAGCGGACCTCCTCCGCGGTCAGCTCGATGTCGTAGTCGGGATGCTCGACCCGCTCCCCTTCGGGGGTGAGCAGTTGGACGAGCTCCGGGGGTGCGTCTACACCACGAGGGGCGTCGGCTGTCACGTGCCACTCCTGTGCGTGTCGGGCCCCCGCGGGTGGGGTCACCCCCGCAGGAAGGCCGGGTCGTCTGGCGTACGGTCGTTGGGGTGGACGACCGGGCGCATATGTGGACATCGTGGCAGAACTCACACCCCTGAGCGCAAGCCCCGGCCCGCCCGTCCACACTTCTCCGATTCCCGGACTGCGGAACGCCACACCCGCTCCGGACCGCCGGGCGACGTCAACGGGAGACGCGTCGGGGGCGAGCCGGCAGGGCGGCACTAGGCTTGACCCCAAACGGACCCCCGAACGGGCCGACCTTCCCGAATCGGCGGGCCCTCACTCGAATTGGAGGAACATCGTGGCGCGCGTCATCGTCGACGTCATGCTCAAGCCGGAGATCCTCGACCCGCAGGGCCAGGCGATCGCGCGGGCGCTGCCGCGACTCGGCTTCTCCGGCGTCTCCGAGGTGCGGCAGGGCAAGCGGTTCGAGGTGGAGCTGGACGGCCCGGCCGACGAGGCCGCGCTTTCGGATGTCCGGAAGATGGCCGAAACCCTGCTCGCGAACACCGTCATCGAGGACTTCTCGATCCGGGTCGAAGGGTGAAGTGACACATTTCACATACCTATTTCCGCGGCGTGTCCACCCCTAATCAGGCATCGGTCCGTCTCGAACCCACCTATCCAGTGCGTGCTGAATAACGGGGACGTGATTTTGCGGTTAGCCCTGATTCATCGGGGAAGCCTACCTTGGTGACCTTCGACGCCGGGGAGGGGTCCGGTGGACATTGAGTTCTCATTGGCGATGCCACGGGACGCGATCGGCATCCCGATGGTTCGCCGAGTGGTGGGAGACGCGCTGCGGTCTCTCGGGGTGACCGAGGAGTGCGTGTCCGACATACTCCTGGCCACGTCCGAGGCGTGCGCCAACGCGGTACGGCACGGTGGTCCCGCCAACCGCTACGAGGTCATGGCCACCATAGGCAACGGCCGCTGCGAGTTGCGCGTCGCCGACGGAGGCGAGGGGCTGCACATGATCCCCCGCCAGTACCCGCCGGCCGAGACCGAGAACGGCCGGGGCATCCTGATCATGCGTGCCGTCGTGGACGACCTCTCGTTCGACATCACGCCCGGGCGCGGCACGACCGTGCGCCTGTGCAAGGAACTCGACTGGGACGAAGACGCCATCGCCCACCACCTCACTCTCGACCGTCACCTCGCCGGGGTCTGAGGACCCCGGCTCCGCAGCACGCCGGGCCCGGGAAAGCCCGGCGTGACGCGTGATCCGAAGTGACCTCCGCGGGGGGAGCCGATTTGGCGGCTCCGATACCCTGAGGTGTACCGCCACAGACCGCCGTCCGGCCAGATGACGGTGGCGTACGGCTTGGTGGGGACCCTTGGAGGGAAAACTGTCATGAGCGCTGCCCGGGTGGGCGTCGTCACCTTCCCCGGAACACTCGACGACCAGGACGCCGCGCGAGCCGTACGGCTGGCCGGAGCGGAGGCGGTGCCCCTGTGGCACGCCGATCACGACCTCAAGGGAGTCGACGCCGTCTTCCTGCCCGGCGGGTTCTCCTACGGCGACTATCTTCGCTGCGGGGCGATCTCCCGGTTCTCCCCTCTCATGACCGAGCTCATCCCGGCCGCCCAGGCCGGGCTGCCCGTGCTCGGCACCTGCAACGGCTTCCAGATCCTCTGCGAGGCGCACCTGCTGCCGGGCGCGCTGACCCGCAACGAGGGTCTGCACTACATCTGCCGTGACCAGCGCATCCGCGTGGAGAGCACGCGTACGGCGTGGACGGCGGACTTCACCGACGGCCAGGAGATCGTGCTGCCGATCAAGCACGGAGAGGGCCGTTACGTGGCCGACGCCGACACGCTGGCGGCGCTGGAGGGCGAGGGCCGGGTGGTCTTCCGCTACGCCGGCGGCAACCCGAACGGCTCGCTCAACGACATCGCCGGGATCACCAACGAGGCCGGGAACATCGTCGGCCTGATGCCCCACCCCGAGCACGCGGTCGAGGAGCTGACCGGCGCGCCGAGCGTGGACGGCCGCCACTTCTTCACCTCGATCCTCAAGAGGCTGGTGAACGCATGAGCACCGATTCGGTCAGGCGGGCGCTGGAGACTCCGGCCGAGCGCCAGCCGTACGCCGAGCTGGGCATGAAGGACGACGAGTACCAGCGCGTACGCGACATCCTCGGCCGCCGGCCGACCAGCTCCGAGCTGGCGATCTACTCGGTCATGTGGAGCGAGCACTGCTCCTACAAGTCGTCCAAGGTGCACCTGCGGCAGTTCGGGACCAAGGCGCCCAAGTCGGAGGCCCTGCTCGTCGGCATGGGCGAGAACGCCGGCGTGGTCGACATCGGCGACGGCTGGGCCGCCACCTTCAAGATCGAGTCGCACAACCACCCGTCGTACGTCGAGCCGCACCAGGGCGCCGCGACCGGCGTCGGCGGCATCGTGCGCGACATCATGTCGATGGGCGCCCGGCCTGTCGCGGTCATGGACTCGCTGCGCTTCGGCGGGGCCGACCAGCCCGACACGCGCCGTGTGCTGCCCGGGGTCGTCGAGGGCATCAGCCACTACGGCAACTGCCTCGGCCTGCCGAACATCGGCGGCGAGGTCGCGTTCGACCCCTGCTACATCGGCAACCCGCTGGTCAACGCCCTGTGCGTCGGCCTGCTGCGCAAGGACCAGATCAAGCTGGCCACCGCGCCCGGCCCCGGCAACAAGGTCGTGCTGTTCGGCGCCAGGACCGGCGCGGACGGCATCGGCGGCGCGTCCGTGCTGGCGTCGGCCACCTTCGAGGACGAGTCGCATGCCAAGCGGCCCGCCGTGCAGGTCGGCGACCCGTTCATGGAGAAGCTGCTGATCGAGTGCTGCCTTGAGCTGTACCAGGCGGACGTGGTCGTCGGCATCCAGGACCTCGGCGCGGCCGGGGTGTCCTGCGCCACGACCGAGCTGGCCGCCAAGGGCACCGGCGGCATGGAGGTGAACCTCAACCTCGTGCCGCTGCGCGACCCCACGCTGCTGCCTGAGGAGATCCTCATGAGCGAGTCGCAGGAGCGCATGATGGCGGTCGTCACGCCCGACGACATCCCGGCCTTCATGGCGATCTGCGACAAGTGGGACGTGCCGGCGACCGTGATCGGCGAGGTCACCGACACCGGCAGGCTCGTCATGACGTGGGACGGCGACGTCATCGTCGACATCCCGCCCGGCACGGCCGCCGACGAGGGCCCGGTCTACGAGCGCCCGTTCCACGAGCCCGCCGGGCAGGCGGCCCTCAACGCCGACGGCCCCGAGCGCCTGCCGCGGCCCGAGGACCTGCGGGAGACCCTGCTCACGCTGCTCGGCTCGCCCAACGTCGGGTCGAAGGAGTGGGTGACCTCCCAGTACGACCGGTACGTCCGGGGCAACACGGTCCTGGCCCAGCCCGCCGACTCCGGCATGCTGCGCATCTCCGAGGTCATGCCGGGCGCGCAGGAGACCACGCGAGGCATCGCGCTCGCGACCGACGGCAACGGCCGCTACGCGAAGCTCGATCCGTACACGGGGGCCCAGCTCGCGCTGGCGGAGGCGTACCGCAACGTGGCGGTGACCGGCGCGAAGCCGCTCGCCGTCACCAACTGCCTCAACTTCGGCTCGCCGGAGGACCCCGAGGTCATGTGGCAGTTCTCCGAGGCCGTACGCGGGCTCGCCGACGCCTGCCGGACCCTGGGTGTGCCGGTGACCGGCGGCAACGTGTCGTTCTACAACCAGACGGGCTCGACCGCGATCAACCCGACGCCGGTCGTCGGGGTGCTCGGCGTGATCGACGACGTGGCCCAGCGGGTCAGGTCCGGCTTCACGGCTCCGGGCCTGCGGGTCCTCCTGCTGGGCGAGACCCGCGAGGAGTTCGGCGGCTCGGAGTGGGCGCACGTCGCCCACGGGCACCTGGGCGGGCTGCCGCCGCAGGCGGACCTGGAGGCCGAGCGCGCCCTTGCCGCGGTGCTGACCGAGGCGGCGGCCCGCGGGCTGCTCGAGGGCTCGCACGACCTGTCCGACGGCGGTCTCGCCGTCGCCCTGGCGGAGTCGTGCCTGGCCCAGGGCGTCGGCTGCGCGGTGACCCTGCCGGGCGAGGACGCCTTCGTCGAGCTGTTCAGCGAGTCGGCCGCGCGGGCGCTGGTGTGCGTGCGGCCCGAGGCGTTCGACGCCTTCGCCGACCTGTGCGTGCGCCACGACGTTCCCTGCTCCGGGCTGGGCCTCACCGGCGGTTCCGCGCTCACGGTCGAGGGCGTCCTCGACGTCCCGGTGGAGGAGCTTCGCGAGGTCCACTCGTCCGCGCTCCCGCGCGTCTTCGGCTGATTCTGATCGAGTGAAGGCCCTTCCGGAGCGGATCGTCCGTCGTCCGGAAGGGCCTTCGCCTGTCACGGTCGCCGTGAGCACGGCCAACGCCTACTTCCACAGCGTCCGTCGCTCCGCCTGACCGGCCCGGCCTTCGGGTTCGGCGGCGTACCCGGGCCCGGTGGCGAGGCTCGCCAGCAGGCGCAGGGAAGTGGCGGCTTGTTGGCTCCCGCCTGGCTCTGTCAGACCCAGGCAGGAGCAGCCCCGGTCGAACAGAGCTCTGGCCGCCCTCCGCCCCGGCCCGCACGATGGACCGGTAGCCCAGGCGCGGACGATCACACGAGCAGAAATCCCGCGGCTGCGCGGTAAAGTGCGCGATGGCCGGACTCCAGATGCATGAGGTGACCTCCCTCACTGATCTTGACGTCCTGCCGCAGCGGCGATGACGTGATCGCGGCGAACAGGCCGCGGGCATCCTCGTCCGTGCACATCGAGTCCCACTCACCCCGGACGATGCAGGTCGGCGCCTCGATCAGACCCGGCTCGTAGGGCGGATCGCCCGACCACGCGGCGAGCATGTCGGCCCGTGGCCCGCTGGGAGTACGCACACTCGGCGTGCTGCCCCCGCCGGAGACCGGGTCGGTCGCCAGCCATTCCGACGCCCACTGGTCGAACTGCGGGGTCAGCACGGGCGGGTGCCCGTCCGGGACGTCGCTGACGAAGCGGGAGTGCTGCTCGGCGACGGTCAGGGGAAACCAGCGATCGTGGTGTCGTGCCCGCACGAGCGGCGGGATCGCGCCGAGTCGCCGACGCGTGCCGAGCGGTGCGGGCGGGCGGGTACGGCAGGATCTCCAGTTCGCCGTCGGCCATCACCGGCGGCGAGCCGTGCACGAGCCCTGCACGAGCCAAGATCAGAGCTAGCCTTACCAGGATGAAACTTGACGAGGCGGTACGTCTGTGGGATCCGGAACCGGGATGGCTGAACACCGCGAGCTACGGCATACCGCCCGAGCCGGCTTTCGAGGCGCTACAGAGCGCGCTGGCCGAGTGGCGTCGCGGGGCCAACGGCTGGGACAAGTGGGACCGGTCCACCAATCGCGCGCGCGCCGCGTTCGCGCGGCTGGTCGGCGTCGCGGCCGATGACGTGGCCGTGGGCGCCTCCGCGTCGCAGGTGCTGGCCCCGGTCGCGGCCTCGCTGCCGCCAGGTTCGCGCGTCGTCGTCCCCGACATCGAGCAGACGTCGAACCTGTTCCCCTGGCTCGCGCACGATCTCGACGTGCGCACGGTGCCGCCCGCGGATTTGCCCGGAGCGATCGACGAACGCACGGACGCGGTCGCCTTCAGCCTGGTCCAGTCCGCGACGGGTGAGGTCGCGGCCGCAGACGAGGTCGTCGCGGCGGCGCGGACGCACGGCGCACTCGTCGTCGCCGACGCCACCCAGGCGGTCGGCTGGATGCCGGTCGAGGCGACGCCCTTCGACGTCCTCGCCGTCTCGGCGTACAAGTGGCTGATGTGCCCGCGCGGCACCGCCTTCTGCTACGTGAGCCCGGCCGTGCGCGACCGCATCCGGCCGATCGCCGCCAACTGGTACGCCGGCGAGGGCGACGCGTCGTACGGCCCGCCCCTGCGGCTGGCGAAGGACGCCCGGCGATTCGACATCGCCGCCCCCTGGTTCTCCTACGTCGCGGCCGCCCCCACGCTGGAGCTGCTCCTGGAGATCGGCATCGGTCCGATCAACGACCACGACGTACGGCTGGCCAACCGGTTCCGGACCGGCCTCGGCATGCCGCCCGGCGACAGCGCGATCGTCACCGTCACCCGCCCGGGCGCGGCCCAGCGGCTCGCGGAGGCCGGCATCCGCGCATCCGTCCGCAACGGCGCGGCACGCCTCGCCTTCCACCTCTACACGACGGAAGCCGACGTGGACACCGCCGTCGCGGCGCTGATCTGAGCCTGACGATCCAGTGCACCCCGGCCATCGGAGTGACCGACCGGGGCGCGGCGGCGCCGAGCCCTCCGGCGCACCCCAGACCGGTGGTCGCGGCGCCGGCACAGGGCGCCGCCGACACGGCGGGAGGGGTGGCCGGGAGGGCGGGCGCGTGCCGTCAGACGGCGTTGACGCGGCAGGTGGCGGTCATCGTCGTGGACGGGTCGCTCTCGGAGGTGGCCGTGAGCTTCACCGTGGCGTGACGGCTGCCGCCCGCGGACTGCTGGGCGAAGACGGTGACGGTCTCCTTGTCACCGAAGTCGACGGTCGCGAGGGCGTTGGGCGTGATCGTCGTCCAGCCGCTCCCCTCGACCTCGGCCTTCAGCCGGTAGACGTCGCTGTTCAGGTACGCGCTGACGTCCTCGGGGTGCTGTCCCTGCGCGGGCGCCGCCTTGCCCGTGTTGAACAGCGGGAAGCTGCACATCGACACGCCCTTCTCGGCGCCGGGGACGCCGGCGCCCGGCAGCAGTTTCACGCCCCGCTTCTGCGGACCCGCGCCGTCGAGGGACTTGATCGCCACCGTGTACGACAGGATGCCCTTGGCGTCGCGCTGCACGTCCGTGACGTAGAAGTGCAGGCGGTTGGCCTGGTCCACGTACTCGTACTGGCTGCCCGAGTCGGTGCCGGCGTGGAAGAGGGCGTCGGCGAGCTGCCGGTAGTCGCCGACCGCGATCGGGACCTCGGTGCCGTCGGGCAGCACGTAGTCGGTCATGTTGATGTCCTGCGGGTTGGCGTCGATCACCCACTCGAACGGCGCCCGGTCCTGGTTCTTGGTCTTGGCCAGGAGCACTCCGGAGTCGGGGGTGAAGGAGTCGCTGCCGATCCGGTCGACGACCTCCACGGTGTAGTTGTCGTAGCCGCCGCCGTCGCAGAGCGGGTCGGTGCGCTGGCTGCACGCCCCGGTGGACTTGTCGCCGGTGTCGAAGGAGACGTTGACGCCCGTCAGGCCGTTCTTGCCCGGCTGGATCTCGCGCGCGGTCACCTTGGCGACGACCATGCCGGAGTCGCGGAGCGCCTCACGCGACAGGCGCAGGACGTTCTGCTCGTCCACCATGTTCAGCTTGATCTTGTTGCGCAGCATGTGCTGGGCGCCCATCGACGCGCCCGCCGTCGGCGGGATCAGCCAGCGGCTGTGCGGGCCGCCGGGGCCGTTGAAGCTGCCGCGGCTGAGCATCTCCCAGATGCCGGTGTACGCCCGGACCGGCGGGTTGCCGTACGGGTTGTTGTAGTTGTCCAGGACGCCCAGGATGTGGCTGAACTCGTGGGCGAAGACCCCCTGGCCGGAGCTCTCGGCCTGGACGGAGTCGACGCCGATGTTCGCGTTGGGCCAGAACGTCGAGCCGGCGGCCCAGGACGTCCAGTCCACGTAGCGGGTCTTGGACCAGTTGGGCAGGTTCGGGTCCGGCGGCCCGAAGTCGTCGGTGACGTCCTCCTTGGTGGGGAACTTCATCATGCCGAACTCCTGCCAGGTCGACGACTCGTCCTGGCCGGCGCTCAGGTAGAAGACGAAGTCGAACTGGGAGGCGACGTCCTGGCCGACGTCGGCGACCCAGGCGGCCTTGCCGTCCGTGCGCAGGTTCCTGTTGCAGTTGTCCCCCGCCGGGCAGGCGTCACGCTGGTACTCCATCGCGTACTCGTGCGACTTGCCCGGCATGGTGTAGGGGCCGAACGCGGTGAGGTCGACGCCGTACCGGCCGCCGGAGTCCTCCATCCAGTACTCGTGCAGGGTGTGGCCCTGGTTGAGCTGGCCGGGGGTGTTGAGGAAGTCCTGGTAGAACTTGGCGACCTTGTCACGGGGGATGTCGTGGGCCTGGGAGCTGGGGTTGCCGAACACGGTCGAGTTCTGCGGCTGGGTGACCACGAACGGCTGGTTGGGGTAGTCCAGCAGCACGAGCGCGCCCTTGAAGGTGCGCGCCGAGCCCTTCACGGCGGGGTTCGCCCAGTCGGTGCCCGGGATCTTCTTGTAGTCCGTCCACGTCATGTGGTCGGGGTTCTTCCAGTTCTGCGGGTCGATCGGCGTGACGACCCGCGACGCGCGGCCGCGCAGGGCCTGCGCCTCGTCCGGCTGGTCGCGCTGCCAGGGCTGGGTCTGGGGCCAGTGGTCACGACGCCAGGGAAGATCGGGGTCTCCGCCGGGGGCCGCGGAGGCGGGCGCCGCCGTCAGCGCGAGCGGGGCGAGCGCGAGGGCCGCCACTATGCCCGGGAACAGTGTTTTTGAGAGTTTCACGAATTATGACGCTATAGAGACTATTGACGTAGATCATCGGTCACTTGTAGGGAAGACCAGCGGGGCCTTCTCCTACAGATGTCGAGGCGCCCAGGTGGAGGCCGAGTGGTGGATCTGCAGCGAGTCGTGGACGACCTCGCCCTTCGCCTGGAAAGACCGCTGCTGCTGGAGGACGGCCGCCAGCGCGTCGTCGCCTACAGCGAGCAGGACGGGCCGATGGACGACGTCCGCCGCCACTCGATCCTCCGCCGCCACACCACCCCCGACGTACGCGCCTTCCTGCGCGCCACGGGCATCCATGAGGCGACCAGGCCGTTGCGCACGCCCGGCGCCCCGGAGCTGGGGCTGCTGCCCCGGGTCTGCGTTCCCGTGCGGCACGACGGCCTGCCGCTCGGCTTCCTCTGGTTCATCGACGCGGCCCCGGCCATGACCGAGCCGGAGATCGCGGTCGCGGCGGAGGTCGCGCCCACCCTCGCCCTGACCCTGTTCCACGAGAGCATGGCCTCCGAGCTCGCCTCGCGCCGCGAGCTGGAGGCCGTGACCGGCCTGCTGCTTCGCGAGCCCGACGCAGACAGGACCCTGATCGAGGCGGGCGCGTTCCCGCACAATCAGCCCGTGACCGTGGCGGTCGCCCGGCCCGTCCGCGGCGGAGCCGACGAGACCCTGCGGCTGACGCTGGAGCGCGGGCTGCTGGCCCTGCGGCGGCTTCTGGCCCGGCATCATCCCCTGCACCTGGTGCGCTACGACCACGCCGTGCTGCTCACCGCGGGCACCCGCGCCTTTCCCGAGGAGATGCACGCGGCCCTCGGGACGCCGGTCCTGGTCGGGATCGGCTCGCCACGCCCCTCGCTCTCCCTCGCGGCCGAGTCGTACGAGGAGGCGTTGCACGCCGCCGAGGTCGTCGCGAACGTGCCGGAGTTCGGGCCCTCGGCGGAGTGGGACCGCCTCGGCGTCTATCGCATGCTGTCCGGAGTGCCGCACGGCAACCTCCATCCGGGGCTGGCACGGCTGCTGAACGAGGCCCAGCACCGGCCGCTGCTGGAGACCCTGGAGATCTACCTCGACCTCGCCGGCAACGCCCAGGCCGTCTCCCGCCGCCTGCGCCTGCACCGTACGTCGCTCTACTACCGCCTTCGCCGCGTCGAGGAACTCGCGGAGACCGATCTCAGGGACGGCGAGGAGCGGCTGAGCCTGCATCTCAGCCTCAAGCTCGCCCGTCTCTCCGGCCGCTACCGCCCGTCCCCCCTCCCCGTCGAGATCGAAACGACCGGTCCGTGCTAACTCGGTGAAGGTCCCATGCGGTCTCCCGGTGGCCACCCCGCATCTGCCGGTCCTGTCACCGCGGAGGCGCTGGTTTTCGGGCGACGAGGTACGCCTGAGGGGTCCGCTCGAACTCGCGGCGCTCGGTCTTCAGCCGCGCGACCACCGGCAGTCCCGCCTCGGCCAGCATCGTCGCCGCGCGGTCCGGCGACAGGCGGTGGAAGTCGAGCGCGACCTGATGACCGAACACCTCGGCCGCGTGGAAGGGCTCGTCGCCGACCTGGAAGGCGAGCAGCAGATGCCCGCCCGGCGCCAGCACCCGGTGGAACTCGGCCAGCGCCGCCGGCTGCCGCTCCGGTGGGGTGTGGATGATCGAGTACCACGCGACGACGCCGCCGAGGGCCTCGTCGGCGATGTCCAGAGCCGCCATCGCCCCCTCCTCGAACCGCAGGTCCGGATGCTCGCGCCGGGCCACCGCGATCATGCCAGGCGACAGGTCGACGCCGAAGACGTCCAGGCCGAGCGCGTGCAGGTGCGCCGTGATCCGCCCGGGCCCGCAGCCGATGTCGGCCACCGGCCCGGGAACGCCCGACGCCCGCACGATCTCGGCGTACGCGGCGAGCATCGCGCGCTCGAACGGTTCCTCGTCCAGCCGGCGGCGAAGGCGATCGGCGTAGTCCGCGGCGACGGCGTCATAGGCCGTTCGGGCGACCCGCAGGTAGGAGGGCTCGGTCATGACCGAGCACCCTAGCGCCGAAGACCGACAGCGCCGAAGACCGACGAAGGCCCTTCCGGTAACCCCTCCGGAAGGGCCTTCGCAGTGCCGTACGCCAACGCCTCGTCGCGTACGGCAAGCAGGGGCGGTGCGTCCGGTGGAGCCCCCACGGACTCCGCCGGAACGCTCCGGCGGACTTACGAGATCTTCGTGCAGACGGCGTAGACGAGGCCGTTGCTGCCGCTCCCACCGCCGTTGCCCGTCAGCTCGACGGTCCAGCCGTTGCCGCTCATGTAGCTGCCCGTGACGGTCCTGCTCGAGCTGGTCTTGAAGCCGCCGCCGGTGACCCTCTCGTCGCTCGCGCAGGACGCGGTCGCGCTGTTTCCGGAGATGGTCTGGCTCGCCATCCGGGAGCTCAGAACGGGCGCGTCGCCTCCGCTGCCGCCCTGCCCCTTGAGCCACTTGAGGAAGTCGGCCTCGTCCTTGGAGGTGCAGGCGCGCCCCTTCCAGATGTCGCAGGCGCTCTTGCCGTTGTCGCCGGCCTCGCCCTTGAGGCCCCGGTCGCCCTGCTCGCCGGGCAGGCCGCGCGGACCGGTGTCACCCTTGGCGCCCGCGGGGCCGGCCGGACCGCGCTCCCCCTCCGGACCGGTGAGACCGCGGTCGCCCTTGTCCCCCTTCAGTCCCTGCGGACCGGCGGGGCCGCGCTCGCCGTCCTTGCCGGGAGCGCCGTCCTTGCCGTCCTTGCCCGGGGCGCCGGTCTCGCCCTTCAGGCCCTGCGGGCCGGCGGGACCGCGCTCCCCCTGCGGACCACGCAGACCCTGCGGGCCACGGAAACCGCGCGGGCCCTGGGCTCCGGTGTCGCCCTTCGGGCCGGTGCCGCCGATCCCCACCGGACCCTGCGGACCGGTCCTGTTCCACGACACCTTCGTCTCGGTCGCCTTACACGTCGCCGTGGCATTCACCAGACGCATATACCGCGTGCTCTTGTTCACACACGCATACAGCGGCGCGTCACTCGCCGACGAAGCGGTGGCCGCGCCACCCAAAACCAGGACCGATCCAGCCAGAGCACCAGCCGTCATCAGGCCGATGGTGCGTCCGCCCGGCAACTTGATAGCCACGGGAGTTCCCTCTCTGAAGCTCACGAAGGGCGCGTAATACAGAAGTTACGCACGTTATTCACGCGTCGAGGGATATGGAGGTTGTCATGCCAAACATCACGTATACGCATCTCCGCTATCCGTAAGCCCCAGCGGTCAAGAACGTTCCAAACCGGCTCGGCGCCACGCCGGCGGGCGGTCTGCTCCGTCACCGCGCTCCGCCCTCATCGGGCTGCAATCTCCCGCCGGGGGTGGTCGCGCTCATCGGTGGCGCGACCGTCGGCTTCCGCGCCACCTACTCCGCGTCGGTCTGCGTCGCACCGCTCGGCGTCCTCTTCGCGGCCACCGCTTCCACCCCGGACATCAGGAGATCCAGGCCGAAGGCGTAGTAGGCGTCGAGGTCCGGCTCCTCCTCCATCGCCTTGGCGTATTCGACGATCCGGGGGAACTCGTCGGCGGGGAGCCGTTCCAGGGTCAGCCGCCTCTGCCGGCGCAACTCGGCCGCCTCCGCCGGACTGGACGCGCCGGGGCAGCCGGGCTCGTTGTCGACCAGGGCCATGGCGCCGTGCAGCAGGTAGGTGGAGACGGCGTAGCCCTCGCGCAGCGTGAAACCCCCTTGGGAGAGCAGGTCGAGCGCGGTATCGGTCGCGCGGTTGAAGCTCGACAGCTCCTGCTTCTCGACCATCGCGAACAGCCCCGGCATGTACCGGTGCCGCCGCATCACCCCGATCAGCGCCTCGACCATCACCCGCAGCCGCGCATTCCACGGCGCGGCCGGGTCGAACTCGGGAGTGACCGTGGCGAGCAGGTGGTCGGCGAGGCAGACGAACAACTGGTCCTTGTTCTTGACGTGCCAGTAGAGAGCCATCGGCGTCACCCCGAGCTCATGGGCGAGCCGCCGCACCGTGACCGACTCCAGGCTCTCGGCGTCGGCCAGCTCAAGGGCCTTCTCGATCAGACTCAGACGGCTCAGCCGCTCCGCGTTCGCCATGGCCCGCAGCCTCCCTACCTCCTCGGCACTTGACAACTATACGCCGTACAAGTTCTCCTATGCACCGTACATGTACGCCGTACATGTACTCCGTACAAGAGGAGGACACATGTCCGGACGATGGTGGGCGCTGGTCGCGGTGTCGCTCGCGACCTTCATGACCTACCTGGACAACAACGTGGTCAACGTGGCGCTGCCGACGATCCAGCGGGACCTGGCGCTGACGATCTCCGGGCTGGAGTGGATCGTGAGCGCGTACATCCTGGTGTTCGCGGGCCTGCTGCTCGCCGGCGGACGCCTGGCGGACGTCTTCGGCCCCCGGACGGCGTTCTTCGGCGGCCTGGCGGTCTTCACGCTCGCGTCGGTGGCGGCGGGCCTCGCCGGGAGCCAGGAGACGCTGATCGCGGCGCGGGCGGTGCAGGGGCTCGGCGCGGCGATGGTGACGCCGTCGACGCTGGCCCTGCTGCCGCGGATCTTCCCCGATCCGCGCGAGCGGGCGACGGCCGTCGGCATCTGGAGTGCGGTCGGCGCTCTGGCCCTCGCGATCGGTCCGCTCACGGGCGGGTTCCTCAGCGAGAACGCCGACTGGGGCTGGATCTTCCTGATCAACCTGCCGATCGGCGTGGTCGCGGCCGCGATCGGCCTGCGTTCGATCAGGGTCGAGCGGGCCGCGTCCGGGCGGAGGTCCCTCGACCTGCCCGGCCTGGTCACCTCCGCCGTGGCGCTGTTCGCCCTCACCTACGCGCTCATCGAGGGCGAGTCGCGTGGGTGGACCTCGGCGCCGATCCTCGGGGCGTTCGCGGCCTTCGCGGTGGCCGCCGTCGCGTTCCTGGTCGTCGAGTCCCGTACGGCGCAGCCGATGATCGACCTCAGCCTGTTCCGCGAGCGGGTCTTCAGCGGCGGCCTGCTGTCGATGGGCCTGTGGTCGTTCGGCGTCTTCGGCATCTACTTCTTCACCGCGCTCTACCTCCAGAGCGCCCTCGGGTTCTCCCCGACGGAGGCGGGCGCGGGCTTCGTGCCCATGGCGCTGCTCATGGCGGTGATCGCGAGCGTCTCACCGCGGATCGCCGAGCGCTTCGGCAGCGCGGGCACGGTCGCCGTCGGCCTCGGTCTGATGGCGGTGGCCATCGGCGGGCTGTCGAGCGCGGGCGAGGGCTCCCACTACGGCGACCTGTTCCCCTGGTTCCTGCTGTACGGCGCGGGCGCCGGTCTGCTCGTCCCGCTGACCAATGTCGTGCTGAACGCGATGCCCCCCGCGCGGGCGGGCGTGGCCTCGGGCGTGCTCAACGTCTCCCGCGAGGTCTTCGGCCTGCTCGGCATCACGATCCTGGGAGCGATCCTGAGCGCACGGCAGAGCGCGGTCGGCGGCGCTCCGCTGCACGCCTTCCTGGAGGCCTACCGGTTCACGCTGCTGATCGCGGCCGCGATCGTGCTGGTCGGCGTTCCGGTCAGCGTCTACTCCCTGCGCCGCACGCGGGCCGCCGCCTCCGCCGAGCCCAGCGAACCGGCCGTGGCCGAGCCGGTCGGCTGACTCCCGGAGTTCGTTCAGGGCAGTAGGGTGCCCACCCGCTTGACGGTGCGGATCACCGGGGCGGTCTCCACCTCGCGCACCCCGTCCAGCGTCGCCACCCGCTCCGTCAGGTAGTGGTAGAGGGCCCGGGTGTCCCGGCAGGTCACCCCTGCCATGAGGTTGGTCGGGCCGGTGGTGGCGGCCACCACGTCGGCCTCGGCGTGCCCGGCCATGGCCGCACCGACCGCGGTCAGCGCCCGGGGCTCGACCTTCATCCACAACCACGCCTCCGCGTGGTAGCCGAGCGCCCGGGCGGGGATCTCGACGTCGAAGCGCAGCGCGCCGTTCGCGCGCAGCTGCTCCAGCCTGCGGCGGGCCGTGGTCTGCGAACACCCGGCCGCCGCCGCCAGTTCGCCGAAGCCGGCCCGGCCATCCCGGGCCAGCACCGGCAGCAGGGCACGGTCCTCGCCGCCGAGGGTGATCTCGCACTCGTCCACGCGATCCGGGCGCAGGCGCGCGGCCTGCTCATCCGAGAGCACGGCTGCCCGGCTGCGCCATCCGGCGAACATGTGCAGCGTGGCGTGTGCCGACATCGACACGACGCGCGGGGTCCTGGGGAGCTTCTTCAGCAGCAGGTCGTCCCCGTCCCCACCGGACTGGACCCCGCAGGCGATCTCGGTGCCGCCGGACAGCAGGCGCACCCAGACGGTGTCCTCGCGCCGGGCCAGCGCCTCGGCCACCGGCCCGGCGGCGTCCGGCGTGCACACCAGACGGACCGCCCAGGAGGTCTGCCCGAAGCGGGTGCCGTCGAGCATGCCGACCACCCGCAGGAGCCCCTGAGAGCGCAGCCTGCGATAGCGGCGGGCGATGGTGTGCTCGGAGGTGCCGACGACCTCGGCGATCTGCCGGAAGGAAGCCCGGCCGTCGATCTGGAGCGCGTGCACGAGAGCACGATCGAGGTCATCCAACACGCCGCTTTCCGCCATATCTCATAATCTCATGCGATTTTCCGCCGCCATGATGCCTCTGGCCTGCCCGTGCTGCCGGTCACCAGTGATCGTGGGCGCATGAGCACTTACCTGGTTTTCGGGGCGGCGTTCCTGATGTGGCCGTTCCACTCGGCCGAACCCGCCCGGCCTCTCGTCGACGCGCTCAAGCGCCACGCCCGCCGGGTCGTCTTCATGACGGGCGGCGACGCACGTCCCGGGGTGGCACCCGAGCGACAGCCCACCGCGGTCGCCCGTTGGCACGCCGGGCGCCGATACAGCCTCGCCGGGCCCGAGGTCCTCAGCCCCAGCACCTTCATGGCCAACCCGCCACCCGCCGTCAGCACTGCCGTGCTCGGCATCACGGGTGCTCCCGCCACGCCGCTGTCGGCGTGGGCCGCCGAGCACGCGGCCGACTTCGGTGGTGAACCGCGATGAAAGTGATCGTCATCGGAGCCGGCCTCGGCGGCCTGGCCCTGGCCAACGGACTGCGCGGGACCGGCGTCGACGTGGCCGTCTACGAACGCGACGCCTCGCCCGTGATCCGTGGGCAGGGATATCGTCTTCATCTCGGCGACGTGGGCATCGACGCGCTGGCATCCGTGCTCGCGCCCGAGCGCCGGGCCGCGTTCGTGGCCGCCGCCCACGTTCCCAAGCCGCGGTTCGTCCGTCTCGATCCGGCACTCCGGGTGCTGGAGGAGCACGATTTCGGCGGCCGGCACCTGTCGGTCGACCGGCAGGAGTTGCGTGACACCCTGCTGGCCGACGTGAAGGGCCTGATCACCTATGGCAAGCGCCTCACCGCCTTCCAGGTGGAGGCCGGGCAGGTGACCGCGTGTTTCGCCGACGGCACCACGGCCGCCGGCGATGTGCTGGTGGGCGCCGACGGCGCCGGCTCCGCCGTCCGCCGCCAGTACCTGCCGCACGCCCGCGTCGTGGGCACCGGCCTCACCCAGCTCTACGGCAAGATCCCGCGAGAGTCGGCCGAGGACCTGGACCACGTGTTCAGCGCCGTCACCGGGCCCCGCCACCGTCTGGTGGGCATCGCCCTCACCCGCGACTACGCCACCCTCTCCTTCAGCGCCCGAAGCGAAGAGCTGCCTTCGGAGCCGCACCTGCTGAGATCCCTCGTCATGGAGATGACGTCCGGCTGGCATCCCCGCATCCGCCGGATGCTCGCCGACTGGCGGGAGATCTTCCCGCTGGTGCTGCGGACCAGCGTTCCGATCGATCCCTGGGACACCACCCGCGTCACGCTGCTCGGCGACGCGGCCCACGCGATGAGCCCGGCGGGGGGAGCCGGGGCCAACCTCGCCCTCCGGGATGCCGCCGGCCTCGCCGCCGCTCTCGCCGGTGGCCGTCCCCTGATCCCGGCACTGCGTTCGTACGAGCGCGAGATGATCGACTCCGGTTTCGCCGCGGTCCGCTCCTCCGCCGCCAACGGCGCTCGCGTCCTCGGCCAGGACCCGCTCCCGATCTGAGTCCCCCGTACGGCTCCGCACGCCGCGGAGCCGTACGGGAGGTTCTACTCCTTGATCACGCTGTCGCGCGAACCGCCGTCGTAGAGCGGATTCCAGTCGAGGTGCTCCTTGGTCACGAGCAGACGGATCAGTTTGGGCTTCCGGGTGGACTCTTCCGCCTCCCAGACAGTCCAGTCCTTCCCGACAGGAATGTCCTGTTTATGCGGATCAATGGTGTAGCCACCGAGATTCCGGGGGTTGGGCTCGATGATCCAATAGGCGACCTTCAGGCCGCGCTTCTCGATCTCCGGCACGACCTCGCCCACCGTCTTCCCGTCCACCCGGAATCCGGCGAGCGAGCGGCCCTTCATAGTCGCCAAGCGGTACGGAGGGTTCTCGATGATCTCGCTCTTCGTGTCGTCGGGCACGAGCACGCACGGCTTCACCGGGTCGTTCATGAGGATCGTGCTGGTGCCGCTTCCCCCGTCCGGCAGGGCCGTGAGGGTCCAGACGAAGGTCTGGCCGGGCTTGAACAGCCTGGTGTCGATCCGCATCTGCCAGCCCTCCTTCTCGCCCGGGATGTTCGTCGGCGGGTCGTAGAGGCCCTGGGGGATGTCCTCCACGTAGGTGGCACGCGGCTCCCGGCACTTCTTCCCCAGAGGCGCGTAGTCGACGATGGCGGGGACCCCCAGGTCACGCAGTTGCTTCGTCAGCCCGGCGACGTCGCGGAAGTCGCGGACCCTGACCCACACGACTCCGTGGGAGTCCTTGGTCACGGCATAAGAAGGCGTGGTGAGGGCTCCGTCGTCGAACAGGCTCGGGCCGACGACGATGCCCGCGGCGGCCACGGCGGCGGCCGCCAGGCCCAGCGCCAACCGGCGTGGGCCGCGGCGCCTCACACGCGCAGATACAGCCACGCCGCCGCCCGGCGGCTCGGCCGTGATCGAGGCCAGCAACGCCCGCGCCCCCGCGTCGGACGGGCGGCCGCCCGGCGCATCGGGTTCGACCCGGGCCAGCGGCCGGATCATCGCTTCGACGTCCTTCACAGCGACCTCCCCGCCGGCGCCAGCCGGCTGCGTGACGTGAGTTGGACGCCCGCCTCGGCGAGCGCACGGGAAAAGCGCCTACGGGCGCGGTGGAGCCGGATGCGTACGGCGTTGCGCGACAGGCCGAGTGCCGTGGCGATCTCCTCGCGCCCCAGACCCTCCCACGCGACCAGCGACAGCAACTCGCGGTCGTCATCGGACAGGCTCAGGAACGCCTCGCCGATCGCGGTCAGCTCGACTCCGCTCGCGGGGGTGTCGCCGTACAGGTCGGCCAGCTCGGCGTCCAGCTCGGTGATGCGCGCCCGGCGGCGGGCCTCGCCCCTGCGGTGGTTGGCCACCACGTTGCGGGCCACGCCATACAGCCACAGGACGGCCTCGTCCCCCTCCGGTAAGTCGTCCACCCGCCGCCAGGCGACGGTGTAGACCTCGGCCACCACGTCGGCCGCGTCCTGGGGCGAGTCGCACCGGCGCGCGGCATAGGCCGTGAGCCGGCCGTACGTCTCCCGGTAGACGGCCTCGAACCGGGCCGACGGTTCGTCATCCACGGGCGGTTCCCATGATCGTTCCCCTTGTGGTGTTCCTGCGGACACCCCTCTCATGTACGGAGACCGCCCATCATTTCCCGCGAGTTCGAGCGGGGGCGGGATCCGGGACAATGGGCCGGTGCCGGCACGCAGACTCGACCCAGGGAAGATCAGAGAGGCGCTCGACGCCCAGCTCGCCGATCTCGGACGGCCACCGTTCGACGGTCCCGAGAGCGCCGCGGGGAACGCGTGCGTGCTGGCCGTGCTCGACGCCTACGAGGCCGGGCTCACGCCGCTGAGGGCCGCCGCCCGCGCGGCCGTACGGCACCTGCTGGAGGACCTGGCCGAGCGGGCGCCGGGACGGTCGGTGGAGGTGCGGGTCCCCCCGCACGCGGCGGTGCAGTGCGTGGAGGGGCCCCGGCACACCCGGGGCACCCCGCCCAACGTCATCGAGACCGACCCCCGCACCTGGCTCGAACTGGCCACGGGCCGGCTGTCCTGGGCCGACGCCACCGCCGCGGGGAAGATCGCGGCCAGCGGCGCCAGGGCCGACCTGTCCGCGCTGCTCCCTCTCTGGTGACTCTCGTCCGGGTCACTGGAACCCGGAGAGCTTGTCCTGCACGCAGCGCTGCGCGTCCTCCTGCGTGGGGTAGATCCGGCGGTCGAAGCACTCACCCACATGCCTGGTCGTGAACCAGTTGTAGAGCGCCACGCTCACGATCACGGCGAGCAGCAGGGTCAGTGTGCTCAGCACCACTCCTCCGACCGCCCTGCCCCGGTTGGAGTTCCTGGCGATCGCCACGATGCCGATGATGAGCCCGACGATGGCCACGAGCGTGCCGATTCCGCAGACCAGCAGCAGGACGATCGAGCAGATCCCGAGCACCAGCGCGGCCGTCCCGAGCCCGCCGCCCGGTTGGGGCCCCCAAGGCCTGCCGGGAGGTCCGCCGGGTCCCGGGGGCGGCGGCAGCGGCCCCCCATACGGCGGCTGCTCATGCGGGGGCTGACCGTACGGCGGCTGCCCATACGGGGGTTGCCCGTACGGCGGCTGGCCGTAGGGCGGTCCCCCGTACGGCGGGCCTGCGGGTCCTTCGGGCACTCCAGCCGACGGCTCCCGCTCCTCCGGAACCCCCGGGCCGTACGGCTCCCGCGGGCGCCCGGGATCGTCGGGTGTCGTCACGATCATCCCTCCCCTACCGATTTCGGACAGGATCCGATTCTCAGGGCCTTCCCGAAGGCCCAGGCTGCCCCGAAATCCGCGTGTGAGCAGGGGTGACACGGCAAAGGGCGGGTGATGCTTCCGGCGCCTGACGGGCATGCCCGGGTTTGAGCAGCGCCAATGCCCAAATAGACTCAAGTACGTGTTGAAGGGCGACGGCCGGCTAGGCCATGACCTCGACCCCCAGGACCGCGCTCCGAAGGACGCCTGTGGCGTCTTCGGAGTATGGGCGCCCGGGGAGGACGTCTCCAAACTCACCTACTACGGCCTCTACGCACTGCAGCACCGCGGGCAGGAGTCCGCGGGCATCGCGGTCAGCGAGGGCAACCGCATCCTCGTCTACAAGGACATGGGCCTGGTGGCCCAGGTCTTCGACGAGTCGATCCTCGGCACCCTCCGGGGGCACCTGTCCATCGGGCACTGCCGTTACTCCACCACCGGATCGAGCGTCTGGGAGAACGCACAGCCCACGCTGAACTCCAGTGACGGCAAGGGGCTGGCGCTCGCCCACAACGGCAACTTGATCAACACCGCCTACCTCGCCGAACGGCTCCCGCCCGGCTCCACCCGGGCGACGACCGACACCGAGGTGCTCACCGCTCTCCTGGCGCAGGACTCCTCGCGCCCGGTCGAGGACGTGGCGGCCGAGCTGCTCCCGGAGGTCAAGGGCGCCTACTCGCTCGTCTGGATGAACGAGACGACGCTGTTCGCCGCCCGCGACCCGCAGGGCATCCGCCCCCTCGTGCTGGGCCGGCTGGAGCGCGGCTGGGTGGTCGCGTCCGAGACCGCCGCCCTCGACATCGTCGGCGCGTCGTTCATCCGGGAGATCGAGCCCGGCGAACTGCTGACCATCGACGAGCGCGGGGTCCGCTCGCAGCGCTTCGCGCCGGCCGAGCCCAAGGGCTGCCTGTTCGAGTACGTCTACCTCGCCCGTCCCGACACCACGATCGCCGGGCGCGGCGTGCAGTCCACCCGGGTCGAGGTCGGCCGCGTGCTGGCCCGCGAACACCCGGTGGACGCCGACCTCGTGATTCCGACGCCCGAGTCCGGGACGCCCGCCGCGATCGGCTACGCCGAGCAGAGCGGCATCCCGTACGGCCAGGGCCTGGTGAAGAACTCCTACGTGGGCCGGACGTTCATCCAGCCGTCGCAGACCATCCGCCAGCTCGGCATCCGCCTCAAGCTCAACCCGCTGCGCGAGGTCATCGAGGGCAAGCGCCTGGTGGTCGTGGACGACTCGATCGTCCGCGGCAACACCCAGCGGGCCATCGTGAAGATGCTGCGCGAGGCCGGGGCCAGCGAGGTCCACGTGCGGATCTCCTCGCCCCCGGTCGCCTGGCCGTGCTTCTACGGCATCGACTTCGCCACCCGGGCGGAGCTGATCGCCGGGTCGCTGTCGGTCGAGGAGATCCGTTCCTCGCTCGGCGCCGACTCCCTCGGGTACATCTCCCTGGAGGGGCTCACCCGGGCGACGACGCTGCCGGCGGACCGGCTCTGCCGCGCCTGCTTCACCGGTGAGTATCCCATTCCTATCGAGGACGACAGGGTCGGCAAGTTCGTGCTGGAGGCTCAGCGATGACCAGCTACGCCGACGCCGGCGTCGACATCGAGGCCGGCGACCGCGCGGTCGAGCTGATGAAGTCGCGGGTGGCGCGCTCCCGGCGCCCGGAGGTCGTGGACGACGCCAGCGGCTTCGCCGGGCTCTTCGACGCCTCGGCGTTCCTGCGCTACCGCAGGCCGCTGCTTGCGACGTCCACCGACGGCGTGGGCACCAAGGTCATGCTCGCCCAGCAGCTCGGCAAGCACGACACGATCGGTATCGACCTCGTCGGCATGGTCGTGGACGATCTCGTGGTCTGCGGGGCCGAGCCGCTGTTCATGACCGACTACATCGCGTGCGGCAAGGTCGTTCCCGAGCGGATCGCCGACATCGTGGGCGGCGTGGCCGAGGGGTGCCGGCTCGCGGGCTGCGCGCTGGTCGGCGGGGAGACCGCCGAGCACCCCGGCGCGATGGGCCCGGACGAGTACGACCTCGCGGGCGCCGGCACCGGGGTCGTCGAGGCGGACGAGATGCTCGGCCCCGACCGGGTCGTGCCGGGCGACGTGGTGCTCGGGCTGGCCTCCAGCGGGGTCCACTCCAACGGCTACTCGCTGGTCAGGCACGTGATCAAGACCGCCGGGCTGGGCCTGGAGCAGGAGCTGCCCGAGCTGGGCCGTACGCTCGGCGAGGAACTGCTGGAGCCCACCCGCATCTATTCGCTCGACTGCCTGGCGCTCATCCGAGAGACCGAGGTGCACGCCCTGGCCCACATCACCGGCGGCGGGCTGGCGGCCAACCTGGCCAGGTCACTGCCCGGCACGGTGGACGCCCTGCTCGACCGGAGCTCCTGGACACCGCCCGCGATCTTCGAGGTGCTGGGCGGGCGCGGCGGCGTGCCCCAGGCGGAGATGGACAAGACGTTCAACCTCGGTGTGGGCATGTGCGCGATCGTCCCGGCGGCGGAGGCCGACAAGGCACTCGCGCTGCTGACCGGTCGCGGCCTGCCCGCCTGGGTGCTGGGCGAGGTCGTCGCGGGCGAGGGACAGGCCCGTTTCCGCCAGTGAGGTCCCGGCCGCCCGGCCCGGCGATGAACGGTCACCGGACGATGAACGGTCACCGGGCGGAGGTCGTGGCCTGACGGCCCCCGACGGCCACGGCTGGCGGCCTCTCCCGGGTTCGCCGCGAGCACTCTCGAGGACGCGCCGCCGCGAGCAGCCGTGCACGCGTCCGGGTACGGCAACGTGGCGGCGACCACGACGGTCCCGCCACATAACGATCATCCGGCTCGCGGAGTCCGCGGCTGATGGTCCCGGCCCGGCCGACTCGACGATCTCGACGTTTTCGATGACGAGGAGACCCGCCTGACGACGCCGACCGCCTGTGACCGTGTCCGGCCACATATACGGCCGACCACAATGGTGCGGTTATACGGCCGGCCGCAATGGTGTGACGAACCCGGCTCTCCCCCGTCCGTCCCCGTGCCGGAGGCGAGGGGCTCGCGGAAGAGCGACTCGCGGACAGTGAGAGAACCCGGCGGGAACGTCCCCGCCGGGTCGCTCACTTGGCGATCAGAACTGGGTCAACGCCGCCCACGGCGGTCGTCGTCGCCGTCGTCGTCGTCGACGGTCGCGTAATCGGCGTAGCGATCAGCCAACTCGTCGTAAGGGTCATGCTCGTCACTGTGGCCGGAATCGTCGGCGTCCACGACTCCGAGCTCCGCGCGCAGGCGCTCAAGATCCGTACCGCCGCTGTTGTACTTCAGCTGACGGGCGACCTTGACCTGCTTGGCCTTGGCTCGGCCGCGCCCCATTGGCTCGACCCCCTCATGCGGGGCCGTGCCCGACCCCTCGTCACTAACGCACCGCGCACCGACGCCACCTGACTTCAGGCGTCAGTCTCTCGTTCGCCTATTACCGTACCTGGTTTGTGCGCCGCTCGGTACGTCGTACGAGCGGTGGCGGTCAGCGCCGGAGCCAAATACCCCTTAGCCGACCGATTTCTGACATTCTCCGCTCTGCCAGCCTATCCGCTGCGACCGCGGGAGGGACGCCTTCCTCCTCGGCCGAGCGGAAGATCTTCAAGGTCGTGTCGAAGATCTTCGCCGCCCGGGCGCGGGCCCGGTCCATGTCGAAGCCCTCGATCTCGTCGGCCACCTGGATGACCCCGCCGGAGTTCACGACGTAGTCCGGGGCGTACAGGATGCCCCGCTCGGCGAGCTGCTTCTCGACACCGGGATGGGCGAGCTGGTTGTTGGCCCCACCACAGACGATCTTCGCCTTCAGCCGGGGGACGGTCGCGTCGTCCAGCCCGCCGCCGAGGGCGCAGGGCGCGTACACGTCGATGTCGGAGGCCACGAGGGTGGCGGCGTCGGGCACGACCTCGACCGCGGGGTGGCGCTGCCGCACGCGTTCGACGGCCTGCTCGTTCACGTCGCAGATCACGACCTCGGCGCCGTCCTCGAGCAGGTGCTCGACCAGGCGGTGGCCGACCTTGCCGACCCCCTCGACGCCGACCCGCCTGCCGCTCAGGGAGGAGGTGCCGTACGTGTGGTCGGCGGCGGCCCGCATCCCCTGGAACACGCCGAAGGCGGTGAGGATGGAGGAGTCCCCGGCGCCGCCGTGCGCCTGGGTGCGGCCGGTGACGTAGGAGCACTCGCGCGCCACGACGTCCATGTCCTCGCTGTAGGTGCCCACGTCGCAGGCCGTGTAGTAGCGCCCGCCGAGCGACTGGACGAACCTGCCGTAGGCCCGCAGGAGGGCCTCGCTCTTGTCGGTCGTGGGGTCGCCGATGATGACGGCCTTGGCGCCGCCGAGGTCGAGGCCGGCCAGCGCGTTCTTGTACGCCATGGCCCGGGAGAGGTTGAGCACGTCGGCGAGCGCGGCCTGCTCGCTCGGGTAGGGATAGAACCGGGTGCCGCCGAGCCCCGGTCCGAGGGCGGTGCTGTAGATCGCGATGATGGCGTACAGGCCGCTACGCTCGTCTGAGCAGAAGACGACCTGTTCATGTCGCACCGGCTGGGCGGGGTTCGTGTCGCCGCCGGAGCTGGAATCCTTGTGGGACAGCCCGAAAACGTCGGTCACGGTAGTGACTCCTGATCGTGTACGCCGCCTCGTTGCGGCGATCGGCCTCCAGCTTATCGGATGTGCCCGCAAAACGATCATGAAAAGCCGGGACGGTGCTGCACAGGCGTCCCACGACGTGGCACGATTCTGGTGTGCTCCCCTACGCCGCCTATCTCCGTGTGTACGAGCCGCTGACCGCTTTCGCCCCGCAAGATCAGGCTCGGTGGGCCCGGTACGCCGAATCGCGCGACCGGCCGCGCCGGGCGGGCGCGCTCGAGGTCGAACACGGCGAGGCGGTCCGCCGCCTGCTGCCGGTCCCGCCGCTGCCGGCGCCCGAGCGGGAGAGCCCCAACGCGTACCTGCGCCGGGTGGAGGAGACGCTGTACGTCTGCCCCTGGCAGAGCAGGCTGCGGTCATGGCTGGCGTTCGCGTCGTTCCGCGGCAGCGTCCCGGTCAAGCTCGCCTCCCGGTTCGTGCCGCAGGCCATCGCGGAGCAGACCGCCGACGACTTCGATCGGTTCAAGCGGGGCGAGCCGTCCCTGCGCACCCACATCCGCACGAGCACCTGGCATGTGCCGATCGCGTGGTTCGTGCCGTTCGACTCGGCCGAGCGCTGGCTCGTGCTGGGCTCGGAACAGCCGGCCGAGACGGGCGCGCAGACCACCGCCGCGCCGCCCAGGAACATGCTGTACGTCACCTCGATGGCGCAGGCCCGGCGCCGGGTGGCCCGGGCGCTGGTGGTGATCCGCAGGCACGTCGGGCAGGTGGCCGCCCTCACCGAGGTCGAGGAGGTGGGCCGCTGGCTGGAGGAGTTCCATCCCCACTCGCTGGTGGAGCTCGACTACGGCGGCCTCGTCCACCTGATGGACGACCGGACCCTCCAGGGCGACCAGTCCGTCGCGGAGGTGGCGACCGCCCTCGCGGGTTTGGACAACGGTCAGGAAGAACTTGCCTTCGCGATGTATCAGCGCGTGATTCTCCGCTGGAGGTCGATCCGCGCTTTGGAGTCGGCAAACTGACGGTCATGAACGTGCCCTGACCTGCCGATTCTGGTCATGACATCGTCGATCTCACATCTACGAACTGAGTAGTTTGCCGTTTTCACTGCGATACCACGAAACGTGTCGCTAGAATCACCGAGCGTGACATCAACCCGTGGTCGAGACGTTGTGCCCAGAGGGCTCGCCAATCGCGCTACGTGGCTGTATGGTCACATCGGGTGATGCCGTAAATGATCCCAGAAACCGCACGTTTTTGGATCATTGAAGGACATCCGTGACAGTGCCGCGACCGACAAGATTTGCCCGAACGCAGCGGCGTCGAGGCGGACAACGCCGCTCTGGCCGACGCGACGAGGCAGGGATTGGCGGAAGGGGCACTTGCGCCAGACAAGTCGCAGGATCGCTGCCGGCGGTCCACACGGAGGAGAGGCCGCACAAATGTCAGCTCGTACACCCGAGGCCGAGCCACTGCTCACCCCGGCGGAGGTCGCCACGATGTTTCGCGTCGACCCCAAGACCGTCACCCGGTGGGCGAAGGCGGGCAAGTTGACGTCCATCCGCACCCTCGGCGGTCACCGGCGGTACCGGGAGACCGAGGTCCGGGCACTGCTCGCGGGGATTCCGCAGCAGCGGTCCGAGTAGGACGTGGCCGTCACGCCACGGGGGGAACGACGGCGCGCTCGCGTCGGGGATGTGAGCGCGTCCACCACACTCCCGTGACCGCTACGGGTCATGGGAGGGGATCTGGGGTCGGCGCCGCCCGCCCGGCGCCTCCCCGCGTACGCGATTCGTCCGCCCCCGGTGGTTCCCCTGTCTCCCGCTGCCGTCTCCCGCTGCGTCGCCCCGGTTGCCGCACCTCGGGACGTCTCGTGAACACACGCGGCGAGGGCTCAGGAAACGGCCTCACGGTTCGCAGATGCCGGGCTCCCAGGTGCCCGGTTCTCGGAAGCCGCGTGCCCGGACAGCAGGGTCTCCAGCAGCACCCGCACCCCCGGATCGTGCTCGCTCGCCGCCCGCAGGAGCGCGACCATCTGGTCCACCAGAAGGCGCTCCAGCTCGGCCCGCTCCATGTCGCGGTGCTCCAGCCAGTCGAGGCCGGCCGTCTCCACCGAGGCGACCCACGACCTCAGCGTGACGCGCAACGCCGGACCGGGCGCGTCGACTCCCATCTGATGAACGATCATGCGCAGCATGCGCTGCCGCACCCCGTCGACGATCTCCCCGATCTCCCCGGTGCGATTGGCCGGGCCTCCCCTGAGCAACGCGGCGAAACCGGCCGCGTGCTCCTCGACGAAGTCGAAGTAACGCGTCAGGCCCGCGCTGAGCTGTTCCAGCGGCCCGCCCTCGCCCTGCGCCTGTAACCGCGCCTGCAGTTCGGCCGCCGCGCTCCGCAGGGCCGCCACGTAGAGCTCCTGCTTGCCGCCGAAGTAGTGGTAGACGAGCGCCCTCGACGCGCCCGCGGAAGCCGCCACATCGTCGATCGAGACGTCCTCGGCGTCGTGCCTGCTGAACAGCTCGAGCGCGGCGGCGATGAGTTCCTCACGCCGCCGGTCCACGCTGAGCCTGCGTCGCGCCGGCCGTGCCCCGTCTTCCGCTTGGCGTGTGGCACTCACACCTCGCACCTTAGCGAATCGCCTCCCTGGGAGGAGGAGCGGCCGAATCAAGGGTTGCCCTCGAACCCCCTCCCGGCTCCGCCCTCCTACCCGTGCTACGGCTAACCTTCCCAACGCCCGATTAGAGGAAGGTTCCTGTCTAACCGCGATCAACCCGTACCCTCAGGGCAACTCGATCGTTTGGTGTGTCAGGTGCACGTCCACGCATCGTGGGGAGAACCATGTCAGGACCGTCCATGCAGACCACTGCCCGGAAAGACGTCGGGGTCGCGATCCCCACCGGGGGACTGTCCGATGGGTTCAGCCCGCGGCCACGCCCGACGATCCGCAACGTGGCCGAGCGGGCAGGAGTCTCCAAGTCGCTGGTGTCTCTCGTGCTGCGGGGTTCCCCGCATGTGAGCGAGCACCGCAGGGAGGCGGTCCTCCAGGCCGCCCGGGAGCTCGGCTACCGGCCTAACGCGGTCGCCCGCAGTCTGGTCGAGGGGCGCACCCACCTGGTGGGCGCGCTCGTGGCCGACCTGCACAACCCCTTCTACGCGGAGTTCCTGGACGGCCTGCAGGAGAGCCTGCACGGCGACGGGCTGCGGCTGCTGATCGGCAGCGGTCGCTGGGACCCGGCGTTCGAGGACGAGGCCGTCGAGGCGTTCCTCGAGCTGCGGGTGGACGGCCTGGTCCTGCTCGGGGTCGCGCCGTCCAGCGACACGCTGGCCGAGGCCTCGGCCTACACGCCCACCGTGGTGGTCGGCGAGCGCGACGTCGAACTCGAGGGCGTGGACATCGTCGTCGACGACGACCAGCTCGGCGCCCGCTTCGCCGTGGACCACCTCGTGGAGCTGGGCCACCGGCGCATCGCCCACATCGAGGGCGCCCCCTCGTCGGCCGCCCGCTGCCGCTGCGAGGGCTACCTGGTGGCCATGCGCCGCCACGCGCTGGCGCCGTACATCATGGTCGAGCACGGGGACTTCAGCGAGGAGGGCGGCCGGCGCGCGGCGCTGGCGCTGCTCAAGCGCGAGCCCCGGCCGACGGCGATCTTCGCGGCGAACGACATCGTGGCCATGGGCGTGCTCACCGCGGCGAGCGAGCTGGGGCTACGGGTGCCCGAGGACGTGTCGGTCGTCGGATATGACAACACGCATCTCGCGGCCGTCACCCACATCTCGCTGACCAGCGTGGACCAGCCCCGGCGGGCCATGGGCCGCTCGGCGGCGGCGCTGCTGAGCGACCGCATCACCGAGCCCGGCAAGACCGCCCGGCTGCGGCAGGTCAGCCCGCAACTCGTCGTACGGCGCAGCACCGGGCCCGCTCCAAGCGACGGCCAAAGCTAGGTCAATCACCGACGTGTCCCCTCGCGGCCGGTGTTGACTGCAGCCGTGGCGCCGGGCCCCGGCGGGTCGCGGAAGGGCTGCCCGCAGGCCGGCGACCGGAAATCGGGGGGATTCATGCGTGATCCTGAATTGGTCTCCTGCGCTCAGCGGGCCGCCGGCGAACTGGAGCGGGCCTGGGCGCACTGGAGGGAGAGCCGGGGGCTCGGCAGCGAGGACGTCGCCGAGTCGGTGGCAAGCTATGTCGCCCACTCGATCGACCACCCCTGGGGACGGCCGCGCGTGGTGCTGGGCCTCGACGCCGAGGACGCCCGTGAGCTGGCCGCTCTCCTGCATCGGCAGGAGGTCCCCGAGCCGGCGTGGGCGGCCAGGTTTCCGGCATAACGGTCTGATCACGACTCCGCCCCGGTTAGGTTGGGGAGACCACACCTCCGGGAAGGGACTTCGACCGTGATCAGACGACCACTCGCCGCCGCAGCCCTGGCCCTGTGCGGGGTCGGAGCCGTCGCCTGCGGCGGCGCTGAGGTCTCCGGCACGGGGGCCTCGGCTCCCGCCGCCTCGTCCCGGCTCGGCCGGCCGGCCGCGACCCAGGACCAGGCGGCGGACACGGCCTCCGCGGACACGGCCTCCGCCGGGACGGCCGCCCCGACCACGCGTACGGCGGCCGCCTCCGAGACGGAGGCGCGGCCGCTGGCCGGGAAGGTCGTGGTGATCGACCCGGGCCACAACGGCGGCAACTTCCGCCACACCAGGGAGATCAACCAGCTGGTCGACATCTCCAACCAGAAGAAGGCCTGCGACACGACCGGCACGTCGACGAACGACGGTTACACCGAGGCGGCCTTCACCTGGGACGTGTCCAACAGGCTCGCCAAGCTGCTGCGGGCCCAGGGGGCCACGGTCAAGCTAACCCGGACGAGCAGCACCGCGTGGGGGCCCTGCATCAACCAGCGGGCCGCCGTCGGGAACAAGGCCAAGGCGGACGCGGCGATCTCCATCCACGGCGACGGCGCGGGGGCGAACCTCCGCGGGTTCCACATCATCATGCCGAAGAAGATCGGCGGTCCGGTCGACCGGGTGGTGAAGGACTCGGCGCGGCTCGGCACGAACGTGCGGGACGCCTTCCACGAGGGCACCGGCCTGCCGTACTCGAACTACATCGGCAGGCAGGCGCTGAACTACCGCAGCGACCTCGGCGGGCTCAACCTGTCGACGGTGCCGAAGATCTTCATCGAGTGCGGCAACATGCGCAACGCCAAGGACGCCGCCAGGTTCAAGGACTCCGCGTTCCGGGCGAAGATGGCGCGGTCGCTGGCGAAGGGCCTGGAGAACTACCTCACCTCCGCCCGCTGACCGCGCCTCCGCGGCTCTCAGCGGCTTCAGACGGCTCTCATGCGGCTCTCAGCGGGCTGTGGACCGAGTGGCGGAACCGTCGGAGGGGTTTGGCATCATCGGCGGAATGAAGCATCTCCTCCCCCTGCCGAGGCTCGTCGAGACGGGCCCGGGGTCGGCTGAGATCGCGTCCGGCTCCGCCGTGTCGGGCCCGGCCCCGCTCACCGACGCCGTACGTCTCGCGCTCGCCGTGCTCGACCTCAGGCCCGGCGACGCCGCGACGGCGGCCGTGCGGGTGGAGGAGGACCCCCGGCTCGGGCCGGAGGCGTACGCGCTGACGATCGCGGGCGACGGTGTGCGCATCGCCGCGGGAGACCGGGCGGGCGCCTTCTACGCCGCGCAGACGCTGCGGCAGCTCCTGCCGTCCGAGGCGTTCCGGTCGGCCCTCGTGCCCGGGACGTCCTGGACGGTTCCCTGCGGACGGGTGGAGGACGCGCCGGAGTTCTCCTGGCGCGGCGCGCACCTCGACGTGGCCCGCAGCTTCCTGCCGAAGCGGGAGGTGCTGCGGATGATCGACCTCATGGCGCTGCACAAGCTGAACCGGCTGCATCTCCACCTGGCGGACGACCAGGGCTGGCGGGTGGAGAGCAGGGCGTTCCCGCTGCTGCACGAGGTGGGCTCGCACCGCCCGCGGACGATCACCAGCCACAGGGGTGAGGCACTCGCCTTCGACGGCGTCCCGCACGGCGGCCACTACACGCTCGCCGATCTGAGGGAGATCGCCACGTACGCCCGGGCGCGGGCGGTGACCGTCGTGCCGGAGATCGACGTGCCGGGGCACGCCTCCGCCGTGCTCGCCGCCTATCCCGCGCTGGCGTCCCGGCCGGAGCAGCGCTACGAGGTGCTGGACCGGTGGGGCATCTCGCCAGCGATCCTGTCCCCGCTTCCGGCTACCGTCGACTTCCTGACCGCCGTGTTCGCCGAGATCGCCGACGCCCTGGGCGACGTGCCCTACTTCCACATCGGCGGCGACGAGTGCGTGCTCGACGACTGGGCAGCGTCGGCCGAGATCTCGGCGTACCAGGCCTCGCTGGGCCTGGAGAGCACGGGTGACCTGCACGCGTGGTTCCTGCGGCGGCTCTCGGAGGCGCTGGCGGAACGCGGCAGCCGCACGGTGGCGTGGGACGAGGCGTTCGTCAGCGGCAGGCTGAGGCCGGACACGGTCGTGATGCCCTGGCGCGGCGAGCACGTGGCCCGCCGGGCCGCGGCGGCCGGCCATGACGTGGTGGCGACGCCGGTCTTCCCGATGTACTTCGACTACGCCGAGGCGGCCTCGCCCGAGGAGCCGGCCGGGCTGGGAGACGCGATCACCGTGGCCGACGTGGCGGCCTTCGCGCCCGCGCCGTCCGAGTGGCCGGAGGAGGAGCGCGCCCGGGTGATCGGCGTCCAGTTCCAGCTCTGGAGCGAGCGCATCCCTGACGGCCGGACGCTCGACTATCGCGCGTGGCCCCGGGGCTGCGCGGCTGCCGAGGTGGCGTGGACCGGCGGCCCGGCCGGGCCCGAGGACTTCTTCCGCCGCGTCGAGGCCCATCTGACGCGGCTGGACGCGTTCGGCGTGGAGTATCGCCCGCTGTCCGGCCCCCGGCCCTGGCAGCGGGGCGGCACGGGATGGCGTCGCCACCGCCCCGGCGCCGTCGCCGTGCACGACGTGATGCGCCACCTGCACGAGCTCAGCCTGTCGGCCGACTCCACCCGGCCCAGTCTCTGACCCCGGCCCGGTCTCCAGGGCGCCGGCACGGCCTCTGAAGACCCGGCCTCTGAGGGCCCGGTGCGGTCTCTAAGGTCGCGCCGCACCGGCGACGCGCCGCACCCGGGAGCGGGCCCCCAGCACGTCGGTGCTGTCGACGTACTGGTCCACCGCGCCGGTGAGAGGCAGCCGCCGCACCTCCGGATCTGCGATGGTCTCCAGCAGCGCCTCGGTGAAGCGCTCGGCGTGCAGCACCCGGAAGGGGCGGCTGTGGTAGGGCCGGGTGCGCGGATCGACGGGCGCGGTGAGGCCGAGGTCGTTGTGCAGAGCCGCGAGGGCCTCGTAGGCGGTGGCGAGGTGGCTCTCGCGCTCCCGCCAGCCGGTGGCCGACACGGCCGCCCTGAGCACGGGCGCCAGATCCGGGCCGCACGGCAGGGCGGTGAAGGCGCTGCCCAGCCACTTTCCGTACGGCGGGTAGCGGCGGTGCATGAGCAGGGCGAGCCGGATGAGGTCCCGCACCAGACGGGCGCAGGTGACGGCCGAGCCCAGTTCGTCACCGACCTCGCCGGCACGGCCTACGAACGCCTCCTCCTGGCATATCCGCCGCCACTGGCAGGCCAGGACGTAGCGCCAGACGTCGCCGGGATACCAGGCGAGGCGCCGCCGGACCGGCAGGAGCAGCTCCAGGCCGTCGTGGAGGACCTCTCCCGCCGTGATCTCCGCGAGCGTCTGGGTGGGCGTCGCCAGCCAGTCGGACAGGCCGACGCCCGCGATCGGGTCGAACCCGAGGTGCCCGGTGAGCCATGCGGTCAGATCGGCCACCACGACTCCGTGGCGGAGCGGCCCGTCCGTCGTCTCCATGTGCCGGGTGCCGCCGGCCCCCGTCGCGCCGAAGTTCGTGGGATAGCCGAGAAATCGCGGCGGCAGGCTCCCGGCGAGCACGGCGTCCACGGCCTCGCCGTACGCGGCGGCGTCCTCGGGGCTCAGGAACAGCTGCAGCCGGGGGCCCCAGTCGTGGTCGGTGGATCGCTCGGTGTCGTATCCGAGCACCTCCGAGCCCGCACCGAGGAGCGCCGCCGTGTGCGTGAGGCCGCCGAAGCGCCGCGCCAGCAGCGGTGCCACCGCCTCCAGGTAGAACCGCCGCGACAGCTCCAGCCCGCGCACGTGCCCGTCTCCCATGACCGGCATCCTCCGCGGGCTCCGTCGCGCGGGGCAACGGCTTTTCCCCGCGTCATCGGGCGCCTGTGCGGGCCGCAGGTGCCCGTGGAGACGCGGCGGACGGCGGCGGGCCGGCACGATCAGGCGTGCGGGGATTCAGGGGGTGCGGCACGATCAGGCGCACCGGGAGGCGGCGGACGGGGTGTCAGGCTCCGTCGAGGACCTCGGCGACGATGGCGGCCGCGATCTTCTCCGGGTCGAGGCCCTGGTAGGTGTCGATCACGTCGCGGATCCTCGCGGTCAGGCTCAGGTCTGCCTGTTCCGCGTCGCCGATGTGGCGCCCGGCCACCGCGACGGCGGCGGCGAGCTCGTAGGCCTCGGCCGGCCCGAGACCCTGCGGATCGACCTCGACGAGGACGCGAGCGCCGTTCTTCGGTGAGACGCGGACCTTCCACCGCCCGGACGGGCCGGAGACCGACAGCGTGTCCTTCCGCAGGGCCGGCGGGAACAGGACGACGGCCATCCGGCCCGCCGCGGCGAGGACCCGCTCGGCGAGCCTGCGCACGTCCTTCTTCGCGACGACGATCCTCCCGGAGCGGTTGATGATGCTCACGGAATCACCGCTGTCGGCCACGGCGATCCGCTCGCCGTCGGCCTGGTCGTAGATGGCGCTCATGAGGGGTCGCTCGCTTAGCTTTGTCGGGGCGGGCTGCGAGACTCCGCTCATGCATGATCTCGTACTTTCGGAGCGCATGATCGTGATTCGCCTCTCCCCGGGCCAAGGCCCCGGCGGGCGGGCCGCGTGAGCAGGCCCGAGCGGTTCAGCCTGCGGCCGAGCCGGGAGGAGTGGCGGCGAGACTGGGTCGCCAGCGGCGAGCTTCGTGACCAGCGGTTCGAGCTGCCGCCCGAAGTGTCGAGCGTCTACTTCGACCGGGCGCGGCTGGTGAACGTCGACTTCTCCGGCATGCGGTTCGCCGACGTCATCGTCGAACGCAGCGAGTTCGTCGGCTGCGACTTCTCCGGCGCCGCCTTCGACAACCTGTCGATGGGCACCGGACTCCGGCGGACGTGGAGGGGTGACAGGTGGCCGCAGTCGGTCTTCCGCGACTGCGTGTTCCGGCGTACGCGCTTCGCGCCGCTCACCTCGTTCGGCAACGTGCGGTTCGAGAGGTGCGTGTTCGACCGGTCCCGGCTGAGGCGGCAGACATTCACGACGGAGGCCGAGTTCGTCGGCTGCGTCTTCTCCGGGCGGCTCCGCGAGACCAACTTCTGGGGGCGCCCCACCGATGAGCAGGCCGCGCTGGGCAGGGAGCGCAACGCGTTCAGCGGCAACGACTTCACCGCCGCCGAGCTGGAGGACGTCGCCTTCAGGCACATCGACCTGCACGCGCAGCGCTGGCCCGGCCCGCCCGGCTACGCGCTCCTCGCCCGCGTGAGCGCGCGGGTGCGGGCGGTGCTGCCGCTCGTGGAGGCGTGGCCGGACCCGAAACACCGGGAGGAGGCCCGCTTCAGCCTGGAGTTCCTCGCCGGCAATGCCATGGAGCGCAACGACGACCATGCGGTGGTGAGCCCTCTGGACATGGGCCGCAGGCTGCCGCCCGCCCTCCGTCAGGAGCTGTTCGAGGCGCTCACAGGCTCATCCACAGATACATCTCCTGGTTGAGCCGTACGGCGGTGCGGGCCAGGTCGCGCAGCTCCGTGACGCGCTCGACCTCGAACTCGTCGAGCAGTTCCTCCTCGGCGTACTCGCGCAGCCGAGCGTCGTCCACGGCGGCGAGCGCCTCGACGGTGTCGGACGCCATGCGCTCCAGGGCCGGCCCCTCGTCGTCCCCCGCGATCGTCCGGGTGTCGCCGAACTCGCTGAGGTCGCGCCCGCTGAGCTCGGCGACCAGAGTGTCGAGCTCGTCGAGCCATCCCTTGCAGTCCACGTACGGCAGGCCGGCCGCCCCCGGCCCGGCGGACAGGGCACGCCGGGCGGATCGCTCGGAGTCGGCGGTGAAGTAGTCGACCAGAACGCCCATGCCGGTCACCTTATCGATCACGGCATGGGCGCGGCCGAGCGCTCACACGAGGGTGTAGCCGGCCTCCTCGACCGCCTTGCGCACGGCGTCGTCGGCGACGTCGCCGGAGACGTCGAGCCGGCCGCTGTCCAGGTCGACGTCGACGCCGGTGACACCGGGGACCTCGCCGACCTCCTCCTTGACCGAGCTCACGCAGTGGCCGCAGGTCATGCCCTGCACGGTGTAGGTCTTGACGCTCATGGCGCTCTCCGTTTCCGGGGAAAGGGGATTCATGCGGTGCGGCCGACGATCTCGCGGACCGAGCCGTAGCCGTGCCGCCGCAGCCGGCGGGCGAGCTGGCGGTTGATCCTGGACGGCCAGAAGGGGCCTTCGTAGATCAGGCCGGTGTATCCCTGCACGAGGGTCGCGCCGGCGAGCAGCCGCTCCCAGACGTCGTCGACGTCCTCCACGCCGCCGACAGAGACGAGCGTGAGCCGGTCGCCGGCCTTCTGGCGCAGGCGGCGCAGCACCTCCAGCGAGCGGGCCTTGAGCGGCTGTCCGGACAGGCCGCCCGCCTCGGTGCTCGCGACGCCCTCGCGGCTGATCGTGGTGTTGGTCGCGATGACCCCCGCCAGCCCGAGCTCCGCGGCGAGCTCGGCCACGGCGTCCACGTCCTCGTCCGCCAGGTCCGGCGCGATCTTCACGAGCAGCGGGGTGCGCCCGGCCGCCTCCTTCACGGCCGACAGCAGCGGGCGCAGGCGGTCCACGGCCTGCAGGTCGCGCAGGCCCGGGGTGTTGGGCGAGCTCACGTTGACCACGAGGTAGTCGGCGAGCGGCGCGAGCCTGCGGGCGCTGTCCACGTAGTCGCGCACGGCTTCGGACTCGGGCACGACCTTGGTCTTGCCGATGTTGACGCCGACCACGGCCGGGATGTGGCGCACCCTGCGCAGCCGCTTGGCGGCGGCCGCCGCACCGGCGTTGTTGAAGCCCATCCGGTTGATGATCGCCCGGCTCTCCAGCAGGCGGAACAGCCGCGGCCGGGGGTTGCCCGGCTGGGCGTGCGCGGTGATCGTGCCGACCTCGACGTATCCGAATCCGAGCGCCGACAGCGGCTCGGCACATCCGGCGTCCTTGTCGAACCCGGCGGCGAGCCCGAACGGCGAGGCGAAGTGGACGCCGAACGCCTGGACGCGCAGCGACTCCGCCCTCGGCGCGAGCAGCCGGTGCAGCAGCCGCACGAGGGGCGGAAACATCCCGAGCAGGCGGAGCAGCCTGATCGTGAGGTGGTGGACGGCCTCCGCGTCGAGGCGGCTCAGGACCTGCGTGAACACGAGTCGATACATCACGGCAAGACTATCGCCCGGTCACGGCGCACCTCGGCCCGCAGGGCCCACGACCGTACGTCCGGTCAGTCGGGCAGGGGACGGGCCTGGGCCGTGGGCTGAGGCAGCGGCACGTGCGACGCCGTACGGATGGTCAGCATGGAGTCGAAGCCCAGCAGCCGCAGCAGCCGCAGCACCGGCGGGGCGGGGCGGACGAAGGTCGCGCGGCCGCCCTGCTCCCGCACGCGCGCGTCGGCCCACAGGAGGCTCCGCGCGCCCGCGCAGTCGAGGAAGCCGACCCCGGCCAGGTCGACCTCGACGTGCCCGGGGCGGCGGGTCCCCAGCACCTGCCGCAGGCAGGCACGGAGCTCCGGCACCGCGGACACGTCGAGGTCGCCGTGCACGGCCATGCGGACGCCGGCCTCAGACGACGTGGTCTGGATTCGCAACATTCCTCTGGCCCTGCTCGCCCAACAGCTCCGCCGCGAGCTCGGACACCTTCCGTCTGCTGTCCCTGGCCTGCTTGCGCAGCCCGGTGAACGCCTGCGAGGCCGTCAGGTCGTGCTTGCCCATGAGATAGCCGATGGCCCGCTCGATGACGACGCGGTAGTCCAGGGCGTACTGGAGCTGGTCGGCGAGCACCGCCTTCTCGTCCGCCTCCATCGACGCCACGAGGACCTGCTCGATCACGTGCGCGTACGCGTGCAGGGCCTGGGTGTCGCTCTCCTGCCACTCGTGCGGCGCGTCCTGGTAGACGTTGAGGGTGCCCACGGGCACGCCGCCGAGCCGGATCGGCACTCCCGCCACTCCGCGCACCTCGGGATGCAGCAGTTCGCGCAGGGCCGGCCACCGCCGGTCGGACCGCACGTCGGCCGTCGTCACCGCGGTGTCGCCCGCGTACGCCGCCACGCACGGGCCCTGGCCCGTCACCGCCTGAGCGCGCTCCAGGCTGCGGCCACGCTCGTCGGTGGCGAAGAGGTAGCGAAGTGTGCGGTCCTCCTCGGCGAACATCAGGCCGGCGCCGGAGTATCCGAAAAGCCGGTCCACCACTTGGACGATGCGCTCAAGGTGGTGCACGATCCCGGTCGCCGCCCTGTCCTTCTGCAGACGTCGCAGGCTGGCGACAAGAGCCTCAGGATCGATATGGGTCATTCCGTATCCTCTCGTGAACCTCACCTCGCACCGCCGTGGCCTGGGGAAGAGGCGCCGATTCAGCCATCACAACTGCCCGGAGGGGGCTCGATCAGTCCTGATCTCTGCCAGGACCTGAAGAACGATGACCAGCAGCTCGCCGAGGCGTGATCCGGCCTCCGCCTCCGTGCGGTCCCACAGGCGTCCGTCGCGGGCGTAGAAATCCAGGACGCCGATGAGTTCGCGATCCTCGATGAGCGGCACGGAGAGGACGGCCCGGACCGGCGGGGCGTGGACGGCCACGTGCGGGAACCCCATGGGCCTCGCGGCATGCAGGTCGGGGATCGCGACGAGGCCGCCGCTGGCGGCGCTCTCGATGGCGGGACCGTCGCCCACGGACTCCTGGGCGGACTCCAGCAGCAGGCCGTCGTCGTCGGTCGCCCCGACGACACGGAGGCGGTCCTGGCCGTCGAGCAGCATCAACGCGGCGCCGTCGACCCCGAAGAGGCCGGCCATGCCGGTGAGGACGTTCTCGAGAACAGACGGCGCGTCCGATGCCATCGCGAGCCCACTTTCAAATGATGAAGCGGCCGCGGACACAGGGCGGAGTGCCCCTAAGCCTAGTGGGCTCCACGCAGTGGTAGCCAGGTGAACCCGAGGGTTGCCGGAAGGGTGGGCCGCCCGTACTGCGACGGGCATGAGAAATCCGCCCTCCCGCAGGGGAAGGCGGATCGGAAAACGGGCCGGGAAGGCGGCTGTTCGCCGGACGAGTGCGGGCAGTCATCGGCCCTGCTCGCCCGGCTGCCGCACAGCATGGCCAGGCCCAGGAATCAGCGCTTGGCCTTCTTGCCCTCGGGGGTGACGGCGTACCACTCGCCGCCGAAGTCCTTCACGTCCTGGCCGAGCACGTCGCCGGCCTTCTGGTCCTTCGCGTAGTAGTAGAGCGGGTGCTTGTTGTAGGTCACCTGCGTGGTGCCGTCCTCCCGGTGGAGCGTCCCGAGCAGGTTCGCGTGCACGCCCGTGCCGGCCTGCGGCGCGCCGGCGGTGAGCACGGGCGGCCACGCGGCGGCGCAGGCCTGGGTGCAGGCGGAGGCGCCGCCCTTGTCCTTCGTGAACAGGTATACCGTGCGGCCGTCCACGCCGACCAGCACGCTGCCGAGCGAGGTGGGCGCCGCGTCGATGCGCGCGGGCCCCGTGGGGGACGCCTGGACGGGAGATGTCGGAGACGCCGAGTATCCGGTGGCGGACGGCGTCGTCTCCGAGGTGTTCTCGGAGGGCTCGGGCGTCTGCGACTCGTTGAGCTGGTCGTTGGCGACGCGGCTGGCGCCCTCGTCGCCGGCACCGCCGCATCCGGCGGCCAGCAGGCTGATCGCGACCGCGCCGGCATACAGCAGTTTCCTCATGTTCGGCCTCCTGAGAAGTGAGCGAGTCGGCTCCAAGGACACACGCGGCGACGGCGGCCCCGCCGCCCGGACGCGAAGATCCAGGACAGGCCTTTGCCGTTTCGTGGGTTGCGGCTCACAGGCCTCACGCCACCCTCGGGGTGAATCCACCACCAACGCGGATGAACCGCAGGATTCGGGGAAATCGGAGTAAGCCGTACGGGCGCGGCGGTGCGCCCCGACACGTGAACCGATCGCGGGGAGGTGCCGAGGTCACCGGCGCGCGCGATGCCATGCTGAGGCTGCGACGCCCGCCGGCGCGGCCGTCCGGCCCGCGGGGGCGACGTCCCCGGCGAACCGCCCCCTTCGCCCGATCTCGCGTGACAGACAAGGAGCGTCCGGATGGCCGAGCGCACGCAACCGCCCACCGTGGAACCGTCCCAGCTGAGGCGTCGCCTCGGCCGTACGGGAGTGTGGCTGTCCTCTCTGGCGGCGATCCCCGCGGCGGAGGCCAGGAGTGCCGCGGCGGAGATCGAGGAACTCGGATACCCGGCGCTGTGGATCGGTGAGACCCCGTTCGGGCGAGAGGCCTTCACGCACGCCGCGCTGTTGCTGTCGGCCACCGCGCGGCTGCACGTGGCCACGGGCATCGCCAACATCTACGGCCGCGACCCCGTCGCCGCCGCCAACGCCGCCGCGACCCTCGCGGAGGCGTGGGACCAGCGGTTCGTGCTCGGCCTCGGCGTCAGCCACAAGCCGCTGGTCACCCCTCGCGGCCACGACTACTCGGCGCCGCTCGCGTACATGTGGGACTACCTCGACGGGATGGACCGGGCTTCGATCGAGCTCCCGCAGACGGAGACGCCGCCCCGGATGCTCGCGGCGCTCCGGCATCGGATGCTCAAACTGGCGGCGCGGCGCACCCAGGGCGCCCACACCTATTTCGTGCCGCCCGAGCACAGCGCGAAGGCCCGCGAGATCCTCGGTCCGGACCCGGTCCTCGCCCCGGAGCAGGCCGTGGTGGTCGAGACGGACCCGGACCGCGCACGGGAGATCGCCCGCGAGTACGCCGCCATGTATCTCTCCCTGCCCAACTACACCAACAACCTGCGCGAACTGGGCTTCTCCGACGACGACTTCGCGGGCGGGGGCAGCGACCGGCTCATCGACGCGATCGTGGTCTGGGGCGAGCCGGAGACGATCGCCGAGCGGGTACGCGCCCACCACGACGCGGGGGCCGACCACGTGTGCGTGCAACCACTGGTCGGCTCGGTCGGCACGCAGATCGAGCACCTGCGGCTGCTGGCCCCCGCTCTCCTGGGATGACGTCGTGACCACGGCGGCTTCCGGGCGGGGGCGCGGCGAGCAGGGCGGCCAGAACAGGCAGAGCGAACAGAACAGGCAGAGCGGCCAGAACGGGCAGGGTGGGCAGAACGGGCAGGGCCCGGTGATCCCGCCGGACCCGACGAGACTGGAGGCGTGGATCCGCCAGGTTCTCGGCCTGGCCGGCGCCCGGGCCTCCGCGTTCACCCCGCCGCTGCCGCCCTCCCCGCCCGCCGGCCCGGGCCACCCGGGTCGTTCCGCGGACGCGGACGGCCCGGACCACGGCGGGAACGCGGAGTAGCCCGAGCTGGCCGAGCGGGCCCGGCGTGCTCGGCGTGCCGGGCGGGCCGGGCGGGAGGCCGGTCAGGCCGCCTGACGCACCTGCTCGGCCAGCCGTTCGAGGCTGTCGTCCAGCGCCTGTTCCACCGCCTCGGCGGGGGGCGCGTGCCGCTCGTCGAAGAAGGACAGGTGGACCGTCACGTCGCTGCTGTCGTCGTCGATTCCGGCGACCTGCAGCCATCCGGCGTACCGGTCCACGTCGCGGGTGCCCCACTCCATCCGCAACTGGTCCTGCTCGGCCCGCAGCAGCGCGCGTTCGTCCTGACCCGTCTCGTCCTCGTGGACGGTGACCGCGGGCGGCTCCTCGGCGTGCACGTGCAGCTCACGGGGCATCCAGAGATCGAGTTTGCCGACGTCGCACGCCTGCCGGAACACCTGGTCGGCCGGGGCGGGCATCCTGCGGGACCGCTCGAACTCGGTCATGATCCGTCACTCCTCCCTCTGTCGACGTAGGGGCCCCTACCCGCCGCGGTCCGGTCCATCCTCCGGCTCGGCGCCTGGTGGGCACCCCCTTCCCCGCCGGGGGCGCGCGGCGGCGTAGGGTCCGGTGCATGACCGATCATTACGATGTCGTGGTCCTCGGCGCGGGGCCCGGCGGCTACACCGCCGCGGTCCGCTCGGCCCAGCTCGGGCTCAGCACAGCGGTCGTCGAGGAGCGCTACTGGGGTGGTGTCTGCCTCAACGTCGGATGCATCCCTTCCAAGGCGCTGCTGCGCAACGCCGAGCTCGCCCACATCCTCACGAACGAGACCAAGACGTTCGGCATCCAGGTGGACGGCCCGATCACGCTCGACTACGGCGCGGCCTTCCGCCGCAGCCGCCAGGTCGCGGACGGGCGGGTCAAGGGCGTCCACTACCTGATGAAGAAGAACGGCATCACCGAGTACGACGGCCGGGGCACCTTCACCGGGCCGGACTCCATGGAGGTGCGCGGCGCGGACGGCTCGGTGCGCACGGTGACGTTCGACCACTGCATCATCGCGGCGGGGGCGACGACCCGCCTGCTGCCGGGGACGTCCCTGTCGGAGCGCGTGGTGACGTACGAGGAGCAGATCCTCAGCGAGGCGCTGCCGGAGAGCGTGGTCATCGCGGGCGCCGGCGCGATCGGCGTCGAGTTCGCGTACGTGCTGCACAACTACGGCGTGAAGGTCACGATCGTCGAGTTCCTCGACCGGATGGTGCCGCTGGAGGACCAGGAGGTGTCGGCGGAGCTCGCGCGGCGCTACCGGCGGCTCGGCATCGAGGTGCTGACCTCCACCCGGGTCGAGTCGATCGACGACAGCGGCGACAAGGTGCGGGTCACGGTCTCCAGGAACGGCGAGACGTCCGTGCTGGAGGCCGACAAGGTGCTGCAGGCCATCGGCTTCCAGCCGCGTGTCGAGGGATACGGCCTGGAGCACACCGGCGTACGGCTGACCGAGCGGGGCGCGATCGCCGTGGACGGCCTCTGCCGCACGAACGTGCCGCACATCTTCGCCATCGGGGACGTCACCGCGAAGCTCATGCTGGCGCACGCCGCCGAGTCGATGGGCATCATCGCCGCCGAGACGATCGCGGGCGCCGAGACGATGGAGCTCGACTACGTGATGATCCCCAGGGCGACCTACTGCCAGCCGCAGATCGCGAGCTTCGGCTACACCGAGGCCCAGGCGCGCGAGCAGGGCTTCGACGTGAAGGTGGTCAAGTTCCCGTTCACGGCCAACGGGAAGGCGCACGGCCTGGGCGACCCGACCGGGTTCGTCAAGGTGCTCAGCGACGCGAAGTACGGCGAGATCCTCGGCGCCCACCTCATCGGGCCCGAGGTGACCGAGCTGCTGCCCGAGCTGACCCTGGCCCAGCAGTGGGACCTCACCGTGCACGAGGTGGCGCGCAACGTCCACGCCCACCCGACCCTGGGCGAGGCGGTGAAGGAGGCGATCCACGGCCTGGCCGGGCACATGATCAACATGTGATCCGGTCAGGGGGCCGTAAGGTCCGGTCAGCCGCCGGTGGGCGGTCCCTCAGCGCCGGGGGTGACGCTCCTCCCATGGCCGCGACGCCAGCGCGGCCTCGGATCAGAGGAGCGCGACATGACGACCCGATCGGTTCTGATCTCCGGCGCGAGCATCGCCGGCCCCGCCCTCGTCTACTGGCTGCGCCGGCACGGCTTCGCCCCCACCGTGGCCCCGCCCGCGAAAACTCCTCGCAAGCTCGGACTTTTCGCGGGGCCCGGGGTTCGAGCGGGCCCCCGCCCTGCGCGAGGGCGGCCAGGCGGTCGACTTCCGGACTCCATCGCGTCCATGACCGAGACCCCGGACGGCGTGGAGGTGACCTTCCGCGTTCCCCGAGTACGAGCGGACGATCAGGGGGTTCGCCAAGGCGTGCCAGCGGGTCGCGGGCAACGCGGGCTCGTTCCTCGCCCCGGTGACGCGGGGCGCGATCCTGCGGCGCAATCTGGCCTACCGGGTGCTCACCGCCGGGCCGCTGATGGGTGTGCTCGACAAGCTGAGCACCAAGGCGGCCACCTCGATAACTCTCAAGGACTATGCGGCCTGAAATGCGGAAATACCGATTACCGAACAGGCATTCGGCTCCCGCGGCCATTCCCTGGGAAACACTTCCCACGGCGTCGATGAATGGTCGGCTACGCTGGGAATCAGGCCGTGCGCGAAACGCCGCGGCCGCGTGCGGGCGAACAATGCGAGGGCGGCCCGATGGCGAGGGACGACGCGGAAAACACCGGCTCCCCGGTCGGCGCGAACACTCTGATGGCCCTCATGCGCGAACTGGTATTCCCTCCGTACGCGATCGAACGGTCCTCGGTGGCGCCGCAGGACGTCACCCGGCAGGAGAACGACGCGGAGCACTCCTTCGCCCTGGGCCTGGCCGCGGTCTGTCTCGCCCCGCTGATCGACCCCGCCCTCGACCCGGGCAGGGTCGCCAGGTACGCGCTGGTCCACGACCTGCCCGAGGTCCACGCGGGGGACGTCTCGGTCTACGCCGGCCCGGCGGAACGCGAGAAGAAGGCCGTACGCGAGGAGGAGGCGCGGGAGATCATCAGCCGTGACTTCGGCGGGACGTTCCCCTGGCTGGTGGAGGACCTGTACGGCTACACGGCGCAGCACGACCCGGAGAGCAGGTTCGTCTACGCCCTCGACAAGCTGCTCCCCCACGTCAACGTGCTGCTGGCCGACCACCACCCGCTGCGGCCGACCTGGGCGGCGTACAAGCGCACGGAGATCACGGCCAGGCGGAAGATACGCATGAGCTGCCCGGCACTGCTGCCGTTGTTCGACGAGCTGTGCCGGGAGTTCGCACGGCGTCCGCACCTGTTCTCGGGTGGGGTGTCACCTGGCATGGGAGATGACGATGTTCGCGACGGCGAGCAGGGCCGCTCCGCAGACGGCGCACAGCACCCTCAGCGGCAACTGGACGCCCGGCCCGAGCACGGCGGGCAGGGCGACGAGGAAGGCCCCGGCCGCGCTGGCCGACACCCACGCGAGGAGACGCGACCGCGAGCGGCGCACGACCACGGGAAATCCGGCGCTCGTCGTCAGTGAGTCGCCGCCCGGCGCCGGGCCCGCCCGGGTGTCCGCGGCCAGGGTGATCCCGACCCGCGCGAGCGCGTCGAAGCCCAGCGTCTCGGGCCGCAGCCAGAACTCCACCGTGTCGTATCGCGACGCCACGTCGTAGGAGTCGTCGGATGCGATCTTCAGGAAGGTGCCGTCGGTCGCGCACACGAGCCGTTTCGCGGCCGGCGTGTAGCCGTCGGAGTAGAAGCTGACCCGCATCTTCACCGAGTCGCCGTCGCTCAGATGCAGCCGCCCCTCGGCGTCGAGCGTGCCCGTCCTGTCCCTGCCCAGCAGCGGTTCCTCGGTGCGCACGAAGTAGGAGGACCTGTAGGTGGGATGCCGGGCCAGCCGCCGGGCCACCCCGAGCCACGCGTCGGGGTCGTCGCCCGGCCGCTCGTGCAGGTGGAGGTCGGGGAAGCGGGTGGTGGCGGGATACCAGCGCCCGCCGTTGGCCTCCGCGAGCCGGTCCACGAACCAGCCGCCCTTGGCCCTGATGTCCGCCTCGCTCAGCGGGAACTCCTCCAGGTTCGCGTAGTCGTCCACCCGGAGCCGGAACACGGCCATGTCCGCCACGCACGCGGTCGCCACCACCGTGGCGAAGCGCACGGGCACGACGAACGGCTCCGTCTCGGGCGACTCCCGGTCGGCCAGGAACGTCACGAGGCACCGCCGGCCGACGGCGGAGCCGTTCGCGATCGCCTGTTGCAGGGCGCCCGCCACATAGTCGGTCTCGTACCGGAACTGGATGATCGCCCCTCTGGGCAGGGCCAGCGCCCTCAGGACGTCCTCCGCGTACCGCCGCCTGCTGTCGGACGACAGCAGCAGCACCGAGGGCCGGACTCCGGCCGTGCGCGGCACGGTCGCGCCCGGGGCCATGCGGGGGGTCATGTCCGCCTCCGGAGCTCGTCCCGATCGCGCAGGCGGTCGTCGAGCGCGAGGAAGCGCGGCCACACCCGGTCCCTCGGCAGTTCGTCGAGGCGCAGGCTCGCCGCGGCCTCGTACCGCAGCCCCCGGTCCGCCAGCGCCCGGTGCTCGCCCAGGATGATCGGCTCGCGTACGCCGTCCGACTGGTCGCCGGTCAGGTCGATGACGAACCGCCGGGGGTCGTGGGCCGGGCCGATCTCGACCCAGCAGTGGTGGCTCACGTCCTCGGCGTCGTCACGGCCGTCGTCGCGGCCGACCCGCAGCCGGCCGTAGCAGTAGACGGGTTCGAGCAGCAGGTCGGTGCGGAGCCTGCGGGCGAGCCAGACGGAGGTGACCCCGCACTGGCCCCGGGGGTCGCCCGCGGCGACCGGCGACTCCTGATAGCGCGGATGGACCGTGCGGTCCGACCAGGAGGGCTCCAGCATCCGGCGGTAGCCGAGCAGGCGGTCCCTCCACTCCGGCGAGGCGAAGTCCGCCTTGAGGGGTCTCACGTGGTCACCGCCCGAGTGGGTCCGGCTCGACACCCTGATCAGGCCCCCGATCCCTCCGGCGTTCCGCTTCGCGGCCGGGGTGACGCCGAGGACCATGAGCACGTTGTCCGGGGTGTCCAGGAGCTGCGGCACCGACTCTCCGGACATGCGGCGGGTCTGGAAAAGGCCTTTGTCGTCGTAGCGATATGCCACGGGCGACAGGGCGATCGGTTTGAAGCCCGATGCGAGGAATGAGGCGCCGTCGAAACCGAGCATGGGATTGTATGCCGTGATGACATAATCCCCGGCGTTTTCCGCCCTGATCTCCCGGACCGCGCGGGCGATCGTCAGGCTCATGAGGTTCGCCGGAATTCCCGCCAGCCCGTGCATTCTTGTCAGGACCATTATCCGGTCCGGATTCACGTCCAGCCCGTGCCCGGTGAGCGCGTCCAGGACGTACTGGCGGTCGCATCGCGAGAAGGCGGCGTACGTGATCGGCATCGTCGCGCCCGGCAGGAAGAGCCCGAACTGGGCGACGGTGTCGGCCCTCTCGCTGTGGAGGTAGTGCAGTCTCGACTGCACCAGATGGCCGGCGCTCGGCCTGACCTCGGCGAAGCGCAGGCGGGTGCGGTAGCCGTCGCCGAACGACAGGGTCAGGTCCCGGTGCGCCTTGTGCACATTGAGGAGGACGGAGGCGTGCGCCTGGTGGGCGGCGTCCTCCGCCGACTGGCGCACCTGGGCCGCCCGGACGACGGCCTGCAGCCGTATCTCCTCGTACACCTTGTCCGGAGACCAGCCGGCGATGGCCGGCCTGCTCAACCGGGGCAGGTGCAGTCTTACCTGGATCTCCAGAGTCCGGAGGCCGACTCCGACCGTCTCGGCGTCCGCGCGGATACGCGTCCCCATCGCGCCGACGAAGGTCTCGACATCCGGATCACGAAGCCCGTCCACTCGCGCGCCCTCGCTTCGCGCTTTCTCCCTTCGCGGCGTACGCGTGGTCTTGGGCACTTTTTCTCCCGCAATCGCGAGAATCTTGTCAGTGACGCCGTCAAGGATAGAACTCGGGCCGCACGCTGTCAGGGCACTCGCCGAGTTGGTATCACCTTTTATCGGACCCGCCGGAATTACGGCCGCTTTTTCCTCGGCGCCGCTACGGCAGCCGCGAAGCAGGCCCCGCAGCCGACCCCTGCACAGGCCCCTCCGCAGGGGGCGAAGCAGGCCGCGAAGCAGGCGGATAGAGGGCCGCGAGAGCGTGCGCGGTCGCCGCCATCTCGCGCCGCAGCTCGGCCGGTTCCAGTACCTCCACCTCGGCCCCGAGCTTGAGAAACTCCGTCCGCGCGTGCGTCACCGACTCGATGGGCACCGTCGCCGCGACCCAGCCCCGCTCGTCCGGCGGGCCCGCCGTCTCGTCCACCGCCCCGGCGACGGCCGAGCTCATGACCTCTCCAAGCCGCTCCCGGCCCCGCGGCGACAGCCGGACCACCGCGTGCCCCCGCAGCAGCCGTGAGCGGAAGCCGGCCAGATGCTCGCGCCAGTGTCGCTCCAGGTCGAAGCCTTCGGGGCGCTCGAACGTCTCATCGGTCACCGTGAGGGCGAGGATCTGGCCGACCCGGTAGGTGCGCAGCGCTCCGTCGCACCGCGCCACGAGATACCACTTCCCCGCCTTCAGGACCAGCCCGTACGGCTCCAGCCTCCGCTCGACCTCGCAGGGCTCCGCCCAGCGGCGGTAGCGGACGTGGACGACCCGGGTGTTCCAGACGGCCTCCGCGACCTCCGGCAGGTACGGCGACCGGTCGCCGTCGTAGTACCAGCCGGGCGCGTCGAGGAGGAAGTGCGCCCGCACCCGCCGCGCCTCCTCCCGCAGACCGGCCGGGAGCGCGGCCTCGATCTTCAGCTCCGCCGCGGCCAGCAGCGCGCCGAGGCCGAGATCGGCGGCCGGTCCCGGCAGCCCGGCCAGGGACAGCGCCGCGGCCTCCCGCTCGGTCAGGCCGGTGAGCCGGGTGCGGAAACCGTCCATCAGCCGGTAGCCGCCCTCGTGCCCGGCCTCGCCGTACAACGGGATGCCGGCGGCGTGCAGGGACTCGACGTCCCGGTAGATCGTGCGGACGCTGACCTCCAGCTCGCCGGCGAGCTGCCGGGCCGTCAACCGGCCGCGCGACTGCAGCAGCAGGAGGATCGACAGGAGCCGGGACGCGCGCACGATGTCACCATCGCACGATTCCACTGACGGAAGGTGTCAGTGAAGCGGCCCTACCGTTCCCGGCATGGCTTTCGCGGAGAAACTGCTCTTCGTGCCGCCCCCGATCAAGGTGAGCGGCTACCACGTCAAGCGCTACCACGTCACGGCAGACCCGGCCGGCATCGACCCGGAGGTCGAGAAGGCGGCGTACGCCGTCCTGCCCGAGCTGCTGCCGGATCCGGACGGCACGCCCCCGGCCGCCTTCGTCGTCCTTCACAGGGGCGGGGACGACGGGGCCTACATCAACGCCTACACCTGGGCCTGGGACAACGCCCTGCACAACGGCAACGCGGTGGCCGGTCAGCCGGTGCTCGGGTGCCCCGACCGGGATCCCACCCACTTCGTCCGGCTGGAACGCCCGCTCATCGGCTGCGTCTGGGAGCTGCCGCCGATCCTGCACGAACGCGACGCGTGGGTGCGGCACATGCTCGCCCCCGACCGGCCCGACCTCGGCGCGTACCTCGCCGACTCGCTGCCCGAGGGCACGACGGGCGACCGCCGATGAAAGAACCACGCGTACCGATCAGGGGTGATGTCCCGGGCGCTTGACCGGGACACGGCCGCGGGTGATCGTCGGGGCCTGACTCCACGAACCGGTCCCCTTCGACCCCGGAGCGATCGATGCGCAGAGCCCTGGCCCTCCCGCTCGCCGCGGTCCTGGCCGCCTCCCTGCTCGCGGCGGCGGACCCCGCCCAGAGTCCGGCGCCCTCGCAGGGCGGCGCCGTCGAGATCTCGGTCGATGCGCACGCCGGGCTCGGCACCGTCCACGAGGCGGCGTACGGCGCCAACGCCGCCGTCTGGGACCCGCACATGAACGACCCGGAGGTGGCGCGGCTGTACAAGCGGGCGCACATCGCCGCAGTGCGCTATCCCGGCGGGTCGTACGGCGACCTCTACCACTGGGAGACCCACACGGCGCCGGGCGGGACCGTGGCACCGGGCACGGGGTTCGACCGGTTCATGGGCACGGTCAGGGCGGCAGGCGCGCAGGCCGTGGTGATCGCAAACTACGGCACGGGGACGCCCGAGGAGGCCGCCGGGTGGGTCCGGTACGCCAACGTGACCAAGAAGTACGGCGTGAAGTACTGGGAGATCGGCAACGAGCTCTACGGCAACGGCTACTACGGGGCCACTTGGGAGGCCGACGACCACCCGGACAAGAGCCCCGCGGCGTACGCCCGCACCACGCTGGAGTTCGTCCGCGCGATGAAGGCCGTCGATCCCACGATCAAGATCGGGGCGGTGCTCACGATCCCCGGGAGCTGGCCGGACGGCGTGGTCGCCGCAGGCGACGCGGCGAACTGGAACCACACGGTCATCCCGGTGGTGGCGCCCGAGATCGATTTCTTCACCGTGCACTGGTATCCGGGCACGAGCATCCCGGACACCAGCGGCGACGTCGCCGCGCTGCTGGCCTCTCCGCCCGGCCTCGCCGAGATGCTGGCCCAGGTGCGGGCCGACGTCGCCGCCCTGGGCGGGCGCGACGTCCCGCTCGCGCTGACCGAGGTCGCCTCCAACATCGGGCGCAACACCCACGCGGCCGGGCTGTTCGCCGCCGACACCTACCTGACCGCGCTGGAGAACGGCGTCTTCACCGTGGACTGGTTCGACACCCACAACACGCTGGAGAGGGTCTCCGTGATCGACGGCGAGACCGACTTCCAGGACATCGGCTTCCTGTCGCTCGGCCAGTGCGCCGACGGCGTCTGCGAGCCGCCGCTCAACACGCCGTTTCCCGCCTACCACGGCATCGAGATCCTGCATGCGGCCGCCGGGCCGGGAGACAGCCTGGTCAGGGCCGGCTCCAGCCGGCCGGAGGTGGCCGTGCACGCCGTACGGCAAGTCGGCGGCGACCTGGCCGTCGTGATGATCAACAAGGATCCGGCCACCGCCTATCCCGTACGGCTCCGCTACACCGGGTTCACGCCCTCCGGCCGGAGCCCGGTGACGTACACCTTCACGAGGGGGGCCACCGGGATCGTCCGGGCCGAGCAGGGCGACCCGTACATCCGGACGCTGCCGCCGTACTCGATCACGACGATGACCGTGCGGGCGGCGAAGGGCCCGAAGCCCGCGCCGGCCCCGGGCACGCCGACGGCACGCGGCGACGCGGGCGGCGTCCCCGGCGCTGTCACCGTGAGCTGGCCGTCCGCCGGGCTACGGGCGGACAGCTATGAGGTGTACCGGCAGACGGGCACGGACACCGTCCTGCTGGGCACCACCCGGGGCACCTCACTGACGCTGCGCGGCCTGGAGCCCGGCGCCTCCTACACCGTCAACGTGCTGGCCAGGGATCGGGCCGGGCGGCTGTCGCGGCCGTCGGCGCCGGTGACCTTCACCGCCCCCACGCCGCCGGACAGCACCTGCGCGGTCCGCTACCGGGTGACGCAGGGCTGGGGGCGAGGCTTCACCGCCGAGGTGACCGTCACCAACCGGAGCACCGCGGACCTCACCGGCTGGGCACTGACGTTCCGGTTCCCGGTCGCCGGGGAGCGGGTCTCCGGCGGATGGGGCGGCACGTGGACGTCCGAGGGTCAGGACGTGCGGGTCGTCCCCGGTGAGCAGGCAGGGCAGCAGGCACCGACGATCCCGGCGGGTGGTTCGATCACCGTCGGGTTCGTCGGCGCCAACGAGGGGGCCTACCCCTCTCCCACCGTGTTCCGCCTGGACGGCACGGTCTGCTCGACGCTGTGACCGGCGCTTTCTTGGCTCGATCATGGAGTCGGCTTGCACCCGGACGTGAGGGCCGGGTGAGAGACTCCTGAGCAAGCGCCTGCCGTGTCAGGTGCGGAACCCCGCGGCTCATCGCCAGAAAAAGCCGCCCGGTGTGGTAACGGCGAAACCGCTGGAAGCCCGCCCTCCTCGCCGCGAAGGCCGAGGAGGGCGGAGCCCAACGGGAGGCTCAACCAGAGCCACGACCAGAGCCGCGATCAGCGCCGCGACGAGAGCCCGTCGGGGGCCCGTATCCCCCGCCGCCCGGTGTCTCGATCTCCAGCACGTCACCCGGCTCGACGCGCACCGAGTCGCATCCCGCCAGGTGGACGACGATTCCGTCCACGCGCCGCACCCGGTTGACGCCCAGTGCGCCGGGGGCGCCGCCGGCCATGCCGTACGGCGGCACGCGCCGGTGGCCGGACAGCACGCTGACCGTCATCGGCTCGCGGAACCGGATGCGGCGCACGGCCCCGTCCCCGCCGCGCCACCGTCCGCCGCCGCCGCTGCCGCGCCGTACGGCGAACTCCTCCAGCAGCACGGGGAACCGCCATTCCAGCACCTCGGGATCGGTCAGCCGGGAGTTCGTCATGTGGGTCTGCACCACCGCCGTCCCGTCGAACCCGTCTCCCGCCCCGGACCCCGAGGCGACGGTCTCGTAGTACTGGCGCCGTTCGTCGCCGAAGCTGACGTTGTTCATCGTCCCCGACCCCTCGGCCTGGACGCCCAGCGCGGCGTAGATCGCCCCGGTGATCGCCTGCGAGGTCTCGACGTTGCCGGCGACCACGGCCGCGGGGTACGCGGGGGCCAGCATCGACCCCTCGGGCACGACGATCCGCAGGGGCCGCAGGCAGCCGTCGTTGAGCGGGATCTCGTCGGCCACCAGGGTGCGGAAGACGTACAGCACGGCGGCGGTGACCACGGCGGACGGCGCGTTGAGGTTGGTGTCGAGCTGGGGCGAGGTGCCGGTGAAGTCGATCGTCGCGGCGCGGCGGGCGCGGTCCACCGAGACCCGCACCGAGATCACGGCGCCGGAGTCCGTCTCGTAGCGGAAGCTCCCCTCGCCGAGGGCGTCGACGACCGCGCGGACCGCGCTCTCGGCGTTGTCCTGCACGTGCCGCATGTAGGCCCGCACGACGTCGAGGCCGAAGTGGCCGATCATCGCGCCGACCTCCTCGACGCCCTTGGCGTTCGCGGCGATCTGCGCGCGCAGGTCGGCCAGGTTGGTCGCGGGGTCCCTGGACGGGTACGGCCCCTCGGTGAGCAGCCGCCGCGTCTCCTGCTCGCGCAGGCCGTCGCGGTCCGCCAGCAGCCGGCAGTCGAACAGCACGCCCTCCTCGTGCACGCTCCTGCTCCCCGCGGGCATCGAGCCGGGCGTCAACCCGCCGATCTCCGCGTGGTGGCCGCGGGAGGCCACGAAGAACAGGATCTCCCGGCCCGCGTCGTCGAAGACGGGGGTGACGACCGTGATGTCCGGCAGGTGGGTGCCGCCGTGGTAGGGATCGTTGATCGCGTACACGTCGCCGGGCCGCATCCCGCCGCCCCGGCGGCGGATCACCTCCTTGACGCTCGCTCCCATCGACCCGAGGTGCACCGGGATGTGTGGCGCGTTGGCGATGAGATCGCCGCCCGGGTCGAACAGGGCGCAGGAGAAGTCGAGCCGCTCCCGGATGTTCACCGACTGCGCGGTGGCCTCCAGCCGGGCGCCCATCTGCTCGGCGACGGACATGAAGAGGTTGTTGAAGACCTCCAGCATCACGGGGTCGGCCGCGGTGCCCACGCCCGTGGCGCGGGGGCGTGCCCGGTCCCGTTCCAGGAGCAGGTGCCCGTACGGCGTCACCCGGGCCCGCCAGCCGTCGTCGACGACGGTGGTCGCGTCGGCCTCGGCCACGATCGCCGGGCCGCCGAACGTGTCGCCGGGGCGCAGCAGTTCCCGCCGGTGGAGCGGCACCTCACGCCACCCGCCGCGGGTGTACATCCGCACGGTGGTCGCCGTACGCGTCCCTGCGCCGGCTCCGGAAGCGCGTCTGGCGGCGGCTCCGGAACCGGCTCCGGCGGCGGGCCCGGAAGCGGGTCCGGAAGCGGGTCCGGCGGCGAGGTCCGGGAGGCCGGGCCGCTCGGTCAGGCCCACCGCCTCGACGGAGACCGCCTCCGCGACCAGCGGCCGGTCCATGAGGAAGGAGTAGGTCCGCAGATGGGCGGCCTCGAACGCCGTCACCATCGCGTCCGTCGCGGCCAGGTCCACCTGCAGCGGCGTGTCGGTGCCGTCGTAGCGCAGCCGCACCCGCCTGCTCACCCGGATGCGCGCGTCCGGCACCCCCTCGTCCGACAGTTCGCGGCGGGCCGCCGCCTCCAGTGCGTCGGCGAGGCCGCTCAGGCGCCGCGTCGCGGCGGGCTCCAGCCGGGCCTCGACCGACTGCTCCCGCAGCACGGTCGTGTCGGCCAGCCCGATCCCCAGGGCGGACAGCACGCCCGCCATCGGGGGCACCAGCACGGTGCGGATGCCGAGCGCGTCGGCCACCGCGCAGGCGTGCTGCCCTCCGGCCCCGCCAAATGTGGTGAGGGCATACTCGGTGACGTCGCGGCCCTTCCGCACGGATATCTGCTTGATCGCGTTGGCGATGTTCTCGACCGCGACCCGCAGGTAGCCCTCGGCGACCTGCTCGGGGTCGCGCTCGTCGCCGGTCCGCCCGCGGATGTCCGCGGCCGTCTCCGCGAACCGCCGCCGCACCTCGTCCGCGTCCAGCGGCAGGTCGCCGTCCGGGCCGAAGACCTCGGGGAAGTGGCCGGGCTGGATGCGGCCGAGCATCACGTTGGCGTCGGTGAGGCACAGCGGCCCGCCGTTGCGGTAGCAGGCCGGGCCGGGGTCGGCTCCCGCGGAGTCCGGGCCGACCCGGTAGCGCCCGCCGTCGAAACGCAGGACGGACCCGCCGCCCGCCGCCACCGTGTGGACGGCGATCATCGGCGCGGACAGCCGTACGCCGGCCACCTGGGTCCGGACGACCCGCTCGTACGCGCCCGCGTAATGGGACACGTCGGTCGAGGTGCCGCCCATGTCGAAGCCGATCACCTTGTCGAATCCGGCCAGCCGGGACATGCTCGCCATGCCCACGACGCCCCCGGCCGGGCCGGACAGGATCGCGTCCTTGCCGCGGAAGTGCCCGGCCTCCGCCAGCCCGCCGTTCGACTGCAGGAACATCAGCCGTACGCCGGGCAGTTGCCGGGCCACCGCCTCGACGTACCGGCGCAGGACGGGAGAAAGGTAGGCGTCGGCCACGGTGGTGTCCCCGCGCGGCACCAGCTTCATCAGCGGGCTGACCTCGCTGGAGCAGGACACCTGGGCGAAGCCAGCGCTCCTGGCCAGGCTCCCGATCGCGCGTTCGTGCGCCGGGTGCAGGTGGCTGTGCAGGCAGACCACCGCGACCGCCCGGACGCCCTCCTCGCGCAGCCGCCGCAACCGCGGCGCGAGCCCTTCGAGGTCGGGCGGCCGGATCACGGTGCCGTCGGCGGTGATCCGCTCGTCCACCTCGGCCACACGCTCGTACAGCATCTCCGGCAGCACGATCCGCCGCTCGAAGATGCGCGGGCGGTCCTGGTAGCCGATGCGCAGCGCGTCGCCGAACCCCTTGGTGATGACCAGCGCCGTCCGCTCGCCGCGGCGTTCCAGCAGGGCGTTGGTGGCGACCGTGGTGCCCATCCGCACCGACTCGATCCGCCCGACCGGGATCGGCTCGCCCGCGGGGACGTCCAGCAGGGCGCGGATGCCCGCCACCGCCGCGTCGGAGTAGCGCGCCGGGTTCTCCGACAGGAGTTTGCGCGTCACCAGCCGCCCGTCCGGGCGGCGGGCGACGACGTCGGTGAACGTCCCGCCGCGGTCCACCCAGAACTGCCACCGGTCTCCAGGCATCGGATCCCCCTCCGCACGCCCGTACATCCCTTGTATCAGGGCCGTACGCCCCAGCCTGCGACGGCAGACAGGGTGGGCGGCCCTCGCGTTGGCCAAATTGATTCAGTCGGCGTAGGATTTATCTGGCTAGATAAATCTGAAGGGTAGGCAGTGGAACCAACCGGACAGACGAAGCGGACATTTACCAATGCGGCGCGGCGCGCGCAGATCGTGAAGGCGGCAGTGGACGTGATCGCCGAACTTGGCTACGCCAAGGCGTCGTTCGCCAAGATCACCGAGCGGGCCGGGCTGAGCAGTCCGCGGATGATCTCGTACCACTTCACCGACAAGGACGATCTGATCCATCAGATCGTCCGGGAGGTGTTCGTCGCCGGCGCGGAGTTCATCGGCGCTCGGATGGCGGCCGAGGAGACGATGACCGGCAAGCTGCGCGCATATCTGGAGGCCAACCTGCAGTTCCTGCGGGAACACCCACAGGAGATGGCGGCGCTCACCGAGATCGGCCCCCATGCGCGTGACGCGAGCGGCCTGCCCTACACGTCGCAGAGTGCCCAGGAGCCGAGCGTGCGAGGCCTGGAGGGCCTGCTCTCCGCGGGACAGCGGAGCGGCGAGTTCCGTGACTTCGACGCCCGGTCCATGGCGGTGATGATCCGCGGCGCCATCGACGCCGCGGCCCAGCGGCTGCGCGGGGAACCGGGGCTGGACTTCGACGCGTACACCCGCGAGCTGGTCACCGCGTTCACGCTCGCCGCCCGCTCCGGCTGAATTTGTGTCCCGAGCGAACCCCCTCGAAGACCCGCGACAGGAAGGTCGTGCCATGGCAAGGAGTTTCGGTGCGCAACTCTCGGTGCGGCCCGCCGGGCTGAGCCGTGTGCTGCTGGTCCATTTGATCGTCCCGCTCGCCCTCTTCTACGGCCTGCGCTGGCTCGGTGTGAACCAGATCCTCGCGCTGCTGGTAGGAGCCGCGATCCCGGCGACCGGGGCGGTCCGGCGTATCGTCACCGAGCGCCGGGCCGGCGGGCTGGACGTCTTCACGCTCGGCACGATGGGCCTCACCGTCGCCATGTCGTTCGTCACCGGCAGCCCACGCCTTCTGCTGATCCGCAATGGCTGGGGCATGGCCGCGATCGGCGTGTGGATGCTGTGCACGCTGCTGTTCCGGCGGCCGTTCCTGTACGAGGCGACCAGGATCGTCGTGGACGAGGACAAGCGGCATACGCTCGAAGTGAACTGGGAGCGCTATCCGGCGTTCCGTCGGCTCCTGTGGATCTGCAGCGCGTTCTGGGGCCTGGCGTGCTTGGCCGACACCGCGGTGCGGGTCGTCATGGCGATGACCCTGCCGATCGACCTGGTTCCGGTGCTCGACGATGTACTGCTGGCGGTCACCGTACTGGTGATCTTGTCCTTCCAGCGGTTCTTCGGGCGTGCATTCCTGCGCCGCAACGGGCTGCGCAGCCGTGGGCTGCTGATCACGCCCATACCCGCCACCGAGCAGTCGGCGTGACGGCCGGCGCGGTGGCGCTGATCACCGGCGGTGCGTCAGGGATCGGAGCCGCGACCGCTCGGCGGCTGGCCGGCGAGGGGTGGCGAGTGGTCATCGCCGACGTCGACGCCGCCCGCGGCGCCGGTGTCGCCGATGACTGCGGCGGGCTCTTCATCCACACCGACGTCACCTCGCTCCACGACAACGAGCACGCGGTGGCGCAGTCCGTCCGGGCACACGGTCGGCTGGACGCGGTCGTGCTCAATGCCGCGATCGCGGGTCGCTGCGGACTGGACGACTTCACGCAGCAGCACTACCGGGAAACCATGCGCACCGATCTCGACGGCATCGTCTACGGCCTGCACGCCGCCCTGCCCCGACTGCGCCGGCAGAGGAGCGGGCACATCGTCGTCACGGGGAGCCTCGCGGGGCTGACCGGATCGCCCGATGTGTTCTACGCCACCGCCAAGCACGCCCTCATCGGACTGGTCCGCTCGGCCGCACCGCACCTGGCACGCGACGGCATCCGGCTCAACATCGTCTGCCCGGGGCTGGTGGACACGCCCGTCCTCGCACGGGCGCGCACGGCCATACTCGCTCACGGGCTGCTGCTGGCCGATCCCGGCGAGATCGCCGCCGCCGTCCAGTCCGTCCTCGGCGATCGGCGAACCGGGCGTGCCTGGGTCGTCCAGGCGGGCCGGCCCGCCGTGCCCGTGGAGTTCCCCGAGATCCCGCTCGCAACGCGATAGACGGCCGACGAGGAGAATCCACCCCCCTCGTGGTGAGGTGCGTGAAACCGCATCAGACGGAACTCACGGGATGGAACGCCGCTCTAAATAGGGAGACACGTCACCTGATGCCGGACATATGATCGAGTGCCGTTTCCCGGATCACACCGGACCGGCGCGAGGGGAAGGTGGTCCCGGCGGTGATGTCCGTGCCGAACGTGGAGCGCAGCAGGGGCATCGGCGCCCTCGTCACCGGCAACCTGCTCGGCGGCGTCGCGGTCGCCTCCGGCATCGCGGTCGGCGGGCTGCTCCTGGAGCGGCTCGGCGGCACGTCCGTCGCCGGGCTCGGCCAGGCCGCGAGCGTGCTCGGCGCGGCGGTCGCCGCGGTGCCGCTGGCCGGCGTCGCGGCGCGGCACGGACGGCGCCGTTCGCTCGCCCTGGGCTACGCCATCGCCGTGCTCGGCGGCGTGCTGATCGTCGCGGCCGCCGTCGTCGCGCAGCTCGTCGTGCTGCTCGCCGGGCTGGCCTTGTTCGGCGTCGGGCAGGCGGTGAACCTGCAGTCCCGGTACGCCGCCGCGGACGGCGCGGCTCCTGGCGCCAGGGCCAGGACGATGTCGATCGTCATCTGGGCGACCACGATCGGGTCCGTGGCCGGCCCCAACCTCAGCGACGTGGCCGACCGGTTCGGCCGGTGGCTCGGGCTGCCCGGCCTCACCGGTCCCTACCTGTTCTCGGTCGTGTCCTTCGCCCTGGCGGGCGCGGTGGTGGCGGTGTTCCTCCGGCCCGCCGCGCGGTCGTCCGCCCCGGACACGAACGACGCGGCCACAAACAATGCGGCCACCAACGACGCGGGCACCGGCGAGGCGGGCACGAGCACCCGGGCGGTGGGAGCGGTCGCGGCGCTGCGCTGGGCGGCGGCCGACCCGGCGGCGCGGTTCGCGGTCGTGCTCATCTCGGTGGCGCACGCGATGATGGTCATGGTCATGGTGATGACGCCGCTGCACATGCAGCACCACGGCATGTCACTGCGGCTCGTGGGCGTGGTGATCAGCCTGCACGTGCTCGGCATGTACGCCCTGAGCCCGGTCTTCGGCTGGCTGGCCGACCGGATCGGCGCGGTCCGCACGGCGTGCGGCGGGATGCTGCTGCTCGCGGCGGCCGTCGTGCTCGGCTTCGTGGCCGCCTCCGCCGCGGAGGGCAGCGCCCTCACCGCGCTCGCGCTGACCGTGCTCGGGCTGGGCTGGTCGGTGTCGTTGATCTCCGCCTCCGCGCTGCTCGCCGGCACCGCCGCGGACCACGTGCGGGTGCCGTTGCAGGGCGCCACGGACGCCGGGATGAACTACGCGGGCGCCGCCGCGGCCGCGCTGGCCGGGCCGATCCTCGCCGGGGGCGGATTCCGCGCGGTCAACATCGCGGCGGCGGTCATCCTGGTGCCCGCCGTCGTGGCGGCGACCGCCGCCGTACGCGGGGGCCGGGCGGCCGAGGGCTCTCCCGTTGATCGGCCGCAGGGGACCACTGCGTCATCATGAGGGTGCCCGCGGCGCTCGCGTGAGCCGCGGGGCCGATCCGGGTGGGAGACGAAGAGGGAGTGAGGGCGGGTATGCGGTTCGAGACCGGCGTCGACATCGACGCCGCCGCGGAGCGGGTCTGGCGGGTCATGACGGACGTCGCCAGGTGGCCCGAGTTCACCCCCACCATGACCACGGTCGAGCCCCTCGGCGACGGCCCGCTCGGCCTCGGCGGCCGGTTCAGGATCAAGCAGCCGGGGCTTCCCCCGATGGTCTGGCAGGTGACCGAGTTCACCGACGGCGTCTCCTTCGCCTGGCAGGCGACCGGCGGTGGCGTGGCCACGGTCGGGACGCACGTGCTCACGCCTCGCGAGAGCGGGGTGTCGGTCCTGCTCGGGATCGACCAGTCCGGGCCGCTGGCTCCGCTGATGAGTCTGCTGGCCGGCGGCCGCACCCGCAGGTACGTACGCACGGAGGCGGAGAGCCTCAAACGGCGCTGCGAGTCCGGCGACGCCGTGTGAGCGGTTCCGCCGGCGTGGGCCGGAGTCCGGGGACGTGACCCCGGACTCCGGCCCACGCGGGTGACTACTGGGCCAGGTAGTCCGCGATGTACTGCGGCGCGCCGACCTTGGTCGTGTCGGCCGCGTCGCCGACGCCGTTGACGACGTGGTCGATCGTCCCGGCGTTGAGGTTGACCGTCATGATGTGGTGCAACCGCACGCCCGGGGTCTGCGGCACCTCGAAGCCGTTCTCGGTGTGGATCTGCGGGTTGTTCTGGTTGAAGACGTAGACGCCCGCGCCGTAGAGGTTGTGCCTCTTCACGCGGTCGCCGACCTTGTAGCCGGCGTAGCCCTCCACGGAGCCGTTCATCCAGTCGGCCTGCGTCGGCGGGTCGTACGGCAGCTCGTTCTGGTAGAGGATCGTCGTGCCGTCCTCGCCGTTCCAGACCGTGTTGTAGCGCTGGAAGTGCTCGACGAACAGGCCGGTCGCCGTCACGTGGTCGCCGTTGACGACGACGCCATAACGGCCGATGTTGGTGTTCCAGCGCTGCGTGTCGGTGAAGCCCTCGACGCCGTGGTCGGCGCGCCACACCCAGGTGTGGTCGATGAGCACGTTGTCGCTGTTGACCTCGAGAGCGGTCTCGGTCTTGCCGACGTGCGGGCCGCCGACCCGGAAGTACACGTCGGACAGGGTCGTCGGGTTGTCCGCCGGGGTCCGGTGACCGTGCTCGCCGTGCTCCTTGCCCACCCGCAGCAGCACGGGGGACTTCTGGAGACCCGCGTCGACGGTGACGCCGGCGACGACCACGCCGGGAACGTCGGCGACGTCGAGCGGGGTCGCGCCGCGTGAGGCGGTGAGGGTGGCGTGCCCGAGGCCGAGGACCACGGTGTCGGGACGCTTGACCTCGATGCTCCGCGCGATGTCGTACACGCCGGGCGTGAGCAGCAGGTTCCTGCCGCGCGCGAGCTGGCTGTTGATGGCCTGCACCGAGTCGGACGGCTTCGCGACGTAGAAGTCCGACAACGGCACCGTGCGGCCCGGCGTCATGCCGTCCGCCCACGAGACGCCGCGCGTGTTCTTCCTGGCGGCGGGCACGCGGACGTTGAGCCTGCCCTGCGCGTCGGTGAACAGGTAGGGCTTCTCCCGGCTGACGGGGGTGTTCTCCACGGTGGTGTAGGGCGGGTCAGGGAAGCCGGACTCGTCCGGCGCGCCGACGACGCCCGAGAAGACCTGGTTCCACACCGCGTTGGACCACCCGGCGACCTCGGTGTTGCGGGTCAGCCACTGCTGCTGGGAGCCGTTGGTGACGGACGGCAGGCGGGAGTCGGCGATGAAGCCCCCGCTCGCGTACTGCGGGCCGGCGGTGCAGTAGTCCATCAGCGACAGGGTGCCGCCGGTGACGTTGAGGCGGCGCATGGAGACCGCCTGGGAGACGGCCCAGAAGTTCGCCGTCTGGCGGCAGCCGTCCTGGCCCGCGGCGTTGACGTTGATCGACAGGTTCGACAGCGTGCGCCAGAAGTTGACGAGCGCGAGGCAGTTGCCGGTGCCGTTGTTCTCCAGGCAGCGGTTGTAGACCTCGACCTTGCCGTTGATGACGACGTCGGTCGGCGAGGCGCCGAGACCGGCGATCTCGGTGTAGTAGCCGACCTTGATCTGCAGCGGATGGTCCGCGGTGCCGTACGTGCCGGGCTTGAAGAGGTAGGCGTGCCGCTCGGCGCCCATCTCGTTGTCGACCTGCGCCGTGTGCGCCGCGTCGAGGGTCGCCTGAATCTGGTCGACCGGCATGCTCGGGTCGAAGACGGTGACGCCGGGCCCGAGATCGGCGACTCCTCCGGGGCTTCCCGGAGCTCCAGGGCTTCCCGGAGTTCCAGGGATCGCGTGGGCTGGCGCGGCGGCGGTGGCGGCGGTCGTTCCCGCCGTCACGACGGCGGTCGTCAGCACGAGACCGAACGTGAACGCCCGGCCGATCAACCGGCGGCCGGAACGCCACCTCAGGGGACTCCCAGTTCCAGGAGTCTGGGTCGTCATACGGTTCGTCCTTTCCGCTGCGTACGCAGCCGAGAGAGCGCTCTCTCTTGAGCCGACCTTGTATCAAGCCCCGAAAAAATATGTGGGTTGTTTGTACCGCGCGGACCGGCCCCTGCGCTATCCCTTGACTTTCCGCCGGCGGTTCCTCCGTGGACGCAGAACCGCCCCGGAGCGGGCGGGCTCCGGGGCGGTTCTGCGCTCGGCTCAGGGTTCGGACCAGGGCTCGGACTAGGGCTCGGACCAGGGCTCGGATCAGGCGGTCTCCTCCCGATACCGCGCGTGGGCCGCGGCCAGACGGCCGCCGACCTCGGCCGTGCTGACGAGCACGGACATGTTCGCCCTCGACGACCGGCCCTCGGTGGCCGCGTCCACGGCGCGCATCAGATACTTGGTGATCGCGTTGCCGCGCACGCCGTCCCGCTCGGCCGCGGCCATCGCACCGGCGATGGCGGCGTCCACCTCGGACGCGTCGATCGCGTCCTCCTCCCGCACCGGCGTGGTGATGAGGAACGAGCTGTCGTTGCCCAGCGCCCAGTGGTTCTCCACCGCTCGTGCGATCACCCGCTCGTCGTCCAGCCGCTGCGGGCTGCGGATGCCGCTGGAGACGCAGTAGAACGCGGGGAAGTCGTCCGACCGGTACGACACCACCGGCACGCAGTGGGTCTCCAGATACTCCATCGTCAGGTTCAGGTCGAGGATGCTCTTGGCCCCGGCGCAGACGACGGCGACCTTCGACCGGGTGAACTGGATCAGGTCGGAGGAGACGTCCATCGTCTTCTCCGCGCCCCGGTGCACCCCGCCGATGCCGGCCGACGAGAAGAACGGGATGCCGGCCAGTTCGGCCGCCACCACCGAGCTGGCCACGGTCAGCGCGCCGAGCCCGCCCTGGGCCAGGATCACCGGCAGGTCCCGGCTGCTGACCTTGGGGATGCCGGGCGTCGAGGCGAACCGCTCGACGTCCTCGTCGGTCATGCCGACCTTGATCTGCCCGCCTTCGACGCAGATCGTGGCCGGGACCGCGCCGCCCGCGCGGACGGCGTCCTCGACCTTGCGCGCGGTCGCCGCGTTGTCCGGATAGGGCAGTCCGTGGGTGATGACGTTCGACTCCAGCGCCACCACCGGCCGCCTCTCGGCGAGTGCGTCCGCGACCTCGTCGCTGAACACCAGCGGGACGCGTCCATGCTCCCGGGTCATCGTCGCTCCTCAGTTCGCGGCCGGGCCGTAGTTCGGCAGCTTGTTCAGCTTGTGCTTCTGGTTGAGGATCTCCGGGATGTAGACCTTCTCGTCCCACAGCTCCTTCGCGACCGGCTCCAGGATGATCGACACCGAGCCCTCCTCACAGCCGAAGGCGCTCGTCATCGCCTTGGTCACCGCGGCGACCAGGTCGGAGTGCTGCTGCTCGGTGAGGGGGACGGGGAAGTGCTTGATGCTGACGTGCGGCATGATGATCTCCTTACCGTGGGTCCCGAGACGATCCCTGATGGCTGCGACCAGCTCGTCGATCTCCGGTTCCTTGAGCAGGCCGTAGTGATCGGCTTCCAGGTCGACGACGACCGGGGCCGTCGCCGAATAGCCGCTGCTGTTCTCCAGGAACGAGTAGTCGTCGCCCCTGGCCTTGAAGATGGTGATCGGCGCGTCGATCCGCCGCCGGGCCAGCTCGCGGAAGGTGTAGCTGAACTCGAAGGTCTCGCCCACCACCCGCATGATCCGGCGTACGAGGTCGGCGTCCAGGTCGGGGAAGTTGCGATGGATGAAGGCGGCGAAGCTCTCCTCGTCCACGGCCTCGGCCAGGCACCGTTCCAGGAGCGGGCCCGTGATCGTGCCGGCGAAGACCGAGAAGAGGATCGTCACGTACGCCTTGTTGCCGAAACCGGCCTCGCGCTCGTGCTCGGACGTGCCCGCCGTGTGGACCTTCGGCGAGCCCGGCGCGATCAGGAACAGGTGCTCCACCCGCTCACCGGCCTGTTCCAGCTGGTAGGCGGCCTCGAACGCGACACGCGCGCCGAACGAGTATCCCCACAGGGTGTAGGGACCGGACGGCTGCAGCCGGCGGATCGCCTTGACGTCCTCGGCCGCCATCTCGCCGATGGTCGCGTACGGCACCTCCTCGGGGTTGATCCCGTACGCCTGGATCCCGTAGAAGGGCTGGGTGGCGCCCATCCTGGCGGCCAGCGTGCGCAGGTTCATGGTGTAGCCGCCGAGGCCGGGCCAGCAGTAGACGGGCCGCCCGGAGCCCTCCCGCTGCAGCGGCACGAGCCGGGAGCACGCCTCGGACTCGGTCCCGTCGAGCCGACGGGCGAGCTTCTCGATGGTGGGGCACTCGAACAGCACCTGGAGGGGCAGCGAGCCGCAGAACTCCCGGTTGATCTTGTTGATCAGCCCGACGGCGATGAGCGAGTTGCCGCCCGAGGCGAAGAAGTCGTCCTCCACCGAGACCGTCTCCCGCTTCATCGCCTTCTTCCACAGCTCGGCGATCCGGCGCTCGGTCATGGTCCGCGGCGCGACGTACGGCCGGTCGGCGTTGTCCGCGTCCGTCGCGGAGGACTCGGCGAGGGCCCTCACGTCGATCTTCCCGTTCGCCGTGAACGGGAGCCGGTCCAGCACGACGACCTTGTTCGGGATCATGTAGTCCGGCAGGAAGTTGATGAGGTCGTCCCTGATCATCTCCGCCGGTCCCTTCATGTGGACCGAGTCCTCCTTCATCCCCTCGCTCAGCCGCTGCTCGTCGCTCACGCGGCCGCCGATGAAGAAGTAGGACGGGCCGGTGGGCCGGCCGTTGGCGTGGAGGATGTCGTCGATCCTGCGCGCCGAGGGCAGGGCGTCGCCGGACTTGGAGCTGTATCCGGACGACATGAACCCGATGTTCACGTCGTTCATCGACAGGCGCTGCAGCGTGCGCCCCAGGTCGATGTAGTGCAACCACTCCTCGTTGTTCCTGCTGATCACCGAGATGCCGAGGCTCGACCGGTCGTAGACCGCCTGGTTGATCGCGATGACCTGCTTCTTCAGGATGAGCTCGTCGGAGATCAGCCGCAGCCGCCCGTTCTCGTAGGCGTACTGGCCCGCCCGCATGTCGGCGATCTTCCCGGGATGCGCCTGGACGTAGAGGTCGATCTCGTCCTGGCGCGGCCCGGCGTACGGGACCAGCTCGAACGTCCCGAGGTAGTAGTCCTCGGCGGCGCAGTCCAGGTGGTCCATCGTGGCCGGCGCGTACTCCAGGGGCCTGATGTCCAGGCCGTACTCCGGCAGCACCTCCTCGAACAGGCCGACCATGTGGCCGGTCTCGATCTCCAGGACCTCGCGGATGTTGTTCTTGTAGACCGGTTCGATCGCCCGCCTCTTGCCGACGAAGTGCAGCCTCACCCTCGGCTGCGCTCCCCCGGCGGCCGGCCCGACCAGCACGAGCCTGTGGTCCACCGGATGGTGGTAGTAGAAGCCCGGCTGGAGGTCGCCGATCCCGTCGATCTCCAGGTAGAGCTGGGCCGCGTACAACGCCCCCGGCGAGGCGTACGCGTACTTCGGCAGCAGGCGTTCCTCGCTGTGGTGCGGGCCGAGGTAGCGCAGGATCTCGCCGAGCGTGTCCATGCCGACGGTGTCGAGGCCGCGGGAGTGCGCGCCCTCGGCCTTCCTGGCCAGCAGCTTCAGGATGTCGCCCCGGCCGAGCTCCCCGCCCTCGTAGAACCGGTAGGTCTTGCGCGCGAACGCCAGCCCGCGTTGCCGCGCGGTCGCCTGCCTGCCCGGCAGGTCGATCACCGGCCTGCCGTCGAGCTCCGCGGCCTCCCTGAGCCCGGGATTGGACAGCTGCGCCCTGACCTGGAGCCGGCTCGCCTTGGACTGGTGGTGGGCGCCGTGGTTGCCCTGGTCCATCAGCGCCGCTTCCTTGGGGTTCAGCTCCACGCAGGCGATCAGGTTCTGGAAGCCGGTGCGCGGGTCGTTCTTGACGATGACCGCGGCGTGCTTGACCCAGTCGTGGGTCTCGATGGCCAGCTTGATCTCGTCCAGCTCGACCCGGAACCCGCGCAGCTTGACCTGGTTGTCCGCGCGGCCGACGAACTGGACGGTGCCGTCGGCGTTCCAGTACGCGAGGTCGCCGGTCTTGAACAGCCTGCCCTCGCCGAGCGGGTTGTCCACGAACCGCTCGGCGGTCAGCTCGGGCCGGTGCAGGTAGCCGCGGGCGACCTGGACGCCTCCGATGAACAGCTCGCCGATCTCGCCGACGGCCACCGGCCCCCCGGCCGGATCGAGGATGTGATAGTCGGTGTGGTCGACCGGCGCGCCGATCGAGATCGCGTTCGGGCCCTCGTCGACGGTCGCCGGGTCCACGGTGTAGGCCGACGAGTTGATCGTGCACTCCGTGGGGCCGTACAGGTTGACCAGCGCGCACCCGGGCATGGCGTCGAGGAAGCTCGTCGCCAGCCCCTTGGACAGCACCTCGCCTCCGGTGAAGACCTGCGTGAGCGAGGTGCAGCTCTGCAGTTCCTCGGTGTCCAGCAGCGCCGTCAGCAGCGTGGGAACGCACTGCAAGGTGGTGACGTCGTGCGTCCTGATGACGTCGATCAGCCGCTCGGCGTCCCGGTAGACCCCGGGCGGGCCCACGACGACCAGGGAGCCGCAGACCGGCGCGAGGATCTCCCACTGTGCCGCGTCGAAGCTCATCGGCGTCTTCTGCACGATGACCTTGTCCTGGTCGATCCCGTAACCGGCGCGCAGCCACCGCATCTGGCTGACGATGCTGCGGTGCTCGATCATCACGCCCTTCGGCTTGCCGGTGCTGCCGGAGGTGTAGATGACGTACGCGAGGTTGCCCGGACGCAGGCCCGGGTGCCGGCCGGGGCGCCGGTCGCCTCCGGGCGAATCCGCGAACCCCTCCACGTCCTTCAGGGTGACGATCCTCGTCTCCGCGGGCGCCAGCTCGGTCAGCCTGTCCACGAGCTCGTCCTGGGTGACGACGACCCGCACGCCGGCGTCCTCGATCATGTAGCGGAGGCGCTCTTCGGGATATTCGGGGGACAGCGGCAGGTAGGCGCCGCCGGCCCGCAGGATTCCCCAAACGCCGACCATCAGGTCGATCGACGGCTCGACGAACAGCCCCACGCACTCGTCGAGGTCCACGCCGAGCTCCCGCAGGTGCCCGCCGAGGGCCGCGCCGCCCTCCGCGAGCTCGCGGAAGGTCAGCCGCCGCTCTCCGCAGACGACCGCGATGGCGCCCGGGCGCAACCGGGCCTGGGCATCGAGCAGATCGGGAAGACAGGCGTCCTCCGGTGGTTCCCGTCTCGCTTCAACGGCTGGAGTGGTGATCATTTCCTCCCCCTGCGATGGGCGGACAAGGATTGCTGGGAAACCGCGGCCCTCGGCGCCGTCACCCGTGTCCCGCGCTCCGCCGCGGGGGTGACCGGCCCGGGCCGCGCCGCGGGCCGGTCGGGCCTGCCGCCGGACCGGCGGGATGTGCGGACTGTGGAAGAGGCCACGCGAGACCCCGGGGTGGGTCGGTCCCGGGGGCCGTCGCCGGTGCCGCGGAAAGATCGAACCGGCGACGGCGGGGATCCCCTCCCCCTCGGGGAGGGGAGGGTGTCAGCGTGGGACGTCCGTGCCGAAGTACCGGTCGCCGAAGTCGCCGATGCCGGGGATCATGTAGGCGTTCTCGTTCAGCCGTTCCTCGATGGCCGAGGTCACGATCCGCAGGTTCGGGTGGCGCGCGTGGACGGCGGCGATGCCCTCCGGCGCCGACAGCAGGGCGACGAAGACGATGTCGTCCTCCGCGACCCCGTGGTCGAGCAGCACCTCGACGGCGGCCAGCGCGGTCCCGCCGGTGGCGAGCATCGGGTCCAGCAGCAGCACGCTGTGCCGGTCGATGTCCGCGGGCAGCGCCGAGTAGTACAGCCGCGGCAGCTTCGTCACCTTGTCCCGCTGAATCAGGATCTTGCCGATCCGGACTCCCGGCGACACCGCACGCAGCTCGTGCTCCATGCTCTCTCCGGCGCGCACGACGGGCACCCCGCAGATCGGCTTGGCCGGCCGCAGGCCGTGGTAGGTCTCCCCCACCGGGGTCTGCACGTCCACCGGCTCGTACGGCAGGAGGTCCAGGGCCGTCTCGATGAGCTGGCGGATGATCCGGCCCGAGGTGGTGACGAAACGCCCCAGGTCGGCGTGCCGGTCGCGGATGACGGTGTGCAGCGCCCGCAGCTGCCTGGTCTGCGGCAGCAGGTGCACTGTCTCGTTCACCGTCTCGTTCACGGTCACGTTCAGGGGGCCGGCCGCCTGCGTCGCCGTGATGGTCATGCCTGCTCACCCGCCGCCAGCTGCGCGAAGGCCCGGCGGGCCTCCTGGACGAACTTGCGCACCTTGAGCCGGTCCTTGCGGCGGGTCACCGGGTCCTCCAGGCCGGTGTGCGCGTCGACCGCGGCCGGGCGGACCTCGGTGATCGCGGCGGCGACGTTGTCCGGGTTCAGCCCACCGGCGAGCATCAGCGGCTTGGGCGAGATCCGGACCAGCTCCGCGCTGATCGACCAGTCGTGCAGCAGTCCGGTGGCGCCCTTGGCACCGGTGGCCGGGTTGAAGGTGTCGGTGATGAACATGTCGACCCACTCGGCCGCCTCGTCCACGATCGCGGCCAGCTCGTCGAGGTTGTCCTGCTTGACCACGAGGCTCTTGAGCACGTACAGGTCGGGGGCGATGCGCCGCAGCTTCCGCAGCTCCTCGCCCGTCACGTCGCCGTGCAGCTGGATCGCGGTGACGCCCAACTCCTCGCAGAAGGTCTTGATCTCCTCGGCGTCGGTCAGGTATGTGATCACGACGCCCCTGTGCTCCGGCTGGATCTCCTTGACGATCGCCGCGGCCTCCTCCTCGGACAGGTCCTCGTTCTTCGCCGGCAGCCGCAAGGCGAAGCCGAGCCAGTCCGCGCCTTCCTCGCGGATCAGGTCCGCCTCGGCCTGGTCGATGACACCGGCCACCTGAATCAGTCCCTGCATGTTGCCCGCCTTTCGAACCGGCCTGAGCGGCCTCGGTCGGAAACGAATTGCAAACGGCCACGAACAATGGCATTGAGCAGCCTGCGACAGTGCGGCCTTTCGAGATGGAATTCGCTACGGCGCGAATATTCCGGCCTGCGAGGCCTACTCAGAATTCGCGCCGGCGGGCTTTCCTCACAACCCCTAGCGGCCCCACAGCATGTCAGGACGATCCGGGACACCTCTGGACTTTTCGGGAGCCACCAGGAGGGGTGCGCAAGAGACGGTCCACAACCCCTCACACCCCCTATAGAGAAACGGCCCGTCCCGAGTCGCGCGCGACTCTCGTTGACCCGGCGGGAAACGCGAAACTAGCCTCCGTCTCGGAGTGCCCCGACGAGCACGCGTGAGAAACGGCGGTGGTGAGAATGCACCACGAGCAACCGATCTCCCCAGGCGATTCGCCGGCACGGTTCCCCGCTTCCGGGCACCGCCACCGCCGGATCTCGCGTCCGTCCACGCCGCCCCGACGCGGGGGCCATGCGGGGGCCACGTGCCGCCAGTGGCCCGCGCACCTCGAACCCGGCCGGCCCACGTCTGGCCAATCGCTTAGCACTAAGGTAATGTCTCTTAGTGCTAAGCGATGTGCCCGCCACTGATCCACGGCCGCCGGGGCCGATCGGCGCCACCGTTCGACCCAACCGACGCACGACGTTCGCTCTCGCCAGCCCGGACCGGGCCCACGCGCACAGGAGGAACCAGATGACAGTCATCGAGTCCGTCTCCGCCGGGACCGGCACACCGGATCGCGTCCCCATCAAGAACTGGCTCGCGGTGATCGCCGTCGCGCTGGGGACCTTCCTGGTGGTGACCGTCGAGAACCTCCCCATGGGTCTGCTCACGGCCATCGGCGGCGGTCTGCACGTCTCCGACGGCGAAGTCGGCCTGATGGTGACCGTGTCCGGCCTGGTCGCCGCCGTCACCGCGCCGCTGCTCCCCGTGGCGATCCGCGGGCTGGACCGGCGGGTGGTCCTGCTCGGCCTGATCCTGCTGGCGCTGGTGGCCAACGTCGTGTCCGCGGTGACTCCCACCTACGCCGTGCTGATGGTGGCCCGGCTGTTCGTGGGCGTCAGCATCGGCGGGTTCTGGGCGCTCGCCGCGGGCCTCGGCGTCCGGCTGGTCCCCGAGGCGCACGTCGCCAGGGCCACCTCGCTGATCTTCTTCGGCGCCATGGCCGCCAACGTCCTCGGCGTCCCCGCCGGCACGCTCGTCGGCGAGCTCACCGGCTGGCGCATCGCGTTCGGCGCGGTCGCCGCGGTCGCGCTCCTGCTGGTGATCGCGCTGAGCGTGCTGCTGCCGCGGATGCCGGCGACCGAGCCCGTCCGGCTGCGCACGCTGGGCGAGCAGCTGCGCGTGCCCGCCGTCCGGGTCGGTGTCGTCGCCACCTTCCTGCTGGTGTCCGGGCACTACGGCGCCTTCACGTTCGTCAGCCCGATCCTGCAGGACGTCTCCGGGGTCGGCGCGGCGTTCGTCGGCCCGCTGCTGCTGGCGTACGGCGTGGCCGGGATGGCGGGCAACCTCATCGCCGGCTCGTGGGCGGGCCGCAACGTCCGCGGCACGATCGTCGTGGTCAGCGTCGCGCTCGCGGTCATCCTGGCGGCGTTCCCCTTCCTCGGCGGCAACGCGGTCACCGGCTCGATCCTGTTGATCGCGTGGGGCTTCGCGTTCGGCGGCCTGCCGGTGAGCGTGCAGACCTGGATCATCAAGGCGGCCCCGCAGGGCGTCGAGGCCGCCACCGGGCTCAACACCTGCATGTTCAACCTGGCGATCGCGCTGGGAGCGCTGTTCGCCAGCCTCATCGTCGGGGCGGTCGCCGTGACCGGCGTGCTGTGGGTCGCGGCGGGGCTCGTGGTCCTGACGTCGCTGGTGGTGTCCGGCACCAGGCGGGTCTAGGAACTCCGCTCGTCGCCCAGCGCCGTCAGCAGTTGCCTGAGGATCTCGGCCAGGTTCTCCCGCTGGGCGGGGGTGAGCCCGGCGAGCAGGCGCCGTTCGGTGTCCACGTGGTCGGGCAGCGCCCGGTCGATCAGTTCGCGGCCGGCGTCGGTCAGATCCACGTGCACACCACGGCCGTCGACGTCGCTGGGCGTCCGCGTCACAAGGCCCCGCGCCTCCAGCCGGTCGAGGCGCTGGGTGACCGCCCCCGAGGTGACCATGGCCGAGCGCATCAGCTCCGCCGGGGCCTGCCGGCCGCCGCGGCGCAGGGTGGCCAGGACGTCGAACGACGAGGGGTCCAGGTCGTGTGCGGCGAACGTGCGGCGCAGCTCGTTGTTGACGAGCTGCGTCAGCCTCGACAGCCGGCCGAAGACCGCCATGGGAGACACGTCCAGGTCAGGGCGGGCGTCGGCCCACTGCTGCAGGACGTGGTCCACATGATCCGGCACACCGCAAGGGTACCGCCCGTGGCACCCCCGAGATCGAGAGGAAGTAGCGGCATGCGCATCACAGTGTTCGGGGCGACCGGGAACGTGGGCAGGCGCGTCGTGGCCGAGGCCGTGTCCCGTGGGTACGAGGTGACCGGCGTGGCCCGCAATCCGGTGCGGCTCGCCGGGCTGCCCGGCGAGGCGCGCGCCCGGGTCGGCGACGCGACCGACGTGGACGACGCCGTGGCGCTGACCACCGGGCAGGACGTCGTGATCACCGCGACCTGTCCGGCGCCCGGCGACGAGCGCCAGCTGGTCGCGGTCGCCACCACCCTGCTCTCGGCGTGCGCCAAGACCGGCGCGCGCCTGCTGCTCGTCGGCGGCGCGGGCAGCCTGACCGTCGAAGGCGGCGGTCGCCTGATGGACCGGGAGGGCTATCCGTCCTTCCTGCTGCCGATCGCGTCGGCGTGCGTCGAGCAGCTGGCGGCCTGCCGGGCCGACACCACGGCGGACTGGGCCTATCTGAGCCCGGCCGACCTGCTCGTGCCGGGCGAGCGGACCGGCCTCTATCGGCTGGGCGCCGACGAGCTGGTGGTCGACGCCGACGGCGAGTCCCGGATCTCGATGGAGGACCTCGCGGTGGCGCTGCTGGACGAGGCCGAACGCCCGCGCCACCACCGGACCCGTTTCACCGTCGCGTACTGACCTCGCCGAGCCCCGGCGACGCTCCCGGGAACGGCCGGACAGACCACGCTTCCCGGCCGTTCCCCTTCTGTCGGATCCGGTCCCTATACTCCCCGCATGTCAAGATCGCCGTCCTCACTCGACATCGCGTACGGCCTTCTGGAAGAGGGCCGGTTGATCGACGCGGAACAGCTCCTGCTTAAGGAGCTGCGGAAGGCCGAGCGTAAGCACGGACCCGGGAGCCCGCAGTGGGCGTCGGCCCAGTGCGATCTCGGCAACCTCCTGTTCAGCTCCGGCCGGCTCGACCGGGCGGTGGACTGCTATCGCAGCGCCTGCTCCCGTCCGCCGGCGGGCGACCCGGAGGCGTACAAGGACCACCTCACCTACCGGCTCAACCTCGGCATGGTGCTGACGACCGCCGGGCGGCTCGACGAGGCCGAGGACGAGTTGCGCCGCAATCTCCAGGAGCGGCGCGATTTCTACGGCCGTGAGCATCCGGGTTACGCCTACGCCCTGGAGCCCCTGGCCGACGTCCTGCTCAGACGTGGAGACATCGGCCAGGCCCGTCAGCTCGTGGAAGAGGCGGTCGGCAACTTCTGGCGCAACGGACACGAACGGGTCGCCACCGCACTCGCGCTGCGGGCGGAGATCGTCGTCGCCGCGGCCGCCGGCGAATCCGCCTTCACAGGACTGGAGCAGTTGCCGGACGACGTCGTCGAACAGATCGCGCACACCGTGATGAGCCGGACCGGCAAGGACCCCGCGACCGGCAGGGCGGTGCTCACCAGCCTGATCGCCGCCCTGGAGGAACGGCTCGGCCCCGATCACCAGACGACGCTCAACGCACTGTCCCAGCTGGCGAACACCGGCCACGACATCGGCGACGAGACGGGGCGGGTGCGGGCGATCGAGAAGGTGCTCGCCTCCTACGACCGGCAGGGCCGGGCGGAGGACGCGCTCATGGCGGCGCTCGGCCTCGCCATGGCGCAGGACGACACCGGCGACACCGCCGCGGCGCTGCGGACGTTCGAGGACGCGTGGGCTCGGGCGGACCGCATCGGCCGTCCTGAGTTGCGTGCCCAGGTGCTGCGTAACTGGGGGCTGGCCCTGTCGGCCGCGGGCCGTACGGCCGAGGCGGAGCGGCGTCTGCGCGACGCCGTGGCCGCGGCCGATCTCGGGCACGACCACGAGATGCTCGGCCGCTCGCGGATCGCGCTCGGCCTGTTCCTGCAGCACGAAGAGCGGCTGGGCGAGGCACGACAGGTGGTGGAGGCCGGGCTGTCGACGCTGGACGTCGCGCACCCCGACGCGATCGTGGGGCGCAGTCACCTCGGCGCCATCGTCCAGGGACGCGCCTGCGGCTGCGGAGACGTCCAGGGCACGATCGCCGAGGCGTTCCGCGAGTTCGTCATGTCCAGGTTGCCGGGAGACCTCCTGGAGGACCTCGACGTGGGCGTCGATGACGGCGAGTTCGCGATCCAGGTGCGGCTCCGCCGGAAACCGAGTGCGGCCGAGATAGAGCACATGAACCGGTTGATCGAGAGCGCGAACGCCGAGTTCCGCAGCCGGTTGACCTCCCTGAGGTAGTTCCGCCCCGCACACGCATGGCCGCGGATATGGCCTGCCGTCACGTCACGTGACAGCATGTGCGGAGTCTCCCGTTCCGAAGGGGCGTTCGATGCGGACCATCACGAATGCCGACGTACGCCGGGTGTTCGACCGGCTGGCGGACCGGTACGACAGTCAGATGCAGGCCTGGGAGCGCCGCCTGTTCCCGGGCAGCCGGGAGTGGGCCGTCGGGCAGGCGCGCGGTCACGTCGTGGAGATGGCGGTGGGCACCGGGCTCAACCTCCCGCTGTACGACGCCGGCACCACGGTCGTGGGGATCGAGCTGTCCGAGCGCATGCTGGAACTGGCCCGGCTGCGGGTGGCGCAGGCCGGTCTCGGCGAGCGGGTGGAGCTGCGGCAGGGCGACGTGCAGCGCCTGGACCTGCCCGACGGCGTCGCCGACACGGTCGTGTCCACGTTCACGATGTGCACCATCCCGGATCCGCGGGCCGCGGCACGCGAGGCCTATCGCGTGCTCAAACCGGGCGGGCGGTTCGTGCTGGCCGAGCACGGACCGTCGAGCAACCCGGTCGTCCGGGCCGGGATGCGGCTGCTGGAGCCGCTGTCGGTGCGGTTCGAGGCCGACTACCTCACGCGCGATCCCCGGCCCTACCTTGAGCAGGCCGGTTTCGCGATCGAGTCGGTGGCGCGCGCGACCAGCGGGATCAGTTTCCGGGTGCTGGCCGTCCGGCCCTGACCCGGACGGCGCCACACAGCGCCGTCAGTCGAGCCAGAGCACGACGCCGGTCATGCCGTTGAGCACGGCCGCGGCCCCCGCCCGGACCGCACGCGCGGCGCGCTCGGGGGTGAAGGTGGCGGAATCGTACGTCGAGGACATGCCGAGCCCCTCGCCGCGGAACGACGCACCGGCCCAGTCGGCGGCGGTGACGTTCTCCGTGGGCTCGGCCAGCTCCGCGCCGACCACGAGGAACTGCTGGTCGAGGTGGTTGGGGGTGACCAGGGCCAGGGGGTCGACGAGGGCGTCGCCGGCGCTGACGATGAGGTCGGGCTTCATGCCCATCGCCCTGGTGATGGCCGGAACGAACCCGTCCGGCCCCGTGGCCGTGACGGTCCTGAGGCTGACGCCCTCCTCCTCGGCCCACGCCGTCACCGCGCGCACCAGCGTCGTGGTCTGGCGGTCCTCCCCCGCGGTGAGCAGCACCACCCGGTAGCCCTCCGGCGGACGCACCCCGTTCCACGAGCCGGGCCGGGGCGTGACCGTCGCCTCCGGGGCGGGGGACACGGCCGGGAAGAAGCCCGGGCCGGGGGTGCCGACGGAGGTGGGCTTCGCGTGCGGCCCGGACCAGTCGTCGCCGGAGCCGCATCCGCCGGCCAGCAGGGCGGTCGCGACCGCCGCAACCAGCGTGCAGGCAGGCAGAAGCCGAGAGCGCATGGGGATCGTCCTTCGGAGCGCCGGGAAGTGCGCCTATTTCCTACCGCATGATTCGCGGCCTTCGGCGGCGAGGCGGTCTCCGCCGGGCGTGGTTCCTTGACGGTTCTTGTACGAGATACCGCTCGTTCACCTCTATCGAGCAGATTTCGTACACCAAAGCCTAAAAGGAGTCATATGTCCCCCACCGCTCGGCGTCGTGTCGGTGCTGTCATCGCCGCCGCAGCCGTGGCCGTCCTGCTCAGCGCCCTCTCCACTCTGCTGGGCGCCCTGCCCGCCCTCGCTCACGGGTTCACCTCGACGGTGTACGTCAACCTCGTCTCGCCCCAGGCCGGGCACGTCCGCACCGAGCTCCAGCTGGAGTACGACCTGCTCGTCGTCTCCGCCGCCGACTACGAGAAGGACGACCCGCTCTTCAAGGCGGGCACCGCGGCGTTCGAGGGCGGTGACGCGGCACAGCAGGCCGCCGCGCTCGACGCCCACGCCGGCTCGGTCGTCGCGTACGTCACCCAGCGCTTCGGCGTCACCGCCGGGGGCACGGCGTGCGTCCCGGCCAGGGACGGCGGCTTCACGATCGGGCAACGCGAAGGCGTCCCGTACGCACGGCTGGCCCTCGACTACCGGTGCCCGAAGCCCGCCGATGCGCACGAGGTGCGCAGCGCGCTGTTCGCCGGCTCGGAGGGGTACGTGCGCGACAGCAAGACGATCGTCACCTACGACCTCGACCTGACGTCCGGCAGCACCGCCCTCGACGCCCAGCATCGGTCGTTCTCCACGCAGCAGTCCTGGTTCGAGCGGTTCTGGGAGTTCTTCCGGCTCGGAGCCGAGCACCTGCTCGGCGGACTCGACCACATCCTGTTCCTGCTCGCGCTCATCGCGGGATCACGCCGCCTGCGCGAGATCGTGCTGGCGGCGACGACCTTCACGCTGGCCCACTCGGTGACCTTCGTCTTCGCCGCCCTCGGCCTCGTCGAGGTGCCGGCGTCGTTCGTCGAGCCCGTCATCGCCCTCTCGATCGCGGTCGTCGCCGGCTGGCATCTGTGGCGTCTCTGGCGACGCCGGTCGCACGCCACGGACCTGGAGACGGCCGGTCACGGCCACTTCGGCCTCGACCGCGCGGGCTGGACACGGCTCGCGGTGGTCTTCTGCTTCGGCCTCGTGCACGGTCTCGGCTTCGCCGCGGCACTGGGCATCGACCAGGCCTGGTCGTGGACGCTCCTGTGGTCGCTGCTCGTCTTCAACGTGGGCATCGAGGCCGTCCAGCTGACCATCATCGTGGCCGTCTTCCCGCTGCTCGCCGTGCTGCGTCACCGCCGGCCCGCGGCGGGGCTGTGGACGACCGGGGCGATCGCGGCGGGTGTGTCCGCCATGGGCCTGGTGTGGTTCGTGCAGAGAGTTCTCGGGCTGTGAGAGCACCTCACTCGTGAGATCGCATCACAACTTCCGGTAAGCGCAAGTGCCCGCCCGCCCCATGTTCATCTCCGCGACACCGGACCTCGAAATCGTGCAAATCGCTCCAATTCCCCCACATGGATGGAAAAGCATGAAGCTCGACAAGGGGACACACAACCCCGGGCTCGTCCTGCGCCGGGTGGCCGTCAGCGCCGCCGCGGCGGCCCTGAGCGCCTCCGCCGTGCTCGGCGGCGGCCTCGCGACCGCGGCCCACGCCGACTCCGCCACGGCGGTGAGCGGCATCGTCCTCGGCGTGGGCGCCAACGAGGCGCAGCGGGTCGTGTCGTGGTACGCCTCGGAAGGCGCCGCTCAGGTGGTCCAGGTCGCGCCGACCAAGAACCTCGTGGGCGGTGAGTTCCCGAAGAACTCGGTCACCTTCCCCGCCACCGTGACGGCGAACAGCGTCAACGGCGGCTACAACGGGCACGCCACGATCGACGGCCTGAAGCAGAACACGGAGTACTCCTACCGCGTCGGCACCCCCGGCGCATGGTCCCCGACGTACTCCTTCACGACCCAGAACTTCAAGGGCAACGACTTCGACTTCCTGTTCTTCGGCGACCCGCAGATCGGCTCGTCGGGCGACGTGGCGAAGGACGGCGCCGGGTGGGCGGACACCCTGAACGTCGCCCTCACGGCCAACCCGAAGGCCGAGCTGCTGGTGTCGGGCGGCGACCAGATCGAGAGCGCCAACAACGAGACGCAGTGGAACGCGTTCCTCGCCTCCGACAAGCTGCGCCAGCACCCGTGGGTCGCCACCATCGGTAACCACGACGTCGGCGGTAAGGCGTACGAGCAGCACTTCTGGACGCCCAACACCGACCGTTCCACGCCGTACTACAACGGCGACGCGGCCACCCGGTCGGGCGGCGACTACTGGTTCACGTACAAGAGCATCCTGTTCGTCGACCTGAACAGCAACGCGTACGCCAACGGGTCCGACGCCGCGCACATCAACTACGTCACCGACGTCGTCAACAAGCACGGCCGAGGCGCCAAGCACATCGTGCTGATCTACCACCACTCGATCTACTCGCCGGCCAGCCACGCCAACGACGGCGACAACAAGGTGCGCCGTCAGGACTTCCCGACGGCCTTCTCGAACCTCGGCGTCGACCTGGTCCTGCAGGGTCACGACCACAGCTACTCCCGTAGCTACGTGATCAAGAACGGGCAGAAGGCGAACCCGAACGAGCAGCCCGGCGACACCGAGGTCGTCAAGGGCCCGGGCGGCGTCATCTACGTGACGGCGAACTCGGCGTCGGGGTCGAAGTACTACGACCTCACCGCTCCGGACGCGACCAAGGACCCGAACTACGGTCCCGACCCGCTGAACCCCAAGAACCACTGGGCCAACTCGGTCGAGAACCAGGAGCACGTCCGTACGTACGTGCGGGTCCAGGTGCGCGGCGACAAGCTCGTCGTCGAGAACCTCCGCAGCGGCACCTGCGCCGCCCCCAACGCCGCGGTCGAGCTGGGCCAGGAGTCGTGGTGCGGCCCGGACAACGGCGCGAGCGCCGCTCCGCCGGTCGGCTCCACCGTCGACAAGGTCGTGATCCACACGAACGACAAGCCCGAGCCCGGCAAGCCCGGTGGCCCTGGCAAGCCCGGTGAGCCCGGCAAGCCCGGTGAGCCCGGCAAGCCCGGACCGGCCGCGGCCGAGTCCGACTGGCTCCAGTAGATAGACGACCGGGGGCGACGCGGGGGGCCGTCAGATGAGTCCTGACGGCCCCGTTCCCGGGTGGGGTGGGGGCCCGCCCGGGGCCCCCCCCCCCCCCCAACCCCCCCCCCCCCCCCCCCCACCCCCCCCCCCCCCCCCCCCCCCCCCCCCCCCCCCCCAGAGTCCTAATCCGCTCCCCACCCCGCCCGTCCCCGCGGGCGGGGGGGCTCCTAGTACCGGTAG
>NZ_JBITJO010000014.1:0-72091 GCF_044460045.1 Microbispora rosea | reverse complement strand
CCCCGGGGCCGGGTTCCTCTCGCGGCCCGGTGCGCCCGGGGGCGGGGGGGGGGGGGGCCGGCCCCCCCCCCCCCCCCGGGGCGGGGGGGGGGGGGGGGGGCCCCGCGCCCCCCCCCCCCCCCACGACACATCGCCCTCCCGCCGCTTCCCAACCCCATCCAAGGATCGATCAGATGCAGCCGTCACGACCGCGTACGACGACCACGGCAGGCTCGCTGACCCGGGCCGCCTTCGCGGTGTTCCTCACCGTGCTCCTCATCGCGGGCGGCGTCCTCGGAACGGGCGCGAGACCCGCCTCTGCGGCGGACGGCGAGGTCTCCTGGACGGTGGCGACGGCGTCCAACGACTTCGGGTCAGACCGGCCCAACTACAGCTACACGCTGGACTCGGGCGGGCGGGTCGAGGACGGTCTCGTGGTCGCCAACCACGGCGCGACGCCGCTCCGCCTGAGCGTGTACGCCGCGGACGCGTTCACCACCGAGCAGGGCCGGCTCGACCTGCGCGATGTGAACGCGAAGCAGACCGGGGTGGGCGCGTGGGTCCGCCCCGACCGCTCCGGCGTCACCATCCCCGCCGGCGAGACGGCCGAGGTGCCGTTCACGGTCGCGCTTCCCGACGACGCCGCGCCCGGCGAATACATGGGCGGCATCGTCACCGCGGCGGACGGGCAGCGTCTCGGCATCCGGATCCGCCTGCGTGTGGGCGGAGAGCTGAAGCCGGCCCTGTCGGTGGAGAACCTGCAGGTCCGCTATTCCGGCACGCCAAATCCTCTCGGGACGGGCGACGCCACCGTCACCTACACGATCCGCAACGACGGCAACGGCATTCTCGCCGCGCGTCAGGCGGTGTCCCTGTCCGGGCCCTTCGGGCACTGGGACGTCCGCGCGGGACACATCGACGATTCACCCCAGTTGCTCCCGGGCGAGACCTGGAAGGTCTCCGTGCCGGTGCACGGGGTGACTCCCGCACTGAGACTGACCGGGACGGTCACCCTCGTCCCGCTGCTCACCGACGCGGCGGGTTCGGTCGCCCCGCTGGCCGCCGTGGGGAGCAGCGCGCACGCGTGGACCCTCCCCTGGGCGCTGCCGCTTGTCCTCGTCGTCGTCTGCGGGCTCTTCGTCGCGGCTCTGGCCGCCCGGCGTCGCCGGAGGACCGCGCTCCCCCAAGGGCCGGCGCGCTCCGGCACACCGCTCACGCAGGAGTGACCCGGCGAGGTGCCCTGTGGCACGCCGGCATTTCAGAGCGGTTCCGCGGCGGTCTCGTGAAGGGACATCGCCGTCCTCCCCGGTGACAGGCCGGTGTGCTCGGCGGCGAAGGCCAGGATGTCCGCGTTCAGGTCGCGTTCCTTGCTCGCGGGCGAGGCGGCGTGGGCCGTGTCGGGTTCCCGGCGCATGAGGATCGGCCTGTCTCCGCCGGTGGCGTGCTGGAGGGCCGCGCACATCTTGGTGACGTGGGCCTCCCCGGTCTGCAGATCGGTCACCGCGCCGGCGAAGAGGAAGGCGGGATAGGCCGTCCCGGGCGTGACGTGGTGATAGGGCGAGTACGCCAGGAGCCATCGGAGTTCCTCGGGCCGTGAGGCGCTGCCGAACTCGTCGGTCCACGTGCATCCCAGGCCGAAACGTTCGTAGCGCACCATGTCGCAGAGCGGGCCTTCTGCGACGACCGCGGCGAACAGGTCCGGTCGCCGCATGGCGGCGGCGGTGACCAGGAGACCGCCGGCCGACTGGCCGTATATCGCCAGTTGGTCGGGCGTGGTCCTGCCGGTCTCGATCAGCCAGGCCGCGGCGTCGGTGAAGTCGCCGATCGCGCGGTGTTTGCGGGGTCCCCGGCCGGCGTCGTGCCAGCGCCGGCCCTCCTCGCCGCCTCCGCGTACGCAGGCGACCGCGTAGGTGCCGCCGGCGCCGACCCATGCGGCCGCCAGGGGGAAGAACCACGGGCGCATCGGCATGCCGAAGCTGCCGTAGCCGTACAGGAGGGTGGGGCGCGGCCCCTGGTGTTCCTCCTCAGGAGTGAACAGGAACAGCGTGATCTCGGTGCCGTCTTCGGCGCGGCAGCGCACGTCCAGGCTGCGGATCCCGGGAGTGCGCCCCGCTGTGGCGGCGCCCGCCTCCGGCTCCGTCACACCGCGTACGGCGTCGTAGCGATAGACGGTGGGAGGTGTGGTCGCGTCGCAGTAGCTGAACCACGCCCGGTGACCGTGGGGCACGCCCGCGCGCAGGGAGGACACCACGCCCGCGCCCGGCACGGGCAGCCGGGTGAGCGGCCGGCCGTCGGCGAGGTCGTGCAGCGTCAGGGCGGAGGTGCCGTGGCGGGCGCGCGCCACCAGCAGGAGCGGCCGCGCGAGCGCCGGGCCGTCCAAAACCACGCACTCGTCGAGGGGAGCCTCGGGATCTTCGGCCACCAGTGTGCGCCAGGCGTCCGGGCCGGGGTCGTGCCGGTCCGCCACGCAGACGCGGCCGCACGGAGCCTGATAGTCGGTGACGAGCAGCAGGGTGCCGTCCGCGAGGAAGCGCGGGAGGACGCGGGCGCCGATGGCCTGTCCGTCCACGACCTTGACGAGACGCGGGGCCGCCGGATCGGCGAGTTCCGCCACGTACACGTCGTTCTGCACGGCGGGCCCGGCCATCGCGGTGACGGCCAGATGCCGGCCGTCCGCGCTGACCGTGAGCCCGTAATAGTGGTCGGGGGCGTCCTCGCCGCCGAAAATCACCGTGTCGGCCTGCCAGGGCGAGCCGATCCGGTGCAGCCGGACCCGCCGATGCAGCCGCATGTCGCCGGAGGCCAGCTCCTCGCCGGGGACACGGCTGACGTAGTAGAAGGCGTCCCCTCCCGGGAGCCAGGCCAGCGAGGTGTTGCGGGCGCGCGGCAACGGCCCGTCCACCACCTCGCCGGTACGCACGTCCAGCACGATGATGTCGCTGCCGGGCTGCTCGGCGACCTCCGTCTGGACGGCCACGCGCTCGCCCTCGCGGGACGGCCACCAGGCGTACAGCCCGGTGTGGCCGGACGGATCGATGTCCGCCGGATCGACCAGCACCCGTCTTTCGCCCTCGCCGTCGACGACGAGCAGGCGCCGCTGTTCGTCCCCGCGGAGTTGCTCGGCGAGGAACATCAGCGAGCCCCGCACCATCGGGGGCTCCGACACCCCGAAGGAGGACGTCTCGTCCACCAGAGACGCCCACGAGTCCTTGTCGCGCCATTGCTCGCGGCACGCGAGGAAAAGGCGATCCTGGGCCGCCGCCCAGTCCCGCACGCGCGCGTCGCCGCCGTCTTCCAGCCACCGATAGGGATCGGACACCGGGATTCCGAACAGTTCCTCCACCAGATCGCTGCGCCGAGCGACAGGGTAGAAAAATCGCGCCATGAAATCCCCCCGCCTTCAACGATCCCTGTAACGGGTCGAGGCACTGCGGCCCGCTTGTGCCGCAGTACCTCGATTCACTCGGTTATGACTCGCCGCGGAGAATGTCCGCCTGCCAGCCGCGTACGCCGCCGATGCGAGCAGCGGGAGTGGAATCGCGATACGGCAGGTATCCAGTCATGTCAACCCCCTGGATCCGGTGATTCGCCCGATTTGGGCGATTACGACGGCAACCGTCCCCGCACCCGGGATCGATAAACACCCGCGCCGGCTCCCGGCCCTCGGCATCGGGAGGCGAAGAGCCGTCAATCATCCCGCCGTTAAATCCACCGAAAGAAACGAAGGCAGACGGAAATGCCGGCGGAGATCAATCTCATGCGACGGCAATTCACATCCTTCCGAGATAGATCCCCGGGCCGGCGGCGGCAGGGGTGCGGCCGCACCGGCACCACCCGGATCGCGTACCGCGGTCCCCTGTCAAAGCCTCTGGACGGCGGGTGAAAAGCTGTAGAGGTCCATCCGCCGGCGGAACGGGGCCATCACCATGAGGGATATCGGTGCGGAGAGCCGCCGCAGCGGGACCGAGGACCTCGACCAGGCGGCGGCCACCTTCGAGAGCGTGCGGCCACGCCTGTTCGGAATCGCGTACCGCATCCTGAGCAGTGCCACCGAAGCGGAGGACCTGCTGCAGGACGTCTGGCTGCGCTGGCAGGCGTACGACCGCGGCACCGTGACCGATCCGGGGGCGTTCCTGGCGACGGTGACCACGCGCCTCGCCATCAACACCCTGCAGTCCGCCCGGGTCCGCCGCGAGACGTACGTCGGCCCGTGGCTCCCCGAACCCGTCGACACCAGTAACGACCCCCACCTCGGCGCCGAGCGAGGCGAGGCCCTCGGCTTCGCGGTCCTGCTCCTGCTGGAGAAGCTCTCGCCCACCGAACGCGCGGCCTACGTGTTGCGAGAGGCGTTCGACTATCCCTATCGGCGGATCGCCGAGATCATCGAGGCGAGCGAGGCCGCGGTGCGGCAACTCGTCAGCAGGGCGCGCAAGCGCATCGGCTCCGAGCGCCGGGCACCGGTGACCCGGGCCGAGCAGCGCCGGCTGCTCACCGCCTTCGTCGCCGCCGCCCGCGCCGGCGACCTCGCCGCGCTGGAAGAGCTCCTCGCCTCGGACGTGATCAGCTACTCCGACGGCGGCGGCGCCGTCCGGGCCTCGCGCATCCCCGTGGTCGGCGCGTTCCGGGTCGCGAAGTACATCAGAGCGTTCGCGGACCGGTTCTGGGCCGGGGTCGAGGTGGAATGGGCCGACGTGAACGGGCAGGCGGCCGCTCTGCTGCGCCACGACGGCGAACTGTTCGCGGTCGTCACCGTCGACGCCTCCGACGAGGGCATCGACCAGGTGCTCTGGCTGATGAACCCCGCCAAGATCGGCGCGCTGTCGGCCGCGAGCTGACCGCGTTCGTCTCGTCGCGGTCCGGGTGGGTTCCGGCCCGCCCTCAGGCGGGGAACTCGACCCTGGCGAGCTGCTCAGAGACGGTCCACAGCCGGGCCGCGTCGCGCTCGACCTGGACCGACTTGTAGAGGGACAGCTCCGCCGGCCCACCGGTGAACTGGCCGAGGCCGTCGGGACCGTAGAAACGGCCGCCTCGCGCCTGTGGGCTGGTGGCCGCGTGCAGGGCCGGTTGCAGCCCGGCCTCGACCGTCTGCACGAACAGGCCCAACCGGAGCAGCCCCTTCATGATCCTCTCGTACGGCGCGGGGCGGGCGCGGCCCAGGTTCGGGCCGGACGCGTAGAGGTTGGTCAGGGTCGTGCCGGGATGCGCGACGTTGCTGACGACACCCCACCCGCCGGCCGTGCTGCGCCGGTCCAGTTCGAGCCCGAAGAGCAGGTTGGCCAGCTTCGACTGGCCGTACGAGCGGACCGGCGAGTATTTCCGCTCGCTCTGCAGGTCGGCCCAGTCGATGGCGGCGGAGCGGGCGGCGCTGCTGGACATCGTGGTGACGCGTGCCCCTCGGAGGCGCAGCAGCGGCAGGAGTCCCGCCACCAGCGCCATGTGGCCGATGTGGTTGGTGCCGAACTGCAACTCCAGGCCGTCCGCGGTGGTCTGGCGGGTGGCGGGAGCCATGACACCCGCGTTGTTGATCAGAATGTCGATCGCGCGGGCCTCGCGCCGAAGAGTGGCGGCGAGTGCCGCGATCGATTCCAGCGACGCCAGGTCGAGCTGGCGCGTGGAGACGGCGGCCTCCGGCACCGCCTCGTGGATCTTCTGGACGGCGGCGGCGCCCTTGGCGGGATTGCGGACCGGCAGCACGACCTCGGCCCCGGCCCGGGCCAAATGCATGGCCAAGCCGAGACCGAGCCCGTCGCTACCGCCCGTCACCACGGCCACCTTGCCGGTCAAATCGGGCACCTTCACGGCATCCATTGCACACCTCCTGGTCAACAGAGAGTTTCGGTCTGCCGACAAGACAGGACGGAACCCCCGTCTGTGACACGCGCGAGCCGCCGACCAGCGACGTTCGCCCACAGCCGCGCGCCGAGCTGCCGCCACACCAGGCACAGGTCTCCCAGACTTCGCAAACATCATCCTCTTGGGCAAATACACACAGTATCTAGGCATATACCGAGAGTTGTGATGACATGGGGGCCGACCGCCCGGCCCCGCGCCGGGCGCGCCAGGTGGACCCCGGCCGGGACACCAAGCCGACGGCGAAGTGCCGAGACGTAGTGGACCTGAGCAGGAAGGGCGACATGAGCGCGGACGACCCGACAGCGGAACAGGCATGGCCGGAGCACGCGGCGGCGGTGGTGGGCGTGGGATGCCGGCTGCCTGGGGGGATCGAGAGTCTGGACGGGCTGTGGCAGGCGTTGTGGCAGGGCGCCGACCTGGTCGGCCAGATCCCGCCGAGCAGGTTCGAGGCCGATCGGTTCGTCGACGACACCATGCCGAGGCCGGACAGGAGTTACACCCGTGCGGGGGGCTTCCTCGACGAGGACATCACCGCCTTCGACGCCGCCTACTTCGGCATCTCCCCCAAAGAGGCCGCCACGATGGACCCGCAGCAGCGGTTGCTCCTGGAAATGGCGGTCGAGGCCCTGGACGACGCGGGCATCGATCCGGCGGTGCTGGCGGGCACGGACACCGGGGTGTTCATCGGCATCTCGGATCCCGCCTACGGCACCATGCAGGCGTTGGAGCCGGGGGCCATGGGCCCGTACTCGATGTCGGGGGCGACCCTGTCCATCGCGGCCAACCGGCTGTCGCACTTCTTCGACCTGCGCGGGCCGAGCATGAGCATCGACACCGCGTGCTCCTCGTCGTTGACGGCCGTGGAGCGGGCCTGGCGGTCCCTCGCGGAGGGGTCCAGCCGGGCGGCGCTGGCCGGCGGGGTGAACGTGCTGCTCAGCCCGGGCCCCTTCATCGGTTTCAGCCAGGCCTCGATGTTGTCGCCGACCGGCCGGTGCCGGGCGTTCTCCGCCGACGCCGACGGGTTCGTACGGGCGGAGGGCGGCGGGGTGGTGGTGCTCAAGCGCCTGGCCGACGCGATCGCCGACGGCGACCGCATCCACGGCGTCATCGTCGGCGCCGCCACCAACAACGACGGCCACACCATGGGGCTGGCGTTGCCGAACGCCGAAGCCCAGGAAGCCCTGTTACGGCAGGTGTACACCACGGCGGGCATCAGCCCCGACGAGATCGTGTACCTGGAGGCGCACGGCACCGGCACCCAGGCCGGGGATCCGGCAGAGTGCGAGGCGCTGGGGCGGGCGCTGGGCAGCAGGCGCACGCGCGGAGCCCTGCCCATCGGCTCGGTGAAGTCCAACCTGGGGCACCTGGAGCCCGCCTCCGGCATGCCGGGACTGTTCAAGGCCCTGCTGGTGCTCCGGCACCGGATGATCCCGCCCTCGTTGCACACCGCCACGCTCAACCCTCGCATCGACTTCGACGCCCTGGGGCTGAGCGTCACCGTCGAGCCGCGACCGCTGGACGAGGCAGGCGAGCGGCCCGTGGCCGGAGTCAACTCCTTCGGATTCGGGGGCGCCAACGCTCATGTGGCGCTGGCCGCACCGCCCGCGCCGCCGCCATCCGTACCGAGGGCCGCCGGGGTCGGACCGGCGGCGCCCCCCGCGGGAGCGCTGCCCGTGGTCGTGTCCGCGCGCAGCCGGACCGCGCTGCGGGAAGCCGTGGGACGGACCGCCGCGCACCTGGCATCACTCGCTGAACGGGATTTCTACGACGTCGCCTACACCGCGGCGCGGCGGCGCGGCGGCCACCGGCATCGTGCCGTCGTGCTGGCCGACACCGCCGCGGCGGCGGCGCGGGCGCTGGCGACCCTGGCGGAGGCCCCGGAGCCGACCGGCGCCGAAGGCGAGTCCGGTGCGAGCACGCGGCTCGAAGCCGGAGACGCGGCGATGGCGGGAACGGTGGCAGTGGCGGAGGCCGAGGCGGTGGAGCGCGGACGGGTGGCGTTCGTGTTCTCCGGCAACGGTTCGCAGTGGCCCGGGATGGGCGCCGACCTGCTGTCCGACGCGACCTTCCGCTCGGCCGTGGAAGCGGTCGACGCCGAACTGTCCGGTCGGCTCGGCTGGTCGGTGCTCGACGAGCTGTCCCTGCCCGCCGATCAGTCACGGCTGTCGGCGACCGAAGTGGCACAGCCGTTGCTGTTCGCCGTCCAGGTCGGCCTGGTGGAAATGCTCAAGGCGGCGGGCGTACGGCCGGGAGTGGTGATCGGCCACAGCGTGGGCGAAGTCGCCGCCGCCTACACCTCCGGCGCCCTGTCACTGGCCCAGGCGGCGCAGGTGATCTCCGAGCGGGGCATGGCGCAGTCGGTCACCCGGGGGCAGGGCCGGATGGCCGCGATCGGATTGCCCGAGGCCGCGGCCAGGCAGATCCTGGCCGGCTATCCGCAACTGGAGATCGCGGCGGTCAACTCCGACCGCGACGTCACGATCGCCGGACCGGACGGATCGCTGAAGTCATTGTGCGAGGACCTCTCCTCGCGCGAGACCTTCTTCCGGGAGCTGGACCTGGACTACGCCTTCCACAGCGGCGCGATGGATCCGGTGCGGCAGCCCCTGGCCGAGGGACTCGCCGGGCTGCGGCCCCGCCCGGCGCACATCCCTCTGGTATCCACGGTGACAGGCGAGCTGATCCGGGGTTCGGAGCTGGACGCGGCGTACTGGTGGCGGAACGTCCGGGAACCGGTCCGGTTCGCGGCGGCGGCCGAGCGGGTGCTCGGCGACGGCTTCGACGTGCTGCTGGAGATCGGCCCGCACCCGGTGCTCCGCTCGTACCTGCGTCGCATAAGCGGCACGGCGCGGGTACGCGCTGCCGTCGTCACCACCTTGCGCCGCGACGAGCCAGGCCCGGCGCGTGTCCGCCGCGCGGTCGCCGAACTCGTCGCGGCCGGTGCACGACTCGACTGGGACCGGTACTTCCCCCGCCCCGGCGCGGTGCGATCGCTGCCGGCCTATCCCTGGCAGCGCGAGCGGCACTGGATCGGGGGCCCGCAGACCTGGGTGCGGACCAACGTGGACACGACAATCCAGCATCCGCTTCTGGGGCAGCGGATGCCGGTGCTGGACCCCACGTGGCAGGGGGAGATCGACCGGGTGCGGGTGCCCTGGGTCGCCGACCACCGGGCCGGCGGCGCCGCCGTGATGCCGGCCACCGGATACGTGGAGATGGCCGTCGCCGCCGCCCGGCTCACCATGCCGGACGCCGAAAAGGCGGTGGAGGTCGACAGGGTCGACATCAGCCGGGCCATGGTGGTGCCCTCGCAGGGCGCCGCCGCTCCGGTGTACGCGCAGACGTCGCTCCACGCCGAGACCGGAGTGGTCACCGTGGCCAGCGCCGACCGGCAGGCGGAGCAGCCCCGCGAGCACTTCCGGGCCCGGGTGCGGCCCCTGCTGCGCCGGGTCCCGCCGCCGCTGGACGTGGCCGCGCTGCGCGCTCGCATCCGCACCCCTGTGGACGTGCCCGGCTACTACGCACGGGCCGCCGAAGGGCACATGGTCTGGGGGCCGGAGTTCCAGGTCCTGACCGAGCTGTGGACGGGCGAGGGAGAGGTGCTGGGCGCCTACTCGTGCCCGGAGCAGGGGCAGGGGCGCTACCACATCCACCCGGTGGTGCTGGACAGCGCGCTGCAGGCCGGCGTGCTGTGGCTGGTGGAGTCGCTGCGATCGGGCCGCGGCTACATGCCCGCCGCCATCGGCTCCGTCCGCCTGTGGGGAACGCCGCCGGCACAGGGACTCGTGCACGTGCGGGAACGCTCCAGCAGTGCCGAGGAGGTCTGCTGGGACATCGTGGTCGCCGGCGAGGACGGCCGGATCGCCGCCGAAGTGGAGGGCTGCCGGTTACGCCGGATGCCCGGCGTCCACATCACCCCGGTCACCCGCTACGAGGTGGCGCTGCGGGCCGCACCCCGGGCCGGCGTGCCGGCCGAGCCGTGGCCGGCCCCCCGCCCCGGGCAGATCCTGTCCGGCGCGGCCGAGCAGATCGACCGGCTGCGTTCAGCATGGCACGAGCTGGACTACCCGCGGTACGCGGCACGGCTCGAAGAGGTCTTCGCCCACACGCTGGCCGGCGCACTCGGCGAGCTGACCGCCGAGCGTCCGAGCGGCGTCGAGGAACTGATCGAATCGTGCCCGGGGGCGCACCACCGGCGGATGCTCCGCGCGGCCCTGCCGCTGCTGGAACAGCACGGACTGCTGGAGCGGCCGGCCGATGGCGGCCCTCGCCTGCTGCCGACGGGTGCGGACCCGCGCGAGCCGCACCGCCACCTCCACGGTGACCTCCACCGGGACCTCCACGGTGACCTCCACCGGGACCTCCTCGCCCGGGGTGCCGCCTTCGCCGCTCAGACCGCCCTGTCCGTACGGGTCGGCCGGTGCCTGCCCGACCTGCTCGCAGGCCGGCGTGCCGGCCCAGACGTCCTGGATTCCGGCGGCGGTCAGGAGCTGATGGAGCAGTTCCACGACGTCGGGCCGGTCAACCTGTTCACCAACCGGATCGTCCGGGCGCTCGTCGGGCAAATCGTCAGAAGATGGCCGGCCGACCGGCCGCTGCGCATCCTGGAAGCCGGTGCGGGGACGGGCGGCACCACCGCCATGCTGCTGCCCGTCCTGCCCGCCGACCGCACCCGCTACCTGGTCACCGATCGCGCCGAAGCGGCGTTGACCCGGCTGCGGCAGCGCCTCGCCGCCTTCGACTTCGTCGATTACGCCGTCCTCGATCTGGACGCGAATCCGGTCGGGCAGGGACTGGCCGCGGGCGGGTTCGATCTCGTGATCGGGGCGAACAGCCTGCACCTGGCCCGTGACCTGCCCGCCGCGCTGCACCACCTGTCCACCCTTCTGGTGCCCGGCGGCCACCTGCTCATCGCCGAACCTCACCGGATGGGGACCCTGCTGCCGTTCCTCGGCATGCAGGAGGAGTTCTGGGACTTCACCGACCGGCACCTGCGCCCGGCCTCGCCGCTGCTGTCCCGGGAGAGATGGCCGGAGGTGCTGGCGGAGGCCGGCTACACGGAGGTCGTCCAGGTCGGCGACGACGACGCCCTCGCATCCGGCGACTTCTCGGTGATGCTGGCCGCCGCTCCCGCCACCAGTGGGGCCGCCAGCGCGGCCGGCAGTCCGGCCACCAGCGCGACTACCAGTACGGCCACCGCTGCGGCCACCGCCGGGGGCGACCCGGCCGCCGCGCACCCCTCGCCGGACGCCGCCGGCACGTGGATCCTCGCCGGCGAGGACGGCACCGGCGCCCTGACCACCGAGCTGCGGGCTCTGCTGCGAGCCCGTGGCGGCGACGTGCTCCACTCGCCGCTCAGCGACGATCCCGACCACTGGATCGACCACGTCCCACCCACCGCCCAGACGGTCACCATCGCGATCGTCCTGGGCGGAGCGGACGACCCGGATCCGGAGGGGTCCGTCGAGCGGATCACCCGGCGGGCCGCGGCGCTGCGGGCCGTCGCGCTGGCGTGCGAGCAACTGCCCGAGCACGTCGCGACCACGTTGTGGCTGGTGGCCCGCCCCTGCGCCGCGCTGCCGGAACCCCGCGTCGCCGACGTCAGGCTCCACCCCGAGGACGCGGCGACCTGGGGCACGACGCGTTCGTTGAGCAACGAGCAGCCACGGCCGGTGATACGCAGGCTCTGCCTGCACCCCACCGGTGACGCCGCGCGGGACGCCGGCCGCCTGGCGGCGGAACTGCTCGACCCGGGCGAGGAGGACGAGATCCTGCTCACCCGCCGGGGACGTTTCGTGCCGCGGCTGATCGAGCCGGGCGAGCACACCCGCGACCTGCCCGTCGGCTCGGGCGAGGCCTACCGGCTCAGGGTGTGCGATCCCGGGCTGTCGTACACGCTGGCCTGGGAGGAGATGCCGATGCCGCAGCCCGATCCCGACGAGATCGTGGTCGAGGTGCGGGCGATCGGGCTGAACTACCGCGACGTCATGCGCGCGGTGAACCTGCTGCCCACCGAGGCCGTCGAAGCGGTCTTCGGCGGGCACGAGCTGGGCCTGGAATGCGCCGGGATCGTCACCGCCGTCGGAACCGGAGTCACCGGGACGCGGCCCGGTGACCGGGTCATGGCCGCGGGCCCCGTCGGCTTCGCCAGCCACACGAGGGTCAAGGCGTGGGCGGCCGTCGCCGTCCCCGAGGGGATGACCTTCGCCGAGGCCGCCACCATGCCGATGGCGTTCTCCACCGTGCACCATTCGCTGGGGTACTGCGCACGGGTCAGGGCGGGCGAGACGATCCTGGTCCACGGTGGCGCCGGTGGGGTCGGCCTGGCCGCCCTGCAGTACGCCCGGTTCCACGGAGCCCGCGTGATCGCGACCGCCGGCACCGCCGCCAAACGCGACCTGCTGCTCGCCATGGGCGCCGACCACGCCCTGGACTCGCGCAGCCTGCACTTCGCCGATCAGGTCAAGGAACTGACCGGAGGCCGGGGAGTGGACATCGTGCTCAACTCGCTGGCCGGGGAGGCCATCACCCGGGGCATGGAATGTCTGCGGCACGGCGGCCGGTTCATCGAGCTCGGCAAACGGGACATCTACCAGAACAGCTCCCTGCTGCTGCGCCCGTTCTCCGACAACATCGCGTTCTACGGCGTGGACGTGGGCACCCTCATGTGGAAGGCGCCCGAGCTGATGGCGGAAAGCACGGAGCAGGCGGCGCCCCTCTACCGGTCCGGGGACTTCCGGCCGCTGCCGCACACGGTGTATCCGGCCGCACGTGTCGCGGACGCCTTCGCCATGATGCGTCATTCCCGACACATCGGAAAAGTCGTGGTGTCCTTCGACCCACGCGACGAACCCGTCGCCGTCCGGCCCCAGCCGGCGGAGCCGCGCCTGGATTCCGAGGGGACCTACCTGGTCACGGGCGGCCTGGGCGGGTTCGGCGCGGCGACGGCTCGCCGCCTCGCCCTGCGGGGTGCCCGCCACCTGGCCCTGGTCGGCCGCCGGGGCGCCGAGTCGCCCGAAGCCCCCGCCCTGATCGCGGAACTGGAGAGGTCGGGGGTGCAGGTCCGCGCGTACGCGGCCGACGTGGCCGACCGCGACGCCATGCGGCGGATCCTGCACGACCTGGACGCGGGCGGCCGGCCGCTGCGTGGCGTCGTACACGCGGCCATGCACCTCGACGACGGCCCGCTCACCGACCTCGGCGACGACCGGATCCGAGCCGTGCTCCACCCCAAGGTCGCCGGCGCGATGGTGCTGGACGAGCTGACCCGGGATCGGCCCCTCGACCTGTTCGTCATGTACTCCTCCCTCACCACCGTCGGCAACATCGGTCAGACGTCGTACGTCGCCGCGAACCTGTTCCTGGAGGCGCTGGCCCGGCGACGGAGCCGGCAGGACCTGCCCGGATTGACGGCCTGCCTGGGCGCGCTCGCGGACACCGGGGTGCTGACCCGGAGCAGGCAGGGCGAGGCACTGGCCAAGGCCGGGATCCCGCCGATGTCTTCCGGGCAGGCGCTGGACGCCGTGGAGCGCATGCTCGGCGAGCGCGCCGACGTGGCCGTGGTGGGCCGCTGCGACTGGGGCCGGTTGCGGCAGGTCCTGCCCAGCCTGCAGCGTCCGTGGCTGTCCCTGGTGCTGCCGCCCGGTGCGGAACAGCAGGCGCCCGACCTGCAGGCGCTGCTGGCCGGGATGACCTACGAGCAGGCGTACGCGTGCATCACCGAGCAGATCACCGGCTTGTTGTCCGCGGTCCTGCTCGTTTCCGCCGACCAGATCGCCGACGACCGGCGGCTGGACGAGTACGGACTGGACTCCCTCATGGCCACCGAACTGCTGACCTCGATCCGGAACCGGTTCGGCATCGACATCCCGCCCATGGAGCTGATGCGCAGCGGCGGGACCGTCGCCGACATCGCCCGGAGCCTGCTCATCCGTCTCGGGCTGCGCGGCGACCAGCAGCCGGCCGGTGTGCTCGCCCGCGCGGGGGCGGCGGCCTGAACCGGTGACGGCGGGACCCGTGCCCGCGGCGCCGTCCGCGGGCACGGGCCCCGTCCTCCATCTCGTCCTCCATCCCCACGCCGTCCGTCCAGGTACGGCGCACACGACCGGCCCAGAAGATCGGCACAGAAGACCGGCACAGAAGACCCGCCCAGAAGAGAGGCCTTCGTTGACCCTGCACACCCGGCTGACCGGGGTGGCCGCCCACCTGCCCGAGACCACACTGAGCACGGCCGAGCTGGAAGAGCGGCTCGCCGAGCGCAATCCGGCGCTGGACCTGCCCCGAGGGCTGATCCACGACCACAGCGGAGTCCGGCGCAGACACATCGCCCCTCCCCACGAGAAGCCGTCCGACCTGGCGGCGCACGCCGCCCGCCGGGTCCTGGAGGAGGGCGGCCTTGAGGCCGCCGACCTCGACCTGCTCATCTACGCGGGGGTGTCGTCCGACGCCGTCGAGCCGGCCACCGGGCACATCGTCGCCGCCAAGATCGGTGCCGGCTGTCCGGTCTTCGACATACGCAACGCCTGCAACAGCGTGCTGAACGCCATCCAGGTGGCCGACGCGCTGATCTCCGGCGGCCGTCATCGGCGGGTCCTCATCTGCTGCGGGGAGCTGCCCACCGCCGGCACCCCGTGGATCCTGTCCAGCGCCGAGGAGTACGTCACCGTCGCCGCGTCCTACACCGTCTCCGACGCCGGCGCCGCGGTGCTGCTGGAGGCCGGCGCAGAACCGGGGGTGCTCGCCCACGGGTTCTCCGCGTACTCCGCCGGGTGGCCGGCGGCGGTCTCCGCCGTGGACAACCTCACCAGCGACCCGTGGGCGGACCGGCCCACCATCGGGCCTCTCACCGTCGACTCCGCCCAGCTGGTGCGGGGCTTCGAGAACATCGACTACGCCGTCTTCCACAAGCCTCTCGCCGATCTCGGGCTGGCCTGGGACGACTTCGCGGCCATCTGCGTGCACCAGGCGTCGCTGGCGACGTTGTGGTGGTTCTGCGACCAGGTGCGCATCCCGCAGGGCAAGGTCGTCGTCACCATCGCTCAGCACGGCAACCTCGTGGCCTCGACCCTGCTCGTGCAACTGGCGCGGGCGGTCTCCTCGGGGCGGGTGCGGCGCGGCGACCTGGTCGCCCTGGTCGGCCTGGCCAGCGGGGCCAGTGCCGGAATCGTCGTCGTGCGGTGGTGATCCCGTGACTGCACAGGCGACCCCTCCGAGCGGCTCAGGCCCCGCCGGCCCCGCCGAGCCGCCCACGCCGCCCGCACTGCCTGCACCGGCGGCACCGGCACCGGCCGCAGCGGCCGAGCCGATCAGCGATCTGATCGTCCGCGCCGAGCGCTGGTTCCGCGAGCAGCCCGACGTCATCGCCTGCCAGGTCGGTGGCCGCACCCCGGCGGCCACCACCTACGGGCAGTTGTCGCGGTCGGTGGACCATGCCGTCGCGGCCCTCGCCGAGGCCGGGATCCGCCCGGGCATGCGTACCGGCCTGCTGGTGCCGCCGGGCCCGGAACTGGGCGCGCTGGCCGTCGCCCTGGTGCGGCTCCGCGCGGTGCCGGTGCTGGTCGATCCCGGGCTGCCGCTCGACGCGATCAAGCGCTGTCTGCGTCAGGCGGCGCCGGAGGCGTTCATCGCGATTCCCGCCGTGCAGCTGGCCAGGAGGCTGCTGGGCTGGGCCCCTGACGTCCGCGTTTCCGTCACCGTCCCCGCGCGGCGGCCCCGCGGCCCGGCAGGGACGTCACGCGGGCCTGTACGCGGCAGCCGTCCCGGCGAGCCGGGACGGTGGCCCCCCGCCGGCCCCGACGACCTGGCGCTGATCGCCTACACCTCCGGATCCACCGGCCCGCCCAAGGGCGTACCGCTACGTCACCGGCACCTGACCGCCCAGCTCGACCTGCTGGGCACGCTGGGCACGGTGCGACCGGGCACGCCGGTGTTGTCGACGTTCGCGCCGTTCGCATTGGGAGCGGCGGCGTTCGGGGCGACCGTGGTGATCCCGGACATGGACCCGCGGCATCCGGTGCGGGCCGACCCGGCCGCTCTGGTCGCCGACATCCAGCGGTATCGCGTGGCCGGGATGTTCGCCCCTCCCGCGCTGCTCGACCGGCTCGCGCGGCACTGCGCCGCCCGGGGCCTGGTGCTGGACACGCTCGGCGACGTGGTGTCCGCCGGGGCGCCGCTGCCGATGCCGGTGATGGAGCGCCTGCGCGGCTGCCTGCGTGACGAGGCGCGCGTGCTGTCGGTGTACGGCGCCACCGAGTGCATGCCGGTGGCCGCGATCGAGAGCCGGCTGCTCGCCGAGCACGCCGCGGCCACCGCCGCCGGGGCGGGCACCTGCCTGGGTGCTCCGCTTCCGGGCGCCGAGGTGCGCGTCATCGCCCTCACCGACGACCCCATCGAGCGGTGGAGTGAGGATCTGGTCGTGCCGTCCGGCACCGTCGGGGAGATCACCGTGGCCGCTCCCACCGTCAGCGATCCCTACCTGGACGATCCGGGGGCCACGGCGCTGGCCCGGATCCGCGACGGAGACCGCGTCTGGCACCGGATGGGTGACGTCGGCCGCTTCGACGAGCACGGAAGGCTCTGGTTCGCCGGACGCAAGGCAGAGCGGGTCCGCACCGCCGGCGGCGACCTGCACACCGACCAGGTCGAACCCGTCTTCGCCGCCGTGCCGGGGGTCCTCCGTACCGCACTGGTCGGCGTCGGTCTCGCCGGCGCTCAGCGTGCGGTCCTGATCGTGGAGTGCGAATCGGGATACCGGGACGACGCCCGCGTGAAGGCGGACATCCTGGAGATGGCGGCCCGGCATCCGCACACCGCCGAGCTTCGGGAGGTGCTGTTTCATCCCGGGTTCCCCGTCGACGTCCGGCACAACAGCAAGATCCGCCGGCACCGGCTCGCCCGGTGGGCCTCGCGACGTGTCCGGGCCGGCCGATGACGAGGGTTCTGGTGACCGGGGGCGGCGGCTTTCTGGGAGAGGCCGTCTGCCGGCGGCTGGCCGCCCGCGGTGACACCGTCCACGCTCTTCAGCGTCACCGCAGCCCCGCGCTGGCGGCTCTCGGGGTCACCCAGCACCTGGCCGACATCCGTGACCGCGCGGCGGTGCTGGCCGCCGTCGAGTCATGCGAGGCGGTCGTGCACTGCGCCGCGAAGGCCGGCGTACATGGACGGGACCGGGACTACGAGGAGATCAACGTGTCGGGAACGCGGAACGTGCTGGACGCCTGCGCGCGCTACGGGGCACGCCTGGTCCACACGTCCTCACCGAGTGTCGTCCACGACGGGCGGGACCTGGCGGGAGTGGACGAGTCCGCGCCCTATCCCCGCCGTTTTCCCGCCGCCTATCCGCGGACCAAGGCCGAGGCCGAACGGCTCGTCCTCGCCGGTGCCGCCGCCGGACGGGTGACGGCGGTCGTGTTGCGTCCGCATCTCATCTGGGGGCCGGGAGATCCGCACTTCCTGCCCAGGCTGGTGGCGCACCACCGCCTGCTGTGGCTGCCGGGCAGGACCGACAAGACCATCGACACCGTCTACATCGACAACGCCGCCGACGCCCATCTGCTCGCCCTCGAACGGCTACGCCCCGGATCACCGCAGGCGGGCCGGGCCTACTTCATCACGCAGGGCGAGCCCTGCGGTTTCGGGGAATGGCTCAACCTGCTGCTGCGTGCCGCCAGGTTGCCCCCGGTGACACGCCGGGCACCGCTCGGACCGGTCCTGCGGGCGGCCCGGCTGCTGGAGCGGGTTCGACGACTACCGTGGACGCCGCACCTGCCGCCACTGTTGTTCCTGGTGGAGCAGGCATCGACGGCGCACTGGTTCGACATCTCCGCGGCCCGCCGCGATCTCGGCTACCGGCCCCGGGTGAGCATGGCGGAAGGACTGGCCCGGCTCACCGCCCACCTGTCCGCGGGGAACACCCGGTGACCGGATTCCCGGGCTACCCGTTCACCTCCCGGTGGTTCGCCCAGCCGCACCGTGACGGCCTGCGCCAGCACTACCTGGACGAAGGGGCGGGACAGCCGGTGCTGTTCCTGCACGGGAACCCTTCCTGGAGCTACCTGTGGCGGCGGCCGATCCTCACCTTGCGCGAGGAGTTCCGCTGCATCGCCCCCGACCACATCGGCATGGGGCTGTCGGACAAGCCGGGAGCCGACCGTTACCCGTACGACCTGGCCGCCCGCGTGGACGACCTGGACGCCTTGATCCAACACCTCGTCACCAGCGGAGGCGCCCCCGAACGCGGGTGGACCCTCGTCCTGCACGACTGGGGCGGGCCGATCGGCATGACCTGGGCCTGCCGCCACCCCGACCGGGTCGCCCGCCTGGTCCTGCTCAACACCGCGGCCTTCCCCAACCCGCACGGCGAACGCGTACGTCCTCTGCTGCGACTGCCGTTCCGGGTGTTGCGCCACACGCGGCTGGGCACCCGTCTGTTCCTGCGCCACAACCTCTTCGCCCGCGGCGCCACCTGGCGGCCGCTGGGCGTCCGGCGCCGGATGCCCGCACCGGTGCGCTCGGCGTTCCTGGCCCCCTACGACCGGCCCGAGCACCGCGTGGCCATCCAGCGCTTCGTCCAGGACATCCCGTTGCGCCCCGGCGACCCTTCATGGCCTGTTCTGCACGGCACCGGCATGTCGCTGGCGCAGTTCGCCGACCGGCCCACGCTGATCGCCTGGGGACTGGGCGACCCGGTCTTCGACCGCGCGATGCTGGCTGAATGGCAGCGGCGCTTTCCCGCCGCCCGGACGCGCGTTTATCACGGCGCAGGCCACTACCTGCTGGAAGACGCCCACGCCGATCTCGTCCCGGCCATCCGCTCGTTCCTGCACACCACGGCTCGCCCGTGACGCCGCCTCCGGGTCACTCCACCAGCACGCCGAAGACGTAGGTCCCGGGAGCGTTCGGATTGTCGCCCGCCCAGAACTCCGTCCAGTGGGTGCGGAACTCGTCGCGGGTGAGGTGGCCGTCGCCGTCCAGGTCCAGGCGCGGGAAGATCTCGTCGGTCGCGGTCGGCGTCCCGCTCCACGTCTCGACGAGGACGCCGTATTCGGAGCGGGAGATGCGGCCGTCCCCGTTGAGGTCGACGGCCTCGAACATCGCGTCGGCGGTGGCGGAGACGGCGTCCGCCCGGTCGCCGAGGCCGTCCACGACGAGGAGCACCTCGTCGAGAGTGACGGCCTCGGCGCCGTCGGGGCCGGAGGCGGACCGGAGCACCGGCCACCAGCCGGTCATGACGGAGGCGAGGCGCGCCGGATCGACCGATCCGGCGACGGCCGTCCAGCGACGGGCGAGCGCCTGGAAGTCGGCCTCGGTCAGCCGGCCGTCTCCGTCCACGTCCATCGCCCGGAACACTCCGCCGACTTTCTTCCGCTGGAACTCACTGGCCACATCCGTCTCCGCTCTTCGGGAAGACTCCATGCTGCCAAGAGGTCACTTTAGGTGACCATATACAGATGGTGACTACTCCGTTACGGTCATGGCGCCCGCGGCCGAAGCCGCGGGCGCCATGGGTTTCCGGAGTCACCGCAGAGGCCGGATCCTCTCCAGCCGGTACGTCACGGAGTGACGGTGACCTGGACCGCCGGGGCCGTGCCGATCCGGACGTCCAGGATGATCGGCTTGCCGGCGAGGAGGGCGGCGCGGGCCTCGTCGCGGAGGTTGAGCTTCAGGTCCCTGGTCTTGCCGGGCTGGAGCGTGACCTTCTTGGTGTCGAGAGGCCGGCCGTCGTGGGAGACGGAGACGTCTTCCTGGCACTTGTCCGCACCCGCGCAGATCAGGGTGATCGTCGCTTGGGCGGGGGCGTTCCCCTGCGTCTTGACGGTCGCGGTCACGGTGTCGTGGAGCACCCGCATCGCCGGCGTCCCGGGCGTCCGCGGGAGGAGCGAGGCGACGTGACGCTCGGTGTCGCCCGAGGTGTTCAGCGCGAGGGTCGTCCCGTCCGGCTGGTCCACGAGCACGGTCAGCGTCGCGGTGCCCTGCTCGTCGAGGGGTGCCTCTCCGAGGTAGGCGATGTCGTCCTCGGCCGGCGCCGACGTCGAGGCACCCGCCTTCAGCAGGAGGAACGACAACTGCTTGGCCGCCGCCGTGGTCCCGGCGGACACCGTCACGGTGACGGTGCCGTCGTCGTTCACCACCGCCTCGTGCCGGATGCCGCCGGTCTCGGTGGCCCCGGCCGCCGGCGGGACCGCAGTGGCGGACGCGACGGTCCGCACCGCCCCGGCCTCGGTGGCGGTCTCCCCCGCTGCCGCGGATCCGGCCTCGGATCCGGCCGCGGCCGGCTCGGCCTCGGTCCCGGGTGCCGCGCTCGGCTCGGTGGAGGGTGCCGCCGTCGCCTCGGTGGAGGGTGCCGCGCTCGGCTCGGTGGCCGGTGCCGCCGTGCCGCGCAGGACCGGTCGCCCGAGGCCGGCGTCCCACCGCCACACCGACGCGAAGTCGAAGCCGAGCCTGCCGGCCCAGAAGTCCTGCCCCGCGACCTCGTCCCGGGTCGCGGTCGCACCGTTGAGCGTGGCCGGGCCGACCGCGGTCTCGGTCTGGGACTTCGCGTCGACCGTTTCGGCCGCCCAGTTGCCGCTCAGCGTGGCCACGTTGTTCGCCAGCACCCGGCCCAGGAAGCGGTGCGCCCAGGACGGCGCGGTGACCGTCGGGTTGAGCGCGATCGAGTCGCGGATGGTGGTGCCGGTGTAGCCGTAACCGGCCACCCCGCCGTCGTTGCGGCTGTCCGCGGTGACGGCGCCCGTGGAGAAGACCCGCTCCGTGGTGGAGCCGGCCAGGGCCACGCCGATCACGCCGCCGGCCTCGGTGGTGCGCACGTGCACGTCCGCCGTCGAGTAGGCGTCGCGCACGACGCCCTGGGAGTCGCCGACGAGACCGCCCGCGCGAGAGCCCGCGGTCACGGAACCGGAGACCCATACGCGCTCGACGGCGCCGGTGCTGCTGTTGGCCAGGATGCCGGCGCGGGCGGTCGTGGTGTTCACCGTGGCGTCGAGGACCGCGAGGTCGTGGACGTGCCCGGAGATCTGGGCGAACAGACCGCCGGTGGTGGAGGTCAGGCCCTTCACGGTGTGGCCGGCGCCGTCCAGTTCGCCGGTGAACGGCCCTGGCAGGCTGGTGAACGGCGCGCCGGTCAGGTCGATGTCGGCGGCGAGCACGTAGTCGTAGGACGGGTGCCTGCCCATCAGGGTCAGGTCGTCGACGCTGCCGACCTTGTAGAAACCGCGTTCGTCCGTCGGCAGCCCGGGTGCCGGGACCGGTTCGAGCGTCTCCGGCGCCATCCGCAGGGTCGGGCGCCTGGCGACGTCGTTCCACTGCCAGACGGTCGCGAAGTCCCAGCCGCGCGCCTCGTAGAAGGCCTGCTTCTGGATCTCCGCGGGCGCGACCACGTTGCCCTTCTGGTTGTCGGCCGCGGGCGGGTCGGTCAGCGTCTGGCCGCTGACCGGCACGGACCTGCTGACGTGGTTGTCCTCGAGCGTGGCGGTCTGCCCCGTGTAGACGCGCCCGACGATGGCGTGCGCGTAGCTGGACGCGGAGATGTTGGCGTTCAGCGCCACCGTGTGGCGCACCTGGGTGTCGGTGTAGCCGTAGGCGGCCACGCCGCCCGCGGACGCGCTGTCCGCGACGACCGCACCGGTGGCCAGGACGTTCTCGGTGACCGACCCGCCGACGGAGACGCCGACGACACCCCCGGCGTACTGGGTCGTGGCGTGCACGTCCACGGTGGAGACACTGTCACGAACCGTGCCGAACTGGTGGCCGGTGATACCGCCGACGTAGCTGTTCGCGGTCAGCGACCCGTCGGCGCGCGCCCGCTGGATCGTGCCGTGGTTGGCGTCGGCGACCAGACCGGCGGTCGTACGGTCGGTGACGACGTCGCCCTGGACCACCAGGTCCTCGATCGTGCCGTGGTTGTCGGCGAACAGGCCCGGCCCCTGGTCGGCCAGGGCGGCCAGCCCGGAGATCGTGTGCCCGTCGCCGTCGAAGACGCCCGTGAACGTGGTCGTACGGCCGATCTGGGCACGGACGAGGCCGGTCAGGTTCAGGTCGGCGGTCAGCCGGTAGTGACCCGCCGGGTCGTTGTCGACCTTGGCGAGGTCGTCGGGCGAGTCGATCAGGTAGGGCGACTGCTCGGTGCCCTCGCCGGCCAGGCCCTCGCGCAGGGTCACGGCCGGCTGCAGGGGCTTTCCGGACGCCAGGGAGTCCCAGGTGAACAGCTTCACCGTCGAGCTCGGCGCCACCGCCAGCGGCGTGTCGAAGCGGACGTACTGCTCGCGGCCGAGGTGGTCGAGCGTGACGTCGACGCTGCGCACGTCGAGCATCCGCTGCTGAGCGTTGTCGTACGTCGCGGCCACGACGGTGACTTTGTCGAGGCTGCCCGGGGAGGACAGGAGACCCACGCCCTTCAGCTCATGGTCCTTGATCTCGGCCGAGGAGACCTTCCAGGAACCGTGCGGCTTGGCGACGGTCACCTCGTCGACCAGCCGCCCGTCGATCGTGTACGTCGACAGCCGCAGGCCGGCGTCGGTCACCTTCAGGACGCCGCCCATCTGGACGTCCTCGTCGAAGACCTTGTCGTCCCACCAGAACTTCTGGTTGTCGTAGAACTTCGGGCCGGACGACCCCATCGTCACGAACGTGGTGCCCGCGGCCTCCTCCTCGGGGGTCGTGGCCAGGCGCCCGTCGTAGATCGTCGACCGCTTGTAGACGTGGTCGTGCCCGCCGACGTACAGGTCGACGCCGAGCCGGTCGAGCACGCGCGTGACCTTGTCGCGGTCGATGTCCATGCCGCCGTCGTCGGCGTGCTGGCCACCGTAGTAGGAGAAGTGGCCGACGACGACGTTCCATGCCGCGTCCGAGGCGCGCACGTCGTCGACCAGCCAGTCCAGCTGCTCGTCCAGGCGGGCGTTGGAGTTCAGGACGGAGAAGTGGATGTCACCGCGGTCGAAGGAGTAGTTACTCTCGCCGATCACACCGTTGCCCGGCAGCGCGAACGTGTTGGTGAAGATCGCACTCGGCTGCCCGCCGACCGCGTCGTAGTCGAGGTCCTCGTAGGTCTCGTGGTTGCCGACCAGGCCCGCGTACTGGAGATCGAGCCTGGACAGGAAGGAGTCGTGGATCTCGGCCCACTTCTTCCCCCGGCCGCCGCGGTCGACGAGGTCGCCGACCTGGATCACGGTGCCGCCGCCCGGCGTCTGGCTCTTGAGCCGGTCGAGCACCCGCCCCGGCAGCGTGAGCTGGTCGGCGTCGCCGTCGGGCACCTGCACGTCGCCCAGGATGTAGACCGGCTCCCCCTTGGCGCCGCCCGCGAGGAACCTGCCGCGTACGTCGGTCCAGGCCGACGCGTCGGCGGCACTGGGCGCACGGCCGTCGCGTGCCACACCGAACCGGAACCGGTAGGTCGTGCCGACCTTCAGCCCGGTCAGCCGGAACTCGTGGGAGCGCAGCGTCTGACCCGTGATGGAGTGCTGGTAGACCGGCTCGTCGTCGCCGACCGTGTCGACCTCGTACGGCCGGTCGTTCGCCGAGGTCAGCACCTCGGCCGTGGACCAGTCGTCCGAGCCCTCGGGCAGGACCTGCGCGTAGACCTGCCTGACGTCGCGGTCGGTGGTGACCGCGATCCCGGCGGCACCGGGCTTCTCACCCACGGACGCGTTGCTGCCGAAGCGGAAGACGCCCGCAGGGTCCGGCGCCTCCTGGGAGACCTGGACGCGCAGCAGCTCGGCGTTGGTGTTGCCGAGGTTGTCGGTCGCCTTCACGACCACGAACGCGTCGTCGTACGAGCGGATCCGGAAAGCGTCGCCCGAGACGGGCACCTTTCCCGCGGAGTCGAACACCTCGAACGTGACCGCCGGCTGGGTGCCGGAGTCGTCGGTGGCCGTCACCTGCGGCAGCGTGACCGTGTCGCCGTACCGAGCCGTGGCTGTGAAGCCACCCGGGACGGTGATCGTCGGGGCGTAGTTCGCGCCGCGGGTGGTCTTCCCGATCCAGATCGGGGCGGACACCAGGAAGTTGCCGTCGGCCTGCTCGGCGCGGACGTAGTAGAAGTCGCCGTCCCGGACGTTCAGCGTGGTCTTCAGCGTCAGGTCGTTGCCGCTGACCTGGCCGAAGTCGTGGGCGACCACACCGCCGTTGGTGATCAGGCGTGCGGAGGTGAAGGAGTCCTTCTCGTCCGGGTCGGCGAGGCGGAGCTCGACGTCCAGGCTCGTGGTGTCTCCCGGCAGGATCGAGCCCATGAGCGAGCCGTTGCCGCCGAACCCGAGGACGGCGTTGGCGTCCGCCGTCGAGTAGAGGCTGCGGTTTCGCATCGCCGCGTAGAGGGCGTCGAGGGAGTGACCCTTGGCCCACACGCCGGTGATCGACGGGTTCCCGGACACCCAGGTCGCGGAGTGCTCGTCGCCGTTCCACGTCGGGGCCAGGTGCCAGCCGGCGTCCAGCGCCTTCTGGAACTCGCCCACCGCGTCGGCGGACTTCACCTCGATGAGGTCCATCCGGTCGTCGGCGACCGGGTCGAGGCCCTTGAAACCGAAGAAGTCGCCCTTGTCCGTGGTGGACGGATGGTTGAACTGGCCGATCGCGTCCGGGTCCTGCTTCAGGCGGGCCAGGAACGTGAAGTAGTCGTACTTCATGTCGCCGGTGCCGAACACGTTGCCGTACCCGTCGACGCTGCCCTTTTCGGTCGCCCGCGCCGTCACGTGCCAGTCGGTGTCGAACACGTTGATGTGGCCGGTGCCGTCATACCAGGTGTTCTCGGTAGCGGGGACCGCGACCAGGTCTTTCTGGTCTGCGTTGAACTTCGCGGCGCTCTCGTGCAGGTAACGCCACTCGGCGGAGTCGGCGTTGCGCCAGTCGTCGACGAAGTCGTCGCCGTTGCGGATGTCCCACATGACGTCGTGCTCGGTCACCGCGAAGAAGTCGGCGTCGGTCTCGTCGTGGACATGCGTGTAGGCGTCCGGCGGCAGCTCGGCACCGTCGCTCACGGACGTGTGCGCGTGGAACTCGCCGGTGTACAGGGACGTGCCGAGGTAGGTCGGCCGGTCCTCGCCGGCGGCCGCGGCCGGGGAAGCCGGTGCACCGACCAGTGCGCCGGCTGCGAGCGCGATCGCCGAGATCGCACCGGGCCAGGTGAGTGCTCGTGGTGCGCTGCTGCGCGTCATGTTTCTACCGTTTCAATGGATCAAGCGTGCCGATCATAGGAATCACGGCAGCTGAAACGGTTGGCGTCGCTTGCGTGTAGCAAAGGTGAACCAACAAGGAAACCTGACAAATCTCATATTTCGGATGCATTGGAGGAATCGTGGGGCATTAGGCCGAAACGGCTCATCGGGAACGCCGTTCTCGCGACAGGAAGTGTCAGACAAGACCCGAGAACCGGGGCGGTGGCAGGCCGGCGATAGGCGACGGAGGGACCGGCGACCCCGGGTGGCGGGCCATCCACCCGAGGTCCTCGGCACTTCTCGGCTGACTGGGCTCCGTCACTCAGTCGGGCCACCCCGCAACCGTGACCACGCGGGCACCTTCCACGGCCGAGAACGTATCGTCACCTGCCCATTTGACGCTGTAGGTGTATTCGCCGGCCTCACCGGGCGTATCGGTGAAGCGGAAAGACCCGTCATCGGACACCGTCACATTCGACAGCGGCGTGGTGGTGGTGCCGGTGGAGCCCACGAGGGTGCGGCGCACCATGAGCACGGCGTTCGGTGAAGGAAGCCGGCCATCGCCGTCGAGTTCACCGCTGAACTCGATCTGGCTGCCGGCGACGGTCTCCTCAGGTCCCGACACGGTGAGGGTCGTCCGGCGCTTGGCGACTCTCAGGACGCGCGAATCCGAATTCGGGTCGTAGATGGCGTTCCCAGCCCAGCTCACCTCGTAGGTGACGGTCCCGCCGACCGGCGGGGTATCGGTGACGGTGAACGTGCCGTCATCGTCGGTGGTCACCTCCGGGAGAGGCTTTTCGGTGTCGTCGCCGGGGAGTCTTCGGGTTACCGTCAGCCGTTGCGCGCCCGGAACCGATCCGGGGACCAAGGTGAGTCGGCCGGTCATCGTGAGCGGTTCGAGCGCCGTCTGCGGCGTGGACGGCCGCGACAGGGTGAGTGGCGGCATGCGCTTCTCCACGAGGGTTCCCGCCCACCACCAGGCTCTGCTCCACCGGAAGGCCGAATTGCCGTCCCAGGCGACGTCGTACGTGAACCTGCCGATGGCCTGTGGGATGTCGGTGACGGTGAACGTGCCGTCCTCGGCGGTGGTCGTCATGGGAAGGGATTCCGCGGTTCCGTCGTATCCATGACGGGTGACCTTCAGAGGTTGGGCGCCGGGAGCCGAGCCGTCCGACAGGGTGAGGCGGCCCGTCAGTGTGATCGGATCGAGCACGGTCGCCGTGTAGGGCGCCGTGAGGGTGAGCGAGGACGCGGGGAGCGCCACATCGGGCAGCCGCCACAGGGAGAGCCGGTAGGACGGGTCTCTCCGCAGAGCGAAGACGGTGGTGCCGAGGATGGCGATACTTCCCGGGATCACCTCGTCGTCCCGGTTCTCGTGAGTGAACCTCGATTCTCCTGTAGCGACGTCGAACACCTCGACGGGAATCCCCCGCGACCGTCCGCCGACCAGAAGGGCACCGTCCGGACTGAGCGCGACGGCCTGCGAGTAGGCCTGCTGGCCGTAGCTACGGACGTGGGTCACCGTGGTGGTGTCCCAGCTGTCGAACCTGTATGGCGAGCCGAAAGCCGAGAACACCGTGGCGCCGTCTGGGGTGACGGCGAGGTCCAGCAGGTTGGACAGGTTGTAAGTGGAACCGCTGATCACACCGCGGCGGGTGGGGACGGCGCCGGACACGTCATAGATGAGGAGGCTGCTCGGCGAGAGGCCTGTGTCGCCGACCACCAGAGTCATCGCCGCGGCGGCCAGCAGAGGAGCCTTGTACAAACCCGCCAGGATCTGGGTGTACTCCGGTTCCGCCGCCGACACGTCGAGGCTGACGACGCCGCTCATGTTCGTGCTGCAGCCGTAACCGACATAGAGCCGGCTCCCCGACAGGGACAGGGACGACGGGCAGGGATACGCCGTCATGTCGATCCGCCGAGTGATGGCGAGGGTTTCGGTGTCGATCTCGGCTACCTGATTCGAACCCGCGACCGCCGCGTACAGGTGGGCCCCGTCGGCCGTCAGGGCGAGTTCCCTCAGGCCGGGGAGGTTGCTGATCGTGTCGGTGACAGCGGCCTGGGTGTCCGCGACGACGATGCGGTCCTTGGCGGAGACGAAAATCTTGTCCTGGCCCGCCGCGACATCACCCCCTTCTTCCCAGGGTTGGAGGGACACGCCGAGATCTGCCTTGATGTCTGCTGCGGCAGCGGCGGGCACCGGGGTCACGATCAGGCCCGCTGCCATGATCGGCACGATGCCGAGGGCGAGCAGCCGCCAGGCTGATCGGAAGAGCTTGGGGCCAGGCGACAACGGAGCGCGGTCAGGGCGTCGCGCCGACAGCATGGTTCCTCCAGAACTCGTTCACCAGTACGAGAAACCATTTGATCAAGACACACGGACCGGCTCACGTCAAGCCCGGCAGAGGCGCTGTCGTCGTCGGGCGCTTCGCAGCGCCGCTCCGCTACCCGAAGGCCCGAGCCGTGGGGCTCGCCGTGCCCGAGGTCGCCGACTCGCCCGGGTCATCCGCGCCGGCCGGCGGCGCACTCCCACACGTGGACGGCGACGACCACTACAACCAGCAGGCAGAGCGCGCCCAGAGCCGTGCCGGCCGGTCGCAGCGGCGCGGCCACGAACACGGCGACGCTGAACGGGTTGGCAAACCACCCACGGGTGCGGGCCACCAACACCAGCAACAGCGTCCGGACCGCGAGGTAGGAGGTGGCGAACGGCATCGCCCCGTTCGCCGTACGCGCCGGGGATGGCCAGCGTCATGACCAGGCTGCCGAGTCCGGCGGCCAGGATCCCGACACGGTCGACCACGTTGTCGACGTCGCACGTGTTCGCATGGACCGACGTGCTCACCCAGACCCAGTAAACCGGGACGAAGAGCACCAGTGCCCGGTCCAGCCCGGCCAGGGAGTGGTCCGCGTGCAGCGAGGCGGACAGCTGCGTGACGGCGAAGACGAAGACGAGGTCGAACAGGTGACCCGCGTGCCCTCAGGTGTTCGTGCCGCACGATCGGCCGCCGGAGCGTCCGCGGTCACGAGCCGGAGTCCGGCCGAAGCGAGCGGACATAACTCATATCCGGAAATGTGGCCGTCTCCGGCCCGCGGTTCGCGGTCTCCGCCAGCAGCGTCCGTGGTCTGAGGATCTAGCCCCTCTGGCCCGGCGCCGGGGAGGCCGGTGACTGCTCGTGGGGCAGCAGGTACCGCCAGGAGAGCACGTAGGTCGTCCCCGAGCCGGTCCTGAAGAGCGGCCGGCCGTACTGCTGGCCGGGGGGAACCGCCTTGGTGATCGCGCTCGCCGCAGCCCCCTCGACATCCTCCTGCCAGACCGGATCCACCACGCCAGAAGGCTCGGGAACGCCCTCGGGCCACGGCGACGGCTTGCCCTCCGCCGACTCGGCCCCTTCGGCGACCACCCGGACGCGGTCGGAGACGTAGCCGGCCCCCTCCGCGGTGGCCCGGTTCGCCAGGCCCTCCATCAGCTCCTTCGCGTCCACCAGCTGCCTCGGATAGAAGTCCGCAAGCTGTTGCAAGGCCGGGACCCGGACCTCCAGCATCTTCCCGTCCTTGCCCCGTACGCCGAGGACGGTGTCCGGCAGGTCCGTCACTTGCGGAGCACCCGGCTTCGGCGCCGCGGTCGGCGGTTGCCCGGTCAGGTCCTTCTCCATCCGCGCGACCACCTCGCCCGCCTCGGCATCGCTGAGCGTCAGCTGCCTGCTCGCATCGACGATCACCAGGCCGTCGCCGTACAGCACCACCCTCGGCGGACGCAGCACGTTCATGGTCGCGGTCACGAACCCGCCTTCCGCGCCCCACACGGCGACCGGCTGCGCCGGCCCGTCGTCGGCCGCGGCCGCCGACGTGTCCGATTCCCCTCCTCCACAGGCCGCGGTCAGCGCCATCACCGCCATGAGCAGGATCATTCGTAGTCTCATGCTCCCCACCACGTAAGCGCCGTCACCTTGGTTCATCCTCGCGCGGCTCCCTTCCAACATGGGCCTTCGAGGGACGCGTACGGGGTTTCGCCGGGGAGTGGTGCGGGGACGGGGTCGCGGCGTGTAGTGTTCAGAGAAACAGGTTGTGTCGAAGTCCCAGTTTGCCTAACAGCGCCTGCGGAGTTATGACAGCGGGCGTTACCGTGCGGAGCAGAGGCTTTCCCAAGGCGGTCGGTCGCAGCAGCCCGGGGATCACATCCGTGGCCCTCGAGATCGTCTAATCAAGGAGAAAGCATCATGGCTCAGGGAACCGTCAAGTGGTTCAACGCTGAAAAGGGCTTCGGCTTCATCGCCCCCGACGACGGCTCTGCGGACGTCTTCGTCCACTACTCGGCCATCGACGCCGGCGGCTACCGTTCGCTGGACGAGAACCAGCGCGTCGAGTACACCGCGGGCCAGGGCGCCAAGGGCCCGCAGGCCGAGCAGGTCCGCCCGCTCTAAGCAACGCTTCACCGCCGATGCCGGGCACACCGAGAGGTGGCCCGTCATCCGACGGCATCCGGCCCCGGGCTCCTCACGGAGTCCGGGGCTTCGTCATGCGGGCGTACGATCTCCAGCGGCCGAGGCCGGCTGGGGACGATCCGCGCGTCCGCCGGGTCGCACCGGTCGTTCGGGGCGGCAGACCTCCACAGACGCCTCGCCCCGCCAAGGCCCGGCGGAGCGGGTCAGCGGATGAGGGCGCGGGTGAGGAGCCGCTGCAGGACGTCCCGCTCTTCGAGGGCCAGGGGGGCCAGGGGGGAGTTTTCTGAGAGCAACTCGATGAGGCGTTCACGGAGCTCGGTGCCCTTGGGGGTCAGGACGAGCTGCTTGGCGCGACGGTCGTCGGGGTGTGGATGGCGTTCGAGGTAGCCCTGCTCTTCGAGGCGATCGGCGACGAAGGTGGCGTTGGAGGGTTCGCAGCCCATCCGTTCGGCGAGTTCGCGCAGGGTCATGGGGCGGGTCAGCTCGCACAGCGCGGTGCCCTGTGAGGCGGTCAGGCCGAGCGTGGCCGCCCGGACCCGGATGTTGGCTTCGATCTGATTGGCCAGGCCCTTGACCAGCCCGCACAGCACGCGGTCGGTCTGGACTTGGGTCTCGCGCTCGGTGGCCATCGCACGAGTCTACTAAAACTCAAATAGTTGCAGTTATAGCTATTCTAGTTGTAACTTCTGGTTCGTAGCGCCACCCCGGCGACGCCTCTTCACGCACGAGGTAGGACCACATGGCCACGACGACCGATTTCGACCGCGCACGGCTGACCAGCGCACCGCGCGTTCGCTCGCTCCGTCTGGGCGAACTGAAGATCACCTTTGTTCCGGACGGGCTGTGCCTGTGCAAACCGCGCGGCTGGCTGACCGGCGCCACCGACGCGGACTGGGCGGCCAGCCGCGATCATCTCGACGACGGCGGCTTCCTGCCCGCAGCCATCGGCGGGCTGCTGGTCGAGCGGGGTGACCGGGCCCTGCTCATCGACACCGGGTTCGGACCCGAGTCCCACCCCGACGACCCGGCCAACCCGGTCATTGGAAGCATCCACGGCGGCGAGATGCTGGACGGCCTGCGGCGGCTGGGCCGCGAGCCTCGCCAGATCGAGGCCGTCGCCATCACCCACCTCCACCTCGACCACCTGGGCTGGGCCTGGAGCGCCGAGCCCGGCACCGATGCGCCGCCGTTCGCGCACGCCACCCACTTCGTCGCGGCACCCGAGTGGGAGCGGCGCGACCTGGCCGCCGAGGGCGGGGCGACCGAGGAACGGCTGGCCGCCTTCGCACCCCGCGTCCGTACGGCCGAGGACGGCGACGAGATCTTCCCAGGCGTGCGGGTTTCGTACTCTGCCGGACACACCTTCGGCCACACCACGTACACGATCACCGGCGGCGATCGGCGGCTCATCGCGTTCGGCGACGTGATGCACGCCCCGATCCAGGTCACCCACCCCGAATGGGGCTGCGTGCTCGATCACGACCCCGCCGAAGCCACCGAGGAGCGCCGCCGCCTGGTGGAAGAGCTGAGCCGCCCCGGCACCATCGGCTACGGCAACCACTTCGCCGACGTGGTCTTCGGACGCGCCGAGCGCCGCCCGGACGGCCGGTTCACCTGGGTCCCCGTCGCCTGACCGTCCGCCACCCGGTGGTGCGATCCCGGGAACGGGCCGCGCCACCGCGCGCCGAGGCCGTCATGCCCACGGCCGGGCAGCGCAGCATCCGCCCTGCCCTCCGGCCTCGCCAAACGCCTGGCCGCGCGGCGGAGCCGTTCGCAGGGCCAGCACGTCGCACAAACCGCTAGAGAAACAGAGAACTGGCATGAAGCACATCAAGCTGGGAGGCCTGGACGTCTCCCGTATCGGTCTGGGCTTGGTATCGATGTCCTACGCCTACACGGGAGCCGGCACGGACGACGCCGAGTCGATCCGCGCCATCCACCGGGCCCTGGAGCTGGGTGTCACCTTCCTCGACACCGCCGAGGTCTACGGGCCGTACGTCAACGAGGAACTTCTCGGCAGGGCGCTCAGGGGCCGCCGCGACCAGGCCGTGGTGGCGACGAAGTTCGGCATGATCTCCCATGCGCACGGCGGGCCAGGACATCTCGACAGCAGCCCGGCCAACATCCGCACCGCCGTCGAGGGCTCGCTCAAGCGGCTGGGCACCGACTACATCGACCTGTACTACCAGCACCGGGTCGACCCGAACACGCCCATCGAGGACACCGTAGGGACGCTGGCCGAACTGGTTACCGAGGGCAAGGTCCGCCACATCGGCCTGTCCGAGGCCGGGCCGGAGACGATCCGCCGTGCCCACGCCGTGCACCCCATCGCCGCCGTCCAGTCGGAGTATTCCCTGTGGACTCGGGTACCGGAGGCACGGGTGCTGCCGCTGCTGCGCGAGCTGAACATCGGCTTCGTGCCCTACTCGCCGCTGGGACGCGGCTTCCTCACCGGGAAGATCCGCTCCACCGGCGGCTTCGACGACACCGACATGCGCAGCACAATGCCCCGCTTCACCGGCGAGAACTTCCAGCACAACCTGCGCATCGCCGACGAGGTCCAGGCCATCGCCGCCGACGCGGGTGCCACCGCGGCACAGATCGCCCTGGCCTGGCTGCTGACCCGGGGCGACGACATCGCCCCCATCCCCGGCACCAAGCGCGTGGCACGCGTCGAGGAGAACTCCGCCGCCGACGCCGTGGAGCTGACCGCCGAACAGATCGAGAAGCTCAACGACCTTCCCCCGGCCATCGGCGACACCCACGACGAAGCCGGCATGCGTACGCTGGAGCGTTGACCCGGCCCCGTTGCACGAACACGCCCTTGCCGTTCGCGCACGGACGGCATCACCCCCCACGAACTCCGACCGACACCGTTCCTCCCCGAGCTGAGGATTTCGTCATGCCAACTGATTTCCGCTGCGCCGTGCTGGACGACTACCAGAGGGTGGCACTCGGGCTGGCGGACTGGTCCCGGGTCCGGGCCACCAGCTTCCACGAGCACTTCACGAGCACCGACGAGCTCGTTGCGGCCATCCACGACTGCGAGATTGTGGTCGCCATGCGGGAGCGCACGCCGTTCCCCGCCGAGGTGTTCGACCGCCTGCCCCACCTGCGGCTGCTCGTCACCACCGGCATGCGCAACGCCGCCATCGACCTGGAGGCGGCGCGGGCGCACGGCGTCACGGTTTGCGGCACGGGCGGCGGCTCGACCTCGACGGTCGAGCTGACATGGGCGCTGATCCTCGGCCTGGCCCGCCACCTGCTGCCCGAGGCGACCGCGCTGCGCACCGGCGGCCCCTGGCAGCACACCCTCGGCACCGACCTGCACGGACGCACTCTCGGGCTGCTCGGCCTCGGCCGGATCGGGTCTCAGGTGGCGGCGATCGGGCGGGCGTTCGGCATGGACGTGCTGGCCTGGAGCCGGAACCTGACGCGCGAGCGGGCCGAGGAGTGCGGCGCGCGGCCGGCCCCCGGCCTGGACGCCCTGCTCGCCGGCTCCGACGTCTTCTCCATCCACCTCGTGCTCGGCGACCGGACGCGCGGGCTCGTCGGCGCGCGGGAACTGGCGCTGATGAAACCCACCGCCTACCTGGTCAACACCTCGCGGGCGGCGATCGTCGACCAGGCCGCCCTGGCGTCCGCGCTGCGCGGGGGGCGGATCGCGGGAGCCGGTCTCGACGTGTTCGAGGAGGAGCCGCTGCCCATGGGACACGAGTTCCGTACGCTGCCGAACGTGCTGGCCACGCCGCACCTCGGCTACGTCAGCGAGCTGAACTACGCGACGTTCTTCCGTGAGGCCACGGAAGACATCGGCGCCTACCTCGACGGCACCCCGATCCGGGTGCTGACCTGACTCACTCGGCTGCGCAGGGCCGACACGCTCGTTCAGCCCTGTACGTGCCCGACGGCGTCGAGGACGGCCGCGGCCACCGCGTCGGGCTGGGACGCCCCGACGGCGTGAGAGGCGCCCGCGATCTCACGGGTTCCGCGCGAGCCGGCGCGTTCGGCCATGAACCTCAGTGCCGTGGCCGGGATGCTGAGGTCGCTGTCGCCGTGGACGAACCAGGACGGCGTGGTACGCCAGCCCGGCTCGCCGACCGTCAGCCCCTCGGCGAGCGCCTGCTCGGTGACCGGGCGCTGGGTCGCCGCCATCAGGGCGGCCTCATCGGCGTCGAGGTCGGCGCAGAACTGGTGGTGGAACTTGTCCTCGGCGATCCGGAACTCGTCGCCGCCGGAGGAGACCGGGTAGGCCACCAGCGCACCACCCAGGGTGCTGCCCTCGAACCTGCCGGTCAGCGCCAGCGCGCTCTCTCCGGGCTCGGGGGCGAAGGCGGCGACGTACACGAGGGCCTGCACGGCGTCGTTGCCGGCCGCCACCTGTGTGATCACCATGCCGCCGTAGGAGTGGCCTACCAGGACGACCGGCCGTCCGATGCCGGCGATGACGTCGCGCACGTAGGCGGCGTCGCCCTCCACGCTCCGCAGCGGGTTGGCCGCCGCGACGGCGGTCAGCCCGCGGCCGTGCAGACGCTGGATGACGCGGTTCCAGCTCGCCGACTCGGCGAAGGCGCCGTGGACGAGTACGACGACGGGTTGTTCTGCGGTGGTCATGAATTCGCCTTTCCTGAGGTCGGGACGGCCTCGATCAGCTCGATGGCCGGGGTGACGGCGGCGCCGCGCGGCACGTCGTTCTCGGCGACGGCGAACGCGGGCGGCAGTCCTTCGAGGGCGTCCAGGGCGGCGGGCAGCGGTGGGACGGTGTCTCCGCGCGGAGCCTCACCGCGCGTGTCCGCCCGCCCACCAGCTCACCGGCGAGGTGAGCGCCGCCGTCCGCCCTGGTCACAGGGTATCGATCAGGCCGCCGTCGATGACGAAGTCCGCGCCGGTGACGTTGCCGGCGCGCTCGCCCGCGAGCAGGACGACGAGGTCGGCGACCTCGTCCGGGCGGGTGAACCGGCCGGTGACCGAGTCGGCGGCGGCCTGCTTCGCGACCGCCTGCGACTCGCCGCCGTCGCGGCGGGCGAGCGTGGCGGCGACGCCGTCCGGGCCGAGCCACAGGTCGGTGGAGACCGGCCCGGGGCTGACGGTATTGACCCGGATCCCGTGCGGGCCCAGCTCCTTCGACAGGGACTTGCTGAAACTGGCCAGGGCCGCCTTCGCGGCGCTGTAGTCGATCACCAACGGGTCCGGCAGCGACGCGTTGACCGAGCTGACGGACACGATCGCGCCGCCGCCGCGGCCGAGCATGAGCGGCAGCGCCTCGCGGGTGGTGCGCACCGCGGACAGGAAGTTGACGGTCAGGGTGGCGAGCCAGTCCGCGTCGGCGACGGACGCGAAGCCGCCGGTGCGCGGGCGTACCGCGCCGACGTTGTTGACCAGGATGTCCAGGCCGCCGAAGGCCGCGCCGGCGGCCTCGACCAGTTCCGCCGGGCCGTCCACGGTGGCGAGGTCCACCGCGACCGGGCGTACGCGGCCCTCCGCCGCCAGCGCGGACAGCTCGGCGCTGATGTGCCGCGCTCCGGCGGTCACGCTGACGCCCTCCGCGGCGAGCGCCCGGGTGATCGCCAGCCCGATGCCCTTGCTCGCGCCGGTGACCACGGCGGTCTTGCCTGACAGATGCAGCTCCACGACGGGCCCTTTCTTCGGGACGCGGCCCGCCCCCGGGGGCCGCGCGCGGGTTCAGCGGACGGACCTGGCGGCGGCGACGATGACGTCCACCACGGCCTGCGGCCGGGACAGCATCGACAAGTGCGACGCGGCGACCTCGGTGACATGGCTGTGCGCCCGGTTCGCCATGGTGGCCTGCAGAGACGGCGGCAGGATGCCGTCCTTCGTGCCGATCAGGTACCAACTCGGCAGCTTCTTCCAGGCGGGCGGCCCGGACGGCTCCTGCAGCGCGCTCAGCGCGATCGGGCGTTGCTCGGCGGCCAGCCGCACGGCCGTGGCGGCCGGCAGATCACCCGCGAACGCCTGCGGGAACACCGCCGGCTTGATGTAGAGGTCGACGTCTCCGGCCGGCGCCCCGGGGTAGGCCACGACGTCGAACAGCGCGCTGGGGTCGCCGCCGCCCTGCAGCCCGAGAATCGTCTCGCCCTCGTCGGGCGCGAACGCGTCGACGTAGACGAGCGCCTTCACGTCGGGGTCTGCGCCGGCCGCGTTGGTCACGACCGCGCCGCCGTAGGAGTGGCCGACCAGGACGACCGGGCCGCCGGTCCGCTGCGCGAGGAACGCCGACAGGTAGGCGGCGTCGCCGCCGAGCCCGCGCAGCGGGTTGGGCGCGGCGAGCACGGTGTACCCGAGCCGTTGCAGCCGGCCGGTCACATCCGACCAGCTCGACGCGTCGGCCCAGGCGCCGTGCACGAGAACGATGGTCGGCTTGGGCTGATCGGGACGGCCGGCGGCCGACGCCGGGGCGGCGAGCGTGAACACGGCGAGGGCGGCCAGCGCGATCATCGCACCGCGCCGGCGGAGGGGTCGGTTCGTCATCGTCGGATACCGCTCTCAGTCGAGGAAGGCGAGCAGGTGGCGAGTGAGTTCGGCCGGATGTCCCGCGAGATCCAGTGGCCGGAGGCCGCGATCACGTCGCCCTGACCGGTCGTCCTCATGGAACCGCGCCGGAGCAGGTCGCCGAATCAGGGAAAAACCCCAGTGTGTCCAGGCTCGGGGGTCGGATCACCGGCGCAGTCATGACCGTCTCCACGGCTCCCAGCGCAACACCGTACGGAGGGTTCAGGCTGGTCTGGACGCACCCTGGAGGAGCGGAGCGAGTTTGCGGCGGGAGGTGATGTCGAGCTTTCTGAAGATCTTGTTGAGGTGGTATTCGATGGTCGAGGTGCTGAGGAACAGGCGGGCGGCGATCTCGCTGTTGGTGGCTCCGGACGCGGCGAAGGTCGCGATCTGCTTTTCGCGGGGGGTCAGGGCATCGGCGTCGGGGGCGGTTCGCTTGCGGGGGTGCTCGCCGGTCGCCGACAGTTCGGCTCGGGCTCGTTCGGCGAACGCCGCGGCGCCCATTTCTGTGAACATCTCGTAGGCCGTTCGGAGCTCGAAGCGCGCGTCGCTGCGGCGCTTGTGCCGCAGGAGCCATTCGCCGAACAGGAGGTGGCTTCGCGCGACTTCGGTCGTGATCCGCGTGTGGCCCAGCAGCTCGATCGACTCGCGGTAGAGCCGCTCGGCGTGCTCGTCGTCGACCATCAGCGCCCTGCAGCGGGTGAGCAGGCCGAGGCCCCAGGCGGTGCCGGCGGCCAGGGCGCGCTCCTCCAGACGGGTGAGGGCCGCCTTCGCGGCGACGTGGTCGCCGCTCCTTACTCCTGCCTCGACGATCTCGTGCAACGATCTGGTGCCCGTGCCCGGCCTGTCGGCTTCGAACGACGGAAGGACGCGGGCCAGTGCTTCGGCGTAGCGGCCGAGGCTCAGCTCCAGCACCGCCAGGCTGTTCCCGGCGAAGTCGGCGAGACCGGTGGTCGAGCCGGTCCGCGCGGCGGCCGCCAGCGCCCGTGTCTCGGCCTCCCTTCCGCTCCATGCCAGAAGCTCGATCCGCTGGATGTCTCCGGAGGACGGTTGCCCGATCATGCCGGCCAGATCGGCGAGCTCGTCCTGGAGCGCACCCGCCGCCGAGAACCGGCCCGCGCGCAGCTCCCACATGGATCCGACCATGAGTGTGGTCCGCAGAGCGCCCAGCGCGCCGTTCTCGCGGTCGAAGGCTTCGAGCCGCTTCCACGCCCGCCACCCTCCCTCGTCGTCCCACAGGTCTTCGGACGCGAACATGCTGACGACCGCCAGCGGCAGACCGTCCTCGGTGAGGCTTTCGTCCGTGTGCAGGGCCTCCAGCGCGCCGCGCAGCAACGGCACGGCGGGCCGGTGGCCGACGGCGATGCGTGTGGCATAGGCGTTGAGCAGCAGGTCGGAGAAGGTCGGTTCCGTCGACTCCATCGCCGGTGAGGCCAGCACCGCGCGCGCGAGGCCCTGCGGGGTGACTCCGACGGAGCGGTCGTACGTGATCAGAGCCACCTGGAGTGCTTCGAACATCATTTTTCGCGACAGACGGGGATCCTGGTCGGCGATCGACTCAGCGGCCTCCAGGAGAATCGCGGGGGTGGCGGCGACCTGGCCGAGGTACAGCTCGGCCGTCGCCCTTATCTGCCGCGCGCGGGCGCGCAGCACCGGACGGTCCAGGCCGGGCTCGGCACGGCCGAGCATCTTCCGCGCCGCGGCCGAGTCCCCGACCATGACGTAGGCCTGTGCCGCCGCGACGAGCCGTGCGGCCTGATCGCGGACATCGGGAGTAAGCTCCGCCGCCCGGGACAGGAAGGCGGCCTGTTCCGCGTGGCCGCCGCGGGAACGTGCGTGCTCGGAGGCTCTTTCGAGCTCCGCCGCGACCTCTTCGTCGAGGCCGATGGTGGCGTGCGCGCGATGCCACGCGCGGCGGTCCCGGTCGCGATCCGGATCGCTCACGGCGGCGAGGGCGGCGTGGACACTGCGCAGCTCCACCGCGTCGGCGCCGCGGTAGACGGCGGAGCGGATCAACGGATGCCGGAAGTCCAGGGAGCCATGGTGGGTGAGAACACCCGCGGACAGCGCGGTGTCCGCCGCGCTCGCGGCGATCCCCAGGTGACCGGCGGCCCGCCAGAGCAGCGACTGGTCTCCTGGCGGCGCGGCGGCGACGACGAGGAGCAGGGTCCGGGTGTCCGCGGGGAGGGCCTGGATCTGCTGCAGGAAATGCGTTTCGAGGAGCCGGCCGACCGGGAGAGGGCTGGGCAGGGGGGCACGGCCCGACAGCTGCTCAGCGGTGAGCGTGCGGGCGAGCTCGATCAACGCCAGCGGGTTGCCGCCGGTGCCCGTGACGATCTTCGCGGCCACCGCGTCGTCGAGACGCCCGGCAGCGCTCGCCGACAGCAGCCTGCCGGCATCGCGCTCGGGCAGCCCGGACACCGTCATGACGGGCAGCCCGTCGAAGAGGGCCAGACCGTCGGAGCGCGGGCGGGCGGCGAACAGGAGCCCCACGGCTTCGGCATGGAGCCGGCGAGCGACGAACGCGAGGGCTTCGGCCGATTCCCGGTCCAGCCATTGCACGTCCTCCACCACGCACAACAGGGGCTGGACCGAGGCGGCGTCCGCGAGAAGCGTGAGAGCCGCCATGCCGACGAGGTATCGGTCCGGCGCGACTCCGGCCAGCTGGCCGAACGCCGAGCGCAACGCGTCGCGCTGCGGGGCGGGAAGGCTCTCGATACGCGGCGACCACGGGCGCAGCAGGCGGTGCAGCGCGGCGAAGCCGAGATGTGCCTCGGACTCCACACCGACGATCCTGGCGACGCGCACATCCGGGCATCCCGTCGCGGCCTGGGCAAGGAGCCGGGTCTTGCCGGTCCCGGGCTCGCCCACCAGCACCAGCACGCCGCTCAGCCCTTCCTGGACGCCGGCCACAAGACCGGCCAGGACGCGTTGTTCCTCGATGCGGCCGATCAGCGGCCGGTCGCCGGCGCGGCCGGACGGGCCCTCCGTGCGAAGCGCGCGCACGTCGCGCGTGACGGCCGTCATCGGACGGCCGACTGGCGGATGAGCTGGGCGACCGCGGCGGGCTGGGAGACGTGGACGGCGTGGCTGCCGATCGCCTCCACGACGAACGACCCGGCGCGTTCGGCCATGGCACGCTGGGCCGGCGGCGGGATCATCCGGTCCTCGGTGGCGACGAGATACCAGCTGGGCCTGTGCCGCCAGGCCGGCTCGGTGACCGCCCCGGCGAGGGCTCCCACACCCCAGGGGACCTGCGCGTCGGCCATGAACGCCGCCGACCGCGCGGAGACGTCTGCGGCGAACGCGCCGTGGAACTTGTCCCGGTCGAGACGGAGGAATCCCTCGTGCGCAGGCAGGATCGGCGGCACCGGCGCCCCGGGCGGCGGATCGGCGATGAGCGTGCCGGCCGACTCGCCTCTGTCGGGGGCGAAAGCGGCGACATACACCAGCGCCGCCACGTCGGGGTGTGTGCCGATCTCACTGATGACGACCCCGCCATAGGAGTGGCCGACCAGGACGGCCGGACCGTCGAGCGCGTCCAGGACCCGGCGGGTCGCGGCGACGTCGTCGCCGAGCGACACCGTCGGGTTCTGCACGATCCGGACACGGAAACCGTCCCTCACGAGGTCGTCGTAGACGCCGTGCCAGCCGGATCCGTCCACGAAGGCGCCGTGCACCAGCACGACGTTCTCGATTGTCGTCATGGTCGCTCCTGACCTGGATGGACGGACAGGCGCGACGCCTGTCCCGTGCCTTCAATCCAAGTCGCGCGGAAGGAACCGGACCACGCACAACAGCACGAAGAAGTTCGCGCGCAACCGGCTCTCGGCGGTCAAGAAGAAGCGGTCGCAAGCTCGCGGCAGCGGCTGCTCGCCTCGGCGTCGCCGATGGCCTCGTACACCTCGGCCGCCTGCGCGTAGGCATTGCGGCTCTCGCCGGTCCGGCCCTCGCCGGCCAGCAGGCCCGCCAGTGTCTTCAGGGAGCGTGCCTGCGGGACGGGCAGCTTCGCCTGCTCCATGAGGCCGATCGCCTCGGTGAGCTTGATGATCGCTTCGGCCCCATGGCCGAGCAGTCCCAGACATTCGCCGACGCGGGCGAGCACGATCGGCCGGTTGAACGCCGCGACGCTCGGTGTCATCCCCGAGCGGTCGTCGTTCATCAGGGCCAGCACGTCGAGGTACTGCTCCAGTGCCTTGGCGTGTTCTCCGGCGTCGAGGAGGCAGGTGCCGAGGCTGGCGAGACAGTGGCAGTACCGGTCCATGTCGCCGTTGGCCTTGTGGATCCGCGCCGCCCGGGTTTCCGCCGCGATGGCCTCATCGAGCCGGCCGAGTCGTCGCAGCGCGCCTCCCGCCTGGTGGTGAGCCGAGGCGATCTCCGCTGTGACGCCGCCGCGGGTAGCCAGGTCGATCGCCCGGGCTGTGTACCGCAGGGCGGTCTCCGGGTCGTCTCGCGGCACCAGATGGACCCAGGCCAGCAAGTTCATCTGCGTGGCCTGTCGGACCGGATCGTCCAGGGCGGCGGCGGCCTCCGCGCCGAGGGTGAAGACCTCCTGCCAGTGCGGCGCGTGCATCCACCGGTCGGAGAACCAGTACATCGACTCGGCGCAGTCGAGGACGGCGGAGTGCAGGCCGCCACTCGCCGCGTGACGCACCGCGCCCAGCCAGTTGTCCACGTTCACGCGCAACCAGCGGTCGGCCTGCTCCTGGGAGGACAGGTCGGCGAGGTCGGCGTCGGGCCGGTCGGGACGGCCGTAGGCGGGTTCGAACCACCGCCCGGCGGTGGTGGCCATCCGCAGCAGCCACGACGTCGCCCTCTCGATCAGAGCATCGCGCTCGGCCGCGGTGTCCTCCGCCTGAAGCCTGTCGCGGGCGAACAGCCGGACCAGGTCGTGGAAGCGGTACCGGCCCGACGCGCCGTCCTGCAGCAGACCGAGGTCGACGAGCTCGTCGAGGGCGTCCCAGGCCTCCTCGGCCGAGATCCCGCCGGCGCCCGCGGCCAGAGCGGCGTCGAAGTCCCGGCCCGGCACCAGGGCGAGCCGCCGGAAGACCCGTCGCGCGGACACCGCGAGCTGCTCATACGACATCCCGAACGCATTGGCGATCTTGAGGTCACCCGCACTGAGCTGCTCAAGCCGGCGTTCCTCGTTCGCCAGCCGGGCGGCGAGCTCGGCGGCGCTCCAGCCGGGACGGCTGACCAACCGGTTCCCGATGATCCGCAACGCGAGAGGCAGGCCGCCGCACAGCTGCGCGAGCTGCGTCAGCGCCGGTTCGCCGTCCGATGCGGAGCGGTCGCCCACAATCCCGGTCAGCAGTTCTATGGCCTCCGCCACGGGCAGGGGTCCCAGGCTGAGCCTGCGCACCCCTTCCAGGCCGGCCAGCAGCCGGCGGCTGGTGATCAGGACCCGGCCGTGGCCACCACTCTGCAACAACGGCCGGATCTGCTCCTCGGAGGCGGCGTTGTCGAGCACGACCAGAACGCGCTTCCCCTCGAGCAACGACCGGTACAAGGAGGCACGATCGGGGACGTCATTGGGTACTTCGTGATCCGCGACGCCGAGCGCACGAAGCAGCAGCGCCAGAGCCTCTCCCGCGGCGACGGGCTGCGAGGACATGCCGAACAGATCGAGGAAGAACACCCCGTCCGGAAAATCGGCCCGCAGAGCATGGGCGGCGCGAACGGCGAACGTGGTCTTCCCCAGACCGGCGGGGCCGGTGATGAGGCCGATGCCGGCCGCCCCCGGCGAGGCGCCGGCGTGCACCAGATCGTTCGTCCAGGCCAGCTCGGCAGCCCGGCCGGTGAAGTCGCCGACGGATCGCGGGAGCGCGCAGAGACCGGTCGGGCGGGTCCAGTGATCCCGCAGGCGGCCGTCCCGCGCCAGTTCGACGAGCTGCTTGCGGGCGCTCTCATCGAGAGCGAGTGCGTCCGCGAGGGCGGTGACGGTCCGGTGCTGAGGTCCTCTGCTGCGTCCCCGCTCCATGTTGGACAGGCTTCGGGCGCTCACCCCCGAGGCCTCGGCGAGCTGTTCCAGCGTGAGACGCGCCGCGTGCCGATGGCGGCGCAGCACCTCCGCGAAGCTGAGTGGATCGGCGATGGAGACCACTCCTTCTCAGCGATGGGTCCACGACCCGCGACGGCCGTCACGGAGGCGTCGATCAACCGCGCGCTTGAGCGGGCACCACTCGGAGACCGCTGAGGCGGTGATCTCCTCGACCAAGGGAAGCACTCGGCGCCCGACCTGGACACTGGGGACTGCCCCTAGTCGTCGATCCCAGGGTCGGGCCGGGCGAGGCTCACGTAGAGCGAAGGGCCTCGGCGAGCTGGCGGCGGGAGGAGATGCCGAGCTTGGCGTAGATGCGGGACAGGTGGTATTCGACGGTCTTCTGGCTGACGTAGAGCTCCGCCGCGGCTGCCTGGTTCGTCCGTCCGCTCGCGATGAGGTGTGCCACGGACAGCTCGCGTTCCGTCAGCGCCGACAGCCGGCCGGGATCCTTCTCGAAGGCCGTGAGCCCGCTCGCGGACAGATCGGCCTCGCACCGCCGGGCGAACGGCACGGCGCGCAGCGTGCTGAAACGGCCGTGCGCCTTGTGGAGCCACGCTGCCGCCTCCCGCCGCGACGTGGAACCGGTGGCCAGGAGAAGCCTTCCGTAGGCCTGTTCCACGATGGCCAGGTGAAGGGGCCCGGTGTCACCGTCCGCGTCGGCGGCGACGGCCTGCTCATAGATCGCGAGGGCGTCGTGCGGACGGCCCTGGGATTCGGCGAGCCGACCGCCGAGTGCGGCGATGACGACCCCGAGATACCCGTTGCCGTCGTAGGCCGCCCGCAGTTCACGCAGTGCCACCGCTGCGGCGTCCACCCGTCCGGTGCCGGTCAGCGCCTCGACGAGCAGCGACTGCTGCCACAGCCAGAAGGGCTTGTACAGCAGGCGGAACCGGCCGTCTTCGGCCGTCCCGTCGAGCATCGGCCGGAGCGAGCGCAGCATGGCCGTGTGGTCGCCCCTGGCCTGTGCCACGGTCGCGGCCGCCAGGGCCGAGTAGACGATCTCGGCTGCCGAGTCGAGGGACTGAGCGATCCGCGCCAGGTCGTCGAGGTGTCGCTGTGCGATGTCCCACTCACCCCGGCCGGCCTTGACGCAGATGGCCGCGAAACGGGCCGGGGCCTCGCCCGCCAGCTGGTCCTGGGACGACGCGACGGCCAGGGCCCGCTCCGCGGTGGACTCGCTCTCGTCCCAGTCGCCGGCGACGTAGTGGACGACGGACAGAAGGGAGATCGTCAGGGGGCCGAACTTGGATCCGGCCCCCTGCTGGTCGCGTTGCGCCACGATCTGAAGATCAGTGCGCGCCGCGGAGAGCTCGCCCAGGAACAGACGCAGGACGCCGCGCGTGGCCAGCGTGTCGAGATTGTGGTTGCCCACCGTGGTGCCCTGGACCGGCAGATGCGCGATGTCCCGCAATGCCGCGCGCGGACCTTCGTGCCAGAGCCGGCCGGTCGCCAGGGCCGCGCGGGTGAAGTCGGTCGTCGCCGCGTCGAGATCGCCTATGGCCAGGGTGCGGCGGGCGACCTCCACCGTCTCGGCGCCCCGCCCGCGCCAGAGCATGATGTTGGTCAGGAAGGTGCCGGCCAGTACGGCGACCCAGCCGGGCTTCGGGAGCGACAGGGCCTCCTGCCATGCCTGGGTGAGGTGCGCCTCGGCGGTGGCGAACCGGCCCGCCATCATGTCCAGGGTCCCCAGGACGCAGCTGCGCAGCGGCCCCGGCGAGCAGTCCTCCACCTGCTGCCGCAGGTTCGCGGCCCAGCCGGGCTGCATGGTGAGCAGCGACTGGGCACAGGCGGTGAGGAGCCGTCGTTCGCGATCCGCGCGGTCGGCCGACAGAGACGAGGCCCACAGGAGGCGGGTGGCGGCCACGGCGTTGCGTCCGCTCGCCGCCTCTTCCATTCCGGACCGGTCGAGCTCGTCGGAGAGCCCGGCGTCGGTGGTCGCGGCAGCGGCGACCCGATGGGCCCAGCCGGCGGCCGTGCTCACGAGCGCAGCCGCGCCGGCGTGCAGGAGGCGACGCCGTTCGGGGGTGAGCGAGTCATAGATCGTGTCGCGCTGGAGTGCGTGCACCAGGGCGACGGGGCTCTGAGGTTCCTTGGGCCACCACAGCGCGAGCCCGGCGGCCAGAGCAGGCCCGAGTGCGCGCGCCGGGTCCGGGAGGCCGGCGAGCCGGCCGGCCGCCGACAGCGGAACCTGCGCGTCCAGCACCGCCATCGCCTCCAGGAGGTGGCGGGACTCCTGTGGGAGACGGTCCAGTTGCGCCCTGATCCCGACCTGAAGCGATCGCGGGACGGGCCAGCGCTCCAACATGCCGTCTCGCAGCACCTCGGCGGGAATCTCCGCCAGCACGGTCCGGACGTACAGCGGGTGCCCCCGGGTGTAGGCGTGCAGCCGGTCGGCCAGGCCCGGCGCCAACCGGCCTTCGATCAGGGCCTGCGCCAGCTGCGCGATCTCGTCACGGCCGAGCCCGCCCAGATCGACCTTCACCGTCCGCTCCGACGACCGCAGCAGCCTCTCCAGCGTTTCGCCGGACGCTTCCGCTTCCGGCCGGGTGACCAGAATCGCCAGGACCCGGTCCGCCCAGAGACGGCGCAGGACGAAGCCCAGCATCTGGACCGACAACCGGTCCGCCCACTGGACGTCGTCCACGATCACGGCGACGGGGTTCCCTGACTCCTGCAACGCGCCCAGCAGGAGCAGCAACTGCCCGCCGACCACATGCGGATTCGTGCCCGCGGGCGGACTCTCGGCCAGCAAGGGGAACTGTTCCAGCACCGCTCGGTCCACATGCCGGGCCAGCTGTCCGATCACGCCGTACGGCAGGTCGGCCTCCGACGGGTCGCCGATCGCCCGGAGGACCGTGAAGTCGTCCAGCGACGCGGCGAACCTGCGCACGAGGGCACTCTTGCCGATCCCGGCCTCACCCTCGATGACGGCCAGCCAGGAGTCACCTTCCCTGACCTTGTCCGCACAGTACCGAAGCCGGTCGGACTCGCGCGCACGCCCGACGAACGACTCGTCCACCACACCAGGGTCCACGTTCCCGAACCCCTCCCAGTGCCAGTCGTTGCGGAGCGCTGCCTGTCACCTCCGACATGAGCATTCTCGCGGGAAAACGAGCGGAAGATCTCATGCGCTCCGAAGTTGGAAAACCGCACCGCCTGTGGCAAGCGACGCGGAGGGACTGTGGACTTTCCCTGTTACGAAGCCTCCGGTGCCGGTGTTCTCCTGCTGCGACAGACGAGAACACATGTGGAGGCACCGTGACGACACCGATCCCCGTCATCTTCATTCACGGCCTATGGCTGCACGCCACGTCGTGGACCCCCTGGATCGAGCTGTTCGGCGACGCGGGCTACGCGCCGTCCGCCCCCGGCTGGCCGGGTGACCCCGACACCGTGGCCGAGGCACGCGAGAACCCAGAAAGCATCGCCGACCATGGCATCGACGACGTCGTGGAGCACTTCGCCGGGATCATCCGCACCCTGGACACCCCGCCGATCCTCGTCGGCCACTCCTTCGGTGGAATGATCGCGCAGAAGCTGCTCGGACAGGACCTGGCCCGCGCCGCCGTCGCGATCGACGCCGCGCAGATCAAGGGCGTCCTGCCGCTCCCGCTGTCCGCGCTGCGCGCCACGCTGCCGGTGTTCAAGAACCCCGCCAACAAGCACCGTGCGGTCTCACTGACCGCCGAGCAGTTCCGGTTCGCGTTCGGCAACGCCATCTCCGAGGCCGAGTCGGACACGCTGTATGAAAGATGGACGATCCCCGCACCTGGCAAGCCGCTGTTCGAGGCGGCCGCCGCCAACTTCAACCCGCACTCACCGGCCAAGGTCGACACCGCCAACCAGGCACGCGGCCCGCTGCTGCTGATGACCGGCGGCAAGGACCACACCGTCCCGGAGACGGTCGTCCGCGCGACGCTCAAGCAGTACCGGCACTCCGACGCCGTCACCGACATCACCGCGTTCCCCGACCGGGGCCACTCGCTGACCATCGACGCGGGCTGGCGAGAGGTCGCCGACACCACGCTGACCTGGCTGAGCCGGCAGTCCCTGTAGGACCGTCCCGTCTCCTCACCCTGGAGCCATCGATGAGACCTTCCCTCGCCTCGTCCAAACTGCGCAGTCTGGGACTGCTCGCCGTAGCCGCGGCCGTCGGACTGACATCCGTCGTCGTCACCGGGCCCGTGAGCGCCGCCTCGCCGACGTCCGCCCACTCCGTGAAGGAGCAGATGCCCGCCGGCTTCTCGGAACACAAGGTGCGGGCCGGCTCGGTCGGCATCAACTACGTGATCGGCGGCCACGGGCCGACTCTGGTCCTGATCCACGGATACCCGCAGACCTGGTACGAGTGGCGGCACATCATGCCGGCACTGGCCGAGCATTACACGGTCATCGCCCCCGACCTGCCCGGCGCCGGGCGCAGCGACGCCCCGGCGGCCGGCTACGACAAGAAGACGATGGCCGCGGAGCTGCACGCGCTGCTGGTGCGACTCGGACGGGACAAGGACCTCCGGATCGTCGGGCACGACATCGGCACGATGGTCGCGTACTCCTACGCCGCCGCGCACCCGGCGGACGTGCGGAAACTGGTGCTCAGCGAGGCGCCGATCCCCGACCCCGGCATCTACTCCTACCCGTCACTGACCGCGGACGGTCCCGGCCCGTGGCACTTCGGCTTCTTCGCGCTCGCCAACGGCCTGCCCGAAGACCTCGTCTCCGGCCGCGAAACGCTGTGGACCGGCAAATTCATCGAGGACCTCGAGGTCAAGCGGGGCGCCGTCACCCCGGACGAGGTCTCGGTCTTCGCCGGCTACCTGCGGGACAGGGCGCACCTGGAGGCGAGCTTCGCGTGGTTCCGAACGCTGCCGCAGGACATGGCGGACAACGCCGTCTACCGCAAGCACAAGCTCACCATGCCCGTGCTCGCGATCGGGGCCTCCGGGAGCCTCGGCTCCTCCGTGCCGGACCAGGTGAAGCGGTACGCGAAGAACGTCACCGGCGTCGTCGTCCCCGATTCCGGCCACTGGATCTACGAAGAGCATCCCGACGAGATGACCCAGCGCCTGCTCACCTTCTTCAAGTAGCCGCCGATCGCCGGTCGTCGGAAGAGGTGCGGTCAGCCGGGCGCGACGGTCCGGCGGTCCGGCACCACCCAGAAAGGCCACTCTCCTATGAGTACGCAATCGTCCATTGGCGACCTTCGAGCGAAGGTGACCGGCCTCGTCCTCCTACCGGAGGACGAGGGCTATGCGGAGGAGCTTCGCACCTACAACCTGACAGTGGTGCACGCGCCGTCCGTCGTGGTCCGCGCCGAGAACGCGGCCGACGTTCAGGCCGCGGTGGAGTTCGCCGCGGCTCGTGACCTGCCGGTCGCGGTGCTGGGCGCGGGTCACGGCAGTTCCGTGCCGTCGACGGGCTCGGTTCTGATCACGACGCGGCGCCTGACCGGGCTGGCGATCGACGAGGGCGCCCGCACGGCCCGGGTCGAGGCGGGCGTCCGGTGGGCCGACTTCATCGAGCAGGCGTCCACGGTGGGTCTGGCGGGTCTGAACGGCTCGTCGCCGACGGTGACGGTCGTCTCCTACACCCTGGGCGGAGGTCTCGGGCCGTTCGGCCGCAAACACGGGTACGCCGCCGACCACGTCACCGCTGTGGAAGTGGTGACCGCGGACGGCCGGTTGCGACGCGTCACCGCGGAATCCGAGCCCGACCTGTTCTGGGCGCTGCGCGGCGGGAAAGGCAACTTCGGGGTCGTGGTGGCGATCGAGTTCGGCCTGTTCCCGATCCGGGGCTTCTACGGCGGCGGCATCTTCTTTCCCGGCGAGTTGTCCGGGAAGGTGCTGCACCTGTTCCGCGAGTGGACGGCCGGCGTGCCGGAGGAGATGTCAGGCTCGGTCGGGTTGTTGCACCTCCCCGCGTTGCCGTTCGTGCCGGAACCGCTGCGCGACCGGCTGGTGGCCCATCTGCGCATCACGTACCTCGGAGACCCGGCGGAAGGCGAACGGCTGGTCGCGCCGTTCCGGGCGCTGGGCGAGCCGATCATCGACGCGGTCGGTGAGATGCCGTACTCGGCGGTCGCGGCGGTGCACAACGACCCGATCGACCCGCTGCCGTTGTTCGAGCACGGCGCCCTCCTGAGCGAGTTGCCGGCCAAGGCGGTGGACGAGTTCCTCCGGCTGGCCGGCCCGGACGCGGCCTCGCCGCTGGTTCTGGCGGAGATCCGTCACATGGGCGGGGCGCTGGCCCGGCCGCCGGCGGTGCCGAACGCGGTCGGAAACCGCGACGCGACGCTCTACAACGTCTTCCTCGTGGCGGCGGGCGGCCCGCCCGACGCCACGGCCCTGCACGACTACGAGCAGACGCTGATCGACGCCCTGGCACCGTGGTCGACCGGCCGCCGGTATCTGAACTTCATGTTCGGAGGGGACGCGGACCCGCGGACCGCCGCGCTGGCCTGGTCGGAGGAGGCGTACCCGCGGCTACGCGAGATCAAGAGGCGGTACGACCCGGCGAACCTGTTCCGGATCAACCACAACATCCCGCCCATGAACTGACGAGAGCTACGGATGTAAGGGCGCGAAGGCGGTGCCCGGAGTCGAGCGGCTCGTGCGGGGACGGGGCCGCCGCGAGAGACTCGCGACGGCCCCGTCCGGGAGACGCCGGTGATCAGCCGTGCAGCGGAGGACGGCGTGGAATCACTTCTTACCCACGACCCGCAGGGTCGCGGACCCACTGCGCGTCTCGTAGACCTTGCCGTCGATCGTGTTGGAGTAGACCGCGCGGTACTGCGTCCCGTCGACGGACTTCGACGCGGCGACCTCGAGGACGTCTGAGGCCGCGCCGCGGATCGGCGTCCACTTGTCGTTGCCCGGGGCCCGCTTGCGCATCTCCCAGGTCACCGTCGCGGCGGGCATGCCGTGTCCGCTCGCGTCGAAGGTCGCGGTCTCGCCCGCGATGGCGATCCGCGCGACCGGGGACTGGTCGATGCGCGGCGCCTGCTGACGGCCTACGGCGATCAGCGCGGCCGGGGACCGGTCGGCGCTCGCGAGGTAGACGATGCCCTTTCCGGAGTCGACGCCCACACCGCCGATCGACGTGCCGAACTCCGGCTTGTCGAAGCGGGTCACCGTCCCGCCGAGCAGGTCGACGACGGAGAGACCGCCGTTTCCGGCGTCTCCTGTCACCGGCGCGTGGCCGACGTAGGCGACGCCGGCCTTCATGTCGACGTCGAGGAAGGCGGCACCGGCGTCGAGCCTGTACTCGGCGAGCCTGCGCATGCCGTCGCGGGTGTCGAACAGCCGGAGGCCGGGCTCGCCGTCAGTGGCGTTGTCGTACGTCACGTACAGGGTGCCGGAGCCGTCGTCGATGCGGATGGCCGAGAGCCCGGCTCCCACGTTCGCCTGGCCGACCGGCTTGAAGTCCTCGTCGAGCCAGACGACGGTGCCGTCCGCGAGGCCGAGGAAGACCTGGCCGGTCAGGCTGTCGTACTGCATCGAGACGACCTTCATCCCCGTCTCGATCGGCGGGATGTACGGGGCGCCGAAGTTGCCCGGCGCGACGATGAACGACGCGATCCGACCGTCCTGGTAGACGACGAGGACGCCGTTGAAGGCCGGGTCGTAGGCGAGGTCCTTGATCGGCGCGCCGGCCTCGAACGAGTCGACGACCTCGCCGGTCTTGGGGTCGACGGCCTCGACCCGTCCCTTGCCGGTGCTCGTGCCGTCGGCGACGTACACGGCGCCGGTGGTCGGGTTCACGGTCGTCGGTCCGGGCTTCGCCACGGTCGGCGCGGTGAGGGTGCCGACCAGCTCGTGGCCGAGCGGTACGTCCGCCGGCTCCTGGGCCGGGGCCTCGTCCGCCACGCGCCCGTTGCTGACCTCGGCGGTGCTCTTCGGCTTGGGGATCGGCATGCCGGCCTCGGTCACGTACTTCTCACCGTCGTCGTACTTGGTGATGGTGAAGGAGTCGAGCGTGCCACCGACGGGGACATCCGTGTCCGACTTGTCATCCCACTTCGCGGCGACGACCGACTCGTAGCGGATCTGGTCCTTCGAGACCTGGATGCCCTGGAAGGTCGACGTGTGGGCGGCGTGGACGACCTGGGTCGCGCCGTTCTGCGTCCACGTGTTGTCGTCGGCGGGGGCGGGCTCGTAGTACTTCGGTCCGGACACCGAGATGGCGTAGACCGGGCCGGTCGTCATGCCGGGGGTGTCGGTCTTGTCGGCGTTCACGTATCCGCGGACGTAGTTGTGGTCGTGGCCCATGAGGACGAGGTCGATGTCGTCCCGCTCGAAGACCGGCAGCCACGCGGCGCGCAGATCGGCCTCGTCACGGCCCTCGGAGGCCGAGAAGACCGGCTGGTGGAAGACCGCGATCGCCCACTTGTTGGGGTTGTTCCTGAGCGCCGAGTCGAGCCACTTGCGCTGCATCTCGAGCCACAGCTCGGTGGGGTTCGGACAGGCGACGTGGCACTCGGGGAGGTCCTTCGGGGTCATCAGCGGGACGGCCTCCGAACGGCTCGCGTTGAGCGAGATGAAGCGCACGCCCTGGTAGTCCGTGTAGTACGCGGTCTCCGCGAGCGCGATCTGCATCTGCTGCTGGTAGGCGACCGTCTGCTTCTCGCCGTCCGTCATGCCCTTGGTGGACGCGGAGGCGACCGGTCCGTTGCCGGGGAACTCGAAATTCGACTTCCACGTCTTGAGGAAGTCGCCCTCCTTGTACTCGTGGTTCCCCGGGGCCGCGATCACGTTACGCGTCTGGCTGTAGCCGTTCATCGCGCCGAACCACTCGTTCCACAGGCCGTTGTCGCTGCCCACGTCCACGAGGTCGCCCGCGTTGACCGTGCCGACGGCGTCCGGGAAGCGGTCGAACGCCTGGGCGACGACGGGGCTCCACTTCGCGCCGATGTCGTTCTGCGCGTCGCCGAAGTAGATGAACGAGAAGGGGTCGCCGGCCTTGCCCGCGGTGGTGAACGTGTAGGTGTCGCTGACCTTGGCCGCGTTGCCCACGTAGTACTCGTACCGCGTGCCGGGGTTGAGGCCGTCGATGGTCGCCGAGTGCGTGCGGGTGGCGACACCCGAGCTCACCAGCTCCTCGTTGACCCGGGCGTCGACGACGCTCCACTTCTTCGTGCCCGCCTTGCGGAGGTGCACCTGTCCGTCCTCGACCTTCGAGCCTGTCTGCCAGGTGAAGGACTCAGCGGTGTCGGCGTGCTCCGCCGGCGTGAGCACGATGTGCACGGGGGTCGCGTCGGCGGCGTCGGTCGCCGCGGACGCGGGCCCGGCCGCCGCGATCGGCGTCAGGGCGACGGCGATGGTCGCCGCGGCGGCGATCGCGTATCCCGGATGAAGACGCGATCTCGTACGGGGGTTACCCAATGTGATGGGTCCTTTCGATTTTCGGGGGACGCTGCCGGGTGCTCGGTGCTGCGGAACAGGCGGCGCCACCGCGGTGCCGGCCTACCGCCAAGCCGGGACCATCGATGTGCCGCCGGGGCCGGCCAGTCCAAGCCGCAGTACCGATCCCCAGCACCACCGACCGTCAGCGAGCATGCGGAGACGCATGGGGTCGCTGATGCCCATGTGACGCACGTACCTAATCAGCGCAGGGAGAATGGGCCGCACCGGGTACGCGAACCCGGCATGAATCCTCAAAGTCCAACAAATCGCCCCCGGTTGGGTACACGGAGTCGATCGGGTGTCGGGCTCCGGTCCCTCGTCGCCGACGGCCGTCAGCGAACGCCAGGCCCCGGGCGGTGATCGCCACGTGGCGGCCTGGCTGTTGAACGCCGGCGGTCAGGGGCAGGGTCGAACTGCCGGCCTTCCGCTTTCCCGGGGGTAGCGGCCGGCAACCGGCAACACAGCCAAAGCAGACCGGCAATCGGCCAGGTCTTCGCACAGATCCTGCCGGTGGAGACTCTCGCCGACCGACGTCTGCTGATATACTAATCTGGATTTATATATATTGAGCGAGGCGGCGCCCATGACCAAGACCCTGATCGACCTCGATGACGAGGCCCTGGCCGAGGCCGCGAAGCTGCTCGGCACTTCTTCCAAGAAAGACACGGTCAACGCCGCTCTACGAGAGATCGTCGACCGGCGCAGACGTGCAGCCGCCATAGCTCGCATGCGGGAGATGGTGGCCGAAGGAGAAATCGATTTCTCGGCCATCGAAAAGGGTGATGGCGCACAACAGGCTGTGGCGTGACAGAGCTCTACCTCATCGATACCAGTGCCTTGGTCCGCTTCTACCGTGGTCAGGTAGGTGCGGAATGGGATCACACGGTTTCCGCCGGGCTTGTCGGCATCTGTGAGCCGGTTAGGCAGGAGTACCTCAGAGCAGTCGGCGGCCGACCGGCCTTCTACGAAGCCGACAGCCTGCTCCGGGAGACCTTTCCGTACTACTTCATCCCCGAATCCGCTTGGGACGAGACAAGCCGGCTGCAACGCGAGCTCGCTGACAGGGGATGGCACCAATGCGCCTCTCCGGTCGATCTCCTCATGACGGTAACGGCTCGCCATCACAAGCTCACCGTGTTGCACGCGGACGCCGATTTTGACGCCATCGCCCGCCTGACCGGACAACCGGTGCGCTGGATCAGCTGACGGAACCGGCAGTAGGACACCCGGGCCCGCTCACCAGATCACCTCAACACCACGGCCACGTCGTGGTCATGAAAGATGGAAAGGATGACGTCGTAATAGGTGAATGGCTCGTCCGGCTGCCTCGTGGCGTGATCGCCAGGCCGCGGCCACGGTCATTGGCCGTCATTGGCCCGCGGCGGTCACCGCGGCTGCTGTTCCGCGATGACCGCCCAGTCGTCCGCCCCGCGACCGTCGGCGACGGCCTGATCGAAGACAGTCCGCAGGAGTTCACCGATCGGGAGCGGGATGTCGTGGTCGTTCGCCGCATCGAGTGCGAGGTGGAGGTCCTTGCGGCCCAGGACTGTAGTGAATCCGGGCGGCTGGTAGCGCCGTTCGGCGATCATCGACCCGTAGCCGGCGTAGACGGCTCCCGGGAAGAGTGTTGAGGTCAGCAGTTCGACGAACTGCCCCGAGTCGACACCGGCGCCTTCCGCGAGGCTGACAGCCTCGCCCAGCGACTGGATCGCGCAGGCGATCAAGTAGTTCCCGAGGATCTTCACGATGTTGGCCTGCTCCGGACGATCGCCGAGTCGCCAGGTCCGCGAGCCGATCACATCGAAGAGCGGCTGCACGCGGTCGATCAGCCCCTGCTCGCCCGCCGCGAGGATGTTGAGTGCTCCGGCTTCGGCGACTGGAACACGGCCGAAGACCGGTGCCGCGACGTACCCGACACCATGCTCGGCGTGCGCTGCGCCGGCCCGGCGAGCCAGGCCGGCGCTCACCGTCGCGAGGTTGGCGTGAACGGTCCCGCCCGGGGCCTGAGCGAGAACACCGGAGTCGATGAACGTCTCGGCGACGGCCCGGTCATCGGCCAGGACCGAGAAGACCACCGGCGAGTGCATGGCCTCTGCGACCGAGGCGGCTCGACGGGCACCCGCCGCGACAAGCTCGTCCGCGGGCCTGTCGGAGCGGTTCCACACCACGACGTCGTACCCGGCCCTCAAGAGGTTGCGTGCGATGGGCCGCCCCATTGCTCCCAGTCCGATGACCGCGATGTCACTCATTGGAGAACCCTCTCTCTGAACCGCCTGAGGCGGTTCCACGATGTCACGCGGGATACGATCGTGTCGAACCGGCTTAGGCGGTTCGAAAGGTGTTGTCGCTCACTGCGGAGGCCGGAATGACCGAGGACGTACGTCGTGTGTTCCGAATGGACAACGAGGTCCTGGCGTTCCGGTTCACCGCCACCCTCAGCGATAGAGCCGGCATGGCGCCGCGAGAGCGGCTGACCGACCCCGCACGGCTGAAGATGTGGCTGCAGGCGACAGGGCTTGACGCCACGGACGTGTCGCCGACCGATCTGAAGGACGCCGTCGAGCTGCGCGAGGCGATCTACCGCATCGGGTCGGCGATCGCCACAGATGAACAGCCCGATTCGAAGGATGTGCGCACTCTCAACACGGTCGCGGCCGCTGGGCACGCGAAGGCCGCGCTCGAACGCGATCTCGCGGGATGGCGCCTGACGGAGACGACGCCTGTCGGTGACGCCCTCGGAGTCCTGGCCACAGATGCCATCCTCATCCTCGGCGGCCCCCACCGAAGCCGCATCAAGAACTGCGAAGGCCCCGGATGCGCGGGGCTCTTCCTTGACACCAGCCGCGGAGCCAACCGCCGTTGGTGTTCCATGAACACCTGCGGCAACAAGGTCAAGAAGGCACGACTCGCCGGGAGCTGACCTGACAGCCGTGATCAGGCCCGGCGAGCCCGGCCACTTGAGGCACGGCCCTTCTCGTCCGCGCCTCCGTACCGCCGGCCCGCGCTGAGATGCGGCTCAGGTGAGCAGGTGAATCCGCGGCGCTTCGGCGCTGACAGCCAGCGTTCGTTCACAGTGTTCGCAGAACAGCCCCGCCGGACGCACCAGGTTGGTCTGGACCGAGTTCTGCCCGGCCTGCTCAGCTTCAGGACAATAGGAGCCCAGATGCAGACGTACCCACGGGATCGCGCTCGGCGCCATCGCCCTCCGATCCCGCTTCGCATCGTGGAAGGGCGCCCACCAGAAATCGATGAGAGCCCTGAGCGAGAGGCTCTGCGGTCCCTGAGTGTGATCGAACGCCGTGATCTGGACGGCGGAATAGTGCTCCCCATGCTCCTCGTCCGCAGTGCATACGGCTCGCTCGGCACCGCGCTGGAGGGTGGTCGTACGGCCAGTCCGTTCGCAGATGAAACAGTCCAAGCTCAGCTCAACCTTGTCGTTCCAATACAGGTTGTGAGCGATCGACCGATGGACGGGATCGATCAACAGAGTGGCGCTGATCTCCACACGTCGTAACATCGCATTCCCCCATGGCATCCACGAGATCAATACGCCCCGGAGCGTAATGGCTCGGGGCGTTTGGGCTGTTCAGAGATGGTGGTCAGGGGCAGGGTCGAACTGCCGACCTTCCGCTTTCCAGGCCGACCAATCACTCTGCCGAGACAGCGATAACCGTCGTCAGAGGGCTGCCGACGATAGCCGGCGTGTGCTCTCGCCTGGGGAGCTTGCTGTCACCTCGGCCATTGTCACCCGATGGCAAGGCCCGACGGGGTGGTCCGCGGCAGCGCTTGACCGCCAAGACCGGCCTGGACTCCCACCCGCCCTGACCCCCGCCATAAAGCCTCTCTAGTTGATCCGGAAGACGGGGAAGCCCGGAGCGATCGCCTGCACCTGTTCCTCGGAGGCGCTCGCGTCGACTCCCTCGAAGAACCTTCCGACCTCCCAGCCCCAGCGCTTCAGGTACGCCCGGAGAATGGCCGGCTTCTCGTCGTCGGAGAGCTCGCTGGCGGTGAACGTTTCGATGCGGCGGCCCACGTGTAGCTCGCCGTTTCCGGCGACTCGCAGGTTGCGGACCCACTGAGTGACGCCTCGGGGTGCGACCAGGTAGCGAGAGCCGTTCAGAGTCAGCACGTTCACCGGCGTGGTGCGCCATTCGCCGCTGGACCGGCCGCGGACGTACAGGATCCGAGAACCCCAGATGCTGATCCCGATACGGGTCAGCCCGGCAACCGTACGGTTGAACAGGTGATCCATGCGGGTCGGTTCGATGTAGCGGGTCATGGCCAGCTCCTCAGCACATTCCTCCGAGAGCACTGCTCTCGCCCGAGAACAAGAATGCTTGAGAAGTCGCCCACAGTCAAGAGCGGTGCTCTCTGATCTGTGCGCCGATCTCGGCGCGGAACAGACTCGGTTGGCTCCCACACACGTGGTTCTCGCCCTGTAGCGGTGGTGGTCAGGGGCAGGGTCGAACTGCCGACCTACCGCCTTTCAGGCGTGGCAATCGCCCTGCTCACCTGCCGGGAGCTGCGACTGGAGGGGTGCCGACGGTGCCCTACGTGCGGCTGCGGTGGTGGTCGCTGCCGTCATTCACGCCGTCGAAACGGACTGTCACAGACAGTGCTGGATGATGTATCAGCGAACGAGCAGTACCAATGCGATGAAGGCCGCGAGCACGAGGGCCGTGGCCGCAGCGATTGGGCCATGAGTGCTGGCTCCGATGACGACGCGGCCCCGCTTGATTTCCTGATTCAACACACGGTAACGGACGGTTGCGTAGCCAAAGCCGGCGATTGCCGCGCATACGAGCACGCCGCCTGCGGCAAACGCGTAGATCTCGTTGGGTGAGCCGAACTTCGCCGCTCCCAGACCGAAGGCCATCATGGCCAAGCTCGTCCGCAGCCAGGCGAGATAAGTGCGCTCGTTGGCCAGGTGCTCGCGAACCCGGAGATCGCCGGCTGCGATGGACGACTCGTTCACCGATCAGGCACTCCCGTCCGACCGATTGGGCCCTCACAGCGGCCCGTTCAGGGCAAGCCGAAATCCGCTATGGCACGATGATACAGAGGTTATGCCAGGTGGGGGCCTCGGGAAGAGGCTCAAGCCAGCCGTGGGAGGCGATGCACCTTGAGTGGTCCCCTACGCGGAAGCGAACCTGTACATCCCTCGCCTGAGGGGGTCAGAGAACGAAAAGTCGTCAAGCCGACTCCCCCCGAGCTCATGGAGGACGCCGGGACCGGTCTGGACTACGGGATTCGGCCGGACCGCATGCCTGGCTACATCACCCCGATCGACCGCTTCTTCCTTCGCAGCCACGCACCGACCCCCCGTCTGGACGCGGCGAGATGGTCGCTCCGGATCGAAGGAAGTGGGGTACGCGAGCCGATCACCTACACCTACGCCGATTTGTGGAATCACTTCTCGCTGGTTTCCATGGTCCGAACGATCGAGTGCGCCGGTAACCGCCGTGTGTTGTTCGGCGAGACTTACGGACGCAAGTTCGAGGGAACCCAGTGGGGCCGCGGCGCGATAGGCACTGCCGAATGGACCGGCGTCCGGCTGCGCGACCTGCTCGAACCGGCGGAGATCACCCCTGGAGCCCGCGAGGTCATGCCGGAAGCGCTCGACGAGATCCAGACCCGCCGGCCCATGCCGCTGGCCAAGGCGCTTGCCGACGACACCCTGCTCGCGCTGGCCATGAACGGCGAGACGCTGCCGCTCGATCATGGGTACCCGGCTCGGGTCGTGGTGTCCGGATGGCTCGGTGCCGCCAGCATCAAGTGGGTGGGCCGGATCGAGGTCTCCGAACATCCGCTGCACGTTCCGTGGAACACCGAAGACTACGTACTGATCGGTCCGGACTATCCCCCGCAGGGACCCTCACTCGGTATGCCGATCACCGGCATGCCGGTGGCGAGCCTGGTGGAACTGCCTTGGCCGGCACTGCTGCAGCCGGTACCGCAAATCACCCGTGGGCGTGCGTTCGCGGGAGAGAACCGGGTCACGGCGGTCGAATACCGCATCGACGGGGGTTCCTGGCAGGAGGCGTCCCTGGCTCCGCCGGAGATACCGGGGGCGTGGGTACGCTGGCAGTTCGGCTGGGATCCCGAGCCCGGCGATCACACCATCCGGGTACGCGCCACCGACGACCAGGGCCATACGCAGCCCGACACCGTCCCATGGAATGACCTGGGCTACTGCTTCCACCCGGTGCTGTCCCACCCCATCCGAGTCGAATCCACGACCTGAGGCCGCACAAGGGCTCGGAGAACAGGCGGACGAACTTCAGGTTCCCCCTGGTGGTGGGCCTTTCACATGTGCGCGGCCGAGAGGACCCGAACCCACAACCTTCTGATGCAGATGGACGCACCGCCCACTCGCAACGCCGAGACCAGAAGGGCCCAGCTCATGACCGAAATCATCGCAGGGGTAGAGGTTCCCGAGACGGCGGCGGTCGCCGAAGCCACCCGCCACATCCGGGAGATGACCAGCCCCCTCATCTTCCATCACTCCCGGCGCACCTTCTTCTTCGCCGCGCTTCACGCTCGCGAGGCCGGTCTGCGGCCGGACCCGGAGTTGCTCTACCTGTCCGCCATCTTCCACGACCTCGGCCTGCGGACGCCCTTCTCCGACGTGGAGCAGCGCTTCGAGCTCGATGGCGCCGACCACGCACGCAAGTTCCTACTCGATCGCGGCTTTCCGGCCACGGCCGCCGATGTGGTCTGGGAAGCGATCGCGCTGCACAGCACGCCGAGGATTCCCGGCCGGATGGGCCCGGAGGTCGCCGCCACGTACCACGGCGTGCTGATCGACGTACAGGGCGCGGGCTTGGACAAGTTGGATCGTGGCCTGGTGGACGAGATCACCACTGTTCACCCCCGCGGCGACTTCAAGAACGGGTTCCTGCAGGCCCTTCTCGAGGGAACGAGAGACCGCCCGGACACCACCTTCGGCACCATTAGCGCGGACGTATTGATGCACTTCATTCCCGGTTTCCGTCGCGTCAGCATGGTCGAGCGCGTCATGGGTTCGGCCTGGCCGAGCTGATGGGAATATCGAAGTGATCAAAATCCCACAGGGAGCAACATGGTGAGACAGGGCGCTCCTCGTCGCCGACTTGGACGAGGCGGGCGCACCTGCGGCTACCCATCAACGCTTCTGCCAGCTTGCGGGTTGCCGTCAACAGACGAAAACGCCCCGGAGCGATAATCGCTACGGGGCATCTTGGCTGTTCAAAGAGTGTGGTCAGGGGCAGGGTCGAACTGCCGACCTTCCGCTTTTCAGGCGGAGCGATCATCCTGCTCCCCCGGTCCGTCCCGAGGTCGCCGGTGCTGTACGGCTGCCGACGCACGCTCATGGTGGCCGACGTTGTCGTCAGCGTTGTCGTCACATCCGCCGTGGCGCTCGAGAATCTCGATGGCTTGCAGTACGTCGGTAACCACGTGGTCAGCCTGTTGATCGGCGGCGTACGCCACGACATCGCCGATCTCTGCAGATTTCTTCTGAAGAACCTCTGAGCTAAGGCACTGCGGCGACCAATCTGAGGTGCCTCACCGCCTCAAGATAAGGCTGTCACCCTAACCGAGCGCCCTACCTTAGCAAGTACGTTTACTTCTGCCGCGAAAAGCCGGAAGAAAACAGATCTAGAAACGGGGCCAGAAAATGTTCAGAATTTCGCTTTCCATCAGGAAGGCCGTCATCACCGTCGCCACGGGTGCGCTCGCCGCCGGAATGCTCGCCCTCGGTGCGGGCGCCGCGCACGCGGACAGCGGCCTGGAATACCAGATATTTCCTGTCTCCAATCCCTTCCTCTACCTGAATGTCAGCGGCGGCTCGAAGGGCGACGGCGCGAAGATCATCCAGTACGTTGTCAGCGGCGATAACGATCTCTGGTATTTCCGGGCCGTCAACGGCCACACGGAGATCGTCAACAAGCTCAGCAACAAGTGCATGACTACCGACGGCGTCGAGGGTCACCAGCTCTACCAGTGGTACTGCGAGGGCACGCCCGGCCAGCTCTGGGACATCGGATTCACGTCCGGCATCGGCGGCCCGTCCCTCGTCCCCGGCACGATCAAAAACCCCGCCAGCAACCTCGTCGCTGACATCGCCGGCGGCAGCATCACGTCCGGCGCGGCCGTCATCGGCTACCACTACACCGGCGGCACCAACCAACTTTTCAACGCCTTGAACAACTCCTAGCCGCCCACCTCGCACACCGACCAGGGCCGCCACGTCACCACCCGTGGCGGCCCGTTTTCGACCGGCCGACGGTAGTGCGACAGCTCAACGACCGCGGCACCCGCCGGCTCGCCGCTCACCGCTCACAGACCGGCGGGTCGGCTGGCCGCGCCGGCTCTGCAGCTGATCGGATCGAACCGGACCGGCGACAGCGCCGGTCCGGCACCGGTCAGCTCTGCGCGGTGATCAACCGGTACGCAAGGGCTGCGGCCTCGACACGACGGCTGACGCCGAGCTTGGCGAGGATGTTGGAGACGTGGACGCTCACGGTCTTCGGGCTGATGAACAGGGTCGTGGCGATCTGGGAGTTCGAGCGGCCGTCGACCAGCAATCGGAGCACCTCCCTTTCGCGCTCGGTCAGGCCGAGATGCGCGAGCGGATCGGGGTTCTCCGGCTGGGCCGCGGGTCGCCCGGCCCCCTGTGCTCCGGCGTGCGACGCATTCTCGTCGGGGCCTCTTTCATCGGGGCCCTGCCCACCCCCTGCCGTCTCATTTCCCGCGGCTTCGCCGTCGTCGCGCTGGACGAGGGTGAGCCGTGCCCGGCGGGCTAGCGCCTCCGCCTCCCGCGAGAGCGGCAGCGCGCCCATCTCGGCGGCCAGCCGTACCGAATCCTGCAGGGCCGTGGTGGCGGCCCGCCGGTCGTTGGCGGTGCACAGCTCCTCGGCCAGTCGCAGCAGGCAGTACGCGAGGAGGTACGGCTCACCGACGGGCCGCCAGGCGTCGACGGCCACGCTCCATTCCTGAACGGCCGGCGTCTCGGCCAGACGGGCACGTTCGGCCGCTGCCGCCGCGGCATAGCCCCGGTACGCCGACATGAGGGTGGGCAGCGAGTCAGCGATGGCGGCCAGCCCGTCGACCAGGGCAACCATGGCGGCCGCGTCGGAATCGGGCACACGACGATCACGCGCCAGAATCACGCGATCCACCGCGATCCGGGTGCCCAGCCAGACCAGCGGCCATGAATAGCGGGCTGCCCCCACAGGGGGCGTGGCCCTGAGCGCCTCCATGGCGGTCGTGGCAGCGGTGTCCAGGTCGCCGGCGAGCCGATGGCACTCCACCATGGTGAAAGTCAGGGAGAGCCGGAACTGCCAGTCGATCGAGGCGCTCACCAGCTGCCCCGCCCGGCCGGCGAGCCGTTCCGCGTCTTCACGCCGCCCGGCCAGGGCGGCGAGCTGGGCACGGAAGTCGAGCAGCGTCGCTGCGAAGACACCCTCCGGCTCACCCCGCAGCGCCTCCACGGCGGCGTGCTCGGCCTCCTGCCAGCGGCCGGCCCGCAGCATCGGCTCGGCCATGTTCCCCGTGATCCACGCGCCGAGCGTCCTGCTGGTGCCGGTCCGTGCCGCCAGCTCCAGGCCCGCCTTCGCCGCTTCGATCGCATCCTGATGACGGCCGAGCAGTTCCAGCAGGTCGCTGTGGTTCGCGTGGCCGCGCAGCGTCGTTTCCGCTGCCCCGATCTGCTCGGCGAGCCGCAGGCCCGCCCGCAGCGTCGACAGGCCCTTCTCGGCGTCTCCCTGGTAGGCGTGGGTGACGCCGAGCGTGATGAGAGCCTCGGCCTGCTCGGTTTCAGCTCCGACGGCGGAAGCGACGGCGACCGCGTGCTCAGCGGTGGCCTGCGTCCGCCTCCAGGAGTTGCCGCCTCGCATCAACGTGTTCGCCAGCGAGGTCAAGACGGCGGCGTGGGCATACGTCCACGGCTCGGCGGGCAGCAGTTCCTGAGCCGCCTCCAGCACGGCCAGGCTTTCCGTTTCCTTGCCCAGGTCCCGAAGCGCGCGTGCGCGGCGCTCCATCAGCAGCGCCCGGCGAGAGGCCGAGCTGCCCTCGCCCAGCTCAGCCAATGCCTGGTCCAGCAAGGACATCGCCCGGTTCGCGGATCCGGCGCTATACGCGGCGTCGGCGGCGGAGGTCAACACCTCGATCACATCGGTGCCCGTGAGCGTCGTGGCATCCGGTACCCAAGGCCAGATCTCCAGCGCCCGCTCCAGGTGCTTGAGCTCCTCCGCCGGCGCGTACGCCGAGGAGGCCTCCGCGGCGGCAAGCAACGCCGGCAACGCCGAGGGGAGATCGAGGGCTGCGAGCCAGTGATGGGCCAGCGCGGCCGGAACGAGGGCCCCCTCGGGCGCGAGTCGCGCGTCGCCCGACAACGTCCGCGCGAAAGCGATGTGCCAGCCGGCCCGCTCGCCGGGCAGCATGTCGTGATAGACCGCGTCGCGCGCCAGCGCGTGGCGAAACGTGTAGCCCTGCCCCGCCTCGTCCACCAGCAGCAGATGGTTCTCCACCAGCTCGCGCAGCGCCGTGAAGAACGCCGGCGGCTCCATGCCCGTTACGGCGGCCAGCAGGCGCTCCGGCACCTGCCGCCCGGCGACGGACGCGGCTCGCAGCAGCCGTTGGGCCGCCGCAGAACGCACCTCCACCCGCACGAGCAGCAGGTCGCGTAACGAGGGGGAAAGACCTTCGGGGTCACCGCCGTCACGCACCACTCTCACGACTTCCTCGACCAGGAACGCGTTGCCCTCGGAGCGGTCCACGACAAGGTCCAGCAGCTCAGTGTCGGCGCGGCGGCCGAGGATGCCCGCGACCTGAGCGGCCACCTCATCGGGCCGGAACCGGCGCAGCTCCAGGCGACGCACCTCGCGCATCCGCTCCCAACCGGTCAGCAGCGGTCGCAGCGGATGGCGCCGGTCGATCTCATCGGAGCGGTATGTCGCCACGAACAGGACCGGAGCGTCGCGCAGCCCCCTGACCAGGAAGGCCAGGAGTTCCAGGGTGGACTGGTCCGCCCATTGCAGATCCTCGATCACGAGCAACAGCGGTCGCGACGTGCTGACCCGTTCGATGAGCCCCAGCACCAGCTCCGGGAGCTGGGCACCCAGCCCCATCCCATGCCCCGCGCCTGGAACGGCCGTGGGATCCAGGCTCGGCAGCAGCTGGGACAGCGGACCGCGAGCCGGCCCCAGCCAGTCGTCCAACTGCTGCGGCGAAGCCGACCGTGCCAGCATGCGCAGGGCCTCCACCAGCGGCGCCAGTGGCAGGCCCTCCGGCCCCAGCTCCACGCAGTGGCCCCACAGCACATGCAATCCCGCCGCGGCCTGCGCGGCCTCCTCGACCAGCCGCGTCTTGCCTACCCCGGCCTCGCCGCCCACCAACACAAGGCGCACGGCGCCGGCGGCCACTTGTGCCGCCTCGCGCGCGAGACTGGCCAACTCCTCCTGGCGCCCCACGAACACGGGACTCGCCACAATGTCGCGCATATTGGACACAATCGAATCTAAGCTTACAGATGGCGCACCTGCTCTAAGTTTCGCTCGTAGAGCTCGCGGGTGCCGCGTAGGAAGCCGATGATCAGCGCCAGCTCCACGCGGTTGTAGCCCGCCGACATCCGCGTCCCCTTCATCACGATTGGGCCGTAGAGCTCCCATGACTCTCTCGCATGAGCGGCGGGACGTCGTACGCGCCGCTGTGCTCCTCGGACAAGGGCCACGGCGCAAGGTGGACGGAACCGTCCCGCCACCACGACCACACCTCCTCGGTCACCATCGGCAGGAACGGCGCGAACAGCCGCAGCAACACGTCAAGCGCCCGCCGCGGGGCCGCGCGTGCGGAGGCCGCCGCCGCGTCCGAGCCGTGCGCGCGACTTCACCAGCTCGGCGTTGTCGTCAACGCTCAACAAGAACGCCCCGGCCGTGATCGGCTCGGGGCGTTTGGGCTGTTCAAGGGTGGTGGTCAGGGGCAGGGTCGAACTGCCGACCTTCCGCTTTTCAGGCAGACCGACCGCCCTGCTCCGCTCGGCCCACACGAGGCCAGAAGGCTGTGGACGGCTGCCGCGGTGTGCTCGTGGTGGCCGACGTTGTCGTCGCCGTTGTCGTCAGCCCTACGTCCTGTAGTCGGCGGCACAGGCTCGAAGCGTTCCGAAAACCCTCGGCAGCTCACCCCTTCGCCTTCATCCCCCGGAGGGGGCTTTCAGTCATCCGTGATTGCGGCGTCTCGATAGAAGGAGCAGGCGGGACCGGCGTCGGCGGGTGCGGGCGGGACTGCGCCGGCGGGCCAGGGGCGGGCGTTCAGGGCCTCGAGGGCCTGGCGGGCCATGGCTAGCTTCTCGTAGACGAACAGGACCGGGTGGCCGGCGGCCATCGTGACCGCGATGCGCAGGGCAGCCTGCGGTCCTTCGGCGGTGGCGAGGCCGATGCCGGGCCGGGCCCGGCGCATGGCCTCCGCGATCAGCCCGGTCATCTCACCGGGGCGGCGGCCGCGCTTGTCGGCGTCCTCGTAGACGACGACCCGGCCGAACCACGCGGCGACGGCCTCGGCCGAGCGGGCCACCAGATCGTCGCGGCGGTCCCCGGGCAGCGTGATCGCGGCCACGGGCTCGCCGTCCCAGACATCGCTGATCATGCGGCCGGTCGCGTCGAGCGCGGCGGCGTTGTGGCCGTAGTCCAATATCACCGGGCCGCCGGCCAGGTAGACGTTGCCGCGCCCCGGGTTCGACTCGCCCGGCGTGAACGTGCCCAGCGCGCGCCGGATGTCCTTGGCGCTGACCCCGAGCCCGCGGCAGGCCGCCACCGCGGCCAGCGCGTTCGCGATCACGTGCGGGGCGAGCCCGCCGAACGCGCCGGGCAGCTCGGCCACGCTGAGCAGCGCCCGATCCCGGTCCGCATCGAACTCGACCAGCTCGCCGTTGCGAAGCTCGTAGGCCAGGCCGCCCGCCTGCCGGTGCCGTTCGATGACCGGGTTGCCGTTCACCAGGCTGAAATACCTGATCACGGACGCGTTCCTGCGCACCCGCGGCCGGTCGGCGAGCGCGGCGACCAATGGGTCGTCGGCGTTCAGCACCACGGTCCCGCCCTCGCGAACCTCCTCGGCGACCAGCGCCTTCACCTCGACCAGCTCGCCGAGATCCTCCACGCCGTCCGCGCCCAGGTGGTCGGCGGTGATGTTGGTGACCACGGCCACGTCGGCCTGGTTGTAGCCGAGCCCACCGCGGATGATCCCGCCGCGCGCCGTCTCCAGCACCGCGGCCTCGATGCTGATGTCGTCGAGCACCATGTCCGCGGACCGCGGGCCCGAGGCGTCGGCGTCGTAGACCAGCCGGCCGCCCGAGTAGACCCCATCCGTGGTGGACATCCCCACCCGCATCCCGGCCTTGCTCAGGATGTGGCCGATCATGCGGACCGTCGTGGTCTTCCCGTTGGTCCCGGTGACCGCGACGACCGGGACCCGAGTTGGGGCGCCGGGCGGGTACAGGCTGTCGATCACCGCGCCGGCCACATCCCGCGGCGCCCCCTCGGCCGGGGACAGGTGCATCCGCAGCCCCGGGCACGCGTTCACCTCGAGCACGGCGCCAGGCTCGGCCTCGCCGTGACCGGCCCCGCCGCAGCGCATCGGTGCCGCGATGTCGGCCAGCCGCACGTCGATGCCGCAGATGTCCAGGCCGACCACGGCCGCGGCCCGGCGGCACATGTCGGCCACGTCCTCGTGCACCAGGTCGGTCACGTCGCGGCTGGTTCCGCCGGTGGACAGGTTCGCGTTCCGGCGCAGGGTCACGAGCTGGCCGCGGGCCGGGACCGACGCCGGGCCCAGGTCCTGGGCCTCCAGGTGCGCGAGCGCGCGCTCGTCCAGATTGATCTTGGTCAGCTCTCGGGAGTGGCCCTCGCCCCGGCGCGGGTCGGCATTCACCATATCGACGAGTTGGGTGATGTCAGAGGCACCATCGCCGGTCACCGAGGCGGGCCGCAGCTCGGCCGCGGCCACCACCTGGCCGTCGACCACCAGCACCCGGTAGTCGGTGCCGGGCACGAACTTCTCCACGATCGCGCCCTCGCCGTCGGCCGCCGCCTGAGCGTATGCGGCGGCCGCGGCCGCGGCGGTGGTCACGCCGACGGTCACGTTGGCACCGTGGTTGCCGTGGAGCGGTTTGATCACGACCGGCCCGCCGAGCCGGCCCAGCGCCCCGGCGGCGTCGGCCGCGCTCCAGGCCACCACCCCATCGGGCACCGGGATGCCCGCGTCGGTCAGCAGCTGCTTGGTTAGCATCTTGTCGGACGCGATGTCCACACCGATCACCGACGTCTGCTCGGTCAGCGCGGCGCACACCAGCCGGCGATAGCGCCCGTAGCCGAGCCGTAGCATGCTCAGCCGGCCGACCCGGCGGACTGGTATCCCCCGGCGGCGGGCCGCGCCCGCGAGCGCGGCCGTGCTCACGCCGAGGCGCTCCCGATCCACGATCCGAGCGATCCTGGCCAGTTCGAGCGGCAGGTCGGGGATGCGTTCAAGGAGAATGTGCTTGACCGTGGTGATGGCCAGTTCCAGCAGCTCGGCCGGCACCGAGGACTGCGCGGGCTCGTCCTGCGGGCACTCGGTCATCACGTCGTAGCGGCCGTCGGCGCCGGCCCACATGGTCCGGCCCAGGTACACGTCGCGACCCACCAGGCTGGACAGCTCCAGCGTCACGTGCTCGGTGACGTGGCCGAAGTAGGTGCCCCGGGCCATCGCCTCCAGGAACCCGCCCGGACGCCCGGCTGCGCAGTGGTGCTCGGCCAGCCCGGGCAGGGCCGCGGTCAGCCGCCCGGCGAAGCCCGGGTACTCGGTGGTGTTCCGGCCGGTCAGCTCCTCGAGCTCGAGCCGCGCGATGGTGACCGGCCGGGTGCTGAATGAGTTGGGTCCGCTCAGGTGACGCAGGTCGTCGAGACGCACGTGACACTCCCCAAGGGTTGGGCGGATGGGCGGGCCGGCGGTGATCAGTACCGGTCGTGGGCGGGCCCGATGGTGGCCTCGCGGGTCGCGATGTCGAAGACACACCCGGCGGGCAGCAGGTGCAGCCGGACGCCGAACAGGGTGATCGGATCTTCGTCTCCGGCGGCGTGGATGACCGTGGCGTTCCGCCCGTCAGCCACCGTGGCCACGCCGGCGCCGAGCACCTCGAAGCGGGTGCCGTCGACCAGGATCCCGGTGTTCTCGCCGATGCCGACGGCCAGGTACTCCAGGTCGAGTGCCATGGCGCTGAGCAGCCGGGGGAGCCGGCCGCGCTCGCTGAAGTGCGTGTCGATGATGAGCGCCTTCGGGAGCAGGCCGAGCCCCGGGCCGGTGCGGACCGTGGCGGCGGACACGCTGGAGCCCTCGCCGCCGAGGATCATCGTGCGGCCCATGGCGGTGGCGCCGGCGCTGGTCCCGGCGATGACCGCGCCGCCTGTGCGCAGCCGGTCGCGCAGGATCTCGTTGGCCCGTGAGCCGACCAGGGCGCGCAGCCGCGACTGGTCGCCGCCGGAGAAGAACACACCCGTGGCGTCGTCGAGGAGCTTGGCCGCGTTGTCGCCGTCGGCGTCGGAGCGCCCGCGCAGCCGCAATTCCCTGGTGTGGTCCACGCCGAGCTTGCGGAACACCCGCTCGTAGTCGGCGTGCACCTCCTCGGGCGCCCCGGTGGCCGTAGTGACCAGCACGATCTGGGCCGCCTCGCCGCCGGACAGCTCCACGAATCGCTCGAGCAGGCCGGAACCGCGGCACTCGGCGCCCCCGATGATAAGCAGGCGGCCCGGATCACCAGGCTTATCCCCTTCGTCCGCGTCCATGCTCCCTCCTCGACCAGTTGTTACCCTTAGGCGTCAGATATCATCCGAGAGCAACTTCGTACCGTATGGGCCGGTGTGGGAGCGCGGGTGCTCGCGTGACTCGAAGCGCAGGGCGCCACGGACGTGCCGGCCGTGCCCGGGCCCGGAGCGCTCCCTGGACAGCTCCTCGGGCAGCTAAAGCGCACCCTGCCCACACCATCACCAACCTCAGCCTCCATACGCGCCCCGGGTTCACTGTTGCGGCACGTCTACGCGGTCCGGAAGCGTGCCCGACTGGAGACGTACCGATTTCACGACATCCGGCACACCGCCGTCTCGTTCCTCCTCGATCTGGGCGTGCCTCCGCACGTGGTCCGCGAGATCGTCGGACGCAGTTGAAGACGCCATAAGGTCTGCTGAAGAGAGGGCAGCGGCTGAGATCGCAGAAGTGATGGGCTGGCGGGACTACCCGACTGTCAACGTCAGGAACCATGGCCGGCCTCGGGTCTACCACGGCTCCCGGCTATGTGGACTCATCGGCGACTCGACCGAAGAACTGACTTTGGGTGCCGCCAGCAAGCGCGAGCTGAGGCCATGCGATCGGTGCGAAACAGAGCAGAGCTGCCAAGCGATGCCAGTAGGAGCCGCACGCCCTAGCCAGGAGACGTTGTCGTCAAAGCCAAACAAGAACGCCCCGGCCGTGATCGGCTCGGGGCGTTTGGGCTGTTCAAGGGTGGTGGTCAGGGGCAGGGTCGAACTGCCGACCTTCCGCTTTTCAGGCGGAACAATCACCCTGCTCCTCTGCAGGAGGCCGAGGCCAGAGGGCGGTGAATAGCTGCCGCCGGATGGTTTTGGTGGCCGACGTTGCTGTCACCACTGCTGTCATCGTGAGCTGCCGCCTTCGTTGCTCGTCTGCAAGATCTCGATGGCCTGGAGTACGTCCGTGACTACATGGTCGGCCTGGTGGTCGACTCCGGGCCAGGTTCCTCGGTCGATCCAGATCGTCCGGAGGCCGGCCGCTCGTCCACCCGTTATATCCGCGGTGAGATTGTCACCGATCATCCACCCGCCCCGGTCGAGAGTCACCCCACACCGCTTGGCCGCGATCTCGAACAAACCGATATCGGGCTTCCGGATGCCCTCGGCCCCTGACAGCGCAAACGCGTCTACGGCCTCGGCCAACCCTGTTTGCTGAATCTTCCCAAGCTGGTTGTCTGCGGTCCCGTTGGTGACGATAGCGACGCGCCACCCGGAAGCGCGTAGCTGGCCCAGGCCGTCCAGCACCTCAGGTCGACAGCGCACGAGGTACGGCATCCGCCTCCGATAGCGGCCCCACAACTCCTCCACCGAAGCAGGCAGGGCGAAGCGCTCACGTACCTTGCCGAAAAACACCTCTCGGTGTGGGTAGCCGTCCCGGTCAAGCCCGATCAGCCAGTCGACCGCCCCGTCCTTCAACCGGTGCTCGCTGGCGAACTCCTCAACCCACATCCGGAACGCCGCGTCAAGGTCTATGAGGGTGTTGTCCATATCGAAGAGCGCGAGCTGCTGCATGGACGATCAGGGTATCCACTGGGTTTTCTCAGGCGCCGCGCTTGCGATTACGTAACAGACCATGCCTGGTACGTCGAAGGTGGCCTAGATAATGAGACATGACCTTGCGATGGCGCTTGGCGACAGCTTTCGCAGTCGCCGCTACCGCGGCGGGTGCGGCGGCAGCGGCGGACAGCAAGCCCCTCGGTACAGTCTTGTGGGCTGCCGCCGGTGGTGCCGCTGGCGCGTTCGCACCGACGTTGTGGGAGCACTGGAAACAGCGCGACGAAGCCCTTCGGTCCCTGGAAGACGTGGCAGAACTGTTACCCGATACGCCTAAAGACAGTGTGGCGTACATGCTGCACCCTTCCCAGCAGGTGGTCCCATTCCGGGGCAGAGACCAGGAACTCTCTGAACTGCTGAACTGGTGTCACACACGGGATTCTGGGCGATTGCGATTACTGGTTGGCTCAGGCGGGGTGGGCAAGTCCCGGCTTGCCGTGGAGTTGAGCAACCGGCTCGACTCTTCATGGGGATTTGTGGAGGTTCGCGACGACGCGGAGAAGGAAGCCTTGTCGAGATGGCGGGCGGCCGAGCAGGGCAAACTACTTATGGTGGTTGACTACGCCGAAACCCGCACCGATCTGGCGTCCCTGCTACAGGAGGTCGCTGCAGATGAGGCGAGACGGACGCGGGTGCTGTTGGTGGCCCGAAGTGCCGGGGAATGGTGGCAGCGTCTCGGCGGCGGATCGGTCCGGGTACGGCAGATGGTTGCCGAAGCTGGGGAGGGAATTCAACTTGCCCAGGACCACAGCCTTGGCGCTCAACAGGGCGAGGTGATGCGAGCGGTCCCTTTCTTCGCCGAGAAGGTCGGTGTAAGTGCCCCCGCACGTGTGATTGTTGAGTTCGGCGACCAGGAGCCCCGGATCCTAGATTTGCACGCGGCTGCTCTGGTGGCGGTACTGCGCTCGGCCCGTACGGGCGGCATGCAGGTGCGGCTGAAGGTAGCTGATGTGCTGAATGAGCTGCTCGGCCATGAACGTCGCTACTGGCAGCAGAGCGCTGCGGCCTGGGGATTCTTGGGTGGTGGACATGGACTAGGCTTGACAACTATTGAGCAATTGGTTGCTATTGGCACTCTGCTGGGTGCCCGTGATCGCGCACAAGCGACGGAAGTAGTGCAGCGGATACCAGGTCGCCCGGTACTTGTGGACGCGGGGCGACTCGCCGAGTGGCTCCGCGAGTTGTACCCACCGACGGATAGTCACGAGTGGCTAGGACGGCTACGCCCGGACAGGTTAGCCGAACTGCACGTTACCCAGACCCTGTACGGGATTTCCGAGTTGCTGGATGCATGCATGGAGTGCGTTGATGAACGTCAACGCCGACAAGCTCTCGTGACACTGGCTCGGGCGGCCCAGGAGCTCGATACTGCTACTGAGCTGTTGCAACAGCTACTGCCCAAAGTGGTCGGTGAGGTCGGCTCAATTCCGGCATCCCGAGAGACGCTGCAGGCGTTGTACGCTGCCCTGCCTTATCCGTCAGACACCTGGGCGGAGGCCAATGCTGTGCTCGCCCGAAGGCTGCTGGACAGCATTCCGGCAGATGCTAATCCCGGTGAAAGTGCAGGTTGGCTATCCGCCTTGGGTGCCCATCTATCGGAGGTGGGCCGCCCGGCAGACGCCCTGCCCCTGAACGAGCAGGCCGTCACCATCTACCGCGAACTGGCCGCGACCTACCCCGACCGCTACCGCCCCGACCTTGCCCGTTCGCTGGCCGACCTGGGCGTAGGGTACTCGGAGCTGGGCCGCCCAGCAGACGCCCTGCCCCTGAACGAGCAGGCCGTCACCATCTACCGCGAACTGGCCGCGACCTACCCCGACCGCTACCGCCCCGACCTTGCCGGATCGCTGTCCAGCCTCGGCGTACGGTACTCGGAGCTGGGCCGCCCAGCAGACGCCGTCGCGGTGATCGAGCAGGCCGTCACCATCTACCGCGAACTGGCCGCGACCTACCCCGACCGCTACCGCCCCGACCTCGCCGGATCGCTGTCCAATCTCGGCTCCGTCTACTCCCAGGTGGGCCGCCCGGCAGACGCCCTGCCCGTAGAAGAGGAGGCCGTCGAAATCCGGCGAGAGCTGACCGCGACCTACCCCGACCGCTACCGCCCCGACCTCGCCCGCTCACTGTCCAACCTCGGCGTACGGTACTCAGAACTGGGCCGCCCAGCAGACGCCCTCGCGGTGACCGAGCAGGCCGTCACCATCTACCGCGAACTGGCCGCGACCTACCCCGACCGCTACCGCCACGACCTCGCCCGCTCGCTGACCAACCTTGGCACCACATGCTCCTATATGGGCCGCCCGGCAGACGCCCTGCCCGTAGAAGAGCAGGCCGTCACCATCTACCGCGAACTGGCCGCCGCCTACCCCGACCGCTACCGCCCCACCCTCGCCTCCTCGCTGTCCAACCTCGGCATCACATACTCGGAGCTGGGCCGCCCGGCAGACGCCCTCCCGGTGACCGAGCAGGCCGTCGCCACCTACCGGGAACTGGCCGCCGCCTACCCCGACCGCTACCGCCCCGACCTCGCCCGCTCACTGTCCAACCTCGGCATACGGTACTCCCAGATTGGCCGCCCAGCAGACGCCCTCGCGGTCACCGAGCAGGCCGTCACCATCTACCGCGAACTGGCTGCGACCTACCCCGACCGCTACCGCCCCGACCTCGCCGCATCCCTAATCAACCTCGGCGTACGGTACTCAGAACTGGGCCGCCCAGCAGACGCCCTCCCGGTGACCGAGCAGGCCGTCACCATCTACCGCGAACTGGCCGCGATCTACCCCGACCGCTACCGCCCCGACCTCGCGGGATCGCTGTCCAGCCTCGGCGTACGGTACTCGGAGCTGGGCCGCCCAGCAGACGCCCTGCCCGTAGAAGAGCAGGCCGTCACCATCTACCGCGAACTGGCCGCCGCCTACCCCGACCGCTACCGCCCCACCCTCGCCTCCTCGCTGTCCAACCTCGGCATCACATACTCGGAGCTGGGCCGCCCGGCAGACGCCCTCCCGGTGACCGAGCAGGCCGTCGCCATCTACCGCGAACTGGCCGCGACCTACCCCGACCGCTACCGCCCCGACCTCGCCCGCTCGCTGACCAACCTCGGCGTACGGTACTCAGAACTGGGCCGTCCGGCAGACGCCCTCCCGGCGGCCGAGCAGGCCGTCACCATCTACCGCGAACTGGCCGCGACCTACCCCGACCGCTACCGCCACGACCTCGCCGCATCCCTGTCCAACCTCGGTGCACGGTACTTGGAGGTGGGCCGCCCGGCAGACGCCCTGCCCGTGGACGAGGAGGCCGTCGAGATCCGGCGAGAGCTGGCCGCGACCTACCCCGACCGCTACCGCCACGACCT
>NZ_JBITJO010000013.1:0-202456 GCF_044460045.1 Microbispora rosea | reverse complement strand
CTGCTCGTCATCGCCGTCCTCACCCTCCGCCTCACCAGCATCCGACGCCGCCGCCGCATCGAAAAACTGATCATCCTCAACAGCCGCGGCACCCCCCTCGGAACCTGAACATCCGCCTGCCCAGGCGGACGGCGAATCTTCCACGGAGACTGGCAGTGGTGACGACAGACCGGCGGCGACGGCATGCCGCGGCGCCGACGACGGCGCTCGCGGCCGTGAGCCTGTGAGGGGAGACGGTCAGGTGGCACACGTGGAAGGCGCCGCGGCGGCCGGGCGCGCGGAGCAGGCCCTGGCGCGGATCGCGATTCCCAACGCCGACGACGTGCGGGGGAACGTGACCCTGCCGACGACCGTGGCGGCGGCGCCGGACGCGGTGGTGCGGTGGACCTCGTCGAACCCGGACATCGTGTCCGACCAAGCGGACGGTGCGATCGCGGCGGGCGTGGTGAAGCGCCCACCGGCCGGGGCCGGCCCGGCCACGGTGACCCTGACGGCGCGCGTCACCGTCGACGCCGTCGAGGCGCGCCGTGCGTTCCTCCTGACGGTGCGGCCCGCGGTGAAGCTCGCCCCGTTCTCGCGGTATGGGATGGTGAACTTCGCCAGGTCGAACAGCCGCGCGGGGCAGCAGATCTACATGGCCACGAGCGTCGGCGACGACCCGACCCGGTGGGTGGCGGTCGACAACGGGCAGATGGTCCTCCAGTCCACCAAGGGCATGCACGCCGTGCGCGACCCGTCGATCGTCCGGTCGCCTGAGGGGGACATGTTCTACCTCGTCGCCACCGATCTGAACGTCGACGGCACGGCGTACGGGTGGAAGGGCTGGGACTGGGCACAGAGCGACGCCAGTCGCTGCATCGAAATCTGGGAGTCGCGTGACCTGCGGACCTGGTCGGAGCAACGGCACGTCCGGGTGGCCCCGGACGAGGCGGGGATGGCGTTCGCTCCGGAGGCGATCTGGGACGAGACGATCGGGGCCTACGTCGTCTACTGGACGTCGTCCATGTATCCACCCGGGACGTACTACACGTCTGACCGCGACGACCCGAACGGCCGCTATCCGCTGACGAGGAACCAGACCCTCTACGCCACGACGCGCGACTTCGTGACGTTCACTCCGGCGAAGGTGATGAGTGGCAGGCCCGGCCACGGGACGCTCGACGCCGTCATCATCCGGGACGACGCGGACGGGTCGTACCACCGGTTCGTCACCGACCGCGTCTCCACCGGCGTCGGGGTCACCGCGTACGTAGCCGGATGCGCCTCTGAGGACATCTACCAGGAGCGGGCGGCGTCCGTGCTCGCGCCGCCCGAGGACTGGGAGCTCGTCAGGGGCTGCATCACCCACGACGCGATGAACACCACGTACGCCGAGGCGCCGATGGTCGTCAAGGCGAACCCCGGCGACGTACGCGGGAAGGGCTACTACCTGTGGGCGGACCAGATGTGGGCCGGCGCACCCGCGGGGGACTACATGGAGGAGCAGCTCAGCCCTTACTGGGGCAAGGACCTCGCGTCCGGCGAGTGGACGCCCGTCACCTGGGAGACGCCGGGCTACGCCCTCGCGGACGGAGTGATCCGCCACGGGCACGTCTTCGCGCTGACCCAGGCGGAACACGCCGCCCTGCGCTGCGCGGACCTGTCGTCGGTTTCGGTGAGGACGCCGCCGGCCACGACCGTCTACGCCGTCGGTCAGTCCCTCGATCTGACCGGCCTCGTGGTCACGGCGGACTACACCGACGGCGTGAACGACGAGGTCCTGGCGGAGGGGTACGGCGGATACTCCGTGTCCGGATACGACCCGGCCGTCCCCGGGACGCAAACCGTGACGGTCTCCTACACGGTGACAGGCACGAGGGAGACCGCCTCGTTCCAGGTCCACGTCGTGGAGGCGTCCGGCTCGAAGCCTTAGGCCGCCGCGTCATCCTCGAACCGGCCATCCGGTCACGACCGGCCGCTCACCCCCGCCGCTCACCCCGGCCGGCCGTGACCGGCCGGGGTCCGCCGCCTGCTCGAGCACCGCCCCGTTCTCGATCAGCGGTAGCCGGCGGCGGTGACGTCGGCCTGGACCGCGTTCTCGGTGGCATCGGACGGGTAACCCGAGACGATGGCTCCCTCGTAGAAGGTGCCCTGGCTCAGGTTGGTGTTGGTGGCACAGCAGTCGCCGCCGCTGCCCAGGATGATCGCGCCCTGCTTCCTCATCGGGCTGTAGCCGCGGGGAAGCGCGCCGTCCCACAGCGTGGTCATCGCGCCGGACTGCGCGTTGCCGCCCTTGATGGCGAAGCGCGACGTGCCGTTGTTCTTCAGCATCGCGGTGACGAACTTGCTGGTGAACGCCCTCTGGTTGGGGTTCCACGACGAGCTGCCACCGGGGTAGAGACCGTATTCGAGGTCGGCCTGCACCCACGGGCCGGAGCCGGAGCAGCCGCCGAACCAGCAGCTCGTGCCGAAGTAGATGGCGTCCATCGCGCCGGCCCCGTCGGCCTTCCTGGTCGTCTCGCTGTTGCCGTAGTCGAAGCAGCAGCCGCTGTTGACGTGGGTGCCGCTGGTGATCATGTACATGCCCTCGGGCGCGCTGCCGGTTGGCACGCCGGTCAGGTGACCGTCCCGCCAGTAGCTGTTGCCGGGCTTGATGTACAGGGAGTAGGCCTTCCCGCCGCCGACCGTCAGCGACTCGGATGTCGCCGTCGCGGGGGTGTCCCTGCCGCCGGCACCGCCGGGTCCCTGGTAGGCGACGTCGTTGCCGTGCCCGGACTGGTCGTACACGACCGTGATGACGCAGGTGGTGCCGGCGCAGAAGGAGTCCTGCGCCGCCGCGTTGGCGATGCCGCCCGCGGTCAGCACGCCGATGTTCCTGGTCGCGTTGTCGGAGGAGCGCCGCACCTGGTACAGGTTGCCGCTGTAGGAGCGGAAGAGCGCCCGTGTCGTGCTGTGCGCGGCCACGCACGGCGTGCCCCCGGAGGCGTAGATGTCGCACGGCTTGCTCGCCACCGGTGTGGTTGACGGGCTGGCCGAAGGACTCGGGGAAGCGTTCGCGGAGGGACTCGCGGACGGGCTGGGGCTGGGTGAACCGGTGACGCCGCCGGTGCAGGTCACGCCGTTGAGGGCGAAGCTCGACGGCGCCGGGTTGGAGCCGTTGAACGCTCCGTTGAACCCGAAGCTGGTGCTGCCGCCGCTGGGGATGGCGCCGTTGTAGGAGGCGTTGGTGACCGTGACCTGCGAGCCGGACTGGGTATAGGTGCCGTTCCACAGCTGGGTGATGGTCTGCCCGGCGGAGAACGACCAGGTCAGCTTCCAGCCGTTGACCGGGTCACCGAGGTTGTCGATGCTCACGTTCGCGCCGAAGCCACCCGGCCACTGGTTCGTCACCGAGTAGTCCACGCGGCAGCCCGTGGCCGCATGCGCGGCGGGCGCGGTCAGCGCACCGACTGCGCCGGCCACGGCGACGAGCCCGATGGCAAGCCAGGGCCGCAGGCGAGGGACCTTCATCCGTACTCCCGGGGTTCGTTTCACGACTTTCATGTGGTCGGCGACAGCACGGGCGGCTCGGAGCTCTCACGAGCGGGCGGAGAGGGCGGGTCGTGCTGTTAACGCTAACAATTGATTGGCGGAGTCTGTCCTTCTCTGTCGGAGCATGTGTGGTGGTGGTGCGCCGGAGCAAATACGACGCGAGGGAGCCTCGTCAAGGGCCGCGCCTTCTCCGCGCCCGCCTTCGGACGGCCGGCGGCCCGCCCCACCTGCTCCCCATCACGGCGGGGGCCGGTCCCTCGTCAGGTTCGGGTGGTGAAATTTTCACCGCCGTGCCGCCATAACGTTCTCGGCTTCGGAGGCCCGGTCGCAGACCGATAGAACGTTCTACGACGGACTTGCGGAACGTTCATTATTCCTATCGCCGATCAGCGCAGGCAGCGGGAACCGTCTCCCTCGTGCCTCTACGAAACTTTTTCGTGATGCCTTGACAGGTTTCGTCGAGGTTTCCACACTGAGTCCCGAAGCGGACTCCTGCCGGGGTCGGTGGTGCGCGGCAGGGTTCCCGGTTACGGCGCCGTGAGCGCCGCATCCGCGGAGGCGTCGGGCCGGCGAATTCACCAGATCCGGCTTTCGCTCTCGTGAACGTCGATGGAGCGCCGGCCGGCCTCAGTTCCCCGCAACCGGCATCACCGTGCGCGGCGTGGTCGCCGTGTCCCCCCTGGAGTGCGCATGAACACGTCCGCATGGTTCCGCACCGCGTTGCCCGCGGCCACGCCCACCGCCACCTGCACGAGCCCTTGATCCTCGTCATTCGCCATGCGTCCGTAGCTCACCAAAGGAGGATCCGTGCGGAAACTGGGAGTTCTACTCGCCGCGGTCGTTCTCGCAGGCGCCCCGATCGCCCTGCAGCACCCGGCCGACGCCCTGGAGAACGGCGTGGCCCGCACGCCGCCCATGGGCTGGAACAGCTGGAACACGTTCGGCTGCAATATCAACGAGACGTTGATCAAGCAGATGGCCGACACCATCGTCGGCTCCGGCCTGCGCGACCTGGGCTATACGTACGTCGTGGTCGACGACTGCTGGTTCAACCCCACCCGCGACTCCGCGGGGAACCTCCAGGGCAACCCCTCGCGATTCCCCAGCGGGATGAAGGCGCTCGGCGACTACCTGCACGCCAAGGGGCTGAAGTTCGGCATCTACCAGGTGCCGGTGGACAAGACCTGCGCGCAGTACTTCGGCGGCTACCCGGGCGCGACCGGCAGCCAGGGACACGAGGTCCAGGACGCCCGGCAGTTCGCCGCCTGGGGCGTGGACTACCTGAAGTACGACTGGTGCTCGCCCAACGGCAGCATCGACGACCAGGTCCGTACGTTCGCGAAGATGCGTGACGCGCTGGCGGCGACCGGGCGGCCGATCGTCTACAGCATCAACCCCAACAGCATCCACGCGAAGACGGGGCCGCAGCGCGACTGGGGCGACGTCGCCAACATGTGGCGGACGACCGAGGACATCACCAACAAGTGGGACACCGGTCAGACCAACGGCTATCCGATGGGCATCCAGAACATCGTCAACGTCACCGTCCCACTCGCGTCGTACGCGAGACCGGGAGCGTTCAACGACCCGGACATGATGGAGGTCGGCCGGGGCGGCATGACCGACACCGAGATGCGCAGTCACTTCGCCCTCTGGGCGATGATGGCCTCACCCCTGATCGCCGGAAACGATCTGCGCGGCATGGACTCGGCGACGGCGGCGATCCTGAAGAACCAGAACCTCATCGCCGTCAACCAGGACCCGCTCGGTCTCCAGGCCCGCCAGATCAGCAATGACGGGACCCGGCGCGTGCTGGCCAAGAAGCTCGCCAACGGCGACGTCGCGGTCGCCCTGTTCAACCAGGGCGGCAGCACCACCACGATCAGCACCACCGCGTCCGCGATCGGGCTGTCCGGCGGTTCCTTCACCCTGCGCGACGCGTGGACGAACGCCGTCAGCGGCAGCACCGGCACCATCTCGGCGAGTGTGCCGTCGCATGGCACCGTCGTCTATCGGGTCAGCGGCGGCGCGACCCCTTCACCGACTCCCACGCCGTCGCCGTCCCTCACACCGTCTCCGTCCCCCACGCCGTCCCCCACGCCGTCGCCGAGCGGGCGACCCGGCGGGTGCACGGCGACGTACCGGCTCGTCAACAACTGGGGCGGCGGCTTCCAGAGCGAGGTGACCGTCGGCAACACCGGATCGGCCGCGCTCAACGGCTGGACCGTGACGATGACCCTGGCCGGCGGGCAGACCGTCACGAGCCTGTGGAACGGCGTGAACACCGGCACCAGCGGCGCGATCACCGTCAGGAACGCCCCCTACAACGGCACCGTCGCCGGCAACGGGTCGACGACGTTCGGATTCACCGCCGAGGGCGACGGCTCGATCGCCCCCACCGGCGTGACCTGCACGAGCCCGTGACCGAGCGGGATGCCGTGACTCACGAATCGGCCACTCACAGATTGGGGAAACACCTGTGCGACATGTCAGCTCCTTCCACCGGCGGTTGAGGCTGTCGGCCGCCGCCGTCGCCGCGCTGTTGACGGCCGGCGTCGGTGTGGCCGGTACGCACGCCGCGTCGGCGGCCGCGTCCGGATGCAAGGTGACCTATACGGTCACCAACCAGTGGCCGGGCGGCTTCGGCACGAACGTGAGCATCGACAACCTCGGTGACCCGGTCAACGGCTGGAAGCTGACCTGGTCGTTCTCCGCCGGGCAGACCATCACCCAGCTGTGGAACGGCACCTACACCCAGTCAGGCTCCCAGGTCACGGTCACCAACGTTTCCTACAACGGCGCCATCCCCAGCGGCGGCAGCACCAGCTTCGGGTTCAACGGAGCGTTCAACGGCTCCAACCCGGCGCCGTCGAGCTTCGCCCTCAACGGCGTGACCTGCACCGGCGGCGTCACCTCCCCGTCGCCCGGCACCTCCCCCACCGCCTCCCCCACAGCCTCCCCCAGCGTCTCGCCCTCCGCGTCTCCCTCGCCGCCGTCGTCCAGGCAGCCGTGTGACATCTACGCCGCGGGCGGCACGCCGTGCGTGGCGGCGCACAGCACGACCCGGGCCCTGTACGCGAACTACAACGGCTCGCTCTACCAGGTGCGCCGCTCCTCCGACAACACCACGCGCGACATCGGCGTGCTGAGCACGGGCGGCGCCGCCGACGGCGCCGCGCAGGACGCGTTCTGCGCGAACACCACCTGCCTCATCACCAAGATCTACGACCAGTCCGGCCGGAACAACCACCTCACCCAGGCGCCTCCCGGCGGGTTCTCCGGCCCGGCCGCGGGCGGCTACGACAACCTCGCGACCGCCACCAAGGCGCCGACCACGGTCTACGGCCACAAGGCGTACGGCGTCTACGTCGACCCCGGCGTCGGCTACCGCAACAACGCCACCAACGGCGTCGCCAGGGGCGACCAGCCGGAGGGCATGTACGCGGTATTCGACGGCACCCACTACAACGGCGGCTGCTGCTTCGACTACGGCAACGCCGAGACCAACAGCCGCGACAACGGCAACGGCACGATGGAGGCCATCTACTTCGGCAACATCAAGGTGTGGGGCTACGGCACGGGCAACGGCCCCTGGGTCATGGCCGACCTGGAGAACGGCCTGTTCTCCGGGGTGAACCCCGGTTACAACGCCAACGACCCGAGCGTGAACCACCGCTACCTGACCGCCATCGTCAAGGGTGAGCCCAACCACTGGGCGATCCGGGCCGGCAACGCCCAGTCGGGCGGTCTGTCGACCTTCTACGACGGCAAGCGGCCCAACGCCTCGGGCTACAACCCGATGAAGAAGGAGGGCGCCATCATCCTCGGCATCGGCGGCGACAACAGCCACGGCTCCGCCGGCACCTTCTACGAAGGCGTCATGACGTCCGGCTACCCGACCGCGGCCACCGAGAACGAGGTGCAGGCCAACATCGTCGCCGCCGGATACAGGTAGACCGGCGACGACAACGAGGGATCGGGCCTCCCCCGGGCACAGCCCCGGGGGAGGCCCGCCGCCGGTTGGGCCGTCCGCGTCAGGCCGTCGCCTCGGGCGCGCGGGGCCTGCCGTAACTCGATGGCCGGAACGAGGCCGCCTGTGGGACGGTGTGGGCGTGTCCGAGCAGATATCGCCGCCTCGCACCGTGGAAGAGGCGATCGCCGCCGAGCAGGCGGGCCGTTCCCTGCGCTACCTGTACTTCTGGGGCCACCGGCCGGCCCGCGACGGCGGCGTCGGTCCCGGCTGCCTGTCACAGTGGTGGCCCGTCGCCTTCACCGAGGACGGCCACACCTTCGCCTCCGCCGAGCACTACATGATGGCGCACAAGGCCTGGCTGTTCGGCGACGCGCGGACCGCCGAACAGGTCCTCGCGGCCGGCCACCCGGCCGAGGCCAAGAAGCTCGGCCGGGCCGTACGCGGCTTCGACGAGCAGGTCTGGGTCACCCACCGGTTCGACATCGTGGTCCGCGGCAGCGTCGCCAAGTTCGGCCAGAACCCCGAGCTTTCGCGCTTCCTTCTCGCGACCGGACGCCGGGTCCTCGTGGAGGCCAGCCCACTCGACCGGATCTGGGGCATCGGCCTGGCCGCGGGCGACGAACGCGCCGCCTCCCCCTCGACCTGGCAGGGCCTCAACCTGCTCGGCTTCGCCCTGATGGCGGCGCGCGACGCGCTGGAGACCGGCGCGTGAGCGCGGACGCCTCCACCGCCCGGCCACGTCGCGCGGGCCGGCCCGCTCACGACACTGTGCCGCTCATCCGCCGCGCCGGGCCCGCTGACGCCGACGACGTCGCCGAGGTGTTCCTCGCCGCCCGGGCCGCGATGACCTATCTGCCCCGGCTGCACTCCGACGAGGAGACCCGGGCGTGGATCGCCGGCGTCATGCTCCCCTCGTCGCAGGTGTGGGTCGCCGACCTGCACGGCCGGGTGGCCGGGTTCGCCGCCCTGCGCGGACAGTGGCTCGACCACCTCTACCTCGCGCCCGCCGCCCAGCGCGGCGGCATCGGGGGCACGCTGCTCGACCACGCCAAGAAGAGGCGCCCCCGCGGACTCGACCTGCATGTGTTCCAGCAGAACACGGGCGCCCGGCGGTTCTACGAGCGGCACGGCTTCACCCTCGTCGCGGAGGACGACGGCGGCGGCAACGAGGAGAACCTGCCCGACGCCCACTATCGCTGGCGGCCCTGACCATTGCCCGTCGACCTCCCGATCAAGGGCGCGGCCTGCCGGTCGGGTTCTAGCCGTTGGCCACCAATCGCCACCGGTTGTCGGCGGTTCCGTTGTCGGAGTCCTGGACGGCCTGGGCGCCGTTGGCGGTGGAGTTGTTCTGGATGGCGAGCAGCTTGCCGCTGTTCACGTTGCGGATCTTGTAGGTTCCGTCGCCGTTGTCGACCAGAGTCCACCGGTGGTCGGCGGTGCCGTTGTCGGACCACTGCAGGACGCGGGCACCGTCGGTGGTGGACATGTTCTCCACGCCCAGCACCTTGCCGCTGTTGACGTTGCGGAACCGCACGGCGTTGCCGTCGGTCACCATCACCCAGTTGTGGTCGGCGGTGCCGTTGTCGGTCCACTGCAGCGCGAGACCGCCGTCCGCGGTGGACATGTTCTGGATTCCGAGGACCAGGCCGCTGGCCGCGTTGACCAGCCGGTAGCTTCCCGTCCCGCCGTTGCCCTGCCCGCTGGTGCTCCAGTAGACGGTGTAGTTGTGGCCGTGCGCGTCGTAGAACGGGCCCAGGTTGACCGTCGAGCCGTTGGCCGTCGCCGTGAAGGCGAGCGCCGTGGTGCTGGTCCGGGTGATCGACCCGGTGTTCAGCGAGGGCAGCGCCGACAGCGAGGTGTTGCCGTAGTTGCCCGACAGCACGACCGGCCCGTACGTGACCGCCGCGACGTTGGCGTTGTCGTTGGCGGCCTTCACGATCACCCGCATGGGCAGCCGCACGGTGACGGTGTCGCCGGAGGTCCACGACCGGGTGAGGACGGCGTAGGTGCCGGGAGTGGTGGCCACGTTCTGCTGGGCGCCGTTCACGCTGATCGTGGCGCCGGAGGCCCACGACGGGATGCGGACGCGCATGGACCACGAGCCACTCACGTTGCCGGTGACCTGCAGCGTCGTGGTGTCGCTCGCCGGATAGGACGTCGTCTGGGTGACCGTGATGCCGCGCTGGGTCCAGTTCAGCGTCGACGGCATGAACAGGTTCACCGTCAGCGTGGTGCCGTTGTAGAAGTAGATGGAGTCCATCAGCCTCGTGTTGACCTCCACCCCCGTCCCCTGGCAGCACCAGAACGAGTTGTAGTCGGTGCTCCACGTGCCGCCGCCCCACGCCGGGCCCACGCCGCGGCGGCCGCCCGGCTTGAGCGGGGTGAAGTAGGTGACGTGCCCGTGGCCGTCGGACGGGTTCTGCGCACCGATGACGTGGTTGAGCAGCGCCTGCTCATAGAAGTCCACGTACGCGACCCGGTCGGGGTTGAGCGTCCACAGCTCGCGGGTCAGGTTGAGCATGTTGACGGTGTTGCAGTGCTCGCAGGTGTCGTTGGTGAGATACCCGGCGATCGCGTTGGGCGCCCGGAAGTGCTCGGCCTGGCTGTTGCCGCCGATCGCGTAGGTGTGCGCGCCGACGGTGATGTTCCAGGCGTTGGTGGCGATGTCGCGGTAGCGGGTCGTGCCGGTCGCCTTGTACTCGCGGGCCGCGCCGATCCACTTAGGCACCTGGGTGTTGGCGTGCAGGCCGTTCAGCTGGTCCTGGTTCGACGCCAGGGGGTTGAACACGGCGGCGTGGTCGAACCGCTGCGCGACGGTGAGCCAGCGCGCGTCGCCCGTCTGCTGGTAGATGTCGGTCAGCACCGCGTTCATGCCGCCGAATTCGGTTCCCAGCATGTTCTGCATCTGGCTGCTGCTCAGCCTGCTCGTCCGCCCGTCGACCCAGCTGGCCAGCGCCAGCAGCACGTCGCGCGCCTGCGTGCTGCCGATGAGGCGCCACACGTCAAGCAGGCCCGTCAGCGTCTTGTGGATGCAGTAGTACGGGACGTTGCCGTTGCTCAGCGTGCGGGCTTCGAGGGCGGTGAAGTCAGACTCGGGGAAGCCGGACAGGTATCCGGTGGTGAACCCGGCTGCGCCGTTGTTCGCCTGGCACTTGGCCAGTTCAGCGACCATTGCGGTGGCCTTGTCCCGGCAGGTGGTGTCGCCGAGCACGGCCCACGCCTGCGCCCATGCGGTGAGGAAGTGCCCCTGGACGTGGGTGCGGAACGGGAAGTTCGGGGCGTCCCACCCGCCGTTCGTCGCGGCGCCACCGGTGGACAGCCGGTGGTTGGCCCGGAAGTTGTACAGCAGCCGGTTGACGTCGACGTACTTGAGATAGGAGAGCGTGCGGTTCTGGTTGTCCAGCCAGCGGCTCGTCGTCAGCCGCACCTGGCCCAGCTCGAACGGGTACGCCGAGACGCCGATGTCGGGCCGGGCCGGCGCGACCGCCGCTCCGGCCGCGGAGGCGCTGGCGACCTCTCCGACGGCGGAGGCCACGACGGCGACACCGGCGGCCTGGAACAGCCTGCGCCGGCTGAAGGATGAGGGCGACACCTGTCCTCCTGAACGTCTTCACACTGTTAGCGTTAACAAAAACACGCGTTCGCCATCCGGCGTCGGATGACGTCGAACGAGGCGCGGGACACCCGCGGAACCAACCGGCGTGCCCCCGGTCATGGGAGCGTGCGGTGGGCGGCGGAACCGCCGCCCACCACCGCTCCGACAGGAGACCACCCGGGCTCAGTGTGGGAAACCGTCACGAAAACTGTCAAGACCGGGCCGGAAAATTTCGCATGATCCTTGTGGGCGGAAACTCTCCTGCCTGCGGCGATAGCGACGCTCTCTTAGCAACGTTTCGGAGAATGCCCCAGTTGTGGTGGCCTCGGCTGAAACTTTCAACGAAGCACGCGTCATGTGCGGATGACCGCGCCCGGTAAGGGCAGGCGGCGCGGCATCCGGCCGATTCCCGCGCCGGAGCGCTCTTGACGGAATCGGCGAGGTCGTATTTGCTCCGCCGCACACCCCCCGACAGCCGGCAGAAGGACCGACTCGGCGAGCGATGTTATCGATAACAGCAATCGGCTCACGCCGAGGGCGACGGGTCGGCCACGGACAAGGAGTCAGATGCGCAGGATCGTTGGATGGACGCTGGCGGCGGTGCTGGCCGCCGGGTCCCTGGTCGCGACAGGCGGCATGACGTCGCCGGCCGCCGCGTTGGACAACGGGCTCGCCCGTACGCCCCAGATGGGGTGGAACGACTGGAACAGTTTCGGCTGCAACGTCAACGAGAGCCTCGTGCGGCAGACCGCGGACATCATGGTTTCCAGCGGCATGGCGGCGGCGGGCTACACGTACGTCAACATCGACGACTGCTGGTCGACCAAGAGCCGCAACGCCAACGGCGACCTGGTGCCCGACCCGCAGAAGTTCCCCAACGGGATGAAGGCCCTGGCCGACTACGTCCACTCGAAGGGACTGAAGCTCGGCATCTACTCGTCCGCGGGCACCACGACCTGCGCGGGCTATCCGGCCAGCCTGGGCTACGAGCGGCGGGACGCCGCCCTGTGGGCCTCCTGGGGCATCGACTACCTGAAGTACGACAACTGCGGCGACCACCAGGGCAAGAACGGGCAGCAGCGATACACGGCGATGCGTGACGCGCTCGCCGCCACCGGGCGTCCGATCCTGTTCAGCCTGTGCAACTGGGGCCAGGAGAGCGTCTGGACCTGGGGCATGCAGACCGGCAACTCCTGGCGCAACACGGGCGACATCCAGGCGAACTGGAACTCGGTCATGGGCATCCTCGACCAGCAGGTCGGGCTGGAGTCGTACTCGGGGCCGGGCGGCTGGAACGACCCCGACATGCTGGAGGTCGGCAACGGCTCGCTGACGGCGACCGAGGCCCGGGCGCACTTCAGCCTCTGGTCGCTGCTGAACGCGCCGCTCATCGCGGGCAACGACATCCGCTCGATGAGCGCCGATACCCGCTCGATCCTCACCAACACCGAGGTCATCGCCGTCAACCAGGACTGGGGCGGCCGACAGGGCCACAAGATCAGCGACAACGGCAACCTCGAGGTGTGGCGCAAGCCGATGGCGAACGGCTCGGTCGCCGTCGTGCTGCTCAACCGCGGCAGCGGCACGGCGACGGTGTCCACCAGCGCCTCCGCCCTCGGCCTCGGCGCCGCCGCCTCCTACTCCGTACGCGACCTGTGGGCGCACACGACCGGCTCCTCCTCGGGGACGATCAGCGCGTCGGTGCCCGCGCACGGGGCCGCCATGTACATCGTGAGCGGAGGAGGTCTGGTCACGCCGTCTCCCACGCCCACTCCCACCGGCGGGGGCGCGATCAAGGGCGTGGGGTCGGGCCGGTGCCTGGACGTCAGCGGCGTTTCGCAGGCCAACGGCGCCCAGGTGCAGCTGTGGGACTGCAACGGCCAGTCCAACCAGCAGTGGACGCCGACCGCCTCGGGTGAGCTGCGGGTCTACGGCAACAAGTGCCTGGACGTGAACAACGCCGGCACCGCCGACGGCACCAACGTGATCATCTGGGACTGCAACGGGCAGAACAACCAGAAGTGGCGGCTCAACTCCGACGGCAGCATCACCGCCGTCGGCGCGAACAAGTGCCTGGACGCCTACAACGGCGGCACCGCCAACGGCACAAAGATCATCATCTGGTCCTGCAACGGCCAGTCCAACCAGCGCTGGACCCGCGTCTGACCGGACGTACCGTCGCCTGGGGCGCCCTCGCCGCGAGGGCGCCCCATCGGGGCGTCCTCCTCCTTTACACTGCTAGACATCCGATGTATGCGGCCTCGTTCGCGAGGAAACAGTGGAGGAGTCTCCGTGGCGGTCACGGATGCGGCGATCGACAGAATCAAGCAGATGATCACGTCGGGCGAGCTCGCTCCTGGCGATCGGCTGCCGAAGGAGGCCGATCTGGCCGAACGGCTCGGCCTGTCCCGCAACTCACTGCGGGAGGCCGTCCGCGCCCTCGCACTGATCAACGTGCTCGACGTGCGGCAGGGCGACGGAACCTATGTCACCAGCCTGCAGCCCCACCTGCTCCTGGAGGCGATGTCGTTCGTGGTGGACTTCCACCGCGACGACACCGTGCTGCAGTTCCTGGAGGTGCGGCGGGTTCTGGAGCCCGCCGCCACCGCGATGGCCGCGATGAACATGTCCGACGAGGACGTCAAGGAGCTGCGCGCCATCCTCGACGCGCTGCCCGGCGAGCCCAGCGTCGAGGAGCTGGTCGCCAACGACCTGCGGTTCCACCAGCACATCGCGGCGGGATCGGGCAACCCGGTGCTGTGCTCGCTGATCGACAGCCTCTCCGGGCCGACGACCCGGGCCCGGGTGTGGCGCGGCCTCACCCAGGAGGGAGCGCTCGACGACACCCGGGAGCAGCACGTGATGATCTGCGACGCCATCGCGGCCCGCAGGCCGGAGGTGGCCAGGGCCTGGGCCACGGTCCACGTGGCGGGCGTCGAGGAGTGGCTCCGCCGCACGCTCTGAAGCCGCCCCGGTCCCGGCTTCATCCGCATCGCCGCCCCCGGAAACCGCGCGTACGGCCGCAGCACCGCCCGGTCCCGGCGCGGGAAACGCGGGTCCTCGTGAAACTTCCATCCGCGGCCGAGGGGGTGTGGCTGCTCAGCGCGTGCCCGCGGTGCTCCGGCGAACCGCGTTCTTGTTCCCCGCCCGGGTCTTGGCAAGCGTTGCCCTCGCCGCCTGACGGGTGCTCCCCTCGCATCCGGCGGCCTCAGGACTTCCACGACCCTCAGGGACCCGAGAGGAGACCCGTGCGAACGCGAACGCTCCCGATCGTCCTCACCGCGGCACTCGCCCTGTCGATCGGCGCGGCCGGGCAGCTGCCCGCCCTCGCGGCGGCCGACGGCCCGGCGCTGACGGTGGACACCACCACCGGGCGGCACCCCATCAGCCCGTACATCTACGGCATGAACTTCGCCGACGAGGCGCTGGCCAAGGAACTGCGCCTCCCGGTGCGCAGGTGGGGCGGCAACGCGACGACCCGCTACAACTACCTGTACGACACCAGCAACCGCGCCTCCGACTGGTTCTTCGAGAACATCGCGGAGGACAACGAGGACCCGTCGGAGCTGCCGGACGGCTCCTCCGCGGACCGGTTCGTCGAGCAGGACCGGCGCACCGGCACCGACACCATCCTCACGGTCCCGCTGATCGGCTGGGTCCCCAAGGGCCGCGACGCCTCCTGTGGCTTCTCCGTCGCCAAATACGGCGCGCAGCAGCAGACCGACCAGTGGCGTCCCGACTGCGGCAACGGCGTGAAGCCCGACGGCACGAAGATCACCGGAAACGACCCCCACGACACGAGCGTCGAGGCCGGCGCGGCGTACGTGAAGGACTGGATCAGCCACCTCACCGGCAGGTACGGCACGGCCGCGGGCGGCGGCGTGAAGTTCTACAACCTCGACAACGAGCCCGACATCTGGCACAGCACCCACCGGGACGTCCACCCCGAGGGCGCGAGCTCGGTCGAGCTGCGCGACAAGGCCTACCTCATCGGCGCCGCCGTGAAGGCCGCCGACCCCGGCGCGAAGACACTCGGCCCGGTCGGCTGGGGCTGGTCCTCCTGGGACTACTCCGGCCTCGACCAGGAGACCTGCGGCCGGACCAACTGCTGGTCGAACCCCCCGGACAAGGAGGTTCGCGGCGGCCTCCCGTTCACCACGTGGTATCTCCGCCAGATGAAGAACTACGAGGACGAGCACGGCCTGCGCGTCCTCGACTACTTCGACGAGCACTTCTACCCCCAGGCGTCCGGCATCGCCTTCGGCTCCGGCGGCGACCCGACGACCGACGCCCTGCGGCTGCGTTCCACCCGCGTGTTGTGGGACCCGTCCTACACGGACGAGAGCTGGATCAACACGCAGATCCGGCTCATCCCCCGGATGAAGGAACTGGTGGCCGCCGAGTATCCCGGCACCAAGACCGCGATCACCGAGTACAACTGGGGCGCCCTCGACCACATCAACGGCGCCCTGACGCAGGCCGACATCCTCGGCATCTTCGGCCGTGAGGGCCTCGACCTCGCCACCCTGTGGAGCCCGCCCACGGCCTCCCAGCCCGGCGCGTACGCCTTCCGGATGTACCTGAACTACGACGGCAAGGGCGGCCGGTTCGGCGAGACCGCCGTCGGCGCGACCAGCGCCGACCAGGGCAAGCTGGCGGTGTACGCCGCCGAGCGGACCTCCGACAAGGCGCTCACGCTCGTGGTGGTGAACAAGACCGGCGACGACCTGACCAGCCAGGTCGCCGTCAAGGGACGCGACGGCGGCGCGACCGCGCAGGTCTACCGCTATGGGGCGGCCGACACGTCGGCCATCAGGCGCGACGCCGACGTGCAGGTCGGGGCCGGCGGCTTCACCGGCACGTTCCCGGCCAACTCGATCAGCACCGTCGTGATCCCCGCCGGCGCAGGGCCGTCGCCCTCTCCCTCTCCGAGCGCATCGCCGAGTCCGTCCCCCAGCCCGTCTCCGAGCCCGTCTCCGAGCGCGTCCCCCAGCCCGTCGCCCTCTCCGAGCCGCAGTCCGTCCCCGTCGCCCAGCCCCTCTCCCAGTTCCTCGCCGACGCCGCCCGCCGCCTGCACGGTGACGTACACGGTCACCAACCAGTGGCCCGGCGGCTTCCAGGCCGGGGTACGGATCGTCAACCGGGGAGCCGCGGCCGTGAAGGGCTGGAAGCTCGGCTGGACGTACGGCAACGGGCAGACCGTGACCCAGTTGTGGGACGGCTCCTACACCCAGAGCGGGTCGAAGGTGACGGTGACCAACGCCGCCTACAACGCCACGATCGCGGCGAACGGCGGCAGCGTGACCTTCGGTTTCCTCGGCGGCTACAACGGCGCCAACCCCGCGCCCAAGCAGTTCACGCTCAACGGCTCGCCCTGCGCGACGAGCTGACCCGATGACCCCCGGTGCCGGCCTTCCCCAGCCGGCACCGCCGGGAGTCAGTCCACCATCGCGCCCTTGTCCCGTCCGCACGCGCCGGAGTCGTTGTGCCGGGCGCAGGCCTTGACGAGGGTGAAATCACGCCAGACGGCCATCGGAGAGGCGACCTTCTGGCCGTCACGGGCCACCGGGAAGGGCCCGCACCGATGCCACGGCCCGCCACCCGGCGGCCAGACGTCGAGCCAGACCGCGTCACCCGGTCGCGTGCGGCCGGTGAGGGTGGCCCAGTAGTGCCACTCCCCGCGCGGGCCGGCGTCCCCGCGCCAGAGCGTGACGTTCGCCTCCCCCGCCCATTTCCCGCTCGCCGTCGAGTACACGGGCTTGACGTTGCGCACCGTCAAGGGGTCCGGCCGCGGCCAGTCACGGCAGTCGATCGGCCGATCGCCCGCGGGACCGGCGGGAACCGCACCGGACGACGAAGGAAAGGCCAGGAGCACGGTCGCGGCGACGATCGCCGTGGTGGTCCTGCCACGCCTGCTTCGGATCACCGGACGAGTATCGACGACGGTACGCGTCGGCGCAATCACACACCGTTATCGGCTTCGCGCGCGACAACCAGGCGAATTCTTGTCGCCACAGCCGCTATAACGGCCAAAAAGCAATCATTGACCGCCATTTGACAAAAAGTTACATTACGTCGGCAGATCGGGGGCCGGGCACTCGAAAGGAGACCCTCCTCATGGTGCGACGATTCCTGATCACCGCGGCGACGGCCGTGCTCGTCCTCGTCTGGGGCGTTCCACCGGCCGCTCACGCGGCGGACGGGACCAGGACGCCCGGATCGCCCTCCTACACGGTCACCCTGACGAGCAACGCCTCGGGCAGCACGTGGACGGGGCATGAGAGTGTCACCTTCGCCAACCCGTCGGCGGACCCCCTGACGGAGGTCTACCTCCGCCTGTGGGACAACTACCACGGGGCATGCCCGTCCACGCCGATCACCGTCACCAACGTGACCGGGGGCACGCCGTCCCCGCTGTCGGTCTCCTGCACCGCGATGAAGATCACGCTGCCCGCCCCGCTCGCCCAGAACCAGAGCGCCTCGATCGGGTTCGACCTCGGCATCGTCGTGCCCAGCGGCGCCGACCGCTTCGGGCGCGACGGCTCCTACAACTTCATCGGCAACGCGCTGCCGGTCCTGGCGGTCCGCGACGCGAGTGGCTGGCACCTCGATCCTTACAGCAACAACGGCGAGTCCTTCTACGCGCTCACCAGCGACTATTCGGTGACGCTCGACCACCCGTCGTCGCTGCTGGTGCCGGCGACCGGCACCTCCGCCGACACGCCGGGAACGTCCGGCCGCACGATCACCAAGGCGACCGCGAAGAACGTCCGCGAGTTCGCCTGGGCGGCCGGGCCGTTCGTGAAGACCACGAGCACCACCACGACGGGCGTCGTCGTCAACGTCTACCGGGTGAGCTCGATCAGCTCCGGCAGCGCGAGCTCGATGATGACCACCGCGAAGAACGCGCTCGTCGCCCATGCGGGACGGTTCGGCGCCTACCCGTACGGCGAGGCGGACGTGGTGCTGGACAACAACTTCTGGTTCGGCGGCATGGAGTATCCGGGCTTCGTGCTCGACGTGGTCAGCTCCACCGCGCTCGCCCACGAACTGGCCCACCAGTGGTGGTACGGCATCGTCGGCGACGACGAGTACACCAGCCCGTGGCTGGACGAGGCGTTCACCGACTACGCCACCGACCTCTACAACGGCGTCTCGGGCGCCAACTGCTGGAACAGGGTCTCCTGGCAGTCGTCCGCCGAGAAGATCAGCAACTCGATGGCCTACTGGGACGCCCATTCGAGCCGGTACGGCACCGTCGTCTACACCTACGGCAAGTGCGCACTGCACGACCTGCGGCGCACGATCGGCACGACGGCGATGCAGAACCTGCTGCAGAACTACGCCGCCGCCCACTGGTACGGGGTCTCGACCACCGCGGACTTCAAGGCCGCGGCGCAGGCGGCCACCACCGTCGACCTGTCGTCGTTCTGGACCACGCACCGCATCGACGGCTGACGCCACCGGGGTCCGCTCCGGCCGCCTATCCTGGGCGCATGAAGATCGGCGAGCTGTCCGGCGGAGTCCTCATGGCGGTCGTCCTCGCGGGGTGCTCGGCCGGGAGCACCCCGTCCGCGGGCGCGCTGAAGGTGAGCAGCCCGGCCTTCACCGACGGCGCCGCGATCCCCGCGAAATACGCGTGCGCCCGGCAGGGAGGCGAGGACGTCTCGCCCCCGCTGGCCTGGAGCGGCGTTCCCGAGTCCGCTCGCGAGCTGGCGATCGTGGTGGACGACCCGGACGCGCCCGGCGGGACGTACGTCCACTGGATCGTGACCGGCATCCCCGTCACCGAGACGGGCGTGCCCGAGGGCCGGGCCCCGGGGAGGGTCCTGCCGGGCAGCGACGGCATCGCCGCCTATGCCGGGCCCTGCCCGCCGAGCGGGACGCATCACTATCACTTCGTCGTGTACGCGCTGCGCGGCCCGATCACGCCGAGCGGAGACGCGGCAGCGGTCCACCAGCAGATCAAGAAGGCCGCGATCGGCTCGGGCGAGACCGTCGGCACCTGGAGCGGCTGACCGCCGCTCCTTGCCGCCTCCCGGAACGACGGCAAGGAGCGACGGCAGGGAACGACGACACGGAACGACGACACGGAACGACGACGGCTTCGGCGCGGGTCAGAGTTCGAGGACGAGGCGGGCGGAGCGGGCCCGCGACACGCAGATGAACATGACGTCCCCCGCCTCGCGCTCCTCCTCGGTGAGCAGGTCGTCGCGGTGGTCGGGAACGCCGGAGAGCACCGCCGTCTCACAGGTGCCGCAGGTGCCCTCGCGGCAGGACGACAGCACCGCGACCCCCGCCTCCTCGACCACCTCCAGGATCGAGCGGCCCTCCGGCACGGTCAGCGTCGTACCGGTCAGGGCCAGCTCCACCTCGAAGGCGCGCTCCGCCGTGCCCGCCGCGGCGCCCTCTTCCGTGGCCTCCGCCGCACCCGCGCCGTTCCGGGCCGTGGGCACGAAGCGTTCGACCCGCAGCGCTCCCTTGGGCCAGGAGGCGCACCGTTCCTGCGCCGCCGCCAGCAGCGGCTCGGGTCCGCAGCAGTAGACGAGGGTGTCCGTACGCGGATCGCCGAGCAGGGCGTCGAGGTCGAGCAGGCCCGTCTCGTCCTGCGGGCACAGCTCCACCCGGCCCGGATGGTCCCGGGCGAGCCGGTCGGCGAACGCCATCGAGGCGCGGGTGCGCCCGCCGTACACCAGCCGCCAGTCGCACCCGCGCCGCGCCGCCTCCTCGATCATCGGCAGGATCGGGGTGATGCCGATGCCGCCGGCGACGAACAGGTAGCGGGATGACTCGCCGAGGCCGAAGCGGTTGCGGGGACCGCGCACCCCGATCGTGTCGCCCTCCGCGAGCCGGTCGTGCACGTACGCGGAGCCGCCCCGCCCGCCGTTCTCCCGGAGCACCGCCACCTGGAAGACCGAGGAGTCGCCGGGGTCGCCGCACAGCGAATACTGCCTGACCAGTCCCGGGCCGAGCAGCAGATCGAGGTGGGCGCCCGGCGTCCAGGCGGGCAGCGGGCCGCCGTCGGGACGGGCGAGGCTCAGGAGGACGACGCCCTCGGCGACGGGCACCTTACCCACCACCTTCACGTCGAGCTCCGGTTCCGTGACGGGCATGGTCGCCGGGGCTTCCTTTCTGGAGGATGTCGCGTCTCAGACGAGCGCGGCTGCCGGGGCCGGGGAGTCGTGCTCCGCCGGAGGGCGGGGCAGGTGGCCCTCCGGGTGGCCGAGCAGCCAGTCCCACAGGATCACCGGGTCCTCGAACTCGCGCTCCGCCCCGCAGAAGCAGGAGGCGTGCAGCCGGTCCGTCCCCGGCAGCCAGCGGATGCGGTAGACGGTGCGGCCGTCCCGCGCGCCGGAGTCCCGCGCGCTCATCGAACGGCGGTCTGCGAGGCCGGCACGTCTCCGGCCATCCGGGCGAGGAGGCGGCGGGCGGCCAGGCCACCGGTGTCGATGTTCACCGACAGCTCCTGGTAGCGGTCCGGCTCCCGGGCGATGACCTCCTCCAGCGTGTTGAGCGCGGCCACGTCCTGCAGCACGACGGTGCGGTTGCTGTCCCGCAGGAAGTCGGAGACCTTCTCGTCGTCGAGTGCGAAGTCGCGCGCCACCGCCCAGAAGTCGTAGGTGGAGTTCTCCGTCGACGGGGTGATCGCGTACACGACCTCGACGTGGAACGCGTGCGAGTCCGTGCCGTCGGCGGCGGGCGGCGGCGACCCGACCGGCGCGATGCGGCTGTGCAGCAGATACAGGCACGGCGGGTGATACTCGATGTCCTGCCAGCGGGTGATCCGGCCCTTGATGCCGGTCGACTCGGCGTAGAACGGCGGGCAGGCCGCGTCGTCCATGTGGCGGCTGACGTAGACGATGCCCGCGTCCTCGTCGACCTCCGTCGTGATCGGGGTCTCGGCCACTTCGGGGGTGCCGATGTACCCGCCGTGCAGGTACGTCTCGTGGGACAGGTCGAGGAGGTTGTCCACGAGCAGGCCGTACCGCGCGTTGAGCGGCTCCATCCCGCACACCGTGGCGTAGTCGGGCGAGACCAGCCAGGGAGCGCGCGGGGGCAGCGTGTCGCCAGGCTCGCGGTCGCCGATCCACACCCAGACGAACGAGTCCTGCTCCACCAGGGGGTAGGTGCGGAGCCGCGCGGTGCGCGGGATGCGCTGCTGGGCGGGCACGGCGACGCAGACGCCGTCCGGTCCGTAGGTGAAGCCGTGGTAGCCGCAGACCACGCGGTCGCCGACCAGGTGGCTGGGCGATTCCGACAGGGGGAAGCGGCGGTGCACGCAGCGGTCGGCCATCGCCACCGCCCGCCCGTCCTCGGTGCGCCAGAGCAGGATCGGCTCGTTCAGGATGGTGCGGCCGAGTTGACGCCGGCCCACCTCGTGGCCGTAGGCGGCCACGTACCACTGGTTGCGGGCGAATTCGGTGACGATCACAGGTCACTCCTCGGGGCCGGCGGTCAGTGGCCGCCGGCGCAGGTCAGGTTTGCGAATCTTGCCGGAACCGGTCTTGGGCAGCGCGTCGACGATATCGACGTAGACCGGGATCTTGTACTTCGCGAGCCGGGGGCGGAGGAAGTCCCGCAGCCCGCCGGGGGTGACGACCGCGCCGGGGCGCGGCACGACGAAGGCGCGGCCGACCTCGCCCCACGTGTCGTCGGGCACCCCGACCACGGCGGCCTCCGCCACGGCCGGGTGCTCGAAGAGCACGCCCTCCACCTCCGCCGGGTAGACGTTCTCTCCGCCGGAGATGTACATGTCCTTCACCCGGTCGACGACGTAGAGGTGGCCCTCGTCGTCCAGGGTGGCGACGTCGCCGGAGTGGAACCAGCCGCCCTCGGCCAGCGCGGCAGCGGTCGCCTCCGGATCGCGCCAGTAGCCGGGGGTGACGTTCGGCCCCTGCACGAGCACCTCGCCCGGCTCGCCGGGCGCCACGGGGGTGAGGTCGGGCCGGACCACGCGCACGTTGGCGAAGAACACCGGCACCCCGGCGGAGCCCACCTTGCGCACGCTCTCGCCCGCCTCCAGGAAGGTCGCGCCCGGCGAGGTCTCCGTCAACCCGTAGCCCTGGCAGAAGACCAGGCCGCGTTCCTGGTAGGCGCGGATCAGCGCGACCGGGATGGACGCGCCCCCGGACATCAGGGTGCGCAGCGAGGACAGGTCGGCGCCGGGCCACCGGGGCGACCCCGCCAGCGCGGCGAACATCGCGGTGACTCCGAACATCCAGGTGACCCGGTGCCTCTCGATGAGGTCGTAACACCGGTCCACGTCCCATGACGGCATGATGACCGAGATGCCGCCCTTGAGGAAGGTCGGCAGCAAAGTCTGATTCAGCGCCGCCACGTGGAACAGCGGCGCGCTGATCAGCGTGACCTCGGTGCTCGTCACGTCCACGCTGATCAGGACGTGGTAGCAGTTCCACACCAGGTTGGCGTGGCTGAGCATGGCGCCCTTGGGCCGTCCGGTGGTGCCGGACGTGTAGAGGATGAGCGCGATGTCGTCGAGCGCCACCGGGGTGTCGATCGGCGTGGGGTCGCCCTGCGACAGCCACGTCTCGTAGTGCCGCTCCCCCTCCGCCGGGGACTCCAGCGCCACGACCGTGCGCAGACCCGGGAAGCCGGGCAGAGCTCGGACCACCGCCGCGCATTCCGGCCCGTAGACGAGGACCGACGCGCCCGAGTGTTCGAGCATGTACGCGATCTCGGGCGCGGCAAGCCGGAAGTTCAGCGGGACGAAGATCCCGCCGAGCACGTGGGTGGCGAACATCGTCTCGGCGAAGGCGACATGGTTGGGGCCGAGGTAGGCGACCCGGTCCCCCGCCCGCACCCCACCGTCACGCAGCCGCGACGCGAGCCTCGTCGTCCGCTCATGCACCTGCGCATAGCTGAGCGGCCGGTCCGCGTAGACGAACGCGGTGCGGTCCGGGCTCATCTGGGCCCTGCGGGCCGGCCAGCCTCCCAGTCCGGCATTGCGCATGAACGGCACTCCTCGGTCAGGCGGAGGACGGTTCCGCCGTGTCGGCGACGCGACCGGATGCGGGCCCGCCGACGGCGACCGAGGTGAGGTCGTGACGGCTGGTCTCGCGCAGCGCCAGGATACAGATCACGGTCAGCAGACAGCAGGCCGCGATGATCACCGATATCGTCGTCGTGCCGCCTCCGGTCGAGGCGTCGAGCTGGGCGAACAGCAGCGGTGCGAGACCCGCCCCGAGCCCGGCGATCTGGTAGCCGAGCGAGGCTCCCGTGTAGCGGCTCCCGGTGGCGAACAGCTCGGTGTACAACGCCGCGAGCGGGCCGTACATCAGCGGGTGGACGATCGACTGGCCGATCACGAGCGCGACGGCGAGCACGGCCGTGCTGCCGGAGTCCACCATCGGGAAGAGCGCGAAGCCGAACGCCGCCATGAGCACCGCGCCCACGAGCACCACCGGCCGGCGCCCGACCTTGTCGGACAGCGCCGACCAGCCGACGATGCCCAGCACGGCCAGCGCGGACGAGAGCGTGAGCGCGTTCAGCACCGCCTGCCGGGGGAAGCCGGCGCGCACGCCGTACGCGATGAGATACGTGGTGAGGGTGCCCTGCGCCACGAAGGCGGACAGCCCGACGCCGACCCCGAGCAGGAGGGCCCTCGGGTGGTCGCGGAACACGTCCAGCAGCGGCAGCCGGGACGCCCGTTCCTTCGCGGCCTCGAACACCGGGGTCTCCTGGACCCGCAGCCGGACGAACAGACCGACCGCCAGCAGCGCGATGCTGATCAGGAACGGCACCCGCCAGCCCCAGCTCAGGAACGCCTGCTCGTCCATGACGGCGGCCGTGCCGCTGAGCACCGCCGTGGACAGCACCATGCCGAAGGGGGCTCCCGCGTTGGTGAAGCTCGCCCACAGGCCACGCCTGCCGGTGGCGTGCTCGGCGGACATCAGCACCGCGCCGCCCCACTCGCCGCCGACGGCGATGCCCTGCAGCACCCGGAGCACGACGAGCGAGATCGGCGCGAGGCTGCCGATCTGCGCGTAGGTGGGGAGCAGGCCGATGAGGAAGCTCGCGACGCCCATCAGGGTCATGGTCAGGACGAGCATGCGCTTGCGTCCCAACCGGTCGCCGTAGTGGCCGAAGATCACGCCGCCGAGCGGCCTCGCCAGGTAGCCGGTGGCGAACGTGCCGAAACTGGCGACCGTCGCGGTGAGCGAGTCGAGGGAGGAGAAGAAGACCTTGTTGAAGACCACCGCCGACGCCGTGGCGTACAGCAGGAAGTCGTAGTACTCGATGACGCTGCCCAGGAAGCTGGAGGCCACCGCGCGGCGGAGCTGTATCGGGCTGGGGGGTGCGGCTGACAGGTTCGGCATGACCGAGCTCCTCGTCCGGGAGCGAGCTGGACTCTCGCCTTCTCGTCCGGAGGTTAGGCAGATCTGTAACGGAGGTCAACACTTTGCCCAATATGGAACCGGGCGGTCCGGGTCCGGGCGCATGCGTACCCGGCCCTCCGCCTTCCATTCCCGCGGCGGCGCGACCGCGCCGCGGCGCCGCGGCGCCCGTCTCGGCGTGCTGTACAGCTCCGGCGGTGATGCGGGCGACGGCCCGGTCGCGGGCGGCGGCGATGTCCCCAGCATGGGGGCCGGAGTACCAGGGGCGGAGCTTCAGCAGCGCCGGCCGGACTCCGATGGCCAGCAGCAGCGCGGTGCCCGGTTCGAGCGCGCGGATCGCGGCGGGCTCGAGGATGTCCTGGCGGCGCAGGCTGATCTGCTCGCCGGCGTGGCGCTCGCCGTAGGACAGGCTCCTGACCGGGACGTCGTGCTGCCCGCTTAGCGTCGCCAGGTCCCGGGCGGCGGTCCCCACAGGTTCCGCTTGCCGGGGTCTTCGACGGTGAGCACGAAGTGCCCGGCCAGGCGGTGGGGCGTCTTCGACCGTTGTCAGTGCCCGGAGGGGGTTCCACCACCAGCGTTGCGGCTGGTAGGTGATGGACTGCGGGTCGAACGGCCACACCGTGCCCCAACACCTTCAGTGATCTTCTAGCGCCGCGCAGTACCGCGGGATCAGCGGGCTGTTTCGGTGGCGGTGCGGGCGAGCAGCAGGGCGATGTCGTCCCGGGCGTGGGCGCCGAGGCTGACCAGCAGGCTGTCGCACAGCTGGTCCAGTGATCGTGCGGGGCCGGCGGCCAGGGTGCGGGCGAGCCGGGACATGCCGGTGGTGATGTCCTGGCCGGGGTGCTCGATCAGCCCGTCGGTGTAGAGGGCCAGCACGCTGCCCGCGGGCAGGTCGATGTCGGTGGCCGGGTGGCGGCCCTGGCCCACGCCGAGCAGCACTCCGCCCGGCACGTCGATGAAGTCCACCCTGCCGTCGGGGTAGCGGAGGGCGGGCGGCAGGTGCCCGGCGCTGGTGAGGCGGCACCGCCGGGAGGCCGGGTCATACAGGGCGTACAGGCAGGTGGCGCCGGTCTCCTCGCCGTGCCCGGAGACCACGCCGCTGAGCTGGGCCATGATCTCCTCCGGCGGGTGCCCGAGGCGGGCCAGGGCCGCGGTGGTGGTGCGGAGCTGGCCCATGAGCGCCGCGGCGTGGATGCTGTGGCCGGTCACATCCCCGACGACCAGCGCAGCCCGGCCGTCTTTCAGCGGGATGACATCGAACCAGTCGCCGCCCACCTCCGCGGTCTGGCTGGCGGGCTGATAGCGATGGGCGAGCACCAGTCCTGGCACCTGCGGGATGTCCCGGGGCAGCAGGCTGCGCTGCAGGGTGACGGCCGTGGTGCGCTCGCGGGTGTACAGACGGGCGTTGTCGATGCACACCGCCGCCCGGGAGGCCAGGTTGCTGGCCAGCCGCACGTCGGCCTCGCCGTACGGCTCGGGGTGTTCCGCCCGGCTGAACGTGGCCACCCCCAGCGTAACGCCGCGGGCGATCAGCGGCACCGCTATGAACGTGTGCACCCCCCGGGCGAGGAGGGCCTCCGCAATATCGGGCACGTGGGAGAACCGCACGCCAACCTCGGCCCGGTTCCGCGCCAGGAGGGGCTTTCCCCGCAGGAGCACCGAGGAGGGCGGACCGGTGACCGGCGCGGGCACGGTGAACAGATCGCCCACTTTGTAGCCAACATTGCCCCTGGTCTTGCTGATGTCGCGCACCGCCACCCGGCGGAACCGCAGGGGGTCTGAGCCGGGGCGGGGAAGGTCTTCCCCCTGCAGCACCTGGTCGAGCAGGCCGACGGTGACGTGGTCGGCGAGCCCGGGCACGGCCAGGTCGGTGAGTTCTGCGGCCGTGCGGTAGATGTCGAGCGTGGTCCCGATCTGGTGACCGGCCCGTTCGAGCAGGTCATGAGCCTGCCGGAGCGATGTTGCCTGGCTGGTGATGTCCTTGAAAAAGGACAGCGTCCCCAGCACCTGGCCGTTTTCCGTCACCGGGTGCGCCGACCACAGAAGGACCCGGCGCTCGCCTGCCACGGACCGCTTCACGTGCACGTCGACCACGGGAACGCCCCTGTCCATCACCTGCTCGGCGAGGATGCGCTCGACCAAGGCCATGTCCATGTCCGCGTCGAACTCTGAAGGGAGGTGGCCGATGATCGCCTCGTCCGGAAGGCCGAACAGGCGGCGGAACGCCGCGTTGGTGCGCCTGGCGCGCAGTTCGCGGTCGCGGAAGACCAAGGCGGCTGGTGACTGGTCGAACAGCGCGTCCAGTTCGCGAAGGGAAACAGGTCCGGAATTAGAGAGCGACGATTCGGTAACGTCCCGTATGACATCGTCGCCGTTCATAGCGACTCGTTCCGCAGGTCCATCGGCACCGTCTTAGTCCCCGGACAAACAGTGATCAGTGCGAAAGTAGCGTTGAAATGCTGTTTTACCAGGCCGTAACTCGGGCTCCGGTGGGCGGTCACGGTGTGCCACCATGGTCAGCCCTGACCTGTGCGCAAGCGTGTCCTGCTCCCGACTCGCCGCCCACCGCGCCTGCCGGTCAGCCGGAAACGCGACCAGGAGAGCGCCGGAGATGAAGTACGGCAGCCTGTGCGCCACCAGTTGGAGAAGGCGAGGTAACCACTGTCGTCCATTCGGGGCCAGTCCCGGTCGTACCGCGAGGCCGTCGCCGGCTCGGCCGGCAGGTGGCGGCCGGTGAGCACCGTGAGGTCCGTGGCCTCGATCGTCAGATGCGCCAGAAGCCCGCCACTCCGCCTGCAGAGCCCATCGCAGCGACCTGTCCGCCATCGGGCACGCCCCATCCCCGCAGAGCTCACATCTGCACGTTCAGGGCCATGCCTGCCGCGAGAGGTCTCTGTCATGTCCAGGCTCCCACCCACCACTGGTCGTTCTCTCGGAGGTTGAGTACGGCTGGCGGGTGGTTGATCGGTGAGCGCGGTGTCACCCGCCACGTAGCCGGGTGTTCCTCGGCCAGCCGAATCAAGGCCCAACCCGGCCTTCGCGTGGAGTTCAGGTATGCAGGCACCCGCCGCCGGAGTGCGAATAGGACGATTTAGTCCAGTCTGCTGTGGCCTGGTCAGAGCTGTCAAGGCCGCCAAGGGGACGGCATGCGGACCCTTGTCAGGTGCTCCGCGCCGGTGGCCGGCGAGACGCCGTCGCCGTCACATCGTAAGAATTCATCAGGTCCCAGGCCTGGGGACGGCCAGAGCCTGATGCCGGCTGCGGGATGATCTTCGGGTGCTGCAGTCTGGGGTTGAGCGCCCGTCGTATGACGAGCTTGCCGCCCTGGTGGTGGAGTAGGCGCGGACGATCGCCGAGTTACGCGCCGAGAACGAGCGGATGAGGGTTCGGGTGGCCGAGCTGGAACCGCGACTGGGCCGGAACTCGGGAACTCCTCGCTGCCGCCGTCGGCTGACACCTTCACCCGGCTGGCCAAGCCGCCCGCTGCCAAGAGCGGACGTCGGCGCGGTGGTCAGCCGGGAGCGAGTGGCGGTGGACTGGCCGTGGTGGAGCGGCCCGACATGATCGAGGATCACCTGCCGCCTGGGTCCGCCGGCCACGAAGATGTCCACGCTGTCACCCCCGATCCGGGAACAGGATGTAGCCGGTCAGGTCGGTCACCGGGGCCGAGGACCGCGTCCAGTCACCTCCGGGCCGGGGCGACCACCCGCCAGTCTTCGTCCCGCCACACCATCTGCATCCGTGTCGAGATGCGCACGGTGGCACCGCCACGGCCCGGCCACGACCACGACCACGACCACGACCACGTCGACGATCGCAAGATCAGGTGTGTAGGCCTGCCAGCGAAACGCCTACTCCACCACGTACGCCCGGCCGATCGGCACGCCCTCGGCGACGCCCGCCGCAGCGCCGGCATTGCCGTAGGAGGCGCGAACGGCCCGCAGCAGCGTCGGCCGGCCTGAGCCGGTGAACTGCTCGGCGATGGTCGGCTCGAACACCACAGGCCCCCAGCGCGGGCTGGCCCGCATCCCCAGATGCAGCGCCGCCAGCAACGCCCCCGCTGAGCTGCGGGCGAAGCCGTACGCCCGGTCCCCGGTCACAGTGTGCGGGCCGTCGGAGGCGGAGTACGGCAGACGCACCTCATGGAAGTCCGCCCACCGCCAGCCGCCGAGGTTCACCTCCGTGCCAGTGCCGGTGGGCTGTGCAAGCGCCGACGCGGCCGGTGTGCCGGCAGGTGAGGGTTTCCGGGTGGCCGGCAGCATGGCCAGAAGCACACCCGCCGCGATCAGCCCCGCGGTGACCCCGAGGAAGACGAGCAGCCTCCGGCGCTGCCGCATAGAAGGGCTCATCCGAAAGTCGCCGTGATGATCGGCACGGCGACCGTGGCCAGCGACACCCCGAGCAGCACCTTGGGCAGTTCCGAAGCTCGCTCAGCCGCGTGGTGCGGCCGGCCGGACTGCCCGAGCGCCATCTTGTCGGCGCAAATCAGGATCCCGGCGACGCCCAGGATCAGGCATGCCCACTTACCCAGCCGAGCAACAGGTCGATCTTCGGCTGCAGTCCCGGCGGCACCTTCGGCGGCGGGTTGTTCACCACGTCGTACGGCCCGACCGTGCCGATCGCGTCCTGCAGCTGCGTCCTGCAGCGCATGCAACCACATCAACGCCTCTCCCCACATTCATCGAGACCGCTCCAAACGCTCCCAGCAAGCCGCAGCGGCGTTGCACATCTCGCGACGGCGGCGAGGCGGGGGCAGGTTCGTGAATGCGGACAGACGCGCACGACCCCGGCGGCCGGGGTCGGTCACTCTCAGATGTATGGCATCAATATGACGGCGGTCGAATATTTGCATAACGTCTGAACCGGTCTACCCTGCTGCTGTGACCCTCGGCGGCGAAGACGACCAGACGGCGCCATCCCTGCGCCCGCAGTCCCTGATGTTCAGCTTCCTCGGCATCTACGTGCTGCATCGCGACCTCGCCGTCTACTCCGGGAGCGTCATCGACGTCTTCGCCCGCCTCGGCGTCTCCGAGGAGGCCGTACGGTCGACGCTCGCACGGATGGTGAAGCGGAACCTGCTGACACGTCATCGGCAGGGACGGAAGGTGTATTTCGGGCTGACCCCGCATGCCGTGGAGGTCCTGGAGGACGGACGCAGGCGGGTGTGGGAGACCGGCGCGGTGAACCGCGACTGGGACGGCACGTGGACGCTCGTCGGCTTCTCGATCCCGGACAGCCGCCGCAGCACGCGGCACGACCTGCGGTCGCGGCTCATCTGGAACGGCTTCGGCCTGCTGCAGAGCGGGCTGTGGATCGCGCCGGGCGTCAAGGACGTCACCGACGTTCTCGCCTCCCTCGATCTGGGCGACCACGTGACCGTGCTGACCGCCAGGGCGTTCAAGCCGACCGAGGCGGCCGACCTCGTCGGGAAGGCGTTCGACATCGAGCAGATCGCCGCGCGCTACCGGGCGTTCCTCGCCCAGTGGGACGTCCCCCGGCCGTTCCCCGGCGCGCCCGACGACCTCGCGCGGCAGTTGCTGCTGCACACCGACTGGCTGCAGCTCGTCCGCCAGGATCCGCACCTGCCCGCCGAGCACCTGCCCCAGGACTGGCCGGCGATCCAGGCCGAGCAGACCTTCCAGACGCTCGCCCAGCGGTACGAGCCGCCCGCCGCCGAGCTGGCCGCCCCCCTCCTGGACATGCTGGTCGTCTGACGCCCGGCCGCGCCGCCCCCTGATGGCTCGTCGCGGCGCGGCCGGGACCGGTCAGGCGATCGTGCAGGCCGCGCCGTTGAGGGCGAAAGCGGCCGGTGCGGTGTTGCTGCCGCTGTAGGTGGCCTGGAAGCCGAAGTTCGTGCTGCCTCCGGCGGGGATGGCGGGGTTGTAGGAGACGTTGCGTGCGGTGACCTGGGCGCCGGACTGGGTCACGCCGGCGTTCCACGCGTTGGTGATCCGCTGGTTGCCCGGCCACGTCCAGGTGACGGTCCAGCCGTTCACGGGCGCGTTGCCGGTGTTCGTGATCGTGACGTCCGCCGTGAAGCCGTCGCTCCAGGAGTTGGGCCTGTACGTGATCCGGCAGGAGGCGCCCTGCTGCGGATTCGACGGGCTCGCGGACGGGCTCGCGGACGGGCTCGCGGACGGGCTGACACTCGGACTCACGGACGGGCTCGCGGACGGGCTGACGCTCGGACTCGGACTCGGACTCGGGCTCGGGCTGCCGGTGAGACCGAAGAACTGGATGGCGACGGCCGCCATGCCGCCCATGGGGAGGCTGTGGCCCGCGCCCTGGATGGTGTAGGCCTCGACCTGCACCGTCCCCGAGGCGTCGGCGTAGCGGCGGCGGTTCCACCCGGACTGCGGCGTGTCCGTGGTGGTCGGCGTCTGGCTCAGGCCGTGGACGTTCGTCCACTGCTTGATCTCCTCGTCCAGCTCGGCGTAGGAGACCACGGTGTCACTGGTGCCGTGCCACAGCTGCATGCGCGGCCAGGGTCCCCGGTAGCCCGGGTTCGCGTTGCGGACCGCGTCGCCCCACTGCTGCGCGGTCTTGCCCACGCACGGGGAGGAGTTGCCCGCCGGGTTGTAGGCCGCCTCGTTGGGGAAACACGTGAACGGCACGCCCATGAACGCCGCGCCCGCCTTGAAGACCTCGGGATACAGGGCGAGCATGGCGTTGGTCATCATCGCGCCGGAGGAGGCGCCGGTCGCGAACACCCGGTTCGGGTCTCCGTGGTACTGCTGCTCGACGTAGGTCACCATCGACATGAGCGACACCGGGTCGGTCTGGCCGCCGCGTACCTTGGACGCCTCGGACCAGTTGTCGAAGCAGTTCATCTTCTTCGAGGCCGACGGGTAGATCACGATGAAGCCGTGCCGGTCGGCCAGCGACGCGAACTCGGTGGACGAGTAGAAGCCCGGCCCCGTTCCGCCGCACGTGTGCATGGCCAGCACGATCGGCGGGTTCTGCTGCACGCTGTTCGGGACGTACAGGTACATGCGCAGGTTGCCGGGGTTGGCGCCGAAACCGGTCACCTCGGTAAGCGTGGCCGCGGCGGCGGGGTGCGCGGACACCAGCACCGACGCCAGGGCCGCGGCGGCGCACAGCACCGCGGTGACGGCACCGGCGAACGCCGCGAGTAATCGCTTCATCCGCTCCTCCTTTTTGGATCAGCGGCGGTTCCTTCTTTTCCGTGTGCCTTTCCGCGCACGTCCCGGAATCGCCGTCCGCTCGGAAGTTGTGACGTCAGCCGGTATAGAAGGGGCGTCGGCCCGCAGTCAAGGCACGCCCGCGAGGGCCTCGGCGATCGAATAGGCGTTTCCGCTGCATATCAAGGTACTTTGTATCAAGTAACTTGATACATACGCGCGAAACTTACATCCTGAAGATCGCACGGTATGGTCGTCCGGTGACCGCCCGCCGCACCCGTCCCAGCGCCCAGCCCGCCGCGCCCGCGGCACGCCTGAGCTACCTGGTGTTCCGCCTGGAACGCCGCATCCGCGCCCGCCTGGACGACGCGCTCGCCAGGCACGGCGTCACCACGACCGAATACATGGCGCTCAGCGAACTGCGCACACGCGACGGGGCGTCGTCGGCGGAGCTGGCCCGCATCGCCTTCGTCACGCCGCAGGCGATGAACCTCGTCATCCGCGACCTGGAACGGCGCGGCCTGATCCGCCGCGATCCGCACCCGGGCGGCGGCCGCACGCTGTGCGCCCGCCTCACTCCCGAGGGGGTGGCCGTGCTGCGGCGCTGCGACAGCTCGCTGGACGACATCGAAGCGGTCATGCTGGAGAAGGTCGACAACACCACGCGTGAGACCCTCAGAGACGGCCTCACCGTGTGCGCCCGGGCCCTTCGCTCCGACGCGTACTGACGACGTCGTCAGAGCGGCCTGGTCATGAACACGCTGTTCGGATCGGGCCGATAGTCGGCGAAGGGCTCGCAGCGCACGAACCCGAACTTCTCGTACAGCCGCCTGGCGGGCAGGAAGAAGTCGGCAGAGCCGGTCTCCAGGCTCAGCCGGATGAAGCCCATCCGCCGGGCCTCGGCGATGATGTGCTCCAGCAGCAGGGACGCGACCCCGCCGCGCTTGCGCGACGCCGCCGTACGCATCGACTTCAGCTCGGCGTGCGCCGGGTCGAGCCTCTTGATCGCCCCGCAGCCCACGACGGTGTCACCGTCCATCACCGACCAGAACGTGACCTCGGGCGTGCGCAGGGCGTCGAGATCGAGGGCGTGCTTGCTCTCCAGCGGCGTGATGGACCGCATCTCCCCGACGTGTTCCCGCAGGAACTCGGCGATCTGCGGGCCGGACAGGTCGTCCTCGACGATTCTCATCGCGCTCGTTCATCCCGGGATGCTCGTGACGTCGGTGGTCGGTGCCGGTGCTCGGTGCCGGTGGTCGGGGAACCACAGGCCGACGCCACTCTAGCCGCCGGGTCAGGCGAATCCGAAGCCGGGCGGCAGCGGCTCCCGCCGGAACAGGTGGGCCGGCACGGCGTCGGCGAGGGCCTGGTATCCCGCCGGGTTCAGGTGCAGGTGGTCGCCCACGTCGTACGCCGCGAGCAGACGGCGGGGCTCGGCCGGGTCACGGGCGGCGCGGTCGAAGTCGATCACCGCGTCGAACCGGCCGGCGGCGCGGATCCACTGGTTGACCGCCTGCCGGGCTCCCTCCCTGCAGCCCTGCGGGTCGTCGTAGGAGTCGTTGCCGCCGAACGGCGTCAGCGTCGCGCCGTACACGCGGATGCCCCGTGCGTGCGCCCGCGTGACGATCTGGTCGTAGGCGAAGATCAGGTCGTCGGCCACCTGCTTCTGCGCGGCCGGGCTCGCCTCGGCGGTGCCGATGTCGTTGACCCCCTCGAACAGGACCAGCCACGCCACGCCGCTGTGGGCGAGCACGTCGCGGTCCAGCCGGGCCAGCGCGTTGGGGCCAAGGCCGTCGTTGAGCACCCGGTTGCCGCCGGCCGCCTGGTTGAGCACCGCGACGCCGTCCATGCCGTGCCGGGACCGCAGGCGGTCGAGCAGCCGGTCGGGCCAGCGGTCGTTGCCGTTGGTGGTCGAGCCCCGGCCGTCGGACAGCGAGTCGCCCACCACCGCCACCGCGGCGACCGAGGGCCCGGCCCACACCTCCATCCCGCCGAGGAAGTACCAGTGGTCCACCGCGGTCGCGCCGGGCAGGTCGGCGGCGTCGGCGTGGTCGCCGGCCAGCAGATGGGAGGTGGTCCGCGACCCCGGATGCGAGGTGATGCTCAGCGAGCGCTGGCCCTCGGCCAGATAGACCGTCACGGTGAGGTTCGACCGGGGCGGCACCTCGACCTCCAGCGGGTCGGAGACGGCCTGCGCCCCGGCGGGGATCGTCACCGACGCGCGGCCGTGGAAGGTCACCGGCCGCACCGTCCCCGCCTGGACCGCGCTCACCCCCGCCCGCCCACCGGCCGGCAGCGCCAGGGTCGCCTTCGTGACGGGCAGCGCCGCACCGCCGAAGGCGTTCGTCACCCGCACCCGCAGCCGCCGCCCGCCCACCGAGACCTGGACCGTCTGCCGCACGGTGGTGTCGCAAAGAACAGCGGCGTCGCCGAGAACGGGATCGTCCCGGATGAACGGTGGAGGCGGCATGTTGTCCGGCTCGGTCAGCTGCGGCATCGCCGTCCAGGTGGGGACCCAGTGCCCGTCCGGCCGGGAAACAGGCGCCGTCATGGGATGCACCTCCCGTGCGCGTCGGGGACGCCCGACTTGCGGAAGAAGTAGGCGTTGATCTGGTCGCGCCACTCCTCCGCGCAGCGGACCTGCTCGTCGAGGAGGGCTTTCACCCGGTCGTGCAGGGACGGGTCGAACAGCCCGGCGGCCTCCTGCCATCGCCGCCTGGCCTCGGTCACCTGCTCGGCGCCCGCGAAGTGCGTGTCGTAGATGTGCTGGATGACGGTCGACCCGCTGCGCAGCACGTGCCCGTACGGGACGTGGTGGAAGAACAGCAGCAGTTCGTCGGGACAGTCGGCGAGCGACTCGTACACCTCCGACCACGGCGGCGGATACTGGCCGGTGAAGCCGGTGCCGGTGGCCCGGGTGCGGTCCACGCCGACGCCGTCCCGGTCGGCGAAGTGATAGGTGCCCCACGGCGTGTACTCGTATCCGTCCACGTCGGGCCCGTAGTGGTGGCCGGGACGGACCATGAACCCGACGCCCAGCGGAGCCGTGTACCGCTCGTAGGTGCGCCAGGAGTCGTCCATGATCTCGTGCAGGGTGCGCCGCAACCGCCCGGTTCCTCCGCTCGCCGCAGGCTCCGCGTCCCCCGTCGCCGCCGGCAGGAAGGTGAGGTCGATCCACTCGTCGAGGATCGCCGCCGGGTCCAGCCGCGGCTCCCAGGCCAGGCGGCCGAAGGCGTACAGATTGGCCTGGGCGAGCGGGTGACCGGTCCAGTAGGGGTCGTCCCCCACGTTGGAGACCCCCACCAGATCGCCGCCGCCGACGAGCTCCGCCACGTCGGCCCCGCCGTCTCCCCAGGGACGGAAGCCGAGCACCTCTCGCCACATCGGGGCGAGGTAGCAGACGTGCCGCTGCTGGCCGGTGTACTCCTGCGTCACCTGCAGTTCCACGGCCAGGCGGGTGGCGGGCATGGCCGCGACGACCGGCGACACCGGCTCGCGCGCCTGGAAGTCGATCGGGCCGTGCTTCACCTGGAGGATCACGTTGTCGCGGAACCGCCCGTCGAGCGGCGCGAAGTGGTCGTACGCGGCGCGGGCCCGGTCGGTGGACCGGTCGCGCCAGTCCTGCCGGTGGTTGTAGACGAAGGCCCGCCAGTGCACGACCCCACCGTACGGCGCCAGCGCCTCGGCCAGGAGGTTCGCGCCGTCGGCGTGGTCGCGCCCGTACGCGAACGGGCCGGGCTGCCCCTCCGAGTCGGCCTTCACCACATAGCCACCGAAGTCGGGAATCGTCTCGTAGACCCGTTCGGTGACGTCCGCCCACCACGTGCGCACGTCCTCGTCCAGCGGGTCGGCGGTTGGCCGCCCCCCGAGGACGACGGGCGAGGCGAAGTTCACCGACAGGTGGACCCTGATCCCGTACGGCCGGAACACGTCCGCGAGCGCGGCGACGTCGCCGAGCCGGTCCGTCAGTAGGCGGGCCTCGGTGGCGTGCACGTTGACGTTGTTCACGGAGATCGCGTTCACGCCGCAGGCAGCCAGCAGCCGCGCGTAGGCCCGCACCCGGGCCAGGTCGCCGCGGGGGGCTCCGTCGCGCCAGAAGACGGACCCGCCCGCGTAGCCGCGTTCGACCTGGCCCATCACGGGATGCACGTCGACGTTGTCCCAGTGGTCGAGCATGCGCCGCCGCGTCGCCGGCCGGTGGTGCTCGGCCGGTCGCTCCGCGGCGAACGCCCGCTCACCGAGCCGTACGACGTGGAACAGGCCGTAGAGCAGCCCGGCGGGCTCGTCGGCGAGCACGACCGTGGCGCCGTCCCTGCGGGCGAGCACGTACCCCTCGTCGCCGAGCGCGGAATCGGGGCGGACCTCGCCCGCGACGCCCGGGGGGACCTCGGCGGTGGTGAGCGCGAGCACGAGGTCGTACGGCTCGCTGCCGGCGTCGCGACGCACGCGTCCGCCGTATCGGGCGCAGGCCTGCGCCACCTCGTCGTGCACGGTCCCGGCGAGGAGCCCGTCGCCGAGCACGAGCGTGCGGCGCGCGCCGATCGCCCGGAACGCCTCCGACGGCAGCCACGCGGGGTGGACGGGATCGGGAATCGTCACGAGGTCGCCTCCGGGGAAACGCCCCGCGCGGCTTCGGCGTGCGCGGCATCGCCCTGCGCGGCGCCGCCTTGCAGGGTGAACTTCTCCGTGACCTCGGCGATCAGCGGCCGGCTGTTCAGCAGCAGCGCCGACGCGAACACCGAGCCGAGCAGCGTCAGCGCGGCCTCGGTGGCGACCAGCGTGACGCCGCCCGCGACGACGACGAGGCAGGCGTTGCCGAGCGCGACGCGGGGCGTGGAGAACAGGAAGTAGGCGGCCAGGCGGGCGACGTCCCTGGCGCGGAACGCGAACAGCGATGTGATCACGAGCGCGTTCGCGCCCCAGAGGGCCGACGCGAGCGCGACGACGACGAGCAGGGCCGCCCACCAGCCCGGCACCCCGGCGGCGCCGAAGTTGGCCAGCGTCGTCCCGAGGACGGTCAGCCACGCCAGCCACGGCACGTAGAGCGTGAGCACGCCCCGCACGTTCATCCGGTAGCCACGCCAGAACGCGGACGCCGGGTGGAGGTCGGTCAGGTCCAAACTGCGGCGGTGCAGCGCGTACAGCGCGGCCGACAGCGCCGGACCGGCCGGAAGCGCGCAGACCGCGGCCAGCGGGACGTTCGCGGCGTCGCGGTCGAGCAGGACGAGCCCGACGAGGCCGGGCAGAGTGGTGGCCAGGACCAGGAGCTCGACCACGAGCAGGGTGTAGACCAGCGCGGAGGCGCGCGAGAGCGGCCCCTGGCCGAACCGCCGGATCGTCGTCTCGGTCATGACGCGCCCTCCCCATCCGAGGCGAGCGCGTCCAGGCCGAGCAGGTGGCGCTCGTCCTGCCCATGCTCCCAGGGCGGGGTCTCGTCGGCCACGGGCGTGATCTCCAGCAGCGTGACCTCGTGGCGGTCGAGGGTGATGTCCAGGCGGACGCGCCCGTCCTCGATCGGCAGGCTGCGGTGGGCGCGGACCGGCTCGGCCGCCTCCCTGAGCGCGTCGAGCTGCCGGGGCCGGGGCGAGGCCGGCCGGCCCATCTCGCACCACGCCCTCCAGGCGTTGCCCTTCTCCTCGCTCACCGACGAGCGCAGCAGGAAGGCCCGGCCGGACGGGGAGCCGACCGGGATCGACAGCCGCAGGCTGTGCGCGTCGGCCGGCGCGCCCCCAGTGACGTCCACCGGCGCCCAGGCCAGCGCGGTGACCCGGCCGGTGTCGTCCCGGGTGACCAGGTGGTCCGGTCCGCGCGCCAGGATCTCCTCGCCCATGCGGGCCATGAAGGCGTACAGGTGATAGGTCGGCTTCTTGATCTGGCGGTGGGTCAGCAGGCCGAAGCCGCCGTGGAACAACGAGGGCGGCACTCCCACCTCCTCGAACATGTCGCTGAAGGTCCAGTAGGAGAAGGAGTCCGCCAGGTCTCCCCCGGCGGCCAGCACCGGCGCGAGGTACGCGGCGTGGAAGGCCGTGTCGTGGATCGGGTTGTCGGGCCGGTAGGAGGAGTTGAACTCGGTGATGTGCACGGGCAGGTCCGCGAGCGGGCCGCCCCGCAGCTGCCGCCGGGGCAAGGCGAACTGCTCCAGCAGCCGCGACGGCGGGGCCAGCGTCTGGCGCACGCCGAACGGCACGTGCCGGGCCGGGCCGGAGGTGTAGGCGTGCCTGCTGACGAAGTCGATCGGCAGGGACCGTTCGGCGACGAAGTCGGCGAAGCGCACCAGCCAGTCGTCGGAGCCGGGAGAGATGGCCGGCCCGCCCACCTGCAGCGAGGCGTCGACGTCCTTGATCGTGTTCGCGGTCACCTCGTAGAGCCGCTGGTAGGCGCCCTCGTCGGCGTCGAGCCAGAACTCCTTGAGGTTGGGCTCGTTCCACACCTCGATCGGCCAGGTGCGCACCTGGTCGAGCCCGTACCGGTCGACCAGGTGGGTCACCGTGGCCCGCACCAGCGCGGCCCACTCGTGCCAGTCGCGGGGCGGGGTGATGTTGCCCCGCCACCAGAACACGGTCTGGTCGCCGGACGCGAGCCCGGAGGGCATGAAACCCAGCTCGACGAACGGCGCGATCCCGAGGTCGAGGTAGGCGTCGATCACCTGGTCCACGTAGGTGAACACGTGCCGCACGTGCCGTCTCCCCCCGTGGTCGTACGGCCGGTGGACGCCCACCCCGTCGCTCAGCAGCCCGTGCCCCCGGATGTGCCGGAAGCCGATCTCCCGCTGCACCAGCGCCAGCGACTCCTGGTAGTCCCGGCGCAGGGCCAGGTCGAACCGGCCGGTGCCGACGCAGAACCGCCAGGCGTCCGTCAGCCTGCTCGGGCTCTCGTCCGGGACACCGGGGACAAGGTCGCGCATCATCGTCCTTCGCTCGCCGTTCGGAACAGCACGCGCCGGCCGTGGGTCGGGCACGGCCGGCACGGGCCGGTCAGCCGTGCTCCTTCTTGTAGCGCTCGTACGCGCCGTTGACGAGGTTGACGTAGGACGTCATGTTCTTCGCCTCGAGTTCCTTGACGTAGGCGTCCCACTCGTCGAAGCTCCGCTTGCCGAGGATGAACTCGAGCGTGTTCTGGGTGGCGTGGTCCTTCAGCGGGGTCTGCCACAGCGCGGCCTGCTCGCGCTCCTCGTCGCTGAGCGGGCTCGGCGGCTTCGGCGGCAGGGCCTGCCTGGCGTTCATCGTCTTCTGCCATTCGATCTCCTCCTCGGAGAAGGTCGACTGGAGCAGTTCGGTGCTGCCGCCGTAGGCGAACACGCCGTTGGAGAAGCCGAAGTCCTTCTGCAGATGCTTGGGCGCGCCGGCGTTGAGACCGACGAAGTCGACGTCCTTCGCCAGCTGATACTTGCCGGAGGCGTCCTTGGTGTAGGTGGTCCCCTCGACGCCCCACTTGGCGAACACCTGGCCCTCGTCGGAATACCAGAGCCAGTCGATGAACTGCATCATCGCGACGAAGTTCTTGCTGTCGCGGGCCTTCTTGGAGATCATGATGCCGTTCTCCAGCCGGCTGTCGTTGGCGTCGGCCTTGACCGGCCCCTGGGGCCCGATGGGCACCGGGATCTTGATGAGCTTCGCCTTCGGGTTGGCCTTCTCCAGCGGCGGGCGATACTCGTTCACCAGCGTCTGGGCGTTGCCGCTGATCACGAAGGACTTGCCGGACGCCAGCTTCTGGATCGCCTGGTCGTCCTGCTGCGTGAAGCTCTCCGGGTCGAGCAGCTTCTCCTCGACCAGCGTGTGGAGGAACTGCAGCATCTGCTTGTACTGGTCCATGGCGCCGGTGAAGGCGAACTTCTGCGCGTTGGGATCCCACGTGATGCCGGTCGTGAAGCCCCAGCCGCCGCGTGCGCCGCTGCCCAGGCCGAAGACCTGGTTCAGCATGGCGCCGCCCGGCGTGGGGATGCCCCATCGGTCGGAGTAGGGATAGGAGTCGGGATACTCCTTCTTCATCGCCTTGAGCATGTTGTGCACGTCGTCCCAGGTCTGCGGGATCTCCAGCCCGAGCTTGTCGAGGATGTCGCTGCGCACCACGAGCGTGTAGTCCGTCCAGTAGTCCTCGTGGAGGCCGGGGAGCAGGTAGAAGCGGCCGTCCGCCTGCCGGAGCGTGTCAAGGTCCGGCTGCAGGTTCCACTTGGCGATCTTCTCCTTGAAGTTCGGCATCAGGTCGAGATAGTCGCTGACCGGCAGGACGCTGCCCGAGGCGACGAAGGGGGTCTCCTGGCCGGGGTAGGTCTTCGGAATGATCATCGGGGCGTCGCCCGCGCCGATCATCAGGCTGCGCTTGTTCTCGTAGTCGCTCAGCGGCACCACGTTCGGCTGCAGCGTCACGTTGGTCCGCTTGGTCAGCTCGGACCAGAACAGCCAGTCGTTCTTGATCGGATAGAACGGGTGGTTGTTGTAGAGGATGCTGAACGTGAGCGGAGCGGCGGCCTTGAACGGCTTGCCGACGCCGTAGTCGGCCATCGCGCCGTCCCGGTTCGCCGCGAAGTCGTCACCGCTCTTCTTGGCGCCGGAGTCGCCGTCGGTGCTGCACGCGGCGAGCGCGAGGAAGGCTCCAACGGCGACCATCGCCTGACGCCGGTTGATCTCATGCATGAAAGGGGGGTCCTTTCCCTGGTGAAATGAGCTGGGGAAACGGGCTGAGCGAATGCGTAATGAGAGGTCCGGCGTGTTATCCCTTCACCGCGCCGAGCATGACGCCCTTGACGAAGTACCGCTGGACGAAGGGGTAGACCACCAGGATCGGGATGACCGTGAGCACCATCGTCACGGACTTGATGTTGGTGGCCACGGTCATGTCGGTGGCGTCGGCGCCGACGGACGTGCCCGTGGTGGCGCCGGCGATGAGGTTGCGCAGGTAGACGGTCACCGGGAACAGGTCGTTCTGGCTCATGTAGAGGAAGGCTGCGAACCACGAGTTCCAGAACGACACGGCGTAGAACAGCACCATCGTCGCGAGGACCGCCTTCGACAGCGGCAGCACGATCCGGAACAGGATGCCGTAGGTGTTCATGCCGTCGATCGCCGCGGCCTCCTCCAGCTCGACCGGAAGGCCTTCGAAGAACGCCTTCATCACCAGGAGGTTGAAGACGCTGATCGCGTTCGGCAGCACGATGGCCCAGATGCTGTCCTTCAGCCCGAGGCTGGAGATGAGGATGTAGTTGGGGATGAGCCCGCCGGTGAAGAACATCGTGAAGACCGCGATCCCGATGAGGAACGTCCGGCCCTTCAGGTGCTTCTTCGACAGCACGTACGCGTAGCACGTGGTCATGACCATCGCGATGGCCGTGGCGACGACCGTGTAGACCACCGTGTTGCGATAGTTGGTCCAGAACGTCGGGTCGGAGGCCACGAACTCGTACGTATGGAAGGTGAACCCGACGGGGACGAGGTTGACCTTGCCGGCGCGGATGGCGAACTCGTCGCTGAGCGACCGGGCGACGATGTTGACGAAGGGGTACAGGGTCACGACCACGACGGCGGTCAGGATGATCGTGTTGACGACCCGGAACACCCGGTAGCCCCGGGTCCTGTCGACGGTCACCACAGGCTCGTCCCCACCGTGCGCCGGGAGATCAGGTTCGCCGACATGACCAGGGCCAGCCCGATCACGGCCTCGAACAGGCCGATCGCCGCGGCGTAGCTGAAGCTGTTGGAGACGATGCCCATCCGGTAGAGGTACGTGGAGATCACGTCGGCGGTGGGATACGTCAGCGGGTTGTAGAGCAGCAGGATCTTCTCGAAGCCCACGGCCATGAACGTGCCGATGTTGAGGATCAGCAGCGTCATCGCGGTCGGCCGGATGCCGGGGAGGGTCACGTGCCAGATCTGCCGCCAGCGGCTCGCGCCGTCGATCCTGGCCGCCTCGTACAACTGCTCGTCGATGGTCGTGAGCGCGGCGAGGTAGATGATCGTCCCCCAGCCGACCGTCTGCCACATCTCGGAGGAGACGTAGATCGTCCGGAACCATCCCGCCTCCTGCATGAACGCGACGGGCTCGTTGCCGGCCGCGCGCAGGAGCTGGTTGACCGGTCCGTCCACCGACAGCATCTCCATGACCAGCCCGGCCACGATCACCATCGACAGGAAGTGCGGCAGGTAGGACACCGACTGGACGAACCGCTTGATCTTCCGGCCGCGCAGCTCGTTGATCAGCAGGGCGAGCACGATCGGCGTCGGGAAGCAGAACAGCAGGGTCAGCGCGCCGATGACCACGGTGTTGGTGAACACCTGCCAGAACGACGGGTCGTTCAGGAACATCTTCACGTAGCGCAGGCCGACCCATTCCTCGCCGAGCACGCTGCCGCCGGGCTGGAACTTCCGGAAGGCGATGACGTTCCCGATCATCGGCAGATACCGGAAGATCACGAAGAACAGCAGCGGAAGGATCGCCAGCGAGTAGAGCTGCCAATCACGGCGCAGCGCCTGGCGCCAGGTGCGGCGCGGCGGGCGCTGCGCCCGGGCGGGATCGGGCCTCGCCCGCCGGGGATCCCCGGTGTCCGGCGACGCGTCGATCGCCCTGGTGGTACTCATCCCGTGCCTCCGGTGCCATCGGAACGGATCCATGGCGGCGCGTGCGGCCGCCGATAGGGGCGGCTTCGCGCACTCCGTCCCGAAAAGTGGCACGGCAGCGCGAACCGAAAGTTTCGAAAGTTCTCGTTAATATTGCGGAAATATAGGACCCGGACATGGGTGCGTCAAGAGGGCAGTCAATCATTGACATTCTCCCCGAACACACCCCAATACCGCCAGGATCTCGGTGTATCTCTGCGCTTTCCGGTGGTAGAGTTTCGCGAAACTTTCGGAGAAACGACGAGCGGACAGATGACCAGCGCCTCCCCCGCCCGCGATCCACGCCCTGCCACGATCGCGTCCATCGCCGAAGAGCTCGGCGTCTCGGTGACCACGGTCTCCAAGGTCCTCAACGGACGGCCCGACGTCGCGCCCGACACACGGGAACGCGTCGAGGCCGGCCTCGCGCGGCACCAGTACCGCCGCCGTTCCAAGCGGCGCACGCTCAAGGGGCAGATCGACCTCGTCTTCCACGAGTTGAACTCCATGTGGTCGATGGAGATCATCCGGGGCGTCGACGCCGTCGCCGCCGCCGCGCGGATCGAGGTCGTCCTGTCCCAGCTGAACGGGGCGCACCTGCCACCGGATGAGTGGCTGGACGGCGTGCTCGACCATCGGCCACTCGGCGTGCTGTTCGTCATGTCCAGGCCGTCTCAGTCGCAGCAGCAGAAGCTGCGGCGGGCGCAGGTCCCGTTCGTCGTCGTCGACACCGACGGTGAGATCGCCGAGTCCGTGCCCGTGGTCGGCTCGAACAACTGGGACGGCGGCCTGCTCGCCACCCGTCATCTCCTGGAGCTGGGCCACCGCCGCATCGCGGTCGTCTCCGGCCCCAAGGACGTGATGTGCAGCAGGGCACGGGTCGCCGGCTTCCGGGTCGCCCACGACGAGGCGGGGCTCGCCGTCGACCCCGACCTCGTCAGGTACGGCAACTTCTACGTCGACGCCGGATACGAGCACTCGATGGACCTGCTGTCGCGCCCGGACCGGCCGACCGCGATCTTCGCCGGGTCGGACCTGCAGGCGCTCGGCGTCCTGCGCGCGGCCCGGCGGCTCGGCCTCGACGTCCCCGGGGACCTGTCGGTGGTCGGCTACGACAACGTGCCCGTCGCCGGCTGGGTCGAGCCCGCTCTGACCACGGTGGGCCAGCCGCTGCGCGACATGGCGACGGTCGCGACCCAGATGCTGCTCGACCTGGCCCGCGGCGTGGAGCCTGCCACGAGCCGGATCGACCTCGCGAACGAGCTCGTGGTCCGCGAGAGCACCGCGCCGCCGGGGAGCCGGGCCGCGGTCACGCCTGCCGCGTCCGGCGCACGACCGCGGCTCCGAGGGGAGGCACGGTGACCTCCCCCGACGCCGGGAGGCCGGTGAGAAGGTCCGTGCCGTCGCCCTCCACGGGTACGGCGACGGACGCCTCCGCGTCGTGGTTGAGGAGGAAGAGGTATTCGTGCCGCTCGTCCTCGCGGACCGTGCACTCCAGGTGGGCGGGGAGGCCGTCGAAGCGGTTCTCCACGCCCGCCGCCCTCAGCTCGCCGATCAGCACCCGGTCGAAGGCGTCCTGTTCCAGAAGGGTGGCGAAGTAGACGACCCGGCCGGCGCCGAATTCGTTGGCGACGACCGCGGCGCGTCCCTTGAGCAGGCCGTCCGCGTAGGTCGCCAGCGCCGTCCCGGTTTCGAGGTGGATGTCCTCGCGCCACCAGTCCGCCGTCGCCGTGTGCCCGTCGGCGAAATCGACGGTGAACCGCTCGCCGGGACGCGCCGGCCAGTATTCGTCGATCTTCGCGCCGATGAGGCGGCGGAACGCGCCCGGGTAACCGTCCGGGCGGACGCGGTTGCACGCGTCGACCACGCCTGAGAAGAAGGACATGACGACGGTCCCGCCGCCGCGGGCGAACTCGGTGACGGCGGCGGCGCCCTCGTCGTCGACGAGATACGCGTTGGGCACGACCAGCACCTTGTACGGCGACAGGTCGCTCCTGGTGGACACGACGTCGACCGCGTAATGGTGCTCCCACAGCGGCCGGTAGTGCCGCATGACGGTGTCCACGTAGCTGAAGTCGTTGCGGGGCAGGCCCCACAGCTCCTCCAGCCCCCACCAGTTGTTCCAGTCGAACAGGACCGCGACCTCGGCCCGCGTGGTCGTCCCCGCCACCGGCGCGAGCAACCCGGTTTCGCGGCCGAGCGCGGCGACCTCGCGGAAGGTGCGCGACCGCGGGCCGGAGTGCGGCAGCATCGCCGAGTGGAAGCGTTCGTGACCGCCGCGGCCGGCCCGCCACTGGAAGAACATGACGGAGTCGGCCCCGCGGGAGACCGCCTGGAGCGAGCCGAGCCGCATCCGGCCGGGCTCCTTGACCACGTTGAGCCTCCACTGGCTGACCGCGCTCGCCGCCTGCTCCATCAGCAGCCACGGCCGCCCGCCCTTGAGCGACCGGAACAAATCGAACTGGAAGGCCGACGACACGTGCGCGTCCGGGTCGGCGGGGTCGGGGTAGATGTCCAGGGCCGCCGCGTCCTCCTCCGGGGCCCAGCGCCAGTAGTCGGCGTGCCGGTAGAAGCGCATGAAGTTGGTGACGATCGGGATGTCGTCGCGGAAGGAGCGGACGATGTCGCGCTCGGCCACGAAACACTCCAGCAGGGCGTCCGAGGTGAAGCGCTTGAAGTCCAGGATGCGGCTGGGGTTCATCCAGGTACGCGGCACGGCCGGCGCCTCGACCTGGTCCCAGTCGGTGTAGACCTGCCCCCAGAAGCGGGTGGTCCACGCCTCGTTGAGGGTCTCCAGGTCGCCGTACCTGCGCCGGAGCCAGCGGCGGAAACCGGCCGAGGCGGCCTCGTTGTAGGCGGTCGGGCCGTACTCGTTGCTGATGTGCCACATCGCCAGGGCGGGGTGGAAGGAGTAGCGCTCCGCCAGTCGCCTGGTGATGTTCGCCGCGTGCTCCCGGTAGATCGGGGACGAGGGGTCGTAGTGCAGGCGGTTGCCGAAGCCGAACCGCTCGCCGTCGGCCATGACGGGGAGGACCTCGGGGTGGCGGTGGGTCAGCCACGCGGGCGGCGCGGCGGTGGGGGTGGCCAGGTTGACCGCGATGCCGTTCTCGTGGAGCAGGTCCATGACCTCGTCAAGCCAGCCGAACTCGTATTCTCCGGGCTCCGGTTCGAGCGACGCCCACGCGAAGACGCCGAGCGACACGAGGTTCACCCCCGCCTCGCGCATGAGCCGGACGTCCTCCCGCCACACGCCCGGGTCCCACTGCTCGGGGTTGTAGTCCCCGCCGTACGCCAGGCCGCCGAGGCGGTCCCGGAGGGCGCGCATGCGAGCGTCTGTCATCCGTCACTCCCGGGCTGAGAGGTCGTCGCGTCCCCGTCCGTTCCGTACGCCGTCGCGAGCCGCCACCAGAGCTAATCGGACGTACAGGGATGAGTCAATCGACGACCGGCGCACGAGCATACGCCGACGGCTTGCCCCGGATTATCCGGGGTCTTTCCGGTGGCCGCGACTGCCGTACAGAGCGGCCTATCCGGTTTTAGCCTGAAATCACCGCCGAGGCTGGTGGTACCGGGGATCTGTCGGGGGAGGACAGCGAAGGAGCCACGACATGGCGAACCCGCCCAGCGACCACGGCGACGGTATGCGGCTCTTCCTCGATTACCTGGTGGGGGCGCGGGCGGCGGCCTGGAACCCCTCGGCGCAGTGGCTGTCCCGCCACTCCGGTATCCCGAAGACCACGGTCGAGTCGCTCATCCACGGCACGCGTAAGCGGCTGCCGAGCTGGAGCGAACAGGTCGAGCGCCTGCTGGAGGCCTACCGCAAGAAGGTGACAGAGGACAAGCGCGGGGATCCCGACGCGGTGCTGGGCGACATGGCGGCGTGGAAGCAGGCCTATGACGACGCGCAGAACGGACGGCCGCCGGCCTGCCCTCTCCCGACAGCCGCCTTCCCCACCCCGCCCCCGGCCGCGGCGGAACCAGGCCGGCCGATCGGACAGTTCCGGCCGCTGGACCTGGAGGTCCATCCGGCGATTCGCGTGGACACCGCCGGTCAGGAGCTGGAGGAGTTGCCCGCCTACGTCCCTCGGGCGCATGACGAAGCCCTCGCACAGATGGTCCGCCAGGTACAGACAGGGGCGTCCCGGCTGGTCGTGCTGGTCGGCGACTCGTCGACGGGCAAGACCCGCACTTTGTGGGAAGCGGTCCGGACCCTGCCCGAACCGTGGCGGCTGTGGCACCCGATCGAGCCGAGCCGTCCGGCGGCGGTCCTCACCGAGCTGAGGTCGATCGGCCCGCACACCGTGGTGTGGCTGAACGAGACCCAGCACTATCTGCTCACCGCCGATCCAGCCGTCGGGGAGCGGATCGCCGGCGGGCTCCGGGAGTTGCTGCGTGCTCGGGAGCGAGGGCCGGTGCTGGTGCTGGGCACCCTGTGGCCCGCCTACTGGAAGACCCTCACCGCGATCCCGCACACCGGTCAGCCCGATCCGTACGCTCAGGCCCGCGAGCTGATCAAAAGCGCCAGCATCCGCCTTCCCGAGTCCTTTGCCGGCGCCGATCTCGATGCCGCAGGCCGGCAGGCGGCGAACACCGGCGATCTCCGTCTGGCCGAGGCGTTGCGCCGGGCCCCGGAGGGGCGGTTGACCCAGTATCTGGCGGGTGGTCCGGCTCTGCTGGAGCTCTACGACAACGCAGAACCCGGTGCCCGCGCCGTCCTGGACGCCGCGATCGACGCCCGCCGGCTCGATCACGGCCCAGCCCTGCCCCGTCTCCTGCTCGTGGAAGCCGCCCCCGGCTATCTCAGTGACGAGCAATGGCATCTGCTCGACGACGACTGGCTCGAACGCGCCTTCGCCTACCTGACCGATCACCGCCCGTGCCGGGGAGCCCGCCCACCGCTGGCCCTGATCAAACCCCGTCCCGGCACCGGTCACGCTCCCGCCGCACACAGTGGAGGCGAGCCGGCCTATCGCCTCGCCGACTATCTCGAACAACACGGCAGCCGCACACGCCGCTTCCTCTGTCCCCCCGCCACCTTCTGGAACGCCGCCACCCACCACGCCGCCTCCGTGAGCGACCACCGCGCTTTCGCTCGGGCCGCCCGCGACCGCGGGCGCCACCGTCACGCCTTCGCGCTGTACCGAGCAGTCGCCGACGCGGGCGACACCACCGCGCTGCGGGAGCTGACGCGGATCCGGGAGCAGGCCGGCGACCACGAAGGCGCAGAACGCCTCGCCCGGGCCGCCGCCGACGCGGGCGACACCATTGCGCTGTGGGACCTGGCGCGGACGTGGGAGGAGGCCGGCGACCACGAAGGCGCAGAACACCTCGCCCGGGCCTTGAACGACGCCGGCCGTACTTCCGCGCTCTACAGCCTGACCGAGATGCGGAAGCAGACCGGCGACCACGAAGGCGCAGAACGCCTCGCCCGGGCCGCCGCCGACGCCGGTGACGTCCTCACGCTCTACAACCTGGCACGGACACGCGATCAGGCCGGCGACCTCGAACGCGCCGAACGCCTGTACCAGGCAGCCGCAGACGCCGGCTTCACCAGCGCGCTGATCGATGCGTTCTACATGCGCGAGCTGGCCGGCGACCATGAAAGCGCCGAACGCCTCGCCCGAGCCGCCGCCGACGCCGGTCACACCACCGCGCTGCGGCACCTGGCGGAGCTGCGGCAGCAGGCCGGCGACCACGAAGGCGCAGAACGCGTCGCCCAGATGGCCGCCGACGCCGGCCACCCCTTATCACTGAGGTATCTGACCAGGCTGCGCGAGCTGGCCGGCGACCACGAAGGCGCAGAACGCGCCGCTCGGATGGCCGCCGACGCCGGCGACACCGACGCTCTCCTGGTTCTCGCGCATCTCCGGCGGCAGGCCGGCGACTACGGAGGCGCCGAACGCCTGTACCAGGCCGCCGCCGACGCCGGCGATACCAACAGGCTGCACGAGCAGGCGTGGATGCGCGAGCGGGCCGGCGACCACAAGGGCGCCGAACGCATGTTCCAGGCGCTCGCCGACTCCGGCGACACCCTCGCGCTGCGGGAGCTGGCGCGGCTGCGCGAGCTGGCAGGCGACCACGAAGGCGCCGAATGCCTCGCCCGGGCCGGCGACACCACCGCGCTCCCGATTCTGGCGCGGATGCGGCAGCAGGCCGGCGACCACGAAGGCGCAGAACGCGCCGCTCGGATGGCCGCCGACGCCGGCGCCCGCGACGCCGCCGCTCTGCTCCAGAACCTGGCCGAGATGCGGCAGCGGGCCGGCGACCACGAAGGCGCAGAACGCCTCGCCCGGGCCGCCGCCGACGCCGGCCACACCACCGCGCTGCAGCACCTGGCCGTGATGTGGGAGCAGGCCGGCGACTACGAAGGGGCAGAACGCATGTTCCAGGCCGCCGCCGACACCGGCCAGATCGACGCGGTTTACGGCCTGGCACGAATACGGGAGAAGGCCGGCGACCACGAAGGCGCCGAACGCTTCACCTGGGCCGCCGCCGACGCCGGCCTCACCGCCGCGCTGCACGCCCTGGCGCGGATGCGGCACGAGGCCGGCGACCACGAAGGCGCAGAACGCATGTACCAGGCCGCCGCCGACACCGGCGACACCGCCGCGATGTCCGCCCTGGCGGAGCTGCGGCAGCAGGCTGGCGACCACGAGGGCGCAGAACGCCTCGCCCGCGCCGCCGCCGACGCCGGCCACACCTTCCCGCTGCAAGAGCTGGTGCGGAGGCGGTACCGGGCCGGCGACCACGAAGGCGCCGAACGCCTCGCCCGCGCCGCCGCCGACGCGGGCGACACCACCGCGATGCGCAATCTGGTTCAGATGCGGGAGCAGGCCGGCGACCACGAAGGCGCCGAACGCCTCGCCCGGACCGCCGCCGATGCCGGCGGCACCACCGCACTGTACGACCTAGCCAAGCGGCGAGTGCAGGAGGGAAAGGGGGACCGGTGGGCAGACCTGGTGCGGTTCGGGCTGGAGGCGGACGGGTCGGCTGCCCGGCCATGGTGAGGCGATAAGCCGGCGCCCGGTCACGACTGCGGGCGGCCCTTTCCGGACTCCCGGGCCGCGACGGACTCGCGGGCCGCGACGGGAGAACGGTGCGACCCGCCGTCGCGCAGCGGGTAGAGAAGGAAGCAGCCGAATGCCAGCGCCAGCACCACCAGGGGCACCACGCCCATCATCAGCCGGACGCCGGTCACGACGGAGTCCGGCTGCACCGCGGCCCCGTTGTGGTAGCCCGATCGGGACAGCACGACCGTGATGATCACGGCCTGGAGGGACACCGCCCACCGGACGATGAACCCGTTCATGCCGAAGTACATCCCCTCACGACGGGTGCCCGTCCTGCGCTCGTCGTCGTCGATGACCTCGGCGAGCAGGATCTCCAGGAGCACGAGCATGCCCGCGATCCCCACGCCGATCGCGGCCCCGGTCACCGCCGCGAGCAGGAGGCTCCCGACGAGCAGGAACGGCACGAGCGCCACGCCGTACACGACGATCGCGACGAGGACGGCGCGGCGCGGGCCGATCCGCGTGGTGACCCGGCTCCACACGTAGACCATCGGGATCGCGACGACGAACACCGCGCCCAGGACGACGGTGTTGGCGGAGTCGGCCTCGCCCAGGGCGTACTTGGTGAAGAACGGGATCCCCGCCTGCAGCAGGGCGAAGGTGAGCTGCAGCAGGAAGCTGCCCGTGACGTACGTGACGAAGGCGCGGTTGGCGAGCGTGTAGCGGAGCGCGGCGAGGAACCCGAAGCTCTCGCGCTCCGCGTGCACCCGCTCGGCCGAGCCGCGCAGCGACAGCGCGAAGAAGGCCAGCGCCACGACGCCGAAGGACACGCCCATGGCGGCCCATCCGATGGCGCCGTACAGCAGGGGCGCCGCGGCGACGCCGACGATCATGCCGACGATGGCGAACATCTGCCGCCACGACGCGGCGCGGGCCCGCTCGGCGATGGTGGTGAACATCTCGGGGAACAGCGCCACGTAGTTCAGGACCACGACGACGAACAGGACGTCGTAGACGAGGACAACGACCAGGAAGTACCAGAACCTCGCGGTCGCGCCGTCCACGAGCGGGATCCAGATCATGGTGAAGGCCGCGGCCAGCGGCGCCATGCCGATCGCGATGTACGGCACCCGCCTGCCCCAGCGCGTCCGGGTCCGGTCGGAGACATGCCCCACGAGCGGGTTGAGCACCGCGTTGACGATGCCGTGGATCACCATGGCGACGCCGATGAGCGACGGGTCGACGCCCAGGTGGTCGACGTAGTAGAAGGTGGCGAAGGTCGCGAACGCCTGGCTGAGCAGGTTGACCGACAGGTTGCCCGATCCGTAGGCCAGCATCTGCCCGCGCCGCACTGGACCCTCCGAGCCGCGCGTCACCAAGCCCTCCGGGCCGCGCAGCATCTGGCCCTCCGGGCCGCGCGTCACCGGGCCCTCTGGGCCGCGCTTCATCGGGCCCTCTGGGCGGTGCGGAGATCCGACCAGCCGATGAGGCGGACGCCCTCCTCCGCGATGGCGCGGCGGACCTCCGGATCGGTGAACAGCCGCAGCTCCATGCCGCGCTTGGCGTGATGCGGCATGATCTGCCGGAGTTCGCCGTCGTCCTCGAACGGGTGGATGTAGATCTCGGTCACGCCGGGGCGCAGCGTCCGGATCAGCCCGATCATGTCGCTTCTGACGCTCTCGTACGTCTCCCCCTCGGCCAGTTCGAAGGGCAGCGTCCACAGCCGGTCGAGGATCACCACGCCCGCCGCGTCCGCGGCCTCGGCCCTGGCCTGCGCGAACGGCTCCAGCTCCTCCGGCAGGCCCATGCCGTCGAGGGTCCTGGGCAGCCGGAACGGCAGGCCTTGCTCCGCGCACGCCTTGAAGACGACGTCGAGGAAGTCACGGCCGGTCGCCAGGCCGTACAGACTGCCCATGTGGTTGTCGGCGTGCGACGGGTCGAGGCCGAGTGCGACGGCCCTGCGGATCTGCGCGTCGATCTCCGCCCGCACCTCCTCGGGGTCGGCCCGCTCCTCGACCGTCCGGCTGTCGGCGGGGAAGTAGCCGGCCTCGTCCACGAGCGAGGACACCGCACGGTCGCGGGTCACCGGTCCCCACCGGTATCCCTCCCACTCGCTGGTGAACGTCAGGTGGACGCCCACGTCGTAACCGCCCGCGACGGCCGTACGGACCGCGTCGGGGGCCCACGGGCACGGCGTCATGACGGTCGCCGAGCTGATCGCGCGGGCGGCGAGCAGCGAGGTGATGCCGCTGTTGGCCGCCCGGCACATGCCGTAGTCGTCGGCGTTCACTATCAGCAGCCGGTCGTCCGGCCGGGCTCCGAGCCGTCGCGCGAGGTTCACGTGATGTCCCCTTTCCCTGCCCCGGCGAGGTCCGTGCCGTACGGTCCGCCGGTCGCGATGTCGTACGGTCCCCCGGCTGCCGTCTCATGTGGCCGGCCGCCCACGGCGGCGGCGAAGGCGCGTTCCCGCGCACGATGGCGGGCGAGCCACGACGCGCCCCGCAGCACCGGATCCCCGGGAACGCCGCTCGCGACGATCCTGATCGGGAGCGGCGCGGCGTCCCTCGCCAGGTGGCGGCGGATGCGGCCCAGCAGCAGATCGGCGCTGGCGCCGAACGCGCCGCCGAGCACGAACAGCTCCGGCTCGATCACGAGGGCGACCGACGCCGCGACGTGGGCGATCCTGCGGGCGGTCGCGTCGACCACGGCGAGTGCCCTCTCGTCACCGGCCCTGGCGCTGTCGAAGATCTCCCGCGTGGACGGGCTGCCCTCGATGCCGGCCTGCCTGGCCTGTTCGGCGATGCGGCGGGCGCCGAGCACCTCGGTGCCGAGCTCGGTCGCGGGGTGGGGCAGGAATGCGACCTCGCCCGCTCCCCCGGCGAAGCCCCGGTGGAGCCGGCCGCCCAGCACGATCCCGGCGCCGAGGCCGACCCCGACGCCGAGCAGGACGAAGTCGGCGACGCCGGCGCACGCGCCGAACCGCTGCTCGGCGACGGCGGCGAGGTTGACGTCGTTCTCCAGCAGCAGGGGCACGGGCAGGTCGCGCTCGATCGCCTCTGCCAGGCCGCGGCCCCCCTGCGGCAGCCCGTAGGCCCGCCTGACGGTGCGGCCGTCGCGCGCCACGACCGCCGGGACGCCGACGACGGCCTGACCGACGGCGCCCGGCTCGGTCCCGGCGCGTGCGGCGCACTCGGCGGCGAGTGCGGCCACCGCCGCCGCCGTGTCGGCCACCCTGCGGCGCGGCGCCCGGGTCTCCGCCTGGGCGAGCGTCTCCCCCACCGCGTCGACGAGTACGGCGCGGATGCGCAGGTGGCCGATGTCGACGCCGAGCGCGAGCGCGCAGCGGGGGGCGATCCGGTAGAGGGTCGCGGCGGGCCCGCGACGAGTGGTGTCGGCGCCCGCCTCCTCCACGGCCCCGCGTGCGACGAGCTCGCGCAGCGCCTGGGCGACGGTGGTCTTGGACAGGCCGGTGGCCCTGGTGATCTCCGGCCGGCCGAGCGGCCCCTCACGGTCGATGACGTCGAGCACCGCGCGGGCGTTGATCGACCAGAGCAGGCCCTGCGGCCCGGCCAGGTAGTTCGCGCTCACGCTCACCTCGCGTCCCGGCCCGAGTAGGTCGGAAACTTTCCTACTCGGAGTGAGCCGTTTCTATCCGATCGGCGGCCCCGCGGCAAGACCGCTACGGTTCATAAAAGGCAGAGAGGGGATCATCGTGAGCAATGCCGCAACGGGCGACGTTCCATTCGGGGCACGGGTACGCGGCTGCCTGCTCGGCGGGGCCGTCGGCGACGCCCTCGGCGCACCCGTGGAGTTCGACTCGATCGCCGCCATCCGCCGCGACCACGGCGAGGCGGGCCTGACCGACCTCGCGCCCGACTGGCGCGGCGAGACCGGCCTGGTCACCGACGACACGCAGATGACGCTGTTCACCGTCGAAGGGCTGATCCGTGCCGACGTGCGCGTCAGAGAGAGGGGCATCGGCGGGGGTGAGGTGCAGGTGGTGCGCCACGCCTACCTGCGCTGGCTCGACACCCAGGAGCACCGCGTGCCGCCGCCCGCCGACGGCCTCGTCCGCACCGGCCGGCTCCGCGAGCAGACCTGGCTCTACTCCCGCCGCGCCCCCGGCAACGCCTGCGTGTCCGGGCTGCGCGCCGACCTCGGTTCGCTCGCCGCCCCCGGCCTGCCCGGGCCGGTCAACCCCGGCTCGAAGGGCTGCGGCACCGTCATGCGCTCCGCGCCGTTCGGGCTGGCCGTCCGCGACCCGCAGGCCGCCTTCACGCTCGCGGCCGGCTGCGCCCAGATCACGCACGGTCATCCCACCGGTTATCTCGCGGCCGGCGCCTTCGCCGCGCTGATCTGCCTCCTGGCCCAGGGCGCGCCGCTCCCGGCGGCCGTACGGGACACTCTCGGCCTGCTCGCCGAGCGGCCCGCGCACGAGGAGACCACCGCCGCGATCGAGGCGGCGGTCGCCCTGGCCGGTACGGCGGAGCCGACGCCCGAGACGGTGGAGACGCTCGGCGGCGGGTGGGTGGCCGAGGAGGCCCTCGCCATCGCGGCCTACTGCGCGCTGGTGAGCGGCGACGACATCGAGCGGGCCCTGCTGCTGGCGGTCAACCACTCCGGCGACAGCGACTCCACCGGCTCCCTCTGCGGCAACCTCCTCGGCACGGTGCACGGCGACGCGGCCCTTCCCGGGCGCTGGGTGTCCCGGCTGGAGGGCAGGGACACCCTCATCGAACTCGCCGACGACTTCACCGCCCAGTTCACCGGCGGCCGTCTCGACCGCGACAAGTACCCCGGCTGCTGACCGCCACCGTCCGGTGTTCAGCGCAGTACCGCACCCCGCGCTCCACACTGCGGGAGCTCGCTCTGGCCGCCGGACGGTGCGCGTTGCGCCGGGTGACCTGGCGGTGGGGTGGCAAGCACACCGCGGGCAACCCGGGCGCGAAGATGACCTCCCGGTTCCTGGTACTGCGGGTGCGCCCGGCCAACCTCCGCGGCGCGTCCGATGGTCTTGGCCGACCTGAGTGTCGGCACCCGGCCCGTCCACGTCGGGACTGCCGCCGGGGCGGGGAGCTGAACTGCGGCGCGACCAGCACCGCCGCGTCATGTCTCACCTATGCGGTGAGCCTCACGATGACATTGCCGCGGTGTACGCCGGCGAGGAGCTCGTCCTGCGCGGTGATGACGCGCTGGAGGGTGCCTTCGAGGAGAGTGTGTGCGAACCTGATCCGGCCTTCGTCGTACCACTGGGCATAGTGGGTGTTCCAGGCCTGGACCTGGTCGGGGGTGTGCCTGGTGGTGAAGGGGCGGATCTGCACCTCGTGGACCAGCGCGGTCATGATGTCGAAGCGGGGGTGCCCGCCGTCGCCGCCGCCGACCTGCCCGGCGAGGGTGCCGCACAGCGCGAAGCGGGCGCCGAACGCCGTGTGCCGGAGTGCTGCTTCGAACTGCGAGCCGCCGATGGTGTCGAAGAAGGCGTTGATCCCGTCGGGGGCGAGCTCGGTGAGCCGGTCGTCGAGGTCGTCGTTGCGATAGTCGATGGCGGCATCGAGGCCGAGCTCTTCGACGAGGTAGCGGGTCTTCTCGGGCCCGCCGGCAATGCCGATGACGTACGCGGCGCCACGTGCCTTGGCGATCTGCGCGGCCATCGACCCGACGCCGCCGGCGGCTCCGCTGACGAGGACGACGTCACCGTCGCCGACGGCGGCGATGTCGACGATGCCGTGGTAGGCGGGCACGCCCTGGTTGAGCAGGTACTCGGGACCGGGGAAGACGCTGTCGGGCACGGAGAACGCCTCGTCCTGCCCCAGGATGCTCTCCTCGCGCCAGCCCGACATGTGCAGCACGACGGTTCCCACCGGCAGGCCGTCGGCCCGTGACTCGACGACCGTGCCGATCGCGGTGCCGTAGAGCGGCTCGCCGACCCGGAAGGTGGGCACCGGGATTTGAGTGGTCTCGAACATCAGGTCGCCGGTCGCCGCGATCACCTGCTGGTACAGGTTCCGCACCCGGACCTGGCCGGCGGCCAGTTCCTGCGGAGGGAGCGCGACCACCTCAAGCAGTGAGCTGGGTGGCTGAGCCAGATCCCTGCGATGCTCGCGCAGGACGACGGCGTGTGGTCCATGGACTGTCATGATGGAAGTCTTTCGATCGGTCAGGGCCGGGCCTGAGCCCATGGCAGAGCGGCAGGGCGAGCTCAGAGCTGCGTTTCACCGCCGTCCACGGCCAGCTCGATACCGGTGGTGTACGTGGCGTCGAAGGCGAGGAATGCGGCCGCCTTGGCGAACTCCTCGACGGTGCCGTAACGCCCCATGGGGTTGCTCGCGATCCGCTCCGCCCTGAACCGGCCGGCGGCCTCCTTGGACATCATCGTTTCCAGAATCCCCGAGTCGATGGGACCCGGGCTGATCGCATTGACACGAATTCCCCGCGGAAGCAGCTCGCGGGAGAAGGTGCGGGCCATCGAGCGCAGCGCCGCTTTGCCGGCCGCATAGACGCTGGTGTCCACCATGCCGATGACGTTCGCGATCGAGGTGGTGAGGACGACGCCGGCGTTCGCGCTCAACAGCGGGGCGAGCTTCTGCACAGTGAAAAAGGCGCCCTTGACGTTGATCGCGAACAGTTCGTCGTACACCTCCTCGGTCGTCGACTCAAGGGGCGTGAGGGGTGCGATGCCGGCGTTGACGAACAGCGCCTCGATTGAGCCGAGCTCGCTCTTCACCCGGCCGGCGAGCGTGTCCAGGTCGGACAGTGAGGCCACATCGCCCCGGACGGCCACGGCATTCTCACCGAGCCGCTTCCGCGCCGCGTCGAGCGTGGCCTGAGAACGGCCGGTAATCACCACGCGGGCTCCGCCTTGCACCAGCAGCTCCGCTACCGCAAGCCCCATGCCGCTGCTGCCACCCGTGATCACCACATTCTTGTCGCTGTACTGACCCATGCCGAGGTTGCTCCGCTCCATCATCAAAACGTGGCGATATGTCTTGATATTGCCCTTCATGAACTGAATCAGCTGCGGGTTTCGATCTTCATGTCGCCTGTGGTGACCGCGCGGATGTGGTCGCCGGCGAGCAGGCCGTGCGGAATGCCGAGGTCGATGGCGCTGACCTCGCCGAGGCGGGCCAGATGGGAGGGAGTGAGGTCGACCTGCAGGGCGCCCAGGTTGTCTTCCAGCTGCGCGATGGTGCGGGCGCCGATGATGGGTGCCGTCACGCCCGGGGCGTTCAGGGTCCAGGCCAGTGCGACCTGGGCGGGTGTGTGGCCCAGTTCCGAGGCCACCTCCTTCACCACATCAGCGATGGCAAGGGTGCGCTCGGTCACCATTCCCAGGGCGGCGTTGAGGCTCTTGCGGCTGCCGGCGGTTTCGCCGGCAACGAGGCCTGTCGGCTTCAGGTCCTCACGGCTGTACTTGCCGGTGAGTACCCCGCCGCCCAGCGGGGAGAAGGAGACCACTCCCAGTCCCATCTCGCGTGCCATGGGGATCAGGTCACGCTCCCCGGTACGCTCGATCAGGCTGTACTCGATCTCCAGTGCGACCAGTGGCGACCAGCCGCGCAGGTCGGCGATCGTCTGCATGCGCGACACCTGCCAGGCCGGGGCGCTGGAGATCGCTACGTACAGAACCTTGCCCTGCCTCACCAGGTCGTCCAGGCCGCGCAGGATCTCCTCCACCGGCGTCCTGAAGTCCCATACGTTCAGATAGAGCAGATCGATGTAGTCCGTGTTCAGCTGCCGCAGACTGGATTCCACCGACGCCAGCATGCTCTTGCGGTGCGTACCCCCGGAATTGGGGTCAGCGGGCCGGCGCAGCGTCGAATACTTCGTCGCCAGCACCAGTCCGTCGCGGTTGGTGCGGGTGAACTCGCCCAAAAGCCGCTCGGAACTGCCATTGGTGTAGGTGCTGGCGGTGTCGAAGAAGTTGCCGCCGAGCTCGGTGTAACGGTCGAACAGCTTGCGCGCCTCCTCGCGCTCGGCGCCCCAGCCCCACTCGGTGCCGAAGGTCGCCGCGCCCAGCGCCAGCGGTGAGACCCGCAGCCCGGAGCGGCCCAGCAGCCGGTAGGTGTCGAGGGTCAGCGACATCGTGTTCTCCTGTGCTCGTGATCCAAGGTCGGCCACCAGCCTGCGCCCGCCGGCAGCGAGGGGTAAGGGAAGACGCTTCCTGGGAACACCGCTCCTACCCAGCCTGTTGGACGGGGCATGACGACCCGCACCGTGGACCCGGCCCAGGAACTGGCTGCGTTCCTGCGCACCCGACGCGAGCGCCTCGACCCTCGTGACGTCGGCCTGCCCGTGCGCCGGCAGGCCCGGCGCACCCCCGGACTGCGCCGCGAAGAGGTCGCCGAACTGGCCGGAATCAGCATCGACTACCTTGTGCGGCTGGAACAGGCCCGCCCGCTGCGGCCCTCAGCAGACGTAGTCGAAGCGCTGGCCGGCGCCCTGCGCCTGGCCCCCGACGAACGCACCTACCTCTACGACCTCACCCGGCAACGCCCCCGCACCTCCGCCAAGCCCACCACTACGGCGGCACCGCCGCTGGCCCGGCTGGTCACCGACCTGTCCCCGCTGCCGGCCATGGTGCTGAACCACCGCTACGACATCCTGGCCTGGAATCCCGAAATGGGGAGGCTGCTCATCGATTTCGACACCCTGCCGCCCCAGCAGCGCAACTCGATGTGGCTATGTCTGATCCATCCGGAAACACGCGAGTACTACGTCGACCGCGAACGCGTCGTGCGGGAGGCAACCGCCTACCTGCGCGCCGCCTGGGCCGCATATCCGGAGGACCACGTTCTGAACGACCTCATCTCCCGGTGCATCACTCACAACGAGCAGTTCGCACGCTTGTGGGCCCAGCGCGACGTCAAAATCAACGGCCGCGGACACAAGGTGATACGGCATCCCGAGGCCGGAGAAATCGCAGTCCACTTCGAAGTGCTCATGCCACTTCAAGACCCCGACCAGCGGCTGATGATCTGCCGCGCCGCGGACGACGACAGCCAAGCAGCAATGGACCGGCTGCGCACAGGGTGATAACGGGGAGTGTCTACTTGACGGCTGATCCTGGTTGTTGAAGTGTTCGGAGGTCGGCAGGGGTTGAGGCGGGCTTCGAAGGCGATCTGGAAGGCGTTCAAGAGTGCCTTCCCAGCGCATGGTCCACCCCTTGCGGCCCTGCCCGGTGGGACTGCACACGCTTGCTCCGCTTGGCGCCAGCGCGCTTCGGAGGAGGTCATGTCGTAGTGGGCGTGGTGGTCGAAGGGATGATGGCTCCTGCCAGGAACGCACAGTGTCCCGATGGTCGTCAGGGCCCGCGGGGCGGTCAGGGGGAGGCCATCATGGGACACATGATCGAGGAGCGACGTCTTCCCGGCGGGAACACGAATGGGGCGGTCCGGGTCGGCGACACGGTCCGGCGTGTCCCCGGGCCCTGGACGCCTGCCGTGCACGCGCTGCTCCGGCATCTGGAGGAGGCCGGTTTCGACGGGGCCCCGCGGGCCCGAGGCTTCGACGACCAGGGCCGGGAGGTCCTCTCGTATCTTGCGGGAGAGGTGGTCGGAACCGCGCGGCCGTGGCCCGCCTGGGTGCATGGTGACGACGCACTTCGTCAGGTGGCCGGCTGGCTGCGTGACTTCCACGCCGCGGTGGCGGACTTCGTCCCCCCGCCTGACGCGGTCTGGCGTGAGGGAGGGACCTGGCGGCCCGGCCTGGTCGTCGGCCACAACGACGCGGCGCCGTACAACGCGGCGTGGGCCGACGGGCGTCTCATCGGCTTCTTCGACTGGGACTTCGCCGGTCCGGTCACCCCCGAGTGGGACCTCGCCTTCACCGCCTTCTCCTGGGTGCCGCTCCACGCCCGCCATGTCGTGGCGGCGGACGGGTTCACCGCGTTCGCCGAGCGGCCGCGGAGGCTGCGGCTGTTCCTCGACGCCTACGGCTGGGACGGCCCGGCCGAGCGGTTCCTCGGGATCGTCCGCCAGCGGGTCAATGCCTCCGCCGACGGCATCCGGCGTCTCGCGGCGGCCGGCGACCCGGCGTACCGGAAGTTGGTCGACCACGGCGTCGACAGGTCATTGGACATCGCGGTCGAGGAACTGGCCGGCTTCGCCGCCGAGTGAGACAGACGCCTGCGAATCGACTGGTCAGGGACGGGGCCAGGGCCGTCCGGCGAGGCGTTCGATGTCGGTGTTGAAGCGTCTCAGGTAGGCGAGGAAACCCACGACGTCCTCGGCGGTCCAGTCGGCGAGCACCTTCTCCAGGCCGAGGATGTTCTTCTCGCGCTGCTCGCCGAGCCACCGCTCGCCTTTCCCGGTCAGGCGGAACTTGCGGGCGATGCCGCCGTCGGGGTCGGGGATGCGTTCGACCAGTCCGGCGCGCAGCAGGGCCGAGGTGTGCCGGTTGAGGGTGGACACGTCCAGCCCGAAGGCGTCGCTGAGCTGGCCGATCGTCATAGGGCCGGTGATGTGGATGCGGCTGAGCAGCAGGTAGGCGCTGCGATCGACGTGCCGGTGCCGCCCGAGGAGCATGGTCTCGAACTCGATGAGATGCGTGGGCTTGTCCATGCCGGTTTCCTTCTCATACAGATATGTGCACCCTACACGAATTGTGCATGTAACACATGGTGTGTATGGTGCACATCGTTTTGACCATCGACCCGAGGGAGAACCCCCGTGGGAGGCTCCACGTCCGCCGCTCGCCCCGGCGGCATCGTCAGCGTGATGGCGGTGGCCGGCATCGTCGCCTCGCTGATGCAGACCCTGGTGGTGCCGCTGATCGGCGAGCTGCCGAATCTGCTGCGCACCACCGCGTCGAACGCCTCATGGGTGATCACCGTCACCCTGCTCGCGGGAGCGGTCACGACCCCGGTCACCGGCCGGCTCGGCGACCTGTACGGCAAGCGCCGCATGATGCTGGTCTGCTCGGTGCCGTTGATCGCGGGGTGTGTCGTCTGTGCGTTGGCGGGCTCCCTCATCCCGATGATCGTCGGTAGGGGTCTGCAGGGCATGGGCATGGGCTTGATCCCGCTGGGCATCAGCGCCCTGCGCGACCTGCTGCCGCCCGAGCGGCTCGGTCCCTCCATCGCGCTGCTGAGCTCGTCGATGGGAATCGGCGGCGCGCTCGGCCTGCCGATCGCGGCGGCGGTCGCCGAGTACGCGAGCTGGCGGATGCTGTTCTGGGGCTCCGCGGGGCTGAGCGTGCTGGTCGCGGTGCTGATCTGGCTCCTGGTGCCGGCCACGCCCGCGCGGGCTTCCGGCCGGATCGACGTCGCCGGTGTGCTCGGTCTGAGCACGGGGCTGGTGTGCCTGCTGCTGGGCGTCTCCAAGGGCGCCGACTGGGGCTGGACGAGCGGCGCCACACTTGGCCTGCTCGCCGCCGCGCTGGTCGTGCTGCTGCTGTGGGGCTGGTGGGAGCTGCGTGTCAGTGACCCGCTGGTCGATCTGCGCGTCACCGCGCGGCGGCAGGTGCTGCTGACCAACCTGGCCTCGATCGTGGTCGGCATCTCGATGTACGCCCAGGCGCTGATCGTCATGCAGATCCTGCAGCTCCCCGCGGCCACCGGCTACGGCCTGGGCCAGTCGATGCTGGCGGCCGGGCTGTGGATGGCCCCTTCCGGACTGGTGATGATGGCCGTCTCTCCGCTGGGCGCCCGCCTGTCGGCCGCCCGCGGCCCCAAGGTCACGCTGATCGCCGGCAGCCTGGTCATGGCGCTCGGGTACGGCTCGTCGACGGCCCTGCTGGGCTCCACCTGGGGGCTGCTGGTCGTCACCTGCGTGTGCAGCATGGGCGTCGGCCTGGCCTACGGGGCGATGCCCGCGCTGATCATGGGCGCGGTCCCCCGTTCCGAGACCGCCGCCGCCAACAGCTTCAACACGCTGATGCGCTCCATCGGCACCACGGTCTCGGCCGCGGTCATCGGCGTCGTCCTGTCACAGATGACCATCCGGCTGGGCGGGCACGTCCTGCCGTCGGAGGGCGGTTTCCGCGCCGGGATGCTGATCGGCTGCGCCGCCGCCCTCGTCGCCGCCGCCGTGACCACGGCGCTCCCCGCACGACCGGCGGGCCGTACGTCCGGACACGACGTCCCCGCCGAGCCCGTCACCGCCGCGAAGCCCTGACCCGTCACCGATCGGCCGCGCCGGGCGTATCGCCGAAACGGCGAGTGGCCACGAGCGCGGCCAGGTCCGGCGCGAGCCGGATCTCCGCCGCGTCCAGCCCCGGGTGGCCGAGCCAGTGCACCCGGGCCTGGTCGACGGCGCCGTCGAACCGGGGCGGCCAGTGCCGGGCCGGGGTCAGGTCGTCGATGACCAGCGTCCCTCCCGGCTTCAGCAGTCGGTGCGGATCAGCAGGCTGCTCACCGCTTTTGCCCTGGCCGCCGCCGTCGAGCACGAGCAGGTCGTACGGCCCGTCCCGATGGATCTCCCGCCAGTCGCCGCGGATCACCGAGACCTGCGGGTGATCGAGGAAGACCTGAGCGGCCAGGGACGCTCGGCGTGCGTCGCGTTCGACGCTGACCAGCCGTGCCCCGGGCCGGGCGCCCGAGGCCAGCCACGCCAGGCCCACCCCGCATCCCGTGCCGGTCTCCCCGATCGTCTCGGCCCCGCCCGCCAAGGCGTACAGCAGGCGCCCCTGTTCCGGCCGGCAGGAGGGCGCGAAGCCCGCCTGCCGGGCCGCCAGGACCGCACGCATGACCAGCGGAGGCAATCCCGTGACGCCGGCGTACGCCGCCGTGCCGTCGATCGACATCGCCCCAGGCTAGGCCGACCGTGGACGCCCAGGCCAGGCCTCGACGGCATGGACTATGCTCGTTGTGTTCGCAAGATGAACCGGCGTTCGCATAGCGAACAAGAAGGGAACGTCATGGGCTCGGCCTTCGTCTACGCCGCGGCGCGCACGCCGTTCGGCAGGTTCAACGGCGCGCTCGCGGACGTCCGCCCGGACGACCTGGCGGCCACAGCATTGCGCGGCGTCCTGGCAAAGCTTCCCCGGCTGGATCCGGCGGAGATCGGCGACGTGGTGTGGGGCAACGCCAACGGCGCGGGTGAGGACAACCGCAACGTGGGCCGGATGGCCGTGCTGCTGGCCGGGCTTCCGGTGACCGTGCCGGCCACCACGGTGAACCGGCTGTGCGGGTCGAGCCTGGACGCCGCCATGATCGGCTCACGGGCCGTCGAGAGCGGCGACGCCGACGTCGTCGTCATCGGTGGCGTGGAGTCGATGACCCGGGCGCCGTGGGTGCTGCCCAAGCCCTCCCGGGCCTTCCCCGCCGGTGACGTGACCGCGGTCTCCACCACGCTCGGCTGGCGGCTGGTGAACCCGCGCATGCCGAAGGAGTGGACGGTCTCCCTCGGCGAGGCCAACGAGCAGCTCGGCGAGAGGTTCGGCGTCTCGCGCGAACGGCAGGACGCCTTCGCCGCGCGGTCCCACGTGCTGGCCGACGCGGCCTGGAACGATGGCTTTTACGACGACCTGGTCGTCCCGGTCGAGGGCGCCGGCCTGACGCGGGACGAGGGGATCAGGCCCGGCACGACGCCGGAGATCCTGGCCGGGCTGAAGCCGGCCTTCCGCCCCGACGGCGCCATCACGGCCGGCAACGCCTCCCCGCTGAACGACGGCGCCTCAGCGGTCGTGCTCGGCTCGCAGGCCGCCGCGGACCGGATCGGCGCCGGCCCGATCGCCCGCGTCGCCGGCCGCGGGGCCTGCGCGCTCGAACCCCAGATGTTCGGGTACGCGCCGGTCGAAGCCGCCAACCAGGCGCTGCGCCGGGCCGGCATCGGCTGGGACGACGTCGGCGCCGTCGAGCTGAACGAGGCGTTCGCCGTGCAATCGCTCGTGTGCCTCGACGCCTGGAAGGTCGATCCCTCGATCGTCAACACCAGGGGCGGCGCCATCGCCATCGGTCATCCCCTGGGCGCATCCGGCGGCCGCGTCCTCGGCACGCTCGCCCAGGTGCTGCGCGAACGGCGCGAGCGGTGGGGTGTGGCCGCGATCTGCATCGGCGTCGGCCAGGGCCTGGCCGTCGTGCTCGAGAACGTGAGCGCGTCATGACCGCCGTGCTCACCGACCCCGAAGAGGCGGTCGCGGGCATCGCGGACGGCTCCACCGTCCTGATCGGCGGCTTCGGGATGGCCGGGATGCCCGTCCAGCTCATCGATGCGCTGATCCGGCAGGGCGCGACGGACCTGACCGTGGTCAGCAACAACGCGGGCAACGGCGACACCGGCCTCGCGGCGCTGCTCGCCGCCGGGCGGGTACGCAAGATGATCTGCTCGTTCCCGCGCCAGAGCGACTCGTGGGTCTTCGACGGCCTCTACCGCGCCGGGAAGATCGAGCTGGAGGTCGTCCCGCAGGGCACCCTGGCCGAGCGCATGCGCGCGGCCGGGGCCGGCATCGGCGCGTTCTACTGCCCCACCGGGGTCGGCACGCCGCTGGCCGAGGGCAAGGAGACGCGCACCATCGACGGCCGCGACTACGTGCTGGAGTATCCGATCAAGGGCGACGTCGCCCTCGTCGGCGCCCACGCCGGCGACCGGATGGGCAACCTCGTCTACCGCAAGACCGCGCGCAACTTCGGGCCCGTCATGGCGACCGCCGCGACGCTGACGATCGCGCAGGTGCACCACGTCGTCGAGACCGGCGAGCTGGACCCCGAGGCCGTGGTCACCCCCTCCATCTATGTCGACCGGATCCTGGACCTGAGCGCGACGGAGGCGACGTCGTGAAAACCACCGTGAAAACCACCGCGAAGACCGTCGAACACCTCGGCCGCGGCCCGCTCGGCCGCGACGAACTCGCCGCCCTCGTCGCACGCGACATCCCGCCCGGGTCCTTCGTGAACCTCGGCATCGGCCAGCCGACGACGGTCGCCGACCACCTCCCGGCCGGCTCCGGGGTCGTCCTGCACACCGAGAACGGCATGCTCGGCATGGGGCCCGCCGCCCGCGGCGACGACATCGACCCCGATCTGACCAACGCCGGCAAGGTGCCCGTCACCGAGCTGCCGGGCGCCTCCTACTTCCACCACGCCGACTCCTTCGCGATGATGCGCGGCGGTCACCTCGACGTGTGCGTGCTCGGCGCCTTCCAGGTCTCCGAACGCGGCGACCTGGCCAACTGGCACACCGGCGCCCCCGACGCCATCCCCGCCGTCGGCGGCGCGATGGATCTGGCGACCGGCGCCAAGCAGGTGTTCGTCATGATGACGCTGTTCACCAAGGAGGGCACGCCCAAGCTCGTCCCCGAGTGCACCTATCCGCTCACCGGGCTGGCCTGCGTGAGCCGCGTCTACACCGACCTCGGCGTCTTCCACATCGGCCCCCAAGGCGTCACCGTGGTCGAGACGTACGGCACCAGCGTGGCCGATCTCGCCTCCCGGCTGGAGGTGGCCGTACGCCCCCTGGGCCAGGAGGGATGACCGGACGAAAGGGACGATAGTCTCCCCCTGTGAGTGAGCGAGCAGTCCTTGTCACCGGTGCCTCTCGCGGGATCGGACGGGCGATCGCGCTGGCCTTCGCCGCCGCCGGCGACCGCGTCGCGATCCATCACCGCGGCTCCCCCGACCTGGCCGAACGGCTCCGTGCCGAGCTGCCGGGGCAGGGCCACGCCATCGTCCAGGCGGACGTCGCCGATCCCGCCGACGCGCGGCGCATGGTCGAGGAGGCGGCGGCCGCCCTCGGGGGCATCGACGTCCTGGTCAACAACGCCGGGATCTTCCTGCACCACCCGATCACGGAGACCTCCTACGAGGAGTGGCAGACGGTGTGGCGCGAGACGCTGGCCGTCAACCTTGTCGGACCGGCCAACGTCATCTGGAACGCCGTACGGCACATGACTCCGGGCGGCAGGATCGTCAACGTCTCGTCGCGCGGCGCCTTCCGCGGGGAACCGAACAGCCCCGCCTACGGAGCCGGCAAGGCGGGCCTGAACGCCCTGGGCCAGTCGCTCGCCATCGCCCTGGCGCCTCTCGGCATCGCCGTGGCGACGGTGGCGCCCGGCTTCGTCGAGACCGACATGACCAACGAGCACCTCAAGGCGCCGCGGGGCGACGAGATCCGCGCCCAGAGCCCGTTCGGGAGAGTGGCGAGGCCCGAGGAGATCGCGGCCGCCGTCCTGTATCTGGCGTCGCCGGAGGCCGAGTGGGCCAGCGGCACGATCGTCGACCTGAACGGCGCCTCCTACCTGCGCAGCTGAGCCGCGGTGGTCACTTCGGCGCCGAGTATTTGACCAGGACCTTCTCCAGCCTGCTCACGACCGGTTGCCAGGTCGGAGGCAGGGTGTAGCGGGTGGCCCGGTGTCCCTTGTAGGCCAGCCGGTAGGCGATGAAGTCGGCCCCCGGCGGCCGGGACTGCGAGCGCCCGAGCCGCAGGTGCTTGAGCGAGCCGCGCAGGCCGCGCCATTCCGCCGCGGTCAGACATCTGCGGACCGTGGGACCGGTGCGGCGGCTCAGCACGGTGCAGCCGTCCGTGTAGACGGCCACCCGGTTGCGCAGCCCGGCGAACCCGCCCTCCTCCCGCAACTCCACGAGCAGCTTCCTGTGTGCCGTGGCCGCCTCGGCGGGAGCGGTCACGGCCAGCACGGACAGGGCCGCCAGCGGCGGCAGCACGACACGCGAAATCCTCATGCCCTCTATGACGGATCACGACGCCCTTCGGCTCACCGGCAGCGTCCGGATGTAGGGCAGCCGACGCCGGGCAGGCGGCTCGGAGTCTTCGAGCCGAAAGGTGGCGACCGTGTCCGATGCAACCGAACAGGACGTCATCGACGTGCTGCCGGCGCAGCACAACCCGATCAAGGCCATGTTCGCGGAGGTCGCCGCCGCACGAGGCGAGCGCAAGCGCGCCCCACCCCGGCGCCGGCGAGTCCGCGACCGCCAACATGCTGGCCGGCCCGTCGGTGGCCGTGTTCGACAAGATCCGAGACACCGTGCTGGACTGGCGGCAGTCGAACAACGACTGACCCGCGTCGCTCGATCGAGGGTGAGCGCCTGCCGTCTCCCCTCTATACGCGTTCGAGGCGGCGGACTCCCTGCCCGGGGCGCCAGAGGTCCATGACCATGGCGGATCCCTCGATCCGCGTCAGCACGACCCCGCGAATGTCGGCGATGAAGAAGTGGGACTCGCTGAAAGCATCGGGACCGAAGCCGCGCGCGGCCAGCATCGGCGTGATCCGGTCGCGATCGGTGACCTCGACCGCGTATCCGGACAGCTTCGTGTCACCCCCCGATGAACCGGCGGAACCGGCGGAACCAGCGGAATCGGCGGAATCGGCGGAATCGGCGGCGCCGAGGAGAACCGGAGGGCCGTGCAGCGCGAAGCGCGGATCACGCCGCAGGTCCCGGGCCTTCAGCGCGCCGGGCATCGACCCGAACCACAGTTCGTCGCCGACGACGTAGGCCTCGATGCCGCTGACCCGCGGCGAACCGTCCTTGCGCAGTGTCGCGATGGTCTTGTGCTTGTGCGACTCGAACGACTCCCGGACCCGGGTGGCGAACTCCGGTGCGGATTCGGCGACTTCACGCCAGCTGGCCATGTGGTGCGGAACCTCCGTACGACCGTGGATGAGCGGTCAGCCTGCCAGACGGGACCGACAAAACAGCCATGCCGAACCGCGGTGCGGGGGCTCAGCCGCCGGGGTTCTCGCGCTGGCAGGAACCCCTGCGGTGCCGCCGGACGCGCCACACGACCAGAGCGGTCACGACGAGCGTGGCGAGAACGGCCGCGACCACACCGCCGACGGCCGACTGCACCTGCTTGTACGCCGCTCCGGCGAAGAAGCCCAGGAAGGTGTAACCGGCTCCCCAGAGCACCCCGCCCAGGACGTTGAACAGGAAGAACCGCCGATAGCTCATGCGCGAGACCCCGGCCAGGGTCGGCATCATGGCGCGGAGGAACGCGGCGAACCGCGCGAAGAACACCGCCTGAGGGCCCCACCGGCGCATCAGCGCCCGCGCCCTGTCCACGCGGTCGCGGCGGCGGCGCAGAACCCGTACGCCGAGGACGCCGGGGCCGAGGCGGCGGCCGATGAAGTAGCCCGCGCTGTCGCCGGCTATCGCGGCCAGCGTCACCACGAGCGCCAGCCAGTACACCGACAGCCTGCCCTGGCCGGCGAGCACGCCGCCCAGCACTGCGGCCGTCTCCCCCGGCACGACGAACCCCACGAACAGCGCGTCCTCGGCGAAGACCAGCGCCGCCACGACCGCGTAGAGCACCGTGCCCGGCAGGCTCCAGAGCCAGTTGATGATCGAGTCCACCCGTCCTCCATGCGCCTCCCCGTTGTCGTGTCCCCGGGGACGCGCACTTACGCGCGCGGCGCACGGCCGAGCCTGGTTCGCCCGGAGTTCTCGCCGCCCCGCCCGCCCGAGACGCCCACCCGAGACGCCCGCCCCAGACCCTCGGGACTTTGCCTGCAGACGGGCATCGGCACGACCGGTCTTCATGCTTGCCCGGGCATACGTGATGGGCGCCGTCCTTGCGGCCAGCCGTCCTTCCGGCGGCCGACCATCGATAAGAGGAGATTCCGGATGAGTGTCAACGAGCAGGCCCTGAGCTACCCGATTCCCAACGACGCGGCGCTGGACCCGCCCGCGGAGTGGGCCGAGCTGCGCACCCGATGCCCGGTGGCCCACGTCACGCTGCCCAGCGGCGACCGGGCGACGCTGCTGACCCGCTACGAGGACGTCAAGCAGGTGCTGGCCGACCCGCGCTTCACCCGGCAGCTCACCGCGCCCGACGCGGCCCGGCTGTCGGCGGACGGCAGCGGGGTGTTCAGCAGCGAGATGGCGACGATCATCCCCGACAGCGGCGAGGAGCACCAGCACTGGCGGCGCCTGGTCGGCAGGTGGTTCACCGCCAAGCGCATGAACGCCATGCGGCCCGCCATGATCCGGATCGCCGACGATCTCATCGACGACATGGCCAAGCGCGGCGCGCCGAGCGACCTCAGGGCGAGCCTCGGCTTCCCGCTGCCGGTGTACGTGATCTGCGACATGCTCGGCGTGCCTGCCGCCGACCGGGACCGGTTCTCCTACTGGTCCGACACGCTGCTCAGCCTGACCCGGTACGGCAAGGCCGAGATCGAGGTCGCCCAGGGTGAGTTCTTCCAGTACATGTCCGACCTCGTCGCCGCCAAGCGCGCCGAGCCCGGCGACGACCTGCTGAGCGAGATGATCACGGCCGGCGGTCCGGAAGACGGCGGGCTGTCCGACATCCAGATCCTGGTCACCGGCATGGCGCTGCTGGTCGCCGGGCACGAGACCACCGCCAACATGATCGGCAAGATGGTCTCCATGCTGCTGGCCGACCGCACCCGGTGGGAGCGGCTGCTGGCCGACCCGGCGCTGATCCGCACCGCGGTGGAGGAGTCGCTGCGTCTCGACGCCAACTCCGGCTTCGGCCTGCCCCGCTATCTCAACGCGGAGACCGAGGTCAGCGGCACGGTCCTGCCCCGCGGCACGACCGTGGTGTGCAGCATGGCCGCCGCCAACCGCGACGAGACCGCGTTCGAGAACGCCGGCGAGATGGACCTGACCCGCAGCCCGAACCCCCACCTGGCCTTCGGCTCCGGCGCGCACTCCTGCCTGGGGCAGGCGCTGGCCCGCACCGAGCTGCAGGTCGTCCTGGAGGTGCTGCTGCGCAGGCTGCCGACGCTGGAACTGGCCGTGCCGGTGGAGGAGCTGGAACGCGTGGAGGGGCTGGCCGTCGGCGGCCTGCGCGAGGTCCCGGTCCGCTGGTGACCTCCGGCCACGAATCCCGATCGGCAAGGAGGACATGGACATGAAGGTCATCGTCGACGAGGCGAAGTGCTGCGGCGCCGGGCAGTGCGTGCTGATCGCGCCGGAGGTGTTCGACCAGCGCGACGAGGACGGCATCGTCGTCCTGCTGGAGCCCGAACCCGCCGGGGACCGGCACACCGCGGTCCGCGAGGCCGCCGCCGTCTGCCCCGCCGCCGCCATCCAGTTGGACGAGGACGCCTGAGTCCCCGCGGACGTCGCCCGTGGACGGGGAGGGGCTGCCAGGGCCGGTCTCGCGATAAGCAGTGGCGGCCCCTCCCTCGTGGCGTGAGATCCTGCAGCACCCGCCCCACCCCCCGGAACGGCCAAGCGGCGGGAGGTTGAGGAGAGACCGGCATGAGCGACAGGACCGCGCTCAGCTACCGCATGAAGGCGTACGAGAACGTCACCAGAAGTGTGCTGCCGCGCCGGGCGTGCCATGTTCGACGCCGGAGCGAAGCGTGGCCGTGTCGTCGTCCGGGACCGTCGTTCGAAGGAGTCGCTGTGAACGCTGACCGGCACCGTTGGGTGCGCTGGCCGTCCGACCCCGGACGGGCCCGCCTGGGGTTCGGGGCGGACTACAACCCCGAGCAGTGGCCCCGTGAGGTCTGGGACGAGGACATGCGCGCGATGGGGGCGGCCGGGGTCAACATCGTCTCCTTGGCGATCTTCTCGTGGGCGCGGATCCAGCCGAGCGAGGACGTCTGGGACTTCGACTGGCTCGACGAGGCGATGGACCTGCTGCACGCCCACGGCATCGCGGTCGACCTGGCCACGGCGACGGCCTCGCCGCCGCCGTGGCTGAGCGCGAAGCACCCGGAGATCCTCCCCATGGACCGGAACGGCCACACGGTGTGGCCGGGGGCGCGGCAGCACTGGCGGCCGACCTCGCCGGTCTTCCGGGAGCACGCGCTGCGGCTGGCCCGAGCCCTCGCCGAGCGCTACCGCGGCCACCCCGCCCTCGCCGCCTGGCACATCTCCAACGAACTCGGCTGCCACAACGTCTACGACTTCTCCGACGACGCCGCGGCCGCCTTCCGCGCGTGGCTGCGGGCACGGTACGGCACGCTCGACGAGCTGAACCGCGCCTGGGCGACCTCGTTCTGGTCCCAGCGCTACAGCGACTGGTCGCAGATCCTGCCGCCGCGCACGGCGGCCTCCTACCCCAATCCCACCCAGCAACTGGACTTCAAGCGGTTCTCCTCCGACGCGCTGAAGGACCACCTGCGCGCGGAACGGGACGTCCTGCGCGCGCTGACGCCGGACGTCCCCGTGACCACGAACTTCATGGTCATGGGTGAGACCAAGGGCATGGACTACGCCGACTGGGCGGGCGAGGTCGACTTCGTCTCCAACGACCACTACCTGCTGACCGGCCCGCAGGCGCAGGACGAGCTGTCCTTCTCGGCCAACCTCACCGGCTCGCTCGCCGGCGGCCGGCCCTGGTACCTGATGGAGCACTCCACCAGCGCGGTCAACTGGCAGCCGGTCAATCTGGCGAAGAGGCCCGGCGGCATGGCCCGCGACTCGCTCACCCACGTCGGGTACGGCGCCGACGCGGTCTGCTTCTTCCAGTGGCGGCAGTCGGCGGGCGGGGCCGAGAAGTACCACTCGGCGATGGTCCCCCACGCCGGCGTCGACAGCGACGTGTTCCGGTCGGTCGCCGGCCTGGGCGCCACGCTGGCCGCCCTCGCGCCGGTCGCGGGCACCCGGCGGCTGCGCGCCCCCGTGGCGATCGCGTTCGACTGGGACTCATGGTGGGCCGGCGAGCTGGACTCCCACCCCACCTCGCTGCTGCGCTACCGCCAGGAGGCCCTCGACTGGTACACCGCGTTCCTCGACGCGGGCGTCCGTGCGGACGTGGTCGACGTGGACGACGACCTCAGCGGCTACCAGTTGCTCGTGGCCCCGATCCTGCACGTCGTGCCGGCCGCTCTGGCCCGGCGGCTGGAGGGCTACGTCGCCTCCGGCGGGCACCTCGTCACCACCTACTTCTCGGGCATCGTCGACGAGGACGACCACGTGTGGCTCGGCGGCTACCCCGGGGCCCTGCGGGACCTGCTCGGCATCCGCATCGAGGAGTTCGGCCCCCTGCCGGACGGCGAGGCCGTCGACCTCGACCTCGGCGTGACCGGCACGCTGTGGACCGACCGGATCGACGTCACCGACCCGGCGACCGAGGTCGTGGCGACGTACAAGACCGGCGACCACGCGGGCCGCCCCGCCGTCACGACGCGCCGTACGGGAACGGGCTCGGCATCGTACGTCTCCACCCGCCTCGGCCCGGAGGGTCTGGGGGCCGTCCTTCCTCACCTGCTGGACGTCGCGGAGGTCTCCTCGGAGCTGCCGCCCGAAGCCCGCGGGCTCGTGGACGTCGCCGTCCGCACCGACGGAACGGACGACTACTGGTTCCTGATCAACCGCACCGACCTGCGCGTCGACCTGTCCGCGATCCCCGGCGATCCCCTTCACGGCCCCGCCCTGGCCGCGGACACGACCCTGGCCGCACGGCAGGTCCGCGTCCTGCGGCGGCCCCGCGCATAACGGGGTCCTCACCGGCTGGCGCCGCCCCCTCCGCCGGGAGAGGATGACGGGGCGACGAGGGTCGGGCGCTGCACGCGCGGTCCACCGTCCTCGCACCGAAGATCGCGGTCAGCGGATCGTTCTCGGGAGAGGCGCATGGGAGAGGTCGTCATCGTCGGAGGCGGCCCCACCGGGCTGTGGCTCGCGGCGGAGTTACGTCTCGCGGGGGTCGAGGTCACGGTCCTGGAGAGGCGGGCGGAACGTGACCCGCACTCCAAGGGCTTCACCGTTCACCCCCGCACGATGGAGCTGTGGGCGTCGCGCGGCGTCGGCGAGTCGTTCGTCGCGCAGGGCACGCGGGTGCCGGACTCGCATTTCGGTCTCCTCGACCACCGGATGGACTACGGGACGCTCGACACCCCCTTCCCGTACGTCCTCCTGCTCGCGCAGCCGAAGGTCGAGGAACTGATGGAGGACCACGCCCGCGACCTGGGGGCGGACGTCCGGCGGGGGATCGCCTTCACCGCGTTGACCCAGGAGAAGGACCGGGTCGTGGTGCGGGCCGAGGGCCCCGCCGGGCCCTCCACCATGGAGACGGCGTTCCTGGTCGGCTGCGACGGAGCGGGCAGCGCGGTCCGCCCGGCCGCCGGGATCGGCTTCCCGGGAACCGCCTCCACGGCGTACGCCTGGGTCGCCGACGTGACGCTCGACGACCCTCCGGCGGTGCCGTACTTCCAGAAGACCAACGCGGCCGGGCAGGTGCTGGTCGTGCCCATCGGGCCCGGCCTCCATCGGGTGGCCGGCGTCGACGGCACCGGCGTTCTCGGCGACGAGGACCGGCCGGCGGAGAAGGAACTGCGCGCCTGGCTCGTGGCCGTCGCCGGCACCGACTTCGGCCTGCACGACCCCGTCTGGGTGTCCGGCACCGGATCCGCCTCGTGCCTCGCCGACCGATACCGCAGCGACCGCGTCCTCCTGGCCGGAGACGCCGCGCACCGACTGTACCCGGCCGGGGGTATGGGCCTGAACGCCGGCGTGCAGGACGCGTGGAACCTCGGCTGGAAGCTCGCCGCCACCGTGCGGGGATGGGCTCCCGACGGGCTGCTCGACAGCTACCACGCGGAACGGCACCCGGTCGGCGCGGCCACGCTGCGCCTGACCCGCGGGCAGACCGCACTCATGACGACGTTCGCGCCCGAGACCCTCGCCCTGCGGTCGGTCCTGGACGACGCCATCGCGCGGGTGCCGGAGTTCTCCCGCTTCCTGGCGGAGCAGGTGTCCGGCATCGGCGTGTCGTACGGAAGGGACGCGGGTGATCATCCGCTCGTGGGGACACGGGCCCCGGACCTGCCGCTGTCCGGCGGGCCGGGGTTGTTCGCGCTGCTCACCCCCGGGCGCTACGTGCTGCTCGACTTCACAGGAGCGGGCCGCGCCCTCCCCGGCCGGGTGGCCGCGTCCCCCGCGCCTCCCCTGCCGCCGGGAGCGCCCGTGCTCCCGGAACCGCCCCTGCCGCCGGGTCTCGTCGTGTGCGCGGGCGCACCGGTCGAGTCCAGGACCGAGTGGCGGCGGGTGCGTGCCGCGCTGATCCGTCCGGACGGGCACGTCGCCTGGGCCTCGGAGGAGAGCGACGAGACGGCCCTGCGGTCCGCGGCGGCCACGGCGCTGGCCGCCACGACCCGCGTCAGAACGCCGGGCTCCTGACGGCCTCCCCCAGCGGCGGTCGGTGGTCACGACGGCGACGACACCGCCGCGGGCGGGGGCGTCACCCGACGGGAGGACGGCTCATCGGAGATCCGGTCAGCGGGGCGCGTCCGTGACGACGACGTACACGCCGCGGACCTCGGTTTCGTCGGGCAGCCGCCAACCGGCCGTGACATGCCCCCGGGTCCCCGCGACGTCCGTCTCGCCGGGCCGCAGGACGCGGGTGACGCGCAGTGTCAGCTGTCCGCTCCCGGCGCCGTCCGCTGAACCGTCCAGGGCGTCCACGACGACGTCGGTGGCGTGCGGCGCCTCGGCCACTGCGGTCAGCCGGATCGGGCCCGGCACCGCGGCTCCCGTGAAGCTCGCGACGACCGTGGGGTCGGGAGTGTCGCTCACGCTCTGGGCCTGCGGCTCGGCGTCGCCCTGGATCAGGGCGTGGAGTTGTGCGACGAGAACCGGATCGTGGGTGCCGTCATAGACCCACCGCTGTCCCAGGACGCCGTGCTCCGGCGTCCCGATGAGGGCGTGATCGGCTTCCTCCAGCGGCGCCCCCCGGTAGGTGAGCGGCACGTGATAGGAGACCGGCCGGTCGCCGGACACGTCGGTGACCACCATGAAGTCGATCCCGACCTCGCCCCGCGGGTCGTCGAGCCGGAAGCCCCCGGCCCTCGTCAGCTCCGGCCGCCCCTCGCCTTCGTACCAGGGCTGGGTGGGAAGCCACGCGGTGAGCAGCTCCAGTTTGCTGGGCGTCAGCGTGGTGCGATGGATGACAGCCATACCGTGAAGCCCCTTCGTCGGCGTCCCGTCACCGTTCTCCCCGGCGCGACCGCGCGGGGCGGATCATCGTCTCATACGGCCCGCGGCGGCTGTTCGCCCGCTCCCCCGCGTGGGGGAGGCGGATGGTTCCCCCGGGGGAGGCGGACGCCGGCGCCCGCCGGAAGCATCTCGACCGTGAACACGGATGAGACACGAACGGTGGGGGGCACCGCGACACCGGTCGAGACGGACCAGGTCGGTGCCGGATGGACTGCGGCGCGCGTGGTGGCCGGCTACGGCGCCGCACTGTCGCTGTCGCTCTATCTCGCGGTGAAGGTCGTCTGGGTGGTGGCGGCGCTGCTCGGCCACGCGCCATCCAGCTTCACCGACGGCGACTGGGGCCTGTTGAACGGGGTCACCGTCGCCATGTCGGTCGTCGGCATCGCTTTGGGGCTGGTCCTCGCGCAACGACGGGGCCGCCGCGTCCCGGCGCCGCCGCTGGTCTTCTTCGCCTGGATGGGGGCAGGATTCCTCGTACCGATGATCCCCTACATGCTGCTCAGCGCCGTCCTCGGAGGCGGCGCGGGAGGCGGCGACTCCGGCGGCGGCGATGCCGCCCCATCGTGGGAGATGGTGTTCATCGGCATCGGATTCGCGGGCATGGCCCTGGGACTGGCCATAGCGCTCCCCATCTACATGCGGGAACGGTGGCCGGCCGCGTTCCTCGGACGCGTCGGTGACCGCCCTCCCCTGCCCCTCGGCCGATCCGGTCTGCGAGCTCTGTACATCCTGGTCGCGGCACTGGTCCTCCTATGGACGTACTGGACGGCGGGCGGAACGCTCGGCATCACCCCCGCGCACCGGGACCTGATGGACGTCAACGGACGGCTGCTCACCGGCAACTCCGCGCTCTGGGCCGTCATCGGCGCCGCTGCGATCCGCGTGATCGTCACGGGGCGGCCGAGGATGCCCCTGTGGATCCCTATGGCGTTGGCCTTCACATCGTCGGGTTCGCTGTTCGCGTGGGCGTCGTGGAAGCTCCTGTGGGCCCTCCTCCGGCCGGGTGGCTACGCGGCCGCCGAGTATCCGGCCGTTTCCGTCGTCCAGCACGGGCTGGGCATCACGGCAGGAATCGTGATGCTGGCCGCGCTGCTCAAGGCCGCGCGAACGCGCCGGGGCGGGGTCGGGTGACCCACGCCCCGGCGGCCCGCCGTGGAAGTGCTACCCCGTGAAGTCCGCGACGTGGTCGCGGACCCAGGTGGCGAAGGTGCGGGGAGCGTGGCCGGTGACCTGTTCGACGGTGCCGGTCAGGGGCACGGGGCGGCCGTCATTGGCCCGCCAGTAGTCGAGCAGGGCGTCCGCGTAAGGACCGGGGATGTAGCCGGCCGTCTCCTGTTTCCATTCCTCCGGGGTGACGTGGCCGACGGTGATCGCCCGGCCGGTGATCTCGGCGAGCAGGCCGATCTGTTCGCTGAACGTGAGGCTCTGCGGGCCGGTCAGGTGGAGGCGCCGGCCCTGGTGGGACGGGTCGGTGAGCACGGTGAAGGCCACTTCGGCGAGGTCGCGTTCGTGGATGGGGTCGGTGTGGGAGCCCGGGTAGGGCAGACTCACCGGGCGTCCGGCCTTGATGGGCCAGGCCCAGGCGCCGGCGTTGCCGGCGAAGGAACCGGGGCGCAGGATCGTGGTAGTGAGCGGTGCGGCGAGCAGCGCGGTCTCGACGTCGAGATGGGACTTGGCCAGCGAATCGCCGGCCGCGCCGGGACCCAGCACGGCGGCGGACGACAGCAGGACGACGTGCTCGACCCCCGCGGTGACGGCGGCGTCGGCGAACTCGGCGACGTGCGAAGCCTCGGCGTACAGGAAGACCTCGCTGACTCCGGCGAGAGCGGCCGGGAAGGTGCCGGGATCCCGCAGGTTGCAGGTGACGGCCGTGACGCCGTCCGGCACTCGCAGCCGCCCGGGGTCGCTGGACGCCACGCGTACGGGGCGACCGGCCTGAAGCAGCAGGGTCAGCAGCTGGCTGGCGACCGCGCCGCGGCCTCCGGTGACGAGAATCATGGAAATACTCCGGTTACGGGTACGAATGTGCGGATGCCTTCCGGAAGCGCGGAAGGCTCAGTGAGCGAGTGCTCCCCGGCGCGGACGCAGCGGGATGCCCGTCAGGCACGCCGCGGTGACGGCCAGGGCGAGGCGCAGGGTGAGGAGCAGCGCGAGAAGCAGGCAGGGCAGGACGCCGCTGGACGGCCCGCTCGGCGTGACGGTGTCCAGGCCTGCCACGAAGCCCGGGTTGCCGATCGGCGGCCGTTCCGGCAGCGGCCGGCCGGCGCGTGCCTGCTGTGTCGCGCACGCACGTGGAGACAAGGATGAGGACATGGCGAGGCAAGCTCTCTGCTGAGAGATCCAGACAGCCTTACCTGAGGCTGTCGTGCCGGCCGGATGTCCCGACACGCTCGTGAACGAGCGCTGCACCTTACGATCGAGAAGCTAGCACGAAACTCACTCGCCCGGAGAACCCGCCCGGATCTGGAACACCCGCTGCCCGGCCTCCGTGTCTCGCCCGGGCGCGACGCCGGCACCGGCTTCACCCTGGTCTCCGAGCCCGCGTCTTCCGTTCACGGGTGCGAGCGCCCCTGGGGTGAATCCGTGCTTCTCGCTGTCAGCGACCGCGGTTGGCGGCGCAGCTCCCGGGAGGTGGCGCGGGCAAAGCGATCGGCTGCTGCTGCCGGTACTGTTCCAGGTCGATGAGGTCCCCGTTGATCGCGTTGCGCCTCTGGAGTTCCGCCCAGTACACCGGGTCGAGGAAGATCGCGGGGTTCCACAGCGACTGCGTCAGGTCCGTCAGTTGGCCCAGGTAGAGCACAGCGTCGGCCAGCTTTCCCAAGGGGACGCCGCACAGCCGCGGCGCGTCCATGAACTGTCCCGCGTCGGTGGATTCCAGCCAGGTGCCTGAGCACGGGATCACGGTGCGCCGTGGACAGGTCACCAGGCGGGGATGGCTACCGGCCACGATCACGTAGACGTGCTGGCCGGTCTGTTCCTCGATAAGCGGGACTCCGTGGTCGGCGTTCTGTCCTGGCGCCGGCGAGTGCATCACGTGCCCGCTGCCGTAGCAGATCAGTGCCCGGCGTTTCTTGGCGAGCACTTCCCGTTTCACCACTGATGCCATGTGGGCGTCACGTTGGGCGAGAAAGGCATCCACTTGGTCTTGGGTGGTGATGTGGGACCAGTCGATCGGCGGATCCCCGAGCAGCACTCGGATCCTTCGCTCCGCAGGCAGCGTCCAGTTGACGGCGCGGACCGTCCGGAAGAACTGTTCACGGATCGGCTGGTCGCCGGTGGCCCCGGGCGACTGCGTGGTGTTCCGCCAGACCTGCCGCAACACTTGGTCGTCGACAGCCGCCCCGGCGACGAACCGGTCGACGATCGGCTGGTACAACGCGTTGCCGAACTCGACGACGATGTCGTCGACCACCTGCGGCAACCGCGGATCCGTGAGCAGCATCTGCTGCGCGTCACCGTGTTCCTGCTGACCGTGTGACTCACCGATCGCAACGAGCCGGTGGCGCTCGAAGGCCGCGAGCACCGCCTGGTTGAGGTCCCGTGTGGCCGCGTCGGCCCTGCCCGCCGAACTGGTCGTCAGCTGCCCGCCGGCGCTGCCCGCCGAACTGGTCGTCAGCAGTCCGCCGGCTGCCGTACCGGCACCGGTGACGGCGAGGAACCTGCGCCGCGTCAACCGTGGATCTCTCACGTCTGGTCCTTTCCGAACGGCGATTCCGCTCGTGTGACGGGCACCGTGCTCACGGGTCGTGTCTCTCGTGGACGCCTTTCCGGGATGGTTGTACGGCACGGCCGGTGTCGGCCGGGTGTCAGCGGCTGACACCCGGCCGACACCGGATCCCTGACATCGTGAGCAGTGCGGTCGCGGCCTGCCGAACGCGGCACCACCAACGAGAAGGAGGACGGTCGTGCGAGTTCTGGTCGTCGAAGACTTCGAGGTTCTGGCGAGGGCGATCGGGACCGGATTGCGCCGCGAGGGCATGGCGGTGGACGTCGTTCTCGACGGCGACGACGCTCTGGCCCACCTGGCCGGCACCCGATACGACGTGGTGGTGCTGGACCGCGACCTGCCCGGCACACCCGGCGACGACGTGTGCCGTGACATCGCCGCCGGTGGCGCCGGGTCGCGGGTGCTGATGCTCACCGCCGCAGGCACCGTGCGAGACAGGGTCGAGGGCCTGGGTTTGGGCGCCGACGACTACCTGCCCAAGCCGTTCGACTTCACCGAACTCGTGGCCCGCGTGCGCGCGCTGGGGCGCCGCTCGGCGCCCGCCGTGCCTCCGGTCCTCCAGGCAGAAGATCTGACCCTGGACCCGAGCCGGCGGGTGGCCTTTCGTGGCGGACGGCGTTTGGAGCTCACCCCGAAGGAGTTCGCCCTGCTGGAATGCCTGCTCGCTGCCGGTGACCGGGTTGTGTCCTCGGAGGAGTTGCTGGAACGGGTCTGGGACGAGGCCGCCAACCCGTTCACCACGGCCGTGAAGACGACGGTGCGCCGGTTGCGGGCCAAACTCGGCGATCCGCCGGTGATCGAAACCGTCCGTGAGGGCGGCTACCGGATCGGAGTCCCGCGATGAATTCCGCATTGGACCCAACGGTGACCGGCCGTGCCGGCCGCGCCCGGCACCACCTGCGCCGGCCGTCCCTGCGCGCGCAGCTCACGACGCTTTACGCCGGCCTGGTTCTGGCCGTCGTCGTCCCGATGGTGCTGCTCGCCGGCTTCCTCTTCGGGAGAGACCGGATCCGCGTCCGGGCCGGGGACGCCGTCCCTCCGCCCGGCACGGCCACCCAGCAGGTCGATGCCGCGCTCGCGATCACCGCGATCACCGTCGTGGTCCTCACCGTGCCGATCGCGTGGTGGCTGGCCGGGCGCTTCCTCCGCCCGCTGCGCGCCATGACCGTGACCGCCCAGGAGATTTCAGCCACCAACCTCAACCGGCGGCTCGGCCTGCGCGGCCCGGACGACGAGCTGACCAAGCTGGGGCGCACCCTCGACGACCTGTTCGAGCGGTTGGACTCCTCGTTCGCGGCGCAGCGCCACTTCGTGGCCAACGCCTCGCATGAGCTGCGCACCCCGCTGGCCGGGCAGCGCACCGTACTCCAGGTCGCGCTCGCCGACCCCGACGCGAGCGAGGCCAGCCTGCGAGCCGCGTGCGAGGAAGCACTCGGTCTCGGCGAACGGCAGGAACGGTTGATCGACGCCCTGCTCACGCTGGCGGAAGGACAGAAGGGCATCGAGCACTGGGAAGTGGTCGACTTGGCTGATGTCACCAAGGGGCTGCTGCTGTCGCGCCGTGCGGAGGCTGTCCGGCGAACCATCACGGTCCAGGCATCGCTGGACCCAGTACCGATCAGCGGTGACCCCGACCTGCTCGCCAGCATGATCGGCAACCTGGTCGACAACGCACTCCACCACAACGTTCCCGACGGACACGTCACCATCGCCACCGAACTCACGAATGGTTGCGCCCGCCTATGGGTCGGCAACACCGGCCCGACGATCCGATCGCAGGACCTACGACGGCTTTTCCAACCGTTCCAGCGACTCGGTACCCAGCGAACCCACAACGCCGACGGCCACGGACTGGGCCTGGTCATCGTGCAGGCCGTCGCCGAAGCACATGGCGCGCAGCTGACGGCCCACCCCCGCCCCGGGGGCGGCTTGGACGTGACAATACTGTTCGGCTGATTCCACCCGGCCGGCGCCTCCTGCCCCTCACCGCCGGGGACGACGCGCTGCGCAGGGCATCAAACGGTCGCTCGAGCCACGCCCGGTGGTCATCCGGCGAACCGACCGGCTCAGTCGCCGTCGCGGACCTTGTCGTACAGCAGGCACAGCGCCCCGCTCGCGGCCTGCGCGACCGAGACGGGCCGCCAGCCGGTGGCGGGAAGGCCGTCGGCGAACAGGCGGGGCCCGTCGCCGACCAGCTCGGGCGCGAGCGTGATGCTCAGCCGGTCGAGCTCTCCGGCCCGCAGCAGGGCCTGGATGACGCTGGTGCTGGCCAGCACGATGATGTCGCCGCCGTCCTGCTGCCGCAGCTCCTTCACGACCTCGGCGGGACCGGCGGCGACGATGCGGGAGTTCTGCCACGCGATCTCGGTGAGCGTGGTGGAGAAGACGACCTTCTCCACGGTGTTCAGCCACTGGGCGAAGGCCCGGTCACGGGGGTCGGCCGACTCGTCCTCGGCCACCGCGGGCCAGAAGCCACCGAAGCCCTGGTAGTTCTTGCGGCCTAGCAGGGCGGTGGTGGCCCCGGAGGTGACCTTCACCATGTGGTCGCGGGCGCCGTCGCTGACGGCGTGGGGGACGATCCAGCCCATGTCGTACTCGCCGCCGGGGCCGTGGATCCGGCCGTCGAGGGAGAGGGTGATGTTGCCGATAACGGTGCGGTTCGTTGTCATGAGGCGAGTCTTGCCGGGGCGGCAGTGGCTAACATCGGCCAGATGGCCGATATGCCAGATGCGGGCCTGGCCGACAACGGCGCCCCGCCGCCGGAGCTGACCTCGTTCGTCGGCCGCCGGGCCGAGTTGCACATGATCGGGCAGGCCCTGGGCGAGGCCCGGCTGGTCACCCTGACCGGCGCGGGAGGCTGCGGCAAGACCCGGCTGGCGGCCCGGCTCGCCGTGCGGCCGGCGCGTCCGCCGCGCGACGGCGTGTGGTGGGTGGATCTCGCGCAGGAGACCGACCCGGCGGCGGTGCCGCGCCTCGTCGCGACGGTCCTGCGGGTGCTCCTGGCCGGCGACTCGGACGAGACCGCCGCCCTGTCCAGGCAGCTGCGCGAGCGCGAGCTGCTCCTGGTGCTGGACAACTGCGAGCACCTGCTGGACGGCGTCGCCGGCGTGGTCGCGGGCCTGCTGCGCCACTGCCCGCACGTCACCGTCCTGGCGACCAGCCGGGAACCGCTCGGCCTGCCCGGCGAAATGGTCTGGCGGGTCCCGCCCCTGGACGCGAACGACGCGGTCGCCCTCTTCCTCGACCGGGGCCACGACGTGCCGCGCACCGAGGAGGCGCTGACCGCGGTGCGCGACATCTGTGCCCGGCTCGACGGCATCCCTCTCGCGCTGGAGCTGGCCGCCGCCTGGACCGGCACGCTGACGCCTCAGGAGATCGGCGCCGAGCTGGACGACCGGTTCTCGATCCTGGTCGCCGGCCACCAGGGGGCTCCGCCGCGGCACCGTACGCTGGCGGCGTCCATGGCCTGGAGCCACGACCTGCTTCAGGAGCGCGACCAGGTGCTGTTCCGCCGGCTGGGCGTGTTCGAGCCGGGCTTCACCCTCGCCGTCGCCGAGGGCGTGCTGGAAGGCCATGGCCGTGTGGAGTTGCTCACGGGCCTGCGCCGGCTGATCGACAAGTCGCTGCTGCTGGCCGAGACCCGCATGGGCGTCACCCGCTACCGGATGCTGTCCTCCGTCAGGCGGTACGCGTGGGAGCGGCTCGCCGAGGCGGGTGAGCTGGCCGCCACACGCGACCGCCACCTGGCCGTCTTCCTGGCCCTGGTCCGGGAGGCCGCCCCGCTGCTGGACAGCGACAAGGACACCTGGCGGGCCACGATGCGCGAGGAGTATCCCAACCTGCGCGCGGCGCTCGAATGGGGTCTGTCCGGCGACCGCCCGGACCAGGCTCGCCGCCTGGCGGCCGGGCTGGCCTGGCTGTGGCACCTGGAAGGCCGGCTCGGGGAGGGCCTGGGACTGCTCCGGCTGGCGGCCGAGCGGGGCGCCGACGAGCACAGCGCGCTGCAGGCCCGGGTCCTCACCGGTCTCGCGCTCGTCGCCGACACCACGCACCCGGCCGGGCTGGAGTTCGACGCGGCCGACTCCGCCCGTGCCATGGCGCTCGACCACGGCGATCTGCGCACCGCTTGCCTGGCAGGGTCGCTCAGCGCCATCGGCATGCTGCTCACCTCTCCTGACGAGGCGCGGGTGCGGGCCGCCGCCGTCCGCGAGGAGGCCGTCGCGGCCGGCGACGCCTTCGTCGCCGACGCCGCGCAGGTCCTGGTCGGCCTGGTCCACCACATGAGGGAGGAGCATCGCCAGGCGCTGGCGGAGCTGGAGACGCCGGTCCGCGGCCTGCTGCGGCGGGGCGACCGCGGCGTGGCGGCGCTGGCGCTCGGCCTGATGGCCCTCGGCAACGCCTGTCTCGGCGAGCTGCACCGGGCCAGAGCGCTGGCGGAGCAGGCGGTCGAGGTCGCCGCCCCTCTCGCCGACTACCACCGTGCCGGCACGGCGCGCGCCGTCCTCGCCGGTGTGTGCCATCTGCAAGGCGACGACAAGGCCGCCGAGCTCGCCCTCGACCCGGTCATCCGGCTGGTGGACCAGGCGCCCTCGGCTCCCTTCGTGCCGAGGCTCGCGTTGACGATCGGGCGGCTCTGCCTGAGCAGGCGCGAACCGGTGCGGGCGGCCGAATGGTTCAGGAGCGAGACGGCCTGGCGCGGCGGCGAGCAGCCGGACGAGCTGCTGACCCCGGAGACCCGCATCGCCCTGGCGGCGGCGCTGCGGCAGGCCGGCGACCCGGAGGGCGCGGCCCGCGCCTGCGCGGCCGGCCTCGATGCCGCCGAGGCTCTGGGGATGCCGCGCCTGATCGCCGAAGCTCTGGAACAGCAGGCGTTCCTCGACGAGGCGCGCGCCGTCGCTCTGCATCTGGAGGCACTGCGCCTGCGCGCCGCCAACGGCCTCCGCCTGGCCTGCGTGGACAGTCTCGAGGCCCTGGCAGCGCTGGCCGACGCCACCACCGGCGCCCGGATCATGGGCGCGTGCGATCGGGCCAGGGAGGAGCTCGGCTACCCCCGGCCGCATCGGCCGAGCGTCCCGTCCGATCCGGAGGGCCGCCGGATGGAGCTGGAGGAGGCCATCGCCTTCACCCGCCGCGCGCACGGCGGACGCCGCCGTCCCGCCTCCGGCTGGGCCAGCCTCACCCCCGCGGAGCAGGAGGTCGTACGGCTGGCCGTGGCGGGCCTGTCCAACCCCGAAATCGGTGACCGGCTGTTCATGAGCCGCAGCACGGTCAAGACGCATCTCGCGCACGTGTACGCGAAGCTCGGCGTGGCCAACCGCACCGAGCTGGCGGCGCTGCGCCGCGAGCACGACCACTGAGACACCCGTCGGCGGCCCGCGACGCGGACACGCGGGCCGGCCGGGTCGCCGCTCCCCCGTCACTCATCGTGAGTGCCTGCTCTCCATAGCACGACATCCATCGCGGAGGTCTGGCACACCGACGCACATCGCGTGCTTCGCAGTGTCACCTTGTCTGACTTACCGACCTCATATCACTTATTTTCCCTTTATGTGGAGAACATGACTTAACTCCTCAATGGGCGAAAAGATTTCATTGACAGGGGGTTACGGTAAACGTTTAATGTGGGCGATCTTGCGGATTTCGTACGGGAGATAACCCATGTTTAGGCTTCCCGGACTGCGGAGTTGGCGTGCGCTCACTGCCGTGGTCGTGGCGGGTGTACTGGTGGGAACCGGGGCACCCCCGGCCGCGATGGCGGCACAGGAAGGTCGGACGGGATCCGACACGGGCCTGCTGGACGGCTGGCAGCAGGCACTGAAGCGCGCGGCCGAGATCCGGGAACCGGTCGAGGTGACCGACGCTCGGACCGAGTTCACCACCACATATGCCAATCCGGACGGCGAGTCGTTCCGGCTTGAGCAGTCCACCGCCCCCGTCCGGGTCAAGGGAGCGGACGGGGCGTGGGTGTCACCCGACGCGACGCTGGAGCGGCGCGCCGACGGAAGCGTGGGGCCGGTCGCGGCCGCCGTGGGCGTCTCCTTCTCCGGAGGCGGCGACGGCGGGAACCTCGTCACCATGAACCGCGACGGCCGGACCCTCGCGCTGGGCTGGCCGGGAACCCTGCCGGAGCCGGTGCTGGACGGCCCGAACGCCACCTACCCGGACGTGCTGCCGGACGTCGACCTCAGGATGACCGCGACGACCGAGGGCTTCCGGCAGGTTCTGATCGTCAAGACTCCGCAGGCCGCGGACAACCCCGCGCTCGCGAAGATCCGGTACGCCGTGAAGTCGTCCGGGCTCAAGGTGGAGCAGACCGCGGACGGCGGCATGTCCGCGACCGACGGCAACGCCACCGAGGTCTTCACCTCGCCCCCCGCCGCGATGTGGGACTCCACCGGGGACCCCGCGGCAGGGCAAACCGGAACAGGGCAAACCGGAACGGCCGGCGCCTCCGCCGCGCCGTCCTCCCCTGCCACGTCCTCCCCGGCCCCGTCGGCCGCCTCCACCCCGGCAGCGAAGGGCGGCGCTCCCCAGGGCGCGCCCGCGGACGGCTCGCCGGAGCCTGCGTCACCCCCCTCGGAAGGTTCTCCGGCCGAGGGCCAGGCCGCCGACGGTCCCGCTCCCGGGGCGGGGCACGCCGAGCTGCCGATCGAGGTCGGCAAGGACACGCTCACCCTCGTGCCCGACGCCGGCCTGCTGCGCCAGAAGGACGAGTCGGCCTATCCCGTCTACATCGACCCCACCGTGACCTGGGGGGAGACCGACCGGACGCTGCTGCGCTCGGACGGCTACAAGTCGTACAACTGGGGCAACGGCAGCAACAACCAGGGCGAGGGCGTCGGCCACTGCGGCACCTGGAACGGCTACTACTGCGGGCCCGGCTACACCCAGCGGCTGTACTTCCAGTTCTCCCCCGCGAGCCTCAAGGGCAAGCAGGTGCTGAGCGCGGCGTTCCGCGTCACCGAGCCCTGGGCGTTCCAGTGCAGCCCCCGCTGGGTGGACCTCGAGCGGACCAACAACTTCACCTCGTCCACCACCTGGTCGGGCCGGCCCAAGGAACTCGACCTGATGGTGGACCGGAACGTGTCGGCGGGCCGCGGCTCGGCCTGCGACCCCGACCAGCCGGCCGCGCCCATCGAGTTCAAGGACAACGCGGAGGAGACCAACGAGAACCTGACCCCGACCGTGAAGGACTTCGCGGCGGGCAAGTTCTCCAAGCTAACGCTGGAGCTGCGGGCGCATGACGAGGGCGACACCTCCGCCTGGAAGCGCTTCAGGAACGACGCCGTGCTCGTCGTCGACTACGTCGGCATGCCGGGGGTGCCGACCGGGGTCGGCCTCGTCACCGGCTCGGGCACCGTCTGTGAGACCAAGGAGTCGGCGCCCGCGGTCGTCTCCGACCCCACCCCCACCATGGCGAACACGCCGCAGACCCTCGCGGGCGGCGAGTCCGGCGCGATGCTGCGGGGCGCGTTCTACGTGCAGAAGAAGAACGCCGACGGCACCTGGACGCAGGCCTTCGCCACCATCGAGCGACCGACGAGCGGGCATGTCGGCGACAACGTCAAGGTGACCGCCGACGCCCCGACGCTGTCGGAGGGCGTGCTCTACCGCTACGACTCGTGGACGCGGTCCTACTACAGCAACTACACCAAGTGGCTGGCCGGGACCAGCAGCTACCTGAGCGCGGGCTGGTGCTACTTCAAGGTCGACCCGACCGCGCCCAAGGCGCCCGTGGTCACCCTCGGCGCGCCGTACACCGCCTGCACCACCACGAGCTGCGCGCCGGCCGGCGGGCCCGGGCAGAGCACCACCGTCACCTTCGGCCCCGCGTCCGGCGACGCCAACAACGTCGCGTACCAGTACCGCGCGTCCAGCAGCTCGAGCTGGTCGTCCGACATCGCGGGGGCCACGGCCAAGACCGTGATCACCCCGTCGGCCGCCGGGACGTACAGCCTGTACGTGCGGGCCAAGGACAACGTCGGCAGATACGGCGCGACCACGGTCGTCGACTTCCTGGTCGCCGCGGGCGCGGGCCCGGTCGGCAGGTGGCACTTCGACGAGGGCTCCGGCGTCGCCGTCGACCGGGGCAGCGGGCATCACGACGCCACGCTCTCCGGCGGCGCCGTACGGGACGCCCGGGGACGCCGCGGCGAGGTCTGGTACGACGACGCCGGCACTGCACTGGACACCCCGAAGGTCGACCAGGGGTTGGGCCTGAACGGCACGACGGCGTACGCCGCGACGTCCGGGCCCGTCCTGGAGACCCGGTCGGCCTACACGGTCTCCGCCTGGGTGCGGCTGGACAAGGTGAGCGACGACGGCATCGTGCTGTCGCAGGACGGCTCGGGCGGCTACAGCCCCTTCCTGCTCTGGCACGAGAAGGACTACGGCGCCTTCTGCTTCGGTGTGAAGGAGAAGGACGAGGCGACGGGCAAGGCCTACTTCGGGGTCTGCGGCAAGAACGGCACGTCCAGGGCGAACGTCTGGACCCACCTGGCCGGCACCTACGACCCGGCGACGCAGAAGCTGAGCTTCTACGTCAACGGCGTGCCGCAGGGCACCGCGACCGTCTCCGGCCTGTGGTCGGCCACCGGGCCGTTCGAGATCGGCCGCTACAAGTGGGCCAACGTCTTCCAGTTCTACTTCCCCGGCTCGATCGACGAGGTCGCCGCCTGGCAGCGGGTCCTGACCCCTGAGGAGGTCGCGACGGAGGCGCGGTCGGAGTCGCCGGCGTCCGGCCGCAACGACGTGGAGCTGGTGGCCGACTGGGACCCTGCGGGCGTCGCGGGGACGCAGGTGCCCGACTCGCTGTCGGGGTACGGCCGGGCGCTGGCGCTGGCCGGCGGCGCGTCGCTGGACGGCGAGGGCCTGGTGCTCGACGGCGTGGACGACGCCGCCACCACCGCGGGCCCGGTCGTGGACGACCTGGGCTCGTTCACGGTCACCGCGAAGGTCGAGCTCGACCGGGACAAGATCCTGGAGAAGCCGATCGGGACCGTCGGCCAGGTGGCCGGGCAGCGCACCGCCGACGGGTCGTCGTGGGGCCTGTGGTTCGAGCTGACCGGCAAGGAGACGCAGCTCGACGACGACGGCAACGAGGTCAGCGTCCCGGTCGGCTTCTGGCGCTTCGGCCGGATCGGCACGGACGGCACGAAGACCTGGGTGAGCTCCGACACGCCTGCCAGCCTGGACAGCCCGGTCCGCCTGACCGGCGTGTACGACGCCCTGGCGGCGAACGGGCGCGTGGTGCGGCTCTACGTGGGCCACGAGCAGAACGACCTCGACATGGCCTACACCGCCGTGCCCGGGTCGGGCGACTTCGCGGCCGGCAAGGGGTTCAGCGTGACCTCCTGGGGTCACTTCCTCCCCGCGAGGATCACCGATCTGCGGCTGTGGGCGGGCGCCATGGCCGATTCCGACCAGATGGACGCCGTCATCGGCGACTGACGGAGTCCGGGGACCGGCGAGCCGCCGGTCCCCGCGGCTCCCCCGCATCTTCCCCCGGCTGGTCCGCGGGTTCTCTCGTTTCCTCTCGAGGAGGTTGGGTCATGCGACGGCCCGGAATACGTGCTGCCCTGGTGGCCGCGCTGGCGGTGGTGATCTCGTTACCCGTCGGGGTGACGGCGGCCTCGGCCGCCGCTGTCTCCGCGGAACAGGGCCCGCCCGGCGCCCCTCCCGTGCAGAAGCAACGGTCCAGCAAGGTCAGGGCCATGGACGCGAGCGGGGCGAAGGAGGCCAGGGAGCGGGTCGCCGCGTCCAGGGCACGCAACGACGCCGCCGCCGACCGGGCCGCCAAGGAGCGCGAGGCCGCCCGGTGGCCGAGCGCCGCCGAGGCCGACGTGCCGATCGGCGGCGCGCGGAGCGTCAGCGTGGGCGGGCTCCCGGTGAGCCTGGACAGCGCCGCCTCTGACAGTGCGGCGCCGGCCGACGCCCAGACCACGGCTCCCGGCACGCCCGGCACCGCGGACTCCCTGCGCGCGCAGGCCGCCGGTTCGCGGACGGCCCGCGTGCGGGTGCTCGACCGCGCCGCCGCCGAGGCGGCCGGCGTGGACGGCGTGCTGCTGACCGCGTCGGCGCAGGCCCCCGGCACCGCGACGCTCAGCGTCGGCTACGCCGCCTTCGCCTCCGCGTACGGCGGCGGGTGGAGCGGCCGGCTGCGCCTGGTCCGGCTGCCCGCCTGCGCCGCGACCACCCCCGAACGGGAGGAGTGCCGCACGCGGACCCCGCTGGACACCGGCAACTCGGCCGCAGCGCAGACGCTCTCGGCGCCGGTCACGTTCGACGCCGCGCCGGCCGTGCTGGCCCTGACCGCAGACACCCCCGGTGAGGGAGGCGAGGCGGCCGACGGCAGCGGCAACTACGCCGCCACCCCGCTCGCCGCGTCGTCCACGTGGCAGGCGGGCGGGAACTCCGGCTCCTTCACCTGGTCCTACCCGATCGCCCCGGTGGAGCCGGCGGCGGGACCGGCGCCCGCGCTCGACCTGTCGTACGACTCGGGCAGCGTGGACGGGCGCACCTCCACCACCAACAACCAGGGCACCTCGATCGGCGAGGGCTTCGACACCGCCGCCACCTCCTACATCGACCGCCAGTTCGGCAACTGCGACGAGGACGGCCACGACAAGCAGTACGACCTGTGCTGGAAGTACGACAACGCCTCGCTCGTCCTCAACGGCAAGTCCACCGAGCTGGTCAAGGACGACACCAGCGGCAAGTGGCGGCTGAAGAACGACGACGCCTCCACGGTCACCCACTCCACGGGCGCCGACAACGGCGACGACGACGGCGAGTACTGGACCGTCGTCACCGGCGACGGCACCAAGTACGTCTTCGGCCTGAACAAGCTGAGCGGCGCGGGCAGCCAGCGAACCAACTCGGTGTTCACGGTCCCCGTCTACGGCGACGACTCCGGTGAGCCCGGTTACAGCAAGGGCGACGCCTTCGCCGACCGCTCCGTCACCCAGGCGTGGCGGTGGAACCTCGACTACGCCGAGGACACCCACGGCAACGCCATGACGTACTGGTACACGGCGGAGACCAACTACTACCGGAAGAACAAGTCGGCGACCGCGACCACCTCCTACGTCCGCGGCGGCTACCTCGACAAGATCCTCTACGGGCAGCGGTCCGACACGCTGTTCACCGTGGACGCGCCCTACAAGGTCGCCTTCTCCTACGCCGAGCGCTGCACGGCTTCCGACTGCGGCAGCCTCACCAAGGACACGGCGGAGAACTGGCCCGACGTCCCCTTCGACGCCATCTGCAAGAAGGACGCCGACAAGGACGACTGCCACGCCGAGAGCCCGGCCTTCTTCAGCCGCAAGCGCCTGGTGAAAATCGAGACGAGCGTCCTGTCCGGCACCGCGTACAAGCCGGTCGACTCCTGGGCGTTCACGCAGAAGTACCTGGACGGCGGCGACATCGGCAGCTCCGCCGACCAGACGCTGTCGCTGATGTCGATCGTGCGGACGGGCTCCGCCGCCGACACGCCGATGACGCTCGACCCCGTCTCGTTCACCTACGCCATGCGGCCCAACCGCGTCGCCGGCGGCACCCAGCCGGGCGGCGGCAACATCCTGCCTTTGACCAGGCCGCGCATCGAGACGGTCACCTCGGAGACCGGCGCGATCACCACGGTCAGCTACAACGAGCCCGAATGCGTGCGCGGCTCGACCATGCCGAAGGGCGAGGACGACAACGCGCTGTCCTGCTATCCGCAGTTCTGGCACATCAACGGCGCCACCGACGCCTCGATCGACTGGTTCAACAAATACCGCGTGCTCGCGGTGAACATCGCCGACCCGGCGGGGTACAACCCGCTCGTCGAGTACGCCTACGAGTACTCCTCGCCCGGCTGGCGCTACAACGACAGCCCGTTCACCCCCTCCGACGAGCGCACCTGGTCGCTGTGGCGGGGCTATCAGAAGGTCACGACGTACGTCGGCGACGCCGACGGCACCCGCACCAAGACGGTGTCGGTCTACCTGCAGGGCATGAACGGCGACCGGCTGCTCAAGTCCACCAGCCCGAGGACGGTCGACCCCGACAAGCGGCGCGCCGCAACCGTGCCGGGCCTCGACGTCGCCGGTCTCGACGTGCCCGACCTCACCGACTCCGAGCAGTACGCCGGCTTCACCCGCGAGGAGGTCACCTACGACGGGTCGAACCCGGTCGACGTGACCGTCAACGACCCCTGGTCGGCGAAGACCGCCACCCAGCACAAGTCGTACGCCGACACCGAGGCCTACTACGTGCGCATGGGCAAGACGTCGGAGCACACCTACCTGACCGTCCCCAAGACCTGGCGCACCGTCACCACCTCCACGACGTACGACTCGTACGGCATGGCGGTCAGTCAGGACAGCACGGGCGACACCGCGAAGAGCGGCGACGAGACCTGCACCCGCACCTGGTACGCCCGCGACGACGCCAAGGGCCTGCACTCGCTGGTCTCCCGCACCCGCGTGGTCGGCCGCGCCTGCTCGGTGAAGGAGGCCGACCTGTCGCTGCCCGCCGACTCCGCCACCCCTGGCGACGTGCTGTCCGACACGGCCACCGTGTACGACAACACCGCCGCGACCGGGTGGTCGGCGAGCCAGAAGCCGGTGAAGGGCGACGCCACGTGGGTGGGACGGGCCACCGGCTATCCGTCGGCCGTCACCGGCGACGACCGCCCGCCGACCGGCTGGCAGCGCACCGGGTCGACCACCTACGACACGCTGGGCCGGCCGCTGACCGTGACCGACGCGGGCGGCAACCCCACCACCACGGCGTACACGCCGACCGGCGCCGGGGTGCTCACGAAGACGGTGGAGACCAACGCCAAGCAGCAGAAGGCGACGACGTTCCTCGACGGGACGCGCGGCCTTCCGGTGCGCACCTACGATCCGAACAACGGCAAGACCGAGCAGACCTACGACGCCCTCGGCAGGCTGACCGGCGTGTGGCTGCCCGACCGCAGCAAGGACGGCGGGCAGACCCCCACCTACGCCTACTCCTACGTGTACGAGCGGGGCAAGGCGCCCGCGATCGGCACCTCGACCGTCAAGTCGTCCACCACGGCCAGCTGGTCGTACGAGATCTTCGACTCGCTGCTGCGGCCCATGCAGACGCAGAAGCCGACCCCGAACGGCGGGCGGCTGCTGACCGACACCCGTTACGACTCGCGCGGCCTCGCCTACGAGACCTACGGCGACATCTTCGACTCCAAGCAGACGCCGAACGCCACCTACACCCGGGAGGAGTACGGCGAGGCGCCCAAGCAGGCGAACCTCGTCTTCGACGGCGCCGGCCGGCAGATCCGCAGCACGTTCCTGTCGTACGGGGTGGAGAAGTGGACGACCACCACCGCCTACACCGGTGACTCCACCGCCGTCAGCGCGCCGACCGGCGGCACGGCGACCCGGACCATCACCGACGCGCTCGACCGCACGGTCGAACGGCGCGAGTACAACTCACCCTCCCCCGCCGACACCCAGTACGGCGCGCTGACCTCCAGCGGGTACACCTCCACGTCCTTCACCTACCGCGCCGACGACAAGGAACTGACCGTCACCGCTCCCGACGGCGCGAAGTGGTCCTACGCCTACGACCTGTTCGCCAGGCAGACCGGCATCGGCGACCCCGACAAGGGCGCGAGCACCGTCCGCTACACCGCGCTCGACCAGACCGACACCGTCACCGGCGCGAACGGCACGGTCCTGCTGTACGGCTACGACGAGCTCGGCCGCAAGACCGGGCTCTGGTCGGGGTCGCGCACCGACGCGAACAAGCTGGCCGCCTGGACGTACGACACCGTGGCCAAGGGCCAGCTCACCTCGTCCACCAGTTACGACGGCGGCGTCTCTGGCAAGGCGTACACGAAGAAGGTCCTGGCGTACGACGGCCAGTATCGCGCCACCAGCACCGAGATCGACATCGACCCGAACGACCCGATGGTCCTGTCCGGAGCGGCGAAGACCAGCTACACCTTCGGCAGCGACTACAACCTCGACGGCACGCTGAAGAGCTCCACCGAGCCCGCGGCCGGGGCTCTGGCCGAGGAGAGGATCAGCCTCACCTACACGCCGACCGGGCAGGTGACCGGGCTGACCGGCACCACCGACTACCTGCAGAAGGCCGACTACAACGCGCTCGGCCAGCCCCTGCAGTTCACCCTCGGCCTGTCGGGGGCCACGGAGGCCAAGAAGACCTTCCTCAACAACACCTACGAGGAGGGGACCGACCGGCTGAAGCGGTCCTTCGTCACCACCCAGTCCACGCCGGTGAAGCCGCAGGATCTGGCCTACCACTACGACGACGCGGGCAACGTCACCGAGATCGCCGACACCCCCACACAGGACGGCGCGGGACAGAACGACATCCAGTGCTTCGCCTATGACGGGCAGCGGCGGCTGACCGAGGCGTGGACGCCGGCCACCGACGACTGCACCGGCAAAACGCTGGGCGGCGCCGCGCCGTACCGGACGGCCTACACCTACAACGCCTCGGGCCTGCGGGCGACGGAGACGCGCTATAGCGGCTCCACCGCCACCACCTCGACGTACTGCTACGGCGACACCGCCAAGCGGCACGCCCTCACCGCGATCGTGACGGGCTCCTGCACGGGCGCGTCTGCCACCTACTCCTACGACAAGTCCGGCAACACGACCGGGCGCAACGGCCAGGTGCTGACCTGGGACGCGCAGGGCCGCATCGCGACCCTCACCCAGGGCACGCAGAAGACCGCCTACCTGTACGACGCCGACGGCGGGCTGCTGATCCGCCGGGCGGTGGGCGACGGGGAGAGCGTGCTCTACCTCGGCGCAACCGAGATCCACTCGAAGAAGACCGGCAGCGCGGTCACGAACTGGGCCAGCCGCTTCTACGCCTCGGACACGCAGGTGATCGCGGTGCGCACCACTCAGGGCGGGAAGAACGCGGTCTCCTTCCTCGCCGGCGACCAGCACGGCACCTCCTCGCTGTCGGTCGACGCGGCCGGTCAGGCGATCAGCAAGCGCTTCACGACCCCGTTCGGCGCGCCGCGCGGGGACACGGTCGGCGGCGCGTGGCCCGACGACAAGGGGTTCCTCGGCAAGCCCGCCGACACCGCCACCGGGCTCACCTACGTCGGAGCCCGCATGTACGACCCGGTCGCCGGCAGGTTCCTGAGCGTGGACCCGGTGCTGTCTACCGGCCAGGCCCAGTCGCTCAACGGCTACTCGTACGGGAACAACAGCCCCGTCACGTTCAGCGACCCGACGGGCGAGGAGGTCGGCTCGCGGCCCAACTCCTGCCAGTACGACCTCAAGTACTGCGACAAGGAGACGCAGGCGGACGTCGGGTACGACCCGAAGACAGGCAAGGTCGACCCCAACAAGGGCGCCGAGCATCGGAAGAACAAGAAGAAGAAGAGCCGGCCGGTGCCGAGCCCGTCCCCGGGCCCGGCACCGAAGGCGCCGCCCGGCGGATGCTTCTGCCACTCGAACGGGATCAACCTGTTCAAGGCCCTGCTCATCCACCCGTTCCACTGGGGCAACAACACGAACGGCGCCAACGAGCTGGCCCTGAGCTACCACACGATGTTCAGCGACGGATCCTGTGAGCGCCGCGCCCTGCAGTACGTCTGCTACAACGGCTCCCCCGGAGGCGACCAGCCGATGACGGTCGGGGACGTCCACTTCTACCCGTACTCGAAGAAGGACTTCGAGAACCGGCTGCGGGACGAGAAGCAGCGCCGGGACGACATCGCGCGGGTCGCCGGGCGGGAGACGGCCGACAAGTATGGGCCCAACCTCGAAAAGCACGAGGCGGTCCACTCGGAGCAGTGGGCGAGCTACAGCACCGCCACCGCCTACATCGCGGCGTACGGCTACCAGTCCTTCAAATCCCAGCGGGAGACCGGAAGTCCCGCGGCGACCAATTCCTTCGAGGTGGGGGCCAACCTGTGGTGGGGCAGCTACACGAACTGGCGGCCGCTCGAGTACCGCCTGCCGGGGACCTAGGCTCGGAGGCAGCCGAAGGGAGAGGGAGACGATGACGCGTGGAAGAAGGCCGGGGCGCGGGCGCACCGCCGTCGCGCTGGCCGCTCTGGCCTTCTTCGGCGCGGCGTGCGACTCCACCGCGCCCGCGCCCAAGGGCGTCCTCGCCGTCGAGCGCGCCGAGGACGGCGGGGTCAGGCTGCTGCTCGGCGGCTGCCCCGGCTACGTCGCCAGCGACTTCTCGGTGCTTGAGGACACCGACGACGACGGCGAGCTCGTCACCTGGAGCGTGCACAACGGCGGCTGGACCGGGTCGGTGAACGAGATTCGGCTCTTCCAGCCGCCGCCCGAAGGCTGGCGGTCCGCCGACGACAGCCTCACCGCGCTGCAGGAGGGCGTCCCCTACATCGCCACCGTCAACGGCACCGCCGGCGACCTGAGCCTGCGGAGCAGGGTGCCGTTCACCACGGCCGACCTGGCGGGTCTCGGCCGCGGGCAGGTGCTGGCGTGGGCGGGAGGCGAGGAGACCGTGAAGACGAGCAGGGACGCCTTCCTGCGCGCCGACCCGGACCGCTGCCGCCCGTGACCCGTCACGTCAGGCGCTGCTCGCCACGTTCTGGATGGCACGGGCGAGGCGGGCGAGATCGACGCCCTCGAGGTGGTCGAGGAAGTGCCGGCGCACGCTGGCCAGGTTGCTCGGCCACGCCTGTTCCAGGCGGGCGAGACCGGCGTCGGTGAGGACCGCGTTGAACCCGCGGGCGTCGTCGTCGCACCTGACCCGGTCGACCAGGCCCTGCCGCTCCAGGACGGAGACGATGCGCGTCATCCCGCTCAGGGAGAGCTCGCAGGCGACCGCGAGCTCCCCCATCCTCATCCGCCGCTGCGGCGCCTCCGACAGCCGCATCAGGGCGATCCACTCGATGAGCGGCATCTGGTGTTCACGCACCATGTCCGCGTCGATAGCGCGGGGCAGCGCGTAGATCAGGCGAGGCAGCGCGCGGATCAACGCCTCCTCCTCGGAGGTCAGCGGCTGCGCCGGCGGCACCGGCTGCGATGTGGTCATGGCCACATTCTACTTGCTTGCTTCACAAACGAAGTACCTCATATGGTTTCTTCGCGAAGCAATCATTTCTCGCGGAAGTGGAGATCGTCATGACCAGAATCGGGATCATCCTCGGCAGCACCCGCCCCGGACGCAACGGGGAGGCCGTCGCCCGCTGGGTGCACCAGGTCGCCGGGCAGCGGACCGACGCGGAGTTCGAGCTTGTGGACCTGCTCGACTACAAGCTCCCGCACCTCGATGAGGCGCTGCCGCCGTCGTTGGGCCAGTACAGCCAGCCGCACACCATGGCGTGGGCCGACAAGATCGCGTCGTTCGACGGGTTCGTCATGGTGACGCCCGAATACAACCACTCGACGTCGGGCGCACTGAAGAACGCCATCGACTTCCTGTACGGCGAGTGGAACAACAAGGCCGTCGGCTTCGTCAGCTACGGCTCGGTCGGCGGCACCCGGGCGGTGGAACACCTGCGCCTGATCGCCGGCGAGCTCCAGATGGCCGACGTGCGGGCTCAGGTGGCGCTGTCGCTCTTCACCGACTTCAAGGACTTCAGCGTGTTCACGCCCAACGAATTCCAGCGTGACTCGCTCACCGCGATGTTGGACCAGGTCGTGGCGTGGAGCACGGCGCTCGCGCCGCTGCGCGCCCGCTGAGTTCGCGCCGACTCGGGGATCAGGAGGAACTCCGTGGGAATGCTTGACGGCAAGGTGGTGCTGATCACCGGCACCGCCGGAGGTCAGGGCCGGGTCGCATCGCTGACCTTCGCGCGGGAGGGCGCGAAGGTCGTCGGGTGCGACATCCAGGTCGACGCCAACAACGAGACGGTGGAACTCGTCCGCCGCGCCGGCGGTGACATGACGGGCATCGCGCCCGTCGACCTCACCGATCCGGAGCAGGCGCGGCAGCTGGTCGAGGACGCCGTGGCGGCCTACGGCGGGCTCGACGTCGTCTACAACAACGCGGCCAGGCCGCGCTTCGGGCCGGTGCCGGACTTCTCGGTGGAGGACTGGCGGATGACCATCGCCAGCGAACTCGACAATCCCTTCTTCGTGTCGAAGTTCGCATGGCCGCACCTGGTCCGGCGGGGCGGCGGCGTCATCATCAACGTCGCGTCCATGGCCGGCATGATCGCCGGTGAGGTCCCGCCGATGGTCGCGCACAGCGCGGCGAACGCCGGGGTCATCGGCATGACCCGGCAGTTCGCGCTCGAAGGCGCGCGCCACGGGATCCGCGCGGTGGCGATCAGCCCCGGGCCGGTCCTCACCCCGGCCAGCGACCGCGACCTCGGCAACAACAAGGCGGCCAGGGACGCGATAACCCGCAAGACGCTCCTCAAACGTTTCGGCCGGCCAGAGGAGATCGTCGAGCTGGCGGCCTTCCTCGCCTCCGACCGGGCGGCCTACATCACGGGCGCCAACTACGCGGTCGACGGCGGCGCGACCGCCTGGTAGCGCCGCTCGACCCCCCTGACGCCCGGCCGCCCGGCGTCAGGGTATGGGCGGCGCCTCACCAAGAACAGGTAATCTGCCGACGACCTCGCGCCTCTGACGAGCCGAGGAATCCGGCTTCGGGAGTGGGTGCATGAGGCGCTCGGTGATTTCCGCGGGTGTGGTTACGGCGTTCCTGGTCTCCTGGCCGGCCGGTCCGGCCGAGGCGCGGACGGCCGATCCCCTGGCGGCGTTCACAGCGCAGGTGGCGGCCAGGCGTTGGGTGAAGGTGAGCGAGGTGCACCGGGTTCACATACGGAAGGAACTCTTCGAGACGTCCGATATTCGTGGTGCCGTGCGGCTCGGCGGGGCGGGGTTGACCGCGTACGACCTCACCGTCAAGACCAAACAGCTCGGGGGGCAGCTGCGGTTGCTCGCCGCGGGTGGGTACACGTACCAGTCGGGAAGGCCGATCCAGAAAATGTTGCCGGACGGGAAGACCTGGTGGAAGGAGCGGTTCACGGCCAGTGACCGCAACCCGTTCTCCTCGGTCCTGCCGGTTTTCGAGCCGGCTACGTACAAGGCGCTGCTGGCCACCACGGCCAAGCGGACCGGCGGGGTTTATCAGGGCGCCATCACCGTGGGCACGCTGTACAAGGCCTCGCCGTCCCTGCGCGCGCAGCCTGACATGAAGCCCACCCGGCGAGAGGCCGCGCTGAAGGTCCACTGGCGGTTGTGGACGGACCGGAAGGGCCTGCCGACCCGGCTCTACACAACCTTCGCCGATCCGGACTACCCGACGGGAGCGATGATCGCCCGCACCGACATGCGTCTCTCGTCCTGGGGGACCAAGGTCCGGCTCACCCTTCCCGACACGAAGGTCACCTACCAGCGGAGCTGATATGCGCTGGTAGCGGCATCGGCCGGGACGGGGCCGGGACCGCGGAGAAGGCCGGGGCGAGCGCCGCCGGGGTGGCCGGTCCTGCCCGGCTCGCGGGGCCGGAGGCGCCGGCGGGGCATGCACACGCGGGGGCGTGGGTGCTCGTCACGTCGTCGCCCTCCTTTCCAATGCCGCGGTCACCTGCGCGGCGACGCGATCCGTCCAGTCGGCGAGGACCCGGTCGAGGTCGGGGATCTCGGCCTCCAGCAGGGCCAGGCCGGGAGTGGGCACGAGCGCGCCCAGCTCGACCAGCACGGGACGCAGGTGCAGCTCGACGGCCAGGGCGTGCCGGGGGGATCCCATGACCAGCAGCGGCAGCGCCACCGTCCTGGTCAGCGCGCCGCCGGGGAGGCGGTCGAGGAACGCCTTGAGCAGACCCGTGTAGGTGGCCTTGTAGGTGGGGCTGGCCACCAGGAGCACCTGCGCTCCGGCGACCAGTTCCAGCGCCACCTCCACGGTCGGCGAGGGCCCGGGGGTGAACAGGTGCGGCCCGATCGCGGACAGGTCCACGACCTCGGGCGGCGCCTCGTGCCCGATCCGGCGCCCCACCGCCTCGGCCGCCGCCACGGCCGCGAGGTGGGTCCGGGAGCCGCCGCGCGGATTGCCGACAAGCACCACGAGAGAGCTCACGAGGCCACCGCCTCGTGCGGCTCGGCCTGTCCGGTGTCCGCGCCGGAAAGCGTGCGAATGGTCAACAGATGGTCCTCCAGATCGGAACGGGCGTTCGTGCGAAGCGGGGGCGGGATCACGGGTGGGCGATGAACCGGCCGAAGCGGCCCTGGTGGTACAGGAGCGGACGCCCCGGCCCGCGCACCTCGGCCTGGGTGACCAGCCCCACGACGAGGACGTGGTCGCCCACGCCGACCCGCTCGTACGGCAGGCAGATCAGATGCGCGGACACGTCCTCGATCAGGGGCGCCCCGAGCGGCCCCGGACGCCATCGGGTGGGCTCGGCGAACCGGTCGATGCCCTTGCGGGCGAACCGGGCGGCGAGATCGGCCTGGTCGCTGGCCAGGACGTTGACGGCGAAGTGGTCCGCCGCGCGCAGCGACGGCCAAGTGGTGGACGACTGGTCCACGTAGAAGGAGACGAGGGGCGGGTCCAGGCTGACCGAGGAGAACGAGGTCGCGGTCAACCCCACCGGCACTCCCCCGCTCCGCGCGGTGACCACGACGACTCCCGCCGCGTGCACCGCCAGCGCGCGCCTGTAGGCGTCGGCGTCCAGCCCGCGCTTGTGGTCGTCGGCGTCGAGGCCGGGGCCGAGCAGAGTCTCCGTCATGGCAATCCTCCGGAAGGTCGCAAGCTGCTCTGGAAGTCGATCCCGCCCGCCGGGGGCAGTACGGCACGCGGGATCAGGGATTCGGATGGAGGCGGGACCGTACGTGACGTGGTCGCGCACGGCTCGCGAGGAGAGCGGCCGCGTGCCGCGGCCGGCCTCTCATCGGCACGAAGACGACGGAAGATCGACGATCAACAACACTGCGCGCTGGCGACGTGGCCGTAGTCCACGCTCGAACGCCGGGTCAGACGAACGCCCTGGCTCATACCACCGAACGTACGATCACCCGAGAGCAAAGTCAATATTTCCTACTAGCTTTACAGGAAAATCTCGCGATCAGGGCTCCACTGGACAACCAGCAGAAAGACAAGAGCCCGCCGTACCTGGACGTGAGCCCGGCTGGTTCAAGCGCTTTCGCGGCGCCGCCAGCGTGCCAGGATGCGCTGGTCCTGCTCGGCCTCGTCCCCATGCCACAGCTCGGCTTCCCGTTGGGCGTAGGGCAGCCAGTGCGGGTATTCCGGGTCGTCCGGGCGAATCTCGCGGGTGCCGTCGACTTTGGTGCCGTCGGGCAGGGTGGTCGCGGCCGGCACGCGGAGCACACCGCCGGGAAGCATTATCACGCTCATCGCCGCGCCTCTCCGTTCAACAGCCGAGACCGCAAGGGCGTGGGGCACCGCGGCCAGTGTCATCACGGCGAGGAGCAGCTCGGCGTCGGGAAAGGTGTCCGGGCCCCAGCACCGTGTCAGCCGCTTCTCCAGGGGTCCGACGTGAATCCACCCGGGGCGTCCCCGATTTTGGCCGGCCAACCGCGAACCCTTCGCCTTCCGCTGAAAGATCAGAGGCAAACTCTAGCCAGGGTCCGGGCGACGGGGGACGGCTTCACCATGATGGCCGGGCCGGGACCGCGGGGGCACGGGGTTCTGTGCGGCTACACATTCCCAAGGCGGGGCCAGGCAGCCCGACCGATAGATCCGGGGTAGAGGATCGCGGTCATGCCGTGGTTCCCGCCGCCCGGCGTGATGACCGTGTCAGCGGCTGCTGAGCCCGGTCTCGTCCGGCAGGGCGCCGACAGTGACGACTAACTCGTCCGCCAGGTTGAGGACGCGCACCCGGCCGTGATCGAACTCCAGCAGAAGCCCGATATCCGCATCGAGGTGTCGATCCACGATGTACCTCACCGCTTGGATCGATTGGCCGAGGAAACCGCTCATCGGGAAGGCCGGCGGGGCGGGAGCGACGACGACCCGGCCGCACTCGTCCATGTCGTAGTCACCGTGTGGTCGATGAAGGGCCAGCTCGATCGAGTCGTCCGGCGCTGTATGGAAGCGGACGGGGCCCAGGTTGCTCACGTGAAGCCACATGTGCACCAGCGAGGGCTCGTCATCGCTTGGGTGCTCGTGCAACGACAGCGTCACCTTTTCAAGCCGCCGGCCGACGAGCTCGTCAGCGGAGATCACCCCGTCATGGTGCCATGGCCGTCCAGGCGGACGTTCCCCGTTCCTGCGACCGCTGGGAGGATCGGCCAGACACCGCGACCGGGTCAGGTGACGACGACGGGGTGGCGCACCACCGCGTCGAAGCGGTAGCCGAGCAGGTTGTACGCCGCGCGGCCGGGCTGCACGGCGCCCGTCTCGTCGGCGGCCCGGGCGAGCAGCCGGAGGTTGCCCGCCTCGCGCGGGGTCCAGGGAAAGGTCCAGCGGACCCAGCCGCGCGGGTGGCGGTCGTCGCTCAGGAGGGCCGGCCGCCACGACACGCCCTCGTCGTCGCTGACCTCCACCCGGACCACGCGCCCGTGGCCCGACCACGAACGGCCGCGCAGCAGATGCTCGCGCCCCGCCTCGAAGCGGGCCGGCCAGGGCAGTTCGAAGGCGCTCTTGACCCCCATCCGGGTCAGCGGCGGGCCGCCCCCGGGCGGGTGGCCGGGGCCGTGCATGCGGTACAGCCGCGTGCTCCACGGCGACTCCAGCGGCTCCGCCGACACCTCGATGTCCCCCAGCCACTTGATCGAGGCGGCGCCCACCCAGCCCGGCACCACCAGCCGGGCCGGGTGGCCGTGGTCGGGCGGCAGCGGCCGCCCGTTCATCTCGTAGGCCACCAGCACGTCGTCCAGCGCCTTGGCCACGGGAAGCGGGCGTCGCACCCTCCCCAGGTTCTCCCCCGCTTCGACGTAGTCGGCGTCGAGCCCGCGCGGCATGAGCGCGACGGCCCTGCCGCTCATCCCCGCCCGATCCAGGAGCGTCGCGAGCCGCACGCCGCGCCAGCGCGCCACCCCCACCGCGCCCAGCCGCCAGGGAGTGCCCGGCACCTCCTGGTTCTGCTGCTCGCCGTACAGGCGGCGCCCGTTGCCCGCGCACTCGATGAACGCGGTCAGGGTCTCGGCCGGCATGCCGAGGAGGTCCCGGTAGGTGAACGCGACCGGCCCGCCGCGCAGCGCGTCGCCCCACAGCGTGAGCCGCCAGGTGGCCGCGTCGATCAGCGGCGTCGCCGTGTGGTTGCGGACGAAGAACAGGTCGTACGGCGTCAGGTAGTCCTCGCCGCGCAGCGCCTCCCAGCGGGTCTCCGCGTTCGTGCCGTGCACGGCGAACAGGCGGGGCGGCAGGGGCTTGCGGATGCCGGGCGGGGGTGCCGCCTCCGGCGCCGTACGCCGTGCGCCGCGCCTTACTCCAGGGCCGTCCTCGATGGAAGTCATGCGCCTCCTCACCTGCCGCGGTCAGCCGGCCGGCCTCCGCAGGGCGACGGCCGGCATGGGAATGGGCGGGAAGGGGTTGTCGGGCAGCAGGATCACGCGGCGCGGCCGGTCCGCCTGTCCCGCCGCGTCCAGGTGCAGCAGGGCCGCCCCTATTCCCGCCGCCCCGGTCAGGTAGCCGGTGTCGGCCGTCACCTCGCCGGGGCGCTGCCGCCGGTACGCCTGATACCAGCGGTATCCCCGGTCGTCGTAGCCGGTCGCCCTGCCGATCAGGTGGTCGGCGAGCCTGCGGGCGAACTCCAGGTGCTCCTGCTCCCCCGTCGCCGCCCACAGCCCCACGTACAGCTCGATCAGCCCGGCGGTGCCGCAGCACTGGCAGGCGACGTTCCACAGGCCCGCGGTCTGCCGGAAGGGCGCGCCGGACTCCCTGACGCCCCTGGCCAGCCGCCTCACCCACTCCAGGTCGGCGCCGTCGCCGCTCACCCGATACAGCTCGTAGAACATGCGCGCGATCCCGGCGGAGCCGGAGCAGTAGCCCAGGTGATCGGTGACGGTCGCGCTCTCCCCTGTCAGGACCGCGGCGGTCCGGACGAGCCCCGCACCGCGGCGTGCCGCGTCGAGGAACGCCTCCTCTCCCGTCGCGCCGTACAGGCGGGCGAGCAGGAAGGCCGTCCCCGCCGTGCCGGCCAGGAAGCCGGGCGGGGCCGCCTCCGCTGACACGGCCGGGCACGCCGTCGGCCGGTCCCGGGGCGCGGTCAGCCGCGCGATCCGCCGTCCCGCCTCGACGGCCATCTCCTCGTAGGCCGGCACGCCGAGCGCCGCCGCGGCGCGCAGCAGCCCCAGCACGACACCGCCGTCACCGCGCAGCGTGACATCTCCCGACCAGCCGATGCCGCCGTCGTCGAACGCGCGGGCGCTCCTGACGATCCTGTCGGCCGCCGCGACCGCCGCGCTCTCGAAACGCTCCTCGCCGAGCGCCCAGCCGGCCTCGGTCAGCGCGAGGACGACACCGGCGAGGCCGTGATGGAGCGACACGTCGGCCTGCCGCCGCCAGGCCGACGCGAGGTAGCGGGCCCCCGTGCGGGCGTCCTCCAGGTAGGCCTCGTGCCCGGTCCCCGCGGCGAGCTCCAGGAAGAACAGCACGATCCCGGCCGCGCCGGAGTGGAGGGAGGCGGGCTCCCCGGGCATCGCCCGACGGCCGTGTGGGTCGGGGTTGGCCCGCCATCGCCTGCCACCCTCGTCGTCGACCGCGGCCGTACGGATCCACCGCCCTGCCATGATGGCGGCCGTCAGCGGAGTCTCTGCGCGCTCACCGGATGAGCGGATCGGGTCCGGGCCCATGGACCCCACTATCCCACAAACCTGGTAGGTAATAGCAACTATCTACTCCCGCCCTTTCCTGTATTTCCTATTGACTTACTAGGTATGAGCGTCTCACAGTCGAGCCGAGCACTCGCACTCCCGAGAAAGGCGTCCGGCGTGAGCAACGAACACCCCCCGACCATCGCCGAACACACCCGTGCCGCGTTCAACGAGGACTGGGCCGCCACCATCGTCGGCCTCGTCCTCCTCGTGCTGGTCATCACCGGCGTGATCCCGACGGGGCTGGTGCCGTGATGAGCAGCGAAGCCGCCGCCCCCACCGCGACGAGGGCCACGGCGTGGCAGTGGCCCGCCCTGGGCGTCCTCACCGTCCTCGTCCTCGCCGCCGGCACCAGAGCCCTGGAGAAGGGCGTGCCCGAGTGGTTCGCGGGATCCGACCTGGCCAAGGCGATCGAGTATCCCTTCTACGCGATCGTCCTCGGCCTGCTCGGCAACGCGGTGCTCACCGCGACCGGGCTGCGCGACCGCCTGGCCGCCGGCTTCCGCACCGAGTTCTTCATCAAGACCGGCCTCGTGCTCCTCGGGGCGTCGATCAACCTGAAGGTGATCGTCACGGCGGCCGGTCCCGCGATCGTCCAGGGCATCGTGCTGATCAGCGCGGTGTTCCTGTTCACCTGGTGGCTCGGCGGCCGCCTCGGCCTGGACGACAAACTCCGGGCGCTGCTGTCGGCCGCGGTGTCCATCTGCGGCGTCAGCGCCGCCATCGCGGCGGCGGGAGCCGTACAGGCCAGGCGCGAGCAGCTCGCCTACAGCGCGAGCCTGGTGATCGCATTCGCCCTGCCGTCCATCTTCGTCCTTCCGGCGCTGGCCTCGGCCCTGGGACTGAGCCCGGAGGTGGCCGGCGCCTGGATCGGCGGCAACATCGACACCACGGCCGCGGTGACCGCGGCCGGCGCCCTCGCCGGAGAGAACGCGCTGGCCGTCGCCACCATCGTGAAGGTCACCCAGAACGCCCTGATCGGCGTCGTGGTCGTCTTGCTGACCGCCTGGTTCGCCTTCAGGATCGAGCGCCGTCCCGGCGCCGAGCGGCCGGGCGCGGGCGAGCTGTGGCGGCGGTTCCCGAAGTTCGTGCTCGGCTTCGTGGCGGCCTCTGTGGTGACCACGTGGTATCTCACCACGGTCGGCGCGGCCGAGGGCAAGGCGGTCGTCGGCGTCGCCAACGACCTGCGCACCTGGTTCCTCATCCTGGCCTTCGTCAGCATCGGTCTGGAGTTCCGAGTGGCCTCGCTCCGGGAGGCGGGGTGGCGTCCGATCGCCGTCTTCGCCGCCGCCACCGTGGCCAACGTGCTGCTGGCACTGGGGCTCGCCACGGTCCTGTTCAGCGGCTTCACCGTCACCTGAGCCACCGGCCCAACCATCCGAGCACGCCGCCCTCGCCCTCCTCCGGCGCCGCGTCGTCGTCCGGCAGGTCGTACCAGTGCGTGTCCCCAGGAAAGAGGTCCGGCGGCGTGCCGGGCTCGCGAATCGCACTGTCCTCATCGTTTCGCTCGCTGCGCTCGCTCATGCCACCCCCTCGCCTCGCGGCTCGGGGTCGCATTCGCGAATCGCACTGTCCTCATCGATTCGCTCGCTGCGCTCGCTCATGACGCCGCTCCTGCCGGGATCGCGCTGGAACCTTCCGCCGCCGCGGTCCGGGCGGCGTCCAGCGCCCTGCGGGCGTAGGCCCGGACGTCGGCGTCGGAGTCGCCGAGAGCGGAGTGCAGGGCCGCGGCGACCTCGGGCCGGGCCGCCCACCCGGACAGCGAGAGGACCGCGGCCTTGCGCACGTCGAGGTGCGGATCGGCCAGCGCCGCCACCAGGGGCCCCACCGCCTGGGCCGGGTCGGCGGCGGCCAGTCCCCGCACCGCCCCGACCCTCACCTGCCAGGCCGGGTCCGCCAAAGCCCGTACGGCCGTCTCCGCGAGGCCCGGCTCCCCGCGAAGAGCCTGGCCGAGCCCGGAGAACGCCTCCAGGGCCGCCGCCCGGACGAGCGGGTCGGAGTCCGCGGCGAGCCGCGCGACGGCGGGGGCGCCGTCCGGCAGGCCGATGACGCCCAGCCCTCTGGCCACCCAGACGCGTACCTCCCGGTCCCGGTCATCGGCGGCGAGCGCCACCCGCTCCGCGTCGTCGAGCGCGACCAGCCCCCTGACCGCCTCGATCCGCACCCGGGTGTCGGCGTCGGCGAGCGCCGCCTCGAACAACGCGGCGTCACCGAGGCGCAGCGCCCGCAGGACGTCGAGAACCGCCGCCCGGACGACCGGGTCCGCCGCTCCGCCCTGCCCTTCTCCGGTGTAGGCGACGAGCGCGCGCAGCGACGCCCCGAACTCGGCGGTCGCGGGCAGCACCTCGACGAGCTCGCGCAGCCCGGTGGCGGCCGCGCGCCGCACCGTGCCGTGCGGGTCGGCGAGGGCCCGGATGAGCGCGGACTCCACCCCAAGGGGCGCGGTCTCGGTCAGCGTCGCGACCGCCGCCCTGCGGACCTTGGGATCGACGTCCTCCAGGTAGGGGGTGATCTGGTTCAGCGCCGGCTCACCGTCGGCGAGCCGCAGGAGTTCGAGGATGCGCGGCGAACGCCCGATCGCCTCCACCGCGAGCCGGCCGCCCGCCCTGCGCCGCGCCGGCCCCGCCGTGCCGTACGCGCCGAGCAGGACGGGCTCGGCCTGGCGGGGTACGAAGCCCTCGACGGGCACGAGGTAGGGCTCGACCGGACGCTTGACGAACTCCATCGCCCCGGCGGGGTTCTTGCGCAGGTTGAGGTGGTAGAACCACTCGTCGTCGTCTCTGCGAGGCAGGTCGGCGCGGTCGTGGTAGAGGCCCCACCTGCTCTCGGTGCGCAGCAGCGAGGACCTGGCGGCCATCTCGGCGCAGTCCCTGATGAACGTCACCTCGGCGCAGCGCATCAGCTCGTGCGGGGTCCTGGCGCCCATCGCCGCGATCTCGTCGCGCATCCGCTCGAACGTCTCCAGCGCGATGTCCAGCTTCCTCGCGGTCTTCGGCGGGGCGACGTAGTCGTTGACGAACCGGCGCAGCTTGTATTCGACCTGCTGCTGCGGCGGGCCGTCGGGGTGGCGCAGCGGGCGGTAGATCAGCTCGTGCGCGTCGGCGATCTGGTCCTCCGGCAGGCCGTCCGGCGTGCGGTGGTGCTCGGCGGCGTGGGCTCCCGCGAGGTCGCCGAACACGAACGCCCCGATCATGTAGTTGTGCGGCACGCAGGCCAGGTCGCCCGCGGCGTACAGGCCGGGGACCGTGGTGGCGCCGTTCTCGTCCACCCAGACGCCCGAGGCCGAGTGACCGCCGCACAGGCCGATCTCGGAGATGTGCATCTCGACATCGTGGGTGCGGTAGTCGTGCCCGCGTCCCGCGTGGAAGGTGCCCCGGGTGGGGCGCTCGGTCGTGTGCAGGATGTTCTCCAGCGCGGTGAGCGTCTCGTCCGGCAGGTGGCTCGTCTTGAGGTAGATCGGGCCGCGGGCCGAGGCGATCTCCCCTGCGACCTCGGCCATCATCTGGCCCGACCAGTAGTCGCAGTCGACGAACCGCTCCCCCTCGGCGTTGACCTGGTAGCCGCCGAAGGGGTTGGCGACGTACGCGCAGGCCGGGCCGTTGTAGTCCTTGATCAGCGGGTTGATCTGGAAGCACTCGATGCCGCTGAGCTCCGCGCCCGCGTGGTAGGCCATCGCGTACCCGTCCCCGGCGTTGGTCGGGTTCTCGTAGGTGCCGTAGAGGTAGCCGCTGGCGGGCAGGCCGAGCCGCCCGCAGGCGCCGGTGGCGAGGATCACCGCCCCGGCGGCGACCGTGACGAAGGCGCCCGATCGGGTGTCGAACCCGGCGACGCCGACCGCGCGGCCCTCACTGGTCAGCACGCGGACCGGCATCACCCGGTTCTCGATGCGCACCTTCTCGCGGATGTCGCGACGGCGCAGCACGCGGTAGAGCACCTTCTTGACATCTTTGCCCTCCGGCATGGGCAGGACGTAGCTGCCCGAGCGGTGGACCCGGCGCACCGCGTACTCACCGTGCTCGTTCTTCTCGAACTTCACGCCGTAGCGCTCCAGCCTGCGGACCATGTCGTAGCCGCGGGTGGCCGTCTGGTAGACCGTGCGCTGGTTGACCACCCCGTCGTTGGCCCTGGTGATCTCGGCGACGTAGTCCTCGGGGGTGGCCTTGCCGGGGATGACCGCGTTGTTCACGCCGTCCATGCCCATCGCCAGCGCCCCGCTGTGCCGTACGTGCGCCTTCTCCAGCAGGATGACGTCGGCGCCGCGCTCGGCGGCGGTGATCGCGGCCATGGTCCCGGCGGTGCCGCCGCCGACCACCAGGACCTCGCATTCCAGATGTGTGCGGTCCGCCGGGGCAGGGATGTCCATTCAGAGCTCCTCGATGATGCGGGCGCGCAGCCCGGTGCGGTCGATGTCGGGGGTGCGCGGGTCCGGCACGCGCAGGACAGTGCCGATGCCGCCGTGTCCGCCGCGCTGTCCGCCGGGCTGCCGGCCGCGATGTCCGCCGCGTTGCCCGAGCACGACGACCCGGTCGGCGAGCAGCAGCGCCTCGTCCACGTCGTGGGTGACGAAGACGACCGTGGCGAGGGTGTCGCGGAGCACGTCCAGCAGCAGGCGCTGCATCCCGGCCCGGGTCTGCGCGTCCAGCGCGCCGAACGGCTCGTCCATGAGCACCGCGCGCGGCGCGCCCGCCAGCGACCTGGCGAGCTGCACCCGCTGCCGCATGCCGCCGGACAGTTCCCGGGGCAGCCGGTCCTCCCAGCCGGCGAGGCCGACGCGGGCGATCCAGCTCTCGGCGGCCGTCCTGCGCTCCCGCTTCGGCACGCCGCGGATGCGCAGCGGCAGCTCGACGTTACGCAGGACCGTGCGCCAGGGCAGCAGCGCGTCGTCCTGGAAGACCATGGCGCGGTCGGGCGATGGCCCTGTGACCGGCACGCCCTCGGCCAGGACCCGGCCGGCGTGCGGCGCCAGCAGTCCGGCGATCGCCCGCAGGACGGTGGACTTGCCCGATCCGGACGGGCCGACGATCACCAGGACCTCGCCGGGGGCGATGTCGAGACGCAGGTCCTCCAGCACGGCGTGCCGCCCGTAACCGAGGGACACACCCTCCAGCCGGACGGCGAGCCCGGCGTCCACCCGCGGGGCCGCTGCGACGGAAGCGCTCATCGGACGTTCCCTCCCGCACCCCGGTCACCACGGGGCAGCCACCGGGTCAGGCGCCGGCCGAGCAGTTCGATCGAGGCCGACGCGACCCAGCCGAGCACGCCGATCGACGCCATGCCGACGAGCACCGCCGGATAGTCGACCACCGTGTAGGCGTGCCAGGTGCGGTAGCCGACGCCGAACTCCCCGGAGATCATCTCGGCGGAGATCACGCAGATCCAGGCGACGCCCATGCCGACGGACAGCCCGCCGAAGACGCCCGGCATTGTGCCCGGGAGCACGACGTTCCACAGCACGTGCGCGCGCCCGCCGCCCATCGTGCGGACCGCGTCCTCCCACAGCGTCGGCAGGGCCCGTACGGCGTGCCGCGTGCTCACCATGATCGGGAAGAACGCCGCGGCGAACGTGATGAACACGATGCCCTGCTCGTCGGTGGGGAACACCAGGATCGCGATCGGGACGAGGGCGATCGCCGGGATCGGCCGGACGACCTCGACGGGCGGCAGCAGCACGTCGCCGGCCCACCGCGACCGCGCGACCAGGACGCCCAGGGCGATGCCGGCCACGGCCGCCAGCGCGAACCCGGTGAAAATGCGGATCAGGCTCTGGGCCAGGTCGAGGTAGTAGATCCGGGTGCCGAGCTGCCGGCCGAACTCCGCCGCGACCTCGGCGGGCGAGGGCAGGCGGTCGAACCGCAGCCCGACGCGGGCGTCCGCGGTCGTCAGCCACTGCCACACCGCGACGACGGCCGCCAGGGAGGCCAGCCTGACCGCCCACCTGCGCAGGCCTGCCGCCGTTCTCGTCCGGCCCGTCGCCGTGCCGGCGTCCGCCCTCTCGACTGCGGGGGCACCGGGGCCGATCGTCGCGTCCAACGCTGGAGAGCTCATCGCGACGCACCTCCCGCTGCCGCCTTCGGCTCCCCCACTGCGGCCTTCAGCGCCTCGTCGTAGCCGACGACTCGCGCCCGGGGGTGCTCCTTCACGTAGGCCTGCGCGCCGTCCCGGGTGGTGAAGGGCGTGAACCGCTCGTCGTCGTCCGCCGAGGGGTCGCGCACCCAGACGGATTTGTCCGCGAACCAGTGCGTCCCGGTGGCCGCGTCGGGCACGTAGGCGGCCCGTACGGCCCTGCCGCCCGCGGTGGCGGCGGCGATCTGACGCAGCAGGCAGGTGGGGGTGGCCGCAGGGCGCAGCCGGTCCTCTCCGGCGAGCCAGAGCTCGCCCGCCTTCGCCGGGTCGCTGACGGCGGTCCCGCAGGCCTCGTCGGTCCCGGTGATCCTCGCCGCGTTGACGGTGCTCGCGGTGCCGGCGTCGTATGAGGCGCCGTACGCCTTCCTGATGAAGGAGTCGTTCGCGAACGTCGTCACGTCGACGTCGGTGAAGTCGGCGCCGATGATCTTCAGGTACTTCTCGTCGTGCCGCAGGGCGGCCAGCAGTTGCGGCTTCACGGTCACGTCGAACGAGGCGATGCCGTCGCGGCCGTTGTAGAGGTAGACCACCTCGGGCGGCAGTCCGGTGGCCTCGGCGACCGCCTCGGCCGCCTCCACCGGATGCTCGTGGAGGTAGTTCGTCGCGTCGATCTGGGCCTGGAGGAACGCCTGGAGCACGTCGGGGTGCTCCTTGGCGTACGCCTGCCGTACGACCACGCCGTGGAACGTCGGCACGCCGAGCGCGGAGCCGTCGTAGACGAGCCGGGCCTGGTCCTTGAAGACGAGCAGTCCCGGCCAGGCCACGAACTGGGCGTATCCCTGCACGTTGCCCGACTGCAGCGCGGACGCGCCGACCGGCGGCTGCTGGTTCACGACCTCCACGTCGGTCGCGGGGTCGAGCCCGGCCCGCTCCAGGGCCTGGACGAGCGTGCCGTGCCCGGCAGAGCCCGAGCTGGCCGAGACCTTCTTCCCCTTCAGGCCGGCCAGTGTCTCCACGTCCGACGACGGGGGCACGACGACCGCGTTCAGCCCGCCGCGCAGGTTGTAGCCGGTCACCGAGACGAGCTCGGTCCGCGCGGAGGGCACGCCCTGGGTGCGGGAGGCGTTGATGAGGAGCGGGTAGTCACCCATCGACCCGATGTCGATCTTCCCGGCCACCATCTTGGCGGTGATCGGGGCGCCGGTGTCGTAGTCCTGCCACTCGACCCGGTATCTGCCGCCGAGGCGCTTTTCGAGGTAGCCGAGGTCGCGCAGCAGGGTCCCGGCCGTGACCGTGTTGATGGTCTTCGACTGGTATCCGACGACGACCGTCTGCCTGCCGTCGTCGGCGCCGGCGGACACGGAGCACCCGGCCGCGGCCAGCAGCGCCACGGCGGCGAAGAGCTTACGCATGGGGGGTGTCCTTCTATCGGAGCAGGTAGGGGATGTTCACCGTGACCGCGTCCGCGGGGCATCGGTCGGCGCAGGGGCCGCAGTACCAGCACTCGTCCACGTGCATGTACGCCTTGCCGCTGACCTCGTGGATGGCCAGCGAGTCGAGCGGGCACACGTCCACGCACAAGGTGCACCCCTCGATGCACAGCGACTCGTCGATCGTGACGGGCACGTCGGCGCGGCTATTGACCAGGGTCATCGGTGTTCCTCCAGAGGTGGCCACGCATGGTGAGGCGGTCGCCGCGGAACCGGACGAACTCCAGGTCCACCGGGCGGCCGTCGGACAGGTGGGTGAGGCGCTCGACCATCAGCAGCGCCGCGCCGGACGGCGCGTCGAGAACGGCCGCGGTGTGGGCGTCGGCGTTCACGGCCTCGATCGTCAGCTCCGCCACGCCGAGCGGCTGGCCGGCGACATCTTCCAGCAGCACGAACACGTCGTTGTGCACGAGGTCGGCGTCGAAGAGCGGCTCCCCCATCTCGCGGACGAGATAGGTCAGGTCGAGCGAGAGCGGCAGCCCGTTGAGCCTGCGCAGCCGCTCCACGTAGACGACGGACTCGCCGGGCGGCAGGCCGAGCCGCCCCCGTACGGCGGCCGGAGGCGGGATGAGCCCCATGGCCCGGACCTCGTTGGTGACCTCTCCGTGCTCACGGAGGGTCTCGGCGAGGCCGAGCAGCCGGTGCAGGCCGTGCGGGTACTTCTCCGCGGCCACCGTGGTGCCGACTCCCGGGCACCGCTCGATGAGGCCCTCGTCACGCAGCAGGTCCAGGGCGTCCCTGATCGTGTTGCGCGAGGTCCCGAACTCCTGCGCGAGGGCGGACTCCAGCGGCAGGTGACCACCGCCGAATCCGCCGTGCACGACCTCCCGCCGCAGCAGGTCGGCGACCTGGCGGGCCCTGTCCGCCCGGCGCCGTCTCGCGTCCGCCAACTCCATGAAGCAAAAGGCTACTCTTCCGGTAGGAATAGCGGAATAACGGCGCGATTACGCCACTCGGCACGGTCGTCGAACGCGCTCGACCTGCGGCTTCCTGCCGACACCGCCGACAACCGCCACCCTCGCGTACGCGCCGGCGACCCCCCGTGAAGGTCAGGCCGCGACGATTCAGGCAGCGACGATTCAGGCGGCGAAGGTCAGGCGGCGAAGAAGCGGTCGGCGAAGGCCTCCCACTGGGCGAGGAAGTCGATGCCGTCGTCGCGCAGCCAGTTGAGCTGCAGGCCGTCGAGAAAGGCGAGCAGGTCCACGGCGGCCGCACCCGGATGGGGATGCCAGGCCAGCAGGTAGCGCTCCAGCATGGCCCGGCCCTCGCGGAGCCGCGTACGGAAATAGGCGTGCGCGGGATGCGCGGGGTCCAGCGCCTCGGCCGACAGCACGGTGTACAGCTGCACGAGCGAGCGCTGCGCGAGGTTGCGGCGGACGAATCCCGACATGACGGCTCGGGCGGTGGCCGCGTCGGGCGCCGGTTCCAGCGTGCCGACCACGCTCGTGAGGTCGAGCGTGTCCCGGCGTTCGAGAACCGCGATGAGCAGCTCCTCGCGGGAGCGGAAGTGATGCAGCAGCCCCGCCTTGGTCATGCCGCAGGCCGCCGCGAACGCCTCAAGGGTGACGCCCTTGAACCCGGAGGCGGCGATCAGCTCGGTGGCCGCCTGGAGGATCTCCTCCCGGCGCTCGGCGAGCGGCAGCCGGCGCCGTCCCGGTGCGGGGGTCATGCCGTCCTGGCTCCTGCGAGACGGGGGGTTGATTCGATCACGATAGCAGCCTAAGTTATCTACCGTTTGGTAGATAGCGCTGTCGCGCCTGTTCAGAGAGTTGTGTGCGCATGTCGACGCCCTCTTCTCCGACCCCCTTCTCCGACGCCGTCGCCGCAGTGCGTGCCGGGCGGCCCCTGGACGAGGCGGTCGACGAGCTGTTGTCGCAGCTGACCCGGGAAGAACGCCTGTGGCTGCTGGACGGTGACCTGCCGTTCTGGCAGGGCATGGCCGACATGATGACCAACGGGTACAACCTCACCCCCTACCCGATGGGCCGCGTCGAACGGCTGGGCATCCCCGGCCTGTTGTTCTCCGACGGCCCCCGCGGCGTGGTGATGGGTGAGTCGACCGCGTTCCCCGTCTCGATGGCCCGCGGCGCCACCTGGGACGTCGAACTCGAAGAGCGTGTGGGCACCGCCATCGGGCGCGAACTGCGCGCCCAGGGCGCCAACTTCTTCGGCGGCGTGTGCGTCAACCTTCCCCGTCACCCCGCCTGGGGGCGGGGCCAGGAGACATACGGCGAGGACCCGATCCTGCTCGGCGAGTTCGGCGCGGCGCTCACCCGCGGCGTGCAGCGCAACGCCATGGCCGTCGTCAAGCACTACGCGCTCAACAGCATGGAGAACGCCCGCTTCTCGGTCGACGTCACCGCCGACGAGGCGGCCCTGCACGAGGTCTACCTGGCGCACTTCCGCAGGATCGTCGAAGAGGGCGTGTCGGGCGTCATGACCGCCTACAACTCTGTCAACGGCGAGTGGGCCGGGCAGAACGAGCACCTGATGGAAGGCGTGCTCCGCGGCATGTGGGGCTTCGAGGGCGTCACCGTCTCCGACTTCATCTGGGGCCTGCGCGACGCCGCCGCCTCGCTGCGCGCCGGGCTCGACGTGGAGGAACCCTTCCGCCAGCAGCGCGCCGAGCACCTGCCCGCCGACCTGGAGTCGGGCCGGGCGAGCTGGGACGACGTCGACCGGGCGGCCCGCCGCATCCTCGCCACCCAGCTGCGTCACTACGCCGCCCTCACCGAGCCCGAGCCCCCGCTCGACGTGGTGTTCAGCTCCGAGCACCGCGCGCTGGCGCGCGAGGTCGCCGCCCGCGCCATGGTGCTGCTCAAGAACGACCCGGTCGGCGAGGCGCCCCTGCTCCCCCTGCAGCGGGACGCCCTCACCTCCCTGGCGGTCGTCGGACGCCTCGCGGACGTGGCCAACACCGGAGACAACGGCTCCTCCGACGTACGCGCCCCGGAGGTGATCACCGCGCTGCGCGGCCTGACCGAGGCGCTCCCGCAGGCCCGGATCACCCACGTGGCCGACGACGACCCGGCCGCTGCCGCCGCCGCGGCCGCTCAGGCCGACGTCGCGGTCGTCGTCGCGGGCTACACCGCCGCCGACGAGGGCGAGTGGATCGGCGGGGACGTGCTGACCGATCCCGAACTGCTGGCGCTGTTCCCGCCTCCCGGCGACGACCCCGCGGGACAGTCGTTCGCGGCCTTCATGGCCCAGCCCGGCGCGGTGGACTCCATCAGCGGGGGAAGCGCCGGCGGCGACCGCGCGAGCCTGCGGCTCCGGCCCGTCGACGCCGAGATCATCCGGGCCGTGGCGGCGGCCAACCCGCGCACCGTCGTGGTGATCGTCACCGCCGGGGCCGTCATCACCGAGGAGTGGCGCGACGCCGTACCGGCCGTGCTGGTCTCCTGGTACTCCGGCTGCGAGGGAGGCCGGGCCCTGACCGACGTGCTGCTCGGCGAAGTCGACGCCGCCGGACGCCTGCCGTACTCGATCCCGGTCGCCGAGGAGCACCTGCCGCACTTCGACCGCGACGCCACCGCCATCACCTACGACAAGTGGTTCGGCCAGCGGCTGCTGGACCGGGACGGCCACACGCCGGCCTTCCCGCTCGGGTTCGGGCTGTCCTACACCGGCTTCGCCCTCACCGACCTTTCCGTCAGCGCTCCCGACGGCGACGCCTTCACGGGCGTCGTGACCGTGACCAACACCGGCTCGCGCGCGGGCCGCCACGTCGTGCAGCTCTACGGACGGCCCACTGGGATCGACGCGGCCGCCGACGACTTCCCCACCCGGGTCCTGCTCGGCTTCGCCACCGTCGACCTCCCGGCCGGGGCGTCGGCCCGGGTCACCGTGCCCGCATCGACCAGGCCCCTGCTGAGGTGGACGCCCACCGGCTTCGTCCCCGCCGCCCCGGCGGCCGAGATCGAAGCCGCCTCCTACGCGGGCGATCCCGCCGCCGCCGTTTCGATGCTCACGCTGTGACGGCGGCGGCCGGCGCCGCCGCGACCGACGGGTGCGGCCGGACCGGCCGCACCGGTCATGCCGAGGCGACCGGCCTGCCGCCTCCGCGCACGCCAGGTGACCGCGGGCGCGCCGTCAGCGCTTCTTCAGCAGAAGCTCGGCGTTGCGGTCACCGGGCAGGCCCGCCAGTCCGCTCCGGAGACCGGGTGAGTTGAACGAGAGCTCCCGGTAGAGCGCGGCCAGACCGCTCTGCGACAGGTCGGTGAAGTCGGTGCGGTGCGGCGCGGCCGACTCCACCAGCGTGGTGAACAGGGACAGCGTCCCATCGTGGTTGTCGGCCAGCTCGACGACCCTCGCCAGCTGCGGGTAGTCGACGTGGGAGGCGGTGGAGATCTCCCAGAAGCCGTCATGCGGGACGATCCTGTTGAGGTGGGAGTGACCGTTGATCCACGCGGCCACGTTGCGGTGCTTCCTCAGCACCGCCAGCAGCTCCTGCCCGCCGTGCCGCTTCTCGTGCGGGCGGGCGGGATCGGGGGCGAGGTTGGTCATGGCCCAGCTCGGGTGGTGACTGAAGATCAGCGCGATGTCGTCGGCGTGCGTCTTCAGGGTCCGCTCCAGCCAGGCCAGCTGCCGGGTGCCGACCGATCCGCGGTAGTCGCCGCCGCGGTCGGTGGTGTCCAGGCTGATGCCGACGACCCCGTCGGCGATCCGGAAGGAGTAGTCCAGGCGGCCGCTGTCGAGGTTGTCCCGGGTGTAGCCGTGGCCGACCGGTCCCGAGCCGGTGTACGCCGGGTCGAGATGAGCGGCGACGTAGGCGTGCGGGCTCACGGGGGCGCGGCGCTCGTCGGGGGTGACCGTGCGGGTCTTGCTCCTGTGGTGCTTCCAGGCGGCACGCAGACCTGCACCCGTGGGGTCGCCCCGGCGCAGTGCCCGGTAGACGGCGCCGGCCTCGGAGGCGGGCAGGGCGAACAGCTTGCGCGAGCCGGTGGCGAGGTCGGCGAAGAAGCCGCCGGCGGCGGAATAGGCGCCGCCGAACAGCTGGTCGTGGTTGCCGATGGTGGAATACCACGGCACGGCCAGGCCGGGGCTGCTCACCTCGCGGATGGCCGCCTCAAGGAAGCCCTCCAGGTGAGGGAACCCCACCCGCTTGTCGACGTCGCGCACGCCGGACTCCGGCTGCCAGTAGAGGCCCAGGCCGGAGCCCTGCACGCCCTCGTACGCGCCCGGGTCGCCGGTGTTGGGGGTGAAGCGCCCGCCGGTCATGGCGGTGAGGAACCACTCCAGCTCGATCCGGGAGTTGTTGTCGGTGTTGTCGCCGGTGGTCATGACGAAGCCGATCGGCGCCCGGGTGGCCGGGCCGTACCGCAGGCTGTTGACCTGCTCGATCAGCGAGACGGCTCCGACGGCGGTCAGCGCCTCCTGCGGGCGCCAGGAGCCCATGTCCGCGGCGCGCAGGAACTCGTAACGCTGCGGGTTCTGCACGTCGGTGATGTGCAGGTCGGTGAACTGGACGAAGCAGGCCAGCGCCGTGCGGCGTCCGGCCCTGTCCTTCTTGGCCCCGGCCAGTTCTGTGCGTGTCACCCGCCCCCAGCCGGGGCCGTCGGACAGCCGGCGGTATCCGCCGGCGCCGTGCGGTCTCGCGACGGTGTGGACCGTCGTCATCAGCGTGGCGGCCGACGGTGTCACGGTCGAGGAGGCGGCCTGAGTGGAGGACAGTGCGAAGTCCAGCGCGACCCCGGTGGCGGTCGTTCCGGAGGCGAGGAGGAAGGCGCGGCGGCTGAGGGCGGGATCCATGATGCTCCCCGGTGGCGGCGAGGCGAACGTCCACCGGGAATGTTTGACAGCGGGAATGACCGCCGCCCTAACACGGCTGAAACGCTGTCCGGCCATATGTGGCCGAGAAACAGCCGTATGGGAGTTGGACGCCTGGTGGCAGCGGGCCGGTAGCCTGCCGCTTTCCCGCCGTTCGAGTTTCCCGCCGTTCGAGAAGAGCGCGGTCCCGGGTTCACGACGCCGCGGCCCGGCCGAGGAGCGTGATCCGGAGGCGAACAGCTGACAACCGATCTTGCTCGTGCCACGTCTCCTGTAGGTCCCTACGTCACATCAGGAGTCGGCGTTGCGTATCCCTGCCGTGGTCTCGGTCGTCTTCGCGGGTTGCCTGGCGCTGGCGAGCCAGCCGGCCCACGCCGCCCCGCTCAGCATGGAGCGGAGCCTGCGCGTGGTCGCCGAGGTCGTGGAGTACGAGTGCACCACCGATGAGAATGCGGCGGAGACGCAGGACGTCAAGATCAACGTTGAGCTGACCATGCCGGACGACGCCACCGCGGGACAGCAGATGTCCATCGCCTGGCGCGGAACGTACGCCACGGGCAGTGAACTGCGGGCACCCACCGACGGACTCAGCGACGTCAAGGTGTACGCCTACGCGGCATTCACCGGGATCGAGAACCTGACATCCGCCACCGGTGTGAGCGAGCTCGTGAGCGTCGCCGCCGGGCAGATCATTCCACTGCCGCAGACCGGACTCACCTTGAAGACGACCTCGCCCAACGCGGGCACGGCGACGGTGCGTCCGGCCGCCGTCAACATCGGGCCCTCGCCCACCGCGCCGGTGATCCAGTGCGAGGTGCGGGATGCCACGACCCTGACCACCTACACCCTGGACGTGGCCCAGGACGCCCAGACGAGCCCCACTCCCTCTCCCGACGGCACCGTCGCCGGCCCCAAGCCGACCCGCACCGTCACGGCCACCGTGACGGCCTCCGTGTCGGACGCCGTGTCGGACGCCGGATCGGACGCCGGATCGGACGAAGACGGCCTTGAGCAGGATGCGGGGGCGGCCCAGGAGGTGGACACGACCCCGGTGGGCGGGGCCGCGACCGGAGGCGGTGGCGAGGCCGGGCCGGACGGGCGGATGTACGTGCTCACCGGCCTTGCGATCACCCTCGCCGCCTGCGCCGGACTCCTGCTGCGCCGTCGTCTCCGGTCACGGTGAGCGGGCCGGCTCCCACGACGCGTACGTCCCGCCAGGTCAGGCCGGCCGCCACCGGGCCGGGCGGCAGCCGCCGGCGTACGGTCGCCACATCCAGCAGGCGGCGCGGGGGTGGTCAGCCCTTGCTGTGCCCCGGGTTCCGGCGCGCGACGTACAGGCGGTCGCCCTGGGGGCCGGTCCACTCCAGCCGTACGACGCCGGGCACGGCGGCCTCGCCGATGCGCGACGGGTCGGCCCAGTAGCCGACGTTGGGGTTGCGGAAGAACGTCGCCCACAACTGGCCGCTGCGATCCACGAAGATGTTGTTGTGGCCGGCGCCGACGCCCAGGGTCCACCGCTTGGAGTAGGGCCCCTCGAACCTGTCCGCGACGGCGATGATCGCGTCGTACTGGTACTGCACGCGGCCGGCGGCGGCCGTGTCGTAGGCATAGCGGGTGCTGCCGTCGGACTGGACCGACGACCGGTCCCACGCCGCGTGGACGAGGTAGTACTTGCCGCCGTACTTGAACACGTACGCGCCTTCGAGATACGGCTCGGGCGCGTAGGGCGTCTGCTGGAACTGCGGCAGGTTCGTCGTCGGGACGATGTCCTCCATGTCATCCCGGAACTTCGCGTACAGGTTGTTGTGCAGCACGAGCCACGCCTCGTCGCCCTCGCTGAACAGGCCGCCGTCGATGTGGTGGTAGGCGCCGGGCTTGATGAAGGCGGGCCCGCCGATGAAGGAGTCGCCGAAGGGCTTGTCGTGGTTGCCCTCGATCAGCCGGTAGGGGCCCTCCACCCCGCCCTCGCTCACGAGCATGAACGAGCCGACCTTCTGGGAGTGGTCGCCCATGCACGCGACGATGTACCACTTCCCGCGGAAGTAGTGCACCTCGGGCGCCCACGCGTTGCCGCGCTTGCCGAACTGGTCGTCGTACCAGTACTCCTGCCAGGGAGCCACCACCGTGCGCCCGGGCCGGTTCTCGCCGACGAACTCGGGCGACCACACCTTGCCCTTCTCGGCGTCCGGCCGGATGCCGGTGGTGTCGGCCAGCTTCCACGGCCCGTGCAGGGATGTGGCCGTCCACACGAAGATGCCGTCGTTCCACGGGCCTGCCGCCGCGAGCCCGGGCACCCGGGTGGTGCCGGTGGCGACGTAGATCGGACGACCGCCGACGTCGAAGCAGTTGACGTAGGTGTCCCGCATCCAGACCCGGCCGAGCTCCTCGTCGCGGGGGCGCAGCTCCAGCGGGAGGATGAAGGAGTTGTCGTCACGCGGCCACAGGTCCTCGCGCGTGTCCGCCAGGCCGTAGGGCGCGGGCTCGGGCCAGTTCGACGGGTATCGCCCCTTCGGCGCGCCCCCGTTCGGCAACTCCTTCGGGTCCGCGTGCGCGGCGGTCGCGGGCAGCGCCGCCGCTCCCAGCAAGCCCGCGACACCGGCCAGCACGGACCGCCGGCCCACGTACAACCCGTTATCGGCACCGGTCATCAGTAGCGTCCTCCTTTTCACGCAGTCCACGCAGTCGACGCAGTCCACACGGTCCACACAGGACGTGGGCGCCCTGCCGGGAGGACACGGTAGTAAGACTCATTCCGACAGTGAACAGACGACAGAAAGGTTCTCGACGAGCCGGATCGGGCCCGGGTCCGCCGGGCATTCTCCCTGCCTCGCACCGGCACTTCCTGCCGCCGTGGACGCGAAGTCGAGAAGGCGCCGCGTCCGCGACCCCGGCGATACTCCGCCCGATATCGAAATTCGCTTTTCCATCCCGGAACGCGGAACACAAAAGCGAAAAAGCCGCCGCGCGACAACCGAAGAATCGCCCTCCACGCCGGTTCTCCTTTTTCCCGGCGCCGCCTGCCGTACGGCGCGATCAGCCGTCGCGGGGGCCTGAAAACCGGTTGCGGGGCAGGAGCGAAACGCGGAACCCTCACCGGCGTGAAGATGCATGCCGACCAGCTGACGGTGTCACCGGAGACCGTGCGCGCCCTGGTGGACGAGCAGTTCCCGCAGTGGCGGGGCCTGCCCGTCACCGGCGTCGCCTCCCATGGGACGGTCAACGCCATCTTCCGCCTCGGCGACCGCCTCACGGCCCGGTTCCCCCTGCAGCCGGGGCCGGTCGACGTGACGCGGCGCTGGCTGGAGTCCGAAGCGGAGGCGGCCCGCGAGCTGGCGGCCGGCACCCGCTTTCCCACGCCCGAGCCGGTCGCGCTCGGCGAGCCCGGAGCGGGATATCCGCTTCCGTGGTCGGTGCAGACGTGGCTGCCCGGCACCGTGGCGATTGACGAGGACCCGGGCGAGTCGGCCGCGTTCGCCCACGACCTCGCCGATCTCATCGCCGACCTGCGCGCGGCCGGCACGCGTGGCCGTACGTTCTCCGGCAAGGGCCGGGGAGGCGACCTCAGGTCCCACGACGCGTGGATGGAGACCTGCTTCGGGCGCAGCGAAGGACTGCTGGACGTTCCCCGGCTGCGCCGGATGTGGGGGACGTTCCGGAGTCTGCCGCGCGAAGCGGCCGACGTGATGACCCACGGTGATCTCATTCCCGGCAACGTGCTCGTGTCCGACGGCCGGCTGGCCGGGATTCTCGACGGCGGCGGGTTCGGGCCGGCCGATCCCGCCCTCGATCTCGTGAGCGCCTGGCATCTGCTGGAGGCGGGGCCGCGCCAGGTGCTCCGTCTCGACCTGGGATGCGACGACCTCGAGTGGGAGCGGGGCAAGGCCTGGGCCTTCGCGCAGGCGATGGGGGTCGTGTGGTACTACCTGGAGACCAACCCGGTCATGAGCCGCATGGGCCGGCGCACCCTGGAGCGCATCCTCGCGGACGACGGACCCGCCTGAGCCCGCGCCCCGCGCCCTGCCTTGCTACCGGACGCCGCGATCGGAGCCAGGGCTCAGCCGCGGGTGACGCTGACGCCGCCGAAGACGCTGTAGTTGCGGACGCGGACGACACGGCCGGAGGCGCCCGGCGTTCCCGGCTCCACGGTGCGGCCGCCGAACAGGCTGACGCCCTCGACCTCCACCATGACGTCGGCGGGCACCCGCAGCCGCACGCCGCCCACGATCGACACCTTCGTCACCGAGGTGACCTCCACGATCCGCGCGTCGCTCAGGTCGAGGTCGGCTCCCCCGACGGAAGTGACGACGACCGTGTCCGCGGGCATGCTCCCCGGTCCCCTGCGCTTCAGGCCGCCGATGAGGGAGATGTGCCAGTCCGTACGCTGCGATGATGTCGTGTTCGTCATGACCTTCACGGTACGGATCGGCGGATGCGGCGATAAGTGCCGCGCGTCGCGTCTTGACCCGTGACACCTGTCATATCCGCAGCTCAGCCGTCAGCAGACCGGGAAGAAGCCGGGAAGGTCCTCCAAGCCTCCCGGCCACGAGCCGCCGCGACCTCCGCCTCCGGCCCCACAGGAACCATCAGCGGAGACGACACGCTCCCCTGGCCACCAGGAGCGAGCAATTCGCGGGGCAGACGCGGTTACTCGCCGTGGGTGGGTACACGTGGGGAATGACCTGGTGGAAGGCGTGGTCATGGCCGGTGACCGCAATGGGGCCGCGCCGATGAACGACGACATCGCGCACGGAGTCGCCCACGGTGAGCCGTCGATCCTGGTGTTCGACGTCAACGAGACGTTGATCGACTTCGAGTCGATGAACCCGCTCTTCCAGCGCGTCTTCGGCGACGCCCGGGTGATGCGCGAATGGCTCGGCCACCTTTTCATGTATTCGATGACAATCACCGCGGCGGGCCTCTACGAGCAGTTCTTCACCCTGGGGCAGGGGCTGCTCAGAATGCTCGGCGACATCCATGGCGTGAAGGTCACCGACTCCGACACCGAACAGATCAGGCGGGGCATGCTGACCATGCCGGCCCATCCCGACGTGGAGGCCGGCCTGACCCGGCTCGCGGACGCCGGTTTTCGCCTGGTGACGCTCACGAACTCGCCTCTCGACCCCGACGGCCGGAGCCCGGTGGAGCACGCCGGCCTCGCGCACTTCTTCGAGCGGCAGTTCAGCGTCGACGCGGTTCGCGCCTACAAACCGGCTCCCCGGGCCTATCACCTGGTCACGCAGTCCCTTCGGGTTCCCCCGGCCTCGTGCTTCATGATCGCCGCGCATCTGTGGGACACGATGGGCGCGCAGAGCTGTGGCTACACCGCCGGCCTGATCACCCGGCCGGGGAACGCCCTGCTGCCCGTCGAGTCCCTGCCGAGGCCGAACCTGGTCGCGTCGGACCTGCCTGGCCTGGCCGATCAGCTCATCCGGTTTCGGCGGTGACGGCGAGCCCCACATGGCGCCTTCACCTCGATGACCACGTGGCCCGCCGCGGGCTCGGGCTCCGGCGACTCCCGGCACACCAGACACTCCGGCCGGCCGAATCTCTCGATCACGATGGCACGCATGGCGGCCCCAGACGTCGCAGGTCGAGCACCGGGCCGGCCGCCTCAGTGAGGGTGCGTGTGATCTGAGACCGGCGGCGGACGTCCGCCGGTCCTTCGCGTTCCGGTGGACGGACGGCCGGGAAAGGACCGGCCCGATATCGCGTTTGTAACCTTGACGTTACCTGTGGCCGGTGCCATAGTGTGGACAGTTGATCAAGATCAACCCCGCTCCCGACTCCCCTCCGCCATCCACGACCCCGCTGACGCGATTGTTGTTGTTAGCGCTAACAATTCGCGGCCAGTGGATGCCTGCCGAGTGCCGGCCGCGACGTCCGGCGCGGGATCGTCCATGCCCGCGTGACGGTGTCCGCGGTCGCGTCACCGAACGCATCGGCAGGCCACGCCCCCGCACGTTCGACTCAGTCGAGCACAACGCATGGAGGAGTTCATCCAACATGTTCAGACCCCCCAACGGACGCGGACGCCTCGGAACCCTGGCCGCTCGTACGGCGACCGCACTGGCGCTGATCGGCGGCGCGCTCGCGGTGACGCCGCAGGCGCAGGCGGCGCCGCCCGCCGCCCCTGACCGGCCGCAGGGCCCCTGTGACATCTACGCCGCCGGCGGCACGCCCTGCGTGGCCGCCCACAGCACCACGCGCGCGCTGTACTCGTCCTACAACGGCCCGCTCTACCAGGTCATGCGCACCTCGGACAACGCGACAAGGGACATCGGCGTCGTCCGCTCCGCCGCCCACCCCTCCCCGGACTCCGGCGGATACGCCGACGCGGCGGCGCAGGACGCGTTCTGTGACCACGTGGTCTGCGTGATCACCAAGATCTACGACCAGTCCGGCACGGGCAACGACCTCTATCAGGCTCCGCCCGGCACGTTCCGGGGCCCGGCCGTCGGCGGCTACGACACCCTCGCGATCGCGGACATGGCGCCGATCACGATCGGCGGCCACAAGGCCTACGGCGTGTACATCATGCCGGGCATGGGGTACCGCAACAACAACGCCACCGGCCTCGCGAAGGGCGACGAGCCGGAGGGCATCTACTACGTCATCGACGGCACCCACTACGACAGCGGCTGCTGCTTCGACTACGGCAACTCCTCGACGAACAGCCGCGCCGTGGGCACCGGCACCATGGAGACCACGTACTTCGGCACCGCCACCGCCTGGGGCAGCGGCAGCGGCCCCGGCCCGTGGATCATGGCCGACATGGAGGCGGGCCTGTTCTCCGGGTACAACGCGAAGCAGAACCCGGCCGATCCGACCGTCGACTCCTGGCGGTTCGTCACCGCGGTCGTCGACGGCGGCGGCGGGAACCAGTGGGATCTGCGAGGCGGCAACGCCCAGGACGGCCCTCTGACGACCTTCTACAGCGGAATCCGTCCCGGCTCGCTGACCAACAGCAGCTACTACCCCATGCACAAGAAGGGCGCGGTCCTCCTCGGCACCGGCGGCGACAACGGCAACGGCTCATCGGGCACCTTCTACGAGGGGGTGATGACGAAGGGCTACCCGTCGGAGGCCACCACGGACGCGGTGCAGGCCAACATCGTGGCCGCCAAGTATGACGTGACGCGTCTGTCGCTGTCGCGGGCCACCACGTTCACCCCGCGCTCCGCGCAGGACGTCACCGAGACGTTCACGAACACCACGGGCTCGGCCGCGGTGGGCGTCAAGCTGAGCCTGTCCACTCCCGTGGGATGGACCGCCTCGGTCAAGGACACCAGCGACAAGTCGGCGACGTTCCCGTCGGTCGCACCGGGTGAGAGCGTGAGCGCGACCTTCACGGTCACCTCCGCGGACAGGACCGACGCCGGCTACCTGACCGGCAGAGCCGAGTGGACGAACCCCTCCGGCCCGGTGAAGGGCCGCCAGTCCGCGCAAAGCGCGCAAGCCGTACGCAACGTCCTGCCTATCAAGATCAACGAGGTCCGGTTCCGCACGAGCGCCAACTCGACCGACCAGTTCGTGGAGCTCTACAACCCCTCCGCCGACGAGGTCGACATCTCCGGCTGGACCCTGACCACCACCCCGAGCGGCTCGCCCGGCACCACGCTGGCCAAGATCCCGGCCGGGACGCGGCTCGCGAGCGGCGCCTACTACCTGCTGGGCCTCGCCGGCTCCGGGCTGGCGGCTCCCACCGGCCCCACGGACGCCACGGTCAACGTCAGGAGCACGACCGGCTTCGCGGCCGGCCAGCAGATCGACATCGACACCGGCCGCGAGCGGGAGACCCGCACGATCCAGTCGGTCGGGACGGCGGCCAGCCCGGCGACGACGCTGTTCGTTCCCGTGTCCACCGGGCCGTGGATCACGGTCCCCGCCCACTCGACCAACCTGCCCGTCACGAACGCGACCGGTTTCACCGTCGGCGACAGGATCGGCATCGATTCGGGCGACGACTACGAGCTGGCCACGGTCACCGCGGTCGGCAAGGCGGCCACGCAGACGACCCTGTCGGCCGACGCGGCCGCGGGCGCGACCAACATCAAGGTCGCCGCCGACGCCAACATGACCGTCGGCGACACCCTGACAGTGGACACCGGTGAGAACAAGGAGACCGTCACGGTCGCGAACGTCGGCACCACCGGCGCGGGCGGCACGGGCGTCGACCTGACCGCGCCGTTGCGGCTCGCCCACGCGTCGGGCGTCGACGTGTCCGACCCCGGCACGGGGATCAGCTTCTCGCCGCCGACCCGTCACCCGCACATGAGCGGCGTGCCGGTGCAGGCGCTGGGCGGCGGCCTCACGCTCGACAAGCCGGTCAAGGCCCACCCGGTCGGCGCGGCCGTGGTCAACCCCCTGGTCACGACGGCGGGCTACCAGGGAACGCCGGCGCCCGACCAGTGGTTCGGGAGCGCCCTGTCCACCAGCGCCGGTTCCATCGCGCTGCTCGACGAACGAGGCGGCGTGGTCGTCGACGCCGTCGTCTACGGCTCCCAGCAGAGCAGTTCGAGCGGCAACGGAACCATCGCCACTCCTGAACTCGCCGTCATGGAGGCCGACCAGGGCAAGGGCGGCTGCATCACCGTTGTGGCCGGCGCGGCCGCGGGCGCGGGCCGGAGCAACGCCCGCTGGCCCGACGGCACCGACGCCGACAGCCTCTGCCACGACTTCGTCACGACCACCGTGCCCACGCCGGGCGGGCCCAACACCAAGTAGCCCGATCGGTCCCTGAGCACCTGCGGTGCCCGCGGCTCACCCGCGGGCACCGCGTCCCGAGTCCGGCACGGAGGGCGTGTCCTCTCGACCGGTACGACCGGCGCCCGATAGGAGTAGGGATCTCTCCCCTTCCTGATCGAGATCGGTGATCGATGGTGCCAGGGGCGGGGACGCGCAGAGAGCTTCTGGTCTCCAGGCGCTGGATTCAGGCTGCGGCACTGGTGGCGGTGTTCGGGTTCTTCGTCATGGGCTTGCTCGCCTACCGTACGTACACGGTGGAGCCGCCCGTGCCACGGCTCGTGGTGGGCGAATCCGGGCAGCGGTTGTACGCCGGCCGCGACGTCGCCGACGGGCAGAAGGTCTTCCTGGCCAACGGGCTGATGCAGTACGGATCGGTGCTCGGGCACGGGGGCTATCTCGGGCCGGACTACACGGCCGACTACCTGCGCCGTGCCGCCACCGCCGCCCTCCGGGCCCGCGGCGGCGGCGACCGGGCCCGTGAACAGGTCAGGCAGGAGTTCCGCGCCAATCGCTACGACCCCCGCTCGGGGGTGCTGACCTACACGAGGGCGCAGGCGGACGCCTTCACCGCTCTCGTCGATCACTACCGCGACTACTTCGCCGACCCCCGCACGGACAAGGGACTGCGTCCGTACGCGATCACCGACCCGCGGCAGATCCACCAGCTGACCGCGTTCCTGTCCTGGACGGCCTGGATCGCCTCGGCGGAACGCCCCGGCGCGGCCTACTCCTACACCAACAACTGGCCCGCCGAGCCGCTGGTCGGCAACGCGCCCACCGCCGACACCGTGCTGTGGAGCGTGGTGTCGCTGATCGCCCTGCTGGTCGGCATCGGGGCGCTGTTCGGCGCGGTCGGCCGATGGGGCGGTCATCTGGGCTGGCGAGGCCGTCAGGCGGAGGCCATCGAGTTCCGCTCTCCCGACCAGGTGGCGCTCACGCCCGCGCAGCGGGTCACCGCGTACTTCTTCCTCGTCGTCGCACTGCTCTTCCTCGCCCAGGTGTTGCTGGGCGGTGCGACGGAGCATTACCGAGCCGATCTCACGAGCTTCTTCGGCCTCAACCTGGCCGAGCTGCTGCCCTTCAACCTGGCCCGCACCTGGCATCTGCAGCTGTCGCTGTTCTGGGTGGTGGCCGCCTTCCTCGCGGCCGGCATCTTCCTGGCTCCGCTCATGGCCGGAGCCGAGCCGCGCGGGCAGGGAAAGCTCGCCTGGACGCTCCTGGCGGCCCTGGCCGTCGTGGCGTCCGGCTCGCTGATCGCGGAGGGGCTCAGCATCCACGGGCTCGTCCGGCCGGGCGACTTCTGGGGCAGCCAGCAGTTCGAATGGCTCGACCTCCCCCGCGTCTGGCAGATCCTGCTGGCCTCCGGGATGGCGCTGTGGGCGGTCATGATGTGGCGGGTGCTGCGCACGACCCTGGCGAGGGACAGCCGCGGCAACCTGCCCTGGCTGTTCTTCCTGTCGGGCCTGGCGATCCCCGGCGTCTACGCCGTCGGGCTGCTGGCCCGCCCGGGCGACACCTTCACCGTCACCGACTTCTGGCGGTTCTGGGTGGTGCACCTGTGGGTGGAGGACTTCCTCGAACTGTTCACCACCGTCATGGTCGCCTACATGTTCGTCCAGCTGGGCGTGGTGCGGGAGCGGGTCGCCCTCGTGGTGATCTATCTCGACATCATCCTGTACTCGGCGGGCGGCGTGATCGGCACCATGCACCACCTGTATTTCAGCGGCACGCCCGTGGAGCACCTCGCGCTGGGCGCGTTCTTCTCCGCGATGGAGGTCGTTCCCCTGACCTTCCTGACCGTGGAGGCGTGGTCGTTCGTGCAGCTGGGGGCGCGCCAGCACCTGGAGTCGCGCACCCCGTTCCCGCACCGCTGGGCCGTGATGTTCCTGGTCGCCGTCGGCTTCTGGAACTTCCTCGGCGCGGGTGTCTTCGGCTTCCTGATCAACCTCCCGATCGTCTCCTACTACGAGATCGGCACCGGTCTGACGGCCAACCACGCGCATGGCTCGATGATGGGCGTCTACGGCATGCTCGCCATCGCCCTGGGGCTGTTCGCGCTGCGCTACCTGATCCCCGCCGGCCGATGGCCGGAGAAGTGGGCCAGGGTCTCCTTCTGGTCCCTCAACATCGGCCTGGCCTGGATGTGCTTCGCCACCCTGCTGCCGCTCGGGCTCCTGCAACTGCACGAGTCGGTGTCCTCCGGATATTTCGAGGCGCGCTCGCTCGGCTACCTCACCGGTCGCGCCAACACGCTGCTGGAGTGGCTGCGACTGCCCGGCGACGCGCTGTTCATCGTCGGCGGCGTGCTGCCCTTCTGCTGGATCGCCTGGCTTGGCGTACGCCACCGGGCCCGCCGGGCCGGGACCGACCCGGCCACCGGGCTCACCCCGGCGCCCCGGCTGTCGGACGTCCGGGAGCGGGTGGACACCGCATGATCGGTCCCTTCACCACGGAGGCGGTCCTGGCGTACGGCTACGCGGCCGCGCTGCTCGCGGCCGCCGCCGGGCTGGACCGCCTGGCCCGCCACGTCGCCGGGCGATCCGAACGCCACCGCACCGGGGGCTTCACCTATCAGCCCGAACGCGACGCCTGGGTGTGCCCGGCCGACCAGATGCTCTGGCCCGTCGGTCAGGACCGGCACCACCGCTTCTACCGGGCCAGGCCCTCGGTCTGCAACGCCTGCCCCCGCAAGCCCGACTGCACCCCATCGCGTCACGGGCGGGAGATCGTGCGGGCGCTGCGGCCCTGGCCGCACTCCGAGGCGGGCCGCTTCCACCGCGGGCTCGCCCTCGTGCTGGTCGTCCTGGCCGCCTCGCTGACGCTCATCGAGGCGGTGCGTCACCCCGCCTGGCCCGACCTCGCCCTGGCCGCCGCCGCGCTCGCGGCCACCGCCATCACAGGATGGTGGCTGACCGGCCACCTGCGCGGCACCCCCGCGGCCTTCCCCGAGCCCGGGCAGGGGCCGCCGAGCCGCGACCGATACACCACCGTCTGGAGGTCGGAGTGATGATCTGGGTTGCCGTCGTGTCCGCCCTTCTCCTGGCGGGCGCCCTGACAGGACTTCGGGTGCTGCGCGAGTACGAACGGGCGGTCGTCTTCCGGCTCGGCCGGGTGCTGCCCCTGCGAGGGCCCGGGCTCGTGGTCCTGATCCCGCTGGCCGACCGGATGGTCCGCGTCGACCTGCGGACCATCGCCCTCACCATCCCGCCACAGGAGGCGATCACCAGGGACAACGTGCCCGTCCGCGTCAACGCGGTCGCCTACTTCAAGGTTGTGGACCCGGTCCGGTCGGTCAACGAGGTGGAGAACCACGCAGTCGCGACCTCCCAGCTCGCCCAGACCAGCCTGCGCTCCGTGCTCGGCCGCCACGACCTCGACGCCCTGCTCGCCGAGCGCGACCGGCTGGGTGAGAGCCTGCAGAAGGTCCTCGACGACCAGACCGAGCCCTGGGGCGTGAAGGTCGACCTGGTCGAGATCAAGGACGTCGAGATCCCCGAGGCGATGCAGCGCGCCATCGCCCGTCAGGCCGAGGCCGAACGCGAGCGCCGCGCCAAAGTGATCAACGCGGAGGGCGAGGTCCAGGCCGCGCGGAATCTGCGCGAGGCCGCGCGTACCCTGTCGGCCGACCCGGCCGCCATCCAGTTGCGCTACCTCCAGACCCTGCTGGAACTGGGCGGCGAGGGCCGATCGACCATCGTCTATCCGGTGCCGGTCGACCTGCCCGCCCCCTCGCCGGGGGCCTCACCCATGCTTCCCGCCGCTCTCGCCGCCGCCGCTACTGCGCACGGCTGCGCCTGCGGGCGGGAGCGACGGCCTTCCTGAGCCCGGTCTGCCGCCGGCGACCTCTCGACGCCTCAGCCGGACAGGGCGAAAACGGGTGGGAGACACATACCGAGTTGCACGTATACCTGCAGCTGGTCGTAGTAGAAGCGCTGACTCGCGATCAGATCGTCGACCACGTTCCAGAAGCAGGAGCAGCGCGCACTGATGGAACGGCCCGTCGCCTCCAGCACCTCACCTCCGATGAGGAGATACGGCCCCGTTTGCGCGCCGCAGGCCACCATCTCGGTCGCAATCGCATCCTCGCATGCGGTCTTCTCCCAGCGGGTGAAGCGGAGGTCGGGAAACGCCTCCCACATCTGCGTGCAGTAGGAGCCGATCTCCTGAGGGTTGCCCGCCTCCATGTCCGGCCATGTCGCGACCGCATCCGGCCGATAGCAGCGCATCACCGCGTCCACATCATGGTTGTTCAGCGCGGTGATCAGCCGGTCTACCACATCGGCCATCGAAGGACCCCCTTCCGCCAGACTACGGAGACAGGGGCAATGAGAAGCCAAAAAGGACCTCCCCCAGACCGCGTCCTCGGAGCGGTGGAATAACGCGACGAGGGAAGCGCCGTGAGTGGATCTCAGGCGGCCTCGGCCACGGGCGCCAAGGCGGGTCATCGGCCGGATGGAGCCGGGCGGCGGATGTGCGCGACCGCCTCATGCGCCGGGGATGAGGACTTTCGGCCGTTCCCGCGCGGGGGCGGCGGCCCGGACGGTTGAGTCATGACGATCCTGAGCACGCACCCCCGTCCGATCCTCCGGCGCCGGGAGGACGAACAGGAAGACGAAGACGACCGCGACCGGGCCACGGGTCCGCTCGTGCGGCTCGCGGTGCGGGAGGCCCTGCTGGAGGCGTTCGCCGACCTCGTGGACGACGTCCGCCTGGCGGAGGTGGACGGCATGGCGCACGTCTACGTGTCCGTCCGCCTCACCGCCTCCACGTGCCCGGAACGCATCCGGGCCATCGCCCGTGAGGCGTACCGGACCGTCGGCGGCGAACCGGTGGTGGCCCACGTCTCCACGGCCTGCCCCGCTCGTGGACGCCGGTGACGTCCACGACGCGCTCCCGGAGCGGAAGGACTCACGCCGCCGAGCGGCGCAACGCCTGCTCGGGGGCACCGTGACCGGCGGCCGGCGGCTCCGGGAGCGAGACGGGGGTCAGGCGCTCTTCGAGGTGCGGTGCAGACGCAGGGCGGAGATGAGGAAGAAGACGCCGCCGGCGGTTGCGTAGCCGGCGAGGTTCGTCAGCGATGCGGTCGGCGTACCGGCCTGGAGGATGAACGTCGTCCCGGCGATCGTGGAGATCGCTCCGCTGAGGATCATCGCCCATTGGCCGCCGAGCCCGCGTCGGCTGACGGCGACGATGAGCTGCACGATTCCGGCGGTGATCGCCCAAGCGCCCCAGACGCGCAGCACCGCGGGCACGCCCGAACCGGCTGTGACGGCCAGGCCGACGGCGGTGAGCAGGCTCAGGGCCAGGTTGACGTACAGGGCGGCGGTGGGGCGCGCGGTTGTCGAGGAGCGCAGATCGACGATCGCCGCGGCGACGTCGAACAGCGGGTAGATCACGAGCAGCGCCGTGCTCACCGGACCGGAAGCCCCGGCCAGGAACAGCAGGACCGCCCAGATGAGGGCGAATCCGAATCGCACCACATAGAGGTTCCGCAACGCCACAGCGGTGCGGCCGGCGTTTGTGACAGCGACGGTGGTCATCGTCTCCCTTTCGGCAGGACAGCGAGGTAGAATGACTAGTAACTCTACCTCGCCGACAGTAGCTCGGCTGTGAGGTCGGGTGCAAGTGGCGAGAAGGAGGGACGCGTATGATCTCGAGCATGAACAGCCCCATGCGTGAGCGCCTCATCGAGGCGGCCACCGAGCTGTTCTACGCGCAGGGGCTTCGCGCGGTGAGCGTCGACAAGGTCATCGACCTCGCCAGTACGACGAAGGTCACCTTCTACCGGCACTTCAAGAGCAAGGACGACCTCGTCGTCGCCTACCTCGAACGCCGCGCCGCGCTGGAGCGGGACGGCATCGGTGAGGCGATCAAGCAGGGCGGCGGTGACGTCGATGTCACCCTGCGGGCGATCTCGGGGGCGATCGGGATCATCGCCTGCGCGCCCGGCTTCCGCGGCTGTCCCTTCATCAACGCCGCCGCCGAATACCCCGACGCGGACAGCCCGATCCGCAAGGCCGTCGACGCGCATCGCCGCTGGAACAAGACGACGTTCGAACAGCTCATCGCCCCGCTCGGTATCACGGACGCCGCAGAGGTCGCCGACGACCTGATGCTGATCCGTGACGGCGCCATGGTCGCCGGATACCTCGACCAGCCGGCGAACGTCGCCGCCTCGTTCCTCCGCAGCAGCCGGGCCGTCATCGGCACCGGCGACTCGACCCGGAGATGAGCGGGCGCACGCGGAGAGTGCCTTCACCGGGCCGGGCTCGGCCGCCGGCCGTTCCGTCACCGATCTTGTGGACGGATATTCTGGCAAGATCACTACATGGTGAGGTTAGCCGGGACGCTTCTGGCGACGGTGCTGCTTCTCAGCGGTAGCGCCGGCCTGAGGGGACGGCCCACGTTCGGGGAGAACGCCGCACGGGCCGTCTCCACCTGGCGGACGAGCGGGGCCGCGACGATCTGGCGTACGGGTTTCGTCCCGTTCGAGGACCTGAGCACGATGTCGCGGAAGACGCGCGAGCGGGTCAACACCGAATATGGCTGGGTCGTGGCCGGTTCGCTCCCCGTCGCGCCGGCCGACGCGCGGATCCTATGGGACGACGGATCCACCATGCGGGTCCCCGTGATCGGACCGCGAGAGGCACTCATGGCGTTGTCTCCCTGGCCGGAGGAGTACACCTTCCCCGATGACGAGGAGTACAAGCTGACCGGCGCCGCCTTCACGACGATGCGGCTGAAGACCTCACGCGGTATGGCGACCGTGCCCGCCTGGCGGCTGCGCTTCTCGAACCTTCCCGGCCCGATAGACCGTGTCGCGGTCGATCAGAAGGCGGTCGGCACGATCGAGGACGCCGTGGGCGACTACCCGCTGGTCGACGAGCAGATCACCGGCGTCGAGGCCCTCGACGAGCGCACGCTGCTGGTGAGTTACGACTACGGCTCGTGCGGCCTTGAGCCGCCCCCCGTCAGCCTGCGAGTGCGGGAGGATCCGGACGTGGTGGTCCTGGGGATCGACGTCCCCTATGAGGCCCCCGGCCCGTGCGCAGGCGTCGGCGCGTTCGGCAGGGGCGTCATAAGGCTCGACGAGCCGCTGGGCGACCGCGTGGTTCTGGACGCGATAACCGCACTGCCTGTCCTGTGCCGTCGTGCGCAGAACACCTGCCACGCCGGGCACGGGTGACACCGTTCTGTTCGCCCCGTGACGCGGGAGCAGCGGCGGCGTAACCAGCGCGCCGCCGTCCTGGCCGCCGGCGAGGAGCCGTCCGGGACACGGGCGGACGGCCGGTGGTCGAAGCACGCACACCCGGCGCGAACGCCCCGTCTGACGGACTCGGACCGAAAGTCCCACGATCACGGGACTTCGAGCCGACCGCGGGGTGCCGTACGGCTCCTGCGGCACGGCCGGTGATCGCGGTTTCCTTGAGATGTCGAAAAGAGAGAAAAGACGTTGAAAGGGGCCGGTCATGGCCACCATCGAAGGGCGTAACCAGAGGAATCACCGCCTCCACGCCGGCGCTCCCACCGTCCCCGCCCCCCGCACGAACGGCGAGACGATCCCCGCCGCCACCACGGGCGCCGGCCCGGTCCGGTACGTGTGGGCCGCCGCCCGCATCGCCGTCGGCTGGGTGTTCCTGTGGGCCTTCCTGGACAAGCTGTTCGGCTGGGGTTTCGCCACCCCCGCCGCCAAGTCCTGGATCAACGGCGGAAGCCCGACCACCGGCTTCCTCAAAGGCACCGCCGACCACACCTTCGGCGGCCTGTTCACCACCCTCGCCGGCCAGCCCTGGGTCGACTGGCTGTTCATGACCGGCCTCGCCGGCGCCGGCATCGCCCTCACCCTCGGCATCGGAATGCGCATCGCCGCCGCCGCGGGCGGCCTGCTCCTGCTCATGATGTGGGCCGCCGAACTCCCGCTGACCACCAACCCCTTCATGGACGAGCACATCGTCTACGCCATCGTCCTGACAGGCCTCGCCCTCACCGGCGCCGGCACCACCCTCGGACTCGGCACCCAGTGGGCCGCCACCCCCCTCGTCCGCCGCTTCCCGATCCTCAAGTAGACCCACCCGCACGCAGCAGGCTCCGGCGCCCACCCCCGGCCCCCTGGGGGTGGGCGCCGGCTTCACTGCGCCGGCTTCACTGGGCCGGCTTCACTGGGCCGTCCAGCTCGCTTCGCGCGCGACGACAGCGAGCCCTCCTGACGACAAGTGAGCCCCCGCACAGACTTTCCTGAAGAAGGTGCGCCGTGATATCTCCCTTCGCCACAGAACGCGGTTTCCACCGGCTGCTCACCGCCGCCGGGCAGGCGCCCTCGGTGCTCAACACGCAGCCCTGGCGGCTCGAAGCGGTCCGGGGAGAGGTCGCCGAGCTGCTGGCCGACCCCGACCGGCGCCTCCGGGTCAGCGACCCCCGCGGGCGCTCGCTGCACGTCAGCTGTGGCGCCGCCCTGTTCAACCTCCGGCTCGCCGTACGGACAGCCGGTCACCGGCCGCTGGTCTGGCTGCTGCCCAACACCGTGGAGGAACCACTGCTCCTGGCCGCCGTCCGCGTGTCGCCGTTCCATCCGGCTCCCGCGCGAGCCCGCGAACTGTACGACCGCATCGGGCTGCGCCGGACCAACCGGGAGCCGTTCAGCGAACGGCGGGTTCCCGAGCATGTGCTCGCCGACCTGCGCCGCGCGGCAGCCCGCGAGGGGGCCGGCCTGGCCGTGCTCGACCGGCCCGTCGCGGCCGACCTGCTGGAACACGTCGCGATCGCCGACGACGAGCTCGCCAGGGACGGCGGCTACCAGGCCGAGCTGCGGGCGTGGACGATGAGCGGGAACCGCCGCGACGGCCTGCCGTCCTACGTGCGGGGGCCGCGCTGCGCCGACGATCCGGCGCCGGTCCGGGACTTCGGGGCACACAGTGAGCGCGAGCCGGTCCACTTCGAGTCCCGCCCTCAGCTGGCGGTGCTCACCACCGCGGGCGACGGCCCTCTCGACTGGCTACGCGCCGGACAGGCGCTGCAACGCCTCCTGCTGACCGCGACCGTCCACGGGATCTCGGCCTCGTTCCTCAACCAGCCGCTCGACCTTCGCGACCTGCGCCGCCGCAGCGATCCCCACCACCGGCGCGGGCACGTCCAGATGATCATCCGGCTGGGGTACGGCCCGGTGGTCCCTCGCGCGCCCCGCCGCCCCGCCACCGAACTGGTGGCGACCGCTCCGGCCCGGATCCGTGAAGACTGCGCGGTGTGAGCCGGCGCCGAGGTGCCCCTACTGCTCGCGGGGCAGGCCGGGCGGGTTGACCAGGGATTCGGGGACGGCCTCGTTGGACAGCCCCCAGCGGGCGAGGACCTTGGGGTAGGTGCCGTCCTTGATGAGGGCGTTGACGGCGTCGGCGATCGGCTTGGCCAGGCCGTCGCCCTTCCGCGTCATCGCGGCGATGAGCCCCTGGAGTGTGGGACCGGCACCGGAGTAGGTGCCGACGACCTTCGTGTCGCCGCTCACCGCGGCGTGGTAGGCGGAGGTGGGGTTGGGCGCGAAGTACGCCTGGATCCGGCCGGACCTGAGCGCCAGGTAGGTGTCGGCCGCCTGCTTGTAGTACTGGATCCGGGCGGGCTTCAGCCCGGCGGCCCGGTTCTGCCTGTCCCAGCCCAGCAGGATCTTCTCCTGATTGGTGCCGGAGCCCACGGCCACACCGAGCCCCGCGACGTCGGCCGGCTTGGCGATCGACGTGATCGTGCTGTTCTTCGGCACCTCCCAGGCCAGCTGGTCCAGGCGGTAGGTGGCGAAGTCGTAGATGTCCTTGCGCTCCTCGGTGACGGTGATGTTGGAGAATCCGGCCGCGTACTTGCCGGACCGCACCGCGAGGAACAGGTTCTCCCACGACGTGGCCTCGATGCGCAGCTTGAGGCCGAGCACGTCGGCGACGAGGGAGGCGATGTCCTCCTCCACCCCGATCGGGGTGACGTTGTCGTCGGCGACGAACGACAGCGGCGGCTCGAAGGTGGAGGTGCCGATAAGGAACTCGCCCTTGGCCCGGATCGCGGCGGGCACCTCGGCGGCGATCGTCTCCACCTTCGCGGCCCGGATCCGGCCCTGCTCCGGACTCGTGTTGATCGTCAAGACGCCGGGCGGGGCCTCTGCGGCAGCGGCGGCGCCCGCCGCGTCCTCGTCGGGAACCGCGCCACAGGCGGCGAGCAGCAGCAGGGCGGACGTGCCGAGCACGGACAACCGGGATACGGATGACATGCGATTCCTTGAGGTCAGAGCACCTTGCTGAGGAAGGCGCGCGTACGGTCGTGCCCCGGCCGGTCGAGCACCTGCCCGGGCGGGCCGTGCTCGACGATCTGACCGGCGTCCATGAAGACCACGGTGTCGGCGACCTCGCGGGCGAAACCGATCTCGTGGGTAACGACGATCATGGTGGTGCCGCCGCGGGCGAGCGCCTTCATCACTTCCAGCACCTCGCCCACCAGTTCGGGGTCGAGTGCCGAGGTGGGCTCGTCGAACAGCACGACCTTGGGCCGCAGCGCCAGGGCGCGGGCGATCGCGACGCGTTGCTGCTGCCCCCCGGACAGCTGCCGCGGATAGGCGTCGGCCTTGCCGGACAGGCCCACCTGCTCCAGCAGCTCGGTCGTCAGCGCCTCGACCTCGTCGCGCGGGCGGCCCTGGGCCGAGACGGGGGCCTCGGTCACGTTCTCTCTGACGGTGAGGTGAGGGAACAGGTGGAAGTTCTGGAAGACGAAGCCGATCTGGGTGCGCCGGCGCAGGATGTCGCGTTCCCGCAGTTCGTAGAGCCGGTCTCCGGACCGCCGATAGCCGACGAACTCGCCGTCGATGGCGACGTACCCGCGGTCGATCTTCTCCAGGTGGTTGATGCTGCGCAGCAGCGTGGACTTGCCCGACCCGGAAGGACCGATGATCACCGTCACCTCGCCGGGCTGGACCTTCAGGTCCACCCCGCGCAGGACCTCCAGCGAGCCGTAGGTCTTGTGCACCCCGTGTACGTCGACCATGGGGGTGCTCATCGCCGCTCGCCTCCGCCCCAGGCCGGGCGCTGCCGCCGGGCGGCCCGCCGTACGGAGAGGATCCGGCGCACCCGCTGCGCGGGCGTGGGCGACAACGCCCGCGCGAGGCCCCGGCCGAACCTGCGTTCCACGTAGTGCTGCACGCCCGACAGCACCGTGGTGAGGACGAGATACCAGATCGCGGCCACCAGCAGCATCGCTATCACCCGGCCGTTGCGGTTGTAGATCACCTGAACCTGGTAGAAGAGCTCGGGCAGCGCCATGATGTAGACGACCGAGGTGCCCTTGACCAGGCCGATGATCTCGTTTCCCGCCGCCGGGACGATCGACCGCATGGCCTGCGGAAGCTGGATCCGGAAGATCTGCCTGGCCCTCGGGATGCCGAGCGCGGCGGCCGCCTCAAGCTGACCGGGGTCGACCGAGAGGAAGCCTCCTCGCACGATCTCCGCGGCGTACGCCGCCTGGTGCAGCGCCAGGCCGAGCGCGGCGGCCGTCACCGGTCCGATCAGGTCCATCGAGTCGACGGAGAAGAACGCGGGTCCGAACGGCACCCCGAACGAGATCTGCTTGTACAGGGCGGCGAGGTTGTACCAGAACAGCAGTTGCAGGATGAGCGGCACCGAGCGGAACAGCCACACGTAGCCCCAGGCCGCCGACGCGAGCAGCGGGACGCGGGACAGCCGCATCAGCGCGAGCACGGTGCCCAGCAGGAATCCGAGCACGATGCCGAGCGCGGTCAGCTCCACGGTGAACAGCACCGCGTGCAGCACCGAGGGATGGAACAGGTACGCGCCGACGACCGGCCAGTCCCAGGCCGGATTGGTGACCAGCGCGTTGACCGCCATCGCCAGCAGCACCGCCACCACGACGCCGGCGATCCAGCGTCCCGGATGACGCGCCTTGACGACGGTCAGGGAGCCGGCGGACTCCGCCGCCGTCTCCTCCAGCACGGCGGGCGCGCTCATCGCGCCTCCGTGGCATCGGATAAGTGGACGTGATCGAGCGCGAGGGGCTCGGCAGTCATGGATCAACCCTCCCGGCGGCCGCGCTGATCGCGGCCGTCCGACATGCCTCCATCTTCAGCACGGACGAGCAATACCGTCAAGACCTACTTGTTTAGTAGGTTTTTGCATAGGATGCGTCCGCATGAGGACGAGCGACAGGAGGTCCGATGCCGAAGGACTGCGTGTTCCCCCCCGCGCGGTGGCGCCGGCGGCGGCGATCGCGACGAGACGGCCATGGAGGTGGGCGCGTGAGCACCGGCCACGACGACACGTCCCGAGGAGGGCCGCGATGAGCGACCAGCGCCTTTTGGACAATCCCGCGTGGGCGTCGCTGACCGGTCCGCACGCGCGCTTCGCCGAACGGTACGGCGGCGCGGTGCGCTACCCGGACGACGTGTCCCCGTTCTTCGCGCTGCCCGACGACCCCGGGCCCGCGGACTGGAACGACCTCGCCGTGCTCGCGGGGCCCGGAGCGACGGTCGCGGTCACCGGAGACGCCGCCGCGGCGCCGGTCGGGTGGGAGGTGGTCGCCCACGGCGGGGGCGTGCAACTGGTCGGCGACGACGTGGTCCCCGCACGCGACGACGAGGCGGTCCGTCTGCGGGCGGCGGACGTGCCGGAGATGCTGGACCTCGTCGCGCGCACGCAGCCGGGCCCGTTCCGGCCGCGCACCATCGAGATGGGCGCCTATCTGGGTATCCGCCGCGGCGGCAGGCTGGTCGCGATGGCCGGGGAGCGGCTGCACCCGCCCGGCTGGACGGAGATCAGCGCGGTCTGCACCGATCCGGCCTTCCGCCGACAGGGCCTGGCGTCACGCCTGGTACCGGCCGTCGCCGCCGGCATCCGCGCCCGCGGCGAGACCCCGTTCCTGCACGCCGCCGCGAGCAACACCACGGCAATCCGGATGTACGAGGCGCTCGGCTTCCGTCTCCGGAGGCGGACGACGTTCGCCACCCTCCGCGTGCCCGCCGACGTACCGGTCGCCTGAGTGAGGAGTCCCCGTGACCAAGCAGATCCATCTCGCCGCGCACTTCCCCGGCGTGAACAACACCACGGTCTGGTCCGACCCCGCGTCGGGCAGTCAGATCGACTTCGACTCGTTCCGCCACCTGGGCCAGACGGCCGAACGCGGGAAGTTCGACTTCTTCTTCCTGGCGGAAGGACTGCGACTGCGCGAGGCGAAGGGACGCATCCACGACCTGGACGTCGTGGGACGCCCGGAGTCGCTCACGGTCCTTTCCGCCCTGGCCGCCGTCACCACCCACCTGGGGCTCGCCGCGACCGTGAACTCCACCTTCAACGAGCCGTACGAGGTGGCGCGACGGCTGGCCACGCTCGACCACCTGAGCGGCGGCCGGGCCGCGTGGAACGTGGTGACCAGCTTCGACGCCTTCACCGGGGAGAACTTCCGCCGGGGCGGCTTCCTGGCCGAGGCCGACCGGTACACCCGGGCGAAGGAGTTCCTGCAGACCGCCAGGGAGCTGTGGGACTCGTGGGCGACGGACGGGGTGGCCGCCGATCCGGAGTCAGGGCGGTTCCTGCGGCCCGGCGGCGTCGCGCCCTTCCGGCACCAGGGCCGGCACTTCGACATCTCCGGGCTGTTCAACGTGCCGCGGGGCCCGCAGGGCCACCCGGTGATCATCCAGGCCGGCGACTCGGACGAGGGCCGCGAGTTCGCCGCGTCCTCGGCCGACGTGATCTTCAGCAGGCACAGCAAGCTGGAGGAGGGCCGCGCCTTCTACCGTGACGTCAAGCGCAGGCTCGCCGCCTACGGACGGCGGCCGGAGGAGCTGAAAATCCTCCCCGCCGTGACGTACGTGCTCGGCGACACCGAGGCCGAGGCCGCCGAGCGGGCCGCCGAGATCCGCCGTGCGCAGGTCGGCCCGCAGACGGCGCTCTATTTCCTGGAGGCCGTGTGGGGCCGCGACCTGTCGGGATACGACCCGGACGGCCCGCTGCCCGACGTCGAGCCGAACCTGGACGAGGGCGTGTCCAGGGGCCATGCGGCATTCCGCCGCGACCGCGGCGAGCTGGTGGCCAAGTGGCGCACCCTCGCCGAGGAGAAGAACCTGTCGATCCGCGAGCTCGCCATCGAGGTCTCCGCGCCGCAGACCTTCATCGGCACGCCGCGGTCGGTCGCCGACGAGATCGACCACTTCGTGCAGGCCGACGCGGCCGACGGCTTCATCTTCGTCCCTCACCTGACGCCGGGCGGGCTGGACGACCTGGTCGACAAGGTCGTCCCCCTGTTGCAGGAGAAGGGCGTGTTCCGGGCCGACTACGCCGGGCCCACCCTCCGCGACCACCTCGGCCTCGCCCCCCGCACTCAGAACCGCACCGAGGAGACCTCATGACCCTGCATCTCGCCGTCGCGCTCGACGGGGCCGGCTGGCACCCGGCCGCGTGGCGGGCCGAAGGCGCGCGACCGGACCTGCTGTTCACCCCCGGATACTGGGCCGAGCTCGTCGCGGAGGCGGAGCGCGGCCTGCTCGACTTCGTCACCTTCGAAGACGCGCTCGGCCTGCAGTCCTCCCACCTCGACGAGCCCGACGGGCGCCTCGACCAGGTGCGCGGACGCCTCGACGCGGTGCTGATCGCCTCGCGGGTGGCTCCGCTGTCCTCGCGGATCGGCCTCGTGCCGACCACGAGCACGACCCACACCGAGCCGTTCCACGTCGCGATCGGCATCGCCTCGCTCGACCACGTCAGCCACGGCAGGGCCGGCTGGCGACCCCAGATCTCCGGCCGTCCCGACCACGTGGCGCACTTCGGCCGCCGCCCTCCGTTCCCGCCGCAGGACTACTCCCGCGACCGGCGTCCCGTCTTCGGCGACCACGTGCAGGGCCTGTTCGCCGAGGCCGCCGACGCGGTCGAGGTGGTCCGCCGCCTGTGGGACAGCTGGGAGGACGACGCCGAGATCCGCGACGTCGCGACCGGCCGCTTCGTCGACCGCGACAAGCTCCACTACATCGACTTCCGTGGCGAGTTCTTCAGCGTGAAGGGCCCCTCGATCACGCCGCGCTCCCCGCAGGGCCAGCCGCTGGTCACCTCGCTGGCCCACGACAGGCTGCCGTACGAGTTCGCGGCCCGATCCTCCGACGTCGTGTACGTCACGCCGCGCGACCGGGAGGACGCGACGGCGATCGTCGAGAGCGTCCGGGCGGCGGAAGCGACGGTGGGACGCACCGAGCCGCCGTTGCGGATCTTCGCGGATCTGGTGGTCTTCCTCGACGCCCGCGACGCGGCCGGGCGGAAGGCCAGGCTGGACGACCTCGACGGCGCCGAACACAACTGGGACGCCCATGTCTTCACCGGCACCCCCGAGGAGCTCGCCGGGCTGCTGCTGGAGTGGCGGGAGGCGGGGCTGGAGGGATTCCGGCTCCGGCCGGGCGTGCTGCCGCACGACCTCGTGGCGATCACCCGTGGTCTGGTGCCCGCCCTGCAGAACGCGGGCGCGTTCCGGACGGCGTACGACACGGTGGACCTGCGCGGGCGGCTCGGCTTGGCCCGTCCCGTCAGCCGCTACGCGGCATGACTCCGCGTGGGGGCGAGCCGGCGCGGACCGCTCGCCCCTCACGCGGGATCATCCGGACGGCCCCCGTCAGCCCCGTGCCGCGAGGCGATACCAAAGGGCGGCCATGACGAGCAGGGCGGCGACCAGCGCGCCGCACGCCCAGGCGAACACCGACGAGATGCCCTCGGCGAGACCGTCCGTGCCGAGCGGGATCAGCATGGCGGCCAGGCCGAGCGAACCCCCGATGGTGAGCGCGGTCTGCAGCAGCCCGGCGGCGACACCCGCGTACTCGGCGGGTGCGGTGGTCAGGACGATCATGTTGAGAGGGATGATCGCCATACCGACGCCCAGTCCCATGACGACGAGGGCCGGAAGCACGTCGGCGGCGTAGGCGCTGCCGCCGTCGAGACGGGTCAGCCAGGCCGTTCCGGCGAGTACCACCGACAGGCCGAGCAGCGCACGGGTTTTGAGACCGACCGCGGCGATGCGGGCGGTGAGGATCTGCGTGCTGACGAGCAGCGCCAGGCCGAACGGCAGGATCGCCAGGCCGCTGCGCAGCGCGTCGAAGTGGAGCACCCCCTGGAGATACTGCACCAGGTAGATCAGGAAGCCGGTGAGGACCGCCGCGAGCAGCAGCAGTCCGGCGAAGGCGCCGGCCCGCTCCCGGCCCGCCAGGACGGCGAGGGGCAGCAGCGGCTCGGCGGCGCGCCGGTCCACCAGGAGCAGCACCCCGGCCAGCACGACCGCGGCGCCGAGTGCGGCCGCCGTCCAGGGGTCGCCCCAGCCCTTCTCGGCGGCGCGCACGAGGCCGTACACGGCGGCGGTGACGGCGGCGGCGCTCAGCAGCGCGCTGCGCATGCCAGGAACACGGGGCAGGCCGAGGGCGCGCGATCGGGTCGCCTCGTCGCGCACGGTGAGCTCCCCGACGGTGAGCGCCCGGACGGCGAGCGCGATGACGGCCAGCCCGATCGGCACGTTGACCAGCAGGCTCCAGCGCCAGTCCCCCGCCCAGGTCAGCACGCCGCCCAGCACCATGCCGGCGGAGGCGCCGAGACCGGTCACGGTGGAGTAGAGCCCGAAGGCCCGCTGCCGCCGCTCGCCCCGGAAGACGATCGCGAGCAGCGCCAGGCCGGTGGGGCCGGCGACGGCGGCGCCGGCGCCCTGCAGGACCCGGCCCGCGAGCAGCGCCTGCACGTTCGGCGCGAGCCCGGCGACCAGCGACGCCACCACGATCAGCCCGACCCCGGCGAGGAACACCCTCCGGTGCCCGAGGGCGTCGCCGAGGCGGCCGGCGAACAGCAGGAGCCCGCCGAAGGCGAGGAGGAATCCGTTCGGCACCCACGATCCCCCGGTCACGGACAGGCCGAGGTCGGACTGCAGCGCCGGGAGCGCGACGTTCACGATCGTGCCGTCGAGCTGGAGCATGAACTCGGCGCCGACGATCGCCGCGAGCGCGAGGGCCCACGCGCGGTCACGGCCTTCTCCCGGCGAGCCGGCCGAGACGTCGCCGGTCGCGGTGGTGCTGTCTGTGCTCATGGAACCTCCACGGTCCGTTCGAGAGAGCCAAGACGAGGAACCCTCAGGTTAAGCGGCGGAATTATCCTGAGGCAGCCTCAGTTTGATGGTCAAGATTCAAGATGAGGTAACCTCAGGATGTCAAGCGGGAGGTACCGGTGGACGGCAAGCCCTACATCGCCCAGCGCCCGAAGCGCGCGGACGGCCGGCGCAACTACGACGCCATCCTCGCCGCCGCGCGGAAGGCGTTCGAGACCTCGGGCGCGGACGCCTCGCTGGAGGACATCGCGAGCCAGGCGGGTGTCGCCATCGGCACCCTGTATCGGCACTTCCCCACGCGCGCCTCGCTGGTGGAGGCCGCCACCCGCGACGGCCTGGAGAACCTCGTCGCCCACGCGCAACGGCTGGCCGCAGGGCCGGATCCCCTCGACGCGCTGACCGAGTGGATGCGCGAGGCCGTCGTGCACTTCAGCACCTTCCGGGGCCTGGTCGGCATCCTCACCCGGAGCATGTACGACGAGGGCACCCCCTCCCACGCCATGTGCGCCGCGATGCACCGAAGCGGCGCCGACCTGCTGCGCGCCGCCCAGGCGGCGGGCAGGGTGCGGCCCGACCTCACGACCGAGGAGCTGTTCGACCTCCTCAGCGGCGCGGCGTGGGTGCGCGAGCAGGCCGCCTCCGGCGGAGACAGCAGCCCACGATTCCTGCAACTGGTGCTGGAGGGCATCACCACCCGCGAAGACTGATCCTTCCGCCGCACCGCCCGTCCGGCGGGTGCCCGGCACCGCCGGCCGTTCACCCGGGGAGCGGGGGCACGGCCGCCAGCAACTCCCTCGTGTACGCGTGCCGGGGGTGATGGAAGACCTCGCCGGCGTCCCCCTCCTCCACGACACGGCCGTCCTTCATCACCAGGACCCGGTCGCTCAGGTGGCGGACGACGCTCAGGTCGTGGGAGATGAACAGCAGCGCCGTTCCGTCCTCGGCCTGGATCTCGGCCAGCAGGCCGAGCACCTGGGCCTGGATGGACACGTCGAGCGCGGAGACGGGCTCGTCGCAGATCAGCACCTCGGGCCGGGACGCGAGCGCGCGGGCGATGGCCACGCGCTGCCGCTGGCCGCCCGACAGCTCGCGCGGACGCCGGCCGAGTAGTTCGGGCGGCAGCCCGACCCGGCCCAGCAGTTCGACCGCGCGCTCCCTGCGCCGCCTCCTCGGCAGCGCGGAGAGCGGGTCGGCGACCAGGCGGCCCACCGTGTGGCGCGGGTCGAAGGAGTCCAGCGGGTTCTGCGCGATCACCTGGACGGCCGGGCGGAGGGGGCGCCTCCGCCTCTCGGGCAGGCCGCTCCACGGGCCTCCGCGCAGGCTCACCTCGCCCGCGTCCGGCGTGAGCAGGCCGAGGGCCAGCCGCGCGAGGGTCGTCTTGCCCGACCCCGACTCGCCGACGACGCCGAGCGTCTCCCCCGCGTACAGGCGGAAGGAGACGCCGTCCACGGCCCTGCGCGAGCCGTACGCGACCGACAGCCCTGTGGCGGCGAGCACGGGACCACGCGGAGCCGGAGGGTCGTCCGGCCGGCGCGGCACGGCGGACACGGAGGACACCGAGGACACCGAGGACACCGAGGACACCGAGGACACGGAAGACGTGGAAGACGTGGAAGACGTGGAAGACGTGGAAGACGTGGAAGGCCGAGGGGCGGAGGGCACGGCGGCCAGCAGGGCACGGGTGTAGTCGTGCCGCGGCGTCGTCAGCACCTCCCGTGCCGGGCCCTCCTCGACCAGCAGGCCGTCCTTCATGACCAGGACGCGGTCGGCGACCGCGGCCACCACGGCGAGGTCATGACTGATCATCAGCAGCGCCGTCCCTGCCGCCTTCCGCTCCGCGAGCAGCCGCAGGATCTGGGCCTGCACGGTCACGTCGAGGGCGGTCGTGGGCTCGTCAGCGATGATCAACTCGGGCTCCGCGGCGATCGCGGAGGCGATCAGGGCCCGCTGCCGCAGCCCGCCGGAGAGCTGGTGCGGGTGCTGCCGCACGCGCGTCTCCGGGTCCGGGACGCCCACGGCCTCCAGCAGTGCCCGTACGCGCTCCGGGCGGGCCCGGCGGGGCACCACGTCATGCTCGGCCAGCACTTCGGCGATCTCGGCCCCCACGGTGCGCAGCGGGTCGAGCGAGACCAGGGCGTCCTGCAGGACCAGCCCGGCGAACCGGCCGCGCACGCGGCGCCACTCGCGCGGGCCGAAGGTCAGCGCGTCCCCGCCGCCGACGCGGAAGACCGACGCCCGCACCTTCGCGCCCGGGCCCGCCAGGCCGATGAGCGCGCGGGCCGTGACGCTCTTGCCCGACCCCGACTCCCCGACCAGGGCGACGCACTCCCCCGGCGCGATCGACAGCGACACCCCGCGTACGGCCTCGACACCGGACGCGGGAAAGGAGACCCGCAGGTCCTCCACCGCGACGAGCGGCGGAGCGGCAGAGGGACCGGGTGCGGCGGCGGGGCCGGGTGCGGCGCCGGCCCGGGTGATCGCGAGCTCCGTCATGGTGTCCTTCCCTCGAAACGCCGCTGAAAGTGCCGCCCGGCCACCGTCAGGCACACGACCGACAGGGTGAGGGCCACTCCCGGAGAGAAGGCCACCCACGAAGCCACACGCAGGTAGTCGCGCGACTCGGCCAGCATGGTGCCCCACTCAGGGGCGGGCGGCTGGGGACCCATGCCGAGGAAGCTGAGGCCGGATGTGGCGATGACGGCCTGGCCGAGCCCCATCGTGGCCAGCACAGGGACGGGCCCGACGACGTTGGGCAGCACGTGCCGGGCCACGATGCGGGCCCGCGAGTGCCCGAAGGTCACCGCCTGCTCGACGTAGCCGGAGCGGCGCACGACGAACGCCTGCGCCCGGACGACCCGCGCGTACGTGGGGATCTGGGCGATCCCGATGGCGGCGACGACGTTCCACGTGCCGGGGCCCGTGATCGCGATCACGAGGAGCGCGAGCAGCAGCTCGGGAAAGGTCGACAGCACGTCGAACAGGCGGGCCAGCGCCTCACCGGCCAGGCGGGTCGCCAGCCCGGCGGCCAGGCCGAGCAGCGAGCCCGCGCCCACCGCGAGCGCGGTGGCGAGGACCCCGATGCCGAGCGAGTGGCGGGCGCCGTACACGACACGGGCGAACACGTCCCTGCCGAGATGGTCGGTGCCGAGCGGATGTCCCGCGCCGGGCGGGGCCAGCGCCCGCAGCGGGTCGGCCGCCAGCGGGTCGACCCGGGTGACCAGGCCGGGCGCCGCCACGGCGACGACCAGGACGGCCAGGACGAGCAGGGCGAGGACGAGACCGGGACGCGTCCGGACGCCCGGCCTCGGGACGGGTGCGGCGACGGCCATCACGCGCTCCTGAGCCGGGGGTCGATGAGCCGGTAGGCGAGGTCGAGCAGGGCGCTGATCGTCACGTACACCGCCGCCGACAGGATGACGACGGCCATCACGACCGGCATGTCCTTGGCGCTGACGGCCTGCATGGTCACCCGGCCGAGCCCGGGCCGGCCGAAGAGTGTCTCGGTGATGACGGCCCCGCCGAGCAGGACGCCGGTGAACCAGCCGGTGAGGGTGACGGCGGGAAGGAGGGCGTGCCGCAGCGCGTGCCGGGCCACCACGGCGCGCTCGCCGAGGCCGCGCGCGCGTGCCGTCACCGCGAACGGCTGCTCGAGCGCGCGTTCCAGGCCCTCCCTGAGCACCTGTCCGAGCACGCCGGCGACGGGCAGGCCGAGCGCCAGCGCGGGCAGGACGAGCGCCTGCGGGTCGGCCGCGCCCGAGACGGGGAACCAGCCGAGCGAGAAGGAGAACACGAACAGCAGCACGATGCCGATCACGAACTGGGGCACCGACACCGCCACCAGCTCGGCCACGGAGACGATCCGGCGCGGCCAGACCGACCTGCCCGCCGTCGCCACCGCCAGGACGAGCGCCAGCACCACGCCGACCGCGGCGGCCGTCAGGGTCAGCCGCACCGTCGGGCCCACCTGCCCGGCCAGCACCTCGGCGACGTCGCGCTGCAACTGGTAGGAACGGCCGAGGTCGCCGTGCAGCAGGCGGCCGAGATAGCTCAGGTAACGCACGGCATCGGGCCGGTCCAGCCCCCACTCGGCCACGATCTGCGCGCGGATCTCCGGCGTGTCGGCGCCGTCGCCGACGAGGATGTCGACGGTGTCCCCGGGCGCCAGCAGCAGGGCCGCGTACGCGGTCGTGGCGGCAGCCCACAGCACGGCCACGGCCGAGACGAGCCTGCGCACCGGCGTGCCCAGCCAGGCAGGCGCGCGCAGCCCCGGAAGTCGCCGCCGCGCCGGAGGCCGGGTCGCGGGCGGCTCGGCGGGCGTCGCCGTCGTGGGCCGCCGGGCCGGCAGCGCCGCCGTCATGCGGCGATCCGCACGTCGTAGAGGCCGCGCGGCGTGCCGGAGACGGGGTCGAATCCGAGGCCCTGCACGTTCCTGCTCGCGGCGATCTGGTCGGACGGCACGTAGACGGGGAAGACGACCGCCTCGTCGGTCACCACCTTCCGCTGGACCTCGGCGTACAGCGCCTTGCGTTCCGAGGGGTCGGAGCTCGCCGACGCCTTCGCGAGCCAGTCGTCCAGCTCGGCGTCCTCGTAGTGACTGCGGTTGATGGCCCCGCCCTTCGGCAGGATGAGGTTGAGCGCGGCCCCGGCGTCGGAGTCGCCGCGCGAGTTCTCGAAGATCTCGTACTCGTCCTCGTCGTACGCCTTCTGCGCCGTGCCCTGGTCCACGATCCTCACCTGGAAGTCGATGCCCGCCGTCTGCTTGACCTGCGCCTGGATCGCCTGGGCCAGAATGTCCCTGCGGTCGCGGACGAACGGCGCCGACGCCACCGAGCGGACCGACAGCCGCTTGCCGTCCTTGGTCCGATAGCCTTCGGCGTCGCGCCCGGTCCAGCCCGCCGCGTCGAGTAGCGCGTTCGCCTCGGCGGCGTCCCCGCCGTACGTCCTCTCCAGCGACGGGTCGTAGAAGGGGCTGGTGTCGGCGACGACGCTCCAGGCCCGCTTGGCGGTGCCCTGGTAGACGGACGCCAGCACGGCGTCGACGTCTACGGCCTCCCGGAACGCCTGCCGCACGCGTCTGTCGTCGAAGGGCGGGTGGGAGGTGTTGAAGTAGTAGGAGAACGACGTGCCGGAGTTGAGCGCCGACTGGAAGGACAACGCGGGGTCGCCCTTGACCGACTGGACGTCGGTGGCCGGGACGCCCTCGACGACCTGGACCTGCCCGGAGGTGAGCGCGCCGACGCGGACGGCCGCCTGCGGCAGGAAGCGATAGGTGACCTCCGACAGGTACGCAGGTCCCTGGTGGGCGCTGCCCTGCGGCGCCCAGTCGTAGCGGGGGTTGCGTCGATAGTGGGCCTCCTGGCCCCGCACGTAGCGGTCGAGGACGAACGGGCCGGTCCCGACCACGTCCGGACCACCGGCCTTGAGGTCCTTGGCCTCCCTGAGAGACTTCGGGGACACCTGCCCGGCGTACGGCGAGGCGAGGAAGTCGAGGAACAGCCCGTCAGGCTCCGTCAAGGTGATCTTCAGGGTGGTGGGCGAGAGCACCTCGGCCTTGTCGAGGGCGTGCAACTGGATGGCGGCGACCGCCGGGTTGTAACCGGGCTCGCGCAGCTTGTCCAGGTTCGCCTTCACCGCCGCCGCGTCGAACTTCGTGCCGTCCTGGAAGGTGACGTCGTCGCGCAACTCCAGGGTGTAGGTGCGACCGTCGTCCGAGACCTTCCACGACCGGGCGAGCCAGGGGACGAACGACCCGTCCTCACCGTACGCGAGGAGCGCGTCGAACTGGTTGAACACCAGCAGCCTGGCCTTGTTCTGCGCCCACAGATGAGGGTTGAACGTGATGGGCTCCGTCTCGACGGCCCACGTGAGAGAGGTGCCACCCGACTGCGCGGCGGGCGTCTGGGACCCGCACGCGGCCAGGGCCGCGACGAGGACGAGGGGCAGCGCGCCCCTGATGGCCTTCACAGTGATCCTCCTGCTCTGCCCGCGTGCAGCGCCCCGGCGTGCCACGCCTCCGCGAGCAGCTCGTAGGAGCGCACCCGGTCGGCGTGCCCATGCGTGATCGTGGTGATCAGCAGCTCGTCGGCGCCCGTGACCCGCTGGAGCACGCGCAGCCGCTCCGCGACCGTCTCCGGCGAGCCCGCGAACTGCGTGTCCACGCGGTCGGCCACCAGTTCCCTGTCGGCCTCGCTCCAGACGTGCGCGTCCGCCTCCCCCGGCGTCGGGTAGGGGATCGCCCCCTGGCCCGTACGGATGGCGCGCACCCAGAGGCCGTACGGTTTGGCCAGCTCCCTGGCCGTCGCGTCGTCCTCGGCCACGACCACGTCGGCGGAGACGACGACGTACGGCTCGGACAGCACCTTGGAGGGGGTGAACGCCTCCCGGTAGGCCTCCACGGCCTCCAGCACCGACGCCGGGCTGACGTGATAGTTGGCGGCGAACGGCAGCCCGCGCTCCCCCGCCACCTTCGCGCTCTGCCCGCCGCTGCTGCCGAGGATCCACAGCTCCACCTCGGCGCCCTCACCCGGCACGGCATGCACCGCGATTCCGCCGGGCGACCGGTAGGTACCCTCCAGGAAGGCGACGACCTCGTCGACCTGCTCGGCGAAGTCGGGGGTCCGTGCGCCCGGCTGCTGCAGCAGCGCCGCCTGGAGGGCGAGCTGCGGAGAGCGAGCCAGCTCGGCGAAGGAGAACGCGGGCGGGATCAGCAGCCCGTCCACCACGCGGGACTCGCGGGGCGCCGCTGTCCGGGCGGCCTGAGGAGCTTGCGCGGCCTGAGGGATCTGGGCGGATTGGGGCGTCCGGGCGGGTTGGAGCGACTGGGGAACCTCCGCCACGATCTCTGCCCTGCGCTGCCCGGAACGGCCCAGCCCGAGGTCGATCCGGCCCGGATGGAGCGCGTCGACGAGGCCGAACTGCTCGACCACCGCGACAGGCGTCTGGTGGCCGAGTTGCACCGCGCCCGAGCCCACCCTGATGTGGTTCGTCGCGGCCGCGATGAGGCCGATGAGCACCGCCGGCGCCGAGCTCGCGACACCGGCCGCGAAGTGGTGCTCGGCCACCCAGTAACGGAGGTACCCGAGACGCTCGGCGTGGCGCGCGAGGTCGATGCTGTTGCGCAACGCGTCTCCCGCGCCGCTGCCGGACGGGATCGGGGACAGATCGAGGATCGACAGGGGAACCGGCCGGCTGACCGGCTGCGCTGTGCTGACCGACCGTGCTGTGCTGACTGACCGTGCTGTGCTCACTGACTGCGCTGTGGATTGTGCTGTCGGCTCGGGGACGCTCATGCCGGCGCTCCGGTGCTCGTGACGGTGCTCTGACGGGTCTCGGCGCTCTGGTCGGTCTCGGTGCTGTGGTTGGTCACGGCGGTGTTCTGTTGAGCCACAGTGCTCCGGCGGGTCACGGCGCCTTCCTGCCGGGTCGCGCCGGCGCTCTGCGGAACCACCGGCACGGCGGGGAACGGCCTGCTCGGGATCTCCTTGCGCAGCACGGGGGCGACGTCGCTCTGGAACAGCTCCAGCGCCTCCCGGTGCTGCGCCCGGGTCAGGCCGTCGGCGTCCGCGCTGATGTGCATGACCTCGTGGCCGAGCCGCTCGTGGTAGCGCAGGACCTTGTCGATGATCTGCTGGGGGCTGCCGACGAGGATCGAGCCGCGTTCGACGGCGTCCTCCAGTGAGTCGAAGACCGGCTCCACGCCCGACTTGCGGAACAGCGCCACGCGCGCGTCGTAGATCGGGCGGTAGGTGGCGATCGCCTCCTGGGAGGTGCGCGCCGCATAGAAGCCGGCGCTGCCCGCACCCACCAGCGCGCCGGCCGGGTCGTGCCCGTAGTGCGCCCACCGTTCGCGGTAGTGGTCGACCAGCTCGGCGTACGGCTCGACAGGGTTGGTGACGTTCGCCGAGAACAGCGGATCGCCGTAGCGGGCGGCCAAGTCGACCGAGTCCTTGCTGGTGGCGCTGCCGTGCCAGACCCGGATCGGCCGCTGCAGGGGGCGCGGCCAGGTCTCCGCGTCCGTGAGGGACGGCCGGAACCGGCCCTCCCAGGTGACCCTGTCCTCCCGCCAGAGCCTGCGGAACAGTTCGTACGCCTCCCGGTTGCGGTCCCACTGGTCCTCGGGGGTGACGTGGAAGAGCCGCGCCTGGGCCGACCCGTTCCCCTTGCCGATGATCAGCTCCAGCCGGCCGTCCGACAGGTGGTCGAGCGTCGCGTAGTCCTCGTACGCCCGCACGGGGTCGAGCAGGCTGAGCGTGGTCACCGCGGTGAACAGCCGGATGCGGGAGGTCAGGGCGGCGATGTGGCTGAGCACGACCGGCGGCGACGAGGAGATGAAGGGCCGCTCGTGCCGTTCTCCCACCCCGAAGCCGTCGAAGCCCAGTTCCTCGGCGAGTACGGCGCTGTCCACGACGTCGCGGAACCGCTCGGTGGTGGACCTGGTCTCGCCGGTCAGCGGGTCGGGGCCGTGCGCGATGAGGGTGATGGCGAGGAATTTCACGTGGTCGCATACCTCTCGAAGGGGCGCTTTACCTACTAACTATGTAGGAAAAGCATGCTTTGTCAACGGCCGGGGAGAAGTCCGCCGTCCCCCGGATCCCCGGGCCCACACCGGCCGGCGCCCCGACGCGGACCGGTGGCAGGATGCTTGCGGTAGTGGTCACGGCGGTCACGGTGCGCGAGAGGCCCGCCGGACCGAGGGACAGCCGAAGGAGGCCGATGAGCCGGAAGAACCATCGCATCGCCGTGCTCGTGCTGGAGGGCGCGAAACCGCTCGACGTCGGCATCCCCGCACAGGTGTTCTCCAACCGGCCGAGCATGCCGTACGAAGTCCGGGTGTGCGGAGCCGCGCCCGGGCTGGTGACCGGCGGCGACGGCCTCTCCTATCACGTGGCCGAGGGCCTCGACGCCTTCGAACAGGCCGACACCATCTTCATCCCCGGCTACCGCGAGCCCGCGACCACGGAACCGCCGGCCACGGTCGTCGGCGCGCTCATGGCCGCCCGCGAGCGCGGAACCCGGCTCGCGGCCATCTCGACCGGGGCGTTCGCGCTGGCGGCGACGGGCCTGCTCGACGGCAAGCGGGCGACGACCCACTGGCACTACACGAAGGCCCTCGCCGACAGGCATCCCCTCGTGCGGGTGGACGAGAACGTGCTCTTCGTGGACGAGGGCGACGTGCTGACGTCGGCGGGCGCGGCGTCCGGCATCGACCTGTGCCTGCACCTGGTGCGGCGCGACCACGGCGTCGGGCTGTCCAACCATGTGGCGAGACGGCTGGTGGCGGCGCCCTATCGCAGCGGGGGCCAGGCACAGTACGTTCCCCGCAGCGTCCCCGAGCCGCTCGGCGACCTGTTCGCGAACACGCGCGAGTGGGCCCTGGCGCACCTGTCGGAACGGCTGACCCTGGAGACCCTCGCCCGTCACGCGCGGGTGTCGCCGCGCACCTTCTCCCGGCGGTTTGTGGAGGACACCGGCTACACCCCGATGCAGTGGGTGCTCAGGGCGCGCGTGGACCTGGCTCGCGAGCTGCTCGAACGCAGCGATCTGGGCGTGGAGCAGATCGCCGACCGGGTCGGGCTCGGCACCGGCGCCAACCTGCGCCTGCATTTTCAGCGCATCCTCGGCACCTCCCCCACCGAGTATCGCCACACCTTCTCCGCCTGAGCTTCCACACCTTCCCTCGTACGGGAGGATGTGGCGAGATCCTTGCGGACGGTGGCGAAACTTCTGGCTGGATCCTTGCGTACGCTGTCGTTCGAGCCACTGTCGGCCCGGCATCCGGATGGCGATCATGGAGCCCGGAACGAAAGGAACGCCCATGACTCGCATCGCCGTCAACGGATTCGGCCGCATCGGACGCAACACCCTCCGCGCCCTGCTCGAACGTGACAGCGACCTCGAAGTGGTCGCCGTCAACGACCTCACCGCCCCCGAAGCCCTCGCGCACCTGCTGAAGTACGACAGCGCGCTCGGCCGTCTCGGCCGCTCCGTCGAGGTGGACGGCACCACGCTGGTGGTCGACGGCCGCCGCATCGCGGTGCTCGCCGAACGCGAGCCCGCCAAGCTGCCCTGGGCCGAGCTCGGCGTCGACATCGTGCTGGAGTCCACCGGCCGCTTCACCGCGGCGAGCGCCGCCCGCGCGCACATCGACGCGGGCGCCAGGCGCGTGCTGGTCAGCGCTCCCTCCGACGGCGCCGACGTCACGCTCGCCTTCGGCGTGAACACCGAGACGTACGACCCCGCCCGGCATGTGATCGTCTCGAACGCCTCGTGCACCACGAACGCGCTGGCTCCGCTGGCGTCGGTGCTGGACGACCTGGCCGGCATCGAGCACGGCTTCATGACCACTGTGCACGCCTACACCCAGGAGCAGAACCTCCAGGACGGCCCGCACCGCGACCTGCGCCGCGCCCGCGCGGCCGGCGTGAACATCGTGCCCACCACCACGGGGGCCGCCAAGGCCATCGGCCTCGTGCTGCCCAACCTCGACGGCAAGCTGTCGGGCGACTCGATCCGCGTGCCGGTCCCGGTGGGTTCGATCGTGGAGCTGAACACCGCCGTCTCGCGGGAGGTCACCCGCGACGAGGTGCTCGCGGCCTACCGCGCCGCCGCCGACAGCAGGCTCAAGGGCATCCTCGAGTACGCGGACGAGCCGCTGGTCTCCAGCGACATCACCGGACAGCCGGCGTCGGCGATCTTCGACTCCGCCCTCACCCGCGTCGAGGGCAGGCACGTCAAGGTCGTGGCCTGGTACGACAACGAGTGGGGTTTCTCGAACCGGGTCGTCGACACGCTGGAACTGCTCGCGCGCGACTGAGCCGGCCGCGCGCGGCTCACATCGTGAGCTGGTGCTGCCGCCCGGTGCACCACTCGACCAGCAGCACCGTGGCGTCGTCCTGCAGGTGGCCGCGCTGGTAGACGAGGATCGAGCGGATCAGGCGGCGCAGGGTCTCCGGGGCGGAGACGCCGTCGATCTCCCGCCGGATGACGAAGTCGGCGAAGCGCTCCAGCCCGAACCTCTCCCCGTCCGGGGTCTGCGCCTCGATGATGCCGTCGGTGTAGAACAGCAGCCGGTCGCCGGGCTCGAGCTGACGGCGTGCGAGCACGGCGGCCGGGCTCAGGCGCAGGCCCATCGGGGTGTCCGGCGGACTGTCCAGCACGCACGCCACCCGCCCCTGCCGCAGGACGAGCGGCGGCGGATGGCCCCGGTTCACCCAGGTCAGCCATCCGGTGCGGAGATCCAGATCGGCGAGGACCCCGGTCGCGAAGCGTGAGGCGTCGAACTCCCCGGCGATCGCCTCGTCGATCGCGTCGCTGACCTCGAGCAGCCCGGCCCGGCGCCGGCGGCGGTTGTTGCGGTAGGCGCTCAGGGCGATGGCCGCGGTCAGCCCGGCGGAGGTGTCGTGCCCCATGGCGTCGAAGATCCCGAGGTGGAGGGTGTCGCCGTCGAGGGCGTAGTCGAAGGCGTCCCCGCCGACGCGGTAGGCCGGCTCCAGCGCCGCGCTCACCGTCATCGTGTCGGTCGCGAAGTTCCTGACGGGCAGCAGCGTCCACAGCATCTCGGCCGACAGGTGCATCTCCTCGGTCCGGATCAGCCGCGCGAAGGCGTCGCTGTAGGCCCGTTTGCTCACCACCAGCAGCGCGACCAGGCTGCCCAGCTCGGTCGCGATCCGCTTGGTGGCCGCGTCGACCGCGGGCACGGTCACGCCGAGCACCCCGACCCGTTCTGCGCCGTTCAGCATCGGCACCCACAGCCGCCGTGGCCCCTCGCTGCCGAGCGGTTCCGCGGCTTCGCCGACGTACGGGTCGACGGTGGGGCGCGCCTGGACGATCTCCAGGTTGCGGAAGGCGTGCCCCGCCAGGGTCGAGTCGATGGCGACGCGGTTCAGCGGCTCGCCGTACGCGTCGCGCTGCCCCGGCAGCGGCACGAGGTAAAGCGGCCGCAGGCTGGCCACGTAGATCATGACTTCGGCGTAGCCGAGCGGCCTGACGTGCTCGATGACGGAGGACGCCAGGTCGTCCAGGGGCGTCAGATGATGGTCCCGCACCAGGCCGCCCCAGATGCGCCCGGTGTCAGGGCGCCCGTTCACCAGCCGCCCCCTGCTGCACACCTTGCTGCCCTTGGCCGGTCTCCGGGCGGAAAGATCGCCGGCAGGGTCCGCATCCGACGGGGGTGCGGACCCCAGACCCTCGACGGCACATTCCCGACGCTACCCCAGCCCGCCGCAGAGCCGACGTGCGGGACATCCGCAGGCCAGGGATCGCGCTCGCCGCCTCCGGCCGCGGCGGCCTCCAGGCCTCGCCGCACGATCGTGACGTGGGGTTTTACCCGTTATATGGGAGACTGAGCGGCTGTGACCCCCGTGCTCGACCTCGTCGGAATCTTCGTATTCGCCCTGTCCGGCGCGCTTGAGGGCGTACGCAAACGGTTCGATGCGGTCGGCATCGCGGTGCTCGCGTTCTTCACGGCCGTCGGCGGCGGCATCGTGCGCGATCTGTTCATCGGCGTGCAGCCCGCCGCGCTGCGGGACACGGGATATCTCCTCGTGCCGATCGCGGCCGCCGTCATCGCGTTCTTCTGGCATCGCCAGGTCGAGCGGGCGATGCCCGGGGTGCTGGTCTTCGACGCGGCGGGCCTGGGCCTGTTCTGCGCGGTCGGGACGTCCAAGGCGCTGTACTACGGCCTCGCGCCGATGCACGCCGTGTTCCTCGGGGTCTGCTCGGCGGTCGGCGGCGGCGTCATCAGAGACGTCCTGTCCGGCGAGAAACCGACCCTGCTCTACGACCGGGAGCTCTACGCGGTGCCGGCGATGCTCGGCTCGACGATGATGGCCGTGCTGTACGCGCTGGGGGTGCGGGGGTTCGCCGCCACCCTGTCCTCGGCGGTGGTCGCCTTCGCGTTCCGCATCCTCGCCATGCGGTACCGCTGGCGCGCACCCCTGGCCAGAGGCGTCACCGCCAGGGAGTGAGCGGCTCGAAGGAGGGCGAGGACGAGGGCGGCACCGGCCACGACGCGGCCGGCTGCTCCGGCGCCGGCCCTGAGCTCCCGTCTCGCGTTCTACCGTGGTCTCGTTTCCACTGCCGGGCCGTGCAGGCCGTGACGCCGGGAGTAGCGATGGGTGACGTGCGGGTGGAGATCGAGGGACCGATCACCACGATCTGGATGGACCGGCCGGACCGGCGCAACGCCGTCGACCGGGCCATGGCCGGAGAGCTGCGGGCGGCGTTCGAGGAGTTCGAGGCCGACCCGGACCAGCGGGTGGCGATCCTGGCCGGCAGCGGCGGCACCTTCTGCGCGGGCGCCGACCTGACCGCGGCCGGGGACCCCGAGCGGCGCAACGAGCTGGACCCCGAGGGAGGCGGCGGCGGCCCGATGGGACCGACCCGGATGCTGCTGGGCAAGCCGCTGATCGCCGCGATCGGCGGATACGCCGTCGCGGGCGGCCTGGAGCTCGCGCTGCTGGCCGACCTGCGGATCGTCGAGTCCGACGCGGTGCTGGGGGTGTTCTGCCGCCGCTGGGGGGTGCCGCTCATCGACGGCGGCACGGTCCGGCTGCCGCGGATCGTCGGCCTGGGCCGCGCCCTCGACATGATCCTCACCGGCCGCCCGGTGCGGGCCGAGGAAGCCCTCGCGATCGGGCTGGCCAACCGGGTCGTCGAGCCGGGCCAGGCGGTCGCGGCGGCCCGTGAGCTGGCCGGGCAGATCGCGGCGTTCCCCTTCGACTGCGTCCTGGCCGACCGGGCCTCCACCTACGCCGCCCTGGACCTGCCCCTGGCCGAGGCGTTGCGCGCCGAGGGGGCGGCGGGCGTTCCGATCGTGGAGCGCGAGGGCGTGGCCGGCGCCGCCCGCTTCGCCGCCGGGGCCGGACGCCACGGAGTCTTCCCCGCTCATCCCTCCGGCCCGGGGCCGGCGTAGGCGCGGCCGAGAGCGCGGCGATCGGATGCCGCAGGGCCTCCGGGCGAGTCCGGAGGCCCTGTGTACGCGCTGCTCTATCGGAAGCGGCGCAGTCTGAGGCTGTTGCTGACGACGAAGACGCTGGAGAACGCCATCGCCGCTCCGGCGATCATGGGGTTGAGCAGTCCCGCGGCGGCCAGCGGCAGGGCCGCGACGTTGTACGCGAACGCCCAGAACAGGTTTCCCTTGATCGTGCCCAGCGTGCGCCGCGACAGCCGGATCGCATCGGCCGCCACCCGCAGATCCCCGCGCACCAACGTCAGATCCGCCGCCTCGATGGCCACGTCGGTGCCCGTGCCCATGGCCAGCCCCAGATCGGCCTGGGCCAGCGCCGCGGCGTCGTTGACCCCGTCCCCGACCATCGCGACCGTCTTGCCCTCGGCCTGCAACCGCTTGACCACGTCGACCTTGCCGGCTGGCAGCACCTCGGCGATCACCTCGTCGATGCCCACCTGCGCGGCGACCACCTCCGCGACCGCCCGGTTGTCGCCGGTCAGCAGCACCGGCGTCAACCCCAGCGCCCGCAGATCGGCGATGGCCTGGGCGCTGGTGGGCTTGACCACGTCGGCCACCACCAGCACCGCCCGCGCGACGCCGTCCCAGCCGACCGCCACCGCCGTACGGCCGGCGGCCTGCGCCTGCTCCAGCGCCCGCACGAGGTCGGCGGGCAGGTGCTGGGACCACTCCTCCAACAGGCGGGGCCGCCCCACCAGCACGGCATGGCCGTCCACGATCCCCTGGACGCCGAGGCCCTCGACGTTGGCGAAGTCCTGCGGGGCGGGCAACTGGCCCACCCGCTCGGCCGCGCCCCGGGCGATCGCCTGCGCGATCGGATGCTCGGAGGCGTGCTCCAGGGCCCCGGCCATACGCAGCACCTCCTCGGGGTCCTGCCCGTCGGCGGGGTGGACCTCGACGAGGGTCATCCTGCCCTCGGTGACGGTGCCGGTCTTGTCCAGCACGACCGTGTCGATTGCCCGGGTCGACTCCAGCACCTCCGGCCCCTTGATCAAAATGCCGAGCTGCGCGCCGCGGCCGGTCCCGACCAGCAACGCCGTCGGCGTGGCCAGCCCCAGCGCACACGGGCAGGCGATGATCAGCACCGCCACCGCGGCGGTGAACGCCGCCCCGGCCCCCTCACCCGTGCCGAGCCAGTACCCCAGCGTGGCCACCGACAGCGCGATGACGATCGGGACGAAGATCCCGGAGATGCGGTCGGCCAGGCGCTGCACCTGCGCCTTGCCCGTCTGCGCCTCCTCCACCAGCCGCGCCATCTGCGCCAGCTGGGTGTCGGAGCCGACCCGGGTGGCCCGCACCACCAGCCGCCCGCCCGCGTTCACCGTCGCCCCCGTGACCGCGTCGCCGGGCCGCACCTCGACCGGGACCGACTCGCCGGTGAGCATCGAGGCGTCGACCGCCGAGCTGCCCTCCTCGACCACTCCGTCGGTGGCGATCTTCTCTCCCGGCCGCACCACGAACAGGTCGCCGACTCTCAGCTCCCCGACGGGGATGCGCACCTCGCGGCCGTCGCGCAGCACCGCCACGTCCTTGACGCCCAGCTCCAGCAGGGCGCGTAGCGCCGCACCGGCCCGCCGCTTGGACCGCGCCTCGAAATACCGCCCGGCCAGGATGAACGCGGTCACCCCGGCGGCGGCCTCCAGGTAGATGTTGCCCGCACCGTCACTGCGGGTGATGGTCAGGTCGAACCCGTGGGTCATCCCGGGCACCCCAGCGTCACCCAGGAACAGCGCCCACAGCGACCAGCCCAGCGCGGCGATCGTGCCGAGCGACACCAGGGTGTCCATCGTGGCGGCGCCGTGACGCAGGTTGGTCCAGGCGGCCTTGTGGAAGGGCAGCCCGCCGTGCACCACGACGGGGGCGGCGAGCGTCAGCGACAGCCACTGCCAGTAGGTGAACTGCAGGGCGGGGATCATCGCCAGCGCGATCACCGGCACCGCGAGCACCACCGACACCAGCAGCCGCGTCCGCAGCGGAGCGAGCTCGTCTCCCGGCTCATCACCCGCCTGCTCGGCCGTGGGCGGCTCGGGCAGCCTGGCCGTGTAGCCGGCCTTCTCCACCTCCGCCACCAGCAGATGGGGATCCAGTTCAGCGGGGAAGGTCACCTTGGCCTTCTCCGTGGCGTAGTTCACCGTGGCCGTGACCCCGTCCAGCTTGTTCAGCTTGCGCTCGATCCTGTTCGCACACGACGCGCAGGTCATGCCGCCGATCGAAAGCTCGACCGCGCCGGACGGCCGGTCACCGGTTATGGAGGCCATCGTTCCTCCTTTCCGCGTCATGCTCGCTGTCAGTGGCCGGAGTGGGAGTGTTCGGATCCGTGGTCCGCCGTGGCGGTGGGGACCGCCGCCCCCGACGGTTGCTCCGCCCGTACGGTGAAGGCGGCGGTGTGCACGGCTCCGTCGTGCTGGAAGTCGAGGAAGAGCCGGTAGTCGCCGCGGCTGGGGACCTCGGCGTAGAAGGTGATGCCGGGACCGGCGGGGGTGACGCCGTCACCCGGAGCGCCGTCGGGGTGCACGTGCAGGTAGGCGAGGTCGCCCACGCGCAGCGCGACCAGATGCCCGTACGCCCCGAGGTAGGGCTGCAGGTCGGTCACGGGCTTGCCGTCCTTGCTGATCTCGGCGGTGAGCCCGCCGGCCGCACCCGGTGTGAGCGTGCCGTCGAGCCGCACAGTGTATCCGTCGACCGTCGCCGTACGGCTCGGCGCGGGCAGGGCCCGGGGCGCGTAGTCGCCGGGGGCGTACAGGTCGGTGCCGAGAGTCAGGCCTTCCGCGCCCTGGGGGACGAAGTCCGCGAACACCCGATAGGCGCCGGCGTCGGGCAGCGTCAGCGGCACCGACCAGATTCCCTCGCCCGACAACTCGGGGTGCAGGTGCCGGAAGACGACTCCATCCCGGCTGACCACGATGAGATGGAGCTTCTTGTCGTGCTGGGTCTCGTAGGCGGTCACCGGGCGGCCGTCGGGGCCGTCCACGGTGAACCGGAAGTCGGTCTGAGTCCCGGGGGTGACGGTCGCGGTCCGCGGGGTGAGGGTGTAGCCGTTCTGGGACACCTGGAGTCCTCCCGGCACGTGTTCCGTCGTCTGCGTGGCCGGTGGAGGGGTCGTGTGGTCCCCATGGCTGTTCTTCGCGGGCGCCGGTCCGGTCGCGCCGACGGCGCCGCCGACGCCGAACGCCCCTGCGAAGACCACGGCGAGACCGAGGACATACGTGCCCAGGCGGGCCGGCGTGTTCATTGCTTGTCCACCACTTCATATCCGGCCTCCTCGACGGCGGCCCTGATCGTGGCCGTGTCGAGGGGGCTGTCGCTCTCGACTGTCACAAGCCCCGTGGCCAGCTCGACCTCGACACCGGTGACACCGGGCACCTCGCCGATCTCCTCCTTCACCGAGCTGACGCAGTGTCCGCAGGTCATACCGGTGACGGTGTAGATGGCAGTGGTCATGACGCTTCTCCTCTGTGATAACCGATCAGGAACGGACGAGACGGGCGACGGCCTCGGAGGCTTCCTTGATCTTTACGTCGGCCTCGGTGCCGCCCTTGGCGACGGCCTCGGCGACGCAGTGCGCCATGTGCTCGTCCAGCAGTTCCAGGGCGAACGCCTGGAGCGCTCTGTTGGCGGCCGAGACCTGGGTGAGGATGTCGATGCAGTACTTGTCCTCGTCGACCATCCGCTGCAGTCCGCGGACCTGCCCCTCGATCCGGCGCAGCCGCCTGAGGTGGTCTTCCTTGGTCCCCGTGTATCCGGCCATCTCCCCGCCTCGCTCTACTGAGATCCTCCCCTGTATCTAACACCTTACCCCCCTAGGGTATTTCGCGGGCCCACCTCACCAGGGGATGGGCCCGGTCGGTGGGACCTAGACCTGCGCTGCCTGGGCGTCCGCGGCGACGGGCGCCGGCGACGCGCGTTTGCGCATGAGCAGCAGCGTCAGCACGGCTCCCGCCGCGGCCACGAAGGCCGCACCCGCGAAGGCGGCCTGGAAGCCGTCGGTGAGCGCGGCGGGGCCGTCCGCTGCGGCCGCTCCCCCACCCGCGGCGAGCGCGGTCATCACGGCCAGGCCGAGGGCCGAGCCGATCTGATAGGTCGTGTTGACGATGCCCGAGGCCAGCCCGCTCTCCTCGGGCCGAGCACCGGACATCGCCGACATCATCGCCGGGATGTAGACCAGGGACATGCCGACCGCGGCGACCAGCGAGGCGGGCAGCACGTCGGCGGCGAAGGTCCCGTCCGGTCTGACCAGGGACAGCCCGGCCACCCCTGCCGCCAGCACGGCGAGCCCGATGACGATCAGCGGCTTGGCGCCGAACCTGCCGAGCAGCCGGGCGGTGATCCCGATCATGAAGATCATGATCGCGATCGTCATGGGAAGCAGGGCCGCTCCGCTGGGGAAGGCGCTGTAGCCGAGGACCTGCTGCAGATAGAGGTTGAGGAAGTACCACATCGGGATCCAGGCCGCGCCCAGCAGCGCCATCGCCAGATTGGCGACGGCCAGCCCGGGGGTGCGCCAGATCCGCAGCGGCATGAGCGGCTCCCGGATCACACGCTGCACGATCAGGAACAGCGCGAGCAGCACAGCCGCCCCCGCCAGTTCCAGCAGCGTGGCGGCCGACCCCCAGCCCTGGTCCGGTGCCCGCACGATGGCGAACACGGCCAGGGCGATCCCGGCGGTGACGGCGAGGCCGCCGAGCACGTCGACCGACCCGCGCCGACCGGCCACCGCGGGCAGCAGTGCGGGCACGGCCAGCAGAGTGGCCACGCCGATGGGGATGTAGACGATGAAGACCCACGGCCAGCTCAGATACTCGGTGACGACCCCGCCGAGGAACACCCCCGCGGTGCCTCCGGCCGGCGCCGCGGCGCCGTACAGGGCCATGGCCTTGCCGAGCTCCCGCGGATCGTGCGAGAAGAGCATCATGAGCAGGGTCATCGAGGCCGGGGCGATGAGCGCGCCGCCGACGCCCTGCACACCACGGCCCAGGATCTCCATCCAGGGGCCGCTCGCCGCGGCGGCGACGACCGACCCGGCGATCAGGACGAGCCAGCCGACGGTGAAGATCCTGCGGGCGCCGAACAGGTCGGACAGACGGCCCCCGAGCAACAGCAGCCCGCCGAAGGCGATGACGTAGGCGTTGAAGACCCACTGCAGCGCGTCCGGAGAGAAACCCAGATCGCGCTGCATGTCCGGTAAGGCGACACCGATGATCGAGGTGTCCATGATGACCATGAACTGCGCGGCGGCGAGCACGACCAGTGCCCGCCACCTACGCGGATTGACGGCGTTCATTGCCGCACTCCTGTTCTTCGCATCCACCCCCGATGGGAGGATGCGGGTGGGGTTGAGTGTGATGCCGAATCGGACCGGCCCCGCAGGTGGGCGTGCATGCCGGTGCACGCCCACCGCCTTTCTTGGGGCCTGATCCGCTAGGACCGGCCCGCCGGCTGATAGCCGGCCTGTTCCACCGCGGCGTGGATCTCCTCGTCGGTGAATCCCGCGCCGCTGACGGTGACCGCGCCGGTCGGCAGGTCGACGACGACCCCGGTGACGCCGCCGACCTTGCCGATCTCCCCGGACACCGACGAGACGCAGTGGCCGCAGGTCATCCCGCTCACCGAATAGACCTTGCCGACCTTCCCGGCCGTGCCGCCCGCCGCGCTCGCCTCAGCGGTCACCTCAGCGATCACCTCGGCCTGGGCCGACTCCGTGCCGCACGCACATGCCGTGCACATACCCGTCCTCCTTTCGCAGTTACCCCTGGGGGGTATCCGGTCGTGAGAGACCATAACATACCCCCGGGGGGTGTCAATGACGGAGGAGCCCGCGATCCGGCTTCAGGCGGGCATCACGCGGCGGTCGCTGCGGGGACGCCCCCACCGGGCACGACCAGGCCCACGGGAGCTCGTCTCCCTGTCTCGTGCGCGACGTCTGTCAGACCGCCGGCGGCTCGCACGGCGCAGGGACCGCGACCCATAATCCAGAAATCCATGAATTCAGGATCCCGTGTATCGTCGGCGCATGGCCACCATCGCCTCCGACATCGACGTGCTCGCCCGGTTCGGCCGCGCCCTGGCCGACCCGATCCGCTGCCGCATCCTGATCGCGCTTCGCGAGGCTCCGGCCCATCCGGCCGACCTGGCCGATCTGCTGGGTATCTCCCGCACCCGCCTGAGCAACCACCTGGCCTGCCTACGCGACTGTGGCCTGGTCGTCGCCGTGCCCATCGGCCGGCGTACCCGCTACGAACTTGCCGACGAGCGGCTCGGCCATGCATTGGACGACCTGCGCACCGCGGTGATCGCGGTGGCCGCCGACCGCACCTGCGTGGACACGGAAGAGAAAGGGTGTTGCTGATGACCGCGATCCCTCTCGGCCCGACCCCCGCCCGTCGCGACACGCTCCGTCGGCGCATCCGGCTGCTGGTGGCCGCCACCATCACCTACAACGTGATCGAGGCCGTCGTCGCCATCACCGCCGGCACCCTCGCCTCCTCTGTCGCACTGATCGGGTTCGGCCTGGACTCCGTCGTAGAGGTCGCCTCCGCCACTGCCGTGGCCTGGCAGTTCTCCGCGGCCGACCACCAGGCACGGGAGAAGACCGCGCTGAGGATCATCGCGATCTCCTTCTTCGGGCTGGCCGCCTACGTCGCCGCCGACGCCGTACGGACCCTCCTCGGCGCCGGCGAGGCCGGCCACTCCACTCCCGGACTGGTCCTGGCCGCCGTCTCTCTGGTGATCATGCCGGTGCTGTCGTACGCCCAGCGTCGCGCCGGCCGCGAACTCGGCTCCGCCTCGGCGGTCGCCGATTCCAAGCAGACCCTGCTGTGCACCTACCTGTCGGCGGTGCTGCTCGCCGGGCTCGCCCTCAACAGCGCCCTCGGCTGGTCCTGGGCCGACCCGATCGCCGCCCTGGTCATCGCCGCTGTGGCGGTCAAGGAAGGCCGCGAAGCCTGGCGTGGGGACGCCTGCTGCGCCGTTCCCGCACGCACGCCGTCCCCCTCGTCCGGCCGGTGCGGCGACCCGTGCTGCTCCCCTGCCCGGGACGACACCGGGTGATCGGCGGTCCGACGCCATCCCGCGTACATGCCGCCCGCACAATCCACGGCGCGTGGCGACCACGCCCCAGGGGTTGCAACCGATACCCAGGTACAGGCTTACCGTCAGAGGCATGACCCAGGACATCGCCCTTGACCGGGGATGGGCTCCCTCGGCGTGCACCCTGCCCACCGCGGAGCGGCCGCTGCGGGTGGCCGAGTTCGACGCCTTGTTCGCGGAGGCGGTCCGGGCGGTGCGGCGCCTCGGGCGTGAGCGGCTGCGGCTGGAGCTCGCTTTCAGCCCGGAGCATGCGGCCCGGGCGGCCGAACTGACCGCGCGGGAGAACGGCTGCTGCTCCTTCTTCACCTTCACCCTGACCGTCGCCGACGGGGGCCTGGCACTGGAGGTGGCGGTGCCGCCGGAGCACGTCGAGGTGCTGGACGCGCTCCAGGCACGCGCCGTGTCGGCCGCATCAGGGCCTGCCGCACCGGAGTCCGCCGCATCGGGAGGATCGGCGTGAGGCGGGATCTCGACGGCTCCTACCTGCGCAGCGGGCAGGTGGCCAGGCAGGCCGGCGTCAACCCGCAGACATTGCGCTACTACGAGCGTCGCGGGCTGATCGCCGAACCGGCGCGCAGTCTCGGCGGGCACCGCGCCTACCCTCCGGAGACCGTCACCCTGCTGACCGTCATCAAGGCCGCCCAGCGGCTCGGCTTCACCCTGGACGAGGTCGCCGAGCTGATCGACACCGGCCGGCACGGTCACCCCTCCCCCGACCTGCGCGCCCGCGCCCAGGCCAAGATCGCCGAGGTGGACGCGCGCATCGCCGACCTCACCACCATCCGTACCGCGCTCACCCGAGTGGTCACCGCAGGCTGCGACAGCCTGACGAACTGCACCTGTCCCGACTGCCCGCTGCCGTACGCCGACCTGGCCGCCTTCCGCGCCCCGGAAGAGGACTGACCGTCGTGAGCACCCACCCGCACCATCGCTGAGCGCCCGAGCCGCGGTGCGGAGGGTGACCCGGAGACGCATCGACCGCTGCCATGCGCTGTACTACCGGCCATGACGGTCATCCGCTCCCTGCTGCTTTTCGTCCTGGCCGCCTTCGCCGAGATCGGCGGAGCATGGCTGGTCTGGCAAGGCGTACGCGAGCAGCGTGGCCTGCTGTGGATCGGCGGTGGCGTGATCGCGCTGGGCCTGTACGGGCTGGTCGCCACGTTCCAGCCCGACGCGAACTTCGGCCGGATTCTTGCGGCCTACGGCGGCGTCTTCGTCGCCGGCTCCCTGGCCTGGGGCATGCTCGTCGACGGGTTCCGGCCCGACCGCTGGGACATCATCGGCGCGCTCGTCTGCCTGGCCGGCGTACTGATCATCATGTACGCGCCACGTGGCTGACCGAGCAAGGTCTTCGTCAACATGCTCATCCGCAGGCGGGATCGCCTATGTCCAGAACCTCTACATCCTGGTGTTCGCGTGGCGACGAGGAGATGCCGCGGCAACACCGGTGCCCGCCACCACCAGCGAGGACAAGCCGCCGGCCCAAAGACCTGACCCACTGACCGGGTCATCTGATGGACGGTCAGATAGCTTCCGCGCAGTTCGGGCCGGTGCGACACTCGCGGCCAGGGCGGCGGCAGGTGTACAAGATCATCGTCGACCCGGTCCGCCGAGAGCAGGTCAGCCGGCCCAGAGGATGTCGATGATGCGCAGGGACTGCGCTTCCTCGTCAAGGATGAACGTCAGCATTCCTTGGCTGTCACCCCCGAAGAAGGCATGTCTCACGGCGGACTGGCCAGGACGCTCCGCGATCGCGTCCCAGGGGTCGCGGAGGAGTTCGATGAGTCGCTCCAGGAGGGGGCCGTCGCGAACCTCGTGAGGAAGACCGTTCAGCTCAATAGAGCGCGTCCGTGGAAACCATCGAACTTGTAGCTCACACCCGGCCTTCCCACTCCGGCGGGGTGTAGCGAGTGAACATCTCGGCACGCTCCTGAAGAGCGTCCTGGACGGCCTCCTCATAACCCGGGCGGTTGTAGGCGATCACACGCAGGCGCCACTGACGCAGCAACGTCTGCACCTGCTTGAAGCGCGCCAGGTCGTGCGCGGCCTCCAGCGCCTCGTCGTACTCGGCTCGGAAGCGGGCCCGGTGCGGCGGCGGCAGCGCCTCGAAGATCGCGGCTGGATCCTCACCGGGATCACGGAACCCGACGGGATCCACAGGCTGAGCGCTCATACCGACCAATCTATCTTGTGGGCCGACGAGCACAGCTTGTACACGGTTGATCAACTGACGATAATCGTCCTCATCGCTAGTTGATCATCACGACGCAGTCGCGCCTCGGCCCTCCGCATCTGGAACCGGTCGAGTCCTCTTCGTCTACACCGTCGAGTTCAGACCTCAGCAGTCAACCGCTCGTCTCATCGCCACTGAGAACCTCCAGGGATCGGCTCAACGGGAATCACACCGGCGTGCTCCGACTGGCTGGTAGCTCGCACCACCCCGGTGCCGCCGTTCTGGTCCATCGCGCATCGCCCCTTCCGCCAAAAGGCGGCCCGCGTACAAGCCTTCGCCATATCCGAACGTAAGCAGCGTAGCGTCCTCGGTGACGCCGGAGAGGTTGGTCGGCCGCTGGAGCGTTCATGCAACGACTGCACCTCTTGCATCCCTGGTAGCGGACGTCTTCCATGGTTTGCATGACGAGGATGACCTGAAGGATCGCGGTGGCGCGGCGAGGGCAGCAGCAGAACTTTGACACTAGCTCCCCCCTTTCAAGGTCGCGATGGCGCGTTCGCCCAGGGCGCGGATGCAGTGGTGAGCGCGGTTGACGTCCTTATGCCCGGGGCCGGTGCCGGTGGCGGTGGCGTTGAACGGGTCCGAAAGGTTCCGCCTGCGCCGTGGTAGCCCTTGTCGGCGAAGGTCATCACGTTTGTTGCGCAGCCCAACTGCTTACTCCTGTTGTTCCTTCGGGAAGGCCCGCCCTCTCAGAAGAGGGCCACAGCGCGACTTCACCTTCTCACCTAGACGACGGACGCGTTTGATCACCCAATCGTCCATCACGATATTTGTGTAGTCGTGATTTATCTCTAGGATATTTTCGTAAGCATCGAGGAAGTGATCAACGGTCTCAAGCTGCCCCCTTTCTGCGGCATCCTCGAAGATAAGTAGTAAGTTGATCACATAGGTGGAGAAGCTGACGAACGGTTCTCGACCCACCTCCGCGGCTTCCTCGGCCTCGCCATCCTCCAGCTCTTTAATCAGTGAGCGCGCCTCTGGTATCGAATCCCACAAGATCTGACGAGTCCCCAAATTAGGGTCCGCGACTGACTGATCCACCCGCAACTCGCCACCAAGAATCATATCGCCGACATTTCTTACCCTTGAATTCCCACTGGATGAAACCATGCAGCACCTCCCCGGTGTCTGGCCCTTCATGCCGCATTCTTCGCCCCACCGTCGCCGCCGAATTGCACCTTCCGGCCGGCCCTTGCCTTTGGCCGGCTACAACAGGTTCCGGGCGTCCTCGTAGTCCTGTTGGGGATCGCCTGCGTCTGCCCTCGGTTGCACACCGCCGCACTCCGGCTGGAGGCTCTGTCGCCGTTTCTCAAAGTTGCGCAGAGCCGAGACTGTGCCTTGTTCCGCCGCACTGGACGTCCGGAGCGCAGGAGCTTCAGAACGCGGCGATCTGGTCGGAGGCGCGTTCGCGGCGGGCCAGGGTGCGGATCACAGGCAGGACACCGTGACGGGCGACGGCGATGCGGGTCAGGCAGGCGGCGACCGCGTCGGCGGCCCCGGCGGGCACCGCAGGTGGGTGTCTCCAGGCTGACCGCCAGGTCGTCGAGATGGACAACGAGTTCCACGAGCCGGGTCAGCAGGCGGGCCGGCCAGGCCGCTGACCCGGAAGTCGGCCAGCGCGATGGCCGCTCCCAGCGTTCGGCCAGCGCCGGCGAGTGCAGCAGCCCGGACACAACCTCGGCGGTCTCGAGCAACGCAGAGATCATCGCAGAAGGGTCGCGGCCAGAAACGCAGACCCTGACAATGGCGCACGAACATCACCACCGGGGCCGATGTCGCAGCAGGTCTCGAGGGTGGTGAGTAGCGAGGCTGGTCGCCGCCGCGGCCCGCAGCATCGCTTACCCGGCCTCGCGAGAGGCGACGGGCTCCGGCCGTTGGCTCCCCCTCCGCTGGCGGAGCCAGGGAATCAGCCCACCGGCCAGCACCATCGCGACCTGCCGGTCGGACAGGCTGTGCCGGGTGCAGTAAAACTGGCCTCGGCTGACGTTGCGCACCGTTATCTCGGCACCGCCGGAGGCGATCGCGTGCCTCAGGCCGTCCAGCACGAGAACGTCACCCTGCTCGACGCGGTGGTAGTCGTCGGGATCGGCGAATTCCAGCGCGAGCACGCCGAAGTTGGCCAGGTTCTGCCAGTGGATCCGGGCGAAGGACACAGCCAGCACCATGTGCAGGCCGAGATGGCGGGGGGCGATGACAGCGTGTTCGCGCGAGGAGCCCTGTCCGTAGTTGGCGCCGGCGACCACGATGTGCCCGGTGCCGCGGGAGGCGTGTGCCCGACCGACATAGTCCTCGTCGATCTGTGCAAAGGTGAACTCGGCCAGCTTGGGGATGTTGCTGCGATAGGGCAACGCCCGGGCGCCGGCGGGCAGAATCTCGTCGGTGGACACGTCATCGCCGACCTTGAGCGCGACCGGCGCCTCCATGCGGTCGGGCAACGGCGGGAAGCCGGGCAGCGAGGAGATGTTCGCTCCCTTGACCAGTTCTGACCGATCGGCGTGCGCGGAGGGCGGCGGTTCGAGCATGGCGGTGTTCACACTGGACTCGGCCGGTAGTTCCAGGTGCGGACAGTCGATGCCGAGAAGGTGTGGCAAGTCGCGAGGGTCGGTGATCTGGCCGGTGAGAGCGGCCGCGGCGGCGGTCTCGGGGGAACAGAGAAAGACCGAGTCCTCGCGCGTTCCGGACCGGCCGGGAAAGTTGCGCGGAACGGTGCGCAGGCTGTTGCGCCCGTTGGCCGGCGCCTGGCCCATGCCGATGCAGCCCATGCAGCCGGACTGGTGCAGCCGCGCACCGGCCGAGATCAGCGCGAACGTGGCGCCCATCTTCGTGAGGTCCTGCAGGATCTGCCGTGAGCTCGGGTTGATGTCCAGCGACACCCTCGGATGCGCCTGCCGCCCGGAGACGATGGCGGCGACGACGGCGAAATCACGCAGTCCTGGGTTGGCTGAGGAGCCGACCACCACCTGGTCGACCTGCCGACCGGCTGCCTCGCGCACTGTGACCACGTTCTCCGGTGAGCTGGGCAGCGCGATCAGCGGCTCCAGACGCGACAGGTCGATCTCGTCGGTGACGTCGTAGGTGGCGTCCGCGTCGGCGAGCAGCTCGACGAAGTCGTGCTCACGCCGCTCTGCCCGCAGGAACGTGCGGACCTGATCGTCAGCCGGGAACACCGTGGTGGTCGCGCCGAGTTCGGCCCCCATGTTGGCGATCACATGCCGGTCCATGGCAGTCAGTTGCGCCAGCCCAGGCCCGTGGTATTCGATGATCCGGTTCACGGCGCCTTTGACGCCGTGCCGGCGCAGCATTTCGAGGATGACGTCCTTGGCGCTCACCCAGGGCGGCAGTTCGCCGGTCAGCCGTATGCCCCAGATGTCGGGCATACGCAGGTAGACCGGTTCGCCGGCGATCGCCATCGCCACCTCGATGCCGCCCAAGCCGATCGCCAGCATCCCCAGCGAGCCCGCCGCCGGTGTGTGGCTGTCGGAGCCGACCAGGGTCTTGCCGGGGATGCCGAAGCGCTGCATGTGGGTCGGATGGGAGACACCGTTGCCCGGCTTGGAGTACCAAAGACCGAAACGGTGGCAAGCAGAGCGCAGGAAGGCGTGGTCTTCGGCGTTCCTACTGTCGGTCTGCAACAGGTTGTGGTCGACGTACTGCACCGACACCTCGGTCCGGACCCGGTCCAGGTCGAGCGCCTCCAGCTCCAGCATCACCAGGGTGCCGGTCGCGTCCTGGGTGAGTGTCTGGTCGATGCGGAGTGCGATCTCCTGCCCGGCGGTCATGTCGCCGGACAGGAGGTGGGTGGCGATCAGCTTCTGTGCCACGTTGTGCCCCATGCCGGGCCTCCTGGCCTGCGTTGGAGATGTGCGGGCGCCACCGCGCGCCGGTCGCCGTGAGCAGGGTCAGCACTCCACCTCGGGCGAGTTCGCGCAGGTGCGTGACCCACCCGGCCATCCATCCGTCAGCTGTTCATCCGCTGACGCACATCCACTGTTGTCTAGAGCTCCACCAGGGCCGATACCCCTCTCATGACACCGACGCTACGCCGATGGACGTCAAGCCCAGTTCAGTGCATTACCACGACGATGGAGCCTTCGCCCATCTCCTTGGCTCCTGCTGGGGTTTGTCATCACCCGCGTTGCGGGTCCTCGCCGTACGGGAGAAGCGGTCCGCCGACGTCGAGGAAGAGCAGCGGACGTTCGGCATGATCGGTCATGCCGCCCTGATCTCGTCACGTTCGATGAGCGCGCCCCGTCCGAAGCGACTCCGGCACGTACGAGAGCCGCCAGGTGAGGTGCGTTGACCGTGCGCGAGCGGGCCTGGGCCAACTCGACCCGCGCCGCGCAGCCGCCCCGGCGCGTTTCAGGACAGGGTGTCTCGCACGGGCAATGGCCGGTATCCGGTCGGTCCTAGAGCGGATTGTCGTGGGCGAGGAGGGCGAGTTGGACGCGATTGTCCAGGTTGGTCTTCGTGAGGATGCGGGAGATGTAGCTCTTTACCGTGCCGACGCTCATGTGGAGCTCGGCCGCGATGTCCGCGTTCGAGCCGCCCCGGCCGACCGCGGCGGCGACCTCGCGCTCGCGGTCGCTGAGCCTGGACAGCAGCCTGCGCGCCTCGTCGCGGCGACGGTCCTGCGCCTTGGGCGCCAGGTGGGCGATCAGGCGCCGGGTCACGCCGGGTGACAGGATCGGCTCGCCCGCGGCGACCCGGAGGACCGCGTCCACGATGCCCTCCGGCGGGGTGTCCTTGAGCAGGAACCCACTGGCCCCGGCGCGCAGCGCGCCGAAGACGTGCTCGTCGGCGTCGAACGTGGTCAGCATGATGACGTGGGGAGGGTCGGGTCGCCGCCGAAGCAGCCGGGTGGCGTCGATCCCGTCCAGGCCCGGCATCCGGATGTCCATGAGCACCACATCGGGCGCGTACGCGTCGACCGCGGCTCCGACGTCGGCGCCGTCGGCCACGCCGCCCACCACGACGAGCTCGTCAGCGCCCTTGAGCATCAGCGTCAGGCCTGCCCTGACGAGCGGGTCGTCGTCCACGACCAGCACGCGTATGGCGCTCACACCGGCCATGGTAGCCAGACCGCCAGGCGGAACTCGCCTTCCTCAATCCCGGCCTGCTCCACGCGGCCGCCCGCCAGCTCGGCCCGCTCCCGCATCCCGGCCAGCCCGGCGCCCTCGCCCCGGGGAGCGTGCACCACGGCATTGCGCACCACGGGATTGCGCACCTCGATGGCGAGCCCCCGCTCCGGCCCGCCGTCGAGGCGGACAGTCACGGGCCTGCCCGGCGCGTGCTTCCTGGCGTTGGTGAGCGCCTCCTGGACGATCCGGTAGGCCGCCCGCGCCGTCAGGCCCGGCAGGCCGGGCAGACGCACGCCGTCGTCGTGCATCTCCACCTCCATGCCCGCCCGCCGTACCTCCTCGACCAGAGCGTGCAGGTCCAGCTCGGCCAGGACGGGCGCCTCGCGGAGCACCGAGATGACCTGGCGCAGCTCCTGCAACGCCTGGTGCGCGCTGGAGCGCACCACCGCGGCCGCCTCGACCACCTCCTCGGGGTCGGCCCGCGCGTTGAACTCCAGCGCCCCGGCGTGCAGCGCCAGCAGCGACAGCCGGTGCGCCAGCACGTCGTGCATGTCGCGGGCGATGGCCAGGCGTTCGGCATGGCGGGCCTGCTCGACGCGTCGCCGTTGCTCCTCCTCGGCCCTGCGGACCCGCTCCGCCAGCGACAGCACCAGTTGACGGCGGGCCCGCGCCAGCATCCCCCATCCGGTCAGCGCCACCCCGAACAGCACCGCGACCAGCGCCCACACCGGATAAGGCGCAAGCCCCGGCGGCCGCAGCCAGAACCGGGCCAGCGTCGCGGCCACCCACGCCGCGCCGACTCCGATCGCGACGGCCGAGCGGCGGTACAGAGAGGTCATCAGCGTGGCGATGCCGGCCGCGACCGACGCCGAGGCCGCGGGCACCGCCAGCGCCACGGCCACGAGCGCCATGGTGGCCGGCCACCGGCGCGACAGCCACAACGCCCCGCACGCCGCCGCACCGCCGGCCACGTCCGCGACCAGCCAGCCGGAAGCCCCGTCGACATCGGCTTGCACGACGACCCCCGCCGCGACCAGCGCGCAGACGACGCCCCCCACTCGGATCGCCCGGTCCCGCCGCGTCCTGGCCGGGCCCGGCCGTACGTCTGCCGTCACGGACGCCCAGCGTAGTGACGGCGGGGCGGCCGACGGCAGCAACCAAAGTCGACGCCGGGTTGTCACCTGGGTTGCCACGGCCAGGACCCGGGGCGGCAGACGCGCATGGGGCGTGCGGAAGACGCTGGGCCCATGACCTCGAACAAGACGCGCGGCCGGCTGGCCGCACTGCTCCTCGCGGTGATCACACCGCTCGTGGCCGAGTTCACCCTCGGCAACCCGCCGCTGCGGATGGCCTGGCTCCTGCTGCTGTGGATCCCGATATACGGCGCGGGCGTCGTCCTGGTGCGCGAGCTGGTGCGGCGGGCCGGGACGGGCTTGACCGGGGTGCTGCTGCTCGGGGCGGCCTACGGCATCGTCGAGGAGGGCCTGGCGCTGCAGGCGCTGAGCAGCCCCACGATCTACGGCGCCGCCGGATGGGCGCCCCGGGTCCTGGGCCTCAACAGCGCCTACGCCGAGCTGCAGATCCCTTACCACGCGGTCTTCAGCGCCGCGATCCCGATCCTCCTGACCGACCTGATCGTCCCGTCCCTGCGTGACCGGCCCTACCTGGGCAGACTCGGCACCTGGCTGGCCGGGACGGTCTTCGTCCTCGGCGCGCTGCTGCTGCGGGTGACGGTGGTGACGTCCATCGACCCCGGGTACGAGGCGCCACCGGCGGTCCTCGCGGGCTGTGCGGCCGCCGTGGTCCTGCTGGCGGGGGTGGGGCTGCGGTTGAAGCTCCGCCCGGGCATGCCTTCGGTCAGCCCGCCCGCGCCTGCGACGGCCGGAGTGTTCGGCGCCGTGGCCGCCTTCGGATACCTGGCGTTGCTGTTCCCCTTCGGGGGCGCGACCCAGCCCGCGTTCACCCACGGCGGGTGGGTGATCGTGCCCATGGCGGCTGCCGCCGTTCTGGCGGTCGCCGTCACGTGGCTCCTGCGCCGCTGGACCGCCGGCGGCCTGTGGACGGACCGGCACAGCCTCGCCCTGGCCTCCGGCGCCCTGATCGCGCACACCGCCTTCGGCCTGATCTCCAACACCGACACGGCGGCCGACCGCGCCGGCCTGGCGGCCGTCGGGGTGGTCATGACGTGTCTGCTGGCCCTGCTGGGCCGCCGGGTCGCCGGCCTCTCCCGCGTCAGATGACCCCACCGGCGAGATCACCGCGATCGCGTCGCATGTGTCAGGCCGTCGACCGGTAGGCGGCGAACCGACCTGCGGTCAGCCCCGACTCGCGGCCAGGAGTTCGCGTCCGCGTTCTGGCGTGATCAGCCGCGCGGCCCGAGGGTCGGCGAGCAGGGCGATGGGCGCGATGTGGTCCTCATGCAGTGGCCGCCAGTGGACGAGGGCGTCGAGCAGGCGCGGCCAGGCGTCTTCACCGGCGTCGAGAGCGGCATGCGCGGCCGCGTCGAACTCCGGATCGCCGAAGCAGACCCGGAACGCCGGCTCCTCCCGCCGTGCTTGATGACGGCCGAGGGGCCTCTCGACCCGCTGCGTCCGGCCGTCGCCTGGGAACTGGTATTTGACCCGTTGTGATCGGCGGTCTTGTCGCGAGCGGGGCATCGAATCGCGCGGTCGCGGCCGAAGCGCGCCGCCTGCGCGAACACGGCCAGCGGACGGTCCACCTCGCCGCGCAGGCTCGCCAGCCGGGCGTCCTCGACCGTGGCGTCCCACTCACGCTGGGTCTCGCAGCGGGGGCGGTCGAGGGCGTGGAATTCGGCGTAGAAGTGGTACATCTTCTCGTGGAACGAGCCGTGCCGTTCGGGCCCCCTCGCTCTCCACGAGAACACGTCGTAGGCCGCCCATTCACCGCGCTCGTCGACGTCGCCAGGATCGAGGTAGACGACACCGGCGTCCGCCCGCAGGGAGATCAGCAACGATCGTGCCGCCGCCGGGTCCTCGTACTTCACCTCCCGGTCGACCCAGGTTTCGGCCCACATCGGCTCCAGATCGGTCAGCCAGCCGATCTCCTCGGTGCCGCGCAGGCTCCAGACGAAGTTGCCGGCGTGCCGCCAGCCGTTGGTGACCAGCAGGAACTCCCGGAATGACGGGGGCAGCACGCATCCCAGTCGCGCCTCCAGCGCCTGCACCTCGTCCTCGGTGGCGGGCGGGCACCCGAGCCAGGGATCGCCGCCCGGCTCCTCACCGGGATGGGCGATGCGCCACTCCTCGCTCCAACGCTGGAGGAACGGCTTCCACGCGTGACGGTCCACGACGGGGCTCCTACGACGTCGCACGATCTGGTTTCGCCGATTCCATCAGATGCCACCGACATCGCCGGTCCGATCTCGCGGGCAAGAAGGTCTCGGAGCTGGAGCGGATGGGCACCCCGCCGATCGGCGCACGGCACCGGCCAGGAGCCGGGCCGGGCGGCCGAGGACGTGAATTCCCACCCGGATACGGCCACGATCCGGACTGCAAGGAGAAAGCGGAATCACGCTACATTCACCACACACCAAGATCGATCTGCGCTCACTCACCTGGATGTATGGCATGCACCCCCTCATCGTCGCCCTGACCCTCGCGACCGCCGCTCCCACCACCGCCCATGCCCAAGCCGCCGAACCCGATCCGCTGGCGGGCCTGCGTTCCCTGCTCGCCCTCGGCGCCGGCGCGACCACCGAGTTCTACGCCGGCGCCTCCACGGATCTGACGCGGCAGGTGCAGCTGAGCAACGGCAAGCGCACCTACATCGGGAGCGGCATGGAACTGCACGGCACCGGCAAGGTCAAGCTGGGGCGGTCCGGCGTGATCGCCTCGGAACACATCCGGCAGCTGAGCGTCGGCAACAAGCAGCTGATGGTGGACGAGGCGGCCAAGGACCCCTACTTCGCCGGTCTGCTCCGTACGGTGGGGACGCTGCGCACGGTCAGCGTGGGCGGCTGGCAGTACCAGCTCGCGCCGCGGGCGAAGTCGTGGACGCGCACCGGCCGCGCGAGCGGCGCCGCCGCCGCGTACGGCGACCAGTTCATCAACGTCCTGGAGCCGGCCACGCTGCGCACGCTGCTGTCCACCAAGAGCCGCAAGACCGTCACACCCTGGACCAAGGACCGCACCACCGGACGCAAGCAGCGGATCTACACACTTACCGGGACGATCCGGCTCAAGGATCTCTACCGCGTCTCCCCCAGCTTCCGCGAGGCCGCGGGGACCTCGGCCCTCGGCACGTCCGAGGTGACATGGACGTACATGTACGACGACCGCGGCTGGCCCTACCGGGTCGGCTGGCGCTTCTACGCGCACCCCCGGCCCGCGGTCCGGGGACTCGGAGACGACCGGATTCTGCGGGCGCACCTGGCCACGCAGTACCGGAACTGGGAGAAGCCGATGACGATCACTGCGCCGAAGGCGAGGCCGGGGCGCGGGCTGGAGGTCGACGACCTCAGCGACGTGCTGAGCGCTCCCGCGCGCCGCAGGTGAGCGGCCCCGGCCGTGAGGGACTGAGGGCGAGGGCTGTCTCAGGCTGGTCATGCCGATCGGTGACCAGGGCGATACCGGGCAGCGGGTACCCATCATGCGAGGGCGTGCAGGCCCTCACTCACATGATCCTGGAGGTGTCTTCATGGGGAAGGACCAACAGGGAAGCCGGTCCAGGCGCCCGCGGGAAGAGCGGGCGCAGACCCCGGACTGCCCGGGCCACCGAGGCGACGCCCTGCTCGACGGTGAACCCCGGGGCGGGAACGACATGTCTCTGGACGACACGGCAGAGATCCCGATGGGCTCGGATGCCAATCGGAAGTCCCGCGAGATCGAGGACCCGCCGGAGTACAGCCGGAGAAGTCCGGGCCGGTAACCGCAGGGCGGCTGGGCGGCTGTGATGCCGCCTGGGCAGTGGGGCCGGCGTGGCCGTGAGAGCCCGCCGGCGTCGCGACGGTGATCACGCTCCGGACCGGCCGCACGGGCCGGTCCGGAGCCACCCGGGCCACCACCCCCGCACATCGGGAGGCCGCGACCGGACGACATCCGGGTGCTGGAGGGCGACCTCGACGGCGAAGTCGTCGTCGGCTACCACCGCGGCGGCGAGCTGGTCGGGGTCGTGCTGGTGGGCATGGCCTCCGCCGCCGCCCGCTATCGCGCCGCGCTCACCCGCGCCGCCGCGACCGTATGACCTGGGAGGAAACGGCCGTGGACACCGTGCGCAACGTGATCGCCGGACAGAGCCGGGCCCCGGCGTCCGGAGAGTGGATGGACCTGGTCGACCCGTCCACCGAGAAGGTGTACGCCCGGGCGGCCCGCTCGGGCGGGGAGGACGTGGACCACGCCGTCGCGGCCGCCGCCCAGGCGTCGCGCACCTGGCGGCGCACCACCCCGGCCGAGCGTCAGCGGCTGCTCCTGGAGCTGGCCGATCTGATGGCGGACAACAGGGAAGCACTGGCCGAGGCCGAGGTGCGGGCGACCGGCAAGCCGCGCGGCACCGCGCTGCGGGTCGACGTGGGCGGGGCGATCGACGCCATCCGCTATTTCGCCGGCGCGGCGCGGGTGCTGGAGGGCCTCGGCGCCGCCGAGTACGCCGAGGGGCACACCTCGTTCGTACGCCGTGAGCCGATCGGCGTCGTCGCCCAGGTGACGCCGTGGAACTACCCGCTGATGATGGCCGCCTGGAAGGTCGGCCCGGCGCTGGCCGCGGGGAACACGCTGGTGCTGAAGCCGTCCGACACGACGCCCGGCTCGACCGTGCTGCTGGGCGAGCTGTGCGCCCGGGTGTTCCCGCCCGGCGTGGTCAACGTCGTGTGCGGCGACCGGGACACCGGCCGCGCCCTGGTCGCGCATCCAGGAGTGGAGATGGTGGCCATCACCGGCTCGACGCGGGCCGGAGCCGAGGTGATGGCGGCCGCGGCGAGCGATCTCAAGGACGTCCACCTGGAGCTGGGCGGCAAGGCCCCCGCGCTGGTCTTCGCCGACGTGGACCCGGCCGCGGCGGCCGCCGGCATCGCCGAGGCGGCGTTCTTCAACACGGGACAGGACTGCACGGCCGTCACCCGCGTGCTCGTCGAGCGGAGCGCCTACGACGGGTTCGTCGAGGCGCTCGCCGAGGCGGCGCGTGCCCTCGCCGTCGGCCACCCCGACGAGGAGGGCGTGTTCCTCGGCCCGTCCAACAACGCCGCGCAGGCCGGGCGGGTCGCCGGGTTCCTCGACCGGCTGCCCGCGCACGCCCGGGTGGTGGCCGGCGGCGCCCGGCTCGACCGTCCCGGCTACTTCTTCCCGCCGACGGTGGTCGCGGACGTGCGGCAGGACGACGAGGTCGTGCAGCAGGAGATCTTCGGCCCGGTCGTGACCGTGCAGCCGTTCGCGGACGAGGACGAGGCCGTCGCCCTGGCCAACGGAGTCGAGTACGCGCTCGCCTCCAGCCTGTGGACCAGGGACACCGGGCGGGCCATGCGCCTTTCCGCCGCGCTGGACTTCGGCGCGGTCTGGGTCAACTGCCATCAGGTGATCATCCCCGAGATGCCGCACGGCGGTTTCAAGCACTCGGGCACCGGCAAGGACCTGTCCCGGTACGGCCTCGACGCCTACACCCGCGTCAAGCACGTGATGATCAGCCACACCTGACGTCTCCGTGAGCCGGGTCCAGCCGCTGGTGGAGCAGGGCCTGCTGGGCCGGGTTGGCGGTCAGGCCCAGCGCCCGCTCGTCCGAGATCCGCGCCTGGCTCGTGTCGCCCAGCGCGCGCAGCAGTTCTGCCCGGGTGGCGTGCAGGAGCGGATAGCGGGACAGGGTCTCCTCCAGGCCGGTCAGCTCCGCCAGCGCGGCCGCGGGCCCCTTGACGTAGCGCAGGGCGACGGCCCGGTGCAGCCGGGTCACCGGCGAGGGGGCGACGGCCAGGAGCATGTCGTACAACACGAGGATCTGCGCCCAGTCGGTCTGCTCGAAGCCGGCCGCCTCGGCGTGACAGGCCACGATCGCGGCCTGTAACTGGTAGGGCCCCGGCCGGCGATGAGCCCGGGCGGCGCGGGTCAGCGCCGCGGTCGCCTCGGCGATCGCGGCGTGGTCCCACAGCGTGCGGTCCTGCTCGGCGAGCGGCACCAGACGCCCGTGGGAGTCGAACCTGGCCGCGCCGCGCGCGCGGTGCAGCCGGATGAGCGCGAGCAGCCCGGCCACCTCCGGCTCACCCGGCATGAGGCCCGCCAGGAGCGCGGCCAGCCACTCGGCGTCGTCGGCCAGGTCGCGTGCCTCGGCCCGGTCGCCGGTGCTCGACAGATAGCCCTCGTTGAACAGCAGGTAGACGACCGCGAGCACGGCGCCGAGCCGCTCGGGCAGTTCGTCCGCGGCCGGGATCCGATAGGGGACGCCCGCTAGGGCGATCTTCCGTTTGGCGCGGGTGATCCGCTGGGCGACCGTCGTCTCCGGCACGACGAAGGCCGCGGCGATCTGCGCGGTGCTCAGCCCGCACACCACGCGCAGGGTCAGCGCGATCCGGGCCTCCGGCGACAGCGCCGGATGGCAGCACGTGAAGATCAGCCGCAGCCGGTCGTCGCCCTTCCCCGGCTCGGGCCACCGCAACTGGGCCAGTTTGGCGCGGTAGTTCGTCTCCCGCCGCAGCACGTCGAGGCCGCGGCGGCGTGCCACGGTGAGCAGCCAGGCGTCCGGCCGGTCCGGCACGCCCTCGACCGGCCAGCGGCGCAGCGCGGTCTCCACGGCGTCCTGCACCAGGTCTTCGGCGGCGGAGAAGTCGCCCAGCAGCGACACCAGGCAGGCCGCGAGGCGGCCCGCGTGCTCGCGCACCACGCGGGCCAGCGCCTCGCGGCTCCCCCGGCCGCCGTCCGGTCCGCTCATGCGATCGGGCGGATCTCCACGAGCGGGCACGCCGGCCAGGACCTGGCCAGCTTCAACGCCTCGTCCAAGTCGGCCACCTCCACCTCGGCGTAACCGCTGACGACCTCCTTGCCCTCGACGAACGGCCCGTCGGTGACGACGGGCTCGCCGCCGTCGAGACGCACGGTGGTCGCGGTGTGCGCGGGCGCCAGATGCGCGTGATGGGTGATCTTGCCGGAGTTCTCGGCGAACCAGCGCATCACCGCCTCGTAGGCGGCCTCGCGCTCCAGCTCGTCCATCGCCTCCAGACGCGTGACGAACTCCTCGGTCTCGGCGAACATCAGCACGTACTTCACGGTTGACTCCCTTCCCTCGATCGGCCTTCGATCGGCCTTCGACAGGAAGACGATTGGGCACCCGCCTCATACGACACCCGGCGGCAGGACTTCGCCGGCGCGGCCCGATCAGGCGCTCAGCACCTTGCGGAGCAGCTCGCCGAACTCGGCGGGGTGCGTGCTGAGCCCGGTGTGCCCGCCGGGGAAGTGGACGAGCTCCGTGCCGAACCGCTCGGCGAGGAAGGCGGCGGGACGGTAGGGCAGTTCGCCCCGCGAGTCCGCTCCCGCGGCGAGCACGAGCCGGTCCGACAGAGCCTCCAGGCGATCCACGTCCGGTCTGTACGCCATGAAGCCCGGCACGATGCGCCCGAGGAAGTAGGGCATGTCCGCCATCGTCCGCTGCACCCGGGCCGCCGCCTGCGGGGGAAGCTCGGTGGCCGCACCGGTATCGACTCTGGCATCAGCTCTGGCATCGACTCCGGCATCGGCCCTGACGTCGACGGGATCGGCGCCGGGCCGCCTCAGGCCGGCCGCGAAGACGGCCGCCGCCGGCATCAGCCCCTCCCGGCGGAACGTGTCCTGGACGCGGGCGAGCAGCAGGCGGTGCTCGGCCGCGTCCGGCAGCACCTCCACCACCGGCGGCTCGTGCGCCACGACGCGTTCGATCCGTTCGGGATGGGCGGTGAGCAGGTGCAGCGCGACGATGGCGCCCGAGCTGCAGGCGGCCACGCGGGCGGGCGCGTCCGGAGACAGCAGCTCCAGCAGCCGGAACGCGTCGTCGGCGTGCCGCTCGACCCGCTGCGGGGCCTCCGGGTCGTCCAGCGGGCTGCGGGAGATGCCGCGCGGGTCGTAGGACGCGACGGTGTAGTCGGCGGCCAGGGCGTCGGCGACGCCGTCGAAGGAGGCCGTGCCGCCCGTGCCGCCGGGGATCAGCAGCAGGAGCGGCCCCTCTCCGCGCACCTCGTAGTGCAGGGTGGCGCCATCCACGCGCAGGTGGCCGATGGCCGGGCTGGTCATGCCGAGTCTCCTTCGTCGTGCGTGGGCCAGTGCTCAAGGAGGGTGTGCAGGGCGTCGAGGCAGCGGGCCCAGGTGTCTTCGGCCGGACGCGCGTGCGCGAACCCGCCCGCGGCCTCCAGGCTGGTGAAGCCGTGGAGCGTGCTGCGCATCAGCCGGACCGCGTCGGTCAGGTCGGGTTCCTCCAGCGCGTAGCCGCGCAGCATGCTGTAGGTCAGCTCGACGGCGCGCCGCGGCCCGGCGGCCCGGGCCGCGAGCTCGGGATCGATCTGTATCGGGATCTGCGTCGCCGTGTATCGGCCCGGGTGGTCGTGGGCGTACTGCCGCCAGGCGTTCGCGTACGCCACCAGCGCGTCCTTCCCGGCCCGCCCGGCGGTCGCCTCCGCGATGCGGATGGTCTTCTCGTCCGCCGCCAGCAGCGCGATCCGCCCGCGCAGGTCCTCAAGGCTGCGGACGTGCGCGTACAGGCTGGCGTCCTTCACCCCGAGCCGTCGTGCCACCGCCGACATGGTCACGTGCTCGAGCCCGACCTCGTCCGCCAGTTCGGCACCGGCGAGCGTCACCCGATCCGCCGTCAACCCGGCCCGCGCCATGTGCCTGCCGCCCTTCTCAAACGATCCGAGTTTTCCTAGGAGCCCTAGATTTTTCCTTGGGGTCCAAGGTTGCCTCAGATAGGCGCGGAGCACAAGCGGTTATCGCGGTGACGGCTCGGCCCGGCCCAGCTGGAAATCGGCCGCCTGGCGGGTGAACAGGCGGGCGTACTCGCCCCCGAGGGCCATCAGCTCGTCATGGGTGCCCTGCTCGGCTACCCGCCCGCCGGCGAGGACGACGATGTGGTCCGCGCCGCGCACCGTGTTGAGGCGGTGCGAGATGAGAAGGCTCGTACGGCCGCCGCGGTAGTCGCGGAGCCGCTGATGAATGGCGTGCTCGGCCTCGGGGTCGAGTCCCGAGCTGGGCTCGTCGAGGATGAGCAGGTCGGCGGTGTCCGCGCGGAGAAGTGCGCGGGCGAGGGCGACGCGCTGCCACTGCCCGCCGGACAGGAGCACCCCCCGGCCGGGATCCTCGTCCTGCTCGGCGGCGAAGAACCGCGACAGGATGGTGTCGTAGCCGCGGGGAAGGCCCGCCAGCGCGTCGTGGATGTCCGCCCTGCGGGCCGCCTCGTGGATCCGCTCCGGCCGGCCGAGAGCGCCGACGTCGCCGACGGCGACGTTCTCGGCCGCGGTGAGGTCGTAGGCGACGTAGTCCTGGAACACGGCTCCGATCCGGCGGCGCAGGTCGTCGACGCGCAGCTCGCGCAGGTCGGCGCCGTCCCAGCGGACGCTGCCGCGCTCGGGGTCGTACAGGCGGCACAGCAGCTTGACGACGGTGCTCTTGCCCGCGCCGTTCAGGCCGACCAGGGCCACGCTCCGCCCGTGCGGGATGGTCAGGTTCAGGCCGCGCAGCACGTACGGATGACCGGCGTCGTACCGGAACCACACGTCGCGGAGTTCGATGTCGTGCCGCAGCGGTGACACGCCGCCATCGGTGGCGGGTTCCGGCAGGTCGGGTCCGATGGTGACGACGTGGGCGTAGTGCCCGGCCAGGACGAGTGCCTCGTTCAGGTGTGCCACCTGGATCACCGTGCCGGACAGGGAGGACTGGGTGCCGGCGAGGGCGGCGGTGAGGACGGCCAGGTCGCCGATGCCGGCCTGGCCCTCCGCTATCCGGGAGACCAGCACGACCAGCGCGGCGCCCGCGATGACCGTGCTGAGTGCGGTGAGCGCTCCGTTGTAGCGAAAGGCCGTCAGGTCCATCCGGCGTTCCGCCCGCTGCTCGGCGGCCAGTTCGCCCAGCATGCGCCCCCGCAGGAAGCCTCCGATGCCGAACAGCCGGATCTCCTTGGCGGCCCGATGGTCGAGCATCAGCGTCTGGTAGAACATCCGGCGGCGCTCCGCGGGGGCCATCTCCAGGCGGAGGTACGCCCGCCGGCGGCCGAGCCGGAGCTGGACGACCAGTTCGGGCACGGCGGCCGCGGCCACGACGGCGGCGAGGAGCGGGCTGAGCGTGCCGAGCGCGCCCAGCAGCCCGGCGATGGTGATACCGCCGCGTGCCGCGCCGAGCGCCGACTCGGTGACGAGCTGCGGGGCGGTCTGCGCGGACTGCTGCGCCAGCTGGAGCCGATTGTGGAAATCCGGGTTCTCCAGCCTGGTCAGTCCCTGCATCCGGCACACCGCCGTGAACAGTTCGTCGCTGGTGCGCCACGCGATGCGGCGCTGCTGCTCCCGCTGGACCCATCCGGACAGGTGGGGCAGCAACGCGGTCAGGGCTCCGGCCACGGCCATCGCCGCGGCGAGCGGCGGCGTCGAGGAACCCGGCCCGGTGCTCAGGCGATCGATCAGCAGCTTGGTGAGCCACGTGATCGCAACGGGAGAGGCGCCGGCCAGCACCGCCATGACGATCTGGGACAGGGCGAGAACCGGTCCGGCCCGCCAGACGAGCGCCAGGGTGAGCCGCAGCGGCCCGAGTCGTGACCTCACGCCGGTCAGGCGGGGGTCGGCGCGCCCGCCGGCAGCTCCGGCTTCAGGCTGCTACCGGCGACGGTCCCGTCGGGGGCGACCAGGAAGAACGACGGGAAGGCCCTGACCTCGAACGCGTCCGCCATCGCGCCGCCTTCGCCCTCCACGACGACGCTCACCTCGTCGGCCAGGGCGGCGAGCAGCTCGGCGGGTCTCCGCTCGCCCTCCACCACCACCGCCAGCACGCGTACACCGTCGGAGGCGGCGTCACGGGCGGTCGCGACGAAGGTGGGCGCCTTCGGCAGGCAGTGCGGGCAGTCGGTGCTGAAGAACCCGACGAGGGTGCGCTCGCCCGCGAAGTCGTCTTTGGTGACCTTCGTGTCCGTGACCGTGAGCGCGGAGAAGGCCGGGACCTCGGCGCCCACGCCGAGCCCGGGACTTCCCGGCAGTCTCCCGGCACGGGACTCCTCGGTGGTCTTCCTGAGTCTCCTGATGACCGCGCCGGTCAGGAGCAGGTTCACCAGGACAAGCCCGCCGAGCAGGACGACGGCGGCGACCAGGACGGCCATGGGCGTTCCCTTCCATCAAGGGGTCAACGGGCATCAGGGGGGTCAACCGACATCGGAGGGTCAGCGGACGTCGGAGGGTCAGCGGACATCAGGGGCCGGCGGACGTCGGAGGGCCGGCGACTCCCGGAAGGTCATCGGAGGAGGTGGACCAGGTCGTCGAGGAGCACGACGGCACCGACGGCGACCGAGGCCCCAATCAGGCAGAGCGCGGCGGCGGGCGGCGCGACGGGCGTGCCGCCCGCGGCGGACGACATGGCGGCCCCGGCCACCGCGCACGCGACGAGAACGACGTTGCGCGCCACGTGCCGGCGGTTGACCGGCTCACCCGATCCGCCGAAGCATCGGCACGCGACGGTCGTCCCGCGCCGCAGCGCCGCGACCAGGACCGCGGCGAACCCGAGGAGCAGGCCCCCGGCGAGCAGGAGGCCCACCCTGGCGTCGCCGTCGAGGCCGGGCGCCGCCAGCATGACGACGGTTCCGGCCTCGACGGCGACGACCACCACGGCGGCAGGCGTAGCGAAACGCGAGGGAAGGCCGCCGAGCCGCCGTACCGCCGTGGTGAAATCGCCGAAGGCCCGCCGCGTGCGCAGCTTCGTGAGGACGGATACCAGGAAAACCCCCGTCAGCACGAGCCGGACGGTCAGCACGGCATAGACCATTGGACGTGCCGGCCGGCGTCAGCAGTAGCCGATGTTCTGCCAGGCGCTGCTGCAGCTGCTCCGCCAGTACGTGATGCAGAGGAAGCCGGTCGGGTTGGGGTAGCAGTCCTTGAAGCGGTTGCAGTTACCCGACGGCCAGTATTCGAAACAGTTGTCAGCCTGTGCTTCGGCGCCGGGGAGGAGCCTTTCGAGCAGCCGGTCTCCCAGGCGGTGCAGCGTACGGATCATGGTTTCTCCCTTGGCTGGGTTCGGGCGTGGTAGGCCGCCCGCCCTGTGAGGATGCTCGGCGCGGCCTTCGCCGCGGTTGCGCGCCGGCTGCGCGCCGTGCGGCAGGAGCCGCGCAACCGGCGCGCAGGCGGGGCGCAGCCGCGGCCCGGCAGAATCGCGATCGGCTGCCGGGCCGAAAGGTTGATCATGCAACATCTCGTGATTTCGCTGCTGTCGCCGGCCGTGGTCGCCACCGTGGTCGCCGGGGTGGCCGCCGGGGTGGCCGCGGCCCGGCGGCGCTTCGTCGTGGTACGGGTGGCCGGGACCAGCATGGTTCCGACGTACCAGCCGGGAGATCGGGTGCTCATCCGGCGCGGCGGGCGGGCGGTCCTGCGGCGCGGCCAGGTGGTGGTCTTCCGGCGCCTCCAGCCGGGCGGCGCGGGCTCCTCCGGACGCGCGTCCGGACTGCGTGAGACGGAGTGGCTGATCAAGCGGGTGGCCGCGATGCCGGGCGACAGAGTGCCCGACCAGGTCGCACCGGGCGTGCGCGCCGCTCCGGGCGACGTGGTCCCGGCCGGCCGGCTGGTGGTCCTCGGCGACGGCCCGACCAGCCGGGACTCCCGGCACTGGGGTTACCTGCCGGTGAGCGAGGTGCTGGGCGTCGTCATCCGCAGGTTGTCGTGACCGGGCAGGGCCCCGCCCGCGCCCGCCACGCCGGTCTCGGCGGCCTCGGCGGTGTTGCCGAGTCGCAGGAGCAGCCGGTGGGCCGCCGTCCAGGACCGCGTGGCCGCCTCCCGGTCGCCGCGGTCGTGCTGGGCCCGGCCGAGGGCCGTCAGCGCGAGCGCCTGCTCGTGGAGGTCGCGTAGCCCGCGCGCCACGCGTACGGCGTCGCCGAGCGCGCGTACCGCCTGGCCGGACCGGCCGCCGAGACGGTGTGACTCGCCCAGGACGCGGAGCCCGGCGGCCTGCCCGGAAGGAACCCCGAACTCCTCGAACACGGCCAGCGCCCGCTCGATCGGCTTCTCCACGTCCCCGCGGCCGAAGCGAACGCACAGCTCGCCGAGAGCGAGCAGCAGATACGCCTGGAGCAGCCGCTCCCCACGTCGCCGGCAGATCTGCAGGCCCTCCCACAGATGGAGGGAGACGCGCCTGGCCCTGGCGGCGTCGCGGCAGGCGGCGGCCATCTCCCGCAGGGCGAGGGTCCTGGCCGCGAGACTGTTCCCGCGGATCGCCAGGCCGAACGCGCGGTCCGCGCAGGCGAGCGCGTCCTCGTGGAGCCCCTGCTCCCGGTCGATGACGGCGCGGACATACCAGAGACGGCTCAGGGCGAGCTCGTAGCCGATCTCCTCGGCCATGACCACGGCCTCGTCCACCACCGCGCGGGCCTGGCCGGGGTCTCCCCCGCGGCACAGCGCGAACGCCCGCAGGCACAGCAGGTCGAGCGCGCCGTGCCGTTCCCCCGCCGCGCCGAACACCGCGAGTGCCGCCTCGATCGCCTCCGGTGCGACACCGCGCCGCGGCTCCACGCCGATCATGAGCAGGTGGCCGAGGCCGCGCGTCATCACCGCCTCGCCCCACTGGTCGCCGCCTGCCGCGCACGCCCGCAGCGCCAGCTCGTGGGAGAACGCCCAGTCCCGGTAGTGGCCGCGGAAGGCGTAGTAGCCGGCCGCGCGGGCGGACAGTTCCCAGGCCGCCTCGCTCAGACCGAGCCGGCAGGCCTGCGTCACCCCCGCCAGCAGGGTCTCCCGCTCGCCGTCGAACCAGGCGGCCGGATCTCCGACCAGGACCCCGGTGGCGGGGACGGCACACCGGCAAGGGGCCCCGCCCCGGATGGCGGAGGCCGGCTGCTCCGGCAGGCAGCTCTCCGCCGTCTCCGCCAGCGCGAGCAACGCGCCGAGAACGCGAACGATCGCCGTGTGCCGTTCGCCGGCGGGCTCCTCCAGTTCGGCGCGTTCCCGCGCGTAGAGCCGCACCAGCTCATGCGGGCGGTAGCGGAACCGCCCGTTCCCGTCGCCGTCCTCGCAGCTCAGGAGCTGGGCGTCGACGAGCAGTTCGGCGTACGTCTCGGCCTCGCGCACCGTCACGTCGAGGGCCGCCGCGAGCATCCAGGCGGCGAAGGCGGGGACGTCGAGCAGGCCGAGCATCCGCAGCGCCCGCCGGGTGGCCGGGTCGAGCCTGTCGTAGTCGGCGGCCAGCCCCGCCCGGACCGACAGGCCGCCGAGGGCGAGCTCGTCCAGGCGCCCCCGCTCCTCCCGCAGGCGATCCGCCAGGTGGCCGAGGTGCCAGTGCTCCCGCAGCGCCAGTTTCGCCCCGGCGATCCGTATGGCCAGAGGGAGGTGACCGCAGAGCCGGACGATCTCGGCCGCTACGGCGGGCCGCGCCGCCACCCGGACCGGCCCGGCGATCCGCCCGAGCAGCTCCGACGCACATGCCGGGTCCAGCGGGCCGAGGCGCACGGTGCGGGCGCTCAGCCCGGCGACCCCGCGCCTGCTCGTCACCAGCACGGCGCAGCCCGGACCACCCGGCAGGAGCGGCCTGACCTGCTCCTCGCCCGCGGCGTCGTCGAGCACCACCAGCACGCGACGATCGGCCAGGACGGTGCGGAACAGCTTCCCGCGCTCCTCGGCTTCGTCGGGCACCGCCCGCGCGTCCACCCCGAGGGAGATAAGGAACCGCGCCAGCGCCTCGGCCGGGTCGATCGGCCGCGGGCAGGTCCCGCGCAGGTCGACGTAGAGCCGGCCGTCGGCGAACGTCTCCCGCAGGCGGTGGGCGACGTGGACCGCGAGCGTCGTCTTGCCGGTGCCCGCCCCGCCGTACAGCGCCACGACCGGCGTCGCGGCGGTCGTGGTGGCGGTCGGTCCGCCCGCGCCGGTGAGCCACCGCCGAAGTGACTCCACCGTGTCCCGGCGTCCGGTGAAGTCCGCGATGTCCGGCGGTAGATGGCACGGCACGGTCGCCGCGGGCCCCGCCCACCCCTCATCCGTCCGTCCTCTGCCCGTCCACCCCGGGTCCGCCCGGCCCTCCGCGTCGCCCCCGATGGCGCTTCCGATGGGGCTTCCGGCGGTGTTTCCCACGGTGTTTCCCACGGCGTCCCGGGCTTCGAGGCGCCCGGCACGCGCGTACGCGCAGGCGGCTCCCTCCGGCCCGAGGATCTCGTCGGCGAACGAGCCGGTCGCCTCACCCCGCAGGATCGCCTCGTGCACCCGTCGCAGCATCCGGCCGGGCTCGACGCCGAGTTCCTCTCCGAGCACGGTCCGCGTCCGCTGGTAGACCCGTAACGCCTCGGCCTGACGCCCGGCCTGGTCCAGGGCCAGCATCAGGCAGGCGTGCAGCCGTTCCCGGTACGGATGCCGCCCGGCCATCTCGGTCAGGCCGGTGACCAGCTCCGCGTGGCGGCCTCGGGCCAGGTCGACGACGGCCAGCTCCTCACAGGTCAGCAGCCGTTCCTCCTCCAGCCGCCGAGCCTCGTCGGCGACCACCGCCACGTCTCCGACGCCGGTGTAGGCCGGTCCCCGCCACAGGCCGAGCGCACGCTCGAACAGCATGCCCGCCGTCGCCGGATCCGCGGTCCTCCTGGCGGCCCGCCCGGCCGCCGTCAGCTCCCGGAAGCGCAGCGCGTCCAGCTCCTGCGGCAGCACGGCGGCGGCGTAACCACCGGCGCAGTGGACGACGCGGTCGCGCTCGCCCAGCGCCTGCCGCAACCGCAGCACGTAGATCTGAAGGGTTTTGTGCGCGCTGCGGGGTGGTGTGCTCCCCCACAGGGCCTCGATCAGCGCAGGCACCGCCACCGGCCGGCCCGGCGTGCACAGCAGGGCCGCCAGCATGCGTCGCAGCATCGCCGCGCCCAGCGGAACGGGAACCCCGTCGCGGCTCACCCGCAGCGGCCCGAGAACGTCGAACTCGAACACCGTCACCCCCCCGTGAGGCCGGTCACCGGGGCGGGCCTTCGATCAGCCGGGGCGCCCGCCGCCCGCTCCCCCGGCCATGCCCTCCCCCGGCGGCCCCGTCGCGTGGTCACCTTCTCTTCGCGTGAGTGTGCGGGCACGCCCGAGCATTCGAGACGCCGGTATACGCGAGGTATAGGCCCTGGTGGCGGTGCCGGCTTGTCCCCCGTGCGAGCTACCGGCGAATGTCCACCGTGCGGTGACGATCCCAGGCCGTCGAATCCCTAGCGTTCTCGGCGTAGCCGCGGCGCTCCGGTCGCGGAATTTCCTGAAGGAGTCGTCATGCGACTGTTGAAGCAGCTCGTGGCCGTCGCGGTGGTCGCCTTCGCCGGCGGCGCGATCGTGGGCGCGGTGCAGGGGAACGCGTTTCTCACCCTGGTCCTCGGTGTCGCGACAGCCGCCCTCGCGGTGTTCGTGTACGCCCGGGTGGTGCGGTGGTCCGAGCGCCGCGCGCCGGTGGAGGTGGCCGGGAAAGGCGCCGTCCCCGCCGTCGGCCGGGGGCTGCTGATCGGTGCCGGGATGTTCGCGGCCGTCATCGTGAACATCGCCTTCATCGGCGGCTACCGGGTCGACGGTCTCGGCTCGGTGACGGGTGCGATCGGGATGCTCGGCTTCATGGCCGCCGCCGCCGTGACGGAGGAGCTGCTCTTCCGCGGCGTACTGTTCCGGATCATCGAGCAGCGGACCGGCACGTGGATCGCGCTGACACTGACCGGGCTGCTGTTCGGCCTGATGCACCTGACCAACCAGCACGCCAACCTGTGGGGCGCGATCGCCATCGCGATCGAGGCCGGCGGAATGCTCGCCGCCGCCTACGCCGCCACCCGCACGCTGTGGCTGCCGATCGGCCTGCACTTCGGCTGGAACTTCGCCGCGGCAGGCATCTTCAGCACCGAGGTCTCCGGCAACGGCGCGACCCAGGGACTGCTGAACGGCGTGACGTCCGGCCCGGCGCTGCTCACCGGCGGCGACTTCGGGCCGGAGGCGAGCCCGTACGCGGTGGTGTTCGGCGCGCTGCTGACGATCGCCTTCATGTGGCTGGCCCGCCGTCGTGGCAACCTGGTCCCCCTCCGGCGCCACGCCCGGGCGGACGCGACCGCTACGCTCGCCCCGTGATCGACTTGGCGCGGGTCGCCGACCGGTGGCGGCGGTACGACGTCGTGGTCCGGGACGCGCCGTTCGGGCTGCTGATGGCCGTCGTGTCGCTCCTGCCGGCGCTCTACGGCAAGGGGACGCAGGTCGGGGACCTGCCGCTCCGTCCCTTCGACGCACTGGCGTTCGTGGTGATCGCCCTGGAGTGCCTCCCGCTCGCCGTTCGCCGCCGGTGGCCGGCCGTGTGCCTGGCTCTGGTGTCGCTCGGCTTCGTCCTCGACCAGATCCGCGCCTACCACGTCTTCGCGAGCAACGCGATGTCCGTCGCGCTCATCAGCGCGGGCGCCCATCTGGAGCGCCACCGGCGCGCCGCCGCGCTCCTCCTGTCCGCGGCGTACGTGCCGCTGGCGGTCGCGCTCGACCGGCTCGGCGCGACCGAGAAGGTGGAAGGCTACGTGGTGTTCTACCTGACTCTGGTCCTTGCCTGGGGCATCGGAGTCTGGCTGCGCTCCACCCGCGCCGCCGAGGCCGAACGACGCCGCCACATCGCCGAGGCCACCCGCACCGCCGAACGCACCCGCATCGCCCGCGAGCTCCACGACGTCGTCACCCATCACGTGACGGCGATGGTCGTACAGGCCGAGGCGGCACGCTATCTGACCGCCGCGCCCGATCGTCTCGACACGGCCCTGAGCGCCGTCACCGACACCGGTCGGCGGGCCATCTCCGACCTTCGGCGCCTGCTCGACCTGCTCAACCCCGACCATGACACCGACGTCAGGATGCCGTCCGTCCGCGAACTTCACACGCTGGTGGAACAGACCCGCCGGGCCGGGCAGCCGGTGGAGTTCGCCGAGGAGGGCACCCCGGCCGAATCCGCCGGCAGCGCCGAGTTCGTGGCCTATAGGGTCGTGCAGGAATCCCTGACCAATGCCCTCAAATACGCCCATGGCAGCCGCACCGAGGTCCGGGTGCGCTACGGCGAGAAGGAGATCTTCGTGGAGGTCGGCACCGACGGCTCCGGCTCGCGAACCGGCGCTCCCGGTGGGAGCGGGCGCGGTCTCGCCGGGCTCCGCGAGCGGGTCGACGCCCTGGGCGGCGAGTTCAGCGCCGAGCGGCGGGCGGGCGGCGGCTTCGTCGTGCGGGCGCTCATCCCCGCGGGGAGCCCGTCGTGACCGCGCCGGTCCGGGTCCTGGTCTGCGACGACCAGGCACTGATCCGCACCGGGTTCGCGACGATCATCGATGCGCAGCCCGACCTCGAGGTGGTGGGCGAGTGCGGGGACGGCCGCGCCGCGGTCGACCTCGCCCGCCGGCTGAACCCGGACACCGTGGTGATGGACGTGCGCATGCCGGTGCTCGACGGCATCGAGGCGACCCGCCTGCTGGCCGGCGCCGGGGTGGACGATCCCGTCAAGGTGCTCGTGGTGACGACGTTCAACCTGGACGAGTACGTGTACGAGGCGCTGCGCGCGGGAGCGAGCGGGTTCCTGCTCAAGGACGCCCCACCGGCGCAGCTCCTGCACGGCATCCGCACCGTGGCGACGGGTGCCGCGCTGCTGGCGCCCGAGGTGACGCGGCAGCTCGTCGGCAGGTACGCGGCGCGGATCCGTCCCGCCGAGGGCACACCGGGCGACATCGCGCTGACCCCGCGCGAGCTGGAGGTGCTGCGCCTCATCGCCGACGGCCTGTCCAACAGCGAGATCGCCGCGGCGTTGGTCATCAGCCAGGAGACCGTCAAGACGTACGTGTCGCGCATCCTCACCAAGCTCGACCTGCGCGACCGCGTACAGGCGGTGGTCTACGCCTACCGCAGGGGCCTGGTGACCTGAGAGAACGCGAGCGCATGCCTCGTACCGTCTGAACCCTTCGGTCGGCCACCGCCGCCGTCCGCGTGCCACGCTCCGGGGACGGCGGCACCCCCCGGCACCACTCGGCGCCAGGCCGGCGCAATCGGCCCGATAATGCGGTCTTTTGCCGGTCCGAAGTGGATATGGTGCTGCTGTGGATGGGGGAACCTCGGAGGTCTCCGCGCCGCGCCGCCGCGGCATGCGTCGTGTCGCGGAGATGGCCGGCGTCTCGCCCTCGACCGTGAGCAACGTCTTGAACAATCCCGAGTTGGTCGCGGAGGAGACCCGCCGGCGCGTCCTGGCGGCGATGGAGCAGGTCGGGTACGTGCCCAACAACGTGGCCAGACGACTGCGCGGCCTGCCGAGCCCCCTGGTCGGCGCGGTGGTGCTCGACCTGGCCAACTCCTTCTACACAGAGGTGTGCCGGGGCGTGGAGGACCGGCTGCTGCAGGACGGGTGCATGCTGATGACCTGCAGCACCGACGTGCAGCCGGGCCGCGAGCAGCACTACCTGGGGGAGCTGGAGAAGCAGGGAGTGCGCGGCGTCCTCATCACGCCGGTGGCGACCGGCCTGGAACCGCTCGTCGCCCTGTCCGGGCGCGGCGTCCCGGTGGTGCTGCTGGACCACCTGGGCGACGGACGGTTGTGCTCGGTGTCGGTCGACAACGCCTCGGGCGGTGAGCAGGCCGCCGCCCACCTGATCTCCCTGGGACACCGGCGGATCGTCATGCTCACCGGCTCGGTGGCGGTGCAGCAGACCACCGACCGGCACACCGGTGTGCGCAAGGCGTTCCGGGAGGCGGGGCTGGATCCCGACCACGCGGTGCTGGAGGTGCGGATACCTCCGCCGGACGTCGCCGCGACCGCCGAGGCCGCGCTGGACCACATCCTGCGGCTGTCCGACCGGCCGACCGCGATCGTCTGCGTCAACGACCTCGCGGCGCTGGGGGTGATCAGCGGCCTGCGGGACCGGGGGATCGACGTGCCCCGGCAGATGTCGGTGGTGGGGTACGACGACGTCGTGTTCGCCTCGCAGCTCGCTCCGCCGCTCACCACCGTGTGGCAGCCCAAGCGGGAGCTGGGGCGGACCGCCGCCGCGATGCTGCTGGACGAGTCTCACCCCGGTCACCGGCATCAGAGCCTGGTCTACCGGCCGCGGCTGGTCGTCCGCGCCTCGACGGCGCCCCCCTGCCGCTGACCGCGGTCGCGGCCACGCCGGCGACGGCTCGGATTCCGAAAGTTTCAAAGCGGCGGACCGTGCTCCGCCGCGGCCATTCCCCGGCCTGACCTGAAACGAAACAACGCCCCCTTCGCCCTCGCTCCGGCAGCACCTCGACGATTGTTTGACGCGTTCACGTCTGCCTTTCTAGCGTCTCGTGGCATCCACCACCGACCGCAGAGATGCACCAGATTGGACGATTCATGAAACGTTTAATCTGGCCGGCGGCCCGCTTCACGGCGGCCGTCGGCACCGTCTGTATGGCCATCACAGGAGTGATCGCCGCGCAGGCACCCGCCACCGCCGCCGTGGCCTGCCGGGTCAGCTACGACATCACCAACCAGTGGCCCGGCGGCTTCGGCGCCAACGTGACGATCGAGAACCTGGGTGACGCCGTCAACGGCTGGCGGCTGACCTGGACCTACGGCGCCGGGCAGCAGATCACCCAGCTCTGGAACGGCACCGTCAGCCAGAGCGGAGCGAACGTCACCGTCACCGACGCCGGCTACAACGCCGCCATCGGCTCCGGGGGCAGCACGGCTTTCGGGTTCAACGGCTCCTGGAACGGCTCCAACCCGATCCCCACGGCCTTCTCCCTCAACGGCACGGTGTGCGACGGCACCCACTCCTCGCCCTCGCCCAGCGCCGGCCCGAGCCGCTCGGCGACACCCAGCCCGTCCGCGAGCCCGTCGGCGAGCCCGTCCCCAAGCCCGAGGCCGAGCCCCAGCGCGAGTCCGACGGGTGTTCCCGCCGGGGCCAAGCAGATGGAGGACCTGGACCGGGGCCTGATCAGCGTGCGGTCGGGCAGCGGCAACCTGGTGTCCTGGCGGCTGCTGGGCACCGAATCCCGCGACACCTCGTTCACCGTCTATCGGGGCGCCACCCGGATCGCCACCGTCACCGACTCCACCAACTACCTCGACTCCGGCGCGGCGGCCGACGCCTCCTACACCGTACGCCCGGTCGACGGCGGCACCGAGGGCCCGGCCTCGCCGGCCTCGCTGCGCTTCGCCGACGGTTACCTGGACGTGCCGATCAGCCCGCCGGGCAGCTCCTACAGCGCCAATGACGCGTCCGTCGGCGACCTGGACGGCGACGGCCGGCTCGACCTGGTGCTCAAGTGGGACCCCGCCAACGCCAAGGACAACTCCCAGTCCGGCGTCACCGACCCCGTCTACATCGACGGAATCACGCTGAGCGGCACCCGGCTGTGGCGCGTCAACCTCGGCCGCAACATCCGCGCCGGCGCCCACTACACCCAGTTCCAGGTCTACGACTACGACGGCGACGGCGCGGCCGAAGTGGCGATGAAAACCGCCGACGGCACCGTCGACGGCACCGGCAAGGTCATCGGCAACGCCGGCGCCGACTACCGCAACTCCGACGGCTACGTCCTGTCCGGCCCCGAATACCTCACCATGTTCAACGGCCGCACCGGCGCCGCGATGTCCACCGTCAACTACGACCCGCCACGCGGCACCGTCTCCTCCTGGGGCGACAGCTACGGCAACCGCGTCGACCGTTTCCTGGCCGCCACCGCCTACCTCGACGGACAGCGTCCCAGCCTGATCATGTCCCGCGGCTACTACACCCGCACCGTCATCGCCGCCTGGGACTTCCGCAACGGCTCGCTGGTCGAACGGTGGAAGTTCGACTCCAACTCCAGCACCGCGTACGCGGGACAGGGCAACCACAACCTGTCGATCGCCGACGTCGACGCCGACGGCAAGGACGAGATCGTCTTCGGCTCGATGGCGATCAACGACAACGGCCGGCCGCTGTGGAACACCCGCAACGGCCACGGCGACGCCATGCATCTCGGCGACCTCGACCCCTCCCGGCCCGGCCTGGAGGAGTTCAAGGTCGACGAGGACAGCAGCAAGCCCGGCTCCTGGTTCGCCGACGCCCGCACCGGTCAGGTGCTGTGGTCCACCGCATCCGGCGGTGACAACGGCCGCGGCGTGTCGGCCGACATCTGGGCCGGCAGCCCCGGCGCCGAGTCCTGGTCGGCCAGGGACGGCTCGCTGCGCAGCCCCAGCGGCGCCACCCTGGGCCGCAAGCCCGGGTCGATGAACTTCCTCGCCTGGTGGGACGGCGACCCGGTGCGCGAGCTGCTCGACGGCACCCACATCGACAAGTACGGCACCGGCGGCGACACGCGCCTGCTGACCGGCTCGAACGTGCACTCCAACAACGGCACCAAGTCCACCCCCTCCCTGTCGGGCGACATCCTCGGCGACTGGCGCGAGGAGGTCGTCTGGCCCACCACCGACAACCGGGCCCTGCGGATCTACTCCACCCCCGTCCGCACCACCGTCAAGATCCACACCCTGCTGCACGACCCGCAGTACCGCGTCGCCCTGGCCTGGCAGAACACCGCCTACAACCAGCCGCCGCACCCGAGCTTCTTCATCGGAAACAGCATGCCCACGCCGCCTCAGCCCAAGGTCTACCTGCGCTGATCCGGTGAGCCGCCGCAGGCGGCCGCTCCGATCGGGTCCCCGGCCTCTCCACGGTGCCGGGGACCTCGGCTGATCGCCCCACCGCTCCGGTACCGTTCCCCTGTAGATGATCGTCGGGTGGGGAGGACACCGGCACATGATGCAGCCTGGCGATTACGGCGTTCCCGGTTCGCTGAACCGGGTGCTGACCGACGTGACAGCGGAGCGAGTCGCCCAGGATGCGATGTGGGGTCTGCCGGAACACCCCGACGGCACCGGGCCCGCGTACGCGTCCGAGGCCGACCTCGCCAAACAGGCCGTGGCCGACGCCGCCGCCGAGGGCCGGCTGACCTGGCGGCACATCCTGCACGAAGAAGTGCTCGAGGCGTTCGCCGAGGACGACGCCGACCGCCTGCGCACCGAGCTCATCCAGGTCGCCGCGGTCGCGGTGAAGTGGGTCCAGGCCCTTGACAGACGCGCGGTGGCGCCCGCCGAGCCTCAAACCATCTCGCGGCCTGACACCGCGAATGCAGACACCACGACTTGATCAGATGCGGGGACGACCACGCCGGGGCCTCAACCCGCTCGGTTTCGCCCCGATGACGGCCCGCGACGCCCAGGAGAACGGTTCGTGAGTTTCGGCGCCCACGCACGGCGCGTGCGTGACCGCACTCTGCCCCACCCCTGTCGATACCTCGCCCTGCGCCGCGCGGCCGGGCATCACATGCCGCTGGGTCCGCGCGCGACCTGGGACTACATCACCGGCCGTGCCGGCGACGTGCGTCACGATGAGGGCGCGCTCGTCCACGCGCTGGACGTCCTGGAAGCCGGCAGAGATGCCCGGCACGCCGAGCTGGCAGAATTCGCGCGACGTCGCAGCGCGGACAAGCGGGAACGGCACAACCGTACGGTGACGGTCGAGGAGACCCGCTACCGCCACGGCTGGCGCTGGCCGGGACCCGACGCGCACGACGCGGCGCTGCACACGGTGACGGCGCTCTGGGAGGAGCACACCCGGGTGCCCTTTCCCGGCAAGGTGCCCCTGGCCGACAACGGCGACCTGGTGGAACTGGACTCCACGGTCGCAGGCGTCGTCTGGACATATCTGCGGCGGAACGGGAATCTGCACCCCGGCCACCGGCCGCTCCTCCGGATTCGCCTGAACGAACTGCGGAACCTCCGCCTCGCCGAGCGCGGCTTCATCGATGCCTCCCTCGCTTTCATGCGGATGGAGAAGATGGCGGAACTGATCGCGCACGACGCCCTGCCGCTTATCCGCCGCGCCTGGTCGGGCGACGCAGAGCACATCGCCGACGTGCTCCTGTCCGCCCGGGCCGGGATGACCTACCTGTCCCGCCTGCACTCCGACGAGGAGACCCGGACCTGGGTCGCCGACGTCGTGCTCCCGGCCTCGCAGGTGTGGGTCGCGGAGCTACGCGGTCGGATCGCCGGCTTCGCCTGCCTTCGGGGTGACCGGCTGGACCACCTGTACGTCACGCCCGCCGCTCAAGGATGCGGCATCGGCACCGCGCTGCTCGACCAGGCCAAGAAGGCCCGGCCGCGCATGCTCCGCCTGCACGTGTTCCAGCAGAACACCGCCGCCCGCCGCTTCTGCGAACGGCGCGGTTTCGCCCTTGTCGAGGAACGGGACGGCGGCGGCAACCAGGAGAACCCGCCCGAGGCCCATTACCGATGGCGGAGCATCGACGATTCCCGGGAGCCGGAGCCCTCCGGCCTGAACGAGTCGCTGACCTGCGCCTTCCCCGACGCCCTCGAACGTGAGGTCCGCGCTGCCGTCCGCGTCCTCCCCAAGGCGCGTTTCTCGCCGGTGGGCTCGTTCCGCGTGACCGTCGGCGACGACCGGGTGACCATCCCCGGACGGATCTACAACCCGGAAGTCTCGCCGAGAAGGCTCGAGGGCCTGACACCGCTCCAGCGGACGATCCTCCACTGCCTCTACACCCGCCACCACGACGGCTTCGTGCGTCAGCACCACCTCACGCAGGTCATCGGCAGCCTCGAGCCATGGGTCCTCCCCTACGTCGTTCATCTCGTTGGGGAGTACGTCCTGGAGATCGTGACCGGCATCGGCGCCGAACTCGGCGACCTCGACGTTCCGGGCTCCCTCGCAGGCCGGGCCTACGGCCGTTTCCTGGCAGACAACCCCCGGTTCTGCACCCTCGTTCAGCAGCGCGTGGCGAGCTACTGGGCCTGCTATCACCGCGGGGAGTTTCCTCGCCTCGCCGACTATCCAGGACACCGGCTCATCACCGCCATGCGCGCCGCCCTCACGCAGGACTCCGATCTCCGGACCTGACCGGGAAGCATCCGGCGAACCGATTCGAAGCACGCCGCTGAACTGGAGGTTTCCGCGCTCCGGCGGCGAAACCTGCACCGGTCCACGCCCAGGACATCTGCCTTTAATGTCCGCGATACACGCAATTGACACGCGTTCCCGCGTGAATTTACGCTTTCTGCGAATCGATTCGATTATGTCGCCTGCGTTGAGACCACCCCCTCGCTTCACCCCGACCGCCGGACGGCACCACCCCAGGTTCCAGGACGACGCCACGGCTCGCCCTGCGTTCCCCACCCCCTCCGTCGAAGGAGTCATGTGTGAACATCACCTCACGTTGGCGGCACCGCCGCCGCGGCCTGGCCGCCCTGTTCTCCGCCGCGACACTCGTCGCCGCGTCCGTCCTCGCGACCGCCTCGCCCGCCCAGGCCGCCGACGAGTCCATCACCGTCGACTTCTCGGTCGCGGGCGGATCCCCGACCTACCGAGCGTCGGGGTGGATCTACGGCATGACCGAGAACGCGGCCAACCCTCCGGACAACTACTTCACCGACGTGAAGTTCCGGTACATGCGCGCCGGCGGCGCGCAGCTCGACAGCCCCGGCGGCTGGGTGTCGGGCAAGTACGACCGCCGGTGGAACGCCACCCGCGCCCAGTTGCTGCGCACGCGGTCGCTCGGCGGGGAGTTCGTCCTGCTCGTGCACGACCTGTGGGGAGCCGACGGCTACCCGATCTCCCGCTTCCCCGGCGACAACGGCAACTGGACCGACTACGACAACTTCCTGACCCGCCTGATCGACGACGTACGGGCGACCGGCGCTCCGGTCCAGTGGGACCTGTGGAACGAGCCCAACATCACCCTGTTCTGGAACCGCCCCCAGTCGCAGTACTTCGAGATGTGGAAGCGCGCCTACCAGCGCATCCGCGCCGCGTTCCCCTCCCACCTGATCGTGGGCCCCAGCTTCGCGGGCGTGCCGTCCACCGGCGGCTGGTGGACGCAGTACCTCGACTACGTCAAGGCGAACAACGTCGTGCCCGACATCGTCAGCTGGCACTCCCTGCCCGGCGACCCGGTGGCCAACGTCGCGACGGCCGACACCACGCTGAACTCGCGCGGCATCGCCCACCCCCGCCCGTACCAGATCAACGAGTACGGCGCCTCCAACGAGCAGAACCCCGCCGACGGCGCCTGGTACATCGCGCGGCTGGAGCGGGCCGGGGCCGACGGCCTGCGCGCCAACTGGGCGGGCGGGAACAACCTGCACAACGACCTGGGCAACCTCCTCGTCCACAACTCCTCCGGCCAGTACCAGCCCAAGGGCGAATGGTGGGTCTACCGGTTCTACGGCTCGCAGACCGGACAGATCGCCTCCGTCACCCCCAGCTCCAACTACGACGCCTTCGCCACCAAGGCGAGCGGGAACGCGAAAATCCTGGTCGGCGGCGGCCGCACCACCGGCAACGTCGCCGTCAACCTGCGGCGCCTGGACACCACCAGCGGCATCGTGCAGAACAACCAGGTCCGCGTCCTCGTCGAGCGCATCCCCTACAACGGCGGCGGCGCCGTCACAGGCCCGGTCACCGTCTCCAACAGCGTGGCGACGCTGTCGAACAACGGCACCACGGTCAACCTTCCGCACACCGCCGTCGACGACACCTTCACCATCACCCTCCTGCCCCCCTCGTCGTCCCCTTCGCCGTCCCCCTCGCCGTCCGGGCCGGGCTCGACGTCGATGTTGCGCAACGTCAACGCCGGCCGATGCCTGGACGTCCCGAACCAGTCGCAGACCAACGGCACGCAGCTCAACCTGTGGGACTGCAACGGCCAGACCAACCAGAGCTGGACCTACACCTCCGGCAAGGCGCTGCAGGTGTACGGCAACAAGTGCCTGGACGCCGAGGCCGCCGGGACCGCGAACGGCACCAGGGCGATCATCTGGGACTGCAACGGCCAGGCCAACCAGCAGTGGAACGTCAACGCCGACGGCACCGTCACCGGCGTGCAGTCCGGTCTGTGCCTGGAGGCGAGCAACTTCGGCACCTCGAACGGCACGAAGGTGCAACTGTGGTCGTGCACCGGCACGACCAGCCAGAAGTGGACCCGAAGCTGATCAGGTGACCGGCGACGCCGGCCCGCGTCGCCCGTGACCGCCCCGCCGGTCGGACGTGCAGCACCGCGCGTCCGGCCGGCGTCCGGCTCTGTGCGACGCGCTCGCCGCCACGCGTGATCGAATCGGTTCGCAGGATCGGAAACGACCAGATCGCGCACGTCACGGGGGTCGGACGGAGCACGGCAGGAGTCGCGGCGGTCGATCCGTGCGCTCGATTCGACTTACGATGTGCATATCGGTCGGATCAGGTGAGGAGCGCCGGTGAATATCGGGGAGATCGCCAAGCGGTCGGGTGTGGCGCGCAGCACCGTCTCGTACGCCCTCAGCGGCAAGCGTCCCGTGTCGGAGGAGACGCGACGGCGCATCCAGGCGGTCATCGACGAACTGGGCTACCGGCCCAACGCCGCCGCCAAGGCGCTCAAGGAGGGCAGGACCCACACCATCGGCCTGGTCATCCCGCCCGCCAGCCGGCGCCTGACCGACATGCAGCTCGGGTTCGTGGCCAGCGTCGTCGACGCCGCCGCACACGCCGACCTGGACGTCCTGTTGTCACCGTCCGGGGGCGAGCACGACCGATCGTTCGAGCGCGTGGTCGGCGGCAGACGCGTGGACGGGGTCATCGTCATGGAGATACGGCTGGAGGACGACCGGGTGACCCGCCTGCGGCAGGCCGGGCTGCCCTTCGTCGGCATCGGCCGTACCAGCCGTCCCGAGGAGATGTCCTGGGTGGACATCGACTACGAGAAGCTGATCGCCAACTGCGTGCACCACCTGGCCGACCTCGGTCATCGCCGCATCGCCCTGGTCAACCGCTCCGAGGAGCTGGTGGCGGCAGGGTACGGTCCCGGCCACCGCGCCCAGGCCGGTTTCGCCCGCGCGATGACGGAGCACCGTCTCGACGGCGTGCAGACGTGCTGCGCCGACGACGCCCAATCAGGGGTGTCCTGCGTCGAGCGGCTCCTCGACGAGCATCCCGATCTGACCGCGATCGCCACCATCAACGAGGCCGCCACCCCTGGGATGTACCACGCGCTGGCCCAGGCGGGCCTGGTCGTGCCCCGCGACTTCTCCATCGCCGGCGTCGCGGCCCGGCACTGGGCGGAGAACCTGCACCCCCCGCTCACGGCCGCCGACGTCCCCGCGGACGAGCTCGGTGCCCGCGCCGTCGAGATGCTCATCCGGCTGATCGCCGATCCCACCACTCCGCACGGCCATCTCCTGGTCGCGCCGCCCATCTCCCTGCGGGGAACGACCGCACCCGCCCACACCCGGGATCACCGTCCCTGACGGCCGAACGGGGGCCCCGACCCGTCGCGCCCCAGGCCGTCCACGTCCAAGCGTCCACGTCCAAGGTGATCGCGCGCGGCGCCCGCCCGCTGAACCGCCTCGCGCCCGGGGGTCAGTTCTGCCTGGTCGGACGGATCGTGAGTTCCCCGATCTCGACGTCGTCGGGTTGCTCGATCGCGAAGGCGATGGCGCGAGCCACGGCGTCCGGACTGATCCCCTTGGCCATGACACGCTGGGCCTCCGCCCGGACCACCGGATCCTCGATGTAGTCGAGGAGTCCGGTGTGCACGTACCCCGGTGAGATCGAGGTCGTGCGCAGGACGCCGTCGGTGGACTCCTGGCGCAGCGCCTCCAGCAAGGTGCGGACGGCGTTCTTGGTGCCGGCGTAGACCGCCTGCGTCGGGACGATCTTCAGGCCCGAGGTCGACACGGTCGTGACGAGGTGCCCACGGCCCTGGCGGCGGAACACCGGCAGCGCGGCCGCGATCCCGTGCAGCACTCCGCGCACATTGATGTCGATCATCTCGTCCCAGGCCTCGACGTCGAGGTCGCTCACCAGACCGGTCCTCGCGATGCCGGCATTGCTCACGAGCACGTCGAGCCGTCCGAACCGCTCGACCGCCACCTCGACCAGTTGCTTCAGGTCCGCACGCCGAGTCACGTCCAGGGCGACCGCTTCGGCCTGCCCGCCGTCTGCCCGGATCCGTTCGGCCAGCGCGTCCAGGCGATCCTTGCGCCGGGCGCCGATCACCACCGCGGCACCGCGCCGGGCGAGTTCCAGTGCGGTCGCCTCGCCGATGCCACTGCTTGCTCCGGTGATGGCGACAACCTTGCCGCTGACTCCGCTCATCTTGACCTCCAGCTAAGCTGACAGTTGTCCGCTTAGGTCGAGCATAGCGGACAATTGTCCACTTAACGGGGAGGTCTGCGATGGTCGCTCGGGCACGCCGCTCGGACGCGGTGCTCAATCGCGAGCGCATCGTCACCGCCGCCCGTGCGGCCCTGACCGAGCTGAACGGCGCGGACGAGGACCTGGCGCTACACCTGGTCGCCAAGTCCGCGGGCGTCGGACAGGGCACCCTGTATCGGAACTTCCCGACCCGCGAGCACCTGCTGGCCGAGGTGTACCGGCAGGAGATCGACGAACTGGTCTCCGCCGTGCCGGCGCTACTCGCCCAGCGAACACCACTGGACGCGCTCACCCGGTGGCTGGACCGGCTCATCGAATACGCGCGCGTCAAACGCGGGGTCATGGCCGCGATCGAAGCGTCCGCGTGGCAGGACCTCTACGCGGACAACCACAGCAAACTCGACAACGCTCTCACCGCACTGCTCACCAAAGGCCAGGCCGAGGGCGAGATACGCGAAGGGGTCGACGCCGCCGACGTCATCCTGCTGCTCGGCGCGCTGTCACGAGTGCCCCAAACCGAATGGGAGACCCGGGCGCCCACCGTGGTCACGATCATCGTCGACGGCCTGCGCCGACGATGACCCGAGGCGATGGTGACGACACCGGCAACCCACCGAAGCCGAGGTCGCTCTTGGCGGTGTCGCGACCGATTCACCCTCTGGCATCCGGCTACCTCGTCGAGGAACGGGCACTCAGTCCGTCGGCGACGACGGCGAGGATCGGCTCCAGCGGGTCTTTCCTGGCCATGCATGCCGATATCAGCGCCCTCACATCCGAGTAGCCGACGTCAGGACGCACGGCGCCCGATTCTTGGGCGGCGGCCAGCAGCTCCTGCAACCGGCCGCACAAGTCGGCGCCCGCGCGCTCGCCGAGCTCGTCCAACCGGCGATCGGCGCGGGCCAGCTCGGCCAGTCCGCAGTCGGCCGCGCCCGCTCGCACGAAAGCAGTGAAGAGAGCGAAGAAGGCGGTGCCGGGATCTTCCCGGCGGGCGAGCTCGTCGGCTTCGGCGGTCAGGTCCGCCAGCCGGGTGCCCACGATCGCGGTGAGGAGATCCTCTTTCGTCGGGAAGTGCCGGCTCACCGTGCCGGTACCCACCCCGGCACGGCGCGCGATCTCGTGTACCGGCACCGAAAAGCCCTCGGCGGCGAACACCTCGGCCGCCACCTCCAACACGCGTGCCCGGTTGCGCCGCGCGTCGGCTCGCGCCGTGCGTTCGTCCGTCATGGCCCGCACCTCTCCATCGGCAAACCGGGACGGCCATCCGCGTAGTCGGCAAAGCGGGATGCCCGTCCCGATTCTAGGAGGTCCTCACCTGCCGAACCAGCCCACTCCGGGAGTCATCGGCAGCGGGACCCGGCGGCGCCGGCGGCGGCGCGACGCCCGACCGCCTGAACCGTGGCCGCCTCATGAGACTGCGCCCTTTCAACTGGTCTTTTCTCGATCCCCCGGGTGAAGTCTCGTCACCCTTGGCAGCTCGGTTCTGCCGGCGCACAGCCCCCGCGTCGGCGTCGTGAAAGTTTCACCCCGTGCCGCCCGCGGCGATCGGGCCCGCCCTCATCGCGGCAGATGAAGCGCCCCGGCAGGCCGGGAAGACCGGCCCGAGCGAGGCGGGAGCCTTGACGCGGAGTCGGCCGTCGTATTTGCTCCGCCGCACCACCACCTACGTCAGACGCAGAGAAAGGGCCCGTCCTGTAGGCACGAATGTTAACGCTAACAAGGCTGCCGAACCGGGTTTCCCGGACAGGCTCTCTCCCCGATCAGGGCTCGGCCTTCCCTGAGCAGGCCGAGCCCGGACCGTGTGGACGCCGCCTCTCCCCTGGGCGCGGATCGGTCCGCACCGGCCCTCACGTCCGACACCGCAGGTGAGCGATAACAGCACATCGTCTGTCCCGCACTCTCCCAGGAGCATCTATGAGAATCGCACACCTTCTGCGCCTGGCCGGCGCCGGAGTCACCCCTCCCAGCCCGCTCGGCGAAGATGAGCCGGGCTTCCGCCGTACGCCGGACCGGCCGCGCTCCCTGCCGGCGAACGGAGGGGCGGCCGTGCGCACGTGGAGACGTTCGTGGACCGCGGCGCTGCTGGCCGTGGTCGTGGCGGTGACGGGCGCGCTGACCGGCACGCTTACGGGCACGGGCGTCGCCTTCGCGGAGTCGAACGGCGGGGTGCGGGTGATGCCGCTGGGCGACTCGATCACCGAGGGCACGCAGGTGCCCGGCGGCTACCGGATCGGGTTGTGGCAGCG
>NZ_JBITJO010000012.1:0-235973 GCF_044460045.1 Microbispora rosea | reverse complement strand
GCGGTCGCCGCCGGTGAGCCGGTCTCCAGTGTCGTCTCCGACGGCACCGGGGCCCCCGAGGTGGGTCTGAAGGGCCAGGAACTGCTGGTCTCCTCCGCCAACTCCGCCGACGAGATCGGCACCTCGCAGGTCAACGCCGACCTCGCCCTGCGCACCCCCACCGACATCGCCGCCGGCGAATACCACTCCACCATCACCCTGTCGCTGTTCAACCAGTCCTGAACCGCCAGGGGCGGGACAGCACCCCCCCGAAAGTGGGCGTTCGGGACCCGCGTGGGCTCACGCAGGTCCCGGACGCCCACCATCGTCAGATCGGCCTCCACCCTCATCAGACGCGGCCGCCCACGATCAGACAGGAGACACCCGTGTTGCCCAAGAGCCGCCCGCGGGGCGCCCCGGCCCTCCTGGCCGCCCTGACCGCCTTGCTGCAGGCCGCCGGCGTGACCGTCCTGGTCGCCCTGACCACCATGACCGCCCTGGTGGCCGTGGTGGCGGTCGCCGCGCCGGCCGGGGCCGACACCACCTGGTCGGTGGTCCCGGCCGACGCCAACGGCCCCGACGGCCGCAGCGTCATCGACATCGAACTCCCCGCCGGACAACAGGTCACCGAACACATCGCGGTCGTCAACCGCTCCACCCAACCGGTCGACTTCGCCATCGACGCCAACGACGGCTACCTCACCTCCAAGGGCTACTTCGACATGCGCCCCCCCGAGGCCACCCCCGTCGACGGCGGCTCATGGATCAAAGTCCCCGACAAAGTGACCATCGCCGCCGGCGCCACCACCGTCGTCCCCATCACCGTCACCATCCCCCAAAACGCCACCCCCGGCGACCACCCCGCAGGCGTCACCGCCTCCGTCGACGCCATCTCCGGCCAAGTCCGCGTCCACAACCGCGTCGGCGTCCGCCTCAACATCCGCGTCAACGGCACCTTCGCCGCCAAAGTCACCGTGAACGACGTCCACACCGCCTACACCTGGTCGTGGAACCCCTTCACCCCCGGCACCGTCGAAGTCACCTACACCCTCGCCAACACCGGCAACGTCCGCCTCGCCCCCGACAGCCGCATCCTCACCTCCACCTTCGCCGGCGAAAACGGCTGGGACGACACCTCCGAAGCCAAAGCCCGCGAAATCATGCCCGGCGGCAGCCGCACCTTCACCGCACACGTGACCGGCACCTGGCCCCTGGGACCCATCGGCACCACGATCATGGCCATCCCCTCCCCCGCCGGCAAACCCCTGCCCGGCGTCACCGCCGAACGCGTCGCCATCGACACCACCGTCTGGGCCATCCCCTGGCCCCAGCTCACCCTCCTCCTCCTGCTCGTCATCGCCGTCCTCACCCTCCGCCTCACCAGCATCCGACGCCGCCGCCGCATCGAAAAACTGATCATCCTCAACAGCCGCGGCACCCCTCTCGGAACATGAGCCGGCGTCCCCCTTCCAGCCCGACAACCGACATCCGCCCCTCAGGAGGTGGCACCATCAACCGACCCAGGCAACCGATGCCGGTCCAGCGGCCTCCGGTCCGGGGCCGCGTGCTCGCCCTCGCGGTCGCCTTCGCGCTCGGCGCGCTCGTCGCCGGCGGTGCGGTGTTCGGGATGACCCGGCCGAGCTCGATCGAGCAGATGGCCGACCAGATCCGCGCCGAGTCCGCCCTCCGTGACAAGACGCAGATCAAGACCCTGACGGAGCTGGCCCGCACCACGCGGGACCGGCTTGTCCCCGTGCTCGACGGACTGGGCCGGGCCCTGCCCGCCGACGGCACGGCGGGACCGGCCGTGGTGACCGCCGCCGACGTCGAGAACTGGCGGAAGGCGGCCACCGCGGCGGTGGAAGGCTTCGCCGACCCGCCGTCCGGTGAGACCGCCACCAACGTGGCGAGGTCGAGTCTCGCCTCCTCCGTGCGGCAGATCGCCACAGTCGTCGACACCTACGCCGCCGCGCGGGACCTCACCGGACCGGCCCGCACCGCCGCGATGGACCTGACCGTGCGGCAACGCGCCGACGCGCTCTTCACCTGGTCGGTCGGAGCCACCGCCCTCGACGCCGTGAACGTCGACGCGGGCTACGGCCACCAGCACGTCTTCCTGCCGACATCACCCGGCGAGGGGGAACTCACCCCTGACAACGAACCCGAGGGGAATCACGACTCGTGAAAAAGACACTGACCTACGTCCTCACCGCCCTGATGGCCGGGCTCGTGCTGATGCTCGGCGCACCGGCGGCCTCCGCCCACGGTGGAGCGATCAAGCTGGAGGTGACGGGGGACGGCGCCGACAACGTCAACGTGCTGGCGACGTACAAGAAGGACGGCCACCCGGTCACCGAGATCGTCGAGGCGACGCTGTCCGCGACCTCGGCCGACGGCCGTTCCTTCGGGCCGGTGCCGCTCAGGTCGGCGCCCGAGGGCCAGAACCTCTACCACGCCGCCGAGCCGCTGCCGAACGGCGACTGGAAGGTCACCGTGACCGCGACCGAGCCCGCCAAGGCGGCCACGACGGTGAAGGTGAAGGCGGGAGAGATCTCCGTCTCGCCCGTGGCGGCGACCGGTCCCGCATCGGCGTCCGCGCAGAGCAAGGCGGCCGCGGCGGCGGACGACGAGGGCGCTATGGGCATGCCCCTCAAGATCGGCATCATCGCTCTCGTGGCGCTCCTCGCCGTCGCGGCCTTCATCGGCCTCGCCCGGCGCAACCGGGCGAGCGTCGGTCGCTGAAAGAGAGCACAGGTGATCGGGGGACTGAACCCCGGCACTGCCTGGAGCGGCGATCACCACGATGGGCCGGGATGAGGATCCCGGCCCATCGTGGTGTTGTCCCGTGACGGATCAGGGGCTCGTGCAGGTGAGGGCGGGGGTGGCCGCCGTGCCGTTGGCGGTGAAGCCGAAGGTGGTGGAGGCCCCGGCCGCGACGGAGCCATTGTAGGCGGCGTTGCGGACGGTCACGCTGGAGCCGGACACGCTCTGCGTGCCGTTCCACAGACTGCTGATGGTCTGTCCGCCCGGCCAGGTCCACTTCACCGTCCAGCCGTTGACCGCCGAGCCGCCCGCGCGGACCGTGACCTCCGACTGGAAGCCGCCCGGCCAGCTGTTGACCGTCGTCAGGGTCGCCGTGCACGCGCCCGTGACCGGTGGCGTGGGGCTGGGGCTGGGGCTGGTCGGTGGAGTCGGGCTCGGGCTCGTCGGCGGGGTCGGGCTCGGCGAGGTGTCGGGAACGCTGTTGAGGGCGTTCAGCGCCGCGGTGTAGGCGGGCTTGGGCTGGTAGCCGGAGTCCCACATCATGGGGGCGCCATAACCGGGGAACGTCCCGGGGATCCAGGTATGGCCGTCGTCCACGCCCCACTGTGAGACGCCGACGCAGCGGGCGACCGCCAGGCAGGCGTTCACGACCTTGCCGTAGTCCGTGCCCTGCTGCTGCAGTTCGGAGGAGTCGGCCGGCATCGGGATGCGGTCGTCGAGTTCGGTGATGGCGACGTCCAGGCCCAGGTTGGCGAAGCGCTGCATGTTCGCCTGCAGGGACGAGGGAATCTGGCCGACGATGAAGTGGCTCTCGAAACCGATGCCGTGCAGCGGGACACCCCGGGACAGCAGCGACTGGGCCAGCGAGTAGAGCGCGTTGCTCTTGGCGTTGGTGCCCTCGATGTTGTAGTCGTTGATGTACAGCTTGGCGTCCGGGTCGGCGGCGTGCGCGGCCCGCAACGCGTTCGCGATGTAGTCGGCGCCCATCGCCTTGTAGAACACGTCCTGGCGCAGCGTGCCGTCCTCGTTGTACGGCTCGTTGATCACGTCCCAGGCGTAGACCTTCCCCTTGTAGTGGGTGGCCTCGGTGGTGATGTGGTTCTCCATCACGCCCTGGACCTGGTTCAGCGGCAGGCTGCTGACCCAGGATGGCAGCTGGGCGTGCCAGACCAGATTGTGGCCGCGTACCCGCATGCCGTGGGACTGGGCGAAGGAGACGATCTGGTCACCCGACCCGAAGTTGAACGAGCCTCTGGACGGCTCCGTGGCGTCCCACTTCATCTCGTTGCCGGGGGTCACCATGTCGAACTGGGCCGCGGCGAGGTTGACCTCGGCGCTGATGCCGAGGTCGCCGCGCGTCAGCGCGGTGCCGAAGTAGCGCCCCTTGGCCTCGGCCGACGCCTTCAGCGTCGACGCCGCCTGCGCGGGCATCGCGAGGCCGGCCGAGACGGCGGTGGCCACGGCCAGAACGGCGGCCAGTCCGCGGGCGCGGCCTCGTGACCGGTCGATCGGATGGTTGGGCGGTTCCATCTCAGCCCTCCAGTGGTGACTCGGATGCTGTGTGTGAACATGACACGCGGGCGTGGGAACAGGACCGAGGGCCTGCGGCGCTCCCGTGACCAGCTCGGCTCCGGACCTGTCCGGGGAACGGCCGTCGATTGTTAGCGCTAACAACCGACTTCTCGACGTTCCCTCAGCCCGATGGCGGTGAGTGGAGCAAATACGGCTCGAACCGGTTCGTCAAGAACGCGACCGTGCTCCCCCTCGGATGCTCCGCCTCTTGCGTGCCGTTTCACCACCGCGTACTCGCCCCGGCCCGCTTCGTACGCGCGCATCCGTCACTGAAACGTTCACCACATACGGAGCCGGTACGCAGCCCTCATGGGGAAGACGTGGAGGTGCCGGCGTCCGGTAGCGGGAAACGGCGCAGCTGGAGTTTCTGGATTTTTCCCGAGCCCGTCTTCGGCAGGTCGTCAATTATGTCGAAATAGACGGGCAACTTGTATTTGGCCAGGCGGGGGCGGAGAAACTCGCGCAACTCGTCGGCGGTGACACTCGTGCCGGGGCGGAGAACCACGAACGCGCGGCCGACCTCACCCCAGGTGGCATCGGGTACGCCCAGCACCGCGACCTCGGCGACGGCCGGATGCTCGAAGATCGCGGCCTCGACCTCGGCCGGATAGACGTTCTCCCCACCCGAGATGTACATGTCCTTGACCCGGTCGACGACGTACAGATGGCCGTCCTCGTCCAGAACGGCGACGTCTCCGGAGCGGAACCAGCCGCCGTCGGAGAAGGCGGCGGCGGTCGCCTCGGGATTGCGCCAGTAGCCGGGGGTCACGTTCGGCCCCTGGATGAGCACCTCGCCCGGCTGCCCCGGCGCGGCGTCCGTGCCGTCGGGCCGCACGACCCGCACGTCGGCGAAGAACACCGGCACTCCCGCCGAGCCCACCTTGCGCACGCTCTGGCTGGCCTCGAGGAAGGTGGCGCCGGGAGCCGTCTCGGTGAGTCCGTATCCCTGGCAGAACACCAGGCCGCGTTCCTGGTAGGTGCGGATCAGCGCGGCGGGGATCGACGCGCCTCCGGACATCAGGGTGCGCAGCGAGGACAGGTCCGCGCCCGCCCACCTGGGTGACCGGGCGAACGCGGCGAACATCGTGGTGACCCCGAACATCCAGGTGACCCGGTGCTTCTCCATGAGGTCGTAGCACTCGTCCACGTCCCACGACGGCGTGATCACCGAGCATCCGCCTTTGAGGAAGGTCGGCAGCAGGGTCTGGTTCAGGGCGGCGACGTGGAAGAGCGGCGCGCTGATCAGCGTCACCTCGTCGCTGGCGACGTCGACGCCCAGCAGGAGGTTGAAGCAGTTCCACACGAGGTTGCCGTGGGTGAGCATCGCGCCCTTGGGCCGCCCGGTCGTACCCGAGGTGTAGAGGATGAGCGCCGTGTCGTCCAGCCGCACAGGCGTGTCGATCGGGGTGGGGTCGCCCTCCGCGAGCCAGGTCTCGTATGCCCGCTCCCCCGGCCCCGGAGCGCCGAGAGCGACGACCTGCCGGAGGGAGGCCGCGGTGTCCGGCGGCAGGGCCCGGACCACCTCGGCGCACTCGGGCGCGTAGACCAGGACCGTCGCACCCGAGTGGTCCAGCATGTAGCCGATCTCGGGCGCGGCCAGACGGAAGTTCAGCGGTACGAAGATCGCCCCGAGCAGGTGCGAGGCGAACATCGTCTCGGCGAAGGCGACGTGATTGCGGCCGAGGAAGGCGACCCGGTCACCGGCCCCCACCCCCGCCGCACGCAACCGCGACGCCAGCCGTGCCGTCCGTTCGTGAACCTCGGCGTAGGTGAAGGGCCGGTCCTCGAAGACGAACGCGACCCGGTCCGGTGTCATCTGGGCCCGGCGGGCGGGCCACCCTCCCAGTCCGGCGTTGCGCATCGGTGTTCGACCTCCTGTGAGCTGGGGGATCAGGGAAGGCGCCAGGACCGAGCGGGCGCGGCGGCTCGGGACCGGCGGACGAGGCCGACCTGGGAGTCGACGGCGGCGGCGCCGGAGACGGCGCCCGTCACGGATCAGGCGTAGTGCCGGTAGATCACCCGGGCGACGCAGGCCGGCTTGTTCGCGCCCTCGATCTCGACGGTGAAGTCGAGCAGCATCTGGACGCCGTCGCCGGGGACGTCCTCGACGGAGACCACGACGGCGGCGAGGCGGATCCTGCCGCCGACCTTGACCGGGCTGGGGAAGCGGACCTTCTCCAGCCCGTAGTTGACGCTCATCTTCACGCCCTGGATGTCGAGCAGTTCGTTGAACAGCGGGATGACCAGGGACAGGGTGAGGTAGCCGTGGGCGATCGGGCCGCCGAACGGCCCGTCCGCGGCCCGGACGGGATCGACATGGATCCACTGGTGGTCGTCGGTGGCGTCGGCGAAGGTGTTCACCCGCTCCTGGGTGATCTCCAGCCAGCCGCTGTGGCCGAGATCCTTGCCGGCCAGCGCCTTGATCTCGTCGAGCCCGTGCGCGGTGGTGGTCATGCGTCTGTCGTCCTCTCCTGCGTGCCGAGCCCGAGCAGGCGTACGGCGTTGTCCTTCAAGATCTTCGGGCGGACCTCGGGCTTGATCTCGAGCTTGTCGAAGTCGGCCAGCCAGCGGTCCGGGGTGATCACCGGATAGTCGGAGCCGAAGAGCACCTTGTCCTTGAGCAGCGTGTTGGCGTAGCGCACGAGCTGCGGCGGGAAGTACTTCGGCGACCATCCCGACAGGTCGATGTAGACGTACGGCTTGTGCGTGGCGACGGCCAGCGCCTCGTCCTGCCACGGGAACGACGGGTGGGCCAGGATGATCCGCAGCTCGGGGAAGTCGACGGCGACGTCGTCCACCAGCATGGGATTGCCGTACTTGAGCCGGATGCCGCCCCCGCCGGGAACGCCCGCGCCGATGCCGGTCTGCCCGGTGTGGAACAACGCCGGGACGCCCAGCTCCTCGATCGCCTCGTACAGGGGGTACGCCACGGGGTCGTTGGGCGCGATGCCCTGGATGCTCGGGTGGAACTTGAACCCGCGCACGCCGTGCTCCTGGACCAGCCGCCGCGCCTCGCGCGCGCCCGCCCGGCCCTTCCAGGGATCGACGCTCGCGAACGGGATCAGCACGTCGGCGTGCTCCGCACAGCTCTCCGCGACCTCTTCGTTCGAGATGCGCGGGTGCCCGGTGGCGTGCTCGGCGTCCACGGTGAACACCACCGCGGCCATCTTCCGCTCCCGGTAGTACGCGGCGATCTCCGTGATGGTCGGCTGCCGGTGCCCGTGGGCCTTGAAGTAGTCCGCCGAGGCGCCGAACAGCTCGGGGCTCAGCGAGCCGTGCCCGTCCTTGGAGATCTCCGCGTGCGTGTGCACGTCGATCGCGACCAGGTCGGCGACGTTCATGACCGTCATGTCAGACTCCCTGTGCGTCCTCGGCGGGGACCTTGGGCGCGGGGATGCCGTACGTCTCCGGCTCGGCGCCGACTCCCGACTGCCAGGAGGCGGCGATGGTCTCGGCCGTCCATCCTCCGTCGGCGAACGCGACGGCCTTCTCCGCGGGGTGCGACCACAGCGCGAGGCGGTCGCCGCCGATGCCGATCGCCTGGCCGGTCACGCCGGCGGAGGCGTCCGAGGCGAGGAACACGACGAGCCCCGCCACGTCCTCGACCGTGCCCAGCCCCTCGTCCTTGCGCAGCCACTCGGGGAACGGCTTCCCGGTCCGCTCGGACTCCTCGATGACCGGGGCGAAGACGGGGATCGTCTTGGTCATCTCCGTCGCCGCCACCGGCACGACCGCGTTCACCGTGACGTTCGCCCTGGCCAGCTCCATCGCCCAGGTCCTGGCCATCGCCACGATGCCCGCCTTGGCCGCCGCGTAGTTGGTCTGCCCGAAGTTCCCGCGCTGGCCCGCAGGCGAGGAGATCAGGATCAGCCGGCCACCGGTCCCCTGCTCGCGCATCCGGATCGCCGCGGCCCGCGCGCAGGTGAACGTGCCGCGCAGATGCACGCCGATGACCGCGTCGAAGTCGTCGTCCGTCATCTTCCACAGGACCCGGTCGCGCAGGATTCCCGCGTTGGTCACCATCACGTCGATCCGGCCGAACTCCTTCACGGCCGTGTCGACCAGCCGGTCGGCCACCTCGGCGGACCCGACCGGGGCGACGACGCTCCGCGCGGCGCCGCCGCCGGCGGTGATGGCCTCGACGACCTGCGCGGCCGCGTCGGCGTCCACGTCGTTGACGACCACCGCCGCCCCGGCCGCGGCGAGCGCTTCCGCGTAGGCGCGGCCGAGCCCGCGGCCCGCACCTGTGACAACGGCGACCTTGCCGGAAAGATCCATGGGTTCCCCCTGAGTTGTACGGCGAATGGCGCGAATATATGACACTATTGTGACGACCGTCAAAGATGTGCACAACATATGTGCGACACCGGTCCCCATGGCGCAGCGGAGCCGGGTGACGACCGAGGTCAGGCCAGGACGACGTTCTCCAGCCACTGACCGACGCGTTTGACCACCTCGTCGTCGAAGGTGCGGGCGTCGACGTTGTCGGCGTGGATCTCGATCACCGGGAACCCGGCCGCCTCCAGTGCCCTGGCCGTGAAGTAACTGCCGCGAGGGTCGTCGGAGACCAGATGGACCACACCGTCGATGCCGTGCAGGCGGGCCTCCTTCACGTACCACTCGCTCGACCACGGCGGGGTGTAGAGCTGGTCGGTGAAGGCGGCGAAGCGCGCCGCGAGCGCCCTCATCGGGTCGTCGCCGTAGCGGATGTACCCGTCGGCGGCGATGGCCAGATACATCGACCAGACGAACACCGCGCCGTACTCGTCCTGGAAGCGCTGGTAGAAGCCCATGTCGTACCAGAGGCCGCGGCCGATCCACATCAGCCGGGCCCGCTCGTCCGGGCACGCGGCCTGGCCCGTGTCGACCCGTTCGCGCACCTCCTCGTAGAAGCGCTTCGCGATGTCCCTGGCCCACTCGGTGCCGCGGTGCCACTGCGGGAGCATGACGCTGGGGATGCTGTCGACGACGCCGAGCGGCGCGGGCCGGGTGCGGGCGATGAGGTCGCGGGTCTTCCTGTTCCACTCCTCCTGCTCGTTGACCAAAGCCATCACCTCCCGGAAGCGGGACTCGCTGAAGCGCCTTCCGGTGGTGGTCTCCAGGAACCTGACGAGGTTCTCCAGCTCCGCGGTGAGCAGGTCCAGCCTGGCCGGGCCGACGGCCTGCTCCCAGCGGTGCGGCATCAGCTCCCACCAGTTGGCGGGGACCTCGTTCTCGGCGGCGCTTTCCAGCGGATAGAAGGTGACCCCGGGCTCGTGGCCCCAGATGTCGAAGACCTTGCGCGTCACGTCGCCGGAGGCGTCGCCGACGACGATGTCCGGCTTCGGCAGGCCGCCCCACGGGCCGGCCTCCGGTTCCGGGTCGAAGGCGGAGCCGAGGGTGACCGCGTTGTACTGCTCGGAGTAGTCGGGGTAGCCGCGCTCCCGCACCAGCTCCAGGTAGTGACCCGAGCGCTGCTTGGCCGCCACCAGGGACGCCCACCATTGGCTGACCGCGTACGGGATGTCCATCGTGCGGAAGATCTCGTGCGGGACGTCCGCGTTCAGCAGGGCGAACGGCTCGCCGGCCGCCACCCGCCGTCGCAGGTCGGCGAACCATTCGCGCTGGTGCCTGCCCGCCTCGGCCGCGGTCGCGAGGGATTTCACACTGCGCATGGATGTTCCTTCCGCAGGGCGGTCAGGTCGGCACGCCCGTACTCCTGGCGCTCCAGCAGCACGGCGGGGATGTCGAGCGCCGCGCGCTGCGCCGGGAAGTCCCAGGCCGGGGCCTCGTCGCCGATCCTGGAATAGGCGACGAAGAGCTCGGCCCGGCAGTGCCGCACGGCCCGCGCCGCGTGCGCGGCGCGCTCGCCCACCGTGGCCCGGTGCGCCGTCGGGCCGCTGTGGTGGTAATGCTCGGCCAGCGCGTCGAGACCGCCCGCGCCGACCGGTCTGTCCGGGTGCGGGCCGCCGAAGGAGTGGTCCTCGCCGACGACCACGTAGCCCTCGGACTCGACGGCCTCGTACACGTGCGGCGTGTCGTGGTCGCCGCCGCTCAGGAAGACGCGCCGCCCGGCGTGTTCTCCGAGCTGTCCCGCTTCGGCCAGCAGCCGCTCCAGCAACGCGATGTGCTCGTCCACGGGCAGGCCCGGGTCGGCCACCGCGAGGAACTGCCGGCCCGTCAGGCGGGCGGGCACGGCCCGGCGGAGCTCGGCGACGGCGGCCAGCAGCCGGCGGCGCTCGTCGTGCGCCGCCACCGCCCCGGCCAGGTCGAGAGGGCGGCCGGTCCAGGCCTCCAGCCTGGCCGCGAACTCGCCGATCCTGCGCCGGTTGTACCGGGCGGTCGTGCGGTGCGGCAGGTGCAGGATGTCCACGAGATACGCCTCGGGCAGCTTCGTGCCCGGCTCCACGCGGCGCAGCTCCCGCAGCGCGTAGAACAGCCGCAGGGACGCCTCGCAGTCGTGCGAGACCACGATGTGGTCCAGGTCGCCGAAGGCCCCGTCGAGCAGCCGGGTGAGCACCGAGCGGGCCATCGGGTCCACCCCGCGGCCCAGGTAGCGGTCCCCGAGCGCGGAGCCGGACTCCGGGTCGCCCGTGAGGCGGAACGCACGGACCCCTGCGGCCGTCAGCAGTTCGACCGGCATGTCCGCCCCGACGTACCCGACGACCGGCGTCCCGTCGCCGGCCGGGCCCTTCGGGGAGGGCGGAGGCGCGCCGCGCCGGGCGTACGCCTCCTCCAGCGCGGCGAGCGCCGTGGGCATGTCAGATCACCCCCTCTCCGGCCAGGGCCTTGAGCTCGTCGTCGGAGTAGCCGAGCAGGCCGCCGTAGATCTCGGCGTTGTGCTCGCCGAGGCCGGGCGCCGGCCGGTCGAGCCCGGCCTCCGAGGCGGAGAAGCGGATCGGCACGCCGGTCCCGTACAGGTCCCCCTGGGGGCCCTGGCCCGGACGGTGGCGCGGATGCTCCAGCGGCACGACCTCCTCGCGCTCCAGCACGAGCGGGTCGCGCACGGCGTCGCCGGGCTCGCGCACCTCGGCGGCGGGGACGCCGTGCCCGGTGAGCGCGTCGAGGATCGCGTCGAGCGGGCGGTCCGCCGCCCACGAGGCCACCAGCGCGTGCAGCTCGCCGGCGTTGGCCACGCGCGCGTCACGGGTGGCGAAGCGCGGGTCCGCGGCCAGATCGTCGCGTCCCATCGCCGCGAACAGGCCGCGGGCGAACGCGTCGGTGGGACCGCACAGCGCGAACCAGCCGTCCGCGGCGGGGAACGTTCCGAACGGCGCCAGCCTGGGCACCGTCGTCCCCGTGCGCATGGGCAGGCCCAGCTTCTCGTACGCGTCGAACGGCTCACACGCCACCAGCGAGGTCAGCGCTCCCAGCATCGACACGTCCACGTGCTGGCCCTGGCCGGTCGCGTCGGCCCGCAGGACCGCGGCGAGCGTGCCGATCACCGCGTACAGCGGCGCGACCAGGTCGCCCACCGGCAGCCCGAAGCGGACCGGCGGCTCGCCGGGCGCGCCCGCGGTCATCATCACGCCGCTGAGCGCCTGGATGATGGTGTCCATCGCCTTGCCGGAGCCCGGACCGCCCTGCGCGCCGAAGCCGCTGATCGACGTGCACACGATGCGCGGGTTGATCGCGCCGGCCCAGTCGTGGCCGATGCCGAGCCGCGCCATGACGCCGGCGCTGTAGTTGTCGATCATGATGTCCGACACCCGGACCAGTCCGGCCAGGATGTCGCGGGCCTTGGGGTGTTTGAGGTTGAGCGTGACGCTCTGCTTGTTGCGGCCCCGAAGGAGCATCGACACGGACATGTCGTCGTCGCCGTGACGCGCCAGCGTCAACCCGTCCGCGCCGAGATAGGGGGCGTTGTTGCGGGAGCTGTCGCCGCCGGTCAGCGGGTTCTCCACCTTGATCACGCGGGCGCCGAGCCCGGCCAGCAGCAGGGTCGCGTACGGACCGGACAGCGCGGTGGTCAGATCGATCACCGTGCGGCCGGCGAGCGGACGGTCAGCCACGCAGCACCACCTCGTCTCCCTCCCAGTGGAACTCCGTCGTCAGGCCCGCCTGTCGTGTGATGCCCTCGATGTACGACACGACCCGCCGCCCCTCCTCGTCGTCGCCGAGCGGCACCGGACGGCCCGCGCCGTCGATCCAGCAGGGCACGAGGCCCGCCGAGACCAGGCCGGCCGAACCGCTGCCGTCCCGGTCGAACCGGCAGACCGCGATCGCGGTGTTCCGGCTCTCGGGATGGAAGGGGTAGTACGGCATGTCCGGGTCGGGCGCGAAGCCGTACAGCTCGACTCTGCGGCGCGCCCACTCGGCCCGTTCGCCGGCGTCGCCCGTGGCGGGCGTCAACGCGTGGGTGACGGTCACGAAGTTGCCCAGGCCGTGGTAGACCGGCCTGCCGCGGTACATCTCGACGCCGCGCATGATGTGGGCGTGGTGGGCGAACACGGCGTGCGCGCCGGCGTCGATCGCGGCGTGCGCCACGGGCCGCTCGTACATCGCCAGCACGGCGGGCGTGTGCCCGACTCCCTTGTGCAGCGACACCGTCACGACGTCGGCCTCGGCGGCCAGGGCCGCCACGTCCTCGGCCATCCGCTCCAGAGTGGCGGGGTCGGCGAAGGTGTAGACGGCGGGCGGCCCGCCGGGGCTGGCGTGGTCGAGTTCGTAGTGGGTCAGCACCTTGACGTAGGCGCAGCCGGGCTTTCGGCTGGTCGCCCAGGACTCGCGGGGGCCGACGCAGTTGTAGCTGAGCACGCCGATCCGCAGCCCGTCGCGCTCCACGACGGCGGGGCGGCGGGCCTCGTCGAGGGTCAGACCGGCGCCCGTCGTGGTCAGCCCGGCCTCGGTCGCGTATTTGATCGTGTCGGCCACCCCCTGGTCGCCGACGTCGTAGACGTGGTTGCCGGCGAGCGTCACCACGTGGAAGCCGGCCTCGGCGACCGCGGACAGCGCGGCGGGATCGGCGGGCGGGGCGGGGACGTCGGTGCTGACCTGAGCGGTGGACGTGCTGTGGGGAACCTCGATGTGGCCGATCACCACATCGCCCCGGCCCAGCGTCTCCCGGGCCGGGGCGAAGAAGGACGCGGGGTCGGGCTCGTCGACGACGAGGTCGCCGACGGCCATTACCGTGAAGCTCAAGAGGTGGTCTCCTCCTCCAGGAGGCGTTCGTCGGGAATTTGCGCCGCGCGCCCGGAGTAGCGCGACAGGAAGGCCCGCAGGCGGGGCGAGGCGGGGTTGTCGAAGATCTCCTCGGGAGCACCGGTCTCGACCACCCGGCCGTTCTCCATGAAGACGCACCGATCGGCCACCTCGCGGGCGAAGCTCATCTCGTGCGTCACGATGATCATGGTCATGCCGCCGCGGGCCAGGTCGAGCACGACGCTCAGCACCTCGTCCACCAGCTCGGGGTCCAGGGCGCTGGTGGGCTCGTCGAACAGCATGATCCGCGGGTTGGTGGCCAGGGCCCTCGCGATGGCGACGCGCTGCTGCTGGCCCCCTGACAGCATCCGGGGATGGGCGTCCGCCTTGTCGGCGAGCCCCACGCGCTCCAGCAGCCGCAGCGCCTCCTCGCGGGCCTTCTCCGGCCTCCGTCTGTGGACCAGCACCTGCGCCTCGATGACGTTGCGCAGCACGCTCCAGTGCGGGAACAGGTTGAACTGCTGGAAGACCATGCCCATGCGGCCGCGCTGGGCGGCCACCCGCCGATCCGGCAGGGGGCGCAGGTGGCCCCGGTGGAACTCGTAGCCGAGCAGCTCCCCGTCGAGGTGCATGGCCCCGCCGTCGATGCTCTCCAGCTGGTGGACGCAGCGGACCAGGGTGGACTTGCCCGAACCGGACGGGCCGATCACGGTGACGACCTCGCCCTCGTGCACGTCCAGGCTCACCCCGTCGAGCGCCACGTGGTCGCCGAACCGCTTGCGCACGTCGCGGACGCGCAGGACCGGCGTGTCGCTCACCGCTGCCTCGCTCACCGCTGCCCCTTTCCGAAGTGCCGCTCCAGGCGCCGCTGGCCGAAGGACAGGCTGATGACCACCACCAGGTACCAGGCGCAGGCCACGATCAGCAGCGGCACGATCTCGTAGGTCCTGTTGTAGATCACCTGCACCGAGTACAGCAGGTCGGCCATCGCGATCACGCTGACCAGGGAGGTGCCCTTGAGCAGGCTGATGAACTCGCTGCCGGCGGGCGGGACGATCACCCGCATCGCCTGCGGGAGCACGACCTTCACGAAGCTCTGCCGCGCCGTGAACCCCATCGCGCGGGCCGCGTCGCGCTGGCCGCCGTCCACGGCCAGGATGCCGGCCCTGACGATCTCGGCCATGTACGCGGCCTCGTGCAGCGTGAGCCCGATGACGGCCGCGGTCAGCGAGCTGATCACGGAGTTGGTCGGCCACGAGACGAACGTCGGGCCGAACGGGATGCCCAGCGGGATCCGCGGCAGCAGATAACCGAGGTTGAACCAGAAGATCAGCTGGACCAGGGGCGGGATGCTGCGGAAGACCGTGACGTAGACGCCGCAGGCCCAGGCCACCGGCCGGAAGCCGCTCAGCCTGCCCGCCGCGAGAAGCACCCCGAGCACGCTGCCCAGCAGCATCACGATGACGGTGAGCAGCAGCGTCATGCCCAGGCCGCGCAGGACGTTCGGGTCGAACAGGTACGTGCCGGCCACCGGCCACTCGAACCGCGGGTTGGTGACGAGGAACCAGGCGAACTGCGCGACGAGCACGAGCAGCACGACTCCGGCCACCCACCGCAGGGGGCGGACGCGCGGCCGGGCGGCGGCGACGTCCACGGCCTGTGGCGCCCCGGCCTGTGGTGCCGCCGTCTGTGGTGCCACGCTCATTGCGTCGCCGCGGTGTTCATCTTGGGCTCCGGCACCGCCACGCTCTGGAGCCCGTACTTGTCCATGATCTTCTTGTACTCGCCGTTCTTGAAGATCTCCTTGAACGCGTCGAGCATGACCGGGCCGAGGCCGCTGGACTTGGGCACGAGCATCGCCAGCTGGTCGACGCCGGCGCCCTGCTCCTCGGTCTGCGTGACGTAGGTGAAGGCGTCCTTCTCCTTGGAGAGCACGTCGAGGGCGGCGCTCTCGGTCATACCGGCCGCGTCGGCCCGGCCGGACTTCGCGGCGAGGATGGTGCCGTTGGTGTCGGCGAAGCCGATGAACTCCATCGCCGGCTTGCCCTGCTTGGCGCACCACTCGGTCAGGCGCTTGGCCTGATCCTCCACGATGCTGCCGGCGGTGCCGGCGACGCGCTTGCCGCACAGGTCACCCGAGCTCTTGACGGCCGAGGACCCCGCCTTGGGGATCAGGTAGGAGGTCCGGGTGACCATCCACACGAGCGCGTCGAACTGCTTCTCCCGCTCCGCGCTGTCCTTGACCGGGCCGTTGAAGGCGTCGTACCGGGAGGCGAGCATGCCGGACAGCGCCGCGGGCAGGCCGCTGACGATCGAGATCTCGGTGCGGACCCCCAGCACCTTGCCGAGGGCGTCCTGCAACTCCTTGTCGATGCCCGTGACGGTCTTGCCGTCGTTGGCGACGATCCGATAGGGCGGGTGGGAATCCCCGGCAAATCGGATGACGCCCGCTTCTTTGATGCCATCGGGCAGGGCGTCGTACAGAGCCGTCGCACCGGCCGGCCGCTGTGTCTCGCCGTCGCCTCCACCGCAGGCTGCGACGCCGGCGAGGGCCAAGGCCGCCGCACCCGCGAGGATGGTCCTGGGCATTCTCATGGTGGTCCTTCCACGACCAACTAATGATGCAGTTAATTTGGCGGTCGTTGGGATAAGTGTCACACCTAAGGGTGCACACCTGTCAAGAGGCGACTGTGCAGCGGAGACGTACGGGGCGAGCCGGAACGCCGCCCCGTCGCCGATCGATCAGGTGAGCGCGAGGATGGAACTGGTCCGGTGGTGGGCGACCAGCCCGGCCAGCTCGGGCTCGAACTCCGCGACGATCTGCTTGACGCGGAACTCGGCGAGCGGCCCGAGGGTGTCGTAGACCTCCACGAAGAGGTCTCTGGCCGCCGCACGCGGCCAGTCGGCGGGCAGCAGCTCCGCCGGCAGGTCGGGATCGTGGTTGGGGAACGTGCGCCAGGTGTCCATGATCCCCGTACGCGCCACCAGGGCCTCGGACGCGCCGACCACGCCCCTGCGGACGCGCTCCAGAAGAGGAGAGTACTGGGCCACGAACCCCTCGTAGGTGCGCCTGAGCTGGTCGAAGTCCCACGCCTCCCGCGGGGCGCGCATGCCCGCGAGATCCAGGGCCTCGGCCCGGAAGATCGTCGACATGGGGATCTCCAGCTCGGCGAGCACCGCCGCCGCGCCGTCGGCGTTCGCGGTCGGCGACACCCACAGCCCGTCGTAGAGCGGGGCGAAGCCGAGCCAGCGCAGCCTGGCGCGCAGCGCGTGGCGCAGGTCGCGCTGCTCCTCCGAGATGGAGAACGCCGCCATCACCCACGTCCCGTCCCACGCGCCCTGCGCCAGGCCGAAGGACATGATCCGCTGCCGCCCCTCCAGCATCACCGCGGCGGCCCGATCCGTCAGACGATAGTAGGTGCGTCGCCCGTTTTTGGACGACTCGAGCAGATCCCGCTTGGTCAGGCGGCTGAGCGCGGCCCGGGCCGCCACGGCGGAGACGCCGAACTCCTCGGTCAGCCGCACCAGCGCCGCGGACGGCAGTTGCTCGGGCCTGCTGATCCAGTAGTCCCCGAGAAGCGTCGTGATCAGGTGCTGCGGGGGCGCGCCCACCTGGAAACGCGGGAAGTCGAGGTCCGCTGCCTCGGACCTTTCACCATCATTCACAGCAGGAGTATATTGACAACGCTTGAGCGCGCGCTCGTTACCAAGATGTCATGCTTTCGCGGGCTACGGCTACACGATGTGCCGAGGCCACCGCGTCAGCCGGCCAGGTCGCCGCCGGCGAGCAGGTCCAGGCGGTCGCGGTCGGTCGTCTCGTCGAAGCTCGTGTGACGGCGCGTCGCCGGCGACTCCATGACGGACACCTGCGCGAACGTGTGGTGCGCGGCCAGCGCGGCCAGCTCCGGGTCGAACTCGGCGAGGATCTCGCGGAACCGCCGCTCCGCCGGTTCCCCGAGCGAGTCGTAGATCTGCACGCACAGCCGCCTCGCCTCGTCGCGCGGCCACCCGGCGGGCAGCAGCTCGGCGGGGAGGTCGGGGTCGAGCGTGGGGAACGCCCGCCAGTCGGTCATGATCGAGGTTCGCAGCCGCAACGCCTCGGCGGGGCCGGGGCTGGACGTCGCCAGCCGCTCGGCCACCGGCCGGTGGGCGCCGATGAAGCGCAGGTAGCGTCCGCGCAGCGCGGCGACGTCGAAGGCGCGGTCCAGCACCGGGTCCAGGTCGTCGTCGGCGACCTTGCGCGCCCGGAAGACGACCGCCCCGCGCACGCCCAGCCTTCGCACGAGCTCGGCGACGTCGTCCGTCTTGTCGTGCGGGGACACCCACACCGCGTCGAAGAGCATGCCGAAGTGCAGCAGGCGCAGCCCGTCGCGCAGCATCCTCCGGGTGTCCCGCTGGTCCTCGGGCACCGAGAACGTGACAACCGTCCACTGCCCGTCCCAGCGCGGAGTGGCGGCGCCGAACGTCAGCAGCCGGCGGATGTGCGCCACGATCACGTCGGACGCCCGGGGCGGCAGTCCGTACGCGGTGGTGCGGCCGTTGCGGGAGCTGGCCAGCAGCCCTCGTGAGGCGACCCGCCGCAGGGCGGCGCGGGCGCTGGTCGCGGTGATGCCGAACTCCTCCAGCAGCCGGACCAGCGCAGCCGACGGGATGTGCTCCTCGCGCCAGAACCAGTAGTCGCCCAGCAGCGTGGTCAGCAGCCGCTGTGGTTCTGCCCCTTGCCGGGCCCTGGGCAGGGAGCCGGGCTCCGGCGACGCGGTCACCCGGTGTCCCTCCATCGTCAGACTCCTCAGCCGGTGCAGGCTCCCCGGCGGGCCACCCGTACGAACACGGGGCGCTCACCTGGCTCGACCTGCGTGAATCTTATGTCACGCGACTTCGCGTACGTCCGGGTCCTTTCCCGGCGATCCCGGCCGCGGCCAGGAGAACCGGGCCGAGGACCGCGCGAAATGTCTCCTCATTCTTCACCTTTCGGGGACATGGGGGCGCAGGAATCGGCCGGGGGTGTAGGGGATGAACTCCGCGGCGCCCAGGTCCGGGTTCTCGGCGGCCAGGCGTGCGGCGAGCGCGTTGAGCCGGTGGGCGTCGACGTCCGTCCAGCGGCCGGTGGTGACCCGGTTCTCCAGCGTCCGCACCGCGGCGACGAACTCGGCCCCGGTGTAGCGGCAGTGGCCGGGCCGGTCGACGAACGCCTGGCGCAGCATCGCCTGGTTCCCGGCGCGCCGGACCACATCGGAGTAGGCGCGCGCCTGGGTGACGGTGGGGTAGTTGTCGCCGCGCTCGTGCATCGTCAGGACGGGAACGCCGAGCGCGCCGCGCGGGGTGAAGTAGTTCTCCATGTAGGTGACCGCGCCGGGGTCGGCGGACACGCGCGGCGCCGCCGCCAGGGCCGCGAGGTCGGCGTCGAGGTCCAGTCCCGCGCTGTCGTAGAGGGCGCGCACCTGCTGCGCCCGCCCGGACTCCCGCAGTTCCCTGCGATAGTCCACGCCGGTGTTCCAGGACAAGTTCCCGCCCGCCCGCTGCTCCAGCGGATAGCGGGGAGAGAAGACGGTCGCCGTGAACGCCGCGTACTCCTGGGCCTGCTGCGCCGCCCAGTCGCGCGGCGCCGGTTCGGCGGTGCCGGTCACCGACCACGTGGAGACCTGGGCGAAGGAGGCCGCCAGGGCGATGCGGGCCCGGCCGGCCGGCGTCTGCTGGGCGGCGTCCAGGACGGCGCGGGCGGCCGCGACGCTCCGCGCCTCCTCGTCGTCCGAGGCCAGCCGGACGAGCTTCACCGCGTCGTCGCCGGGGGCGAGCAGCGTCTTGAACGCGAACGCCGCGTCGAGCGACTGGTTGAGCATCGCCACCGGCCCGGCCACCGAGGCGCAGTAGGGCAGCGCCCCGTCGACGAGGTCGGGCCGGCGCTCGGCCAGACCGGCCGCGATGGCGCCGCCCATCGACCCGCCCCACGCCAGGGTGGTCGTGGGCTCCCCCCCGACCTGGGTGAATGCGGCGAGCGTGTCGGCGGAGGCCCGCAGGGTCTCCTCGACGGCCCAGCCGCTCCCGTAGGGCCGGGTGCCGGCGAGCGCGTACCCGTGGGCCAGCAGCCAGCTCTGCGCGGCGGCGTTGCCGCCGAGGTCGGCCGGCAGGTGCTGCGGCCCGGCGCCCTGGCCGTAGCCGGGGCTGAACGTCAGCACGGTGCCGTTCCAGTTCCGCGGCACCTCGATCGCGTACGTGGCGCCGCTCGGGTGGACGCCCATGACGCTGACAGGACCGGTCCGGCCGGACGCCGCCGAGGCCTGCGGCAGGCCGGCGACCGGCGGGACGGCGAGTGCGAGGGCCGTGGCCGTCACTGTGGGCGTCACTGTGGCGATTGCTGTGGCGGTGAGCACCGTCACGGCCCGGATCGCCCGATTGATCACTGAACGGGGATTGATGTCCGCCTCCATGAGTGGGAAGCTGCTGCGACACGAGATCCGCAACAGTTGAATGGACGGTCGTCCGATTTCCGCCGCGAGTTAAGTTCGGCAGAAATCTTACGGTCGTCACAGAACTGTTGACAATGCTCTTGGGCCTGCTTACTTTGGCCCGACCACCTGCATGTGAGGAGCCTCGATGTTCCGAAAGTCAGCTCTGGGCGTCGTCGCGGCGGGTGCCGCGATCGCACTCCTGTCCGCCTGCGGTGCCGGTCCCGGTAGCACCCGCGGCGCATCCGCCGACGGCGGCGGGTCCGACGAGCTGGTCTTCGCCGCCATCCCATCGGAGCAGAGCGACAATCTCGAGGCGTCGTTCGCCCCGATCGTCTCGGCGCTGGAGAAGGACCTCGGCGTGCCGGTGCGGTTCCAGGCCGTCACCAGCAACGCCGCCGTCGTGGAGGCGCAGGTCGCCAAACGGGTGGACATCGCCGTCTACGGGGCGTTCAGCTACTACCTCGCGCGGAGCCGCGCCGACGTCGAGCCCGTCGCCGTCCCGCTGGCCGCCCCGGGCGGAGAGCCCGGCGCCTACGCCTACGGGGTGACCCGCGGCGACGACACGTCGATCGCCTCGCTCAAGGATGTCGCCGGCAAGGACGTCTGCTTCACCGACCCCGGCTCCACCACCGGCTACCTGCAGCCCCTCGCCTCGTTGCGGGAAGCCGGCGTCGATGTGGACAAGGACGTCAAGTCGGTGTTCACCCACGGGCACGACACGGCGGTCGCCTCGCTGCTGGCCGGTGACTGCGACATCGCCTTCGTCGGCGACGTGTTCATCGACCAGCTGCTGCCCGCCCGCGGCCAGCTCAAGCCGGGTCAGGTCACCAAGGTGTGGACCTCGCCGCTCATCCCCGGGCCGCCGATCGTGGTCGGCACGTGGCTGCCGCAGGACACCCGCGACAAGATCGTCAAAACGGTGACCGGCCTGACCGCCACCGGCGCCGCCTCCGCCGGGCTGTGCAAGGGCGGCGAGATCAAGGGCCCGAAGAACTGGGGCCAGTACGCCGACGCCCCGGCCTGCACCCTCGGCGCCTCCACCGCCTGGACGTTCGTCACGGCCACCGACGCCACCTATCAGCCGATCGCGCGCATCTGCGAGATCACCAAGGCCGAGGTGTGCACGTCCGGTGGCTGAGGAACCCGCCGTGATCGGCGACCCCGTGCTGCGGCTGTCGGAGGTCGGCAAGGGCTTCCACGGCACCACCGTGCTCGACGGCGTCTCGCTGGACGTCCCGCAGGGGCAGTTCGTCGCCTTGGTCGGCCCCTCCGGCGCCGGGAAGTCCACGCTGCTTCGCCTGGTCAACGGCATGCACCTGCCGGACAGCGGCACCGTGCGCACTCTGGGCGAGAATCCCGCCGCCTGCTCCCGGAGCCGGCTGCGCGCCCTGCGGGCCAGGGTCGGGTTCGTCTTCCAGCAGTTCGGTCTCGTCGGGCGGCTGTCCGCGCTGGAGAACGTGCTGATGGGGTCGCTGGCCACCCTGCGGCTGCCGAGGTACGGGGTGATGAGCTACCCGCGCGCGCTGCGGATCCGCGCCGTGGAGCACCTGAACCGGGTGGGGCTGGCGGACCGGCGCTTCCAGCGCTGCGACACGCTCTCCGGCGGCCAGCAGCAGCGGGTCGCGGTGGCCCGGACCCTGCTGCAGAGCCCCGAGCTGATCCTGGCCGACGAGCCGGTCGCCTCGCTGGACCCGGCGGCGAGCATGGTGGTGCTCGAGATCCTCAAGCGGATCAGCGCCGAGGACGGCATCTCGGTGGTCTGCAGCCTGCATCAGGTCGAGCTCGCGCTCGCCACCGCCGACCGGGTCGTGGCGCTGCGCGGCGGCCGGCTGGTGCTGGACGAGCCGGCCGCCGGCCTCGCCGCGGAGCGGCTGCGGGAGGTCTACGGAACGGCGGGGGGCGGTAGCGAGCAGACGGGGGCCGGTAGCGCGCAGACGGGGGCCGGTAGCGCGCAGGCGGGGGCCGGTGATGCTCGGCGCGATGGCCGGGCGGGGGCCCGCGATGGTTAGCACCACCCCCGCCACGCGCGCCCCGGCCACGGCGGACCCGGGTCCGCTGCGACCGCCGTGGAGCGCCCGCGCCCTCATCGCGGCGGGGCTGCTCGTCGCGGCCGTGGCCGCCACCTGGCTGACGTTCTGGTGGATCGGCCTGTCCCCCGCCTCGCTGGCCGCCGGGCTGGACGACACCGCGCGGCTGCTGCGCCGGATGTGGCCGCCGGACCTGCCCCGCGCCGGCGACGTCGCCTGGATGATCGTCGAGACGCTGCTCATCGCGGTGGCGGGCACCGGTCTGGCGGCGCTGGCCTCGGTGCCGCTGGCATTCGTCGCCGCGCGCACCCACAGCGGCCCCCGCTGGCTGCGGCCGCCCGCCCGGGCGGTCGTCGTGCTGACCCGGGCCGTGCCGACGCTCGCCTTCGCGATCCTGTTCGTGCGGATCTTCGGCCTGGGCCCGCTGGCCGGCGCGCTCGCCGTCGCCGTGCACTCGGTTGGCATGATCGCCAAGCTGCTGACCGACGCCGTCGAGGAGGCCGACCCCGTCCCCGCCGAGGCGGCCCGCGCGTGCGGGGCCGGCGAGGTGCAGGTGGCCGTCTCCACCGTGCTGCCCCGCGTGTTCCCCGCGCTGGCCGGCATCGTGCTGTACCGCCTCGACATCAACATCCGGGCGTCGGCCGTGCTCGGCGTCGTCGGGGCCGGCGGCATCGGCGTGGCGCTGCAGACCGCGCTGGGCAGCCTCAACTACCACCGGGCGGCGGGGATCATCTGCGTGATCGTCGTCCTGGTGCTGCTGCTGGAGCTGCTGTCGGTGGCGGTCCGCCGCACGGTCCTCCGTCCCGGCGTCCGCCGTCCCAGCGTCCGCCGTCCCACGGTTCGCCGCCGCACGGCAAGCCGCACGAGCCGCCGCGACCTGGTCGGTCGCGATGCCGGGGCGGCCGGCCGGACCGCCGGGGACACGACGGGCACGGCCGCGCTGCCCGCCGGGCGCGCCCCGCACGACGTCGGCTGGGACCGCGGCCGGGTGCTTCGGGTGGCCGGCGCGGTCGCGACCGGAGTGGTCTTCCTGGTGTCGCTGTGGTCCCTGGACCCCGACCCGGGCCGGCTGTCCGGCGCCTGGCCCAACCTGCGCGCCGTACTGGCCGGCATGTGGCCGCCCGCGTTCTCCGGCGACCTGCTCATGGCGGTGCTGGAGAGCCTGCTCATGGCCTTGGGCGCCGCCGCGGTGGGCGCCGCGTGCGGGCTGGTGCTGGCCCTGCTCACCGCCGTCAACACCACGCCCTGGCGGCCGCTGTCCGCGGTGGTCCGCGTGCTGCTCGTCGTGGTCCGGGGCATCCCCGACCTCGTATACGCGCTGCTGTTCGTCGCCGCGCTGGGGCTCGGCCCGTACGCCGGTTTCCTGGCGCTGTGGATCTCCTCCACCGCGCTTGCGGCCAAGTTCTTCGCCGACTCCCTGGAGCAGCTCGACCCACTGCCGCACGAGGCGCTGACCTCGGTCGGAGCCCGCCGGTGGCAGGCGTTCGCCGCGGGGATCTGGCCGCAGTTCGTGCCGTCGTTCACCGGCAACGGCCTGTTCGTGGCCGACCTGGCGCTGCGCGAGTCGGTCGTGCTCGGCATCGCCGGCGCGGGCGGCGTCGGCTACCTGATGCAGGAGTCGATCGCCACCCTGCGTTACGACACCACCGCCGCGATCGTCATCGCGATCGCCGTCGTCGTGTACGCCATCGAGACGCTCGCCCGGATCGCACGCAGGCACCTGCTGTGAGCGGACGGGCACAGGACGGGAAGGGAAAGGGATCTCACCATGACCACCACCGCCGACGGCCTCGGGCGCGCCTCCGACTGGGACCCCACCGCGCCGGAGACCTTCGACAGCTCGCACGAGGTCTACGCCGAGCTGCGGCGACGCTGCCCGGTGCCGTGGAGCGACGCCTTCGGCGGCTTCTGGGCCGCCACCCGCTACGCGGACGTGGTGCGGGTGGCCCGGGACAGCGAGGCGTTCAGCACCGCGGTGCAGAACGTCGTCCCGCACGTGCCGCGCGCCCAGCGCCGGCCGCCGCTGCACTTCGACCCACCCGAGCACGGGATCTACCGCGCCCCGATGGACCGGGTGCTGCGCCGCGGCGTCGTACGGCGTCTCGAACCGGCCTTCGCGGAGGCGGCACGCGAGCTGCTGGGGCCGCTCCTGGCCCGCGGCGGCGGCGACTACTCCCAGGAGTTCGCGCTGCCGTACGCGGCGCAGTGCTTCGCGCTCTTCCTCGGCCTGCCGGTCGGCCAGGTGCTGGAGATCCGCCGGATCGGCGTCGCGTACAGCTTCGCCATCCAGGAGATGGACCGGGCCGGGGTCATGGCGGCCAGCGAGGAGCTCTACGCCATCGCCCGCGCCATCGTCGAGGACCGCCGGGCCGACCCCCGCGACCCGGACGAGGACCTGGTGACCAGCCTGCTGCGGGCGTCCGGCGACCCGGAGCGGCCGATCCCCCACGACATGGTCGTGGCCACCGTCCGGCAGACCATCGTGGCCGGCATCGGGGCGCCGCACGCCGTGCTGGGCAGCGCCGCCGTGCATCTGTCCCGCGACCCCGGCCTCCAGGACCGGCTGCGCGCCGACCCCGGGCTGCTGCCGGCGACGGTCGAAGAGCTGCTGCGGCTGTACGCGCCCTACCGGGTGTTCGCCAGGACCGCCACCCGGGACGTCGAGCTCGGCGGCCGCACGGTGCGGGCCGGCGAGGCGATCGCGATGATCTTCCCCTCGGCGAACAGGGACGAGGCGGTGTTCGACGACGCCGACCGGCTCGACCTGGAGCGGCGGCCCAACCGGCACCTCGCGTTCGGGCGGGGCGCGCACCGCTGCCCGGGCGCGGCGATGGCCCGGCTGGAGATGACGGCCGCACTGGGCGAACTGCTCGCCGGCACCACCCGCGTCGAACCGGACGGCGAGGTGGAGATGTTCAACTGGCTGGAGTTCGGGCCCAGGTCGGCGCCGCTGCGCCTCGTCCCCCGCCGCTGAACCGTCCGCTGAAGCCGTCGGAGGCGGGCGCCCGGCAGGCCACATGCCACTGCCGCTGCCGTGAGCCGCCTCGCCCCACGTCGACGGTGCGGTCCGGACGATGTTTACATGCACCGGCGTCATCCGGGTGTCGCCCGTCAGGCCGTGGACCGGGCACGCCGCTCCGCGGCCGCAGGCGGCTCGGAGGTCGCCCGCCGCGTGACCATGACCATGGTTCGACGGCTCCCACCTGTGCAATCGCGCTCAGTCGTGCAGCGGAGGCCCGCGTGCCGCAGCCCGGCCGGGGCACGTCACGGTCGCGCCACCCCGGGATCGATGCGGCAATCAGGGGATTGACATTGGTGACATAAAGCTGAACGATCGTCTGCGTTGGAGACGGCAATGTGCCGCACAACTGCTGCCAGGCGCCCCGCCGGCCATTTCCGGACCTCGCCGGGCCCCGAGCCGACACCCCCTGCCCGTCCATCAACCGTGGAGGAAACGCAAACGTGTTTGCCCGCTCCATGACCGCGCGGACCCTGCTGGCGGCGACCGTGGGAGCGGTCGTCCTCGCCGGCTCCGGCGCCGCGGCGGCGTCGTCCCCCCAGAAGCCCTCACCGCCGAAGCCCCCCGCGGCCGGCGCTCCCGCGCCCGCCATCCTGCCCACGGTCCGCGAGGCCGCCGAGGGGCTGCCCGGGCACACCGTCTACCGCCCGGCCGATCTCAAGGCGCTGCGGAAGGACAGCCTGCCCGTGATCGTCTACGGCAACGGCGCCTGCGCGACGAGCAACCTGGAAGGGATCACGTTCCTGACCGGCCTGGCCTCGCAGGGCTACATCGTCGTGGCCAACGGCGGGCTGGACGAGTTCCCCGTCCCCAACACCCCCGAGAACACGATCGCGCACCCCGAGGCGCTCCTCGCGGCCGCCCACTGGGCCACCGAGTCGAAGCAGGCCCGCAAGCAGTTCGACGGGCGGGCGGACACGACGCGGGTCGGCGTGCTCGGCCACAGCTGCGGCGGAGTCGAAGCCCTCGCCGCCGGGACCGACCCCATCGTCGACGCGGTCGCCGGATTCAACACCGGGTATCTCCCGGAGCCGGCCTTCGGCGGCTACGGGCGGGACCGTCTCGCCGGTCTGCACACGCCGACGCTGCTGGTGAACGGTGGTCCCGACGACGTCGCCTACCAGAACAGCATCGACAACTACGCCCTGCTGAACGTCCCCGCCGCCCTGGTCGGCGACACTGCGGCCGGCCACACCGGCCTGATCGCGGGTCTCGAGGCCACCAAGGGCTGGCAGGTGGCCGCGGACTGGTTCGACTACGTCCTGCGCGGAGACCGGACCGCCGGGGCGCGCTTCGCCGGCCCCGACTGCGGGCTGTGCGGCGAGAGCGGCTGGACGGTCGAGTCGAAGGGGCTGCCGCTGTGATGCGCCGTGAAGTGACCGCGTGCCTGGCCGCCGCGCTGGCGGCCGTCGTCGGCGGCGCGACCGCCGCCGCCGCTGCCCCTGCCGCTGCCCCCGCTGGGCCCTCCGGCGGCACCTCGTGCCTGCCGGACTCCCCCGCCCACCCGACCTGCGTCAGCGGCACCCTTGAGGACGGCACGCCGTACGAGTTCGTCGTCCCGGCCCACTGGAACGGCACCGTGGTGGTCGCCCTCGACTTCGCCGGCACGGGCCGGAACGAGGCCCTGACCACGCGGTTGCTGGCCGACGGCGTGGCCCGCGGCGGGACGAGCCGGGCGGTCACCGGCTGGGACATCCGGTCCGCGATCGACAACCAGGCCGAAGCGCTGGCCCGTTTCGAGCAGGCCTACGGCCCGGCGCGGAAGGCGATCGCCTCCGGAACCTCGATGGGCGGCTTCGTCGCCGCCGGCGTCGCCCAGGTCCACCCCGGCACATTCGACGCCGCCGTCCCGATGTGCGGCGGCCTCGGCGGGTCGGTCGGCCAGTGGAACCAGAAGCTCGACACGGTCTTCGTGCTCGAGCGCCTGGTCGCGCCGGGGCTGCCGGTCGTCGACATCCCCGCCGACATCGAATCGGCCAGGAAGGCGTGGATCGACGCGCTGGCCGCGGCGCAGCGGACCCCACAGGGGCGGGCCCGGATCGCACTGGCAGCCGCGATCGGCCAGTTGCCGGCCTGGGGACGCAACCCCGACGGGTCCGTGCCACCGCCTCCGGACCGCGGGGACGCCGCCGCGCTGCAGCAGGGCGCCTACCTCGCGCTCGCCGGTGGGCCCCTGCCCTACATCGGGCAGGCCATGAGCAGCCGGCGCCAGATCATGGACGTGGTCGGCGGAAACCCGTCCTGGAACACGGGCGTGGACTACGACAAGCAGTTGAGCCTCGCCGATCCCGCCCTCCGGCGTGCCGTCCGCGACCTGTACAAGGCGGCGGGTCTGGACCTCGGGGCCGACCTGAAGACGCTGGCCGCCGCGCCTCGCATCGCGGCCGACCCGGACGCCGTCAAGCGCTTCTCGCGCGGCATCGTCCTGAACGGCGACCTGCGGATCCCCGTGCTCACCCTGTCCGGCACCGGTGACCAGATCTCCACCGTCGCCCAGCAGCAGTCGTACGAGGAGAATGTGCGCCGGGCGGGAGCAAACTCCCTGCTGCGCCAGACGTACACCGAGACCGTCGGCCACTGCGACTTCTCACCGGCGGAGCAGGAGGCGGCGCTGACGACGATGCTCGACCGGCTGCGGAGCGGTCACTGGCCCGCGACGTCCGCCCCGGCGATGAACGCCCGCGCCGCGGCGGCGGCGGCCGACCCCGCCCCTCGGTATGTCCCGTTCACCCCGCCGCGGTTCAACCGCCCCTATCCCGGCTGAGCCGCACGGGCGGCCGCTGCCCGGGACCATCCGGTCCGGGGCAGCGGCCCCTCCGCACATGCCGGCCCGGGACGACGCACGACCTGGCGCGCCCCAGCCGGACGGGGTGACCGGCCCGAGAGCGGTACGACCGCACGTCCCGACCGGCCGCCGGAACGGAGGGCACTCGGCGCCGATTTTCGGCACGAGAGCGATCAGAACACGATCGACTACGTCCGCCCCGCACCTCCTCATCCGTGACTGTCCGAGAGGACGCTCCAGGGACGTGGTGTCTGTCCGCTGGACCGCCCCGCACCGTGGCCGCCCGGTGGAGGCCACGAGCGAAATGTTAACGCTAACAATTCTCCCCTGTCGCGGTTCCTTCTCTATCGGATGACTGTGGTGGCAGGTCGGAGCCAATACGAGATGAAGACGCGATGTCAAGGACGGCACCTCGCGCGCGCTGCGTGGTGAAACACCGGCATACGGGCTCATCAGGCTTTATCAGCGGCCGTCGTTCGCGAGGCGGGAGCGCCGCTCTGAAACTTTCTCGCGATACTTGACACATTTCGGCACAGTTTTCCAGAATGTTTCTCCTAGGCGGCTTTCTCCTGCCCATGTGGTGGTGCGCGGTGAGGACCGCCGTTCGCGACGCCCTGGTGGTGTGCGTTTCCTGATCACAGGACGCGGCGTCGATCACGCGGAGCGACCCCCGCGTGTCCGCTTTTCCCGCAACCGCTCCGTCGCCGCCGGCGGCTCCACGACCTTCGGGTGCACCGTGAACGGCACCGCGGCCCCGCCCGCTGCCTGCATCAGCCCCTGACGGCGGCCGGACATGATGATGAGGAGAAACACAGATGCGTCTGCCCTGGAGAGCGCGGTCACCGCGCCCCTCCGCCGCCACGACCGCGGCGTCGCCCCGGCGGGCCTCGCGCCGAGGCCTCGTGATCGGCTCCATCTCGCTCCTGCTGGCCGGAGCCGGCGGCGTGCTGATCACACAGCCCGCCGAGGCCGCCGTCGCCTGCCGGGTCGACTACGCCATCAGTTCGAGCTGGCCGGGCGGCTTCAACGCCAGCGTCACCATCAACAACCTCGGTGACGCGGTCAACGGCTGGCAGCTGACCTGGTCCTTCGGCGCCGGCGAGCAGATCACCCAGATCTGGAGCGCCACCAACACCCAGTCGGGCTCGTCGGTGACCGCCACCAACGTCTCCTACAACGGCAGCATCCCCAGCGGCGGCAGCACGAACTTCGGGTTCAACGGTTCCTCGAACGGCTCCCCCCAGGTGCCCACCTCGTTCTCGCTGAACGGTGTCGCCTGCACGGGCAGCCCGGGCTCGCCGAGCCCCTCCCCCACGCAGTCGCCCAGCGCGTCGCCGACGCGCTCCCCGTCCGCGTCGCCGTCCCCGTCCCCGTCTCCGTCTCCGTCTCCGTCTCCGTCGGTGACGCCGACATGCGATCTTCCGTCGTCGTACCGCTGGAGCTCGACGGGCGCGCTGGCGACTCCGAAGTCCGGATGGGTCTCGCTCAAGGACTTCACCAACGTCGTCTACAACGGCAAGCACCTGGTCTACGCGACGACGCACGACAACGGATCGAGCTGGGGCTCGATGGCCTTCAGCCCCTTCACGAACTGGTCGGACATGGCCTCGGCCACCCAGACCAAGATGAACTTCTCCACCGTCGCGCCGACGCTGTTCTACTTCGCGCCCAAGAACATCTGGGTGCTGACCTACCAGTGGGGCGGGACCGCCTTCTCCTACCGGACCTCCAGCGACCCCACCAACCCGAACGGCTGGTCGGCGCAGCAGACCCTGTCCACGGCGAGCATCTCCGGCTCCGGCACGGGCCCCATCGACCAGACCCTCATCGGTGACGGCCAGAACATGTACCTGTTCTTCGCCGGCGACAACGGCAAGATCTACCGGTCCAGCATGCCCATCGGGAACTTCCCGGGCAGCTTCGGCTCGAACTACACCCAGATCATGAGCGACTCCACGAACAACCTGTTCGAGGGCGTCGAGGTCTACAAGCTCCAGGGCCAGAACAAGTACCTCATGCTCGTCGAGTCGATCGGCTCGCAGGGCCGCTACTTCCGCTCGTACACGGCCACCAGCCTGGGCGGTTCGTGGACCCCGCAGGCCACCAGCGAGAGCAACCCCTTCGCCGGCAAGGCCAACAGCGGCGCCACCTGGACCAACGACATCAGCCACGGCGACCTGGTCCGGTCCAACCCCGACCAGACCAAGACCGTCGACCCCTGCAACCTGCAGCTGCTCTACCAGGGCCGCAGCCCCAGCTCCAACGGCGTCGACTACGGTCTCCTGCCCTACCGCCCGGGCGTGCTGACCCTGCAGCGCTGACGGCATGACACGGGTCCCGCCCGGCCTTCCCGGCGTACGCGCAGGCCCGACAGGGTGAGCGCCATCACCGCGAGGTAACAGACCGGGCGGAACCCGACCGGCGGGCTCGGCGCGCAGCCGAGCCCGCCCTTGTCATGCCGAGATCCGCATGATCCCGCCGCGCGAGCCCGGATCCTCTCCGAGCGGCGGCGCCGGTTCCTCGTGATCGCCGCTTCCGGCCCACGCTCGCGTGGCTGACGGCTAGCGTGACCGCCGGCCGATCCATTGGAGAACGCGGCCGAGCGGACCTCCGCCGAAGGACGACGCCGCCTGCTCGGACGCGCGCACCGCGGCGAAGCCGTACTCGGTCATCCGCCGCTCGTACTCTCCGATCGCGGCCGTCAGAGAGCCGCCCGAGGCCACGGCCGCGCGGAGCGTTCGGCAGAGCAGCGCCGCGTCCAGCAGCGCGCAGTTCGCCCCGGAGCCCTGGGCCGGGCTCATCGCGTGGATGGCGTCGCCGAGCACCGTGACGGCGGAGGCCTCCCACGGCGCGACGGGCACCGAGCTCCTGATCGCGACGCAGAAGGTCTGGTCCACGTCGGCGGCCTCGATCAGCCGCACCAGAGCCGGGTGCCAGCCCGCGACGCGCCCGGCCACGAACCGGTGCAGGTGTCCGGCGCCATGAGACGACAACTCGGCGTCGGAGCCGGGCAGCAGAGCGGCGGGCACGGCCAGGGACCACATCACGTAGTCGCCCCGCCAGCGTGGGTCCAGACCCGGCCACAGCCGGGCCGCCGCCCGCGCCGGGTCCTCCCGCGGGCGCATGAGCCCGAGCGCCAGGCCCAGCCGGCCCGCCCGTACGGACATGAATCCCTCAGCGAGCCGGGGCGGCAGCAGCGCGGCGACGTCCTCGGTCAGCGGTGTCCTCCCGTAGACGCACCGGGTGCCGAGGTCCTTGATCCGCGCGTGCGGGAGCAGCTCGCGGCGCACCCGTGAGCCGACGCCGTCGGCGCCCACGAGCAGGTCGCAGCCGACGCTGGAGCCGTCGGCGAACCAGGCGCGCACCCGCTCGCCCTCGGTCTCGTAGCGGGTGAACTCCGCGCGGAAGCGCACCACGTCCTCCAGGCCGGCCAGCAGGATCCGGCGCAGCGTCATGCGGTCGGCCGAGGCGCTGAACGACGCCGGGTCCCCATCCGCCGACACTCCGTCGAACTCGACGGCGTGCAGCTCCCTGAGCCACTCGTCCACGATGGTGACCCGCCTGCTCGGCTGCCCGGAGGTGGCGGTGAACAGCTCGTACAGCCGGACGGGCAGGCACTCGCGCAGCGCGCCCGCGCCCCTGGAGTCGAGGTGGATCCGGTACCCCTGCGGCCGGTGGTCCAGCGACGGGTCACGCTCGTAGACGGTGACGCCGATGCCCGCCGCACGCAGGCCGTGGGCCGCGCACAGACCCCCGAGCCCACCACCCACGATGACCACCTGCAACGGCGCATCGGACATGTGCGCGCACTCCTGTCAGAGGTGAGCGGGATGGGACGAGAGCCCGGCCGAGCGTAACCCACCCTGACAACGTCCTCCCGATGATTTCCGCGAGTACGCCGCGGGGATCCCCGGTACGACTCGCCGAGCACCAGGCCACGCTCCCGGCGTCGGGAACCGCAGGGAAGGGATCAAGCGAGGAACGGGCCAGGCGGCACGGCTGTGCGGATGAGGCTTCCTCGCTACGCTGACGTCCGTGTCGATTGATTCCGGTTTCCGGTGCTCCTGTTGCGGGGGTCACCACGACGAGCTCCCGTTGAGCTACCACATGCCCGCACCCGCCTTCTGGAGCCCCGAGATGGCCGAGGCGACCGACAGCGCGCTCTCCTCCGAGCAGTGTGTGATCGAGGGAGAGCACTTCTTCGTCCACGGCCTCATCGAGATCCCCGTCATCGACACGGCCGAGACGTTCAGCTGGGGCGTATGGGTCTCACTGAGCCGGGACAACTTCGAGCGGATGGGCCGGCTCTGGGAAACTCCGGGGCGCGAGTCCGAACCTCCGTATTTCGGCTGGCTGTCCTCCGAACTGCCGATCTACGAACCGTCGACGCTCAACCTCAAGACCAACCTCCACACCCGGCCGGTCGGACTACGGCCGGCCGTCGAGCTGGAGCCCACCGGCCATCCCCTCGCCGTCGAGCAGCGGACCGGCATCACTTCCGCCCGCGTCCGGGAACTGGCCGAGCTGCTCCTCCACCCCGATCATCAGGAATCTCGCCGCGGCCCCGCGTGAGCCGGCGGGGACATCGCGCCGCACCTGATCTCTCACTCCACACGACGTCCGCAGCGGTGGCCGCTGGACGCCCGCAGCACCGGCGGATCAGTCCCGGCGCACGCCGGGCGTGCTCTCCCGCAGCACGACCTCGCCCCGGACGAGCCGCCGGCGAGGGCGCTGCGCCGGTTCGTCGAGGACCATCTCCAGCGCGGCCGCGCCGATCTCGACCAGGGGCAGGCGCACCGTCGTGAGGGCGGGGACGACGTCCCGCAGGGTGGCGATGTCGTCGAATCCGGCGACCGCCACCGTCCGTTCGAGCCCGCGCGATCGCAGCGCCGCGAGGGCGCCGACCGCCATGACGTCGTTGACCGCGAACACGCACTCGACCTCACCGCGCCGCGCGAGCAGTTCGAGCATGGCGTCATGCCCGCCGTCACGGTCGAAATCACCGTGCACGATCGCCTCAGACGGCACGACGACGCCCGAGGCCGCCAGCCCCTCGGCGAATCCGGCCAGCCGGTCGGCGGCCGTGAGCAGGCCACGCGGGCCGGCGAGCACGCCGAACGAACGGTAGCCGAGACCCGCCATGCGGCTGCCGAGGTCGCGGCCGCCCGCGCGGTTGGCGACGACCACGGTGTCGACGGGCAACCGTCGCTGACCGACGAGCGCGACCCGCCCTCCCGACCGTTCGAAGGCGTCGAGTTCGGCGCCGAGCCGCTCGAGCGCGTCGTGGTCGTCCGTACGCGACCCGGCGATGACGATCGCCGCCGCGCGCAGGCCGCGCAGTGCCGCGGCGTACTCGATCTCCTTGTCCGGCCGTCTCCCGGTGCCGGCGATGCTGACCATCAGGCCGTTGGCCTCGGCCACCCGCATCGCCCCGGCAGCTATCGAGGAGAAGTACGGGTCCTCGATGTCCTGCACGACGAGCCCGATCAGGTTGGTGCGGCCCCGCGCGACGGCCTGCGCCTGCGCGTTGGCCGTGTAGTTGAGCGCACGCGCCGCCTGTTCGACCCGCTCGCGGATCTCCGGACGGACCGTGCGCGTGCTGCCGTTGATGGCGCGCGACGCCGTGGCGAGCGACACCCCGGCCTCTCTCGCCACGTCTTCCAGCGTGACCGCGCCGCGCTTCGCACCCATGGTCCTCATCTTGGCCTGCCCGCGGTCGTGTTTCGAACGGCGGACCCGGTTGACGTTCCGATCATCGGGCCGTACGGTCCAGCGTAACGGAAAGCGCTTTCCGTACCAGCGGAGAGCGCTTTCCTCGCGGCTCTCGCACACGAGGAGAAACGAATGGAGACCCTCGGCGTGATCATGAACGGGGTGACCGGGCGCATGGGCTACCGCCAGCACCTGGCCCGTTCGATCCTGGCGATCAACGAGCAGGGCGGCGTCGAGCTGTCGGACGGGCGGCGGGTGGTGCTCCGGCCCGTGCTGGTGGGACGCAGCGCGGCCAAGCTGGAGGCGATCGCGGCCCGGCACGGCATCCCCGATTGGACCACCGACCTCGACGCCGCCCTCGCCGACGACCGCAACACGGTGTACTTCGACGCACAGACGACGAACGCCAGGGTCGCGGCCGTGACACGGGCCATCGAGGCGGGCAGGCACGTCTACACGGAGAAGCCGACCGCGGAGAACCTCGCCGACGCGGTCGCTCTGGCACGGGCCGCGCGCGAGGCGGGCGTGAAGAACGGCGTGGTCGCCGACAAACTGTTCCTCCCGGGGCTGCTCAAGCTGCGCCGGCTCATCGACGGCGGCTTCTTCGGCCGGATCCTGTCGGTGCGCGGCGAGTTCGGCTACTGGGTGTTCGAGGGCGACTGGCAGCCGGCCCAGCGGCCCTCCTGGAACTACCGGGCCGAGGACGGCGGCGGGATCGTGCTCGACATGTTCCCGCACTGGGCGTACGTGCTGGAGAACCTCTTCGGCCGCATCGAGGCGGTAACCGCCAGGGCGGTGACGCACATCGAGGAACGGGTGGACGAGCACGACCGGCCCTACAAGGTGACCGCAGACGACGCGGCCTATGCGATCTTCGAGCTGGCCGGCGGGGTGATCGCGCAGATCAACTCCTCCTGGGCGGTCCGAGTGAACCGCGACGAGCTGGTGGAGTTCCAGGTGGACGGCACCCACGGCAGCGCCGTGGCGGGGCTGCGCCGGTGCCGCGTGCAGCACCGGTCGGCCACCCCGATGCCGGTGTGGAACCCCGACCTGCCCGCGACCGAGCCGTTCCGCGACCAGTGGCAGGAGGTCCCGGACAACGCCGAGTTCGGCAACGGCTTCAAGACCCAGTGGGAGATGTTCGTGCGTCATGTCGTGGAGGACGCGCCCTTCCCCTACGACCTCGCCTCCGGCGCCCGCGGGGTGCAGGTCGCGGAGCTGGGCCTGCGCTCCTCGGCGGAGGGCGTGCGCGTCGAGGTGCCCCCGATCACCAGCGGGGCCTCGGCATGACCGTTGTCACGCTCCCCACGGCGGACCGCCGGCTGGAGACCTACCGGATGCGCGAGCCGGTCGTCTGGACGCGCCCGCCCGCCCGGCCGGCGAGCCGCGTCGCCTACGCGGCCGCGCACGTGGTGGCCGACCCGCTCGCCGCCCACTCCCCCGGCTTCCCCACCGCCCTGGACTGGGACGCCACCCTTGGCTTCCGCCGCCACCTGTGGTCGTACGGGCTGCGGGTGGCCGACGCGATGGACACCGCCCAGCGCAACATGGGGCTGGACTGGACGGCGACGGCCGAACTGATCCGGCGCAGCGCCGCAGCGGCGCTGGATTTCGGCGACCCCGCCGACCTGCTGGCCTGCGGCGCCGGCACCGACCACCTGCCCGAGGCGGCCGGCCTGGAGGAGATCGTCGCCGGCTACCTGCAACAGATCGAGATCGTGCAGGACGCGGGCGCCCGGGTCGTCGTCATGGCCAGCAGGCAACTCGCCCGGCTCGCCTGCGGCCCCGAGGACTACCACAAGGTCTACGCGACCCTGCTCGCCCACGCCGACCGGCCGGTGATCCTCCACTGGCTGGGCGAGACGTTCGACCCCGCCCTCGCCGGATACTGGGGGTCACGCGACCTGGAGATCGCCACCGAGGCGTTCCTCGCGCTCGTCCACGACAATGCCGCCCGCGTGGACGGAGTGAAGGTGTCACTGCTCGACGCCGACCACGAGGTGCGGCTGCGCGAACGGCTCCCAGACGGAATTCGGCTCTACACCGGCGACGACTTCAACTACCCCGAGCTGATCGTGGGCGGCAGCCACGCGCTGCTGGGGATCTTCGACCCCATCGCGCCTGCCGCGGCGGCCGCACTGCAGGCGCTCGACGCCGGAGACACCGCGCTGTTCGATACCGTCCTCGCCCCGACCGTGCCACTCGCCCGGAAGATCTTCGAAACCCCGACCTACCACTACAAGACCGGCATCGTCCTGCTGGCCTGGCTCGCCGGGCACCAGGACGCGTTCGTCATGGTCAACGGCGCGCACAGCGCCCGGTCGATCCTCCACCTGGCCGAGGTGTTCCGCCTCGCCGACCACGCCGGGCTGCTGCCCGACCCCGACCTCGCCGCCACCCGCATGCGCGCCCTGCTCGCCACCGCCGGGGTGACCGCATGACCCCCGACCGCCTGTCCCTCAACCAATGGACCACCCGCCGCTGGTCCGTGCGCGAAGCCGTCGACGGCTGCGTACGGCACGGCATCCCCGCGATCGGGCTGTGGCGTGAGAACGTGGCCGAGCACGGCCTGGCCGCGACCGCGAAACTCGTCACGAACGCGGGACTGCGCGTCTCCTCCCTGTGCCGGGGCGGCTTCCTCACCGGCCCCGACCGCGGTCTCGACGACAACCGCGCGGCGATCGACGAGGCCGCCGCCCTCGGCGCCGCCTGCCTGGTGCTGGTCGTCGGCGGGCTTCCCGGAATCCCCCCCGGAGGCGGGCCACGTCCAGGCTTCAGCCGCGACCTGGCCGAGGCCCGGGCCCGGGTCGCCGAGGCGCTCGCCCTGCTGGCGCCCTACGCCGCCGAGCGCGGGGTGCGGCTGGCTCTGGAGCCGCTGCACCCTGTCTATTGCGCCGACCGCGCCGTGCTGTCCACCCTCGGACAGGCGCTCGACCTGGCCGAGCGCTACCCGGCCGAGCAGGTGGGCCTGGTGGTCGACACCTTCCACGTCTGGTGGGACCCCGAGGTGCTGGCGCAGATCGCACGGGCCGCAGGCCGGATCGCGAGCTACCAGGTGAGCGACTTCCTGGTGCCGCTGCCCGCCGACCCACTGCTCGGCCGCGGTATGATGGGCGACGGCGTCATCGACTTCGGCCCGCTCACCGCCGCCGTCGAGGCCGCCGGCTACCGCGGCGACGTCGAAGTCGAGATCTTCAACGCCGACATCTGGGCCGCCGACCCCGACGAGGTGCTCGCCACGATGAAGCGCCGCTTCGCCGCGGCGATCGGCTGACGGTCTCCGCGACGTCCCCCGCGGGTGTTACGGCGTCCAGCGGACATTGGGGTTGAGGCGACCGTTCCTATCGAAGATCGCCTGGTTGTCCCAGCCGTCGCCGGAGCCGTTGATGTCGGCCGGGTCCCAGCCGTTGCCGGGCACCGCGTACCAGGTCGGCTCCCAGTAGAAGACGCCGATCGCGCCGGCGTCGCGCGCGGTGTTCTGCACCGCCGTGAAGTTGGCTCCCTGCCCCGCGGGCGTCGCCTGGTATCCGGAGCACGGCTGGGAGGAGGAGATCACGTTGGGGGTGCCGTCGGCGTTGGCCGTGGTGTAGGGGTATGCCGTCTCGGCGAGGATCACGTCCTTGCCGTAACGAGACTTCATGTCGGCCACCACGCTCGCCATGGTGGACATCGTGCCGTGCCAGTAGCAGTAGTACGACAGGCCGGTGATGTCCCAGGGCACGCCCTTGGCCCTGATGCCGTCGTAGAACCAGCGAGCGTTGGCGTCGCTGTCCGCGTCCGCGGTGTGGATGATCACCTGGGTCCCGGAGTTGCACGCCTTCGTCGCGTTGTAGCCGGCCTTGAGCAGCAGGCTCAGGTTGGTGAAGTCGTTGTCGACGACCTTGCCATCGTTCCACAGCATGCCGACGTTGATCTCGTTGCCGATCTGCACGCTGTCGGGAGTGGTGCCCTGCGCCTTGAGGCTGGAGCACACGTCGTAGGTGTAGTTGTAGACGTCCGTCTGCAGCTGGGCGATCCCGTGGCTCGCCCAGGCGGCGGGCTTGTACTGCTTGCCGGGATCCGCCCAGGTGTCGGAGTAGTGGAAGTCGACGAGCAGCTTCAGGCCCCTGGCCTTGACCGTCCTGGCGTACTGCAGCACCTTGGCCTTGTTGTTGTAGCCGCTGACGGGGTTGTTCCAGATCCGCAGCCGGACGTAGTTCGCCCCGATGCCCTTGAGAATGTCCAGCGGGTCCCTCTGCGCGCCGCTCGCGTCGTAGTACTTCGCGCCCAGATCGGCGGCACGCTGCAGGGTGGACACATCCGCCCCCAGCATGGTCAGCCTCTTCCCGGTCGGTGACGCACTCGGTGACGGGCTCGGTGACGGGCTCGGTCTCGCCGGGGACGGGCTGGGCGTCGGGCTGACGGCGGTCGGTGACGGGCTCGGTGACGCACTCGGAGTCGGGCTGGGAGACCCGGACACGCCCCCGGTGCACGGCGTGCCGTTGAGGGTGAAGGCCGTCGGCACCGGATTGCTCCCGGACCACGAGCCGTTGAAGCCGAAGGAGACGCTGCCGCCCGTGCCCACGGACCCGTTGTAGCCGGCGTTGGTCGCGGTGACCTGCGGCCCGCTCTGGGTGACGGTCGAGTTCCACGCCTGCGTCACCTGCTGCCCCGCCGAATACGACCACGCCAGCGTCCACGAGGAGATCGGGTCGCCCAGGTTGTCGATCGTGACGTTCGCCCCGAATCCACCCGGCCACTCGCTGCTCACCGCGTAGGTGACGCGGCATCCGCTCGCCGCCGAGGCCGGTGACGCCGCGACGGCACCGGCCCCCGCCACTAGTACCGCCGCGCACAGCGGCAGAGCGAGACCAGGTCTCTTCATGTCTCTCCCAACCTCCACAAGACGCGGACGTCCCCGCCGTACGCGAGGCACTTCCGGCAGGACAGGGCATCGGGGCACACGGCCCCCTGACGGGGTTCTGTGAACGTGCACAGTAGCTCACGACCGCCTGCCCGAGAAGCGCGGCCGCACGGACCGGCGCACACCGACGACCGCGTAATGGTCGTTGACGGAGCGGCGCACATCTCTCATCTTGTGAACGTTCCCAGAGCCGGCATGTGCCGTCATCGTGTCCGTCTGTCCGGAGGCCAACGTGGGAAGACCCGAGCGCCACGACCGTTCGCGAGTGGAGCATGACCAGCGGCGCGATCCGCGTTCCGGGCCGGTACGACCGGCCTCCGGACCGAGCCAGAAGTACGGGGTCCGCGGTGCCGGCCGGCCCCTGCGCCGGTCCTCCTGACATGAATGTTTCACGCCTCACGCTCCCCACTCCGGTGACCCGGCGGCCGTGAACGTGACGCCGGAAACGGATCGCCGCCGGTCGCCGGCCCTCCCCGCGAAACCGGGGACCGGCATCGACCCCGGCGGAACGACCCCTCGCCTACGCGTACGCCCGTCCAGGCGTGCTCACGCGTTCGACCCCCTCGGCGAACCTGCCGCAGGAGAAACGGACCGCCATGCAACTCACGCGCCTCACGCGCCTCGCCGTCGTGGCCGCCGCCCTCGCGACTGTGCTCGCGGCCGTGCTCGCGGCGCCGCCCGGAGCCCAGGCCGCCGCCGGTGACGGGACGCCCAACGACCCGAACATCCGCTTCGTCGGCCGCTGGGACACCCGCAACAGCTCCGCCTACGTCCCGGGCTGGGCCGGCGCCTACCTGACCACCGGCTTCACCGGCACCACGGTCAAGCTGAAGCAGCGCAACGCCATCGACCTCTACTACAGCATCGACGGCCGCCCCGACGTGTACCTGCAGAACGTGCAGGGCACGGTCAACCTCACCCCCACCCCGATCCCGGCCGGCGACCACACCCTGCGCGTGTCCTACCGCGTGGTGGCGGGCTCGTACCACGGCGACGCCGTGTTCCAGGGCCTGGTCCTCGACTCGGGTGCGCGCACCCTGCCCGCCCAGCCGGCCCGCGGCATGGTCGAGTTCGTCGGTGACTCCATCACCGTCGGGACCACCACCTCGAAGAACGCCCTCACCGCGTACGGATGGCTGGTCGGGGAGCAGCTCGGGCTGGATCACATGCAGGTCGCGCAGGGAGGCGCCTGCCTGGTCACCACCGCCGACGGCTGCGTCGGCCTGGACCGCCGCTTCGTGAAGGTCAGCGCCGCCGACGGGGCCGCCGACCACGACTTCTCGCGCTACCAGGCGGACGTCGTCGTGATCAACCTCGGCACCAACGACGTGGGGCACGGCGTGTCCACGACCCAGTTCCAGGACTCCTACGCCGGCCTGCTGCGCACCATCCGGGTCAAATACCCGAAGGCCGCGATCCTGGCCCTGCAGACCTTCCGCGGGCGGTTCGTCGCGCAGACGCAGGCCGCGGTGCAGACCGTCAACAACGCCGGCGACCGCAACGTCTTCTTCGTCGCCACGGACGGATGGGTGCCGTCCGACGGCCTGTCCGACAGCGTCCACCCCAACGACGCCGGACACCGCGCGATCGCGGCCGAGCTGGCGCCGATCGTGGCCGGACACCTCCCCCCGCGCACGACCCCCACCCCGACGCCGAGCCCGAGCCGGACACCGACCCCGGCGCCCTCCCCATCGCCCAGCCGCACCCCCTCGGCCTCACCGACTCCCACGCCCTCGGCATCGCCGAGCGCCACGCCCAGCGGCTCGGCCGCGGGCTGCGACGTGCACTACACCGTGACCAACCAGTGGCCCGGCGGCTTCCAGGCCGACGTACAGGTCACCAACACCGGCGCCGCCGTCCTGACCCCGTGGGCGCTGCGCTGGACGTTCCCCGACGGCCAGCAGATCGACCAGGGATGGAACGGAACGTTCACCCAGACCGGGGCGACCGTCGCTGTCGCCGGACCGCAGTGGAGCCCCGCGCTCGCCCCCGGCGCCTCCGCGACCGTGGGCTTCACCGCGACCTGGAACGGCGCCAACGGCGCACCGTCCTCCTTCACCCTCAACGGCGCCGGATGCCGGGCCGCATGAGCCCCGCGGCCTCGGCCGCCCCGCCCGGAGCGGTCAGCCCACTGACCCCGAGAAAGCGAGAATGCGAATGAGCACGTTCCGGCGACGAGCCGCCGCCCTCATCACCTCGGCCGCGGCCGTTCTGACGGGAGCGCTGACGTGGGTGGCGGGCGCAGCGCCCGCCGACGCCACCACCGGATGCGCCGTCACCTACCGGATCACCAACCAGTGGCCCGGCGGGTTCGGCGCGGACGTGACGGTGACCAACCTCGGCGACACGATCAGCGGCTGGACCCTCGGCTGGTCCTTCACCTCGGGACAGCAGATCAGCCAGGCGTGGAACGCGACGGTCACCCAGACAGGAGCCGCCGTCACCGCCGGAAACGTCGATTACAACCGCACCATCGCGAGCAACGCGTCGGTGAACTTCGGGTTCAACGGCTCGTGGAACTCCGCCAACCCCGCACCGGCGAGCTTCACGCTCAACGGCGTCACCTGCACCGGTGGGGTCACGAGCACCCCCAGCGCCTCGCCGACCCGCTTCCCCAGCCCCAGCCCCAGCCCCAGTCCCAGCTCCAGTCCACGCCCGAGCCCGACGCCGAGCCCCACTCCGGCTCCGGGACGGACCACCGTCTGGCTGGCCGGCGACTCCACCGTCGCCAACAGCTCCGGCGCCCCCATCGTCGGCTGGGGCCGCGAACTCGGCCAGTACCTCACCACCGGCGCCACCGTCGTCAACAACGCCGTCGGCGGTCGCAGCATCCAGACCTGGCTGTACGAGTCCGCCGTCACCGACCGCATGAACTCCACCGGCGAGTGCGCGCTCAGCTCGACCGCCTACGCCTCCCGATGGCAGTCCATGCTCGACGCCTCGACCGGGATGAAGGCGGGCGACTATCTGTTCATCCAGTTCGGCATCAACGACGGCTCCCCCACCTGCCCCCGCCACGTCGGCGCCGCCCGGTATCGCGAGCTGCTCACCACCATGGTCCGCGCCGCTCAGCAGCGCGGCGCCAACCCGGTGCTCGTGACCCCCGTGGCCGCTCTGACCTGCAGCGGAAGCACCGCCGTCCCCAACCGCGGCTACGTCACCGACACCTTCACCGTCGGCACCGCCACCGGCGCCCCGGTGATCGACCTGCACAAGCTGAGCTACACGCTCTACAACAGCCTCCACTTCTGCCCGTTCAACGGCGACTACACCTCCGGCCCGGTCGGCGCCTTCTTCGCCGACGACCACACCCACTTCGAGGCCACGGGCGCCCGCCAGATCGCCGGCCTCGTCGCCACCGCCGTACGCGACCAGCGGCTCGGCCTCGGGGTGTACCTCCGATAGCGGCGTACCTCCGATAGCAGTGCCCCGGGATCGGGGCACTGCCTCCCGGGGCACTGCCTGCGGGTCACGACGGCGTGCGGCTCCACTGCTGGTTGGCGCCACCGCCGCAGGTGTACTGGATGACACGTTGGCGGTCATGTCGGACGGTCTGCCGCCGCTGAAGGCCCAGTACGCGAAGATCACGTTGCCCTTGCCGAGCGCGGTGTCGATCGCCCCGGTGTAGGTCCCAGTAGTTCGCCACGGTCGGCTCGTTGATCGGTATCCGGACGGTGTCGGCACCGGTGATCGAGTACAGCTGGCCGACCACCTGGTTGGCCGTCGCGGCCGCCGAGGAATAGGTGTCGGACGAGCCGAGCCCGGACACGTAGAGCACGCCGTTGACGAAGTTGTCCCTCGCGTCCGCCCAGTTGACGGCCCTCAACTGACCGGTGGACGCGTGCGCCGCGGTCGAGCTGACACTCAGCATGCTTCCGACGAGCGCCAGCCCCGCCAACAGCCGGACCGCGACGACCGCGCGATTTCGATCGTTATGTTCATAAAGGAACATGACGAGCAGTGCCGGAGACGATCGCGGGGACCGCGGAATGTCCCAGGTGAAAGTTTCACCATCCGGACCAGATGCCGATCAGCCGGACGCAACGGCTCATACACATCATCTTCGATCAACTTCGATCGCTACACTGGTTCGCTGACCGCCGTGCTGACGCCCCGGGCGCTGGAGGATCCGACGCTCTCGGAGATATGGGGCGAGAATCTGACCAGGCCGGCCCTGGTCGTGCCGCACACGCGGCAGGGGGTCGTCGACACACGGGTGGAGGGTGGCGAATGACGGTGTCCGACTCGGCCGCACCGCTTCCGGACGAGCGACGGGCCCAGGTCGTCGAGCTGCTACGGCGGCGCGGTGTCCTGCGCGTCAACGAGCTGGCCTCGGAGCTGGACGTGTCGGCCATCACCGTTCGCCGCGACATCGCCCTCCTGGCCTCCCAGGGGCTCATCCGCCGTGTCCGCGGCGGAGCCGCCCTCCTCCGCGGGCCCTTGGCCGAGGCGCCGATCAGCCAGGCAGCCGGGGACGGTCCGGCTCCAGGGCCGGCGCCGGTCCCCTCCGAGGAGGTGAAGGCACACCTCACGATCGGCATGGTGGTCCCGTCGCTGGACTACTACTGGCCCGACGTCATCCGGGGGGTGCGTGAGGCCGCGGCCGCCTCCGACACGCGCGTCGTCCTGCGGGGCGCGACCTACCAGGCCGCCGACGAGCGCCGCCAGCTCTCCTGGCTGGTGGATTCCGTGGGTGTCGACGGCCTCCTGGTGGCGCCGACCACCACCGGCGAGGACGGGGAGGCCCTGGTGCGCTGGCTCCAGTCCGCCGAGGTGCCCGTGGTCCTCGTCGAGCGCGCCGCCGTCGTCGGGCCCTACCAGGAGGCGATGGAGTCCGTGGTCAGCGACCACGTCTTCGGGGCCGCCATGGCCGTGCGCCATCTGGCCGCGCTGGGTCACCGGCGGATCGGAGTGGTCACGACGAGGGAGAGCCCGACGAGTCCGCATGTGCGGCGCGGCTGGCGGCAGGCCTGCGAGGAGCTCGGCCTCGGGCCTGACGACGCGCTGGACGCCGACACGGTCGACCGGAGAGATCCCGAGTGGCCTCGTGTGCGGGACGACCTGCTCGACGAGTGCGTGGATTCCGGAACGACGGCGCTGCTCGTCCACTCCGACCCGGAGGCGATCTCCCTGGTGGAGCGCTGTCAGGAGCGCGGCATCCGGATACCGGGCGATCTCGCCGTCGTCACGTACGACGACGAGGTGGCCGAGCTCTGCGACCCTCCGCTGACCGCGGTCCGCCCGCCGAAGGCGGCCGTCGGGCGGGCCGCCTTCGCGCTCCTCGCGGAGCGGATCGCCGACCGGGACGCCCACCGTCCCGCGCATCGGGTCGTCATAGAACCCCGCCTGATGGTCCGTTCATCCTCGTCATGAGCGGGGCCTCCAGCCTGTCGGTCGTCCCGTCCGGCCAGACGACGACCGTCGCGGCGCCGTCCCTGCGCACGGCCGGCGGCTCGTCCGGCTCCCGCCCGCCGAGGAAGACCACCGCGTCATACCAGGTGCCGGGCCGGGCCGGGCCGATCGTCGCACACCACGGGACGAGAATCCGGGCCGCGAGCGGCGAGGCGTCCTCGGCCGGCGTGACTCCGGAGGCGTCCAGCCCTCCCCCTCCTGTCACCCTGGAGTGTGCGGCGCCGTTCGTCACGGTGGCCGTCGCGGTGGCCGTGGCCTCCCCGGCCCTTCCCGTCCCCGGCAGCGGCCAGCCGCCGACGCGGAGCACGCCCTGCCCGTCCCCCGCCTCCGACACCCGCACGAGCCGTACCTCCCAGGGACCGCGCACGGCCGAGACCAGGTGGATCCCCGGACCGAACCGCACCCGGCCGTCGCGCCCATACCCGTGGTCGGGGCGCGTGCGATCGGGGTCGACCCAGTGCGCCTGCCACCGGGACGCGCCGACGAGCGTCCCGGTGGGCAGGCGATCGACGACGAGGGTCTCGAATCCGGTGCGGTGGCTGGGTTCGCCGCTGCCGGTGATGATCACGACCGACTGGTCCAGCGGGTGCTCCGCGTGCTCACCGGCGAGCACGGGCGAGGTGGCCGTCGAATATCCGATGCGCGCGTACAGCGGGGAGTCGGTCAGGGCGGATCCGGGGTGGGAGTGGTCGGTGCCGTGGTTGGTCACCCGCACGATGCCGTCCGTACGCGTTCCGCTGACGAGCCATCCGGGCGAGGAGACGACGCGGTGGTAGTCGTGGGACTCGACCGGCAGCGGCTCCTCGACCGCCGTCCAGACCGGGTGGCCGGCGGGGAGGGACAGCCCCAGGAAGCCCTTGGCCGCCCAGTACGGTGACCCGGGCCCGGAGTAGGACTGGGCGATCGGCCGCCAAGGCCGGTGCCAGCCCAGCGACAGCAGGCCCTCCTCATCGGGCGCCCCGTGGTCGGCGAAGTGCCGGGCGACGCCGGAGGCGGCACGGCGCAGCATGCCCGGAGCCGGCGTCGCGACGCCCGAGCGCGCGCCCAGCCAGAACTGGGCCGCCGCGGCGAACCGATAGGTGAGGCTGCGGCCCTGGATCAACGGCGAGCCGTCGGCGCCGACGAGGTGGACGGCGTCGTGCAGGTATCGCTCAAGCCTTCGCAGGTAGACCGGCCGCCGCGCGTCCGCGGCGGGGTCTCCGGCGGCCATCTCGGTCCAGATGAGCGGATAGAAGTGCAACGCCCACCCGACGTAGTGGTCGTAGGCGCGTTCCGCGCCGTCGGCGTACCAGCCGTTCTCCCGTGCGAAGCCGTCCGTCAGCGCGAGCCCCGCCTCGATGTCCCCGCGCTCGAACGGGCCGCCGACGGAGCCGACGAACTGCTCGACCACGATCTGGAACCAGATCCAGTTGATCGGCGGATAGTGCGCGCCGATCGCCGGCGCGAGGTAGTCCACCACCCGATCCTGCACCCCCGGTGTCAGGCGGTCCCACAACCAGGGCCGCGTGAGGTGGAGGACCAGGGCGATCGACGCGGCCTCGACCTTGGCCTGGTCGTGTTCGTCCAGCCGCACCCAGCGTTCCGGCGAACCGGGGTCGGTGCCCGCGGCCAGGCCCTCGGCGTACCACTCCATGAGGTTCAGCGGGTCACGCCCGTTCTCTCCGGCCACCCGGAACCCGGCGGCGAGGAACGTGCGCGCGAAACCCTCGAGCGCGTCGACGTCCGGGCCGTAGCCACCGGGCGCGCCGGGGAACGTGATGCGCGCGTGAGACGCCGAGGCGTGCCTGCGGGCCGCCAGCAGGACGCGGTCGGCGAGCGCCGCCCAGTGCGCCCTGGTCCACCCGGTGTACGGCGAGAGCCGCAGGTCGTCGTCGAGTTCGCCCAGCATCCCGCGTGTCCCTTCGCATGGACGGTCGCAGCGCCGTCATCCGAGCGGATGTTCACGTGACCAAAGTGGACGTGATCGTGGCAGCACCGCTCGGTCCCGTCAAGAGATCAAGCACACTTCGATCAACATCGATCGCGCCCGCTGATCATTCTGATTAACACGGTATTGACGTGATTAAAGCGATCGGACATGATCGGCGCACTGGTAAGCGCTTTCCCTAAGGATCGTGAGTGACGAACGGACGACGGCCTCACGCCCTGCTGGTCATGGACCCCGCGACGTTCTCCGTGCAGTTCCAGGAGCCGCAGCTCCGCCGGTTGCACGGTCTGGCCGAGCTCGGCGAACCGATCGTGACCGGCGACCTCGACGCTCCGCACGTACGGCGCCGGCTGCGCGACGTCGAGGTGTTGATGACCTCGTGGGGCTGCCCGCCGCTGACGGCCGAACGGCTGTCCGACGCCCCCCGGCTGCGAGCGATCTTCCACTGCGCGGGAACCGTGCGCGACTTCGTCACCGACGAGGTCTGGCGTCGCGGGATCCTGGTCACCAACGCGGCCCACGAGAACGCCGTCCCGGTCGCCGAGTTCACCCTCGCCGCGATCATCTTCGCGGGCAAGAAGGCCCCGTTCCTCGCCCAGGACGCGCGCACGCATCGGCAGGACTGGTCGTACGCCGCGCGCCGCGGAGAGCTGTCCAACCGGGGACGGACGATCGGCGTCGTCGGCTTCTCCCGAGTGGGACGCCGGGTCGTCGAACGGCTCCGCGGCCTGGAGGTCGACGTCCTCGTCGCGGACCCCTACGCGGACGCGGCCGAGGTGAGCGCCGCGGGCGCCCGCCTGGTGCGGCTGCCCGAGCTGCTGCCGCGCTCCGACGTGCTCACGCTCCACGTGCCCGCGCTTCCGTCGACCCGCCACCTCATCGGGGCCGCGGAGTTGGCCCTGCTGCCCGACGGCGCGACCGTGATCAACACGGCGCGCGGCGCGGTCCTGGACACCTCCGCCCTGGAGCGCGAGTGCGCCCGGGGACGCCTCGACGCGATCCTCGACGTGACCGACCCGGAGCCGCTCCCGGCGGGATCGCCGCTGTACGACCTGCCCAACGTCATGATCACCCCCCACATCGCCGGATCGCTCGGGTCGGAGACCCGGCGCATGAGCGAGAGCGCTCTCGACGAACTCGAGCGCCACCTGTCCGGTCAGCCGCCCCGCGCGGTCGTGACCGCCGACGAGTTCAAGGTCAGCGCCTGACCCGGCGCAGGAAAGGAGACCGGTTCGATGACCGCTTCGACCACGGCAGGAAGATCCCGCCGTTTCGCCAGGTTCGCGGGAGCGGCGGTCGCGCTCGCGCTGGCTCTGACCGCGTGCGGCCGCGGCTCCGAGGAGTCGGCGAGCGGCGGGGCCGTCACCCTGACCGTCTCCGTGTGGAACCTCGCCAAGACCCCCGAGTTCACCGCGCTGTTCGACGCCTTCCAGCGGGCGAACCCCGGCATCACGATCAAGCCCGTGGACATTCTCGCCGACGACTACCCCGAGAAGGTCACGACCATGCTCGCGGGCGGCGACCGGACCGACGTCATCACGATGAAGAACGTCACGGACTACTCGCGCTACTCCAGCCGCGGGCAGCTCCTGGACATCACCGACCTGGCGACGTCGGCCGACACCTCGAAGCTGGCCGGCCTTCCCGCGTTCAACGTGCGGGACAAGTACTACGCGTTGCCCTACCGGCAGGACTTCTGGCTGCTGTACTACAACAAGAAGTACTTCGAGAAGGCGGGCGTCACGATGCCCGAGCACCTCACCTGGGACGAGTACGCCAAGCTCGCCCGGACCCTCACACACGACGAGGGGGGCAAGAAGGTCTACGGCACCTACCACCACACGTGGCGGTCGGTGGTGCAGGCCATCTCCGCCGCGCAGACCGGCGGCGACCAGCTCGGCGGCGACTACTCCTTCTTCAAGGACCAGTACGAGATGGCGCTCGGGCTGCAGAAGGACGGCGCGACCGTCGACTTCGGCACCGCGAAGTCACAGAAATCGGACTACAGGACCATATTCGAGAGCGGCGCGACGGCGATGCTGCCGATGGGCACGTGGTACATCTCCGGCATCCTTGAGCAGAAGCAGAAAGGCGCCACGGACGTCGACTGGGCCCTGGCGCCGATGCCGCAGCGGCCGGGAGCCACCGGCGTGACCACGTTCGGCTCGCCGACCGCCTTCGCCGTGAACAAGCGGGCCGCGCACGCGGACGCGGCCAGAAAGTTCGTGCGGTTCGCCGCGGGCCAGGCCGGCGCCGAGGCGATCAGCAAGGTGGGCGTGGTCCCGGCCCTGCAGAGCCCCGAGATCACCAAGGCGTACTTCTCGCTCACGGGGATGCCCGCCGACGAGCTGTCCAAGAAGGCGTTCCAGCCCGACAAGGTCGTGCTGGAGATGCCGGTCAGCGAGCACACCTCCGACGTCGACACGATCCTCAACGAGGAGCACGAGCTCATCATGGTCGGCGACAAGTCGGCCGACGAGGGCATCCGTTCGATGGGCGAGCGCGTCAAGAGCGAAGTGCTCAACTAGCGAAGGCGCGGGGCGCTCCTCGGTGCGGGAGCAGGAGGACACGAAGGACGGTCATGGCTCATGTGATAACGCGACCGGCGCCCGAGGGCTCGCCGCGCAGACGGCGTGCCTGGCGCGGCGTCCTCGTCGGATGGAGCTTCATCCTTCCGAACTTCCTCGGCTTCGCCCTGTTCACCCTGGTTCCGATGGTCGCGGCGCTGGCGCTGGCGTTCCTGAAATGGGACTCCTACAACACGCCCGAGTGGGTGGGGCTGGACAACTTCCGGCGGTTGCTGCGCGACGAGAACTTCTTCGTCGCGCTCCGCAACACCCTCTATTACGCGGCCGGCCACATCCCGCTCACGCTGGCCGCGGCGCTCGGCCTGGCGATCGCGCTCGACCGCAAGCTCCGCGGCGTGCATTTCTTCCGCACCGCGGCGTTCTTCCCGTACATCACCTCTCTGGTCGCGGTGGCCGTCGTGTGGAACATGTTGTTCAACCCGACGGCCGGACCGGTCAACCAGGTCCTCCACGCGCTCGGCGTCGACGACCCGCCCCGGTGGGTGGCCAGTACGGACTGGGCGATGCCCGCCGTGATCGTCACGAGCGTGTGGCGGGACATGGGCTACTACATGGTGCTCTTCCTCGCCGGTCTGCAGACGATCCCGAAGGAGTACTACGAGGCCGCCCGGGTGGACGGCGCGAACTCCTGGCATCGCTTCCGGCGGATAACCCTGCCGTGCCTGCGCCCCACGACGTTCTTCGTCGTCGTCATGCTGACGATCCAGAGCTTCAAGGTGCTCGACCTCATCGTGGTCATGACCGACGGCGGGCCCGGCCGCAGCACCCTCGTCCTCGCCCAGCTCGTCTACCGGGAGGGCATCACCGAGGGACGGTTCGGCTACTCCTCGGCCATCGCCCTGGTGCTGTTCGTCATCGTGCTCACCGTGACCGTCGTCCAGTTCCGCCTCAACGAACGGAGGAGCGGCCGATGACCGCGCTGCCCGACGCTCCCCCGGCCGTCGCCCCGCCGCGGCCGCCCGGCCGATCCCCGGGCCCCCGCTCCCGGGGGCCGCGTCTGGTCAGGACGGCGCTCGCGTACGTGAGCCTCCTCGCCGTGGCCCTGCTCGTGCTGGTGCCGTTCGCGTGGATGGTGTCGTCCTCGCTCAAGCGGGACAACGAAGTCCTCACCGTTCCCGTCGAGTGGATCCCGCGGGAGTTCCGCTGGTCGAACTTCGCCGAGATCTGGGACCGGATCCCGATGCTGACCTACCTGGGCAACTCGGCCTTCCTGTCGGCCGCCGTCACGGTGCTGCAGGTGCTGACCGGCAGCTTCGCCGCGTACGGGTTCTCCAAGGTGCGCTTTCCCGGCAGGGACCCGTTGTTCCTGGCCTACATCGCCACCATCGCGGTGCCCTGGCAGGCGTACATGGTGCCGCAGTACATCATGATGCAGCGCGCGGAGCTCACGGACACGTACTGGTCGATCATCCTGCTGCAGGCGTTCGGCGCGTTCGGCGTCTTCCTCATGCGGCAGTACTACATGTCGATCCCGGACGACCTGTGCGAGGCCGCGCGGATCGACGGCCTCAGCGAGTACGGCATCTACCGGCGCATCATGCTGCCGCTGTCGAAACCGGCGCTCGCGAGCCTCGCCCTGCTCACGTTCGTGAACACCTGGAACGACTACATGGGGCCGTTCATCTACCTGACGAGCAACGAGCTGTGGACCGTCCAGCTCGGTCTGCGCTCCTTCGTCGGCCAGTACGACGCCGAGTACGCGATGATCATGACGGGCGCGGTGCTGTCGGTGCTGCCGATCCTGGTCGTCTTCCTGTTCGGGCAGCGGTATTTCATCCGCGGCATCGCGACGAGCGGGCTCAAGGGATGAGCGGATACGGGAGCGGGCGGGCGCCGCGTCTGCTCAGACCGGCCCGGCAGGAGACGTACGAGAGGCTGTTCTCCACCGTCTACGTCGGGCTCATGACCAACGTCCTGCTCGCCGTGGCGTGCGCGCCGCTCCTCGCCGCGCTCGCGATCGTGCGGGACCCGCTCGCGTCGTGGCCGTTCTTCGCCGTGCTGTCGCTGCCGTGCGGGCCGGCGCTGGCCGGCGCGTTCGGGTGCTTCGCCGGGCTCACCGAGGGATCGACGGATGTGCTGCGCGCGTTCTGGTGCGCGTACCGGCGGGCGGCGTGGCCGGCGCTGCTCGTCTGGGCGGGCGGCGCGGCAGCCGTGGGCGTGCTGGTCGTCGACGTCGCCGCCGTCGCGCGCACGGGGTGGGGACCGGCGCTGGTTCCGTTCTTCCTCACGGCGTCGGCGCTGGTGGTGACCGTCGCGTTCGCTCTCCTGGTGCTGCTGGCCGAGGCGCCGGGGCCGGTGCGCCTGCGCCCTCTCGTGCTGCCCTGCGTCTACCTCGTGGTGCGGCGCTGGTACCTGTCCGCTCTCACCGTCGCCGTGCTCGGGCTGGCCGTGGCCGCCGTCCTGCTGAAGCCGGTGGCAGGCGTCTTCCTCGCGTGCTCCCCCCTGCTGTACGTCGCCTGGGCCACCACGCGGTTGGCCGTCGCCTCGGTCCTCCGGCAGAGGGTCCTCCGGAGAGCTGATTGGACACAAACACGCGGCCTCTGACGGCGGGGATGTGCAGCGTCACCTACCGGCCGCTTCCCCCGGAACGGATCATCGCGCTCGCCGCGCAGGCCGGGCTGGAGCACGTCGAATGGGGTCAGGACGCCCACGTACGGCTGGGCGACGAGGCGGGGGCGCGCCGCCTGGGCGAGGCGACGAGGGCGGCGGGCCTGTCGGTCTCGGCCCTGGGCTCGTACTACCGGGCGGGCGTCCCCGCCGATCCGGAGGAGGCCGAGCACCTGTGGCGGCAGGTGCTGGCCGCCGCCCGCGCGCTCGGCGCCCCTCGGGTGCGGGTCTGGGCCGGCAACCTGGCCTCCGCGTCCGCCGGCCCCGCCGATCGCCGCAGAACGATCGACCGCCTGAAGCGGTGCGTGGACAGCGCGGGGGACGTCGTGGTCGCCACCGAGTTCCACGACGGCACGCTCACCGACGCGATCGGATCCGCGCTGTCGATGCTGGACGAGGTTCCCGGGCTGCGGACCTACTGGCAGCCGCCGAACGGCATGCCGGACGACGAGGCGCTGGCGGGTCTGCGTGCCGTGCTGGACCGCGTGGACGCCGTGCACGTCTTCAGCTGGTGGCCCACACCGCAGGATCGCCGCCCGCTCGACCACAGGGCGGCGCTGTGGCGGGCGGTCATGGGCATGCTGGCGTCGACCGGCAGGAGGATCGACACGGCCCTCGAGTTCGTCCCCGGCGACGACCCGGGCATGCTGGCCGGCGAGGCCGCCACCCTGCGCCGCTACGTGACCGAGGCATAGGGCGCCGAACCGGAGCCCGTGGGCATGGTCCGGCTCCTCTGGGAGTTACTTTTCGTCACCGATGTACTCTTCGATAACCGCTAACGGCAACAGGATGTGGTCGCAGTAGGTGACGGAGGAGGCGGGAGCCCATGTCGCACCAGACCGAGGCGGACAGGGTGCTGCGCTCGCTGGGCAGAGCCTGCCTTGAGCACGACCCGGATGTTCTGCGATCCGTGCTGGACCGGGTCGGCGACAAGTGGAGCCTGATCCTCATCGGGCTGCTGGACAAGGGGCCGATGCGCTTCACCGAGTTGCTGCGGACGGCCCCCGGCATCTCCCGCCGCATGCTGACGCTGACGTTGCGCAGCCTGGAGCGTGACGGGCTCGTCAAGCGCGTGATCTATCCGGAGATCCCGCCCCGGGTCGAGTATGAGGTCACCCCGTTCGGACGCACCCTGTCCGAGCCCGTCCTGGCGCTCACCCGGTGGGCGGCCGACAACCAGGACACGATCCGCGCCAACCGCCACGCCTTCGACAGGGCGGCCGGCTCCGACGATCTCGGCTGAGGCCGCCGAGCCGGTCCACTTCATGTGACCACGGTTCAATTGAAGTTACCGATCACCGGCGTGTAGTCAGTATTCGCACGTCATCGAGGCCGGCGACGAGCCCTGCTCCACATCGCCGGCGCACGTTCGGGGAGATGATCGGTATGCCTGGCATTGCCGGGGCGGAAGAAACCATGACCGCCGGCGGGATCGACCACCCACGCTTCGAGCTGGGACTCAACTCGTTCGGGGAGGTGGCGACGGACGGCGGGCGCGTGCTCGACGACGCGGAGACCGTGCGCCTGCTCGTGGAGGAGGCCCGGCTCGCCGAGGCGGCGGGGCTGGACGTCTTCAGCGTGGGGGAACACTACCGGGACGGGCACAACGACTCAGCGACCCCGGTGCTCCTCGCCGCGATCGCCACCGCCACCCGGCGCATCGGCCTCGGCACGTCCGTGACGGTGCTGAGCACGAACGACCCGGTCCGGCTGTACCAGGAGTTCTCCACCCTCGACGCGGTGTCCGACGGCCGTGCCCGGATCGTGCTGGGCCGCGCCTCCGTGACCGAGTCGTTCTCGCTGTTCGGCTACGACCTGGCCGACTACGAGCGGCTGTTCGAGGAGAAGCTCGATCTCTTCCTGCGACTCGAACGCGAGGAGCGGGTGACCTGGTCGGGCACGGTGCGGCCGCCGCTCACCGGGCAGCTGCTGCATCCCCGGATGCGGCCGGGGGGCATCCCCACCTGGATCGGCGTGGGCGGCAGCCCCGACTCCGTGGTGCGCGCCGCCCGTCACGGCCTGCCCCTCATGATGGCCGTCATCGGCGGACGGCCGCAGCGGTTCGCGAGGAACGTCGAACTGTACCTCAAGGCGCTCGACGGCTTCGGCCATCCCGAACTGCCGATCGGCCAGCACTCGCTCGGCCTCGTCGCGGACACCGACGAGGAGGCCGTCGAGACCTGGTGGCGATACTGGCGGCCCGTCGTCGAGGATCTCGCGGCCGAGCGCGGCTTCTACGCGCCGAATCGTGAACGGTACGAAGCCGAGGTCGAGCACGGCGCGCTCTTCGTGGGATCGCCCGAGACCGTCGCCCGCAAGATCGTCAAGATGGCCCGCGATCTCCGCCTGAGCCGTTTCGATCTCAAGTACGACATCATGCACCTGCCTCGCGACGTCCGCGCTCGCACGATCGAACTGCTCGGCCGCGAGGTCGCCCCGCGCGTACGCGAGCTGCTCGCCGCGGACACGGTCCACGCATGACTCGGCGACGACCTGGAGTGACCGTGAAACCCGGCGACGTCCGCACCATCGGCATCCTCGGCGCCGGCAAGGTCGGCACCGTCCTGGCCCGCCTCGCCGTCGCGGCCGGCTACCACGTCCTGATCGCGGGCTCCGGGGAGGCCGCGCGGATCTCCCTCATCGTCGAGGTCGTCACGCCCGGGGCGGTCGCGGTGACCGCGGTGGAGGCGGCGTCCGAGGCGGATGTCGTGGTGCTGGCCCTGCCGCTGGGCAGGCATCGCAACGTCCCGGCCGAGGCGCTGCGGGGCAAGCTGGTGCTCGACGCGATGAACTACTGGGGGGAGGTGGACGGGGTCCGGGACGACCTCACCGACCCCCGTACGTCCTCCAGCGAGATCGTCCAGGCGTTCCTGTCCCACTCCCGGGTCGTCAAGGCCTTCAACCACATGGGCTATCACGACCTGGAGGAAGGCGCCCTGCCCGCCGGCGCTCCCGGCCGCCGCGCGATCGCCGTCGCCGGCGACGACCCGGACGACGTCGAGGTGGCCGCCTCGATCGTGGACGCGCTCGGCTTCGACCCGGTGATCGTCGGCCCGCTCGCCGAGGGCGTCCGGATGGAGCCGGGCACGGAGCCGTTCGGCGCGAACGTGGACGCGGCCGAACTGCGCACGCTGCTCGACCGTTTCCCCGGCTCACAGCGCGGCCGCGAGGTGCTCCGCGCGCGCGGCGGGATGACGTCGTCGCCCCGTCCCACGCCCTGATCCGCGCGGCGGCGAGGTCGCATCACCCGACGGCGGTCCCCTCAAGCTCGACCATCAGGTCGGGGATCGCCAGCCGGGTCACTCCGAGCATCGTGGTGGACGGTGCCACCCCTGCGGCGCCCAGCCGCGCCGCCAGCACGCCGTAGTGCTCGAAGAGCCGGTCGACATCGGTTGTGTAGACGTTGAGCCGGACGAGGTTCGCGAGGGACATGCCGGCCTTGCCGAGCACGGCCTCCAGGTTGTCGAGGCTCAGCGCCAACTGCGCCGCCATGTCACCCGAGTGCCGGGGCCTGCCGTCGCCGCCCATGGCGGTCTGCCCGGCGCAGTAGAGCGTCCGGGCGTGCCCGGAGACGATCTCGCCCTGGTTGTATCCCAGCTCCACCGACCACGCCCACGGGTTGACCGCCGTTCGCTCCATCGCCACATCAGCTCCATTCGATTCGCGGGCATCACGTACGTCGATCGGGCTCGGTAGCCGCGATCTTTCTTGTCGCGTTGATGAGCCTCCCAACGAATCACGACATCCTGTGTCGTGTATCTCGATAGATTTCTTGCATGCGCGCCGACCGTTTGGTCTCGCTGGTGCTGCTGCTGCGGCAGCACGGCCGGCTGTCCGCGACCGCGCTGGCGCGCGAGCTTGAGGTGTCCACCCGCACCGTGCTGCGCGACATCGAGGCGCTGTCCGCGGCCGGCGTCCCGGTCTACGCCGAACGCGGGCGGCACGGCGGCTTCGCGTTGTTGCCCGGTTTCCGAACCGAGCTCACCGGACTGAACCACGACGAGGCCCTGGCCCTGCTGGTCGCCGGATCGCGGCGCGGCGCGCAGGCGTTCGGTCTCGGCTCGGCGCTCGCTTCGGCGATGCTCAAGGTGGTTGACGCGCTGCCGGAAAGCTATCGGGACACCGCGGCCGGCGCTGCCGAGCGATTGCTCATCGACCCGGAGACCGACCTCCTCTCGCGTCGGCTGGTCGCCGAGGAGGTCCCCGACGCCGTGGTGGCCGAGGTCCTGCGCGCGGTCTTCGCCGGACACAAGCTGCGGATCCACTACGCGGCCGCGGACCAGCCCCCGAAGTGGCGCACGGTGGACCCGATCGGCCTGGTCACCGTACGCGACCGGGGCTACTTGCTGGCCACGAGGTCCGGCGCGGAGCGCACCTACCGGCTGTCCAGGATCCGGGCCGCCGAGGAACTCGCCGAACCCGCACAGCGACCGGACCGGGTGGATCTGGACCGGGCCTGGCAGGAACGCAGCACGCGGTTCCGGACCGGCGGCGACCAGGTCACCGTGCTGGTACGCGTCGATCCGGCGCGGCGGGAGGACGTGGTGAGCACAGCGCTGGCCGTCCTCGCGGAGGAATCCGACCCGGACGGCCGGCTGCGGCTGGAGGTGACCTTCCAAGATCCGAGACATGCCGAGTGGGCGCTGTGGCAGCTCACCACGGAGGCGGAAGCCCTGGCCCCGCGGTGGTTGCGCGACTCCCTGCGCGACCGCGCCGCCGCGATCGCCGCCCGCTACGCGGCGTCATCCTGAGAATTGCCGCCTTCTGCGAGCCGCCGCGCCGGTCTCGCCGGCGCAGCGGGTCACGGCGGTCTCCCGCTCCACATGCGACAACTTCTCGGGGTTGCGCACGTGGTAGGCGCCGGTGACGTAGCCGTTCTCCACGCGCACCGCCACCACTCCGTCGATCTCCCCGTCGACGCGCACGAGCAGCCCCGGGCCGCCGTTGATCTGAACCGGCTCGACCGACCTTTCGGCGTCGCGTCTCCACCAGCCGGCGGCCAGCAGGCGAGCCACGTCGCCGATCCCCACAACGGGCCGCAGCAGTGCGTGCCTGATTCCGCCGCCGTCGCTCAGGGCGACCACATCCGGCGCGAGGACGTCGAGCAGGCCCTGCAACTCGCCGGTCTCGACCGCTCGCTGGAAGGCCTGAAGTGCGGCCCGGGTCTCGGCCGGCGAGGCGACGCCGCGTGGCCGGCGCGCGGCCACATGCGCCCGCGCCCGGTGGGCGATCTGGCGGACGGCGGCCTGGCTCTTGCCGACGGCTTCGGCGATCTCGTCGTAGTCCAGGTCGAACACCTCGCGCAGCACGAACACCGCCCGCTCGGTCGGCGACAGCGTCTCCAGCACCAGCAACATCGCCATCGAGACGCTCTCGGCGAGCTCGACGTCCTCGGCCACATCAGGCGCGGTCAGCAACGGCTCGGGCAACCAAGGCCCGACATAGGCCTCCTTGCGCCGGTTGAGCGCACGCAGCCGGTCAAGGGCCTGCCGGGTGACGATCCGCACCAGAAAGGCGCGCTCCTCCCGCACGGTGTCCAGATCGACGCCCGCCCAGCGCAGCCAGGTCTCCTGCAGCACGTCCTCGGCGTCGGCGGCCGAGCCGAGCATCTCGTAGGCCACGGTGAACAGCAGATTGCGATGGGCTACGAACGCCGCCGTGGCGGAGTCCACGACGGCCGCGCCGTTCGCGGGGCCGGCACGACCGAGCGGCTCGGCCGGGTCCGCACGTCGCTCGCCGCACTCGCCCATGCCCCGCTCCCGCCTGTTCGCTCGCAACCCTGCCACACCACAAGACGCCGGTCACCGCCGCTCTGTGACGCCCACGAAGGTGGCCTGTGTCACACGGCCGCGCCTGTCACAGGCACCGGGGCTCCGGCGTCTCGTGGTCGTCAGGACGTCGCCGAGCCGATCCGCGGCATGCCCTGGCCAGAACTACTGCGAGTAAGAAGGGCACTGGAGCATGAGCATCATCACGTTCGCGGTCGCGGGGGCGACCGGGCGGCTGGGCCGCCACGTCGTCGACGTCCTGGCCGAGCGGGGGCACCGGGTCGTGCCGATGTCCCGAGCCACCGGCGTGGACATCATCACCGGTGAGGGCCTGGCCGAGGCCCTCACGGGGGTCGAGGTCGTCATCGACGTCGCCTCGTGGCACTCCTCCGAACAGGAGGCGGCGACGGAGTTCTTCCGTACGTCGGCCCGCAATCTGCATGAGGCCGGCCGGAAGGCAGGGGCTGCCCGGATCGCGATGGCCTCCATCATCGGCGCCGACAAGGCCACCGCCGGTTTCCTCGCCGCCAAGAAGGTGCACGAGGAGCTGCTCCTGTCCGGCCCGCTCCCCGTCCGCATCCTGCGGGCCGCCCAGTTCCACGAATTCGTCGGCCAACTCCTCGACTGGCAGCAGGGTGACGTCGCCTACATCCCGGCCCTGCCCACCCAGCTCGTCGCCTGCCGCACCGTGGCCGAGGAACTCGTCGACCTTGCCCTCACCCCCGGCGCGCACGCCCAGGGCACACCGATCCCCGAGATCGCCGGCCCCCGCAGGGAGACCATGGCGGAGGCGGCACAGCTCCTCGGCGCCCGTCGAGGCGTCACGGTCGTCGGCGTCGACGGGTCGGGCATGCCCGATGCCGAGATCGCCGCCGACGGCGCTTTCCTGCCCGGCCCGCACGCCAAGCTCGCCGGGCCCACCTTCCAGGAGTGGCTCGACGCCCAGCCCTGCGCCGGTCGTACGGCGACGGACAGGGGTGACGCCTTCAGCGCCCGATGATGCCGGATGGCGAGGGCCGACGGGAGCGGGGCCCGAGGGCGCCCGCTCCCTGCCGCGCGTCGCCGCGCCGTACGGCCGTGCCGGTCAGCCGGTGGTGCAGGCCGAGCCGTTGAGGCTGAAGGCCGAGGGGTTGGGGTTGTTGCCGGAGTGGGTGCCCTGGAACCCGAACGAGGTGGTGGCGCCGGGGGCCAGTGAGCCGTTGTAGGACACGTTGCGCGCGGTCACCGACGAGCCGCTCTGGCTGACGGTGGCGTTCCAGGCGTTGGTGACCTGCTGGCCGCCGGAGAAGGCCCAGGTCAGCGTCCAGCCGTTGATCGTGCCGCTGCCGGTGTTGGTGATGGCCACTTCGGCGGTGAAGCCGTTGTTCCACTCGTTCTTCGAGTAGGACACGCGGCATGCGCCGGTGCCTCCCGGCGAGGACGGCGAGACCGTGGGCGAGGGGCGGGGGGAAGGCGAGGCCGAGGGCGAAGGCGAAGGCGAAGGATCGGTCGTGCCGCCGATGGTGATGTTGGAGCTGCCGCTGCTCTGGTAGCCCTCGGTCGCCAGGATCTGGTAGTCGTGGTTGCCCAGGGACATGCCGGCGCGGGCCCAGGCGTCGAAGTGGTTGCCGACGGTGATGGTGCCGCCGGTCCTCTTCTGCTGACGGACGCTCCAGTACTGGTTGAAGGTCTGGTTGCCGTCGATGGAAGGCGCGTTGTAACGCGTCGTCTGGTAGATGTCGTAGGTGCCGCCGTCGGAGGTCACGGTGCCCTTGAAGGTGCCCGTGGGCCGGTAGGTGCCCCAGTTCTCGACGATGTAGTACTCCACCAGCGGGCTCCGCGTCCACCCGTACAACGCCAGGTAGGCGTTACCCGATGGGTTGAAGCTGCCCGAGTAGGTCACCGTCCGGCGCGCACCGGGCTTCCAGCCCTTGCCGGCGACGAAGTTGCCGGTGTTGCGCCAGGAGGTGCTGTAGTTTCCGCCGGACCCCAGCTCCATGGAGACCGTGCCCTGGCTGTCGGTCCAGAACGAGAAGAAGTATCCGTTGTTGGTGCCGGTCTGGTTCGTGGTGACGGCCGCGTGGGCGACGCCGGGCAGCAGCGCCACGGCCGCGGCCAGCGCCACGGCGCAGACACGGCCGATGAACAGCCGCAGACCGCCGCGCCCGCGGCTTCTCATCCGGACGGGAAGGTGATTCATGTACGCGCTTCCTCCTCAACGGGCCGACGGCGGCCGGACTACCTGATGCCGGCGGCCGTGGTGACGGCCACCGCGCGCCGCGGCGGAGGTCGGCCGGTCGTCGCGGCCGCCGGCCTGAGGACCATGTCGCGGTTTTGATCCGGATCGACAGTGGTCGAGGCCCTTCGTGCGGGCGAAATTATCGGACGGACGGCGAAAGTGTCGAGCTGAACCTGCGGAGCTGTCAACGAGGCGCGTAGAGCCGCTTCGCCCCAAGGTGTCGTTTCGACGGATCGGTCCTGCTCAGGAGCGATCGCCGGTACGACGGGCGCCCGCGGAGGCGATGAAACTTACCTGAAGACCCACCGGGCATGACGCGAGGAGACCGCCGACATGCCCCTATATGAAGCCTCGCGCCTCGCGAGATCTCCCATGTTTTCGGAGGCCATTGACCGCTCCGAACGATAGGAGCCCGATACTTTCGCCACTGCAACGATAGTTTTCTAGGGATCATGCCCTCCATGGAGACTCTATGCGGTGGCGTCGAGGGCCGGCGGCAGTCCGCACGGCCCGAACAGGCCGGCGTCGAGGAACGCGACGACCCGGGCCACACCGGCGGCGGTGACGCTGAGAACCTGAAGTGCGTGCGCGCGGTAGACGCCGTCGCCGTCTCGGGAGTAGGACCCGAACGCCGGCTGCCCGTTCACGCTCGTCGGGATCATCCGTTGCTCCCCCGCGGCCAGGATCCTGGCCGCGAGAAACCGGAGGACCGTCTCCCTCCCCGCGAACCACGTGGGGATCGGCGGCATCTCCCAGACCGCGTCGTCGGTCAGCACCCCCGCCAACACGCCGACGTCGGCTGTCTCGAACGCCGCGGCGTACCGGTCGAGCAGCGCCCGACGGGCCGGGTCGGCCGGTTCCGCGATCCCGTCCTGAGTGGGGGCGATCTGGCTGAGCTGGGCCCGGGCGCGTTGCAAGGCACTGTTGACCGCGGCGGTCGTGGTGCCCAGCAGGCCGGCGACCTCGCTTGCCCGCCAGGCCAGCACGTCGCGCAGGATCAGCACGGCCCGCTGCCGACCGGACAGATGCTGCAACGCCGCGATGAACCCGAGCCGCATGGTCTGCCTCGCCTCGACGACGGCGGCCGGATCGGCCGGGGCCGCGCCGAACAGCGCGTCGGGGGCGGGCTGCAGCCACGGCACCTCCGCAGCCCCGGGGCGCGGCGGCTCGTCCGGGTGATCGCTCGGGCCACCGAGGCCGGACGGCAGCGGGCGCCGGCCGTTGCCCTCCAGCGCCTTGAGACACGCCCGGGTCGCGATCCGGTACAGCCAGGTGCGCATCGAGGAGCGCCCTTCGAAGCGGGCGTAGCCGCGCCACGCCTGCAGGTAGATCTCCTGGAGCACGTCCTCGGCGTCGTGGATCGACCCGAGCATGCGGTAGCAGTACGCCAGCAGTTCGCGCCGGAACGGCTCGCTCCGCCGGACGAACTCCTCGTCGGGCGTGCCGGTCACCGTGGGCGCCGTCCGCGTCATAGTCCGATCACTCATCCCATCGGCCAGAACATCGTGGCCATCGCCGCGGCCATGAGAGCGTGCGCCACATGGGAGATCCTTTCCGCGGCGCCCGGCGCCGCCCCACCTGAGCCGGGTCGCACTCCAAGGATCAGGAACCACGCCGCCGTGCCCACGAGCATGAGGATGAGCATCCACCTGAGTGTCAGGGACTCGATCATTCCAGGACTCCCGCGTCCGAGACGGACGGGTGACGCCCCTTGGCGAGGCGTCACCCGAGAAGCCGTCGGCGTCTGTTCAGTGATGGTGGGCGTGGTGGGAATGGTCCGCCCCGCCGTCGTACGTGTCGTGGTAGGGGAACTCGCTGACGTGGCGCCGCCGGCCCATGGGGGTCAGGTCGAGGTAGTGGTAGGTGCTCAGCATGACCTCCGCGCCCCGGCCGTACGTCGAGTAGGTGTGGAAGACGCTGTCCTCGTCGCGAACGAAGACGCTGATGCCCTGGGCGTCACCGTGTGCCGCGTACCCCAGGCCCTCCCGCTCCAGGGTCGCCTTGTCCTTGTAGTTGTATTCCACCGGCGCGACGGCCTCGTCGTTGGTGACGTGGAAGTCGTAGTTGAAGTCGCTCCCGGCCGAGGAGTACCACGGGACGGCCCAGCCCATCCGCGCCTTCCACCTTTCGATCTTGGCCAGGGATACGCGGGAGACGAGCGCGAATGTCGTGTCACTGGCGTGCAGGTGCTCCAGCCGGCCCACGTTGTCGACGGCGAACGAGCAGCTCGGGCAGCCGTCCTCCCAGTCCTCGTTCCACATGAAGTGGTACACGAGGAGCTGACGGCGGCCCTCGAACAGGTCGGCCAGGCGGGCCTTGCCGGCCGGGCCTTCGAAGACGTACTCCTTGTCCATCCTGACCATCGGCAGCTCCTGACGCCGCGCGGTGACGGCGTCCTGCGCCCGCATGGCGTCCTTCTCCTGCTCCAGCAGCTTCAGCCGCGCCGCCAGCCACTCGTCTCGTGACGCCGTCCGTGGGAGAGTCATCCTCTTCTCCTTCTGCTTTGTACGGGTCATGACCGGAACAGGCGGTAGGAGCCGACCAGCGTGGCGCCGGCACTGACCGGCGGGACGGCCATGCGACCGGCCGCGCCGTGCTGGAAATCGGCGAACGCCGCCGACCGCCGGAGCGGGTTGTCCTCCCCCTCGATCAGGGCGACGTGCACGAAGCCGACGCCGTCGGCCAAGCGGAACGCCCCGTAGCGCAGCCCCTCCGGGGCCGTCTCGTTCAGCTCGCGGAACACGCGCTCCACGAGCCGCTGGTTCTCCGCCGCCGCGTCGGCGCGTGTCTCGTAACGCACCACGACTGTCTCGCTCATCTGGACGACACTCCTCATCCGCCTGAAGTCACACCGGAAGCGGCCGCACCGTTCTCCGGCCGTCTACAGGTACAGAGGCGCCGTTGCGTAGAAATTCATCGGGCGGACGCGAATGACGTCGATCCTCCGCACGTTTCCATTCGCGGAGAAATGCAGGCACAGGGGCGGCGACGCGACCGATCGCGGTCAGACTGCCGTCGATCCTGGTGAGCGGCGACCGTCATGGTGCCGGTCGGGGCCGGATCCAGGCCCTGGACGGCGTCGAGGACCTGCCGGCGTGTCTCGGGAGGACTACGTCAGGTTCCGCTGAGAGCCTTCGAGAGGATTCCCATACTGACGCCGGCCAGTGCGGCGCCGTCGCCCAGTGTGGCCCTCGCCTTCGTGATCGTACGATCCGGCTCCACCCCACGCAATCCTTTGCTTTCCGTTTCATCTGCGGCCATGGTCCGCAGCTTTCCTACTTGGGCAATCGTGTTCGGGTGAAAACTCATCTGGCTAACAGCCTTGACGACCAGACAAGTTCATCGTACGTTTCCGGCTCGGAAAACCTTTGCGCACAGTTGCCAACCCGGCGTGTGTGCGCTGCGTCGTCGTGACCGCCGCACAGGCACCTACCCGATCGCCGGTGCCCGTGGACACGGCCCCCGGCGGACGGCGTCGAGCCATCCTCGTCGCCGGCCGGCGCCCCCCGCGGGCCACTCCGCGGACAACCCCCCAACCACTCCCAGGAGAGACGCAGTGAAGACGACCAAACCCAGAGCCGGGCAGGCCGCCGCCCTGCTCACCTCGCTCGCCCTCACCGCGGCCGGCGCGGCCCTCGCCGCCGCTCCCGCCCACGCCGCCGCGAGTGCCTCGACCACCCTGGTGGTCAACGCCAACCAGCCCTTCCGTCCGGTGACGCATGTGGCCAGCGGCTCGCTGTACGGCCTGGCGGACGCGTCGACGCCGGCGGACAACCTCGCCCAGGCCATCAAGCCGAACACCTTCGTCCAGAAGCCTCAGGGCGGCAAGCAGCAGCCGACCGGTGACATCCTGACCGTCGCCCCGAAGGCGGCCAGGGCCGGCGCGAAGGTCGTGAACCGGCTGTCCGATGTCTACGCGGGCTGGCCGTACCAGTTCAGCTGGAGCAACTGGTTCAGCCTGGTCGACCAGCAGATCGCGCAGACCAAGGCGTCCGGCATCACCAACCTGGCCGCCTACGAGCTGTGGAACGAGTCGGACAACACCTGGAACTCGTCGAACGGCACGTACGAGGACTTCTGGACCAGGACCTACCGCGAGGTGCGGGCCAAGGACCCGACGACCCCGATCCAGGGGCCGAGCTTCTCGGACAACATCAGCGACATGGACAACTTCCTGAGGAACGCGGTCGCGACCAACACCGTTCCGGACATCATCGCTTGGCACGAGCTGATCAGGTCTTCGAAGATCGCCGGTGACATCGCGACGGTCGTCAACCTCGAGAAGAAGTACGGCATCAGCCCGCGTCCGATCGCCATCGAGGAGTACGCCGCCCCGTCCGAGGTCGGCATCCCCGGCGCCCTGGTCGGCTACATCGCCAAGTTCGAGCGGCTAGGCGTCCACGACGCCGAGCTGGCGTTCTGGAACCAGTCGGGCACGCTCGGCGACCTGCTCACCGGCCGAGGCGGCTCACCCAACGGCGCGTACTGGCTCTACAAGTGGTACGCCGACATGAGCGGCAACATGGTGACGACCACCCCGCCCGCGCAGACCGGCATCGACGGCGCCGCGGCGATGAACAGCGCGGGCAACCAGCTCAGTGTCATCCTCGGAGGCGGCTCCGGCGACAGCGCCGTGGCGATCAACGGGCTCGGCTCCTTCGGCGGGACCGTCCACGTGAAGGTCGAGTACACCCCCTCGCGCGGGCGTACGGTGGCCGTTTCCGGGCCCAGCACGCTGGCCGAGTCCGACTACACCGTGAACAACGGCTCCGTCACCGTGCCCATCCCGGCGATGAACGCCACCTACGGATACCACGTGGTCGTCACTCCGGGCAGCGGCGGCGGCAACCCCGGAACCTCGCTGGCCGGGACCTACCAGATCAAGAACGTGAACAGCGGCCTCGCCCTGGACACGCAGAACTCGGGCACCAACCAGGGCACCCTGGTCGACCAGGCCACTCCCTCGTCCAGCACCACCCAGACCTGGACCCTCGTCGACAACGGCTCCGGCCTCTACAAGATCGTCAACAGGGCGAGCGGGCTGCTGCTCGGCATCACCAACATGAGCACCAGCAACGGCGGGACGGCCCTGATCTGGGGCGACAACGGCACCTCCGACCACCTGTGGTCCTTCATCCCGGACGGGAGCGGCCACTACAAGATCCGCAACTACAACAGCAATCTGCTGCTCGGCGTCAACGGCATGAGCACGTCCTCCGGCGCCCAGGTCCTCCAGTGGGAAGACAACGGCACCGCCGACCACCTCTGGACCCTCACGGCCCGCTAGTTCCCGGCCGAATTCATCCCCGTCGGCCGAACCCGGTCGACGGGGAACACCCGGCGCAGGGAGCACCCTGTGCCGGGGAGCACCCTGCCCGGCGGGAACGGCCCTTCGCATCGTGTGAGGTCCGGGCCGGCCCGCCGGTCAGACGATCGGGGGACGGCCCGCGAGGGTGAGCCGTGCCACGGTGGTCCAGGACATGGGGCGGCGCTGCCCGTGCCCGCCCTTCAGTCCCTCGCGCAGCCCCCGGAACCAGACGGCGAGATTCGCCCGGGAACGGATCCTGGCGATGCTGACCACCGTCCAGACGGCCAGGTAGACGGGGATGAGCGGGGCGGGCAGCCGCCGGTAGGCGAGCCACACCCTGTTGCGGGCGACGAGACGGTAGAAGGAGGCGTGCCTGGCCGGGTCGGTGGCGGGATGGTGGATGACGACGTCCGGCGCGTAGTAGCCGGTGCGTCCGAGGTCCCACAGCCGCCAGCACAGGTCGATGCCCTCATGGAAGAGGAAGAAATGTCCCGGCCAGCCACCGGCCTGCTCGTAGTCGGCGCGGCGGATCAGGACGACGCCCTCGGCCATGACGGTGATGGTGCCGGGCCGGGTGGCGGTGCCGGCCCGCAGGCGGGGCACCCATCGGCGCAGCGTCACACCGGTGTCGGGGTCGGCGATGCGCGGCTGGATGTAGGCGGCCGCGGGGTGGCGGCGGGCTACGGCGACGAGCCGGGCGAGGGTGCCGGAGGTGGGCAGAACCGCGTCGTTGTCGAGGAAGAAGACGAACTCGCCGGCGTCCGGCCCGGCAAGGGCGTCGGCGCCGACGTTCCGCCCAGCGGGGATGCCCTCGTTGACGGGCAAGGCCACCGTGACGACCCCGTCCGGCACGTCATGGGGCTTCACGCCGTTGCCGACGACGACCACCCGAAGATCGACCCCTTGCTGGGCGAGGAGGGACGCCATCGCCCGCCGGAACGGCTCGGGCCGGTCGTTCATGGTGAGCACCACCACGTCGACGGTGGCCTTGGCACTGGTCATCGTGTCGTGTCTCCCGGACGGGTGTGGCGCTGGGCCTTGGCGACGAGGACGAGCGTGGATGCGTCATACGTCGTTCCCGCCGCGTTAACCCGCCCACCCTAGTGGCCGTCACCTGTGCGTTCGGGCCGAATACAAGGGAAACGAGACCGCTCGGTCTCCTGAAGCGTCCCGCCGTTCCCGACGTCATGCGGGGCGGTCACGATCCGCCGTGGCGGGGTCCTTCCGGGGAACTGTCCGAGGTGTGGTGGTCGTGCGAATTGATCGGGTGCTGAGGGCTGCGCCGGCGGCGACGACCTCGGCGATCCCGCAGGCGCCGAACGCCGCCCGCAGGTCGAAGTGCTCGACCATGACACCGAAGACGGTGTAGGAGACGGGCACCAGCCCCAGGGCCGAGAAACTGACCAGCGCCATGACGCGCCCCAGATAGGCATGGCCCGTGTTGGCCTGGACGACTCCGAGGAGCAGCGCGCTCGCGGGTCCTGCGGTGAACCCGAGTGCGGCGGCGGTGACGGCCGTGAGCGGAAGGCCGGGCACGAACGGCAGGAGCGCGATGCAGGCGGCGCCTGCGGCGACCCAGCGCAGTCCCGCGACGGCGGGTTTGCGGGGTGACGGAAGAGCCACCTGAAGTAGAGCACCGGCGACGGCTCCGATGCCGAATCCGCTGATGACGAGGCTGAAGCCGGTCGCGTTCCACCCACGGTTTCCGGCCAGCAGCGCCACGCCGACGTTGAGGGGCGCGGCGACGACGAGATTCAGGGTGGTGACGACCAGCAGGATCGGGCCGAGGACGGGTGTGGTGGCGACGTAGCGCAGTCCGGTCCACAGTGAGGCGAACAGGTTCTCCGGTCCGCGAGGGTTGTCCGGCTCACCCGCCTGCGGTCGTACGGGGAGCCGCAGGGAGCGCAACGACAGCAGCGCGGCGGTGAACAGCGCGGCGTTGACGGCGGCGGCCAGACCAGGGCCGCCGGCGGCGACGAGAATCCCCCCGAGCGGAGCCCCGAGCACCGTGGCCGTTCGTTCCAGGGTCTGGACGAGTCCCTGACCGGCGGGCAGTTGGTGCGGCTGCAGCAACGAGGGTGGCAGCGCCGCGGCGGCGGGCATGTGAGCGGCGTCCAGGGCGCCGAACAGCAGTGCCACCCCGATCAGCAGCCAGAGGTGCGGTGTCGATGTCGTCACCACCGCGACGGCGAAGGTGAGCATGAGGGTGGCGCGTAGCGTCTGGCTCGCCAGGGTCACGCGCAGAGGCCCGTAGCGGTCGGCGACCGTCCCTCCGAGCAGGATCAGCACCGCTCGGGGAACGGACGCGGCGGTCATGATCAGTGCTGTCTGCCGCGGGTCCCCCAGGCGGGCCGCCGCCCAGCCCAAGGCGATGAACCAGATCTGGTCGCCCACCAGCGACATGCCGAACCCGGTGAGATAACGGCCGAAGCCCGGTGAGCGCAACAGCCCCGTCGACCGCTGCCGTTCGAAACGCCGTGGAAGAAGAGGAAAGGGCCGGGGTAATCGTCGTCGTGGCCTGCTGACGTCGGGCATGGCGGTGTCCCTGGGGGGAGGGATGGCTTGGGCCGCCGGGGCGTCCGGCATACCGGTTGTACTCCGCCTTGGGGCAGACAACCAGGAGCAGGCTGGTCTCGCTGACGATGTCGCAGGTCGCCGAACGCGCCGGGGGTTCCGCGAGCCGTTAAGGGTCGGCATCCCCGATGCCATTGGACGGGACCGCATCCTGCCGGGCGACGCCTGAAAAGCCACGCTTTGTGAAACATCGTCCCCCCGCGGGACCGCGGCCGTGTGTCCAGGTCCGGCCATCGAATCGCCGGCTCATTGTTCCCTGCGTGCGGCCGACGTATGTTGCGGTTCCTGCGGCAACCTGGCCCTCGACAGGGAGACGATTCATGGGAATGTGCACTGTGGCGGTGACATCTCGCTTCGCCGGAGGGACCAACCCGATGCCGCCGCCGCCGAAGGGCGACCCCACGGCGGAGGAGGTGTTCAAGCACTGGCTTGACTGGGTCAACACGCACGGCATCACCGACCTGGCCGCGCAGTGCGCCCGCAACCGCGCCACACAGGTGGCTTTCCAGCGCGGCAAGGTGGCAAGCGGACGATCGACATGGGGCAACGGCTCGTGTTTCGCCGTTGTGGAGGTCCTCAGAAGACAAGGAGACCGGCTGGAGGTCGCCAACGCCGCCGGATGGAGCCAGAGCGAGTCTCTGGAGGAGGGCAAGGTCCACGCCGAGCGCAACGCCATCGGCATGGCGTACGACATCCTCCGCACCGGCGTCATCGCGGTGACCCGCGTGTACGTCGAACTCGCCCCGTGCACCAGGAAAGCGATGAGGCAGCAGGACACATGCGCGGAATGGCTGGGCACCATAGCGCCCAACGCGACGGTCATGTACACCCACGAGTATCCCGGCGGGATCGGGGGCTGGAAGGACCTGAACGTCACGATGGCCCGCGAGCAGGACCTTTACGCATTCGCCACCACCTTCGCGAACCCCGGCCGCACCGAACTCTCGACGGACGGCCTCTACGTGACCTGGCGCGCCGACACGAACTCGGCACCGGCGTACCACCAGACGGCCAAGTACCTGATGACCACGCTCGAGGGCACCACGAGTCCGGTGGTCCCGGGAATCGCGGGCGCGCGCGTCGACGGCACCTGACAACGGGGCGTCGCCGTCGGCCGTCGCCGTGCCCCTCACCGTCCTCGACGAGGAGCGCATGACCAGGCCGGAGACGTGATCGTGTGGTGAAGACCCACTCGGTTGAAGAGAGCTTCCACCGGAGAGAAGGAAACCACCTCAGCCCACGTCAGCCGTGCTTGGCGGGTGTGCGACTACTCGCTGTAGCCTCCTGGCCATGACGACGATCAACCGGGGGACGCTCCTGGAGCTGGTTCGCAACCGGCCTCTGCTCGCGGCGGAGCTCCTCGGAGACGCTCTGGGCGTCGGCGACGAAGAGCCGCCCGGCGGCGGAGCATTCCTGCGGCGGTTCCCCCGCCTGGAACTCACGAGCACGGACGAGCCCGCTCTCACCGTCCGCTACCGCGAGATCGTGGCCGGCGCGCGCCGGGCCCGTGCCCACCAGGCGGAAGCCGTGTTCGAGGGATTGATCGCGTTCCTGCGTGCCCGCATCGCCGAGGGGCTGGACCAGGCACGCAGGGCCGTGGACGCCGGGGAGCTGGACACGCACAAGGCGGAGCGGGACCTGGGCGCCAAGCGGGACCGCGTGAATCTCCTGGAGTCCGTGCTCGTCGACGAGCTCTACCTGGCGATCGAGGAGCACGCTCAGGCGGAGCTTCTGCTGAGGCTGGAAGCATCGGCGTACAACTGGCACGCCGACTACCAGGACGCCTGGCGTCCCTGAGCGACGGCCGACCTCGCCGGAAGCCCACCTGCCCAGGCGGGGCAGCGGCGCCCGCAGGATCGACGAGGTGCAGCACGTGTAGTCGTGTAGTCGTGATGGCGCGGTCCGCCTGATGCGACCCGCCGCCACTGTTCGGGCGGCTCGGCGCACGGGGCCGGCCCGGTCGGAGTCCGGGCCGGCCCTGCCTGGTGGGTGGATGTGCGTTACGGCGCGGGGACGCCGTCGAGGATGCTCACCGCGTCGGTGCCCGGGGTGACGACGAGCTTGCGGGTGAGGGTGTAGGAGCCGCCCGCCGGAACGTCGACGTTGAACCGGCTCATCACCCAGTTGCCCGCGGCGTAGACGTCGAAGGCGCCGGCCGGCGTGCCGTAGACGAGCCCGAAGACCTGCGGGTCGGTCCCGGTCATGCCGATGTACGGCTTGGCCGGGGCGTACACCGCCGTCGCGCCGGGTGCCACGATGCCGGTGCCCGGGATGACACTGGCCTGACCGGCCGCGTCGTGGTCCATCGCGTCACCGGTCCACAGGTTGAGCGGAGCCGAACCGGAGTTGCTCAGCTCCGTCGAGACGGTGGCGAAGTCGTCGCCCGGCTTCAGCGTGTACGTCGTCGTCGCCGTCAGACCCGTGAAGCCGGTGACCGGCCCCGACACCTTCACGACGGCCTTGTCGCCGGTCGCCTGGACGATCTTGACGTCGGTCGCCGCCACCGATCGGATGTCCCACGCGTTGTTGCCGGTCGGCTGGGTCGCCGAGACGTAGGGCAGGTTGATCCAGTCGAACTGGTCGGCCATGCCGCGGACGGCGACGTCGACCGGCTTCCCCCGGGTGCCCCCGGAGAGCTGCGAGTCGTTGTAGGCGTCGGCGATCGCCATCGAGAGCTTGTCGTTCTCGAGCATGACGTCGCCGTAGCCCGCCTCGACCAGCCCCGAGCCGATCTGCTTGCCGTAGCCCGCCTCGACCGTGACCGGGCTCAGCGCGACGTCGGCGACGCCGCTGCCCGCCGCCGGCACGGTGACCGTGCCGGCGGCCGTCTGGTAGCCCAGCTTGGACACCCGGACGTCGTACCGACCGGCCGGGGCCTTGACGAGGTACTTGCCCTGGGCGTCGGTGCTCGTGGCGGCGACCACCGTACCGGCCTGCTCGAGGGTGACCCGGGCTCCGCCGACGGCGGCGCCGCCCGCGGTGATCGTGCCGGCCGCGCGAGCGGCGTCCGGCACGGCCGCGTCGTGCAGGTCGATCTCGCCGACCCACTTCGCGATGTTTCCGGTGGGGTCGCCACCCGCGGTCGCGTAGTCGGTCAGGTGGTAGAAGCTGAACTGCTTGGTGGCACCGGGCGCCATCGTGGCGTCGTAGTAGAGACCCTCGACGTAGCCGTACGCACCGACCGCGGCCGGGGTGTCCAGCGCCCACGCGAGACCATGGGCGGCCTGGCCGTTCGTGGTGGCCGTGTCGGCGCCGACGTAGACGTAGTTCCCGGTCCAGCCCGAGGTCTTCAGACCGGGGTTGACGCCGCCGAACCCGGGGATCCGGCCGTTGTCGACCGAGCTGTCGGGGTCGATCATGTAGTTGAAGTAGCCCTGGTAGCCCGTCGTGCCGGTGTTGGTCAGCTTGACCGTCATCTTCACGATCGGAGCGTCGGGCAGGGTCTCATAGCGGACCTGTGCCTTGATCGCCGGGTTGGCCCGGTACTGACCGTTGCCGACGACGGCGGCGCCGTCGACCGCGAGGTCGGGCAGGTCGAGCTGGTCGTCCGGCCGGTCCCACGAGTCGGGCGGCGTGAGGCTCGGACGCAGCAGCATCTCGCCCCAGTCGAGGGTCTCGGCGCCGTTGGCGTCGTTGAGCATGAGGTCCGACAGCGCGCCCAGGCCCAGACCGCCGGCGCCGTTGTTGCCCCCGGCGTACGGCGTCACGGACGCCCGGATCTTGTCATTGGCCAGGTAGTAGTACTCCTTGCCCGTGACGACGTCGGTGCGCGTGCTGCCGTTGCCGTAGTCCGGGGCGTACGTCGACGTCCCGGCGACCGGGTGGTTCACCTTGATCAGCTTCAGGTCGGCCGTCGCCTTGCCGGTGGCACCGACCTTGACCTCGGCCGCCGAGCGCTCGTCGGCGATCAGGCCGCGCTTGGCCGCCGTGACGGTCCAGGTGGACGCCGGCAGGCCGATCCGGTAGTGGCCCTGGGCGTCGGTGCTGGTCACGGCGGTGTCCTGACCGGCCGCGACGGCGGTGACCTTCGCACCGGCGATCGGAGCGCCCGTCTCCGGGTCGCTGACCGTGCCGGTCAGGGTCGCCCAGCGCTGCGCGGACTGGCCGCCCGGCACGTAGGCGTAGAGGTTGCCGTCCCAGGCGCCCGCCACGACGGTGTTGCCGCTGACGGCCGGGCCGGCGCCCACCCAGGTGCCGATCTCGTGGCTCCACAGGATCTGACCGGTGTCGGTGGCCAGGGCGTAGAACCTGCCGTTGTTGGCGCCGACGAAGAGCGTGTCGCCGGCCACGACCGGGCTGGACATGACGCCACCGTGGTAGATGTCGCCGGGCAGCGCCCGCTCCCAGAAGACGTTGCCGGTCTGGGCGTCGAGGGCGACGACGGCGCCGCTCGGGAAGCCCATGTAGACGACGCCGTCCTTGACGGCCGCCGCGCTCGGGGTCGAGTTGCTCGACACGAGCGAGGAACGCGGGCTCCGGTAGGTCCACAGCGTCGCGCCGGTTTCGGCGTCACGCGCGACGATGCCGTTGTCGGCGCCGATGAAGACCTTGCCCTCGGCCGCGGTCGGCACGCCGTCCTGCCAGTTGCCGAGCGACTCGGCTCCGGTCCACTTGCGGGCGCCGGTGGCCAGGTCGTAGGCGAGCACGCGGTCGGCGGTCTGGTTGCCGACGTACACGGTGCCGTCCATGACGGCGGGGGTGCCGTCGCTCATCTGGTTTCCGGACATCGGCGACGCCCAGATCTGCCGCCCGGTCTTGGTGTCGAGCGCCTTGAGGACGCCCTGGCTGCCGATGCCGAAGCGGGTCTGGTACGGCCAGAGCACGGTGTGGCCGGAGACGGCCGGCGAGTAGTAGCCGTAGGTGCGCTGGTTGTTCGGGGCCGGCGCCTGCTCGGGCACGGCCTTCCAGCGCAGCTTACCGCTCTTCGCGTCCACGGCGTACAGCTCCGAGCCGAGGGTCGGCGCGAAGATCAGGCCGTCACCGTAGGCGAGGCTGCCGTGGATCGACTGCGGCACCTGGAAGTTCCACAGCTCCTTGCCGTCCTTCAGCTGGACGGCGTGGATCCGGCTGTTGCCGTCGCCGTTCTCGTCGCGGGTGCCCGCGTAGACGACGCCGTCGTGGATGACCGGCGACCCGGTGAGGAAGGTGCCCTCGGTGCGGAAGCTCCAGGCCAGGAGGCGGCCGGGCTCCTGCGCCGGCGCGACGCCGGAGTGCGCCACGTCGCCGTGGTGCTGGTTCCAGTCGCCGCCGGCGACCGGCTTGAGGCCCGGGCCGTGGGTGAGGGTGAAGTCCGCCGACTTGGTCCAGGTCTTGCCGGCCGCGTCGACCACCTGCACGTCGATGCGGTGCGCACCGGCCTTCTGCCGGTTGGCGGGAAGATCGGCCTGCCAGGTGAACTCACCGGTGTGGTGCAGCGGCGACCACTTCACGTCGCCGTCGAGCCGGTAGCTCGCCGAGACGACCTCGTCGCCGGTGTCGTACGCGTTGATCTGGACGCCCGGGAACTTCACCGCCGGCGCCTCGGAGCCGGGCGCGGGGCTGACGATGGTGACGTGCTCGTTCTCGCCGTACATCCGGAACGGGTTGTCGAAGCCCGGACCCGCCATGTGGATGTAGCGGAAGCCACGGGGCGCGTTGTCGATCGTGTACGAGCTCGACACCGTCTGGATGTGCTTGGCGGTCGAGGCGAACGCCGAGTTGTTCTCGACGTGGTTGGAGTGCTCGTGGCCGACCAGGATCAGCTGCGCCTTGTATTTCTCCAGCACGTCGCCGAAGGCGTCGTACTCCGACGGCGATCCGAACGGCACGTTCATCGGCTGGTGGGTGAGGACGACGAGCTCGATGTCGTTTCTCGGGTCGTCGTCGAGCGGAACGCTCGCGGCGAGGTCGTCCTTGAGCCAGTTCAACTCCTCGTCGAACGGCGCCGAGCCGTTGTTCTCCAGCACCACGAAGTGCCGGTTGCCGTAGTTGAACGAGTACCACTCCGGACCGACGTTCTTGCGATAGTTGTCGATCTTGTCTGCGTACGCCGAGCCGCTCGCGTACTCGTGGTTGCCGACGGCCGGCCACACGCCGACCGCCGACTGCTGGATGCCGCGACGATACGTGTCGAACTGCCCCTGGCTGGCGTCGTTGGTGAGGTCGCCGCTGACCGCGATGAAGCGAAGGTCGGTGCCCGTGGAGTTGATCTCGCGGATCTGGTCGGGCAGCTGCGCGTTGACGTGCGGGTCGGCGATGTTGGCCCAGGAGAAGGTGTCGCCGTCCGAGACGTCGTCACGGACGAGCGCGAAGTCTGCGGTCGGCGTGGCGTCGTCGGCGAGCTGACCGAGGTTGGCCCAGAATCTCGGCTCCTTGTACTCGTCCAGGCCGAACCGGTAGCCCCGCGGCTGGGAGACCCACACGATGTCCGTCTTGCGACGGTCGGTGGAGATCGTCAGCGAGTAGGAGCCGTCGGCGGCGGTCGTGGTGGCGACCTCGCCGTCGGAGACGCGCACGCCGGCCAGGCCGGTCTCGCCGGGGTCGCGCCGGCCGTCGCCGTTGACGTCGGCATACACGACGCCGCTGACGGTGGCCTCCGGCGGGTCGATGGCGGCCGCCGCGTACGACGCGAGCGGCCCCGCCACGACACTGGCGGCGAGCCCCAGCGTGGTGATGTACAGGACGACGCGCAGGCGCGCGCGTGTCCAGGTGAACGCGGACATCGGGTTCCTTCGAAAATGAGGGAGGTGGGTGTCAGGCCAGGAACGGGGAGCGTTCCACGAACCAGACCAGACCGGCACCGGCGACCACGACGGTCGCCGCGACGGTGCCGAGCATGAGGGCGCGAGCGGCGACCGGAGTGGTCGCGGCCCTGCGCAGGAACAGCAGCGCCGGGAAGGCGAGCGCGATGATCGTCAGCTGGACCAGTTCGATGCCGACGTTGAAGGAGACCAGGTCGGCCAGCGTCGAGGCCGACAGCGGCCCGTCGACGGTGAGCGCGCCCGCGAAGCCGAGCCCGTGCAGCAGCCCGAAGCCGAAGACCACGGGCAGGCGGTGGCTCGTCTTCGGCGCGAGCAGGTTGTCGAGCGCGACGAACGCGATCGACAGCGCGATGAGCGGCTCGACGATCCAGCCGGGCACGCTGACCCACCCGGCCGCGGCCAGCACCAGGGTCACCGAGTGGGCGACCGTGAAGGCGGTGGAGACCTCGATCACGTCGCGCAGCCGCCGCGCGCCCAGCAGCAGCGCCAGCAGGAACAGCAGGTGGTCGAGCCCCGAGAGCAGGTGCTCCGCCCCGAGCCGGACGAATCGCGGGATCTCGCTGAGCAGGTCGGTGTGCCCGACCGTGACGCTGGTGCGGGCGGTGTCGAGCAGTGTCGAACCGCGGTGACCGTCGATGTCGTAGGCCACCAACGTCTTGGTGTCGTCGACCACGCCGTCGGAGGCGCGGAAGATGTCGCTGCGCACGGTGAGCGCGCCGGACGCCGGGCAGCCGTAGGCGAGGGCGACCCGCACCGCGCCCGAGGCGGCGAGTTCGACGCGGGCGTCGTCCTCAGGGGTGCACCCCACCAAGCCGCGGCTCAGCCGCAGCCGCCCGCCGACGTACGCCGCCACGTCGCCGGCGTGCGCGTCCAGCGAGCCGCGCCGCACCTCGGTCGGCACCTCGGGGGCCGCGCCGTCCACGCCGGCCGCGTCCAAGGCGAGGGCGCCGTCGAGACCCAGCAGCCGGGCGAGGACGTCGTACTCCACGTCGACGACGGCACCGACGCCGTCGCCCTGGCCACGCAGGTCGACCACGACCGACGTCGCGCGGACGTGCGCCTGCGCCGGAGGGGCGATGAGGAGCATGGGGACAAAAGCGGCAAGGAACGCCAGGAGACGCACAGAACAGCACTTCCGTCGTAGGGGGGCGATCACCGCCAACCCTGCAGTGATCACTCCTTACCCGGCAACCCGCGACGGCCCAATTCACCGACCCTTCCGCCGCCGGTCACCCACCGGCCGGGAGCCGGTTTCCGGACGCCCGGAGCCGGGGCGGACAAGGGTGGGAATGGGAACGCCCCCGGCTCCTTGCGGAGGCCGGGGGCGCGGTGCTGCTGAAGGGTCAGGGCAGAAGGGTCAGGACTGTTTCCACGGTTCGAAGTAGGCGACCGTGACCATGTCCACGTCGACGGCGTCCGGCGGGGTGCCGCCGGTCGCGCTGGTGCCCGTCACGAAGATGCGGACTCCGTTGCCGGATGTGGCGTCCACGGCCAGGCCGCGGGCGCCGTCCCCGGCCGCGACGTTTCCGTCGTAGCGGCCCGTCCAGATCGGCTCGCCGGTGCCCGCGTCGTAGGCGATGGTCACGTAGTCCGTGGTCACGGCCGTGCCCAGCTCCGTTTCGCTGTTCACGCTGCTCTGGCCGGTGACGACGACCTTGCTGCCGTCCGGCGTCGTCCGGACGCCGTAGGCGTAGTCCTCGTTCTTGGCCGTGCCGTCGAAGCTCCGCACCCAGGAGCGTGCGCCGGTGGCCGGGTCGTAGGCGATGGTGGTGTAGTCGGACCCGGAGCCTTCGCCGGTGGTGTTGCCGGTGACGTACAGCTTGCCGCCGGGCGCGACGGTGATGTCGTGCGGGGTGTCGCTCTCGTGGGCGGGACCGTCGTAGGTGTCGGCCCAGAGCTTCCTACCCGTGGCGACGTCGTAGGAGACGGTGGTGTAGTCGGTCTGCGTTCCGGGGTTGCTGGTGACGCCGGTGACGACGACGGCCTTGCCGTCCTCGGTGACCGCCAGGGCGGAGGGGATGTCCAGGCCGTGGTCCTCCCCGTCGAGGTCGGCGGCCCAGAGCTGCTTGCCGGTGGCGGCCTGGTAGGCGACGGTGCCCCAGTCGGTCAGGCCGGTGCCCTCGGGGCCCGCGCTCTGACCGGTGACGACGACCGTGGACCCGTCAGGGGTCACCGCGACCTCCCGGCCGTCATCGGTGCTGGAGCCCGGGCCGTCGTACTGCACGAACCAGGACTGCTTGCCGGTGGCGGTGTCGTACGCGGCCGTGAAGTAGTCGTTCTTGTCGGCCTCACCGAACGAGGTCATGCCGGTGACGTAGACGGTCTTGCCGTCGGGCGCGACCGCGGCCCCCTTGGCGTAGTCGCCGGAGGAGTGAGTGGCGTGCCGGGTCTCCCACAGCTGCTCACCGGACGCACTGTCGTACGCGATCGTGACGGCGTCCAGGCCGATGCCGGCGCCCTGGCTGGTGCCGACGACGAAGAGCTTGGAGCCGTCAGGGCTGATCTCCAGGCCGTACGGCTCGTCGTACACCTTCGCCGGGCCGACGTAGGTCCTGTTCCACAGCTCGGCGCCGGTGACCGCGTCGTAGGCGACGGTGACCATGGACGTGCTGTTCTGGCCGAACGTGGCCGCCTGGCTGAGGCCGGTCACGTAGACCCGCTCACCCTTGGGGTCGAGCGTGACGTACTCGCCGGAGCCGGCGTCGCCCGCGACGCCGTACGAGGCCGCCCAGGTCTCCTGCGCCGGCCGGACCACCAGCGGGATGCGTACGGTGTGCTTCTCCTTCTCCTTCCAGGTGAGGTGGCCGCCGACGTAGGCGTTCATCTCGGCGGTGGTGCGGCTGAACGTGACCGTGAACGACTTGGTCTCGCCCGCCTTGAGCTTGAGCGTGTCCGGCGTCACCTCGGCCTCGATCCCGTCCAGGCCGGTGACGGAAGCGGTGTACGTGGCGGTCGAGCGGCCGACGTTGGTCACCTTGCGGGTCACGGTCTGCGTGCCGGTCAGCCGGCCGATCGCGATCGAGGGGGTGTTCAGGTCGTTGGGGTCGAACGAGTAGCCCTTGTTCTTCAGCTCGTCGCAGGCGTCCTTGGTGACGCCCCTGGTCTCGCCGCAGAGGAACGCGATCCAGTCGTCGGTGCCGCTGTCGTAGACAAGGCCGGGGTCGGCGGCGTTGTTCGGGGCGGCGTGGCCGGCGCCCGCACCGAAGATCACCGAGGGATCGTCGGCAGGGCCGTCCTTGACGTCGGTGCCGCTGGTCATGAGGGCCGACTTGACGGCCATCGGCGACCAGTCGGGGTGCAGGTCCTTCAGCAGCGCGGCGAGGCCGGCGATGTGCGGGGCGGCCATCGACGTGCCGCTGGACAGGTTGAAGTCGAGACCCCCCGAGCCGGCCGGGGAGAACGCGGCGAGGATGTCCTGGCCGGGAGCGATCACGTCGGGCTTGAGCACGTCGCCGCCGCCGGCGCTGAGAGGGCCGCGCGAGGAGAAGTCCGCGACGTACGGGGCCGGGGCGCCGGTGTCGACCGTCGCCTGCTCGACGGTGGCGGTGGCGCCGTCGGTGGCCGCGTAGTCCTTGACGGCCTGCCGGTCCTTCACCCGCAGCTGCACCGTGGGCACGGGGGTCAGGTCGGTGTAGAACGAATCGTCGTCGACGTTGGTCAGGATGACGCCCAGGCCGCCGGCCTCCGACACCGCGACGCTCTTGTTGACCCGGGCCGTCACGCCGCGGTCACAGACCACGATCTTGCCCTTGATCTTGGCCGGGTCGAGCACCGCCGTGCCGCCGTTGTCGCGGGCGGCCCAGCACTGCGCCGCCTCGGTGGGGTCGGCTCCGGGCAGGCCCGCCGTCGCGGCGTCGACGAGCGGCGCCGGACCCGCCTTCGCGGGAGCCGCGGACGGCCCGGTGTAGGAGGTGCCGTCGCCCAGCGTCACCTTCCCCTGCGTCGTCCGGTTGTGTGTGCCGGCGGCGACCGTGGTGAGCCACGGGGAGGGGTGCGCCACCGTGTTCGCGGCCGGGCCGCTGTTGCCTCCGGCGGCGGAGACGAAGATGCCCGCGTCGGCGGCGGCCAGGAAGGAGAGCTCGGCCGGGTCGAGGAAGTCGGTGCTCGTCCCGGAGACGGAGTAGTTGATGACGTCGACGCCGTCGGCCACCGCCTGGTCGATGGCGGCGACCAGGTCGGAGTTGTAGCCGCTGGCCGTGTCCGCGGCCTGGGTGGACCACAGCGCCTTGTACATGGCGATCCTGGCGCGCGGCGCGATGCCGCTGATCTTGCCGTACCCGGCGGCGGGGCCGGTCACCTGCACGTCGTGGTTGCCCGCGGCGGTCGAGGAGGTGTGGGTGCCGTGGCCGTTGTAGTCACGGGGCGAGGCGAACTCCCAGGGCATGAACTCCTTCATGCCCTGGTCGCCACCCCAGCCCTCGTCGAAGTGCCGGGCGCCGACGATCTTTCCGTCGCACAGGGAGGCGTCCCAGGAGTCGTCCGGGCTGCTCTGGTCGCACGTGCCGGTGTAGCCGCTGACCGGACCGTACGCGTGGCCGTCCGGATCGGGGTTGGCGAAGCTCGGGTTGTCCGCCCAGATGCCGCTGTCGATCACGCCGATGACAAGGTCCTCACCGGCGCCGCCCTTCCTGCCGCTGGGACCGCCGAGCTGGTCCCACAGGCCGCCGCGGGCGTCGAGGCCGAGGAACGACGGTGTCGAGGAGGTCTGCACCGTGACCTTCTTGTCCTCGGTGACCGTCACCACATCGGGGAGCGCGCGCATCTTCGCCGCCTGCGCGGCGGTCATCTTGGCGGCGAACCCGCCGAAGGAATAGACGTAGTCGTAGATCTTCTTGCCGCCGGCCTTCTTCAGCGCGGCGTCGTGGCGGCCCTTGAGATGGTCGACGTACCTCGTCACCGCGGCGGACCTGGGCTGAAGCTTCTTGCCCCGCTCCGGCTTGGTCCTGGTCAGCCCGGCCACGTCGCCCTCGTACGTCGCGACGGGGTCGGACAGCATCTGCACGATGTAGGTCTTCTGCTCCTCGGCGCCGGTCGCCGCGGAGGCCGATCCAGGCCAGGCGAGGCCGCTCACCGCCAGTGCGGTCAACGCTGCGGCCGCTGCCAGCCTTCTGGGGACTATGGGGGTTGTGGAATGCATTGTTGCCCTTCATGCCTCTCCGCGCATCGCACGGACGATCGCTGAGGCTAGAAAGGGGGCACGAGATGAGGCATCCGTACTGTACACGGATTTTTGGGCGGTACTTAACCCACTCTTGGTACCCTGTTCGTGCCGGTTGGTGCAGGTAGGGGGTGGCCGCATGCCGTCGGGCGCCCTGTCCGACACGCTCGTCGGCCGGCACGCCGAGCTGGCCCTTCTGCGCGGGGTCATCGACGCACGGCCCTCGCTCGCCCTGGTCGAGGGCGAGGCGGGCATCGGCAAGAGCCGCCTGGTCGCCGAACTCTTCGCGGCACCCGACCTGGCCGCGACCCGCCGGCTCGTGGGCCAATGCGAACAACTCCAGGAACCGCTGCCGTTGTCGCCGCTGCTCGACGCGTTCCGCCGGGCGGGGGCCGAGCTGGCCCGGTCGCGACCGCCCAACCCCGTCGTCGGGGCGCTGGCGCCGCTGCTGCCCGAGATCGCCGAGCTCCTGCCGCCGCCGCTACCGCCTCTGCCCGACCAGCGGGCCGAGCGGCACCGGGTGTTCCGCGCCGCCGTCGCGCTGCTCGACCACCTCAGCCCGCTGGCGCTCGTCCTGGAAGATGTGCACTGGGCCGACGGCGGCACGCACGACTTCCTCGCGTTCCTGGCCGCTCACATGCCACCCGGCCTGACGGTGATCCTCACCGTACGCACCGGGTCGGGCTTACTGCCGATCCGCGAAGCCCTCGCCCGGGCGCCGTCGGGACCGGCCCGCACGATCAGCCTGGCCCCGCTCACCCTGCCCGAGGTCGAGGAGCTCGCGCGGAGCATCGTCAGAACCGATCTTCCTCCGGCGTTCGCCGAACCCCTCTACGAGAAGACCGGCGGCATCCCTTTCATCGTGGAGGAGGTGCTGCGCACGCTGCTGGAACGGCTGCCCGCGGGCCAGATCCCCGGCCGCCCCGACGTCCTGGCCGACCTCGCCGTGCCGACCGTGCTGCGCGACGTCGTCCTGCAGCGGCTGTCCGCGCTCGACGACCCGGCGCGGGAGATCCTCGGGGCCGCCGCCGTCGTCGGCATGACGCCGGACGAGCGCGTGCTCGCGGAGGTCGCGGGCAGCGGGCCGCCGGCCGTCGCCAGGGCGCTGGCGCAGGCCCAGGCGGTGGGGCTGCTGCACGAGGAGGGCGGCCGGTGCCGCTTCCGCCACGCGCTGGCGCGGCAGATCGTGTACGAGTCCGTCCCCGTGTCCGGCCGCCGATGGCTTCATCTCCAGACCGCGCAGGCACTCGAAACCGGCGCTGCGTCCGGCGCCGGGCCCAAGCCGGTGGCCCGGCTCGCCCACCACTACCGGCACGCGGGGCGCGCGGCCGAGTTCGTGGCCAACGCGGAGGCCGCCGCGGACACCGCCTCCTCCCACGGTGACGACGCCACCGCGGCACGGTTCCTGCTCCAGGCGCTGGAGATCGGCGAGTTGTCCCGTGAGGTACGCGTGCGGCTGGCCGTCAAGCTCGGCCGGGCGGCGGTGGACGGGCTGGCGCATGCGGAGGCCCTGCCGGTGCTCGAACGCCTGCTGGCCACCGAGCCCCTCCCCGCTCCCCTGCGCGGCGAGCTGCGTTTCGCGCTCGGCCGCCTGCTGCGGCAGCAGGGCGAGACGCGGGCCGGCCACCTCCAGATCGAGGGCGCTCTGGAGGACCTCGCCGAGCGGCCCGCGCTCCTGGGACGGGCGCTGGCGGTGCTCGCCGCGCCGGAGACCGTCGTGGACCGGCACGTCAGCGAGCACGCCGCACGCTGCGACCAGGCCGAGAAGGCGGCCCGCCGCAGCGGCGAACGCGACGTGCGCGTCGCGGTGCGCATCGCCAGGGCCTCACTCCTGCTGGAGCAAGGCGACCCCGCCAGCACGCGGCTGATCGCCGGGCTGCTGCACGACGACGAGCTCAGGGCCGCGCCGCGGGAGCACGCGCGCGCCTGCCTCAACTGGGCGCAGGGCGCCCTGCACGTGGGCCGGCTGGAGTTGGCCGAGGCCCTGCTCGCCGAGGGACGCCAGGTGGCCGACCAGGCCGAGTATCTCCGGCTGGCGGAGATCACCGAGCTGGTGACGGCCGCCGTCGACCTGGCCGCCGGGCGGTGGGCGGGCCTGGAGGAGCGCGCCTCCCGGTTGGCGGGCCAAGGGGCCAAGGTGGGGGCCGCGTCCCTGGACCGGCGGCTGCTGCACGCCACGCTTCTCGCCGCGACCGGCCCGGCCGAGGACGCGACCGCCCGGCTGGGTGACGTGATCGCGGTGGCGGAGCGGGTCGGGGCCGTCTGGCCGCTCATCCCCGCCCGGGTGACGTTGTCCCGGCTGCTGCTGACCTTGGACGACGCCGCCGGAGCGGTCGAGCACGCCACCGCCGCGCTGGCCCACGTACGGAGCAAGGGGAACTGGGTGTGGGGGGCGGAGAGCGTGCTGTGCCTGGTGAACGCCCTGGACGCGCTCGGCGAAGCAGACCAGGCGGCCGGGCTGGTGGACGAGCTGGGTGTGGGGATCTCGGGCGCCGACGCGCCGATCGCACAGGCGGCGCTGCTGAGCGCGCGGGCCGTCCTGGCACGGTCCCTGGATCCGCCGGAGGCCGACCGGCTGCTGGACGCGGCGCATACCACCCTGCGTGAGGCCGGGCTGCGCTACGAGGAAGCGCTCGCCGCCGAGCGCCTGGGCCGGTGGCGCTGCGAGCGCGGGGCGGCCGACGGCGGGCGGCTGCTGGAGGGCGCGCTGCGCCTGTACGGCGAGATGGGCGCGGACCGGGACATCGCGCGGGTCTGCCGGCTGATGCGGCAGAACGGGGTGCCCATTCCCTATCCGTGGCGCGGTGGGCGGCCGTCCCATGGGCAGACGTTGTCGTCCCGGGAGCGCGAGGTGGTGCTGCTGGCCGCGCGGGGGAAGACGAACCAGGAGATCGCCACCGAGCTGTTCCTGTCCAGGCGCACCGTGGAGAGCCACGTCTCCAGCGCGCTGCGCAAGCTCGGGCTGCTGTCGCGCAAGGAGTTGCGGGGGCGGGCGGCGCTCCCGGCCGAGCCGACCGGCTCGGCGGAGGCTTAGTCACCTCGGTACGAGGGGTAGGTCAAGCTGGCCGCACATCTCCGCGAGCAGCCGCCGCACCGAGTAGCTTGGACTATTGCGTCCAGTATGCTGGGGTCCAGGCGGCTCCATGACAACAACCATCTGTGACGATCAAGCAATGAAGACGATCAGCGGCGTACGTCCCTGAGTGACGCGCGCCCATCGATGCACGCGGCCGGACGGCGGTGTCCAGATCGACCGGCCGCCTCCCATGGCCCCTGGCGCCCAGATGTCGAGCGGGCTTCCATCCCTGCGGCATCTCCGCAAAGACGACACATGACCGAGGAGACGATTCTCATGAAAGCGATCGTGGCGACCGACCAGGCCGCGGGACTGGCCGGGATGAGGCTGGTGGAGCGGCCCGAGCCGCCGGCGGCCATCAACGACGTCATCGTCGAGGTTCATGCGTCGGGATTCGTCCCGACCGAGATGGAGTGGCCCTCGACCTGGACCGATCGCCGCGGCCTCGACCGGACACCGTCGATCCCCGGCCACGAGATGGCCGGAGTGGTCACCGCCCTCGGTTACGGCACGACGGGGCTGTCGGTGGGGCAACGGGTCTTCGGTCTCACGGACTGGCATCGCGACGGCACCCTGGCGGAGTACGTGGCCGTCGAGGCACGCAACCTCGCACCGCTCCCCGGCGACGTCGACTTTACGGTGGGCGCGAGCCTGCCGATCTCAGGGCTGACCGCGTGGCAGGGGCTGTTCGACCACGGCCGCCTGAAGGCCGGGCAGAGCGTGCTCGTGCACGGCGCGGCCGGCGCGGTCGGGTCGTTGGTGACGCAGCTCGCGAAGGAGTTCGGCGCGTACGTCATCGGCACCGGGCGCGCCGCCGACCGACAGAAGACGCTCGACTACGGCGCGCAGGAGTTCGTCGACCTCGACAACGACGCACTGGAAGACGTCGGCGGAGTCGACCTGGTTATCGACCTCATCGGCGGCGACGTCCAGAGGCGGTCCGCGGCCATGATCCGAGCCGGAGGAACGCTGGTGTCCGTCGTCGGACCGCCGGAGGCGCGGCCCGCGGACGGCTTGGCGATCGACTTCGTCGTCGAGGCCGATCGCGCCCAGCTGGGTGAGATCGTGCAGCGGGTGCGGGACGGACGGCTGCGGACGAACATCGGCGCCGTCGCGACCCTCGACGACGCCGTCGCCGCCCTCAACCCGACCGAGCGACGCAAGGGGAAGACGGTCATCAGCGTCCGTCCGTGAGGCTCGGGGACGGCGAGAAACCCTTCCCCCCGGTGGATCACGGTCAGCCACGCGGCCGGATTCGCCGGCTCGTACGGGGACAGGCGATCGGACCGGTCCGCCATCCGGCGTGCACCCGGCGTAACCACGGCCGGCTGTCACCGGATGGCGATTCTGGACTAAATCGTCCACTTTATGATTGCTCAGGTGCCGCGCCGGAGCGACTTGATCAGTGCGTGCGCGGCGTTGTGCTGCTCTGGCGAAAGAGGAGGCAGTGGGCGACCCAGAGACTGATCGAGAGAACCGCCGATGGGTGCGCGATCTCGCCGCCGCCGGCCCCGCCAGAGAGGCGGCGTCCCGGGAGCTGTATCCGTTGCTGCTTCGCATCGCGATCACCGAGGCACGCCGGCGTGCGCCGATCCTGGAGCTGGACGGCCCGGAGCTCGATGACATCGCTCGACAGGCCGCCGCCGACGCGTTGATGGCCGTCACCGAGCGTTTGGACAGATTCCGGGGTGAGGCACGGTTCACCACGTGGGCGAGCAAGTTCGTGATCTTCAATGTGGCCACCAAGATGAACCGTCACTTCTGGCGTCGCCAGGATGTCCCCTACGATCGAGAGGATTGGTCCAAGATCGCATCGCGGTTCGACGTGGGTCCCGACGACGAGGCGCAGGTCCGGGAGTTCGCGGCGGCGGTCTCGGCCGCGGTCGAAGAGAACCTGTCGGAGCGACAGCGCATCGTGTTCGTCGCGACGGTCCTCAACGGCATGCCGATGGATGTTCTGGCCGACGAGCTGGGCTCGACCCACAACGCGCTGTACAAGGTGCTCTTCGACGCCCGCAAGAAGCTCCGGGCGGCGCTGGTGGCGAGTGGCTACCTCGCCCGAGGCACCTGAGGCCCGCTCCGATACACGACCTGGCGGTCTCAGCCACCGGGCCTCGCGCGCGCCGCCGCCTCGGCAGACGCACGATCAGAGTAGCCAGGGTGCCGGGCGTCGATCAGATCGGCGTAGGCGGTAGTTCGCGAAAGGTAGTCGGCGACGAAGGGGCAGATCACGGTGATCGTGCCCTCGCGGGCGCGGATCTCGTCGAGCACGCGCCGCACCATCGCGCCCGCCACGCCCTGGTGCTGATGATTCGGCTCCACCTCGGTGTGCACTAGGGCGTAACGGTTGGGCTTCAGGTGGGTGTAGTAGAGCCACCCGACCAGGTCGCCGTCGCGATGGAGCTCGAAGCGGCCGCGGTCGGCGTTTTCGGACAGCTCCTCGGTCGCCGGCGCCTGTTCCTCGCCGCTCATCGACTCATTCCTCCAGTGTTCAAACGACGGGTGTGTCGGTCACGTTCGTCAGCGCTCGCAGCAGCGATCGCGCGTCGTACGGGCCGGTGTGCCTGCGGCCGTTGATGAAGAGCGTGGGGACGGCCGTGATGTTCATGGCCTCGGCGTCGAGCATGTCGTCGCGCACCCGGCCGGTGACCTCGGCCGAGATGAGGTCCTTCTCGAACCGCTCGAGGTCCAGGCCCAGATCGTCCGCGATCCGGATGATGTCGGACGGCCGCTGGTTGTCCTGATCGTCGAAGAGCGCGCGCGCGAAGTCGAAGAATCCGCCCTGCGCCGCCGCCGCCTCCGTCGCCTCCGCGGCCGCGAGGGCGTTGGGGTGGATCTGCACGAGCGGGGCGTGGCGCCAAACGTAGCGGAGCCGGTCTCCGAGTACGTCGCGCACCTCCAGGATCGAGCCGGACGCCTTGAGGCAGAAGCCGCACTGGAAGTCTCCATACTCGACGATCGTGTAGGGAGCGTACGGGTTCCCGAGCACGTGGTCGCGTGCGGGGTCGACCGGGCGCGCGAGCGTCTGACCGGAGTCGTCGTCGGGGCGCACGGCGTCCGAGATCCGGAAGATGATCGTCGCGAGCACGAAGGCGATGACCGACGCCGCGAGCACACCCACCCGCGCCTCGTTCTGCGCGAGCTCGTCATCGATCGCGAGGTCCACGATGAACAGCGAGATGGTGAATCCGATCCCGCACACCGCGGCGCCGCCGAGGACGCGATCGAGGGTGAGTCCCGCTCCGAGTTCGCCGATCTTCAGGCGTCGGAGGAGCGCGCTCGACCCGAAGACGCCGAGGAGCTTGCCGACGACGAGGCCCACGACGACGCCCCACGTCAGGGTGGAACCGGCAGCGCCGGCGAGAACCTCGGGGTTCAGCACCACACCCGCGTTGGCGAGGGCGAACAGCGGAAGGATGACGTACGCCACGTACGGGGCGTAGGCCGACTGGAGTCGCTCGTTGATCGAAATCGATTCGCGCAGGCTGTTCGCGGCGGCGCGGGCGTACTCGGTGTTGGGCGACTGGCGGAAGGTGCGCGCGAGTTCCAGCGCGCGCTCGACGTCGCTGCGGTTGGGGCGGTACACGGGGACGAGCAGTGCGATCGCGACGCCCGCGAGGGTCGGGTGCACGCCCGAAGCGAGGAAGGCCAGCCACACCACGATCGCGAGAGACGCGTACACCGGCCCGCGGCCGCTAGGGAGATAGCGCGTGAAATACACCCCGGCGAGCCCGGCGGCGGCGACGAGGAGCGGCAGCGGGGTGAAGTGCTCGGTGTAGACCAGGGCGATGATGCTGAGCGCACCGATGTCGTCGACGACCGCGAGTGCCAGGAGGAACACGCGCAGGCGTCCGGGGACGCGGGGGCCGATCAGGGCCAGGGCGCCCACGAGGAAGGCCGTGTCGCTCGAGATCACGGCTCCCCACGCCTGCTCGTTTCCGGAGCCTCTCGCGATGAGGACGAAAAGGAGTGCGGGCACCACCAGACCCGCGATGGCGGCGGCGACGGGCACCAGGGCACGGGACCAGCTCGTCAGCTCGCCGATCGCGAACTCCCGGCGCACTTCGAGCCCGACCGTGAAGAAGAAGACCGCCATCAGCGCGTCGTTCACGAGTGCGTGAAGCGTGAAGTCCAGATGCAGGTCGCCGATGCCGACCATCAGATGGGTCTGCCAGAACGTCTGATACGACGCCAGGGACACGTTGGCCCAGATGATCGCCGCAAGCGTCGTACCGAGGAGGAGCAGGGCGCCGATCCGGTTCTGGCCCATTGCGCCGATCCGCGCGGCGATCGACGGGCGTCGACCGGCGCCGGCGGCGCCCTCCTCAGGGTCGAGTGAGGTCTGGATGACGGTGGGGTTCGTCATGATGACTCCCGTGCCGGCTGTTCCCGCTCGTGTCGGGGTGCGGGTTGCGTGCGGCGATGACGGTGAACACGGTGGCGACGAGGGCGAGCGCGCCGTATCCGAGGGCGATCTGAGGCAGTGAGAAGGTCGTGGAGAGTCGGCCGGAGACCAGGGCGGGGACAGCAGCGCCGCTGTAGCAGAGCAGGTAGATCACGCTGAAGATCGGTGCCCGGTCGGCCAGGGCGCTGCCGTACAGCAGGCCGCGGGTGGCGGCGCTGATGGCGATGCCTTGGCTGGCGCCCGCGACGACGGTTGCGGCGATGAACAGCACCAGGGTGCCGGTGGCGATCGCTGTGATGACGCCGATCCATCCGGCCAGGAAGATGATCACGCCGAGGCGTTGGGCGGCCGCGGAGGTGAACCGGCCGCCGAGGGGAGCACCGAGAGCGCTGGGGCCCATGTAGGCGGCGAACACCAGCCCGATGACGAGCGGGCTGCGCGTGTGGAGTTGATCTTCGACGAGTGCCGGCACGAAGGCCTGGTAGAAGGCCCCGGTCGCCCAGGTGGCCAGGAACACCGCCACCGCTACGGGGAGCAGATGCCTGACCCGGGCCGGTACGCGGACCTTGGGACGCAGTGATGACCAGGCGCCGGGCGACGGAGGCGCCGTCTCCGGGCTGACGGCGACGAGTGCGGCGGACAGGAGAAGAAGGCCGGCGGCGACCAGGTAGATGAGCTGTCGTGGCCAGGGGCCGAACTGGACCAGCGTTCCGGACGCGATGGCGCCCACGGCGAGGCCCAGCATGACTGTCTGGCTGGAGGCGACGGAGGCCAGCCAGGCCGGCCTGGCCGGTGCGGCATCGACGATGTAGGAGGTGAGGCTGCTGCTGGCCAGCCCGGCGCCGAGGCCCATCAGGAGCCGACCGGCGATCAGGACGCCGATGTCGTGCACGTTCAGCAGCAGCAGACAGCCCAGCACGAGGAGGCCGAGGCTCGCGATGGAGATGGGCCGGCGGCCCAGATGATTCGACAGCCGTCCCATCACCAACAGTGTGGCAAGAGTGGCGGCGGAGTAGGCGACGACCGTCATCGAGATACCGGCGTTGGTGAACCCGTTCTCCGCCCGATAGATATTGAAAAGCGGGATCGTCGACCCCACCGCCGCGAACGCGGCCACCAGGGATACCACCGCAGCCAGGAATGCCAGCCGGATCGTTCTGCCCCGGCGAGCCTGGTCGAGCGCCGGCGTCACCTTCTGCATCGGGCCGTGCCTTTCTGTTGTTCTGGACCACCGTTTCCGGAGACTTCGCATCGCGCACGCCGACGTGGCCGCCCACCGTGAAGGTGTCGGCGAGTCAGGACCGCGCGTCCTGCTCGACCTCATCGACGAGAAGCTCCGCCGCAGGGTCCGCCTCAAGCCGCTCATCGGGGATCGGCCGTCCGCTGCGCAACGAAACTCCGTAGGTGCCGGCCCGCAGGCGTTCGCCGGCCCGATCGAGCGCAGCCAGCCGCAGGTTGAGCTGCTCGGCTACAGCATCGTCGAGAAGCTCTTGGGCGAGCGGGTTCGCCGAATCGAAGACCGAGGTCCTCGCATCAGCGGCCGCCTCCAGGTCGGCCGCCCGGGCAGCGGCCGCGTACATGAGAAGTTCCTTGATGCGTTCACGTTCACCCTCGATCAACTGATGTGCGCGGGCTGGATCCATGTGCGACTCCCTGCTGGTGCCGATCGGTGATCAGCGTCGGTGGCGGGACTTCGGCCGGGCCAGGTCACGTCCGCCCCTGGCGGTCTTCCGAGTTAGTGTCCTGAAGGCCGCATCTCTTTCGTCTGCTGTCTCCGGCTCGCTGCGACGTCGCCCGATGCGAGCCCAGATGGACGACTTCGTCCAGTACGGCGTAGCGTTGTCAGCCGCCGAGCGCGCCTTCCGGCGCGCCCCTTTCCCGCATCGAGGAGCAGCGTTGGCTCACGAGGTCACTATCGCCGGTTCGACCATCAGCACTCCGCGGTTGCGGCTGCGTCCGTGGCATCACGATGACGCGGCCGCCGCGCTCGACATCTACGGCAGCTCGGAGGTCTCCCGATGGCTGGCCCCGGCGATGGATCACGTCATCGACCTTGAACAGATGCGCGCCGTGATCACCAAATGGATCGCCGCACCTTCGCGACCCCAGGGGCGCCCGAGTGGCCGGTGGGTGATCGAAGAGACCGAGAGCGGGCGCGTCGCAGGCTCGGGTCAGATTCTTCCGCTGCCGCCGGAGGGCGACGACCTGGAGCTGGGTTACCAGCTCGCCCCGTGGGCGTGGGGGCGAGGGCTGGCGGTCGAGGCGGGTCACGCCCTGGCCCACTACGCGTTCAGCAACGGCGAGGAGGAGATCTTCGCCGTCCTACGGCCCAAGAACGAGCGCGGCGGACGCGCCGCCCGCCGCATCGGGATGGAGTGGGTCGGAGAGACGGACAAGTACTACGACCTGCGGCTTCAGATCTTTCGGCTGCGGAAGGGCGACTTGGACAGCTCCGTACTCCGGCCGGGCCCCGTCGAACGCTGATCTCGGTTCGTCCCCTGCCGTTCTCCCGCGGGACGGCCGCACCCCGTCCTGTGGTGCCACAGTAAAGTGGACTAAATAGTCCTATATCGTGGCAGGATAGATAGGTCGTCTCGACTGGCCGGGAGGGATCGATGAGCACGCACTTCGCAGAAGTGCTGGCCCGCGAGAGCGCATGCCTGGCTGGAGTCACCGACGGGGCGAAGCTGGCCGACTGGCGCCGCCGGGTCGTCGAGGAGCTCATGACCCCACTGTCGCCGTACGTGTTCGCACTGAGACAGACAGGGGACGTCCCCGGGCGAGCCGACTTCCTCGATCGGTGGCGCGAGCTCCTCGCCGAGACGGTGGACCGGTTGCTGCGGTCCGGCACGACGGGCGACACACATTCCTCAGGTCAGACCCGGAGGACCGATGTCGACGCCCAGAAGACCGCGCTGCTGATTCTTGCGACGCTGCATGGAGGCAGCACCCTGAGTCAGATCACAAAAGACCCTTGGCCACTCAACGCCGCGCTCGACCTCGCGCTCGCGCCTTTCACGGCAACGGAGGACAACAGCCCCGCAAGGACGGGGACGAGTAGTCCGATCGGTAACATGAACACGTGATGACGACCGCCGACCCGCGTAATGGCAGACGCCTGACGGCGCGCGGCGCAAAGACGCGGGCGAGGATCGTCGCTGCGGCAACCGACCTGATGTACGTAAAAGGAGTCGGGGCCACCACGCTTGATGACGTGCTGGCGGCGAGCGGAGTCAGCAAGTCGCAGTTGTACCACCACTTCGACGGCAAGGACGCGCTCGTACGGGCCGTTATCGACAACGTCGGGGAACGCGTCATCGAGCGCGAGCGCGAGGCCCTCGGTCACGTCTCGACGATCCGGGGCCTGCGACGCTGGCGGGACGTGTTGGTCCAGAACAACGCCCTCCGGCATGGCGCCTACGGCTGCGCGCTCGGCTCGCTGGCCTCCGAGGTCTCCGATCACGACGCTCTCGCACGTGAAGCCCTGTCTCGGCTGTTCGCCGAATGGCAGGGGCTCCTGGCAGGCGTGTTGCGACGGCTTCAAGACGATGGCGTGCTTCCGCCCGACGCGTCGGTGGACCAGCTCGCGACCGGGCTCATGGCCGCCCTCCAGGGCGGGTACATGCTTGCCCAGACGGCGCGCGATGTCACACCCATGGCGACAGCGATCGACATGGTGCTTGCACACATCGAGAGCCTGTCCAAACGCTGAGCTCATCGCCCGACGGCTTCGGAACGACACGGCTTCGGAACGAATCGAAGTCGCGGGGCGCCCGGATCTGCTCCGCCACCACGCGGCGGAATCCACGCTGTCGTGCACGGCCATCGCCTTCGATCCCCCGCGATCTGGATTTCGCCATCGCGAAGGATCAGGCGATGGCCGTCCTCAGCTCACGACGCCACGCCTCTACCAGCGCAAACTCTCACACCACACCCGTGGACGCAGCGTCAGCGCCCGCCGTTCGTGTCTCGCGCGGTGCGAGTGGCGATGAAAGCCGAGCGGTGGACGTCGATGGCATCCTTCCATTCGGGATGGTCTTCGACGTAGTCGGCGACAAACCCGCAGTAGATACCGGCCTAGGTGTGACTCTGGCTCAGATCTTCAAGCGCGTAGCGCGCCAGCGCCGAAGCGACGCCTCGATGCCGTTGGTCCTGGTCCACGAAGGAGTGCGTGAGCGAGACCCGTCCGCCGGTGGTCTCGTAAGCCAGAGTGCCGACGACCTGGCCATCGATCAGTGCCTCGTAAAGGCGGGTGGTCTCATCCTTGCGCACCTCGACGGTGGCCGGTGATCGCTCCATGCTCTCTTGCTCGCCTCGTTCGTCTCAAGTCGGTGGGTCTGGCCGGCGCCCGCATGGGCGCCTTCGGACTATCCAGTCCAATCTAAGGTACTTCAACCCCATGCTCCAAAGCAGCCGTACGCCTTGATTGGACCTTAGGGTCCAATATAAGAATCCTCGCCGGCGTGCTGCGGCGGGCCATGCCGAGAAGAGGCTGAGCCTGTGAGCGCCAATAGCAGGCCCTCCAAGTCCTGGGCGCATGGACCGCAGGCCAACAAGTGCGCATGAACGCCCGGGAACCGCTCGCTCGGGTCGTCTCCCGCAGCCAGCAGCTCCCCGTAGACGTCCAGGATCTCCATGGCCTCGTCGCAGCCGGCGTCGCGTGGATCGGTCTGGAGAAAGGCGTCCAGTCGAGCCCAGTGATCACTGCGCTGATCACCGGATCCGTTCTGCGCGTTGTCATCCACGCATCCACCTTGGTTGATCCATGCCTCGGACGCCTAACCGGAGTGTCGAGGAAACGGAAAGCACTCCCCCATCTCGTCGATGCGGTAGCGCGTCCCCACTCGTATCGGCTGGGCCGTACGGGAGGAGACGACCGCGGCAGCCGACGGCACGACTCGAGGCAGAGGCCGGGATGGGTGGCTCTGATGTGAAGAGCGGATCAGCAGGGGTTGAGGCTGCAGCGTGCTCGGCACCGGCGTGATCGGTCAGGTCTCAATCTGAACCTGGCGGCCGTCGAAAGCGACGTAGCCGCTGAAGTCGCGGCCGACACGGGCCGCCGCCGACTCCTTGATGTCCGGATAGGACCAAGCCCCGTCCCTGAGCACCGTCTCGCCGGCCAGGACGTCGTGATACTGCGCCCTCCCCTTCCAGGGGCAGGTGTAGGGCGTTGGGCTGTCGCGGAGCACGCCGGCCACGACCGAGTCCGGCGGGAAGTAGACATTCCCCTCTATCCTCACTACCGCCTCGTTCGCGGCCTCGGCCACGACCGTCTCCCCTACCACTGCCTTCATTCCGTTTCCCTCCATCGATCCTCCGGCCGGCCACAATCGTCCTCGCGATGCGGGCACCAGAACCCCGCTTCCCTCGACGGACTCTTCGAGTCGAAGTCGGCTTGCACGTTCACCTAGACGTTGGTGACGGGAAGGGCTCTCCTTCTTACCCGTGTCTTGAGAACACACGGCCGGACGGATGAGCGCGCCGGCTGCCGGCGGTCGCCGTCAGGCGCGACCCGGGGCCGGCAGAAACAACCACGAGCTGGAACCCGACATGTCGAGCCACACGCCCTGTGGTGTCCGGGCCACTCGGGCGACCATCGCCTCGCACTCGCGACAGCGCAGCACGGTTCCGGGTCCGCCCATGTAGGCCTGCAGCTGTCCGAACGCTTGGGCGACGCCGCAGCTACCGCAGCGGACGGTGACGGTGGTCGGGTCGCCTGCGAGGATCCCGGCGAACTCGCCGGCCGCCGCGTTGCCGTCCAATACCGTGCCTGACCCGGCGCCACCGTCGGGCGCGGGCGCGGTCGGGAGATCCCAGGTCATCGATCCACTCCTGTCGGTCCGAATCGTTCTGTGCGTATGCGATCGTCGGGGTATCCCGCCTCGCGGAGCAGGCGTGTGGCGTGGTCGACGAAGCCAGAGGGGCCGCACACGTAGACCCGGGCCGCCGAAGGCTCCGGCCACGAGGACGACGGTCGGATGTCCCCGGCCGCGAGGTGTGAGGCGGCACGGGGATGCCCGTCGGGAACCTTGCGCGTGTAGACGAGACGCACTTCGGCAGACCCCGGCGCGGACAGATCGGCCGACATCTCTTCCAGCTCAAGCCCGTACATGAGGTCGCGAGGGCCGCGAAGCGAATACACGAGCGTCGTCGGCGTCGAGTCCCCCGCCCGTTTCCGGGCGCGCAGCATGGTGACCAGCGGCACCACCCCTGATCCGCCGGCGATCAGGAGGACCGGGCCGTCCCCGATGGACGGGTCCCCCGGCTCCCAGACGAACCACCCGCCGATGGGCCCGCGCACGTCGAGCTCGTCACCGATCTGCATGATCTCCACCAGGTACGGCGAGACCTCGCCGTGGGGAAGGAGGTCGACGGTGACCGCGACGCGGCCGGGCGTGGCGGGCTCAGCCAGCGAGTAACTCCGTTGGGCCGAGTAGCCGTCCTCGGCTGTGAGACGTAGGTCCACGTGCTGACCGGGCAGATGTCCGGTCCAGCCGGGGACGCGTAGAACAAGTGTCCGGGAATGCTGGGACTGCGAGCGCACACCGATGAGCGTCGCCTTGCGCCAGTGATTCCTGGCCGGCGGAGTCGCTTTCACGGAGCTTCCGGCCGGGCCCTCGGTCGTGTTCGTGTCAGTCACCGGCGTGCCGCTCCTCGCGCCACGGGTCCCCGTAGTTGTGATAGCCGAAGCTCTCCCAGAATCCCGGCTCGTCGAAGCGCTGCATCGTGATGCCGTTCACCCATTTCGCGGATTTCCAGAAGTAGAGATGGGGCACCAGCAGCCTGGCCGGACCACCGTGCTCGGCGGGAAGCGGCTCTCCCTCGTACTCGTACGCGATCCAGGCCTTGCCGCCGACCAGGTCCTCCAACGGGAGGTTCGTGGTGTAACCCCCGTACGAATGCACCATCGCGTATTCGTCGTAGGTCTCGATGTCCTCGAAGAAGGTGTCGAGCGCGACGCCCCGCCAGCGGGTCCCGAGTTTCGTCCACCGGGTCACGCAGTGGATATCGACGTTGATCTCCTCAGAGGGCAAGGCCATCATCTCGCCCCAGCTCCACCGCCTCGGCTTGCCGCTCTCGGGCGTGATTGTGAAGCTCCATTTATCCGTCGAGATCAGCTGCGTCGGCCCGGCCGTCAGCACGGGGAATCCGTGGGTCAGATGCTGGCCGGGCGGCAGATCGGCGGCACGCGGGTCGTGTTGGCCGAAGAAGCCACGTGAGATTGTCACCCTGCGCTCTCTTCCAGACCCAACGGTCTCTAGTGGTGGGCGTCCCACGGTCGGGTCGATGGCGGAAGCGACCTTACAGTGGACCTTTTCGTCCAACTTAGGGTTCCGCTGTAATCGGTGTCAAAGCGCTCGCGGTCCGTCGCACACCGACCGAATCCCCAGTCCAATCGCCCCGATCACCCGCAAGAGGGGCCGTCACGAGTGTGTTAGATTGCACAACTTGGACTATATAGACCAGGCTCCGGCGAGATGGCCAAGAGGGACGGGCCGTCGATCAACGCCCCTGGCCGGCCCTGTCGCGGTGCGACGAGGCGAACCGAGAAGGTGACTCCATGACTGAAGGCAGATGTTCCGACGTGGTGCGCTTCGGCGGCGATCTCGGGCTGGCACCTGAGCACCTTCGGGATTCGTTGACCGCCCATGTGTCCGGCTGCCCGGACTGCGCGACGTATGTCGCACAGATCGCCACGACCCGCGAGCTCCTTGGACGGCGCTCCGGTTCCGGTGGCGTCCAGGACGACCTGGACGGCGACGCGATGCCGGTGGCGGAAGAGTCGCAGGCGACGGGCGCCGAGGACCTGCGAAGCGCTCTCCTCACGCGTGCCTCACTGCTCGACCCCGCCAACGCCGAGGACCTCGCCCAGCGATCGCTACAGGTGGGCCTTGCTCTGCAACGCAGAGATTCCCGCCCACGGGGGATCGCCGAGCTGACCGAAATCATGCACACACTCAGCGATGCGCAAATGCGGCTTGACGGGCGTACAGCGCCCGCCGTCGACGTCACCGCGGCTGCCCGAGCCCGAGCGGGCTCGCTCGAAGACCTCAACAGCGATGCCGACGAGCCCGAGCTCTTCTACCCGGATCTCTACCCAGGCGAGGACGGGATCGACGGGTGGGTCGACAGCCCGAACGGGTGGCGCGACGGCGCGGAGATCCTGGGCCCGGAGGAGGTCGACGAGACCGAAGAGGTGTATGACCTGCTCGACAAGGCACTCGGCGAACTGCCCGAGCCACTCGGCGATCTTCTCGCGCTCGTCGATCTGCAGGGCAACGCGCTGGCCGGCTCAGCGAAGGCACTCGGACTCGACGAGCTCTCGGCGACAGCCGCCCTGGCACGCGCCCGGAACCACGTTCGTGGCCGTCTCGACGAGTACCTGCACGGGGCCGAGTGAAGGGTGTGCCCCGGCGAGCCGAGAGACTCCATCCGGCGGCGACCCCGGAGCGTCCTGTCTGCCTCGACGGGCAGGGCGTAGCGAGATCGAACGGATCGCCCCGCCGAGGCCGGCGACCGACCCGCCGTCCGTTGCTACCCTCCCGATCATGGCGATCAGGAACTCCCACTGCTCCTTCTGCGGAGCGGCCTACGCGCCCGGCCTGTCCTGGCCGAGGACCTGCCGGCAGTGCGGCAACACCAGCTATCTCAACCCTCTGCCGGTCGCGGTCGTGCTGCTTCCGGTGGGCGACGGCCTTCTCGTGGTGCGCCGGGACGTCGAGCCGCACCGCGGCCTGCTCGCCCTCCCCGGCGGCTTCATCGACGTCGGCGAGTCCTGGCAACAGGCCGCCGTACGAGAGCTCCGCGAGGAGACGGGCATCGCCGTCGACGCGGCCGGCGTCCGGCTGTTCGACACGGTCAGCGCGCCCGACGGCACCGTGCTGATCTTCGGCCTCGGGCCGCGCACGTCCGCGGACGCCCTGCCGCCGGTCGCGCGCACCGCGGAGACCAGCGAATGGCTGGTGATCGACGGCCCTCAGGAGCTGGCGTTCCCACTGCACACCCAGGTCGTGGCCCGCTACTTCGGCTCCGGCCGATCGTCGTGACCGTCGAGTTGAGCGAGACGATCCTGCAGCTTCTCGTGCCGAAACCGGTACGCCGGCCCCACCTGCCGCAGCAGCCCGACGCGATGGGCGTCCTCCAGAAGGCTCATCAGCCGTAGCGGGATCCGTCCGCGGGCGCGGAGCATGGCGACGGCGACGAGGTAGATCGAGCTGGCTCCTGTGAACCCGAACGTGAGCGTGAACACGACGCCGCCCGCGAGCCCGAACGCGATCCCGGCCTCGGCGCCGTGCAACAGCCCGGAGAAACCGTTCACCAGCGTCCCGGCGAAGCCGAACGCGAGGCCCAACGCCAGCCCGAAGGTGAGGGAACGCCCGTACACGAGCTGGAGGTCCCGCCGCAACGTGATCAGCGGGCCCTGCGGCCGGTCGTTCGTCAGGGGGGTCGTCACCCACTTGTTGAGCCCGAGGGTGACACCACCGATGACGCCGATGACGAGCGCGTAGAGGATCAGGTTGTCGACCTGCGAGGAGATCCCCGCGACCCGCCACAGCGCGAACGCCGCGATCATGCCGACCGGGAGCACCATGACCAGCCCGAGCGCGAGCTGCACGGCGAGCCGGCCGGCGCTCCCGCGCCAGCGCAGCTTGGCGTACGCCGGCTCCAGCGTGTAGCCCTTCAGCCGCTCCAGGATGAGCCCGCCGGTGAGTCCGCCGACGAGCCCGCCCACCGGGCCACCGGAGAGGCCGAAGAGGAGCGCGTCACGGAGGCTGCCCTCGTGCGGGCTGCGCAGCGCCACCACGGCATCGCTGGTCAGCCCCACCGTGACGCCGACGGTCAGTCCGACGGTCACGCCTCCGACGAGGGTGATCCAGCGTCGTGAGATCGCCCGGTGGAGGTGCCACCAGTAGAAGTCCCTGGTGCCGATCTCCGACATCTGACGGGCGACGAACGACAGCCACCTACGCGCCTCGCTCGGGTCCCACGACCGCTGGGGACGGAACGGGTGGTCGTGCTCGTGCCGTTCGGTGGGGTCCTCGTCGGGCGAGGTGGCCGCGAAGCTCGCCTGCACGAGGTTGTCGAGCAGGTGGTCGGTGACGGCGGCCGCCGTCGGGAAGCGCCCGGCGTCGCACAAGGGGGCGGGATTCGCGCGGGTCTCGACGTACACCTTGTGCAGCAGCCACACGACGAGCGGCGTGGAGAGGGCCTTGGGCAGCGGGCCGTCCGGGTCGGCCTTCAACGCGGACAGCAGGCCGGTCCAGTCGGCGCGTTGCCCGGGCGCGAGCCGGTCGCGGAGATAGGAGACGACGTCCGAGCTCTTGACGGGTCTGGGCTCGATGACGGCCGCTCCCGCGAGCGCCACGCCGTCGTGGAGGTTCACGGCCGTCACGTACTCGGCCGTGCGGCAGGTGAGGATGAGCGAATCGACTTTCGAGGCGGCGTTCAGCGCGTTGACCGCCCTCGGGCGCATGGCTTCGGGCAGCTCGTCCAGGCCGTCCAGGACCGGAAGGATCCGCCGGTAGGCGACCAGGCCGCGAGCCGCGTCCGGACCGAACTCGGGGGCGCGCAGCGCGGGGTAGTTCTCCCGCAACCGCCTGCCCAGCCACCGGTGGACAGGCTCGGCCGCCGGGTCCCACCCGGACATCGACAGCAGCACGGGGATTCGGTCCCCGGGCTGGGGCTCCTTCAGCAGTTCCCTGAGCAGGAGCACGGCCAACGTCGTCTTGCCCATGCCGGCCTCGCCGAGAATCACCAGCCGGCGCCGGTCGAGCTTGCGGAACCGGCTGGCCATCTCCGGCATCCGGTCGGTGCGTCCGTCGAACCGCACCCGCCCGAAGCCGAACCACGAGCGCAGCAGCCGCAGCCCCTCGACGTGCTCGTCCTGGTCCATCACGTCGAGACCGGAGATCTTCCAGCGGACCGGCAGCCGGGCCGGCTCGTCGAGGTCGCGCATCACGATCTCCTCGCGCCACTGCTCGTGCACGAGCACCCGCAGCACCCGCTCTGCGCGGTCGATCTGCTCGATCGTGCTCGTGCCGCCCGGCTGCCGACGCCGCCAGGTGCCGACCAGGGGAGGGACGAGCGCGAAAACGCCGAGGGCCACGCTCGCGAGCTGTGCCCAGTTGACCGCCGCGTCCGACTCGGAGAGCCTGGTCAGCCCATAGCCGATCCCGGCGACTGCGGTCACGCCTGCGGCGGGCAGCACGACGCGGCGCCAGCCGGCCCAGCCTCTCATTCCCACATGGTGACAGCGCCCGATCTATCTGGCGAGAACGTGATATTCCGGATCTTCCCTGGGGTCCTCCGTCGACGACCGATCGCAGCACGGTCTTGTCGTCCTGATTGATCGTTCGCGCGGATGGACCCGCGGCATCCCGTCCGCTCCGAAAGCTGCCGGTGGTTTCTGTCGGTAGGCATCGGTACGGTGTCGGCTCGTGTCGTGGAGATCACGTTGGTGGTGGGCTGTCGCCCTGGTGGCCTCGGCGGCCGAGGCCGGATACATCCTCTCCCTGAGAGACTCCGCCGCCTTTTTCGGCGGGTTCTACTACCCCGCCATGTGCCCGGGGTGGGACGCCTTCATGGAGGCGACCGTACCGTTGTCGGTGCTCCACAGCTGGATGCCGCCGGTCTGGTACGGCGGCCTGCCCGCGGTGGTCGTCGCGTTCCTCGCCCATTGGATCTCCATCCGGGTCCGGCGTCCGCGGATCGGCCGCGTCGTCTCGCGAGTCCTCGCGGCGCTGCTGCTGGTCGCCTTCAGCACGGCCCCGCTCGCCCTCGCCCTCGATATCGGCATCAACCGGAGTTGCCTCGGCCTGTGGGGCGGGCCCGAGGGAGCCATGTTGTTCGTGCAGGGCGACCTCGCGCCCATGCTGGCCGCGCTGTGCATGCTGGCGGCCGTACGGACTCCACGGCACCGCATCCGCCGGCTGCTCACCTCTCGCCCGTTCCGCCGCGGCACGGTGATCCTGGCGGCGCTGGGTCTGCTGGCGCTGCTGCCCGCCGCCGACCTCATGAACGGCCCCATCGCCCCGCTCGACCACTGCCCCACCGGCGACGGCACCCGGGTGCTCACCGGCGAACGCGCCTACCTCTGCCAGGCCCGGGGCAGCGGAGCCTTCGCCAACGTCTCCGACCGGGACCTCCTGGCGTACGGACAGGCCGCGTGCCGCGCCTACACCGGCCGCCTCGAAGACGCCTACGCCATCGCGCCCATCTGCCCTCCCGCCGCCACCCGGGTGCAGGCGAACATCGACGCCGAGGAGGCCGAGTTCCGGGCCGAGGAGACCAGGAACCAGAAGGTGTGCGACTCCTCCCGGCACCGTCCGCGGATCACACCGGTACGGGTGACCCGCGACCGCGCCTTCACCGACTACGGCGTGCTGGAGTCCTTCGAGTACGCCGAGGGCGTCGCGGAGAATCCATGGGATGACGGCGTGCTGGACAAGGCCCAGAAGAACGGACTGGTGGCCACCGGCCCCGGGCACGTGATCATCCTCAGCCACTCGGACTACGACATCTGCCTGACCCTGGAGACCTACCGCCGCCGGCCCCCTCTGGAGCTGAAGGGGTGGGACCACGTCGTCGAGGTCGGCTACGACAGCCTCACCGGCCACATCGAACTGATGGACCCCATATCCGGGCTGACCGACGTGCCGAACCTCGCGTTCCGCGGAAAGGGTCACTACCGGATCCGGGTGCACTACCGGAGCCCCGGCTGGAAGGCGTGGACTCCCCAGCACCTCCTGGTGATGGTCTACCCGGGCACAGGCAGGCCGGTCGCCGAATACTGCGGAGCCGGGGCCGGTCGCGGGGTCACTTCCGCGCGCAGGGGGTGCCGTTGAGCGTGAACGCGCTCGGGGCGGCGTTGGAGCCGCTGTAGCTCGCCTGGAAGCCGAAGCCGGCCGTGCCGCCGTTGGCCGGGATCGCGCCGTTCCAGCTCGCGTTCTGCGCCGTGACCCGGGTTCCGGACTGGGTGACGGTGCCGTTCCAGGCGTTGGTGATCTTCTGGTTTCCGGCGAAGGCGAACACCAGGGTCCAGCCGTTGACCGCGGTGCTCGTGCCGTTGGCGATCGTCACGTCCGCGGTGAACCCGCTCCCCCAGTCATTGGTCTTGTAGGTGACCGTGCAGGGCGCCGACGTCGGGCTGGTCGAAGGAGAGGGAGACGGAGACGGGGACGGGGAGAGGGACGGGCTGGGAGACGGAGACGGCGACCGGCTGGGAGAGGCAGACGGCGACGCGGTGGGAGAAAGGGTGGGGGACGGGGAGGGCGAGGCGGTGCCGCCGCTCTTGGCCGCCATCCGGGCCGAGTGCGCCCGGAACACGGCCAGCGCCGCGTCGCCGCTCTTCACGCTGTGCTGGTCGCCCCCGGCGTTCTTGTCCGGATACCACCAGAAGGCCGAGCCGTCGCCGTCCCTCGCCTCGAAGTCCGCGTAGAGCGCGGTCCACCAGGCGACCCGGTCGGCGTTCCCCTCGGTGTTGAACTCGCCCATGAAGAACGGCTTGCCCACCACGTCATGAGAGTCGGAGATCCACTTCCCGATGAGAGTCTTGGTCTGGTCGAGCGTGAGGTTGGCCCAGCCGGCATTCGGATAGGGATGGGCCGAGGTGAAGTCGATGTACGGCGACTGATGGATGTAGACGAACGGGTTGCCCTCGTCGCCGCCGAAGCCGTACCGGGACTCGTGCCCCTCCATGCCGGTCCCGACCAGGTGGTTCGGATCGATGCTCTTGACGTAGGAGGCCATCTCGTCGACCCACTTCCGCAGAGTGGCGCCGCTCTTGTTCTCGTCCGCGCTGACATCCTGGTAGCGCGGCTCGTTTATGAGCTCCCAGGCGAAGATGGCCGGCTCGTCCTTGTACTTGATCCCGCTGTAGTGGTTCGTCCGGTTCAGGGCGTAATTGACGTAGTTCTTGTACTGAGTGAAGCAGCCCGGGCACCTGGTCTTGTCGAAGAAGACGGCACGTCCGGGGTGGCCGCCGCTCAGGCCCTCCCACTTCAGCCGGGTGTCGATGCCGCCGTACGCCTCCCAGTAGTTCTCGAACACCGGGATGAGCCGGATGTCATGCGCCTTGGCGGACTCGATGACGTAGTCGAACAGCGCGAACTGCTGGTCGTTGTACACGCCCTTGCCGGCCTCGAACCCGTGCCAGCTCTCATGGCTGAACATCCACAGCCGCAGCACGCTCACCTTGTCGGCCTGCAACTCGGCCATGTGCGCGTCGATCCGCGCCTTGTCCATGTACTGCGTCTCGGTGTCGCCGTAGCTGCCGCCGTAGGTGAACACGTCGTAGGTGTTCGCGCCCGCGAAGTAGTACGTCTTGCCGTTGAGGCAGAAATGGATGCCGCACCGCTGCACGAAGCCGGAGCTCGCCGCGTCGGCGGCCGCGTGGGAGAACGCCACCGTGCCGGCGGCCACGGCCAGAGCCAGCGACACGAGTAGGTGGATGGGGCGGAACCCTCGTCTCATGGGACTTCCTCATCGGCCGGTGCGGAGGGGAGCGGTTGCACGAAATACGCCCGATGCCCCTCCCCGCAATCACGCCGCACCCGGCCGCCCGGCTCGACCCTCCTAAATGCCTTCTCACCTGGGGGAACCGGTCCGCGCCAGGGACCGGGCCGATGAAAGTTACACCTCTCTTCACCGGTTAAGCAGGACCTCGGAAGACGGTGGCCGGGCTGGGCGGGCTGTGCTGGGTCAGTCGACCAGACCGGCACGGTAGGCGGCGATGGCCACCTGTACGCGGTTCGTGACGGCGAGCTTGTCGAACAGGTGGGAGATGTGGCTCTTGACGGTGGCCTCGCTCATGTTCAGGCGAGCCGCGATCTCGGTGTTGGAGCGGCCGAGCCCGACCTCGATGAGCACCTCGCGCTCGCGGCCGGTCAGAGCCTCCAGCCGGGCGAGCGCGTCACGGCGTCGGCGAATGGGCTGGTCGGTGGTGAGCCGGTGGATCAGCCGCCGAGTGACCCGCGGGGAGAGCATCGAGTCGCCGGCATGCGCGAGACGGATCGCCCGGATCAGGTCGTGCGGCGAGGTGTCCTTGAGCAGGAACCCGCAGGCTCCCGCCTCCAGGGCGGTGAAGACGTGCTCGTCGGTGTCGAACGTGGTGAGGATGATCACCGCGGGGGCCGGGGCGAGCCGGCGGATGGCGCTGGTGGCGGCCAGGCCGTCGTACCGAGGCATCCTGACGTCCATCAGGACGACGTCGGGCTTCAGACGGCGGACCACGTCGACGGCCTGGTCGCCGTCCTCCGCCTCGCCCACGACCTCCACGTCGGGTGCGGACTCGATGATGAACCGCAGCCCCGCGCGGATCAGCGACTCGTCGTCAACCACCAGTGTTCTGATCATGTGATTCCCTCGGGGATGCGTCCGCGGCATGCCACGGCAGCCGGCCCTCCAGACGCCAGCCTCCCGCATCGTCCGGCCCGCCGCGCACCGTTCCGCCGATCAGCAGGAAACGCTCCGCCAGGCCCACCAGACCGACCCCGGCGCCGGTCTCCAGACTCGGCCGAGGCGATCGTCCGTTGGCAACCACGATCGTGACGCCGTCTTCCCTGCTCCCGGTCGCCGTGACCGTGACCGGGGCCCCGTGGGCATGCTTGTGCGCATTGGTCAGGCCCTCCTGGACGAGGCGGTGCGCGGCCCTGGCCGTTTCCCGTGGCCAGGTGCCGATATCGCCGTGCAGGGTGACGGCCCCACCGGCCGATACCCAGGAGTCCACCAGCCGCCGCAGGTCGGGGAAGTCGTCGTCGTCATCGTCGGGCCCGGCGCGCAGCACACCGAGGATCTTGCGCAGTTCTTCGAGCGCCTCCTGCGCGCTGACCCTGATCAGCGCCGCCTCCCGCTCGACGCGCTCCGGCCCAGCGCTCCCGTTCACCTCGAGGCCGCCGGCGTGCAGCGAGATGAGCGTGATCTTGTGCGCGAGCACGTCGTGCATCTCGCGGGCGATCCGGCCGCGCTCAGCGGACCTCGCCTGCTCGTTGCGCAGACGCTGCTCGGTCTCGGCGCGTTCGGCGCGCTCGCGCAGTGATCGGGTCAGCTCGCGGCGGGTCGTGACGTACGCCCCTGCCGCCAGCGTGACCCCGGTGGCGGTCAGCGCCGAGATCAGCGCGTCCGTGCCCAACCGGCCGCCGTCCACCCACTGCTGGGCCAGGAACCCCGCCATGCCGATCGCCGCCAGCGCCGCGAAACGTGTGCCCGCGCCGGAGAACAGGCTGATCAGCAGCGGCCCCGGATTGCCCGACAGCACGTACGCGCCCGCCCCGGCGACGGCCACCGCGACCGGCCACCGGCCCCGGAACCACACCGCGCCCGTGCCCGCCAGCCCGGCGGCGGCGATGACGGGCCGCGGCAGCGGCGCCCACGGCGTCGTGACCGCCAGGACGGTGAGGAACAGGCAGAGCGTCACGAAGGCCGCACTGATCACATGTGGCCCGAGCGCGGCCACCCGCCGCAGCGCCGCGCGGTACGACAGCATCGGTCCAGCGTAGCCAGGGCGGCCGCGCGCCACCTCATACCGGAGTCGGCGCCGGGCACCGGGCGGCCTCTGACTTTCGTCGCAGACACCTGTGGCCGCGATGGCGATGCGGCCGCACCCTCACCCGCCGCATCGTGGATGGCCTGGACAAGGTCAGGAGCGTCCCATGTATGTCTTCCGTTCGCTGCTCGTCGTGGTGTGCTCGATGCTCGTCGTGGTGTGCGCGGCGCTGGCGATCCTCGTGCCGCCCTGCGTCGCCCCCCCTGCCGCGGCAGCCACCGATATTCCGGACGAACGTGCTCTGGCGGACTTCTTCGACGCCGCGATGGCGGACGGGCTGGCGGCCAACCACGTGCCGGGCGCGGTCGTCTCGGTGGTGGGCGGCGGGAAGACGCTCTTCAGCAGGGGGTACGGACTGGCCGACGTCGAGAACCGCAGGCCCTTCGACCCGGGCACCTCGATGGTCCGGATCGCCTCGATCACCAAGCTGTTCACCTGGACCGCGGTGATGCAGCAGATTCAGCGGGGCACGCTGGACCTTAAGGCGGACGTGAACCGCTACCTCACCGCGTTCCGGGTGCCCGCGACCTACCCCCGGCCGATCACGCTGCAGGATCTGATGGACCACACGGCCGGGTTCGAGGACCGCACGATCGGCGTGGGGTCGCGGAGCACGGACGAGGTGCCGCCCTTGGCGGACTATCTCGCCGGCGACATGCCGGCGCGGGTGCGCCCGCCCGGCGAGGTGTCGGCGTACTCGAACTACGGGGCGGCGCTGGCCGGATACATCGTGTCGGAGGTGAGCGGGCAGCCGTACGACGAGTACGTGCGCGACCACATCCTCGCCCCGCTCGCGATGCGGCACAGCACGGCCGCCGAGCCCGTCCCCGCCCCCTTGGCCGCGGATCTGGCGCGCAGCTACGAATACGAGGGCGGGGCGTATCGGCGCAAGCCGTTCGTCTTCGACAACCTCGCCCCCGACGGGTCGATCAGCGCCACCGCGAACGACATGGCCCACTTCATGATCGCCCACCTGCGAGACGGGCGCTTCGGCGACCGGCGCATCCTCGACGAGCCGACGGCCCGGCTCATGCATCAGCGGACGTTCGCGGCCGATCCGCGCATCGACGGGTACGCCCACGGGTTCAAGGAGCAGACGCTCAACGGGCATCGCGTGATCATGCACGACGGCGGCTGGGAGGGCTTCCAGAGCGCGTTGCTGCTGGTGCCCGACGCGGACCTCGGCCTGTTCGTCTCCATGAACGGCGTGGGCGGGGCCGACGCCGCCGCCGACGTCATTCCCGCCTTCTTCGACCGCTTCCTGCCCGGGAAGCGCGCCGTACCCGGCGGCGGCGCGTCCGTCATGCCCGTCGAAGGCTTCTACAAGCCCACCCGGTCCGCCGAGTCCAGCATCGAGAAGGTGGTCGCCCTGACCGGTTCCACCCGGCTGCGGGTGGAGGGCGGGAAGCTCACCTTCAGGGGTTCGACGTGGAGCCCGCTGGGGCCCGGGCTGTATCAGCAGAACGGCGGGACGCAGCGGCTGGCGCCGGTGATCGGCGCGGGCGGTGTCGCGTACGTGGCCACGGACGGACCCGCCTACCAACGCGTCCCCTGGTGGGACGCCCCGCCGGTCAACGTCGTCATCGTCCTGCTGTTCGCCGTCACCGCCCTGTCCGCCGTGCTCGGCCTGCCGGTGGCGGCCGTGGTCCGCCGGGCCGGGGATCGTCCCGTTCCGCGTGCCTGGCGCGCCGGGCGTGTCCTGACCGGGCTCGCCGCCGCGGCCGGACTGGTGTTCGTGGTGCTGTTCACGCTGGTCCTGACCGGCGACACGAGCATCCTCTACGGCGTGCCGGCCGGCGTCCAGGTCCTCCTGGTGCTGCCGCCGCTGGTCCTCGCACTCACCGTCGCCGCGATCGTCACCACCGTGAGGGCCTGGCGGCGCGCGGGCGCCCTGGCCCGCGGGCACCAGGTGGTCGTGCTGGCGGGACTGCTCGCCCTCCTCTGGTTCTGCCTGCATTGGAACCTGCTGGGCTGGCACCTGTGATCGCTCTTGATTCCGTCGCCCGACCCCCTCCACTTCTGGTGCAGACGCATCAAGTTCTGTTCTTTTACGGCGAAAGTCGTTAATCTCGTCGCAATCGGTCCCGCGGGTCCGAGCCGCATCTCCCCATCCAGGGGCCGTACCTCGTGGAGAGCAGAAGTGACGATGGCGCGCGGGGTGGGCCGCTTGCTTCTGCTGGTCGTCGCCGGCGTGCTGACGATGACCGCCCTGGCGACGCCCGCTTCCGCCCACGGCCAGCTCGCGATGTCGACACCGGCCAAGAACGGCACGGTGCGCGAGCCCCTGAAGTCCCTCTCCCTCTACTTCACCGAGCAGCCCGCCCCGAACGCGTACTTCGCGGTCACCGCTCCCAATGGTGCCCGGGTCGACCGGCCCTGGAGTCACGGTCAGCCCGAGCGCCTCGACAAGCCGGTTCAGGAGTACAACCTGATCAACGGGGTGTGGGAACCAAGCGTGTACAACACCGGATACCCGGCGCAGATCCCGGTCGCCTACTGGCCGGAGCGGGGCGAATACGTCGTCCGGTATCTGTCGATCGCCTCGGACGGGGAGCCCGTGCGGGGAGAGCTGCGGTTCACCTACAAGGGCACGACCTCGGGACCGCCGAAGGGCTGGCAGGCCCCGGACGACGAGCCCGACCCCAGCCTGCTCGCCTCGGCCGAGCACGGGAGCGGAGCCCAGCCCCCGGTGCCGCAGAGTGGGAGCAGCCCGGCGGCGATGGGCCCCGCGGCGCCCCAAACCGGCGGCAGCCCGGCCGCGGTCACGCAGACCGGGGCCAGCCAGGCCGCGGTTCCCCAAACCGGCACGGCCGGCACCGCCGCGAGGGCAGCGCAGCCGGGCGACTCCGGCAGCGGGTTGTCGGTATGGCTGGTGCCCGCGGTCCTCGTCGTCGGAGCGGGCGTCCTGGTGGTGCGGGCCGCGCGGAGACCTGCGCCCGTCACCCCGGCGGCCCGGCGGCCTTCCGGCCGGCCTCAGGCCAGGAAACCCGCACGCGCCCCGGCGTCACGCAGCCCCCAACGCCCCAAATCCACCAAGCGACGCTGATCCGCCCCGCCCCTCAGGAGTATCCCCCCATGATGATCGTCCCTGCCCGCCTGCGCCCGCTGCTCGCCGCGCTCCCGCTCGGCGTGGCCCTGCTGATGGCCACGTCTGCCTGTGGCGGGTCGGATGCCGCCGCCCCCGCCCAATCGGCCGCCCCGGCATCCACCGAGTCGGCCGCCGCCCCCGCCGGCTCGGCCGTGAAGGAGATCACGGTCACCATCGCCGGTCGGACGGTCACCCCGCCACCGGGACGGATCGAGGTGACCAAGGGCCAGACGGTGCGGATCACGGTCACCGGCGACGCCGCCGACGAGGCGCATCTGCACGGGTACGACAAGGAGGCCGAGCTGCAGCCCGGCACCCCCGCGAGCATCGAGTTCGTCGCCGACCAGACCGGCCTGTTCGAGATGGAAACCCACGAGTCGGGACTGCAGCTGTTCCAGCTCGTCGTGCGTTAGGCCGCCGGGATGCTGCTGGCTCACGGTGTCGGGGGCCGTCAAGACCTGCCGATCCCGTTCTCGGCCGCGCTGACCGGCGCGGCCCTCGCGTTGCTGGTGTCGTTCGTGGCGCTCGGCGCGCTGTGGAAACAACCGCGCCTGGACACCGCCCTCACCGCTGCCCGCTCGGTGCCCGCCGCCCTGCGGACGGCGGTGACCTCGCCGGCCTGGCGGTGGGGCTGGCGGATCGCCGGGCTCGTCGCCGCGGCGTACTTCTGCATCGGGCTGATCTTCGGGCCCGATCGGGCCGACAACCCCACGGCGGGGGCGTTCTACGTCCTGTTCTGGGTCGGCCTGGTGCCGCTGTCGGTGCTGTTCGGCCCGGTGTGGCGCGGCCTGAGCCCGCTGCGGACGCTGCACCTGCTGGCCTGCAAGGGGCTCGGACGCGACCCCGAACTCGGCCTGCGGCCACTGCCCGCTCGGGTCGGATACTGGCCCGCCTGCGCCGGTCTGTTCGCCTTCGTCTGGCTGGAACTGGTCGCCCCCGAGCGGGCCACCCTGCCGGTCATCGGCGCCTGGCTCGCGGGCTACGCCGTGCTCATGCTCGCCGGAGCCGTCGTCTTCGGCTCCCGGTGGTTCGGCCACGCCGATCCGTTCGAGGTCTACAGCGACCTCGTGGGCAGACTCGCCCCGTCGGCGAGACGCGGCGACGGCGTCGTGGTCTGGCGTAACTCCCTCGACGGCATGGCCGGGCTGCGACCGGCACCGGGGCTGACGACGCTGGTGGTCGTGCTCCTTGGCTCCACCATGTACGACAGCCTGTCCAACGCCCCGGTGTGGGTGCGCTTCATTCAGGAGAGCGCGGTGCCGGCCCCGGTCACGGGCACCGCGGGCCTGGTCGCCGTCATCGCTGTGGTGCTCGCGGCGTACCGGGCCGCGACCGCGCTCGCCGGCCGATGGGGCGCGGCCGATCCCGGCATGACGGCGGGCGAGATCGCCCACTCGATCGTCCCGATAGCCGTCGGATACGTCGTCGCCCACTACTACACCCTGTTCCTCCTGGAGGGGCAGCGGACCATCGCCCTGCTGTCCGATCCGCTGGACACCGGCGCGGACTGGCTCGGCACCGCCGGGTGGACCATCCAGGCGTTCGGCACCACCCCGGCCGGGGTCGCCACCCTCCAGGTCACGGTCATCGTCATCGGCCACGTGCTGGGCACCGTCCTGGCGCACGACCGGGCGCTGGCCCTGTTCCCCCGCCGAACCGCCGTACTCGGGCAGATCCCCCTGCTCGTGCTGATGGTGGTCTACACCGTCGTGGGTCTGCTTCTCCTGTTCGCCGCCTGAGCCGCGACATGGGGGTCAGTGCGTGCGCAGGAACCGCAACACCGCCAGCACCCGCCGGTGCTCCCGCTCGCCCGGTGCCAGACCGAGTTTGGTGAAGACGCTGCGCACGTAGCCCTCGACGGTCTTCGGGCTGACGAAGAGCTCCTTGGCCAGTGCCGCGTTGGTCAGGCCCTGGGCCATCAGCGCCAGGACCTCGCGCTCGCGGTCGGTGAGCTCGGCGAGGGAGTCGTGTTCCCGGCGGCGGCCGACCAGCCGCGCCACCAGCTCCGGGTCGATGACGACCTCGCCGGCCGCGACTCTGCGGATGTCGACGGCGAACGCTCCGAGGTCCGACACCCGGTCCTTGAGGAGGTAGCCGACCGCGCCGTCGAACTCGTCCATGAGCCGCAGCGCGTGGTGCACCTCGACGTACTGCGACAGCAGCATGAGTCCCACGTGCGGGGCGAAAGACCGGATCTCGGCGGCGGCCTCGATGCCTTCGTCGGCGAAGCCCGGCGGCATCCGCAGGTCGGTGATGACCACGGCGGGCGGATCCCGGCGCACCAGGCCGACCAGCTCGGCGCCGTGGCGCGCCCGGCCGATCACCTCGAAGCCCATCTCGGTGAGGATGCGCGTCATCCCCTCCCGGAACAGCAGCGCGTCGTCCGCGACGATCACCCGCATGGCAGCACCGTCCTGAGCCGCGTCCCGCCACCGGCAGGGCTGTCGAGTTCGAGCCTGGCTCCCAACGCGGCGACCCGGTCCGCGAGCCCTTGCAGCCCGCTGCCCGCCGCGGGCCGTGCACCGCCGCGGCCGTCGTCGGCCACCAGGATCCGCAACCCATCGCCGCCGACGGTGACGTCGACGGTCACCACGCCGGCCGCCGAGTGCCGCGCCGCGTTCGTGATCGACTCGCTGACCAGGTAGTACGCCGTCGCCTCGATCTCGCGTGGCAGTCTGCTCCCGACGCTCACCCGCAGCCGTACGGGGATGGCGGACCTGTCCGCCACGGCAGCAAGCGCGGCCTCCAAACCGTCCTGCGCGAGCACGATGGGATGCAGGCCGCGGGCCAGTTCGCGCAGATCCGCCGTGGCCTCCAGCAGCTGGGCGCGAGCGTCTTTGGCCCTGGACGCGAGGAGGCCGTCGCCGGACGCCTTCGCCTGCTCGGCGAGAGCGCCGAGCTCCAGGCCCAGGGTCACCAGCCGGAGTTGCACGCCGTCGTGGAGGTCACGCTCCAGGCGCCACCGGGCCGCGTCCTCCGCGGAGACGATGCGCCGCGCGGCCGCCTGCAACTGCTGAGCCTGCTCCTGCTGGACGATCACTAGACCGGTCTGCGCGACCAGGTCCGTCAGCAGCCGCTCCTCGGCCGCGGTCAGGGGCTCACCGGGCGGTTTGCGTACGGCGATCGCGCCACGGGCAGTGCCCTGATCGACGATCGGCCGCACATGCCAGCGCGGCCCCCCGTGATGCAGTCCATGGTGCAGATCGCTCAGGGGCGCCGGATCGGTCCGGCCCACGGGCTGAGGCCAGCCTGCCCGCGGAGCCATGCACGCCTCGTCGCCGACCCAGACGACCACCTCCTTCGCCCCGAGCGCGCTCGCGACCGTCGCGGCGATCCCGTCCAGCAGCTCCTCAGGTGCGGCGGTGAGCTGAGCGGACAGCCGGGACAGTGCCTCGTACGGCGTCGCCCGCGGCCCGTAGACGAGGCGGTCGGCCAGACGCTGGGCACGCCGCCGCAACGGCTCGAACGCGACTGCGACGACGGCGGTCGCGAGCAGTGACCGCCAGCGTTCCTCCACCGGCACCAGCCCGCCGACGCCGACCACGAGCGCGACGTAGCCGGCGGTGACGAGCAGCAGCATCGATCCGACGACGATGGTCTTGTTGATGACCGGATCGATGTCATAGAGCCGGTGCCTCAAGATCCCGAACGCGGCGGCGACCGGAACGAGCGGCAAGCCGAGCAACCCCGGCACCGGGCTGCCGAAGATCACCAACCCGGCCGCCAGGATCAGGATGTCCATCACGACCGCGAACACCAGCCACCGCATCCGGCGCGCCTCATCGCCGTCGGCACGCCGCAGGCGGACCACGATCGCGACCGTCCCGAGCGCCTGGAAGAGCAGGTAACTGAACTGCGCGTACTCCCACACCCGGGCAGCCGCCGCGGCCCCCGGCACACCGAACGGGTGCGGCGCGACCAGACCGGTCCGGTCGTACTCCACCGGCCACAGCGCGGAGGCCGTCGCCATCGCGCCCGCCACCGCGGCCATGGCCCATGCGGCGCCGAGCCATCTCCTGGAGAGCAGCCTGCCGTCGGGGAACGCCATCAGCATCCAGCCGAACCCCGCGATCGCGAGCGGCAGCGGCCAGACGCCGAGCCACCCCAGCCATGACGCCGCCGGCAGCGGACCTTCGTGCAGGCCGTACTGCCGGCCGAAGAACATCACGGCGTGCACCACACCGGTGGCGACGAACAGCCAGCCCTCCCGGTGCCGGGGCCGCATCCGGACGACGTAGAGCCCGACCGCCGTCCACGACGCCGCGATCAGCCCGTTGTGGGCGTTCGCGAGGTGGAACCCGAGAGACCACCCGTAACTGACGAGCACGGCGACCACCAGCGCCACCACGCCGAGTCCTGCCTCGCGGGCGGCCGGCGGGGCCTCCTCGTACGCGTTCGCCGCTGTGGCCACACCGGAATGGTGACACAGCCGAACGTCCCTGCGAATGAGGGTTTTCCCTGCAGAAAAGCAGGGTGTGCACGCATCCGCGAAGGACGACCGTCGGTCACCGTTGACCCATCAACGACATGCACGAGGAGGCAGCTATGAGCACGCCGGTCACGACGCGCCCTTCCACCAGCTCGCGGCTCAACCTGGTCAGCGGCATCTGCCTGGTGCTGGGCGGCATCACCTTCATCGCCGGCGGCGCCACCCATCCCGGCGACAGCGGCGAGGGCGACAAAGTCCAGCAGTTGCACGAGATGCTCGTGCAGCCGAGCTGGTATCCCTCCCACGCGCTGCTGCTGCTCTCGATGGGCCTGTTCACCGCCGGGATCTTCGCGATCTCGCGCCGCGACCTCGGCAGGAGCATGGCCGCGGCGACCAAGGTCATCGCCGGCATCGGCGTCCTCGCCACCGTCGGCATGGCCGCGCACCTGTTCGCCGCGCTGGAGGCCGACTCCCTCGCGGCGGGTCAGCCGACGACCGTCTCCACGATGCAAACGTGGAACGAGACGATCGTCGACACGCTCTGGGCACTGAGCATCGTTGTCCTCGCCGTCGCCGGCGGCCTCACCCGGACGGTCGGCAACCGCGTCACGCTCGCGCTCGGCCTGGTCGGCGGGCTGGCCTACGCGCTCGCCTCCGCCACCATCGCGTTCACCGACCGGTTCGACCCCCTGTTCCCGGTCGGGTCGCTCATCGGCATCTGGGCCGCCGCCGTCGGAGTGGTGGCGATGACCCGGAAATGACCCGGGGCACATCGTCACCGACGTCCCCGTACGCGGCCTGCAGATCACCACACCGTCGGGATTCGAGCAGTTCATCACCGAACTCGGCCGCCCCGCCGAACACCCCGGCCTACCCGCCCCCACCCCGCCCGACATTCCCCGCCTGATCGAGGCCGGCCGACCCTACGGCCAACAGATCCTCGGCCCGCCTCTGGAGGGGCTCGCTGGTCGCCCCATCCCCCCCGCCGCGACCATTCTGCACGAGAAGGCACCGCTGTCGACTCACGCCGGCGGACGTTCACCGAAAGGGACCTGGAAATGACGGACAGCACGCGCAAGACTCGACTGGGCCTGACCTTCGCCTTCATCGCCGCGGCCTCCTCGGCAATTGTCCCAGCCTCCGCTACGGCGAGCACCGCCGCTGCCACCACGACGACCGCTGCATTGCCGTTCCGGCACGCGGGCTACTTCACGGCAAATCTCATCGGCCCCTTCCATGTTGTCAATGGCCACAGTAATAAGTGCCTGACAGTTCTGGGTGCGGGGGGAGCGGAAAACACCTCAGCAGTACAGTTCACCTGCGACAAAACCTATCCTTTCAACGAGGACTGGTACCTGGAAGATCTCAGCGCATTCAATAAATACTTCCACATCAGAAACCGGCATAGCGGAAAATGCCTTACGGTCTTGGGTGCGAGCAAGGCCGAGAATGCCAAAGTGGTGCAGTTCACATGTGACTACACCTTCCCCTTCAACGAGCAATGGTATCTCGTCGACCTCAGCCCAGCAGACGGGTATTATCATATCGTCAATCGCAACAGCAATAAATGTTTAACCGTTTTGGGTGCGAGTGGGGCAAACAACGCCTCAGCGGTACAGTTCACCTGCGATAAATTCCCGCCTTACAACGAGAAGTGGGTGTTGTCCTGACATCGTGGCCGGACGGCATCATGCACTTCTGACAGCATCGGGCAGCCTTATCTCGATCTTTCGCGCCCATCCGGTGGCCGGCTGAGTGGTTCGGCTGAGCGTGAGATCGCAGTGCCGCGCCGCGCCCGCATCCTCGACACCGGCTGCGGAACCGGCCGGGTCGGTGGCGCACTGGCCGAGGCCGGCCACGACGTCGTCGGCGTCGACGTCGATCCGGCCCTGATCGAGGCCGCCGAGCAGGACCACTCCGGGCCGCGCTGGATGGTCGGAGACCTGGCCGAACTCGATCTTCCCGCGCAGGGCGTCACCACGCCGTTCGATGCCGTCGTCTGCGCCGGGAAGGTGATGACGTTCCTCGCGCCCAGCACCCGTCGCGAGGTGCCGAGACGGTTCCGTGCCCACCTCGCGCCGGACGGCCGGGTCGCGATCGGCTTCGGCGCCGGCCGCGGCTACGAGTTCGGCGAGTTCCTCGCGGACGCGGCCGCCGTCGCGCTCGAACCCGACCTGCTGCTGTCCACCTGGGACCTGCGTCCGTTCAGGGACGACTCGACCTTCCTTGTCGCCCTGCTCCGCCCGGCCTGACAGGGCGACCGGAAAGCTCGGCATGGCATCGATGACCGAAGGCTTGTTCCCGAGGGGTCGGACCTGTCAGCCTCTGCGCTGCAGAGACTTGGGAACGAGGTACTCCTCGACACCGTACGCACCGCGCTCGCGCCCGTACCCGGAGTCCTTGACGCCTCCGAACGGCGCGTCCCACGCGGTCGGCGCGTCGCTCTGGATCACGCCGCCGACTCGAAGCCGCCGGGCGACGCGCTCGAAGCGGGCATCGTCATCGGTCCACACGCGGGCGATGAGGCCGAACCGCGTCCCTTCCGCGAGCTCGATCGCATGCGCCTCGTCGTCGGCAGGCTGGATCGCGAGCACGGGTCCGAACACTTCCTCCTGCACGATCGGCGCGCCTGGATCGTCGGCCACGACCACCGTAGGTGCCGCGTACCAACCGCGTGTGAGGTGGGAGACGTCCTTCGCCGCGACGGTGCGCACCCCTGCGGTCTGGCCGGCGACGCGGAGGTGCTCGGCCACTCTGTTCCGTTGTTCCCGGCTCGCCAGCGGTCCGACGGTGCTGGCCGCGTCGAAGGGGTCGCCCACGACGACCTGCTCCAGCGCGGCGCGGACCTCGTCCTCGGCCTCGTCGAGGAGGTGACGCGGAACGATCAGCCGGGACAGCGCCGCACACGTCTGCCCCGCGTTGCCGAAGCAGCTCGCGATCGTGTGCCGCACCGCGGCCCGCACCTTGTCCTCGTCGAGGACGATCGCGGCGCTCTTTCCGCCCAGTTCCAGCGATGTGCGCGTGCCCCACCGGGCGGCGGCCATGGCGACCTCGCGTCCGGCCGCGACGGAGCCGGTGAAGGAGACGAAGTCCGCGCGCGGATGGCCCGCGATCGCGCTGCCCACGCTTGCGCCGCTGCCGCAGACGACGTTCAGCACGCCCGCGGGGAGCCCGGCCTCGGCGAACGCCTCCGCCACGAGGAACGTCGTGAGCGGGGCGACCTCCGCCGGCTTGAGCACGACGCCGCAACCGGCGGCGATCGACGGCGCCACCTTCAAAGCCACCTGGAACAGCGGATAGTTCCACGGGGTGATCGCTCCGACGACGCCCGCGGGTTCCCGGACGACCTCCGAGTCGCCGATCCTCTCGCGCTCCGTGATCGCGGCGAAAGCCGAGGCCGCCGTGAGACGCATGGCCGTGAGGCCCAGGCCGACCTGCGCGCCGCGAACCTGACTCGCCACGGTGCCGACCTCCGCCTGCATCGTGACGGCGAGGTCGTCCGCCATGCCTTCCAGGATGTCCGCGGCCTTCCCGACCACGGCGACGCGATCAGCGGGCGAGACGCCCGCCCACCGCCTCTGCGCGCGTGCGGCCGAGTCGAATGCACGGTCGACGTCCTCGCTGGTGGCGGACCGCACCCTGGCGATCTCCTCACCGGTCGCGGAGTCGTCCACCGGCACGTACGTCGACCCCGACGGGACGACCCGGGCATTGTCCAGCCACAGCGAATCGTCGACGGTGCCCCTGGGAGATGCCATGAATCCAGCCTTCCTGGATCGTGAGTTGGTGAGCCCTGAACGGCTCTTCGCGTCGCCGCTCAGCCGATGGACGGTTCTGCCAGGAGCTTCCACGGGGAGGGGACGTCACCGAACGGAACCTCGATGAGCACCGGCGCGTCCGTCCCGCGGGCGTTGCGGATCGCGGCGCCGAGCGCCTCCGGGGTGGTCACCCGCTCGCCCGCGACGCCGAACTCCCCGGCCAGGGCGACGAAGTCGGGGTTCTTGAGCTCGACGCCGATGTTGCGGCCGAACGTCTCGGTCTGGATGCGCTGGACGTTGCCGAACGCGTCGTTGCGGAACACCACCGTCACGAGCCCGATAGCGTACTTGGCGGCCGTGGACAGCTCCTGCAGCGCCCACCCGAAACCACCGTCACCGTTGATCGAGACGACCTGCCGGCCCTCGGCTCCGACGGCCGCGCCGAGACCGGTCGGGAAACCGTAGCCGAGCGTGCCCTGGTAGCCGGGCGTCACGTAGGTTCCCGGCTCGTACACGGGGAACGCCAGGCGCGCCGCGTAGCCGACCTGCGTGAGCTCTTCCACGAAGACGCCGTCGTCCGGCATGGCCCCGCGGATCGCCCGGAGCCACTCCACCTGAGGCGCGATCACGCTCAGGGCGTCACGTTCCCGCTTGCGGTGGCCGTCGAGCTCCGGCGCCTCACGCTTGCCGTCGGGGAGGGAGCTCGCGATCGCCTCCAGCGCGACCCTGGCGTCGGCGATGACGACGACGTCGAACTCGCGCGGCGCGCCCACGTCGGCGGGATCCGCGTTGATCGCGATGAGGCGGCGGCGTCCGGGCCGGACGACCGGCTGCCCGGTCATGGTGATGAAGCGGGTGCCGACGGCCAGCACGACGTCGGCGTCCGCGAGGACGTCCGCGCCGGCCAGTCGCGACAGGGCGAGCGGGTGCAGGTCGCTGATGGCGCCCTTGCCGTTCCGGCTGGTGATGACGGGCGCGCCGAGGCGCTCGGCGAGTGCCTGGAGTGCGGCGCCGGATGCGGCGTCGCGCACTCCTCCCCCCGCGACGATCACGGGCCGCTCGGCGGCGGCGAGGAGCTCGACGGCACGGCCGACCGAGTCCTCGTCGATCTCATCGGTGAGGTCACCCTCGGGGGGCGCCACCCCGGCGGTCGTCTTCGCCTGGAGCACGTCCGGTGGGATCTCGATGCCGACGGGCCGCGGGCGTCCGCTGGAGACCCGCGTGAACGCTTCGCGTACGAGGCCGGGGATCTCCTCGGGCGACGTCGCGATCCCGTTCCACTTGGTGAGCGAACGGAGGAGGTCCGACTGCCCCGGGATCTCATGAAGCATGCCGAGACCCCTGCCGATGGTCGGCGAAGGGATCTGACCGGCGATGCAGACGACGGGACTGTTCGTCGCGTACGCGGTCGACAACGCCGCGGCGGCGTTCAGGAGGCCGGGTCCGGGCACGACCATGCAGACGCCGGGCCTGTCGGCCACCCGCGCGTAGCCGTCCGCCATGTACGCGGCGCCCTGCTCGTGTCGCGCCGAGATGAAATCGATCGACTCGCGGTTCTGCGCGAGACCGTCCAGCGCGTAGTCCAACTGGATCCCGGGAACTCCGAAGATCGTTCGAACGCCCTCCGCGATCAGCTGTTCGGCGAGGAGTTCTCCACCGGTCTTCGTCATTGGCTTACCTTTCCTCCGCTCCTGAGCGGGTGTGATGCGGGGCTTCTGCGGGAGTGTCTCGGACCGCTAGATGGCGCTGAGATCCCGCTTCCGGCCCTCCGACGCGATCAGAGTCGCCACGAGGCAGACGGCGAGCACCCCCATCCACACCCAGCCCAGCACGGCGATTCCCCCACCGACGGCGACCAGGGAGGTCGCGATGAGCGGCGTGAAGCCCGAGCCGAGCGCCGAGGCGGTCTGGAAGCACAGCGAGGCGCCGGTGAAACGAAGGCGTGTGGGGAACAGCTCCGCCAGGAACGCGGCGAGCGGACCGAGGATGAATCCCTGGATGAACTGGCCGACGATGACGGCGGCGGCGAAGCCCCCCGCGGTGCCCGTCTGGATCAGGTTGAGCATCGGGAAGACGAAGATCAGAGCTGCCACGATGCCGGCGGCGAGGGGCAGACGCCGCCCCCAACGGTCGCTCAGCCGGGCGCTGATGATGGCCGCGATGAGGAGGGCGATCGAGCCGAAGATCTTCAGGTTCAGGATGGTCGTGCGGTCGGCCCCGAGCTCGACGGCGTGGTTGACCGCCCATGAGGTGGCGATGCCGTCGATGGTCAGCTGGCTGATCGCGACGGTGATGCCGAGCGCGGCCTGCGACGGGTAGCGGCGCAGGACCTCCAGGATCGGCACCTTCCGCTTCTCCGCTTCCAGATCCAGCGACTTGAACAGCGGGCTCTCGCTGACCTTCAGACGGATGGTCATTCCGACCAGGACGAGCAGGACGCTGACCAGGAAGGGGATGCGCCATCCCCACGAGAGGAACTGGTCCTGCGGGAGGCTGGAGGCGAGGGAGATGGAGCCGGTGGCGAGCATCGCGCCGGCCGGTGCGCCGAGGCTCGCGAACGAGGCAGCGAAACCACGCTTGGCGCCGGGCGAGTTCTCGAGGGCGATGAGCATCGCGCCGCCCCACTCGCCGCCGACGGCCACCCCCTGCAGGACCCGGCAGAGGACGAGGAGGATCGGCGCCAGGACACCGACGGTGGCGGTGGCGGGAAGGAGCCCGATCGCCATGGTCGAGACGCCCATGAGGAGCATGGTGGTGACGAGCACGCCCTTGCGGCCGAGCCTGTCGCCGAAGTGGCCGAAGATCACGCCTCCGAGCGGCCGCCCGACGTACCCGACGGCGAGCGTGACGAAGGACGCGATGGTCGCCATGGTCGGCGAGAGGTTGTTGAAGAAGACGTGCGGGAAGACGACCGCGGCCGCGATGACGTACAGGACGAAGTCGTAGAACTCGATCACGCTGCCGCTGAAGCTGGACATCAGGATGCGTCGCATCGGGCCATGCCACAGAGAGTCGGATCGGTCCTGCCGCGTGACTGTGATGTTCGATTCCATGGGGGGTCTTTCAGGTGTGGCCGCGACGGTGTGTCAGCGGGGGTCGTTGGAGAAGACGGGGAGGGTGTCGAGGAGGTGCTCGGTGTCCTCCGGGGAGCCGACGGTCACTCGTATGCCGCCACCGATCGGGCGCACGAGCACGCCCTTGGCCGCGCACTCCCTGGCCACGGCCGCGGCCGATTCGCCCAGCGGAAGGAAGACGAAGTTCGCCGCGGATTCGACGACGTTCCATCCGCGGGAGCGAAGTGCCGCGGTGAGGAGTGCGCGCTCCGCCACGATCGACGCGACGCGACGCTCGGACTCGGCCACCTGCTCCGGCTGAAGCGCGGCCAGCGCCCCCGCGACGGCGACGCCGTCGATGCGGAACGGGACTCCCATGCGCGACACGTAGCTCATCACCTCGCCGTCACCGATCGCGTAGCCGATGCGCAGGCCCGCGAGACCGTGGGCCTTGCTGAGCGTGCGGACGACGATCACGTTCGGATGCCCGTCCAGGAGTTCCAGACCGTCGACGTCCGTCGCGAACTCGACGTACGCCTCGTCGAGGACGACGGCGACGTCCTCGGGTATGCGCGCCAGGAAGTCCTTGAGTTCCGCGTTGGTGTACGCCGTGCCCGTCGGATTGTTCGGGTTGCAGATGACGACGACCCGGGTGCGGGCTGTGATGGCATCGCGCATGGCGTCCAGATCGTGTGCATGCGACAGCAGCGGAACGGCGACCGGCACCGCCGAGTTGGCGATGGCGGCGGTCCGGTAGTACGGAAAGCTCGGCTCAGCGAAGATCACCTCGGAGTCGGCTTCGACGAGGACGCCGACGATGTCCCGCAGCAGCGCGGTGGAACCGTTGGCGACCGCGATGCCACCGGCCGGCCGGCCGACGTGCGCCGCGATGGCCCCGCGAAGCTCGGTGTACTGCATGTCCGGATACCGGTGTGCGTCATCGAGCGCGGCCTTCATCGCATCCACGATCGCCGCCTGCGGAGGCCACGGGACCTCGTTGGACGCGAGGCGCGCCTGCCTGCGCGTCTCTCCGCGTTCGGGACGTCGACCCGGCACGTACGGAGGCAAGCCTTCGAGCCGGTGGGCGATCCTCAGTGATCCCACGTCTCTCCTTCGGTGAACGATCGCCGACCGCGTGCCGTCCGGGCCGCGCGGCCGGTTGCACCACATTGCGCCCACCAGTGGGATTACGGCAATCACAAATATTCGGCTAAACAATTCAATAAATCGAAACTTCTGTCCCGGCCGTCACCCTCGGAGGCCCGCAGCCCCTTCGCCGCCGGGGCCGAAGGGCCGTCGCCTCCCTCAGAGCACGCCGGGCTTGCTCACGGGCATGCCGTCGCGCGAGGCGAAATGCCCCGCGACCGCTTCCCGGCAGTACGCCCGCAGCGCTTCGACCCGGGCGGTGCGCCGGGCGCCAGGCGCAGTGGCGAGCACGATGTGGTTTGGGGGGATCTCATCCGCGATGGGACGGTAAACGATCGGCTTGCCGTCGTAGGTCAGGTCGCCGTGGGGACGGCCCATGATGATCGTGTAGCCGAGACCCCGCGCGACGAGCGAGCGGATCGTCTCGACGTTCGCACTTCGCCAGCGCACTCGAGGCGTGATGCCGGCGTTGCGCAGGATCTCCTCCACGTGATCAGTGGCCGGGCGCATGGCGAGAAGGACGGCGTACTCGTCGCGCAGCGCGCTGAGCGAGACCTTGTCGTGGCCGGCCAGCGGATGGTCGGGCGAGACGGCGAGCTGCAGCCGGACGGGGGCGAGGCGCTGCACATCGACCTCGGCGACGATGTGGTTCTCGTACAGGAGGGCCGCGTCCAGCCGCCCTTCGGTCAGGAGCGTCTGGAGCGCCGCCGACGCTCCTTCCTCCAGCTGGAGATCGATCGCCGGGTGATGCTCGGCGAAGTACTCCGCCATCTGCGGGAACAGCCATGGGGACAGAGTCGTGAAGATGCCCACCCGCAGGGGGCCGCTCAGCTCGCCGCGGATGGTCCCGGCCAGCTCCTGGATGTCCTCGATGCTGCGGGCGATCACTCGGGCGGTGTCGTAGACGCTTCGCCCGGCATCGGTGATCTCCACGCCCTTGCCGCGCGTACGCAGCGTGAGCTGGACGTCGAGGAGCTCCTCCAGCTGCGTGATGGCGAGGGAGACCCCGCCGGCGGACACGTGCAGTCTCCTCGCCGCCTCGGTGACCGAACCGCTCTCGACGACGGCGCAGAAGTACTGGAGCTGCCTGAGCGAGAGCGCCGACGCTCCGTTCACTTTAGTCTCCTTGAACTATCAATCCTGATAGTTGTCATTGCCTGATTAAGTGCGTCCCCGCACACTCGATGTGTCCCTCCATCGAGGTTCGGCATGGAGCGCCCTGATCCCCCTACCAGGAATACGACGATGCACGCCAAACCTACGACCGGGCCCCATGCCGGGGCGGTCTCGACTCTACGCACTTCGCAGATGCGGCGGATTCTCGCGTCGAGCTTCCTCGGCAGTGCGATCGAGTTCTACGACTTCCTGCTCTACGCGAGCGCGTCCGCACTGGTCTTCGCGCACGCCTCCTTCGCCTCGCTCGATGCCGTGTGCTCGCGAAGTCGCCGAAGGTCCTCGTTCTCGGCACGCTCGTCGCGATGACCCAGCTGACGATCTCGGCATGGCAAGCGTGTGGGGACTCGGTTACGCGACCGCCGCCCTCATCGTCTGCGCCGTCGCGCTGTTCATCATCCCCGAAAGCAACCAGCGCGATCTCGCTGCGATCCGCTGACCGATGGGAGTCCCATAAAGTGACCAACTCCGCCACCTTCGACGCCGACGTCATCATCGTCGGCGGGGGACCCGTCGGCCTGCTGGCCGCCATGGAGCTGGACTCGCACGGAGTCTCGACGATCATCGTCGAGGAGAATCCCTACCTTGCTCCCCCGAACGTCAAGTGCAACCACGTGGCCGCCCGCACGATGGAGGCGTTTCGCCGCTTCGGGCTGGCCGACAGGGTTCGCTCGGCCGGCCTCCCCTCCGACCACCCGCAGGACGTCGCCTTCCTCACCTCGGTGACCGGCAAGGAGTTCGGCCGCATCCCGATCCCTTCCGCCTCCGCACGTCTCGACGGAACCGGGCAGGGCCCCGACACCACCTGGGCGGCCGCCGAGCCGGCGCACCGCGTGAACCAGCGGTTCCTCGAGCCCGTCCTCGAGGAGCACGTGGCCTCCCTCCGGAACGTGAGCCTCCGCAACGAGGTCAAGGCCGTCGCGGTCGCCCAGGACGAGGACGGCGTGACGGTGGAGATCGTCCCGGTGGGCTCGGAGGAGAGGACGACTCTTCGCGGCCGTTATCTCATCGGCGCCGACGGCGGCCGCTCGCTCGTACGGAAGACCATCGGGTCCGAGTTCCACGGCGACCCCGTCCTGCAGCACGTCCAGTCGACGTGCATCAGGATGCCGGACCTGTACGAGCGCATGTCGGCGGGGAAGGCGTGGGGCTACTACGTCTACAACGACCGCCGGAACGGTCACGTCTACTCCATCGACGGCGTCGAGACGTTCCTGATCCACACCTACCTGAGCCCTGAGGAAGCCGAGCGCGAGGAGGTCGACCGCGACCGTGCGATCCGCGACATCCTCGGGGTCTCCGACGACCAGTCCTACGATTTCCTCTCTCGTGAAGACTGGGTCGCTCGCCGTCTCGTGGCCGACAAGTTCCGCGAAGGCCGCATCTTCATCGCCGGTGACGCCGCTCATCTGTGGGTGCCCTACGGCGGATACGGCATGAACGCGGGCATCGCCGACGGTCTCAATCTGTCATGGCTGTTGAGCGCCGTGGTCGCCGGCTGGGCGGACGAGTCGATCCTGGACGCCTACGAGGCCGAACGCCTGCCGATCACGGACCAGGTGTCCCGCTTCGCGATGTCCCATCTGCGGAAGATCGCCGATACGGATGTGCCCGCCGGCCTCGAGGCCGACGGCCCCGAAGGGGACGCGGCCCGCGAGGCCTTCGGGAAGCTCGCGTACGACCTGAACGTCCAGCAGTTCGCCGCCGCGGGCCTGAACTTCGGATACAGCTACGCGAACAGCCCCATCATCGTCGCGGACGGCCGGGCACCGGAATACACGATGGGCACGTACACGCCCTCCACGGTGCCGGGCTGCCGCCTCCCCCACCATTGGCTCGCGGACGGTTCGTCGCTGTACGACCGCCTCGGTCCGTGGTACACGCTCGTGGCGCTCGATTACTTCGACGCCGCGGAGCGGTGGGCGGAGGAGGCACGCGCCGCCGGCCTGCCCGTCACCGTGGTCCGGTTCCCCGAAGGCGCCGCGGACTCCGCGTACACGACGCCGTTCGTCGTCGCCCGTCGCGATCAGCACGTGGCGTGGCGAGGAACCGCGCTGCCTTCGGATGTCGCCGCCTTCGCCGCCCGTCTCGGTGCCGCGACCCGCTCGCGGAGCGAGCAGGGCGCCGACGTCATCGCCACCTCCACTCACTGAGATCCTCTGTAGACGCGCGAAGGTCACACACCATGAGCACCGCACCCGCACATCCCTCCCTTCCCCGCCGGCCGGGGAAGATCGTTGCCGTCCACGTCAGCCACGAGTCGCGCGCGGCGCAGCGCGGCCGCCGTCCTGCCGCTCCCTCGTACTTCTTCAAGCCGTCGAGCTCCCTTGCGGCCTCGGGCGACGCGGTCGAGCGGCCCGAGGGCACGGAGCTGCTCGCCTTCGAGGGCGAGATCGCCCTCGTCATCGGCACACCCGCGCGAAGCGTCGCCCCCGCCGAGGCCTGGAGTCACGTGGCGTGGGTGACGGCGTCGAACGACTGGGGGCTGTACGACCTGCGCGCCAACGACAAGGGGTCGAACGTCCGCAACAAGGGCCGCGACGGCTACACCCCGGTCGGCCCGCGGCTCATCGACGCACGCGCGGTCGACCCCACCGCGCTGCGCGTCCGGACGTGGCTCAACGGCGAGCTCGTCCAGGAGGGTGAGACCACCGACCTCATCTTCCCGTTCTCCCAGATCATCGCCGACCTCTCCCAGCACCTCACCCTCGAGACCGGCGACGTCATCCTCACCGGCACTCCGGCCGGAGCCTCGGTGGCCGTCCCGGGAGACGTCGTCGAGGTCGAGGTCGACGCGCCGGGGGGACCGAGCTCGGGCAGGCTGACCAGCAGGGTGATCGACGGCCCCGGCGGCTTCGATCCCGCCATCGGTTCTCTCCCCTCGGTCGACGACCTCCAGCGCGAGGAGGCGTGGGGCTCGCGCGAGGCGGCGGGGCTCCCCGCCGCCTCCCCGGTCATCTCCTCCGGGCTGCGTGACAAGCTGCTCAGGACGCCCGTCGCCGGACTGTCGCAGCAGCTGCGCAAGCGCGGCCTCGACAACGTCTCGATCGACGGCCTGCGCCCGACCCGGCCGGGCACGAAGCTCGTCGGCGTCGCGAGGACGCTGCGCTTCGTCCCGAACCGCGAGGACCTCTTCCGCAGCCACGGCGGCGGCTACAACGCGCAGAAGCGCGCCTTCGACGCCGTGCGGGAGGGCGAGGTCATCGTCATCGAGGCGCGCGGCGAGCGCGGCTCCGGCACCCTCGGCGACGTGCTCGCCCTCCGCGCTCTCGCACGCGGCGCGGCGGGTGTCGTCACGGACGGCGGCGTGCGCGACTACGCGACGGTCGCCGGCATCGACCTCCCCGTCTTCAGCCAGGGGCCGCACCCCGCCGTGCTCGGCCGCAGGCACGTGCCGTGGGACACCGGCCTCACGATCGCGTGCGGCGGCGCCACGGTCCAGCCCGGCGACATCATCGTGGGCGACGACGACGGCGTCATCGTGATCCCCCCGGCGATCGCCGAGGAGGTGGCCGACGCCGCACTCGCCCAGGAGACCGAGGACGCGTGGATCGCCGCGCAGGTCGCCGCGGGTCACCCCGTCGACGGCTTGTTCCCCATGAACACGGAATGGCGCGCGAAGTACGAGGCAGCCACCGAGGCCGGCGCCTGATGACGGGCCTGATGACGGGCGCTCCTCGCGAACGCGCACCCCGATCTCGAAGGCCTGCTCCACCGTCCGATCCCACATCACCTCCGAACGGGAAGATCAGATGACCGACACCGCGGCATCCGTCCGGCACATCCCCGCCGACCTGCCCACGCGCATCCAGCACTACATCGACGGCCAGTTCGTCGACTCCCTCGACGGCGGCACGTTCGACGTGCTCGACCCCGTCTCGAACGAGGTGTACGTGCGGGCCGCGGCCGGCAAGAAGGTCGACATCGACCACGCCGTCGCCGCGGCCCGCCGTGCGTTCGAGGAGGGCCCGTGGCCGCGCATGCTGCCGCGCGAGCGCTCGCGCGTGCTGCACCGCATCGCCGACATCGTCGAGTCCCGCGACGCCCGCCTCGCCGAGCTCGAGTCGTTCGACTCGGGACTGCCGATCACGCAGGCGCTCGGTCAGGCGCGCCGCGCGGCCGAGAACTTCCGGTTCTTCGCCGACCTGGTCGTCGCGCAGGCCGACGACACCTTCAAGGTCCCCGGCCGCCAGATCAACTACGTCAACCGCAAGCCGATCGGCGTCGCGGGACTCATCACGCCGTGGAACACGCCCTTCATGCTCGAGAGCTGGAAGCTCGGCCCCGCCCTCGCGACGGGCAACACCGTCGTGCTCAAGCCGGCCGAGTTCACCCCGCTGTCGGCGTCCCTGTGGGCGGGGATCTTCGAGGAGGCGGGGCTTCCCCGGGGCGTCTTCAACCTCGTCAACGGCCTCGGGGAGGACGCCGGCGACGCGCTCGTGCGGCACCCCGACGTGCCGCTCATCTCGTTCACGGGCGAGAGCCGTACGGGACAGATCATCTTCGGCAACGCCGCCCCGCACCTCAAGGGCCTCTCGATGGAGCTCGGCGGCAAGTCGCCCGCCGTCGTCTTCGCCGACGCCGATCTCGACGCGGCGATCGACGCGACCGTCTTCGGTGTCTTCTCACTCAACGGCGAGCGCTGTACGGCCGGCAGCCGCATCCTCGTCCAGCGGGAGGTGTACGACGAGTTCGTCGAGCGGTACGCCGCGCAGGCGAAGCGCGTGAAGGTCGGCTACCCGCACGACCCCGCCACGGAAGTCGGCGCGCTCGTGCACCCCGAGCACTTCGAGAAGGTCATGAGCTACGTCGAGATCGGCAAGGGCGAGGGCCGCCTCGTGGCGGGAGGCGGACGCCCCGAAGGCTTCGAGTCCGGCAACTTCGTCGCGCCGACCGTGTTCGCCGACGTCGCCCCCGACGCCCGCATCTTCCAGGAGGAGATCTTCGGTCCCGTCGTCGCGATCACGCCCTTCGACACGGACGAGGAGGCGCTCGCGCTCGCGAACGACACGAAGTACGGTCTCGCCGCCTACGTCTGGACGAACGACCTCAAGCGCGCGCACAACTTCGCGCAGGCCGTCGAGGCGGGCATGGTGTGGCTCAACTCCAACAACGTCCGCGACCTGCGCACCCCCTTCGGCGGCGTCAAGGCGTCGGGCCTCGGACACGAGGGCGGCTACCGCTCGATCGACTTCTACACCCATCAGCAGGCCGTGCACATCACGCTCGGCAAGGTCCACAACCCCACCTTCGGCAAGTAGGAATCCCCCACGAGGCCACCGGATCCCGACGCGTTTCCCGCCCCCACCACGAAAGCAAGGACGCTCACATGACCGCCGCCGACCGCACCCCTGCCTCCTCCGGCTTCTCCGTCAGCCAGGAGGCGCCCATCCACGCGGACAATCCCGTCCCCACGCCCGCCTCGCCCGCTCCCGACATCCTGCGCTGCGCCTACATGGAGCTCGTCGTCACCGACCTCGCCGCCTCCCGCGAGTTCTACGTCGACGTCCTGGGCCTGATCGTCACGGAGGAGGACGACGAGGCGATCTATCTCCGCCCCCTCGAGGAGTTCATCCACCACAACCTCGTGCTGCGCAAAGGCCCCGTCGCCGCCGTCGCGGCGTTCTCCTACCGGGTCCGCACCCCGGAGGACCTCGACAAGGCCGTCGCCTTCTACACGGAGCTGGGATGCCGCGTCGAGCGCCGGCCGGAGGGCTTCGTCAAGGGCATCGGTGACTCCGTGCGCGTGGAGGACCCGCTCGGCTTCCCGTACGAGTTCTTCCACGACGTGGAGCACGTCGAGCGCCTCGCCTGGCGTTACGACCTCCACACGCCCGGCGCCATCGTCCGCCTCGACCACTTCAACCAGGTCACGCCCGACGTGCCCAAGGCCGTCCGCCACTACCAGGACCTCGGGTTCCGCGTCACGGAGGACATCCAGGACTCCGACGGCGTCGTCTACGCCGCGTGGATGCGCCGCAAGCCCACGGTCCACGACACCGCGACCACGGGCGGCGACGGTCCCCGCATGCACCACGTGGCGTTCGCCACGCACGAGAAGCACAACATCCTCGCGATCTGCGACAGGCTCGGCGCGCTGCGACGTTCCGACGCCATCGAGCGCGGCCCCGGCCGCCACGGCGTCTCGAACGCGTTCTACCTCTACCTGCGCGACCCCGACGGCCACCGCGTCGAGATCTACACCCAGGACTACTACACGGGCGACCCCGACAACCCCGTCATCACCTGGGACGTGCACGACAACCAGCGCCGCGACTGGTGGGGCAACCCCGTCGTGCCGAGCTGGTACACCGAAGCCTCGCTCGTGCTCGACCTCGACGGCAACCCGCAGCCCCTCGTCGCCCGCACCGACGCGAGCGAGATGGCGGTCACGATCGGCGCCGACGGCTTCTCCTACACCCGCAAGGACGACACCGAAGGGCTGCCCGACTACAAGCAGGGCGAGTACAAGCTGGGCCACCAGCTCTAGGCGGGAGAGTCGTCATGCTTTCGAAGGACATCATCGCGTCCCTCGCGGAGGAGCTCGCGGAGGCGGAGCGGACGCACGGGGTCATCCCCCGCATCACCACCCGGTTCCCCGAGGCCACGGTCGAGGACGCGTACGCCATCCAGGCGGTGTGGAGGGAGAAGAACCTCACATCCGGCCGTCGCCTCGTCGGCCGCAAGATCGGGCTCACCTCACGCGCCATGCAGGCCTCGACCGGCATCACGGAGCCCGACTACGGCGTCATGTTCGACGACACCGTGTGGGAGAACGGCGCGCGCATCCCGCACGACCGGTTCTCCAACGTCCGCATCGAGGTCGAGCTCGCCTTCGTGCTGAAGGAGCCCCTGGAGGGCCCGAACTGCACGCTGTTCGACGTCATGCGCGCGACGGAGTACGTCACGCCGGCCCTGGAGGTGCTCAACTCCCACATCGAGATCGAGGGCCGCACGATCGTCGACACCATCTCCGACAACGCCGCCTACGGCGGGCTCGTGCTCGGAGGCAATCCGACGAGCCCCGACGCGGTCGATCTGCGGTGGGTGTCGGCTCTCCTCTACCGCAACGAGACGATCGAGGAGACGGGCGTCGCCGCCGCGGTCCTCAACCACCCGGCGACGGGGGTCGCGTGGCTCGCGAACAAGACGCACCGGCACGGCGACCGCCTGGAGGCCAACGAGATCATCCTCGCCGGCTCCTTCACCCGTCCCGTGTGGATCGAGAAGGGCGACACGGTGCTGGCCGACTACGGACCGATGGGGACCATCTCATGCCGCTTCGTCTGAGCCCGACACTCCGCGACCGTCTCGCCGCGGCCGAGCGTCCGCTGTTCGGCGGATGGGTGTGCTCCGGCTCCCCCGTCATGGCCGAGATCATGGCGGGCTCGGGCCTCGACTGGGTGCTCATCGACATGGAGCACGCCCCCAACGGCCTCGAGTCCACGCTCGCGCAGCTGTACGCCGTCTCGGCCTACCCTGTCACGCCCGTCGTCCGCGCCCCCGCCGCCGATCCCGTGACGATCAAGCAGATTCTCGACCTCGGCGCCCAGACGGTCCTCGTGCCGATGGTCTCGACACCTGACGAGGCCCGGACCGTGGCGGAGGCCGCGCAGTACCCGCCCGCGGGCCGTCGCGGCGTCGGCAGCGCCCTCGCCCGCTCCGCCCGCTGGAACCGCGTCGACGGCTACCTCCAGAACGCCGCCGACCACGTCTCCGTGTTCGTGCAGATCGAGACGGCCGAGGGCGCCGCAGCCGCGGAGGCGATCGCGGCGACCCCCGGCATCGACGGCGTCTTCGTCGGACCGAGCGACCTCGCCGCCTCCATGGGCGTCCTGGGCCAGCACACGCACCCCGACGTCATCGCCGCCGTCCACCGCGCCTTCGACGGCGTCGCCGCCACCGGCAAGCCCGTCGGCGTCAACGCCTTCGACCCGCAGGCGGCACACGCCTACGCGGAGGCCGGGGCCCGCTTCCTGCTCGTCGGCGCCGACGTCGCCCTCGTCGCACGCGCTTCCGAGTCCCTCGCGACGACCTTCATCCACGACAGGGACGACCCGACACGCGCTTCGTACTGACCACCTACTCGACGGATTCCCCGGGTTCACGCCGCAGGCGACGGGGCTGCTGCGGCGCGTCGTCCCAGCACTGCCCGCTGCGTCCGGCTGACAACTCTCACACCCGTGCCGCCTTCATCGCAGGATCGCAGCGGCAAGGATCTTGTTGATCCAGCCTTCCCACTGATCGGGCGTCCACCCGCGTACGCCGGTGAGCAAGAGGTAGACCTCGAAGCTGACCATGGTGAAGATGACGTCGGCCGCCTCCTCGGTCGACAGGTCCGGGCGCAGGGCCTGCTTGTCGGCGAGTTGCCGTGCGAGGGTGTGGTGGGCGAGGAAGCGCTGGTTCTGATTGGTCTCCCACTGCGCGGCCATCTCGGCGTCGGCGCCGGCGGCGTCGCGGACGATCTTCATGATCGGCGCCACCCGGCCGAAGATGATGCGACTGTTGGCCAGCCAGATCGCCAGCGCCCGGCGGCCGTCCGGTTCGTCGCGTACCCGCTTCACCCAGGGCCGATCGAGCATCGGTATCGGCTCGTCGTCGCCGACCGACAGCACATCGACGATCTCTTTGAGAACCGTGGCCTTGTTGCCGAAGTGGAAGTACACCGTCTGCACCGCGACCCCGGCCCCCGCGGCGATCTGATCCAGGGTGGTCGAGGCGTACCCCTGCCGCAGGAACAGTTCCCGCGCCGCGTCGGTGATCCGTCTCCGGGTGGCGCGCGCTTGAGCGGCTCGGCGGGTGCCCTGTCCGGTCGTGCTCTTGACAGGATCGCTCATTCGCTAGAGCCTACTACAGAGAAACTCGCTAGAGAGAACTCTAGTGAACCCCCCTCTCCGGAGGTGCCCATGGCGGCGACACTCAACGGCTTCCACCACGTCAAACTCCCGGTCACGGACGTGGAACGCAGTCGAGACTGGTACGAGCGCGTATTGGGCCTGCGCGTCTTCATCGAGTTCGTCGAGGACGGCACGCTCATGGGCGTCGCCCTCCGCGATGCGAGCGACGTCGTCGACGTCGCCCTCCGCAAAGATCCGGTGCGGGCTGCCGCGATGGCCGGATTCGACCCGATGGCCTTGTGCGTACCCACGCTGCGTGACCTGAAGGCCTGGCAGCAGCGGCTGGACGACCTGAGCGAGCCGCACGGCGGCATCGTCACAGGTCACGTCGGCCAGGTGCTGGTCGGCCTGCACGACCCGGACGGCATCGAGATCCGCTTCTACCACCCAGCTCGGAACGACCCCGAGGACGCATGATGAGCTTCGACCCCACCGGCTATTTGCTCACCCCGACCGACGGCCACCACCTGTGGTTCCTGGACACCCGCATGACCGTGAAGGCCGGCGCGGACCAGACCGGCGGCGCCTTCACCCTCCTCGAGTGGTCCGCACCCGTCGGCTTCGGGCCGCCTCAGCACATCCACGACCGCGAGGATGAGGCGTTCTACATCCTCGAGGGAAAGATCAACATCGACTGCGGCGACAATCGCTGGACCGCCGGACCCGGGGACTTCGCCTTCCTCCCCCGCCGCATACCACACTCGTTCATCGTCGCCGACGGGCCCGTACGCGGCCTGCAGATCACCACACCGTCGGGGTTCGAGCAGTTCATCACCGAACTCGGCCGTCCCGCCGAACACCCCGGCCTACCCGCCCCCACCCCGCCCGACATTCCCCGCCTGATCGAGGCCGGCCAACGCTACGGCCACCAGATCCTCGGCCCGCCTTCCACGTGACTCGACACACCGACAATCGAAGGAGACGACTTCGGTCTTGACGGTCAGCTCCCTGACGCGGACCTGGCCAGGCCGTGCCGGACCACCCGCAGACTGCGGCTGAACGGGGTGGCCCGGCGGTGCACGTGGTGGTGGGGTGGCAGGTGCCGCCCGCGTGGGGCGGGCACGGTGCGGAAGCGCCGCTTGACGACCTCGACGAGTGCCAGGTAGGCGATCAGGACGACGGCGATCGTGCCGAGAATGGCCGGTGGGATGGGCGCCAGCCCCAAGTCGGATGCGAAGGGCGCGTAGGGCAGGGCGAGTCCGGCCGCCACCACGACTCCCACGGCGATCACGAGGGCTGTGGCCGGCCTGCTTCGCCAGAACGGAGTACGGCGGGTCCTGACAATGAAGATCACCAAGGTCTGGGTGGCGAGGGACTCCACGAACCAGGACGCCCGAAACAGCGGCGGCGCGGTGTGGAAGACCCGCAGCAGCAGCGCGAACATGGCGAGGTCGAACATCGAGCTGAGCGGTCCGAAGACCAGCATGAACCGGCGGATGAGCCTGAGGTCGAAGCGCGCGGGCCGGGCGAGCTGCTCGCCGTCGACGGCGTCCGCTGGGATGGTCAGCTGGCCGGCGTCGTACAGAAGGTTGTTGAGCAGCACCTGGCTCGGCAGCATCGGCAGGAACGGAAGCACCGCCGAGGCGGCCGCGGCGGAGAACATGTTGCCGACGTTGCTGGCCGTCCCCATCAGGAGGTACTTGATGGTGTTGGCGAAGATGCGGCGCCCTTCGACGATGCCGTCGGCGAGCACGCCCAGGTCCTTCTCCAGCAGCACGACGTCGGCCGCGTCCCTGGCGACGTCGGCCCCGGTGTCGACGGAGATGCCCACATCCGCCCGGTGCAACGCGAGCGCGTCGTTGACGCCGTCGCCGAGGTAGGCGACGTCCAGGCCGCCGCTTCGCTGGATGCCGACGATCCTGGCCTTCTGCTCGGGGCTGACTCGCGCGAACACCGTGGTCGCCGGCAGGGCATCGGCCAGGGCTGCGTCGTCGAGACGCTCGATCTCCTCACCGGCCAGCACTCCGGTGACGGGCAGGCCGATCTTCTCGCACAGGCCGGTCGCGACGGTGGGGTGGTCACCGGTGAGGATCTTCACGGTGACTCCGAGCGCGGCCAGGCGTTCGAGCGCGTGCTCCACTCCGGGTTTGGGCGGGTCGCTGAACACCAGGAACCCGGCCAGATCGAGATCGGACTCCACCAGCTCGCGTTCCCCCGGGCGTACGGCGACCGCGACCAGGCGGGCGCCCTCGGCGAACAGCCGCTCGGCCAGCGTTCGGGACTCCTCGGGCACGGCCCGGCACCGGGCCAGCACCGCTTCCGGGGCTCCCTTGACGATGGTCAGCCTCTCGCCGGCAAGGTCCTCGACCAGCACGGATGCCATGCGCCGCTCGTGGTCGAACGGCTTGGCATCGATGCGCCGGTAGTTTTCCGGCGCCCACTCCCGCATCGCACGTGCATCGCGCATGGCTTCCTGGAGGGCGTCGTCGAGTGGCGTGGATCCGGGCGGGTCCGCGCACAGCACGCCGAAGCGGAACGGGCCGTCAGCGTCACCTGGGTCGGGGGTTCCGTCGGGGAAGACGGCCTGGCGCAGGGCGATCTTGGCTTGGGTCAGCGTGCCGGTCTTGTCGGTGAACAGCACCTCGACGTCGCCGAGGTCCTCGATGGCGACCAGGCGTTTCACGAGCACTTTCAGCCGAGTGAGGCGGCGCGACCCGGTGGCGAGGCTGGTCGTGACGACCGCGGGCAGCAACTGCGGGGTGACGCCGACCGCGATGGCGAGCGAGAACAGCATGGCGTCGAGCAGCGGACGGCCCATGATCAGGTTCGTGGTGAACACTCCGGCAGTCAGCGCCGCGGCGACCCACACCAGCAGTCCGGAGAACCTGCGCAGCCCGATCTGGAAGGCCGTCTCCGCGTGCCGCTCACCCAGGCCCGCGGCGATCGCGCCGAAAGCCGTACCGGCGCCGGTCTGGGACACGGTCCCGGCGGCGGTTCCCGCAGTGACGACCGTGCCCATCAGCGCCGTGTCGCCGGGGTTCTTGCGAACCGGCAACGACTCCCCGGTCAGCACCGACTCGTCGCACTCGAAGTCCCGCGCCTCGGCCAGCTCGATGTCCGCGGGAACGACGGCGCCAAGCCTCAGCTGGACCACGTCCCCGGGCACCAGGTCGATGACGTCACGCTCGACGAGGGTGCCGCCGCGCAGCACGCGCGCCCGGCTGCGCATGTGCTCGTGCAGCGCCTCCACCGCGCGCTCGGCGCGGTACTCGTTGGCGAAGCCCAGCCCGACGCTCAACGCGACGATCACACCGATCACCACCGCGTCGGTCCGCTCCCCGACGAAGAACGACACGGTGGCCGCGACCAGCAGCAGTATCAGCAGTGGGCTGCGGAGTTGCCTGGCCAGCACCGCGACGGGGCGCGCCCGGTGGCTGCGGACCGCGTTGGGGCCGACCTCGGCCCGCACGGCCGCAGCCTGTTCGTCGGTGAGCCCTGTCGCGGCCGGTTCCTTCACCGTGAGTCCTCGGGCATCGGCGGATCCGGTCATGCGCTCCATGCCCTGAAGCAAGGGCCGGGAAGTGACAGGGGTCATGACCGTCTCACAGCTCGAAGACCAGCCGGGCGGGGATTCGGCCGGCGAGGACGTCCTCGACGCATTGGTTGATCTCGTCCAGTTTGCGAATCTCGTACTTCACCGTGGTGCGGCCGGCGGCGTGCAGGCGGAACACCTCTGCCAGGTCGGCGCGGGTGCCGACGATGGACCCGATCACGCTGATGCCGCCCAGCACCGTCTCGAAGATGGGCAGGGACATCGCGTTGTCCCGGGGCAGCGAGACCAGGACCAGGCGCCCGCCACGACGCAGCGACGCGTGCGCCTGCTGCAGGACGCGCGGATCGGCCGCCAGGACGACGGCCACGTCGGCACCGCCGAGGTGGCGAATCGCGGCCACCGGGTCCTCGGCCGCGGCGTTCACGACGTGAGTGGCGCCGAGTTCACCGGCGAGGAGGAGCTTTTCGCCCGTCACGTCGACCGCGACGGTCTCGGCCCCGAAGATCTGCGCGTACTGCTGAGCCAGATGCCCCAGCCCGCCGATGCCGAAGATCGCCGCACGCTCGGCCGGGCGCAGCCCGGACACCTTGACGGCCTTGTACGTGGTGACCCCCGCGCACGTCAGCGGAGCGGCGTCGAACGAACTCACGGCTTCGGGCACGGGGACCACATGGCCGGCATAGGCCGCGACGTAGTCGGCATGGCAGCCGTTCAGGCTGTAGCCCGTGTTCAGCTGGGACTCGCAGAGCGTCTCCCGCCCGCTCACGCAGTAGTCGCAGATGCCGCACGCGTAGCCCAGCCACGGAACCGCGACCCGCTCCCCGACGGCCCGGCCGGTGACGCCGGGGCCGACCTGCTCGATCACGCCGATGCCCTCATGCCCGGGTGTGAACGGCAGAGCCGGCTTGACCGGCCAGTCCCCGCGGGCGGCGTGAATATCGGTGTGGCACAGCCCGCTTGCCTCGACACGTACCAGCACCTGACCGGGTCGCAGCTCCGGGACCGGAACGTCGCGGATCTCGATCGGGCCGTCGAATCGGGTGACCATCGCTGCACGCATTGTCTTCTCCTCTCCACCGGGGCTCCAGCGTCCGGCTTGCGCCGCCGCGAGCCTCGTATCCGGGGCTGCTCGGACTGTCACTCGGCCATGCGGGCGGCCATCTCGACGAGCCGGTTGGCGTAGCCCCACTCGTTGTCGTACCAGCCGAAGACCTTCACCAGCTCGCCGTCCGCCTGGGTGAGCGCGGAGTCGAACACGCAGGAGGCGGGGTCGCCCACGATGTCGCGGGACACGATCGGGTCGGTGCTGTAGCGCAGCACGGCCTTCAGCTCCCGGTCGGCGGCATCGGCGAAGGCCCGGTTGACCTCCTGAACCCCCACGGGGCGGGACAGCACCACGGCGAGGTCGGTGAGCGAGCCGTCCTCGACGGGGACGCGCAGCGCGACGCCGTCCAGCCGGCCCGCGAGCTCGGGCAGCACCTCGCCGACCATCCGGGCGGCCCCGGTCGTGGTCGGGACGATGTTCACGGCGGCCGAGCGGGCCCTGCGGGGGTCCTTGTGAGGGGCGTCCAGCAGCCGCTGGTCGGCGGTGTACGCGTGCACGGTCGTCATGAAGCCGCGCACGAGGCCGAAGTGCTCGTGCAGCACCTTCACCATCGGGGCCACGCAGTTGGTGGTGCAGGAGGCCATCGAGACGATCTCGTGGCGGCGGGGGTCGTAGGCCGCGTCGTTGACGCCGGGGACGATCGTGACGTCCACGCTCCTGCCGGGCGCGGAGATGAGCACGCGGCGGGCGCCGCCCTTGAGGTGGCGGGCCGCGTCGTCCCGCGTGCGGAACCTGCCGGTGGCCTCGATCACCAGCTCGGCGCCGTACGCGGCCCAGTTGATGTGCGCGGGGTCGCTGTGCGCGGTGACCGGGATGGAGCGGCCGTCCACGTCGATGGAGGAAGCGTTCGCGGTCACCGGCACGCCGAGGGGGCCGTGCGTGGAGTCGAACCTGAGCAGATGGGCGAGGGTCGCCGCGTCCGCGAGGTCGTTGATCGCGACAACCTCGATGCCCATGGGCAGCGCGCGGCGCAGCACGGCCCTGCCGATCCTGCCGAACCCGTTGATGCCGATCCTCATGGTGATCCTCCTCAGCGCTGGCTGTACCGCCATCGTCCGTACCGGCACGGAGCGGCCGTAGAGGCGTAAGTGCCGCAGACGGGGGCGCAACAGCCCCCGTGCGAAGGCCTTCCGCCTCTCCGCCCGCGCGGGGCGGCGGCGATGGGATGAAAGGAGGTGTCACGAGGAGGAAGAGATGCGTGTGAAGGTCGCCCAGGTCATGGCCCGCGACGTGCCCGTCGTAGAGGGCGGCATGCCGTTCAAGACAGTCGCCCAGGTGCTGATCGCCGCCGACCTGGGCGCCGTGCCCGTGGTCGACGCCGACGACCGGGTCATCGGCGTCGTCACGGACGCGGACCTGTTGCTCAAGGAGGAGTTCAAGGAGCAGTACGCCCACGAGGGCTACCGGCCGCCGTTGCGCGCCCGGCTGCGGCGCCTGTTCGGCCGGGCGGGGCGCGGATGGCGCGAGAAGTCGCGCGGTGACGCGGCCGCCGAGCTGATGACGTCCCCGGCCGTCACGGTCGGCCCGGGAACGGCGGTGGTGTTCGCCATCCGGCTCATGGACCGGCACGGCGTCACGCACCTGCCGGTCCTCGGGCCGGACGGCAGGCTCGAGGGCATGGTCGGCCGGCACGACCTGCTGCGGGTCTTCACCCGTCCGGACGCCGACATCGCCCGCGAGATCACGGTCGACACCTTCGGCCGTTCCCTCTTCGGCGACCTGGCCATGGTGACCGTGACGGTCGACCAGGGCGTCGTGACGCTGACCGGTCGCCTGCACTGGCGCAGCGACGCGCTGACGGCAGCCCGGCTGGCCCGCGGTGTCAACGGTGTGGTGGACGTGATCGACCACCTGGAGTGGGAGGATGACGACACCCACACCTGGCGCCACTGATGACGAGTTCCCCGCCCGGCGCCGGCGGTGTGCGGCTCAACCAGCCCAGGGGCGAGCGTCCCGCCTCCGCCATGGAGGCGCAGGTGGTCACCTGCCCGCAGGCCGCCGGCCGCCGAGGCGCGGGTCCCTGTAGCCATGCACCGGGTCGTCTCCCCCGCGGCGTGCGGCGCCGAAGGCCCCGCCGGGAGGGGACCGACGACCCGCGGCGGCCGGTGTTTCGAGGTCCTTCGGGTGGGACGTTCTGCTCTGCCCCCTGGGCCGCGGCGGGTGTGTGCTTGGTGCGTCGTCATCGAGACAAGGAGGTCACGATGAACCTCATGGAGCGGAGCCAGGGCCGGTTCCCCTTCCCGGAACTGCTGGAGCTGCTGGAGAGCCCGGTCTACGGGTTCCGGCCGTTCGGCCAGATCATCCGGGTGGAGGACTTCGTCGCGGACGGCCGGTACGTGCTGCGGGCGGAGCTGCCCGGCGTCGACCCCGACAAGGATCTGGAGGTCACGGTCGGGCACGGCGTGCTCCACATCCGGGCCGAGAAGACCAAGGAGGCCGAGGACGCCAAGGAACCGCGCCGCTCCGAGATCACCTACGGCGCCTTCTCCCGCTCGGTCACGCTTCCCACGACGGCCAGGGAAGAGGACGTGACGGCCGTTTACCGAGACGGAGTCCTGGAGGTCACGGTCTGTCTGGAGGAGGAGCACAAGACGGCCGACCGCAGGATCGTCGTTCAGCACTGACCGCGAGACACGCCACCCTCGCAACCACCGGAGGGCGGACGAGACGGGCGGAGGCCGGCCGGGCCCCCGCCCGTCTCCGCAACCGCCCGGATGACTTTGGTCCCCGTGGTCGATGACTTCCGCGCGCGGTGGGCGGATGGTCCAGGACCCACAGTGGAGACGGAACCGACGAAGGGGGTAGACGATGACCGTCACCGAGGTCAGGCGACAGGGAGACGCGCAGGCTCCCGCGCGCGCGGCGTGGCGCGGCTTCCGCGGCACGTCCTGGCGCGGGAGCGTCGACGTGCGCGACTTCATCCAGGCCAACTACACCCCGTACGAGGGCGACGAGTCGTTCCTCGCCGGGCCGACCGAGCGGACCCGCGCGGTCTGGGCGGAAGTGTCGGACCTGTTTCCCGAGGAGCGACGGCGCGGGGTGTACGACGTGGACACCGCCACGCCTTCCTCGATCACCGCGCACCGGCCCGGCTACATCGACTCCCAGCGCGAGCTGATCGTCGGGCTGCAGACCGACGCCCCGCTGAAGCGGGCGATCATGCCGGCGGGCGGCCTGCGGATGGTCGAGAACGGCCTGGCCGCCTACGGGTACACGCTCGACCCCCGGGTGAAGGAGATCTTCACCACGTATCGCAAGACGCACAACGACGGCGTCTTCGACGCCTACACCCCGGAGATCCGGGCGGCCCGCCGCGCGGGGATCATCACCGGGCTCCCCGACGCGTACGGCCGCGGGCGCATCATCGGCGACTACCGGCGGGTCGCGTTGTACGGCGTGGACCGGCTTGATCGAGGCCAAGCGGGCCGAGCTGCGCACGCTGGACGGCGAGTTCTCCACCGATGCGGTCATCCGCGACCGGGAGGAGCTGGCCGAGCAGCTGCGCGCCCTCGACGAACTGAAGCGGATGGCCGCCTCCTACGGTCCACGACATCTCCCGGCCCGCGGCCACCGCGCGCGAGGCCGTCCAGTGGCTCTACTTCGCCTATCTCGCCGCGGTCAAGGAGCAGAACGGCGCGGCCATGTCCCTCGGCCGCACCTCCACGTTCGTGGACGTCTACCTGGAGCGGGACCTCGCCGAGGGACGGCTCACCGAGCAGGAGGCGCAGGAGCTGGTCGACGACTTCGTCATCAAGCTGCGCATCGTCCGATTCCTGCGCACCCCCGAGTACGACCAGCTCTTCTCCGGCGACCCGACCTGGGTGACCGAGTCGATCGGCGGCCTCGGCGCGGACGGCAGGCCGCTGGTCACCCGCACCAGCTACCGCTACCTGCAGACGCTGCGCAACCTCGGTCCGGCCCCGGAGCCGAACCTGACGGTCTTCTGGTCGTCGCGGCTGCCCCAGCCGTTCAAGCGCTTCTGCGCCCGTCTGTCCATCGAGACCAGCTCGATCCAGTACGAGAGCGACGAGCTGATGCGACCGCGGCACGGTGACGACACCGCCATCGCCTGCTGCGTGTCGGCCGCCCCCGTTGGAAAGCAGATGCAGTTCTTCGGCGCCCGGGTCAACCTCGCCAAGGCCCTGCTGTACGCGATCAACGGCGGCCGAGACGAGATCAGCGGCGAGCAGGTCGGCCCCGCCTACCCCGCGCTGACCGGCGACGTGCTCGACTACGAGGAGGTCGCGGCGGCCTTCGACCGGATGATGGACTGGCTCGCGAAGACATACGTGAACGCGCTGAATGTCATCCACTACATGCACGACAAGTACGCCTACGAGCGCATCGAGATGGCGCTGCACGACTACCCCGTCACGCGCACGCTCGCCTGCGGGATCGCCGGCCTGTCGGTGGCCGCCGACAGCCTGTCGGCCGTCAAGCACGCGACGGTCCGGGTGCTCCGCGACGTGACCGGGCTCGCCGTGGACTATGTGGTCGAGGGCGACTACCCGGCGTACGGGAACAACGACGACCGCGCCGACGCCATCGCCGCCGACCTCGTCAGGTCGTTCATGGACAAGATCCGCCGCAACCCGTCCTACCGCGACGCCGAGCACACCCAGTCGGTGCTCACCATCACCTCCAACGTGGTGTACGGCAAGCACACCGGCAACACGCCCGACGGGCGCAGGGCCGGGACGCCGTTCGCCCCCGGCGCCAACCCGATGAACGGCCGCGACCGGCACGGCCTGGTCGCCTCGGCGCTGTCGGTGGCCAAGCTCCCCTACGACCAGGCGCAGGACGGCATCTCGCTGACCAGCACCGTGACCCCGGACGGGCTGGGCCGCACGGCCGAGGACCGGGTCGCCGACCTCGTGGGCGTGCTCGACGGCTACTTCGAGGCGGGCGGCTTCCACATGAACGTCAACGTGCTCGACCGGGCCACGCTGATCGACGCGATGGACCACCCCGAGAAGTACCCGCAGCTCACCATCCGGGTCTCCGGCTATGCCGTCAACTTCGTCCGGCTGACCCGCGAGCAGCAGCAGGACGTGATCGACCGCACCTTCCACGGGCGGCTGTGATGCGCGAGCCCCTGCTGCGCGACGCCGCCGCCGAGCTCTGCCAGACGGAGCCCGCGGCCGGCACCGGCGTCATCGAGTCGTGGGACCTGTCGGTCGGCGTGGACGGACCCGGCACCCGCTTCGTGGTGTTCACCTGTGGCTGCCCGCTGCGCTGCCTGTACTGCCACAACCCGGAGACCTGGCGGATGCGCGATGGCCGCCGGGTCACCGTGGACGAGGTGATGACCGAGGTGGACCGTTACCGGCGGTTCATCTCGGTCGCCGGCGGCGGGGTGACGGTCAGCGGTGGCGAGCCGCTGCTGCAGCCCCGCTTCACCGGCGAGCTGTTGCGCCGCTGTCATGACAGTGGCCTGCACACCGCGCTGGACACCTCCGGCTACCTCGGGGACCGCGCGAGCGACGCGCTGCTGGCCGCCACCGACCTCGTGTTGCTCGACATCAAGTCGTGGGATCCGCGGGGCTATCGGCGGCTGACCGGGGCGCGTCTGGAGCCGACCCTGCGCTTCGCTCGCCGATTGGCCGATCTGGGCCGCCCGGTCTGGGTGCGGTTCGTCCTGGTTCCCGGCCACACCGACGCCGTGGAGAACGTGGACGGCCTGGCCCGGTTCGTCGCGACGCTCGGCAACGTCGAGCGGGTCGACGTGCTGCCCTTCCATCGCATGGCCGCCGGCAAGTACGCCCGGCTCGGGCTCACCTTCCCTCTGGCCGACGTCAAGCCCCCGGACAGGGCCCTCCTGGAACGCGTACACGCCCAATTCGCCGCCCACGGCGTCCGCAGCGTCTGACCATCACCACCAGCAGGGCCACCCCCGTGGCGATGCCTCCGGTGACGACCGGGTCGTAGTGCGATCCGTGGTCGGGGAACAGGGACCAGCCGACGTTGGAGGCGGCGTGGCAGACGACCGCGGCGAGCACGCTCGCGCTGCGCAGGTAGAGCCAGACGATGACGACCCGCAGGGCCACCGTGTACAGGCACTGGCCCGCTATCCACAGCGGGCCGTGGCCGGCCTGTGCGTACGGGATCAGGTGCCAGACCGCCCATGTCACCCCGAGGATGACACCGGTGACCGGCAGGCTCCAGCGGGTGGACAGCGGATCGGTGGCGTACGCCGTCCATCCCGCCTCCTCGCAGGCGGCGGCGACGAGGAACACGGCGAACAGCAGTGGGACCTCGATCAGCGAAATCCGCGGCTCGGGCAGTGACCGGCCCAGCAGGACCGTCACGGCGTAGGAGCCGGCCATCACGCCCAGGGGCAGCGCGATCGCGAGTGCGAACCAGCGGCCGGTGCGGGGAGCGGCACGCCAGTCCACGACGCGCCGCAGCAGCCGCTTCACGGCGCCGCGCGGCTCATGCCGGCGGATCAGCAGCACCGCCGCCAGCAAGGGGCAACACGCCATCAGCGCGCTCACGGGCAGGGTCTGCGACAGGCGGCCGGCCATGACACCGGCCAGCCAGAAGGGCACGGACAAGGCGAAGGTCAACGCGATCAGCCGCACGGGCGACCTGTGGCGCGACTCCGTCCACCCGCTCACACGCCGCTCCTCGATCCGGCGCCGGGCGGCCACCGGCTCGGCCGGTCCCTGGAGGTGATGCCGGGCTCCAATCCTGCGTCGATGCGCTGTTGCCTGCGCCAGTTGTCGATGGTCTGGTCGCTGATCCGCAGATCGGCGGCCACCTGCTGTCTTACCGGGAGCCTCACCTCATTCTCAACTCCTCCTGCCCGCCCCCTCCTACGCCCATCCCGACCAGCGTGATCGAAATCGAACCGGTTCGACGTGCTGCGTCGACCGAATATGGGCAGACATCATCGGCACGGCAGGCGTGCACGGCCATGCAGGTCGCACGGGCGACCGGTCGCGTGAAGCCGGCCTGGGCGCGATGGCCGGGACCGTAGCCACGGCGACCGGCTCAGCGGAGCGGCGGCGGAGGTGAGCGGTGGGTCGTGGTTTTCGGTCACGTGTTGCGCATCGACGCCGATGATAGAGGCGTTTCGGGGACGGCTACGCTCCTCCCCCGTCGGGTCCTCCTCGAACAACAGCACTGGTCCCCAGGACCCGCGCGGCTCTTGGGTCCACGGGGCCGCGTGACGGCGGCGCGGCGAAGGTGTATCACGGATATTTCCGGCTCTTGACCATCCCGTCGGCACACGCTTATGGTCAAGTCGAATCGGTTCGCCGAATCGATTCGACCCGGCCGCACCCCCCGACGGGAAGGCGCATGGTCACACCCTTGTCTCGGCGGGCACGCAGGATCGCGGCGCACGCCGTCATCGCCTCCGCACTCGCGCTGACCGCGACCCCGTGGCCGCGACATGGGTCGACTCGTCCGCGAAAGAAGGAAGAATGTCAGCTCATCCGAAACGCTTAGTCACCATTGGGCGTCCCGACGGTACAGCTGCGGCACCCGGCCAGGGCCGGGGCCTGAACGGCAAAAAGGGACTCGCAGTCCTCGGAACACTGTTCGCCACCGCTGCCTTGCTGGTCAGCGGCCAGCAGCCCGCCGCGGCAGACCCGAACGTCAGCTCTGCCGGCGTGAAAGAGCTGAGCGTCGATCTGTCCGCGAAGACGAAGCGGTCTGAGGGGGTGGGTCTTGGCATTCTCTACGGCATCACGCAGGACGGGTTACAACCGTCCGACGAATTCCTCGAACCGCTGAAGATCAACGCCTTCCGCAGCGGCGGCTGGTATGCGGGCGGCTGGATCAAGGACAAGTACACCTTCGGACCGGGCACCCAAGCCAACATCGATGCGGTCATCGCCGAGGCGAAGCGTCTACAGCGCCCGCCCCGTCATAAGGTCGAGTACCAGGTCCTGCTCAGTGATGTGTTCGGTTCGACCGGCGGGGCTCCGGCGAACACGCTGTGGCCGTGCACCAACGGCGACTGCAGCAACTGGATCACGTTCATCGACGCGACTGTGTCCAAGCTCCAGGCTTCCGGCCAGAAGTTCACCTACGAGATCTGGAACGAGCCCGACCTCAGCATTTTCTGGAGACCGGGCGTCAACACGGAACAGTACTTCCAGATGTGGGACAGCGCCTACCGCGAGATCCGGCGCATCGCCCCGGCCGCGACAATCGCCGGCCCGTCGTTCGCCTACACCCCTGAGCGACGCCCCGAGGAATGGCAGGCCTTCCTGGCCCACGTCAAGGCCGCGAACACTGTCCCGGACGAGATCACCAACCACGACGAGGGGACCGTGGACGACCCGGTCACCGTCGGCAAGTCCCTATCGGACGCACTCGACGCCAACGGGATCGCCCAACGGCCCCTCTCGGCCAACGAGTACCAGCCCGCGGATCGCCAGACCGCTGGAGATACCGCCTGGTACAACGCCCGGCTGGCTCAGTCGAACTATGCCAACGCCATGCGCGGAAACTGGAGCTGCTGCGTCATTCCGAACCTGACCGGGCTGCTCACCAAGACCCCGAGCGGATGGGCGGCCAACGGAAACTGGTGGGCGATGCGCACCTATGCCGACCTGACCGGCACGCTGGTCTCCACCTCCGAACAAGTCGGGTCGACCGCGATTTCCGCGTCCGCGGACCCCGCGAAGAAGCGCGCTGTGGCGCTGCTCGGTGACATCCAGGGCGCATACGTCGGGCCGATGGCCGTTACCTTCAAGGGGCTGTCCTCGACGCCGTGGCTGGTCCGCGACGGCCTCGTGCACGCCACTGTCTACAGGATCCCTGACCAGGCACCCCTGTACACGCGCCAGGTCGTCCTCAGCCAGGACGTCAAGGTCGAGAACGATGCCATCACAGTGCCGTTCGACTTCGAGTCGCGGCACGACGCCTACGGCGTCTATCTGTCCTGGACCGAACCACAGGCGATCTCTCTCGACGCCCCGACCGCCGTGCAGCCCGGGAGCACCTACACGGTCCCGGTGACGTTCACCAACGGCGGTGGGCAGATGGATCGCGACGTCCGGACGAGTCTCGCCGCCTACACCCCGGACGGCGAGCCGGCCCCCGGATTCACCATCACCTGCGCGGACGGTCACGCGCCGGCGTGCCCAGGCGTGCCCAAGCTGGCCTCCGGTCAGAGCGCTGTCGTGCGGTACACGATGACGACCTCCGCCGATCTGCCCCGAGGCAACTACCGGTTCACGGCGGTCGCTACGGCGAAGTCGGAAGGACAGGACATCTCCGTGAAGAACTCCGTCGACGCGTTGCTGCACTGTGAGGTCGGGGACGTCTGCGAGGCTGAGGATGGAGCTCTGTCCGGCGGAGCATGCCTGGCCACGGACCATCCCGGGTATACGGGATCGGGCTTCGTCGCGTGCTTCACCGCACGGGGGCCGAGCGTGACTGAGCAGATCGTCGCCCAGGATGCGGGCACGTACTCACTGGACCTCCGCTACTCGGCCGGCCCTGACGGTCCGGCCGGCACCCGGAGCGCATCGGTGTCGGTAAACGGCGGAGACCGTCACCAGATTGCACTTCCGCTCACCGGGAGCTGGAACACCTGGGCCGACGCGACCATTCCGGTGCAGTTGGTGGCGGGCATCAACACGATCAGCGTCAGCTACGGTTCCGGTGACACCGGGTGGTTCAACCTCGACCACATGGTCGCCGCCAAGTAGCGCAAGGACTGCATTCTCGGTCGTATCTTCAGGCAGCCCCGTCCGGCACCCAGCGACATCGGTGCCGGATGGGGCTGCCGCTTCGACGCTCCGGATACATGAGAGAACCGCCCCGGGATGGCGGTTGCTGCGCCGCCCCGGCCACCCTGCAGATCGGCATCGGTGCTGCCGCCACCACCGCGGCGCAAACGCGTGCACGCGCTGTGCGGCGTCGACCTGTCCCTACGGCGCGGCCATACCCACGGGCTGGTCAGTGAGTCAGGCAGCGGGAAGAGCACGCTGGCCCGCTGTGTCTCGGCCTGCAGCGGCCGGACGACGGCTCGGTGGTCTTCGACGGCACGGAGATCGTCAGATTACGGCCCGGCCGTGCATCTGCCGCATCATTCGCCTCGTTCGCGTGTCGACGCCTTCGGTCCGGCCGTTGTGATGCGGCACGGTGATGGCGGCGTTCACCGCCTCGCGGTCGAGCTCGAAACCGCCGGCGAAGCCGTGCAGGTAGGGCAGGTTGGCGGCCGGCTGTCGGTGAGCTAGGCGGTGAGCCTGGTGTCGTTGCCCGCGGCCGGGGACAGGAGTTCGGCGAAGGCACGGGCCAGGCGGGCCAAGCGGGCCAGCTCGGGGAGTTCGGGGAGTTCGGGAAGTTCGGGAAGTTCGGGGTACGCTCCCACGAGTTCCTGCAGGAACACGGTGCCGGCCTGCCGCGCCGCCCGCCGCCCTCGGCCCGAGCTCCGGGCGGGCCCGCCTGTCCTACCGCCGGGCCGGCGAATGCTTCGAGGCCCCATCCCCGGTGATCACGCTTGTGCCGGCGCGCGCCCATGGCGCCTGCGGGCGATCGCGCGCGCGATCAAGGGGAAGCCGATCAGGGCCGGGAGCAACCAGTAGGCAACGGTGGGGAGCCTGTCCCAGAGCGGCAGGTGGGGGCCGTTGTCGACGTAGAAGCCGGTCAACACCAGCACGTAGGACGCGCCCATTGCGAGGATGTGGAGGTCGGGCCGGCGCCGCCGGTTGGCGTAGCCCGTCAGCGCGGCGGCGAAGCCAAGGGTGCCGATGACGAACAGGTGGACGTTCTCCCGCCAGCGGATCGCCGACATGACGGTCAGGGTGAGGTAGACGACGGCCCACGCCCACAGGTAGACGCGGCCGAATCGCCGGTGCAGTGGGCTTTCCTTGCGCGTCAGTGCGGCGATCGCGCCGCAGCTCACGCAGGTGATCCCGGCAGTGACGTGGATGGCGAGTGCGGCGAAGAAGACCGGTCCCGCGTTGGGGATCGGAGTGCCCAGGATGTCGATGTGGTCCATCGCATCTCCAATACGTAGTGTTCCTACATGTAGCAACGCTACTCCGGGTCTTGGCATCCAGGAAGAGCAGATATAGCGTTACTACCTATGAGGGCGGAAGCACTGAAAGGACACCTGGACGGTCTCCTGCTCGCCACGCTGGAGGACGGACCGCAGCACGGCTATGCGGTGAAGGAAGCGCTGTGTGACGCCACGGGCGGCAAGCTCGATCTGCCCACCGGCACTGTTTATCCGGCGCTGCACCGACTGGAGCGCGCGGGCCTGATCAAGGGAAGCTGGTCGGTGGTGGGCGGTCGCAGACGGCGCACTTATGAGCTGACCGAGCAGGGGCGACGCTCTTTGGCGGGAGCACGCGACCACTGGCAGGAGTTCGCCGCGGTCATGTCCGCAGCGCTGGGTGGTGGACCGTGGCCGGCCACGAACTGATCGAACGCCACCTGCGGACGCTTGCCGAACGGCTGCCCGACCCCGTGGTCGACGAACTCGCCGACGGCCTCTTGGCGTCCTACGACGACCAGATGGAGCGGCTCGGCGATCCGGACGCGGCAGCCCAGGCCGCCCTGGCGGACTTCGGCGACGCCGACACCGTCACCGCCGCCTTCATTCGCGCCTCACCGGCCAGGCACGCCGCAATCACGCTGCTCGTGGCCGGACCGATCGTCGGACTGGGCTGGGGAGCCACTCTCGTCACCGCCAACGGCTGGACCTCGGCGATCCCGCTGCCCTTACGCCTGGCCTTCGGTCTCCTGCTCGGCTCGGTCGTGCTCATGCTCGTGACCGCCCTCCGGGAACAGCGGCGCTACCGCACCGTACGGCTGGCCGCCCTGGGCGGCGCGGCAACCGTCGCTGTCGTGGACACGCTCATGCTGGGCATGGTCGTCACGCTTGTGCCGCCGCCGTCCTTGTTGCTGCTCGTGGCGCTGACCGGCAGCGTCGCGAGGATCATGCTGGCGGTGCGAGCTGTCCCCACGCTGATCACACGCCTATGACTATGCCGCGGTGTCGTCTCGCCGGGGGGGCTGCCCGCCTGGCAGGAGGGTCGCGACGAGGCGCCGCCGCCGACCGGGAGTACGCCCGCGCGAGGACGCCCCGGGCAGAGGCGGTAAGAGCGGCGGGATCAGCTTTCTTGCTGCGCGTCGATCTCGGTGATCAGAGCCTGGATGCGGGTTTTGATCTCGTCCCGGATCGGGCGGACGGCCTCGACGCCCTTGCCGGCGGGGTCGTCCAGGGTCCAATCGAGGTACTTCTTGCCTGGGAAAATCGGACAGGCATCCCCGCAGCCCATGGTGATGACGTAGTCGGAGGCCTGCACCGCCTCGGGGGTGAGCACCTTGGGAATCTGGCCGGAGATGTCGATGCCGACCTCCTTCATCGCCGCCACGGCGGCCGGGTTGACCTGCTCGGCGGGCAGCGACCCGGCGGAGCGGACCTCGATGCGGTCGCCGGCCAGGTGGGAGAGGAATCCGGCGGCCATCTGGGAGCGGCCGGCGTTGTGCACGCAGACGAACAGAACGGACGCGACAGGAGCGGTCGTGGGCATCTTCTTCTCCTTCTTACCGATAGTGGTGCGGGTCAGGCCCGGGGCAGGGTGGCAGGGCAGGTCGGCGACTCGCGCGTCGATCGCGTCGCGGATGGCGTGCAGGAGGTGGCGGCCGAAGCCTCAGGTTCACATCAGCACCGGCTGATGTGAAAGTATCAGTACATGCTGATGTCAGTCGACACTGATCTGTTACGGGTGCTGGCCGATCCCCTGCGGCTGCAGATCGTGACCCTGCTCGCCCGGGAGACGCTGTGCACCACACACCTGGTGGCCGAGACCGGCGCGCGGCAGACCAACCTGTCCAACCACCTGAAGGTGCTGCGGGACGCCGGGATGGTGGACACCGAGCCGTGCGGCCGGTTCACCTACTACCGGCTCAAGCCTGACGTCATCGCGGCTCTGGCCGGGCAGTTCGCCGAACTGGCCGAGACCGCCCGTGCCACCGCCGCCGCCGACAGGAAGAGGGCCTGCCCATGACGGCCGCCGAGCCCGCCCACGCCGCGCCCGGCGGCGTGGTGGGCAAGCTGTCGCTGCTGGATCGGTTCCTGGCGGTGTGGATCCTGGTCGCCATGGGCCTGGGCCTGGGCCTCGGCCGTGCCGTCCCGGGACTGAACGACGTGCTGTCGAAGGTCGCGATCGGCGGCGTCTCCCTGCCGATCGCCCTCGGCCTGCTGATCATGATGTATCCGGTGCTGGCCAAGGTCCGCTACGACAAGCTGGACGCCGTCACCGGTGACCGCCGCCTGATGGTCTCCTCGCTCGTCATCAACTGGGTCATCGGCCCGGCCGTGATGTTCGCCCTGGCCTGGATCTTCCTGCCGGACCTGCCGGAGTACCGCACCGGACTGATCATCGTCGGCCTTGCCCGCTGCATCGCCATGGTCATCATCTGGAACGACCTGGCCTGCGGCGACCGCGAGGCCGCCGCCGTCCTTGTGGCACTCAACAGCGTGTTCCAGGTCCTGGCGTTCGGCCTGCTCGGCTGGTTCTACCTCGACCTGCTGCCCGGCTGGCTCGGCTTCGGCGAGGGGCAGCACCTCGACATCTCCGCATGGAAGATCGCTCTCAACGTCGTCATCTTCCTCGGCATCCCGCTGCTGGCCGGATTCCTCACCCGCCGCCTGGGCGAACGTCGGCTCGGCCGCGATCGGTATGAGAGCGCGTTCCTGCCGAAGATCGGCCCCTTCGCGCTGTACGGGCTGCTGTTCACGATCGTGATCCTGTTCGCCCTGCAGGGCAAGACGATCACCTCCGAACCCGCCGACGTCGCCCGCATCGCGCTGCCGCTGCTGGCCTACTTCGCGCTGATGTGGTTCGGCGCCTTCGCCCTCGGCAAGGCCCTGGGCCTGTCGTACGACCGGACCGCCACGCTGGCCTTCACCGCGGCCGGCAACAACTTCGAGCTGGCGATCGCCGTGGCCATCGCCACCTTCGGCGTCACCTCCGGCCAGGCCCTGTCGGGGGTCGTAGGACCGCTGATCGAGGTCCCCGTGCTGGTGGCGCTGGTCTACGTCTCCCTCGCCTGGCGCCGCCGATTCGCCCCCGCCACGGCCTGACAGGACTCCCCCGTCGACGGCACGGGGGCCGCTCAGGTAAGTCCGGCGCAGCCCCGCCGCGTACGGGCCCAGGCTGTGGTTCTCACGCGGGGGCGGCGCCGGTCAGCAGCCGGCCCATCCCGGCCAGCACGCTCGGCTCGACCCGGTAGTACACCCACGTGCCCCGCCGCTCGGAGGCCAGCAAACCGGCTTCCTTCAGCTTCTTCAAATGGTGGGAGACGGTCGGCTGGGACACCCCGACATCGGAGATGTCGCACACGCACGCCTCGCAGCCGGGCGCGGAGGCGACCGCGGAGAACAGGCGCAGCCGCACCGGGTCGCTGAGCGCCTTGAACATCGCCGCCGTCCGCTCGGCTTCTGCGGCCGTGAGCGTGCGTTCGGTCAGCGGCGGGCAGCACGGCACCACGGCCTCGGACTCCAGCACCGGCAGCGTCCGCGAATTCGACATGCATCTATGTTGACATATATCGAACCAACGCGTGAGGGCCAACCCAAGCATCACCACCACCTCGCCATCAGTGACGAACCCTCTTCCTGATTTGATGAGTGTCTATGTTGACGGTCATCGAAACAGGTGCCATGCTGGCCGCGCAACTCATAGACGAATGTCGAATCAGAGGAGACGCCGTGACCACGCCCGCCGCAGAACTGCCCGTCGTCGTGATCGGAGCCGGTCCTATCGGCCTCGCCGCCGCCGCCCATTTGATCGAACGCGGACTCGACCCGCTGGTGCTGGAGGCCGGCCCCGCGGCCGGATCCGCCGTCCGGCAGTGGTCACACGTGCGGCTGTTCTCCACCTGGGGCGAGGTCGTCGACCCCGCCGCCGAAAAGCTGCTCGCCCCGACCGGCTGGGTCCGCCCGGACGCGGCGACGTACCCGACCGGCGGAGACTGGGCCGATCAGTACCTCCAGCCGCTCGCCGACGCCCTCGGCGACAAGGTCCGCTACAACACCACTGTCACCGGCGTGGCCAAGGCCGGACGCGACCGCGTCGTCGACTCCGGCCGCGACGAGCAGCCGTTCACCGTGCACGTACGCCCCGCCGACGGCGGCGAAGAGCGCATCAGTGCCCGTGCGGTCATCGACGCCTCCGGCACCTGGACCACCCCCAACCCGCTCGGCGGCGACGGGCTGCCCGCGATCGGTGAGGAGAGCGCGAGCGATCGCATCTCCTACCGCGTCCCCGACCTGCGCGACCCGGCCGTACGCGCCCGGTACGCGGGCCGGCGCACCGCGGTGCTCGGCTCCGGCGCGTCGGCCTTCACCGCGCTGGCGGCCCTTGCCGAGCTGGCCGAGCAGGAGCCCGGCACGCACGCGGTCTGGATTCTGCGGCGGGGCATCGGCGCGGGCACCTTCGGCGGCGGCGAGGCCGACCAGCTTCCCGCCCGCGGCGCCCTCGGGCTCGCCGCCAAGGCCGCCGTCGAGGCGGGGCACGCCACGGCGGTCACCGGATTCCGCGCCACCGCGATCGAGCATGACAGCGACCGCCTGGTGCTCATCGCCGATGACGGCCACCGCACCGACCCGATCGATGAGGTCGTCGTGCTGACCGGCTTCCGCCCGGACCTGTCGTTCCTGTCCGAGGTGCGCCTCGGCCTGGACGAGCGTCTGCAGGCCCCGCTCGCACTGGCGCCGCTGATCGACCCCAACGTGCATTCCTGCGGCACCGTCTATCCGCACGGCGTCCACGAGCTGTCCCACCCCGAACGGGGCATCTACCTGGTCGGCATGAAGTCCTACGGCCGCGCCCCGACGTTCCTGGCCATGACCGGCTATGAGCAGACCCGGTCCGTCGCCGCCGCCCTGGCCGGCGATCGAGAGGCCGCCGAACGCGTCGAACTGGTCCTGCCCGAGACCGGGGTGTGCGGCGGCTCCGGCCTGTTCGACCAGCCCGAGTACGCGGCTTCCTCGTCCGGCGGCTGCTGCGCCGCCCCGGCCACTCTGCAGATCGGCATCGGCGCTCCCACCTCCGGCGGCTGCTGACCGTAATGACCGATCTTCACGCTCGCGTGACCGGTGTCGAGGCCGCCCCCCGACTTCACCTCACCCTGCCGCGGCGGGGATCCGGTAGGTGGGACGCGGGTAGCCGGGCTTGAACGAAGGGACGCCGGCGCTCTGCACGGCCGATGTGCCGGTGGCGGCGGACACCACCTTCACCGCCTCGGCCACCGCGGCGTCGAGCTCGGCGGGCTCGCACGCGACGCGGGCGTTGAGCCGTGCCTCCGCACCGGTGAACGTCCTCCCCACCGCGGCGTCCACGGTCGGCTCGGCGCCGCCGGCGGTCACACTCACCTTGCTCAGGTCGCCGGCGGACTCGAGGCTGACCTTCACGTGGCCGATCATCCAGCCGTTGCGGGCGGCGGTCGCGGACAGGTGCTCCAGCAGCGCACGGGCCCAGGCGTCCGGGTCGAAGCCCTCCACCGCCGTCACGTCCAGGCTGAGGTTCAGCCACGCCAGCGCGGCCTCGGCGTTGGCGTAGCGGTCGTAGTCGATGTCGAGACCGCGTCCGGCGGGCTGCGAGCCCAGCCAGAGGGACACCAGTTGCTCCAGCCCCTCGCCGGTTTTCGCCGAGTAGCCGACCACGGTGGCGGTGGGGTACCGCTCGCGCAGGTCCGCGATGACGGCGGCGGCCTCCGCCGCGCCGAGCAGGTCGATCTTGTTGAGCGCGATCACGTCGGCTTCCTGTAACTGCTTGCCGAACAGGTAGGACATGTCCGACTCCGTGTCGTCCAGCGGCAACGACGTACGGAGCGCGTCGAGCCTTTCCGGTTCGACGACGACCAGGAGGGGGGCGGGCGCGAAACGTTCGCCGTAGTGAGCGCTGAGCGGCCGGATGACGGTGGCCTGCAGATCGGTGCAACTGCCCACCGCCTCGGCGAGCAGTGTGTCCACCTGGTGGCCGTCGACCAGGCGCTGCGCGACGGTCAGCAGGTCTTCGAACCGGCAGCAGAAACATCCGCCCGTGACCTCGCCGGCCTCCGCGATCGCCGACTTGGCGAGCTGGGTGTCCACCAGTTCTGTGCCCTGGTCGTTGGTGATGACCGCGACCCTGCGGCCCTGCGACTGGAGATGTTTCGCGACCGCGACGAGAGTGGTGGTCTTGCCCGCCCCGAGAAAACCGCTCAAGGTCATGAAGGTGATCAACCGGCGTTCGCCTCACTTCTGGTAACGGTGCTCCGTACAGATATCGCCGCATTGCACGGCACGAGTGAGTATTCGCGTCACAGGGTGTCGAGGTGGTGTCAGTGATCCGCCATCCGCAGCCAGCTAACAGCGTCTGTTCAACGAGGTCAAGATCCTTGACGCCAGGAAACAAATGATTAACAATGCCACGAAGTCGCACCAGAAAGGGGTATTGATGGAAATCAATACAGATGCTACGATTACCGCGAGCCTATTCGTTCAAGGAATTAATCACGCGTGATTTTCGTAATGACGGCATCGGTGGCCGACTGCCCGCCGGATCGCCTATCGCGTGGCGACGGAGGGCAGGGCGATGATGCCCGTCAGTGCGGTGAGCGCCTCGGGCACGACCCGGTAGTAGACCCAGGTGCCCCGCCGAGTCGACGTGACGAGCCCGGCGTCCCGGAGAACCCTGAGGTGATGGCTGATGGTCGGCTGGGTGAGGTCGAACGCCCCGACGAGGTCGCACACGCACGCCTCGCCGTCGAGGTGAGAGGCGACGAGGGAGAGCAACCGCAGCCGTACGGGGTCGCCGAGCGCCTTGAAGCCCGCGGCGAGGGCGATGCTCTGCTCCCGCGTCAACGGCTCCGTCACCCGCGCCGGGCGCGGCACATCGGGCTCGACCGCGGGAAGGTCTTCATGCGGCAGCAGCACAGGCTCGTCGTGCTCGGCCATGGCGATCGGGTCCTCTCCCTCAGCGCCCCGGGCGTGGGTCACCCGGCCGCATCACCCACGAGTCTAGACAACCCTTCCTCGCAGGAGGTCTCGTCATCTCGCGCCCCCCGCTGACCCACGCAGAGGCGACGGAGCGTGGCGCCCTGCTGCGCGTGCGGTCCTACAACCTGCACGTCGATCTGAGCAGGACCGAGGAGCCGGTGTTCCGATCCAGGAGCACGGTCCGCTTCACCTGTGCCCGGCCGGGCGCCTCCAGTTGGGTGGACGCACTGCCCCGGCGGATGCGTTCCGCCGTGCTCAACGGGCGGCCGGTCGAATACGACGGCGCCGGACGGATCCTCCTGCCCGATCTGGCGGCCCGCAACGAGCTGACCGTGGAAGCGGACTACGACTTCTCCACCAGTGGCGAGGGCCTGCACCGGTACACGGACCCGGCCGATCAGCAGGTGTACGTGTACAGCCACCTGCAGCCCGGCCACGCCCCCCGGGTGTTCGCCTGCTTCGACCAGCCCGACCTCAAGGCGCCCTTCGCGATCAGCGTGACTGCTCCGGACGGATGGACCGTGTTGTCCAACGCCCCGCTCGACGACCGGCCCGGGACAGGCGTCCACAGGTTCGCACCCACCCCGCCGATCAGCACGTACGTGGCGGCGGTGGCGGCCGGCCCGTGGGCGTCGTGGACGGCGGACCGGGGAGGCTCCGTGCCCCTGGGGGTGCACTCCCGGCGTTCTCTGGCGGCGCACCTCGACCCGGCCGTGCTGCTGGAGCGGCTCGGGACAGGGGTGTCGTTCTTCGCCGAGGCGTTCGGCACGCCCTATCCGTTCCGGAAGCTCGACCTGTGCTTCGTCCCCGAGTTCAACTTCGGCGCCATGGAGAACGCCGCCTGCGTGTTCGCCGCGGAGACGTTCGTGTTCGACCGCGCGGTGACCCGGTACGCGCACCGCCGCCGGAACGAAATGATCTTCCACGAGATCTCCCACCAGTGGTTCGGCGACCTCGTCACGCTGCGCTGGTGGGACGACCTGTGGCTGAGCGAGGCGTTCGCCACCTGGGCGGGCGTCCACGCGCTGACCCGGCTCACGGACGATGTCGACGCCTGGGCCGACTTCGCCGCCGGCAAGAAGGCGCACGCGTACCTGCTGGACCAGTCGGCCTCCACCCACCCGGTCGTGACCGGCGTCCCCGACGTGGACGCGGCCGGGTCGGCCTTCGACGCGCTGACCTACCACAAGGGCGCGAGCGTGCTGCGCCAGCTCGTGGCCCGCCTGGGGCTCGACGGGTTCCTGGAGGGCATGCGGCGCTACTTCGCGGACCATCCCTACGGCACCGCCGGCCGGGCGGAGATGCTCGCCGCCCTGGAGAAGGCGGGTGGCGTGGACCTGACCGCCTGGACGGACGCCTGGCTGCTGACGGCCGGGCTCACCGAGGTGCGGGCCGACTTCGACGTCGACGAGGCCGGGTGCTTCACGCGTTTCGACCTGGTCCAGGAGGGAGTGCCGAGGCCGCACCGTCTCGCCGTGGGCGTCTACGCGGAGGACCGGCACGGTGATCTGGTCCGCGTGCGGAGGCACGAGCTCGACGCCGACGGCCCGCGCACGGGCGTCGACGCGCTCGTCGGCAGCCGGTCCGGCGCGCTGGTGCTGCCCAACGACGGCGACCTGACGTACTGCCGGATCGTCCTGGACCCGCGCTCGACGGAGGAGATCGTGCACCGGATCGGCCGGCTGGCCGATCCCATGGCCCGCTCGCTCTGCTGGACGGCCGCGTGGGACATGGTCCGGCACGGGGAGCTGCCGCCGCGGTGGTTCCTGACGATGGTCCTCGGCGGACTTACGGCCGAGACGCAGATCGGCGTGTTCCAGCGGCTCCTCGTCCGGGTCGCCACCGTGCTGACGGCCTACACCAAGCAGAGCTGGGCCCGCGCCCACGGCTGGCCCTCGTACGTGGACCGCCTGCTGGACGTCGTCAGCACCCACGACGGCGACACGAACGGCGGCACAGACGCGGACCAGAGGCTGGCAGCGGCCCGAGCGGTCGCGGACGCGGCGCTGACGGCCGTCCACGTCGACACCGTGCGGAAATGGTTCTACGGCGCGGCCCCGTTCGATGTGGACGACGCGTTACGCCGCAGGCTCGCCCGGTCCCTGGTCGCGCATGGCGAGCCCCTGGAGGACGTCACCGGCGCCTTCACCGCCGTCGGAGACCGGCTCGCCGAACGGCTCAGGGCGTCGGCGCCCACCGCGGAGGCCAAGGAGTGGGCGTGGACGACCATGCTGGGCAGCGAGAGCGTCGCGCAGGTCCGCGCGCTGGCCGACGGATTCACCCACCCCGCGCATCATCACCTGCTCGCGCCGTTCGCGCGGCGTTACGCGCGGGACGTCCCCCCGCTGCTGGCCGCCGCGGGAGACCGGGAACCGGCCCGTACGATCGCCGTCCGGTTGTTCCCCTCCTGGCCGGTCTCACGGCGCACGCTGGGACTGATCGACCGCCTGCCCTCCGATGACCGGTTCGTCAGGCTGACCGGCGCCGCCAGGGCCGAACTCGCCCTCGCCGTGGACCTGTCCGAGCGGGACGCCGCCGGGTGACAGCCACTCCTCCGCGCTGTCGCCCGCCGCGAACCCGCGGAAGACCTCCCGCATGGCCGGCCCGGCGTCCGGGCCCGCGTACCACCGCTCCCCCGCCCGGCCGGCCAGGTGGTCCCACAGCGTCTCCCGCAGCATGAACGCCTGGTGATACACCAGCGGGTAGCAGGGCTTGCCCTCCAGGTAGGTCTGCATCCGGTCCCATGCGGCCCCTCGGTCCACCGCGACGCCGAACTCCCGCTCATGCGAGCGCGCGTACTCGGCGGCCGGGTCCGGGCAGCCGTCGTGCACGGCCATCTCGTAGCAGAGGCTGCTTGCCACCAGGCGGCGGACGTGCTCGCGCGCGAAGGCCAGGCGTTCCACGGACTCGGCGTCCACCGTCACGCCGAGGTGGCGCCGCTGCCAGTCCGGCCGCCGGACGACCCGTTCCAGGGTGAAGCCGAACGCCTCGGTGAGCGCCGGGTGCGTGCGCCACAGGTCGGCGGGGTGCCGGGTGCCCGCGGTGAAGTGCAGCGCGTGCCCGAACTCGTGCAGAAGCGTGGCGTGGTGCCCCAGCGTCGTGCCCGGCATGGTGGACACCCGCACGTCGACCGGCGGCGCGACCGGCGAGCAGAACGCCGTGCCCGACTTGCCGGGCCGCGCGACGTCGTCGACGACGATGCGTTCCAGGCATCCGCCGAAACCCCACGCGCGTACGGTGGAGCGGACGCTGTCGAGCGCGCCGCCGGCGCCCTCGGGCAGGACGGCGCGTGCGGCGACGAGGCGGGCGTCCCCCAGGGACGGGATGGAGATCCCGTCGCGAGCCCGCCAGCCATCCCATCGCTTGAGGAACCCGGCCCGCGTGGCGTCCAGCCAGTTCCGGGCGTGGGCCACGAACCGGTCCACCTCCGGGTGCAGCGCCCGCACCAGCGCGGCGTGCGTCGGGAAGCCCAGCCCGGCCCGCGCCTCGGCGTACGCGTCGAGCCAGCGCCGCCGCCCTTCGCGCAGCCGCTCTCCGACGTCCGCCAGAGCGGCCCGGACCTCGGCGCGCCGCCGGTCGTCGGTGACGGTCCGCGAGAGGGCGACCAGTTCCCCGTGGGTGAGCGTCCTGCCGCCGACCTCGGCGATGACGGTGCGCTGGAGCAGCCGCAGCCGCGCGGTCGCCTCCGTCAGCCGGACGCGGAAGTACCAGAGGATTAGCTCCCCGGCGTAGTGCAGGTCATCGTGCTCCAGCGCCTGGAGGACGAGCCGGCCGTCGGTCAGCCAGGTGAGGCCGCCCTCCGGCAGCGCCGGGTGGTCCTCGCCCTGTCCCGTCGCGGCCAGCCAGCGGGCATGGGCGACCCGGGCCTGCAGCGCCGCGAGATCCTCGACATGACCGGCCAGGTAGCCGGGGACGGTGGTCACGACGGGTCCACGGAGGCCGCCGGGGGCAGGCCGAGCACCTCCGAGGCGCCGTCGGCGACCTTCTGCCAGAAGTCGCGCCGGTCCTCGGGGAGCCCGGCGAACAGCTCCGAGCAGCGGCGGGTCATCTCCAGTGCCAGCCCGGGGTGGGCCAGCACACCGCGGATCCAGGCGAGCTGGCCGGGCTCCGGCGGGTCGATGCGCAGCCCCGCGAGACCCGCGCGGACCTTGCGCCCGACGCGCTCGTCCAGCGTGGTCGCGTAGCTCTCCCGGGCCTGCGGAGTGTCGCCGTCCACCGCGAGCGGCACCGTGGCGGCGAGCGTCTCCGCCGCCGCGCAGGCGTCGGTGATGCCCGCGCCGAACAGCGGGTCCTTGTGGCAGTAGGCGTCGCCCGCGAGCCGCCAGCCCGGCCCCGCCGGCTCGCGGTGGAAGTTCCGCAGGCTCTTCGACGCGTACACGGGCGAGACCCGCCGCGCCGCACGCAACCGGTCCGCCATGGCGGGGATCGACCGGAGCAGGCGCTCGTATCCCCCGTCTCCCCCCGCGCCTGCCCGGAGGGCCGCGTACTCCTCCAGGGGTGCCGACACCATGATCACCCACCGCCCGCCGTCGCACGGGCCGACCTGGAGCACGTGACCGTCGTCGTGCCACAGCTCCAGTGCGGGCGCGGGCAGCGGGACGACGTCCTCCCAGTAGGCGTGGAACGTGCAGCGCATGGCTCCGGCGTCGAAGGTCGTGGCCGCGCCGGCCTGACGGGCGGTCGCGGATCCCCGCCCGTCCGCGCCCACGACGATCCTGGCCTTCTCCGACCATCCCGCGCCCTCGATCCCGATGACCTGGTCACCGTCCCAGCGCAGGGACCGCACGGGGCTGCGTTCCCTGATCTCGGCCCCGTGCCGGCTCGCGGCGCGCAGCAGGACCCCGCTGAGGGTCTCCCGGCGTACGCACAGGTTGTAGTGGTACGGCGAGCGGGGCAGCATCGGCGCCCCGTAGTAGCCGCCCTCGACCTCCAGGTGCCAGCGCCGCAGCGGTGGCGCGCCGGTGGCGAGCACCTCGTCCAGCACGCCGAGCCGGTCCAGGAAGGACAGCGTCGTGGGGCCGAAGAAGTGGGTGGAGACGGCCGGGGCGGGCAGTCTGGTGCGGTCGCATACCAGGACCCGCAGACCCTCCCGGGCGAGCAGGGCGGCGCTCGCGGCCCCGGTGACGCCGCCGCCGACCACGATCACGTCATACATCGGCCGCTCCTCACGTCATGTCCCGCCGGCCAGTACGAACGGCAGGCGGCCCGACCAGATCCTGCTGACGGCCCACCGGCGGTCGCTGACCGCGCGGAAGCGGTGGCCGAGCACCTCACGCAGGTCCAGGGCGATCGGTCGCTGCCGGAGGATCCCGGCCACCCGTCCGTCCCTGATCAGGAACCCGAGCCGCAGCCTGCCCTCGACGACCGGTGAGAGGCCGGCGCGCTGGTGCCCGCCCATCAGCGACTCGACGAGCACCCCCGCGCGGACGCCGGCCAGCAGGTCGTCGAAGGACCCGGCGTCGGCCGGTCCCGCCGACAGCGTCGCGCCGTTGAGCACCGGCGTGGCGGGCTTGAGCACCGTGCGGCGCAGTGCGTTGCCCCGGAACCCGTGCCCGGTGGGCGCCGTCCCGCACGCGGCCGCCGTACGGACGCTGTGGTACGCCCGGACCGGGACGCCCCGCTCCACCAGCGTGAGGGGCGCGCACGGCACGCCGTCGTCGTCGCTGCCCGGCCAGGCCAGCCCACCGGTGCCCTCGTCGTCCGGCGCGGCCGGTTCCGAGGGATGGTCGCGCAGGCCGATCGAGGGGTGCAGGAACGGCTCACCCAGATGACCGGCGACGAACGAACGGCCCGCGGTGACGGCCGTGCCGTTCAGCGCGGTGACCAGCGGGGTGAGCAGGGTGTGCACCGCGGACGGCGCGAGCAGCACGTCGTGGTCGCCGGAGGGCGCGTCGGCGGCGGGCAGCCCGTCCCATCCCGCCGCGGCCTCCAGCCACGCGGAGAGCGCGGCGGGCAGCTCCGGCGTCCGGGTCCAGCCGGTCCAGGGCAGCTGGACGGCCGAGCCTTCCGCCAGAGCGGCGATGTGGAAGAACCGGTCCGAGGTCGTGGTCCGCCCGTCCGGGGCCGCGCGGTGCACCGCCTGCTGCGTCCTGGTCACCGTGCCGTGCACGGTCAGCCCGGCCGAGCGTTGCAGCGCGCCCAGCTGCTCGGCCAGGAGCCGTACGGATCGGGTGCCCTCATCCGCGGCGGGCCTCTCGGCGGCCTCAGGGGCGGCGTTCCTCCCGATGACCGGGTCGCGAGGCGCCGGGGGCCCGTGAGCCGCGTTCCGCACGGCCTCACCGACCAGGCCGTGCACGTCGTCGAGGCGGGTCGTGGTGGCCGTGCCCACGCGGCCGTTGCGGTGCACCCGCAGGCACAGCGCCGTCTCGTGCGCGGACCTGACCAGGTCGGGCACGCCCGAGCCGACCTCCACCACGGTGTCGTCGCGCTCGACGGCCAGGATCTCCCAGTGATCGGCGCGGGCTGCGGCCTCCGCGCCGGCCTGTTCCAGCCGGTCAGCCAGAGGTGACACGTATGCCTCGCAATCGCAGCATGGGGGCCCAGGAGCTGACCGGCAGCGCGTTCTGGCCCTGCTTGCCGCAGCTCGCCGAGGTGTCGCCGCGCCATTGCTCACGGCCGATCGCGTCGATGGCCGCGAAGGCGCCGAGCACGTCACCGGACAGCACCACGCCTCTGACCCGGCCGCGGACCTCGCCGTCGCGGATCTCCCGGCACTCCGCCGGCAGGAAGGTGAATCCGGCGCGGTCGGTCTGCCCGCCGAGCACGCCGCGGGCCAGCAGCCCGCGCGCCACACCGCTGATCATCTCCTCCTCGGATGCGGCGCCGGGGGCGATGGCGATCGTCCGCAGCCGGGGCAGCGGCGGGTGGCGGAAGTTCAGGGCTCTGGCGTTGCCGGTGGGGTCCTCACGGAAGGCCGCCGCGGTGGAGCGGTCGTGCAGCCGGGGCCGGGTGACGACGCCGTCGCGCAGCAGTTCCACCGCGGACCCCGCCGTGCCCTCGTCGTCCACCGGCACGAATCCCCGCGCACCGGGACGTCCGGGGTGATCGGTGATCGTCAGCATGGACGGGCCGAGCCGGCGTCCGGGGGCCAGGGACCGTTGCAGCTGCGCGTCCCCGAGGTGGTGGTCGGCCTCGGCGAGATGCCCGATCGTCTCGTGGGCCCAGATGCCGGCCAGCGGGCCGTCGCAGACCACGTCGTACTCCCCCGGCGCCACCACGGGGGCGGCGCGCAGGTCCACCGCGGTCGCGACGGCGGCCTCCAGGTCCGGGGCCAGGCCCCGCACCACGGAGAAGTCGCCGCCGCTGCCGGCCGACACCGAGCCGGCGGTCCTCGCGGCGCCGCCGTCGGCGTAGACGGTGATCTGCAGCGTCAGGTCCCTGCGCCGGTACGAGACGCCGGTCCCCTCGCTGGTGAACAGCTCCACGTCCGCGACCGACTCGCGGTAGTAGACGAGCGCCCCGGTCACGCCGGGATGCGCGGCCAGCGCCGCCGCGTGGTAGGCGCCGAGCAGGTCCGTCTTCTCCGCCAGGCCGACCGTCTCCGCGAGCTCACCGATCTCGCCGGGACGGTCGTCCAGGTAGGGGCGGTGCGCGGCGAGACGTCCCGCCGCGCACCCCAGCTCGACGGCGTCCCGCGCGGCCCTGCGCAGCACCGGCCCGGCGTCCATGCCGGTGGCCGACGCGAACGCCGACCCCGACCGGCCGAGCACGCGGGCACAGCACCCCTCGTCACGGCTGGTCACGCTGCTTTCCAGGCCGTCGCCGCGCCACACCAGGTCGACGGTCATGGCGCGTTCGAGACGTACCTCGGCGTAGTCGTCCGCCCGTAGGCCCGCGTCCCGGAAGAGCGCGGGCGAGCCGCCGGTCAGCAGCACGGTTGGGCGGGGCTGTCGTCCCGGTAGGCGAAGATCATGGCACTGGTGACCTGCGCGCCGTCGCGGTAGGGGACGAGCCCGTCGCTGCGCATGTCCACGCTGCCGAAGCCCGCGCCGAGCACGAGGTCTCGATACTGGCTCTCGGTCATGCCCACCACGCACCGGGCGAAGTCCTCCGCGCCGGCGGACTCGCCGGCCGCCACGTCCGCCGGGGGCGGGCCGTCGTCGGAGTACACGACGTCGGAGATCACCGCCACTCCTCCCGGGCGCAGGACGGCCGCGACCGCGTGCAGCACTTCCTTCTTGTCGGGGAACATGCCGAGGACGCAGTTGCTCATCACCACGTCCACGCTGGCCTCACGCACCGGTGGGCGCCGGATGTCGCCGACCCGTACGTCGATGTTCCTGAGCCCCATCTCCTTGGCCGCGCGCCGAGCCGTCCTGACCATCTGCATCGACGCGTCGACGCCGATGACCCGGCCCGTCTCACCCACCCGGCGCGCGGCGATCAGCAGATCCAGCCCGGCGCCGCAGCCGAAGTCCACGACCGTCTGCCCGGGGCGCAGGCCGATCGCGTTCATGGGCGAGCCGCAGCCGCTGGACAGCTCCAGGACCCAGTCGGGGATCTCGGCGAGCTCCTCCGGGGTGTACACCGACGTGGGAGAGCAGCACAGCGTGCTGGTGCCCTGCACCGCCAGCGCGTCGTAGCGCTTCTTGACGTGCGTCTCGACGGGAACGGGACCCTGGTCGGCCGGGGCCGCTTCCGGGGCCGCGCAGCAGCCCGCCGTCTGGTCCGCGGTCGCTGGCGCGCATCCGCAGGCGTCCGGCTCGGCGACCGTCTCCACCGACGTCCGCGGCCGGATCAGCTCATCCAGGGAAACGAACCCACGCGTGTCATCTGCTCCCACGTTCCCTCTTCTCCTTCCGGTCGGTTCGCGTGCTCCTGCTGCCGGCGCAGCGCCATGGGCAGCAGGTAGGCCAGCTGGGTCTCGACACGCGTCGTGATGCTGGACACCTTGGGGCAGTAGCAGGTGTTGAAGTCGCCGCCGTTGGCCGCCCATGCCTTGATGGGGCAGCCGCCGCCCCCGCAGAACAACTTCACGTTGCAGTCGCGGCACATGGGCACGGTGTCCACGTGGCGGTGCCGCCAGGGATCCCGGTAGCCGGCCGCGTAGCTGAACTCGGGGTAGAACGTCCCGCAGGCGTGCTGGGGACGGCCCACGGTCTCCGGGCAGCCGTAGATCTTGCCGTTGGGGTCGAAGGCGACGACGCTCGTGCCTGCGCTGCACCCCTGGAGGTTGGGCCGCAGACGGTCGCCCTCCAGGACGGCCGACCTGATGCGGGCCAGGTCGGGCTGCAGCATGCGGTCCACCAGGGGGTTCTGCTGGACCATGCGCCAGAAGGCCTCCTGGAGCCCGGCCTTGACGTCGCCCCTGACCATGCGCTTGCGCTTCTCCTCGGGGTGGTCGGGGGTGACGTACAGGAACGTGGTGGCCTTGGTGAAACCGTTGAACAGGCGGATCTTCGGGTGGTCGAGCCACCCCTTGGCCTGCGCGAACTCCGCGAAGCGCGGCATGTCGTCCACGCTGTCCTCGTCGACGAGCACCCGGATCAGCACGCGGATACCGGCCTCCGCGGCCACGTCGATGCTGCGCTCGATGAGCTCGAACGTCGGCTTGCCGTTGCGGAACACCCGCCGGGTGTCATGGGTCCTCGGCGTGCCGTCCAGGCTGACCTGGACCTCCTCGCAGCCGTACTCGAGCAGCATCGGCACGTACGCGTCCAGCGCCACGCCGTTGGTGATCGCGGTGACCGGGTAGCCGCGGTCGTACGAGCCGCGCAGGATCTGCTCGACGGCGCCCCGCTGGTACGGCGTGTCCAGCAGCGGTTCCCCGCCGAACAGGGTGATGTACGGCGGGCCGGAGTTCTGGTGCCGGTCCTGGATCTCGGGGATGGTGTCGAACGCGGCCTCGATCATCTCCTCGTCCATGCGCGGGCTCCTGGTGGTCAGCTCGCCCTCGAAGCAGTACGGGCACGCCAGGTTGCACACGAACGACGGGATGAACATGAACTGGAACGGCGCTTCCTGGATCGCCTGGAAGTAGCCGTCGACGATGGCGCGGTAGCGCGCCTCCTCCTCGACCGGGTCGGTGCAGACGTACCCGCGCTCCAGCAGGCCGGCCACGAGCTCACGGTCGACGGCGGCGTCTCCGGCGCGGACCCGTTCGAGCACGGCGACCTCGGCGGGGGTCACGATGTCCATCGATCCGGACACCGCGTTGGCGAGGACGCTCACCTTGCCGCTCTCGTCGAGATAGGCCGGGTCCAGGGTGCCCTCGGGGAGCTCCACCGAGAAGGTGACGGTGTTCGGGCTCACGAGCATGGTGTGTCTCCCAGAAACGGTGTCCGGTGGGCCGGGACGTGGAGGGCGCGGCAGGGGACACCCGTGTCGTACGGTCCGCCGGCCACGGTCACTCGCAGCCGTCGGGGTCGTTGGCCATGATGCTGGTGACGACGTCGAGGTTCTTCCGGCCGCGCATGGCGGTGCAGCAGTCGGTCTGCTTCTCGGACACTTCGGCGTTCTCGATCATGGAAATGGCGATCATAGGTATCACCTCCTCCACTGTGATCTCTGCCGCGCTCTCCGGCCCGCTCCCCGCCGCGACGCGGCGGAGAGAGTCGTTGGTGGGGCGCGTGCCCCAGGTGGCGGGTCACCGCAGGACCTCCCGCACGATGAGCACCGCGACGGTGATCAGGCCCTCGCCGATGATCAGACCGGAGGCGACGATCTCGGTGCCGCTGCGCCGCCCGGGGTTGCGACGGGTGAGCAGCCACTGGGTCAGGCCTCCGGCGGCGAGGGTCAGCGAGTCGGCGGGGGGAAGCAGCACTCCGAGGCCGATCATCGTGGGCATGGCCGAGGTGAAGGCCAGGCCCAGGCCCAGTGGGCCCGAAACGGCCAGCGCGAGGGCCACGGTGGCGGGGTATTCGGTCGATCCCCGGACGGTGGCGTCCACGAACTGGACCGCGGTGGCCACGGGGGCGGGGAAGGAGCCTCCTCCGAGCACACCCGCGCGGCTGAGCACCGCGATCACCAGGACGCCGACCACGGCGCCGGCCAGGCCGCCCGCCAGTTGCGTCCAGCCCGTCAGCCGCCTGGGCGGCTCGGACAGGCCCTCGGGACGGTCGTGGGCGACCTTCACGGAGTAGGTGAAGTACACGGCGGCGAGGGCCGCGCAACAGACGGTCGAGGCCATGAGCAACGCCGCCGTCTGGTCCGCGCCGGATATGGCGAAGGCGACGACGCTGAAGTACAGCGCCGGGGACAACGGCACCAGCCCGATCTCGCCTCCGGCCCGGGTGAGGAACACGGTCATCACGGCGAGCAGCACGACGCCGAGCAGGCCGTAGCCGAGGTAGCGCAGCAGGGACGGGTACACCAGCGCCAGGAGCGCCGTTCCCACGAGGACGGCGGCGGCGAGCCACCGCGTACGGCCCGGGAGCAGACGGCCACCCTGGAGGGAACGCGCAAGCGGGCCGCGGACCCGGGCGATCGAGGCGAGGGAGTAGCCGAGGATGAGGCCGACGCCGGCGGCGAGCACCCACGGATAGGACAGATGGTCGGTGTACGCCACGGACCGGCCCTCTGTGCCGTCCTGGACCGCCCACACGACGACGGTGTACGCCGCGCCGGCCGCGAGCCAGGCGCACGCGCGCGGGCCGATGAGGAACCCGACCCCGTACAACAACGGCGAGAGGGCCAGGGCCAGATGGGTGCCCGTGACCTCCGGCGTGACCTCGTGGCCCCACAGGGCGACTCCCAGGGCCGACGCGGCGCCCACGCCTGCGGCGATGGGAAGCATGCGGCCGAGCCGGTCGCTCTCCCCGTCCTTGGGGCTGCTGAGCGACGCCATCAGGGTGATGGCCGGCTTCAGGGTCGGGTAGGGCAGCCGCTCGGCGACCACCAGCGCCCGCGCGACGAGCCCGCCGAGGAGGATGCCCACGGCGTTCGCGGCCATCGCCAGCACCACCAGGAAACCCCAGGCCGGCAGCTCACCGGCCCGCAGGACGACGGCTCCGATGCCGGTGTCCAGCGCGGCCGTGGCCATGTATCCGCTGGACGCGATGGAGAAGACGACGAAGAGACCCTGCCAACTGAGCGCCCCCGCCACCCGGAGCAGCGCCGCGCCCAGCGCGGCCACCAGCGCCGACCCTCCGAAGGACGTGCCGGTGCGGAACAGGACCAGCACGTTGAGGACGCAGAGCAGCACGCCGATGGCCAGGCCGATGAGCGTGGCCCAGACGTACGATCCCCGCCAGCCGGCAAGGGCGTCCACCGCCAGAGCCGAATGCGATGGAGCGGAGGATACGGTGCGCTCCTTTCCTCCCACAGAGCGCCCCCCATCTCGACCAGGTGAACTACATTGATAACTATCGATGTACGCGGCAAATGCACATTAAAAGGGTCTCGCGTCAATGGTCAAGGGTCTTGACAAGATTTCCAATTCGTGCGCCGGGCTCGTGTTACGCGACCATTACGATACTTTTCGGAATTACGCCATACAGCATGTCCGCCAATTCCGCCAGATCACAGCGTGCGATCGGCGAGCAGGGGGTCGGCCTTCACACGTCCGGCCGTGACCGCGCCCGGATCGCGGCCGTACAGCCCGGAGACCAGGGCGAGACCGATCACGCCACCGATCAGCTGGACGACGACGAACCCCGGCACCGAGGACGGGGCGATCCCGGCGAAGGTGTCGGAGAAGGCCCGGCCGATGGTCACGGCCGGGTTCGCGAAGCTGGTCGACGAGGTGAACCAGTACGCCGCGCCGATGTAGGAGGCGACCGCGACCGGCGCCAGGCGGGCGTTCCCCGCACGGACCAGCAGGAAGACGACGAGCACCAGCCCCGCCGTGGCGACCGCCTCGCCGAGCAGGAGGTGCCCGGCCGAGCGGTCGTGCGTGGACCAGGTGACGGCGGCCTTTCCGAACATCGCGTTGGCCAGCACGGCCCCGCTGATGGCGCCGGCGATCTGGGCGGCGGCGTAGACCCCCACGTCCGAGAGCGAAAGCTCGCGGTGCACCCACCAGTCGGCCAGCGTGACCACCGGGTTGAAGTGCGCCCCGGAGATCGGGCCGAGAACGAGGATCAACACCCCGAGCCCGAAGACCGTCGCCGTCGAGTTCTCCAGCAGTTGGAGTCCCACGTCATCGGGCGAAAGCTCCTGCCCCATGATCCCCGACCCGACCACCACCGTCACCAGCAGCAGCGTGCCCACGTACTCGGCCAGCGCCCGGCGGGGCAACGCCGGGCTCACCAAGAATCACCGATCCGGTCGAGACGCGCTGCCGAGTCACGCACGCTTGGCCTCCCCTGGACATGACATACCGCATGACGTCCTGCCGCACCGCGCCAGCCGACCTGTCGCCACACGACCCGAACCGATATTTACAGATATCAATGCGATTTGGTAGCGCCAATTTCCGCGAAGTTCGCCTGACTGCCGCGCCGAACGCCTAGCCGCGATGACCCATTTCCGGACAGGCCAAAAATAGGCTGGTGTGGAGCAACCGGTCAGCGCGGGCACGCGAATCGCCCTTCACCACCGTCCGCACCGCATCAAGATCACCAAGGGGCCGAGCTCCCCGCACGGCCCGGCTGGCGATGGCCATCAAGGCTGGTGGAGGCGGCGCAGAAGCGCCGGCGCGGTCAACGCACCCCAGCTCGTCGAGCGGCCCGCGCCGGGACCACATTCGTCAAAGGAAAACCGTCGAGCGGCCCGAGGAATCACCGGCCGTTAAGGACCAGTCAATAGGGCGTTAACAGGATCTTCACTCAAAAGTCTTGACGATAGCTCCGATAGTCCTGACGCTATTGCCGTCGGGCAGGGGATATACGGTTCAAAGGCCGGTGATGTCAGCGTGAACGTCGGACAGGCCGTACAACAGCGCTACAGCGTCACAGCGCCGCGTCGCGGGTCCCCGCGCCGGGCCGTGCTGCTCTGATGCGCAATCCCTTGCGGCTATTCCCTCGGACGTATTGCAGCAGGATTTCGGCTGCGGAAATCCCGTCAGCTACGTAGGACCGGGCGAGCCGGTGCTCGACCTGGGCAGCGGCGGCGCGGGGCTGCAACCGGTCCGTGGCCGGGCGGTTCCACTCCGGCCGAGCCAGACCTCTCGCTGCGCGCGCTCCCCCACGAGCACCGCTACCCCCCGGAGGCATTCCTATGGAAGTGCTCGTACTTGTGCTCGTGCTCTTACTGGCCGCCGCCAACGGAGCGAACGACGTGCCGAAGGGTGTCGCCACGCTCGCCGGCGCGGGCGTGACGAAAATCCGCACGGCCATCGTGTGGGGCACCGTGGCCACCACCCTCGGCTGCCTCGTCTCGTTGACGTTGGCCTCGAAGATGACCGATCTCTTCTCCAAAGGCATCGTCTCCGCCAAGCCCACCCCGGCTTTCACGGTCGCGGTGCTGATCGGAACCATCTTCTGGGTCGTCTTGGCCACCGTCCTGAAGTTGCCCGTCTCCACCACCCATGCCCTGGTCGGCTCGCTCCTCGGCGCCGGAAGCCTGTTCGCCAGTTCCGCCGTCGAGTGGAACGGACTGCTCGGGAAGGTCGTGCAGCCGCTGCTGCTGAGCATCCTGGTGGCCTACGCCATCTCAGCCGTTTTAGGAATCGTCACCCGCAAAGTCGTGACGATCCGTACGGCGAGAAGGGAGAGAATCCAGGCTCCGGTCCCGGACGGCGACGCGGCGCCGGTCGCGACCTTGACGAGACAGGTCGAGCCGACCAAGGCGCAGCAAGCCATCGGAATCGCGCACTGGGCGACAAGCGGCCTGGCGAGCTTCTCCCGGGGCCTCAACGACGCGCCCAAGATCGTCGCTATCGGCACCTTCGCGCTGGTGGGCGGGATGACCCCGACCGGCCTGCTGTTCGCCGTCACCGCGGCCATGGCCGTCGGAGGTGTCGTGGCGGGCTCTCGCATCGCCGACCGGCTCGCGTACTCCGTTATCAAGATTCCCCATGTCGAAGGTTTCACCGCCAACCTCACGACCGCGAGCCTCGTCGGACTGGGCGCCATACTGGGCTTGCCCATGTCGACCACGCAGGTGTCGGCAGGCGCCATCTCCGGCATCGCGGCCAACGACCTCTCCAGGCTCAATAAGAAGACCGTCCGGGACCTGCTGATCGCGTGGTTGTGCACACCGCCCGTCGCCGCCGCCGTAGCCGCAGGGGCGTACCTCCTGCTTGCGTAGCGGCACCCGCTTCGGAGGCGTGACAGCCCCTCCTGGTCGCCTCAGGCAACGTGAGGCGTTCCGCCTCCTCCCATCAGGAGAGCTCCAGCGGATCGAAGGGACCACCCATGCCCCCGATGCCCAGCGTCCTGTTCGTATGCGTACACAACGCCGGCCGTTCTCAGATGGCGGCCGGCTGGCTCGCTCATCTGGCCGGCGACCGCGTCCAGGTCCGTTCAGCCGGTTCGGCGCCCGCAGAGCGGGTCAACCCCGTCGCCGTCGACGCCATGCGCGAGGTCGGCATCGACATCAGTGCCGAAAGTCCGAAGCTCCTCACTGCCGACGCCGTCCAGGTATCCGACGTGATCATCACCATGGGCTGCGGTGATGCCTGCCCTCTCTTCCCCGGCAAACGGTACGAGGACTGGAAACTCGACGACCCGGCCGAGCAAGGCCTGGATGCGGTGCGCGTGATAAGAGACGAGATCTACGACCGGGTGAAGGCTCTGCTGGTCGAGCTTCTGGAGCCCTGATGCGCTTCCCGGGAGCACATGGTTGACGTCCCTGGCCGCCGGCCACGCCCACAACCTTCGCGTCGGCCGGATCGTAGGATCACACCCGCGAGCCGCACGACGCGCGGGCCGGCCGCTTCACGCCGGCTCCTCCCCCACGGAGTTGACGATGCGCCGGGCGAGCTCCAGACGAGGTCTGTCGATCATCTCTCCGTCGACCCGTACGGCGGCGCCCGCGGATCCGGCCGCCACGTCGAGCACACGCCGGGCCCAGTCCAGTTCCCCATCCGAGGGCGTGAACGCGCTGCGGACGAGAGCGACCTGACGCGGGTGCAGACACAACTTGCCGGTGAATCCCAGGGCCGCCGCCCGGCGGGCGGCCCCCAGGGTCGCCGCCTCGTTGTCGATCTCGGGCTCGACCCCGTCGACGGGCCCGGGCAGCCCGGCGGCCCTCGCCGCGAGGACGACCTTGCTGCGCGCGAACAACAATCCCTGCTCGTCGCCGCCCCGCGAGGGAATACCCGCGTCGAGGCAGAAGTCGAGGTTTCCGAACAGAAGCCGCGCCACGCCCGGAGCCTGTGCGATGAGATCCGCGTCCCGTACGCCCCGGGCGGATTCGAGCAACGCGAAGACCGGTACCCGCGGGCCGAGCACGGCGGCCACCGTCGCGACGTGCTCCGGCGCCTCGGTCTTGGCAAGGACGACTCCGGCCAGCCCTTCGGCCCCGGCGAGCGCCGCCAGGTCGTCATCGTGCCACGGCGTGCCGATCCCGTTGACCCTGACCAGTGCCGGGTGGACGGAGACGTGGCCGGCGGCGGCCGCCCGCGCGTGTGCCTTGTCCTGCGGGGCGACGGCGTCCTCGAGGTCGATGATGATCGCGTCCGCGCCGCTGGCGGCGGCCTTCGCGAAGCGGTCGGGCCGGGTCCCGGGCACGAAGAGCAGGGTCCGCGCCGTCGTCCCGTACGCCCCGGTCACGGTGTGCCGGGACGCGGGTCGAGACCGGCGGCCCGCAGAGACCTCTCGTCCCACCGGGGTTCGACGACGGCGCGGGTGGGACCATGCCCCCGCCGGTAGACCAGAAGGGTGCGCTCGAAGCTGATCACGATCACCCCGTCCTGGTTGAACCCGATGGTGCGCACCTCCACCACGCCCACGTCGGGACGGGACTGCGACTCGCGCACCGAGAGCACTTCCGACTGGGAGTAGATCGTGTCGCCTTCGAAGACGGGATTGGGCAGGCGCACCCGGTCCCAGCCCAGGTTCGCCATGACGTTCATGGACACGTCGTGCACACTCTGCCCGGTGACCAGGGCCAGGGTGAAGGTCGAGTCGACCAGCGGCCTGCCCCACTGCGTTCGCTCCGCGTAGTGCCGGTCGAAGTGGATGGCCGCCGTGTTCTGGGTCAGCAGGGTGAGCCATGAGTTGTCCACCTCGGTCACCGTACGGCCGAGCGGGTGCCGGTAGACGTCGCCGACGACGAAATCCTCCAGGTAACGGCCCTCCCAGCTCACTGACGGCGTTCGGGGCGCCGGGGAGGCGGTTCCGTTCTCGTCCACGTCGGGTCTCCTTGTCGATGGTGTCTGTACGCCGGTGCCGCCCTCGGTATGCCCGGAGCGGCGAAGGCGGGAAGCGGCTGCTCCCATGGATGTCATGCTGCGAGTACTGGGCCGCCCCCGGCGGGATCAGTGACGGGCCAGGCCCAGCAGCAGGCCGCCGGCCGATACCGCCGGGCTGCTCGTCAGGAACAACGGTGTGCCCGCCTCGGGCGCCCGCACCTCGGCGAAGACCTCACCCCACACGTCGCTCATCGTTCCCAGCAGCCCGGCGGCCGGCACGGGCTCCCCCACCGCCACGGCGGGCTCCCACCAGCCCGCCCGGTCCGTACGCAGCCAGTGCCACCCCTCGTGCAGGCGGACATCGCGCACCGGCCACGGCTCACCGTCCAGCACGCCGACGGATCTGGCGATGTTGGTCAGCCCGGCCAGGTGCCGGTCGATCGCCGCCCGGTCGAGCAGGCCGTTCTGGCCTGACTCCGCGATGACGGCCGGGATGCCGGCGTCCGCCGCGGCCGCGCACGTGCTGCCCGCCACGGTCCGCGCCTCCGCGGCCTGCCTGACGACGTGCCCGGCGCCGTACGCCAGGGCGAGTTCCAGCGAGGCCGCCTCGACCGGGGACTCCTCGAAGATCGTGAACGGCTCCAGTGACTCGGGCAGGTCGCCGGCGTGCATGTCGACGAGGTAGTCGGAGCCGAGGACGAACTCGGTGAAGACGTGGTGCGCGAGCACCTCCGTGAACGAGCCGCGAGGGTCGCCGGGAAAGCTCCGGTTCAGGTTCTCGCCGTCCACCGGGACGACGAACGGCGTCCTGGCCCAGAATCCCGGCACGTTCACCACGGGGACGACGACGATCCGCCCGGAGACGCCGTTGTCGTCGAGGTTCCGCACGAACTCGCGGACGGCCGCGATCGAGGCGTACTCGGCGCCGTGCACGCCGGACAGCACGGTGAGTCGCGGCCCGTCTCCGCGGCCCCGGATGTCGAAGTACGGGATGTCGAGCCCGTCCGGGCCGAGGCCGGGGATGCGGAGAGTCCGCCGCTCGATCATCGCACCGCCGTTCCGAGGTCCGGCAGCGCCTCGGCGAGGAAGTCGCGCATCGTCTGCTGGAACAGCTCCGCCTCCTCGATCTGCGGGGAGTGCCCGGACTTCTCGAAGACGACCAGCGTGGAGTCCGGGATGAGGGAGGCGATCGTCTCCGACGACGACACCTGGGTCACCCAGTCGTGGCGGCCCACGGTGACGAGGGTGGGGCAGGTCACGGACGGAAGCTGCGGCTTGACGTCGTAGATCGGCGCGTTCTGCTGGAAGCACCAGTTGTGCGCCTCGTGGCGGTAGATGCCGGCCTCGACCCGCGCGGCCGCCTTCTCCGGGTCGTACTCGTGGTCGTACAGCGGGATCAGTTCGGCCCAGCGGGCCTTCAGGTCGGCGTCGTCGCGGATCTTGCCGCTCCAATAGCGCTCGTAGTTCTCCCAGTCGAGCTCCACCCGGGTCTGCGTGCGCGCGTTCTCGTGGGCGAGCTCCAGGTTGGTCCGGTCCGGTGAGGTGTCCCGCAGGATCATCGCCCGCACCCTGTCCGGGTAGGCGATCGCGTACTCCATGGCGATGAATCCGCCGTAGGAGCCGCCCGCGATCACGATCGTCTCGGCGCCGGCCCACTCGCGCAGCGCGTCGACGTCGGCGGCCCACTGGGCGTGCGAGTAGGGCGGGACTCCCTCACTCAGGCCGCAGCCGCGGGCGTCGAACACCACGACGCGGAACAGGTCGGACAGCGGGCCGAAGGTCGCCTTCGGCTCCGCCAGCGAGCCGATGCCCCCGCCGCCGTGGTGGGCGATCAGCACGGGGGCGCCCTCCTCGCCGAGGACCTCGACGTTGAGCCGCGCACCATTGATGTTCACGAACATGTGCACTCCTTGCTGAGGAAACGCGGGCGCCCTGGCTCAGGCCGCCGCGGAGTCGATCCAGGCGGCCACGATCTGGTCGAGCACACCGAGGGGGACGGCGCCGTTGCCGAGCACCGTCCCGTGGAAGGCGCGGATGTCGAACCGGGATCCGAGCCGGGCCTCGGCCACGGCCCGCAGGCGGCGGATCTCGCGACGGCCGATCATGTACGCCAGCGCCTGCCCGGGCCATGCGATGTAGCGGTCGATCTCGTTGCGGACGTTGGCCCGCGTCGTCGCGGTGTTGTCCCACATGAATTCCATGGCCTGCCTCCGCGACCAGCCGAGGTGGTGCATGCCCGTGTCCACCACCAGCCGGCAGGCGCGCAGCGCGTCGAACGAGAGCATCCCCAGCCGGGCGATGTCCGAGGTGTACAGGCCCATCTCGTCGGCCAGCCGTTCGCTGTACAGGCCCCAGCCCTCGACGTACCCGCACACCTCGGCGTCCAGGAAACGCCGGTACGCCGGAAGGTCCGTCAAGGTCTGCGCGGAGGCGATCTGCAGGTGGTGCCCGGGCGTGCTCTCGTGGAAGGCCAGTGCCTCGTACTCGTACACGAACCGTTCCTTCGGGTCGGCCGTGAGGACGCAGTGGGCGCCGGGCCGGGACCCGTCGCCCGCCGGCGGCCGGTAGTGGGCGAGCGCGGCGTTGCCCGCCTCGATCGGGTTGATCTCCTCGATGACGCAGTCGGCGATGTCGTACGCCGGGAACCAGTCGTCGCGGGCCTCCTCGGCCCGGCGCAGCGCGTCGGTCACCACGTCGACGATCTCGGCGGCCGAGCCGAACCGCAACGAAGGATCGTCCCGCAGCCGGGCCAGGATCTCGCCCACGTCGCTCGTGCCGAGCACCCGGCCGCCCAGCTCGGCCCATTCCTGTCTCAGCTCCGCGAGACAGTCGAGGCCGATCTGATGGATCTCCTCCGGAGACAGGTCCGTGGTGGTGTGGCGCCGCACCGCGGCCCGGTAGCCCTCCTCGCCACCGGGGACGAAGCGGACGCCGACCCGCTCGTCGGGCCGGGCCACGGGCAGCAACTCGTCCCTGAGGCCGGCGAGCAGGCGCCGGAGCGCGGGACGGACGGACTCCTCGACGATGTGGGACGCGCGCGCCCTGACGCTCCCCTCGTCGACGCCGGCCGGCAGCCGGAGGCTGAGCAGGGTGTCGTCGGCCAGGCTCAGCGAAAGGTGCCCGGTGAGCTGGTCGATGGCTTGGCCGACGCCGACGCGGGTGGGTATGCGCCCGTCCTCCTTGGCCGCCCGATAGCGGTCGAGGATCGCGTCGACGAACGCGGGCAGGGCGGTAAGCCGCCGGAGGTACTGGTCGACGGCCACCGCGTCGGAGAGGGACGCCGCCGGGACCGACATGAACATCATCGCCTGCGGTGAGGAGTAGCCGTCCGCGGACGCCCCCGTCTCCCACAGCCCGTGCTCCAGATCGGACCGCACGCCCCAGGCGAGGCGGCCGAGCACCGCGTGGTTGATCCGGTCGGCCGGGTTCAGGCCGCCGGGGTCGATCTCCGCCAGCCGCCGCTCGATGTCCGCGATCTTCGCGGCGTCGGCGGCGGAGCCGGAGCGGCTGGGGTCGGGCACCAGCCCGTCGAAGCCCGAGACGCCGAGCAGTGTGGCGCTGAAGGGGTCGGCCGTGTGCTTCACCTGGAAGAACTCGGCGCTGAGCTGGGCGAGCCGATCGTCCGCCCCGGCGGCCGCCGGGGGCTGGTCGTCAGGAATCACTGATCCTCTTTCCTGTTGACGGGGGCGCGGGAGGGGCCACTAGGCCCAGATCCGCTCGAGCGCCCGGAGGATGTTGCCGCCGAGCACGGCCGTGATCTCGCTGTCGGAGAACCCTTCCCGTACGAGCAGGCCGCAGATGTTGTGGAAGTTCTCGGTCGGGTTCTCCAACCCGTCGACGTACTCCACCTTCTCGAAGGAGGGGCCGCCGGGTGCCGCGGCGCCCACCTTGAGCAGGTGCCCGAAGACGGTGTGCAGGCCGACGTGGTCGCCGTAGAGGGTGTCCGGCCCGAACGCGACGTGCTCGATGCCGACCAGGTCCAGGCAGTACCGGAAGTGGTCCATCACGGACAGGATGGTGTGCCGGGGATGGGCCTCGGACAACGTCGTGTGGGGCGCCGCCGACATCCCGATGACGCCGCCCGTCTCGGCGACCGCGCGCAGGACGTCGTCCGGCTTCATCCGCGGCGTGTCCCAGACCGCACGCGCTCCGGCGTGGGTCATGAACACCGGGCGCTCGCTCACGGCGCAGACGTCCAGGCCGGTCCGGTCGGAGGAGTGCGAGATGTCGATGGCCAGGCCGAGCCTGTTCATCCTGGCGACCGCGCGCCTGCCGAAGTCGGTCAGCCCGCCGTCGGTGGTCTCGTTCAGGCCGCTGCCGAGGGCGTTGGCGTCGGAGTAGGCGATGCCGATCTGCCGGAGGCCGAGGCCGTACAGGACGTCGAGCCGATCGATCTCGTTCTCGATCGGCGTCGCCGCCTCCAGGCCGAAGAGCAGCCCCACCTTGCCCGACCGGTGCGCGTACTCGATGTCGTCCATCGTCCGGATCACGATCACGTCGGACTGGTGGGCGATGTCGGCCTGGCGCATGCCGAGGTCGGTGATGATGTCGAGCCAGCGCCACGGGGCGTTGCCGGTGACGCAGGCGGTGCCGTCCATCATGTTGTCGAACACCACGGTCATGCCCGACGCGAGGAGCCCGGCGAACGCGGTGTGCTGGCGTCCGGTCCTGTTGTACTCCGGCGTCTGCCGCATGTCCGCGGGGAACCGGACGGGATGGTCGTGCAGGCTGACCACGACGTTGTCCCGCAGCAGCCGCTCGGCCCGTTCCCGCTCCTGCTCGCTCAGGCCGCCGGCGTACGGCGGCACGCGGCCGAACTCGGGGGCCAGCTCGATGTCCGGGAAGTCGACGCCGGGCGTGAGGTAGCCGTACGACTCGTAGGCGCCCACGGTCACCGCGTGCCGTCCCTGCGGACCGGCGCCAGCCGGTGCGGCCCGTCTGCGAGCAGCCGCCACAGCCGCTCCCAGGCGCGCATCCCCTCGCGCAGCCGGGAGATCCGCATGAACTCGTTCGGCGCGTGCAGGTTCTCGTCGGCGGTGGAGAAGGAGAAGAACAGGGTCTTCGCGCCGAGGACCTCCTCGAACAGGGCCGTCGCGGGCAGCGTCCCCGCGATGACGGCCAACAGGACATCCTGGTCCGGGTAGACGTGCGCGAGCGCCTCGGTGGCGGCGCGGATCGCCGGGTGGCCGGCGGGGATCGTGTACGCGGGCACCCCGCCCTTGTCGGGGCGGACGGCGACGCGCACGCCGGGGATCTTCTGGGCGAGCACATGGTCGGTGATCGCCTGGAGCACCCGTTCCGGGCGCTGGCCCGGCACGAGACGGCAGGAGATGTGGGCGGTCGCGACGTGCGGGATCACCGTGTACTTGCCTCCGGCCAGGACGCCGTTGATCTCGAGGGTGGGACGCTCCCACAGCCGCTCCAGCGTGCTGTAGCCGGCCTCGCCGAAGAGGCCGTCGAGGCCCAGGTCGTCGCGGTAGCGGTCCTCGTCGAACGGCACCGCCGCGATGGCGGCGCGGCGCTCGTCGCTCAGCTCGGGGATCCCGTCGTAGAAGCCGTCGACCGCGACCCGGCCGTCGGCCGCGTGCAGGCCGGCCAGGATCTCGCTCAGGGCGTGCACGGGGTTGGCGACGGTGCCGCCGTAACGCCCGGAGTGCAGGTCGGTGGCGGCGCCGCTGACCTCGACGTCGAGCGTCACCAGGCCTTTGGACGCGATCGACAACGAGGGCTCGCTCGGCCGCCACATCGCCCCGTCGGCCGAGATGACCAGGTCGGCCGCGAGTTCGTCCGCATGCTCGCGCAGGTATGCGGGGAGGTGGGGGCTGCCGATCTCCTCCTCCCCCTCGAAGAGGAACTTGACGTTCAGCGGCAGCGCGCCTTCCTGCTCGATGAACGCCTGCGCCACCTTGAGCACGATGAAGACCGGGCCCTTGTCGTCGGTGACCCCGCGCCCGCGCATCACGTCGCCGTCGACTCTCAGCTCGAACGGCGGGGTGCGCCACTCGGCGAGATCGCCGGTCGGCTGCACGTCGTAGTGGCCGTAGACCAGGATGGTGGGAGCGCCGGGCGCCCCGAGCCACTCGCCCCGGACGACGGGGTGACCCGCCGTGTCGACGACCCGTCCGCCGGCGAAGGACAACTGGGCCGCGAGCCATTCGGCCGCGGTCCGCATGGTCTCCGCGGTGGCGTCCCGGCTCACGCTGGGCACCGCGACGTAGTCGGCGAGCTCGTCGAGGTAGGCGGCGTCGGTCGAATCAAAAGAGAGCATGTCCACCATCAATCGAGAGGGTCTGACCGGTGATCCAGGATGAGGATTCCGAGACGAAGAACCGGACGCCGTGCGCGATGTCCTCTGGCCGGCCGAGCCGGCGTACCGCGATGCCTTCGACGAGCGCGGCCTGCCCCTGCTCGCCGTAGCTCTCCCACTGCTCGATCGTCGTGGGATTGGACAGGACGAACCCCGGCGCGATGCAGTTGACCGTGATGCCGAACCGTCCCAGCTCGTGCGCCATCTGACGGGTGAAGCCGATCTGCCCGGCCTTCGCGCTGGCGTAGGCCTGGATGCCGGTCAGGCTGACGCTGCGGCCCGCGCCCGACGAGATGTTCACGATGCGGCCGAAGCCTCGCCGCTTCATGGCCGGCACCGCCGCCCTGGTGCACAGGAAGGTGCTGGTCAGGTTGGCCGCGACCACGGCGGACCAGTCCTCGTCGCTGATCTCCTCCAGAGGGTGGTGGACCTGGCCGACCACCCCGCCGGCGTTGTTGACCAGGATGTCGACGTCGCCGATCTCGGCGAAGAAGGCGTCGACCGCGGACGAGTCCGTCACGTCCACCGTGTCCTTGTCGACGCCGTGCACCCGGGCCCCGTCCGCCTCGAGCGCGGCGGCGATGGCCGCCCCGATCCCGTGTGCCGTGCCGGTGACGACGGCGACCCTGCCCCTGACTGCTGTCACTGGTCGAGCCATCCCTTCTCGAGCAGCTCGCGGACCTCGGCCACGCCGGCGTCCCACACGATTCGCATGTCCTCGTCGCTGCGCTGGTAGGCCCCACCCAGGCTTCCGTCCGGGGACAGCTCCCTCATCTCGCGCGCGGTCACGTTGTCCGCCAGCGACCTCGGCAGGACCGGCGCGCTGCCGCCGGGGATCTCGACGCCGTCGACCCTGGTCCAGGCGAAGTTCTCCAGCCAGGAGCCGTGGAACTGGTCGTCGTCGAACCTGGACGCGGCCTCCGCCGTCTTCGGCGCGTTGTACCAGCTGTGGAACAGCACCTCCACCCGTTCCTCGCGCGGCAGGCACACCCATTCGCGGATGAGGCCGGCGACGGGAGCGTTGCCGCCGTGGCCGTTGATCACCGCGATCCGCCGGAACCCCTGGGAGGCCAGGCAGTTGAGCAGGTCGCGGATCACCTCGATGTAGGTGCTCATCCGCAGGCTCATGCTGCCCGGGTACTCCACGAAGTACGGCGCCATGCCGAACGGCAGGACCGGCAGGACCGGCACGCCGAGCGGCTCCGCCGCTTCCACCGACACACGCTCGGCCAGTAAGGCGTCCGTCCCGAGCGAGAGATACCCGTGCTGCTCGGTCGACCCGACCGGGAGCACGATGCGATCGTCGCGTTGGAGGTAGTCGGCGATCTGCATCCAGTTGCTGTCGAAGACCCGCACCGGTCCTCACACTCCGTTCGATATGCGAAGTGAAACCAATGTCGACCTTGGGAGTGGTCAACCGTAAGGGAAGTTGCGTCTCATACTAACCATTTGCCCCGCAAATACCAGCCATCCACTGCAAACGCATTCGGATCGCCTGTCGCTGCGGGTGTCCGCCCCGAGATGTGGCACCTGTCATACGGGTGACTCCGGCGGCGGGGCTCTTTCCGTGCCCTTTCCGTGTCCCCGGCGGGGTAGCCTTCCCGCCATGCCCCCTCGCCGCCGCTCCCCTGCTTCGCACGCCCCGGCTGCTTCACATACCTCGGCCGCTCCCCTGCGGGCTGTCGCCGACGTGCCCGTCCCAGTGCCTCCGGTTCCGCTGGACGACGTGGACCGGCAGATACTCGTCCTGCTCAGCCAGGACTCCAGACGCTCGCAGCGGGCGCTCGCCCGTGAGCTCGGCATGTCCGCCCCCGCGGTCGGAGAACGCATCGCGCGTCTGGAACGTCTCGGTGTGATCCAGGGGTACGGCGTGCGCGTGAACTGGAGCGCCGCGGGCTATCCGATGACGGTGTACCTGATCATCACGGCCGTCCAGGGCTACCAGCAGCAGGACCTCGTCGAGCAGCTCGCCCTGATACCCGAGCTGGAAGCGCTCGACATCGTCACCGGCGCCATGGACATGCTCGCCCGGCTCCGGGTGCGTGATCACCAGCATCTGCGGCAGCTGCTCATGGACTGCATCTGGCAGATCGAGGGCGTGCAGCGCACCGAGACCGCGCTCAGCCTGGTGGAGATAGAGCCGAAGAACCTGGTGGCCGACCTGCTGTCGGCCCCGCCCGGCGAGCCGGCCTGAGCGGTCCGGCCGGCTCACCGGGGATCGTGTGGGGGGTCCGTGCGCCCGAAGGCGTTTTCGGGGGCGGGTCACGGACCTCGCGGCGGCGTGGCCATCTGGGAGACCTCAGCCCCGGCGATCGGCGGCGGCGCGCAGCCGCTCGATGCGTTCCGCGTCGTACCCGAGCACCTCGCCCAAGACGTAGGCGGCGTCCTCGTCGCGCCGGGGAGCACGCGCGTGGGCGCGTTGTTCCGAACCCACCCGCAGCGGGCTCGCGACCTGCCGCACGGTCCCGAAATAGGGATGTTCGGTCTCGACGACCATGCCCCGGGCGACGGTGTGCGGATCCCGCAGGGCCTGCGCCACGGTGTTCACCGGCCCGCACGGCACCCCGGCCGACCGCAGCAGGCCCAGCCAGTGCTCGCTCGTGCCGGTGGCGAACACCGCCTCGAGCTCGGCCAGCAGGGCTGCGGCGTTCTCCCGCCGCGCGGCGAAGTCCCGGTACCGGGGGTCGTCCGGCCACTCCGGATGCCCGAGGGCCCCGGCGAGCCGGCGGAAGAACTTCTCCTTCGGGCAGGCGACCACCAGCCAGCCGTCTCCCGTCGGGAAGGCCTGGAAGGGGACGAGCGACGGATGAGCGGAGTGGTGGGTGCGCCTGGGCTCGAAGTCGCCGTTGAGCTGCCAGGCGGCCGGGTAGGTCAGCATCGAGATCGCCGTGTCGAACAGGCTGACGTCGCAGTCGGCGCCGACGCCGTCGCGCCGCGCGGCGTGCAGCGCGGCCAGGATGGACGCCGCCGCCACCAGCCCGCCCGAGTAGTCCACGAGCGACAGCCCGGACTTGGTGGGCGGTCCGCCGGGCTCGCCGGTGAGGTCCATCCAGCCGGCCATGCCCTGCAGCACGTAGTCGTACCCGGGTTCGGCGCTGCGCGGCCCGGTCATGCCGAACCCGCTGAGCGAACTGCACACGATCGCCGGGTTGAGATGCTTGAGGTCGTCGTAGCGGATCCTCAGCTTGGCCGGGACGTCCCCCCGCAGGTTCGAGTGCACCACGTCGCTGACCTTGACCAGGTCCTCGAACACGGCGCGGCCCTCGGGCGTGGAGATGTCGAGGCTGAGACTGCGCTTGTTGCGGTTGAACGTCTCGAAGAACAGGCTGTCCTCGCCGTGCTGCTCGGGAACGACGTACCTCCCGATGTCACCGCCGGTCGACGGGTCCTCGATCTTGATGACCTCGGCTCCCAGGTCCGCCAGATGCACGCTCCCGAACGGCCCCGCGCCGTACTGCTCGATCGCGATGATCCTGACATCCTCCAGCGGCATCACGGCAGGACCGGCTCTCGGCGTGCCGCGGCGATCGCCGCCACCCGTGCCATCTCGTTTCCCACGATCATCAGTCCCTCGTCCACTCCCATTCCGGGCTTGGCCAGCACCTGTCCCGCACCGCAGGCCATGGCGACGTTGGCGGTGACCTGCGCCGAGCGGTCCGTCTCGTTGCACGTGCCACCGCAGTACGCGACAAGTCCGCGGTCGCGCACCAGCAGCAGCGCCTCGATCGTGTTGTTGATGCCGCCGAGGTCCGGTGTCTTGACGTGGATCACGTCGGCCGCGCCCCGGTCGACGAACATCTCGATGTCCTCAAGGGTGTTGCACCACTCGTCGACGGCGATCTTCACCCGCGCGTCCATCCGCCGCAGGGCGGACCGCAGCCGGACGTACGTCTCGATCTGGGCCTCCCGGCTCCCGGCGTCGACGGGATGCTCGACCACCAGCTCATACGGGGCCGCGATCTCCCCGAGACGGGCGAGATAGGCGGCGACCGCGTCGACGTCGCCGTCGAAGGCGAGGCCCACGGTGCCGTAGGTGTCGACGTGCAACCGGGGCGTGTACGCGCTGTCCGGGCGCAGCTCCCCGATCCTCTTCACCAGCCACCGCAGGTAGTCCTCGAGGAGTTCGCCACCCCGGCCCAGCTTGGTGTCGACGTTGTTGATCAGGGCGTGCGGCAGGACGTCCACCTGTTTGAGGATCATCTTCTCCGCGTTGGCGTACCGGTCGTCGCCGGTCTGCGCGAACATCGGCACCGGTTCCAGATCGACGCCGGTCGCGTATTCGTCACGCACGACCTCGGCCATGGTGAGCCGCCGGCTCTGCGCGACGGCGTCGAGCACCGCCTGCGTCACGCCGTACCGGATGGCCGTGTGCAACGGGCCGGAGGTCGTACGGCATGCGTCCACCCGCCCGGCCAGCTCGCGGAACGAGCCGAGCTCCGCGCCGGCCAGCATCGGGACGAGGTGCTCCTCGACGTCCCGGCGGGCCGCCGCGGCGCTGAAGAGCGGGTCGCGGCCACCGGCACCGCTGTACTGCACCGCCGCGCAGTCGCCGTGGGCCACGGAGCCGTCTTCGAGGAGCAGCAGGACCGACAGCGCCTCGCCCGCCTGCCGGATGGCGGAGAACCCGGGCGTGATCGGGGCGCCCGCGTAGGCGAAGCCGTCGTGCTCCGCACCGGCCCTGATCGCCGCCTGGTCGTCGGCGAAGAAGCCGGTGCGAACCGGCTGTGTGAGCACGTCGACTATCTTCATTCGACCAGCCCCCGGCACAGCAGCACGACCGTGATGAACGTCTGATAGATCCACAGCGGGTCGTCTCCGACGATGACCGCCGACAGGTCCCCGGTCCGCTCGACTCCGGCGATCCTGGCGGCCAGCTCGCAGTAGTCGCTGCTGCGGAAGGACATGCCGAGCGTGACCGGGAGGCCGATGGACGGCGGCGCGGCGCCCGGCAGGTGCTCGACGGCCTCGCGCGCCCGCTCGCGGATCAGGTCCCTCGCGGCCTCCGGGTGCAACGCCTCGGCGGAGAACCGGGACACCGACCGCTTCACGACCGCGGCCTTGATTCCCGGACAGAACCGCTCGGTCTCCTCTGCGGTCGTCGCGTCGCCGGTGACCAGCACGATCGGCACCCGGTATGCGGCCGCCACGAGCGCGTTGATGCCCGCCTCACCGGCGACGACGCCGTTGATCGTCACCTCGGCGAACGCCAGCGGGAAGTAGGTGTGCGACAGGACCGAGCCCCTGCTGCCCATCGATCCGTGATACGAGACCAGGAAGATCGCGTCGAAGCTCGGGTCGAGCCCCTGCATCATGTACATCGGCTTGTACCGGCCGGACAGATAGCCGGCGCGTCCGGCGAGTGCGTCCGGTTTCAGGTTCGCCATCTTCGAGTGCGCGTCGTTCACCAGGAACTCCGTGGCGCCCGCCCGCATCGCGCCCTCGATGGCGGCGTTGATCTCCCCCGTCAGCAGCTCGGTGTAGTACGGATACTGCGACCCGCCGATGACGCACTGGTCCCAGTCCACCACGCCGGCGGTCCCCTCCATGTCGGAGGAGATGAAGATCTTCACGACAGCACGCTCCTCGGGTGGGACTCCGGTCCGGTCGAGCTCTCGGTCATCACCACGTAGTACGAGCCGGCCTGTCCCGCCGCCGCGCCGTGCCGGCCGTCCGGCGTGAGGGCGAGACAGCGCAGCTCGGCACGGAACTCGTCGGGCAGGGTGGCCGCATCGGCGAGCATCGCCAGGCACGCCGCCGAGGGGTCGAGCCCGCGCGCGATGTCCGCGACGATGCCCCGGGCGCCGAGGACCCGCATGCTCAGCTCTCCCCGGCCCGTGCAGGCGGCGCCTCCGTACCGCGCGTCGGCGTAGTTTCCCGCGCCCGGAACGGCGGAGTCCCCGATGCGCCCCGGGTACTTCCAGGGGTAGCCGCTGGTGGACACGCCCACGACGAGCTCGCCTGAGGCGTCGAGGGCGATGATGTTGATGGTCCCCCAGGGCCCGTCGTGCGGGGCGAAGCGGTTGACGAGTTCGAGCGCGGTCCGGCGGTACAGCTCGTCGCCGGCCTGCGCCGCGGTCCGCTCGCCTTCGACGGACTCGTCCGACGGCTGGAGTGCCGACAGGAACAGCTTCTTGGACTCCTCGGTCAGCAGCTCCGCGCGGGCGAATCCGTTCTCCTCGGCGAACAGCTCGGCGCCCTCGCCGACGAGGAGGCTGTGCTGGGGTAGCCGCTCCAGGACGGCCCGGGCGATGGAGACGGGGTTGGGGAATCCCTTCACCGCGCCGACGGCGCCGAAGGCCCTCGTCGAGCCGACCATCACCGACGCGTCGAGCTCCACCACACCCTGGGCGTTCGGCAGCCCGCCGGTCCCCACGTAGTGGTCGTCCAGGTTGTCCTCGCACCTGCGCAGACCGGCCTCGACCGCGTCCAGGGCGGAGCCGCCGCGGGCGAGTGTCTCCATGGCGGCGGGCAGGCCGGCCTCGCTCCGCTCGCTGCCGATGACGATCGGACCGCTCACGCGATCACTCCTTCAGAATGGTGGGAAATGTGCACGCAGGCGGCGCGCCTGCGTGCGTCGCGGGGATCGGCGAGCAGCGGCGGCTCGGCGGCGCACGCGGCGACGACCGACGGGCACCGGTCCGCGAAGCGGCAGGGCTGGGTCCCGTCGCGCGTCGCGGACCGCGCGACCTCCTCCCGCACGGGACCGAGGTCGCCGGTCTGCTCCGCCTCCGCCTCCACCGGGCCCCGCGCGCCGACCAGGCGGGGAACCGAGCCGATGAGCAGCCTGGTGTACGGATGCGCCGGATCGTCGAACAGGGTGGCGGTGGCTCCGGTCTCGACGATGCGGCCCCGGTACATCACGGCGGTGCGTTCGCAGATCTGCCGCACGACCGCCATGTTGTGCGAGACGAAGATGACCGACAGGTGGAGCGTCTCCTTGAGGTCGGCCAGCAGGTTGATGATGGTGGCCTGGACCGACACGTCGAGGGCGGACACCGGTTCGTCCGCCACCAGCACGGCCGGCTCCAGCGCGAGCGCCCGCGCGATGCCGACGCGCTGCCGCTGCCCGCCCGAGAACTGCCGCGGGCGCTGGCCCAGGGCGCTTTCCGGCAGGCCGACCAGGTGCATCAGCTCGCGGTTGCGCGCGTCCACCCTGTTGCGCGGGACCAGCTTGTGGAACCGGAGCAGCTCCGAGAGCATCTGCCCGACCGTCATCCGCGGGTTCAGCGAGCTGTAGGGGTCCTGGAAGACCATCTGGATCGCGCGCTGCTGTGCCCGGGTGCGTTTCTCCGGCAGGACCTCGCCCTCGTAGTTGATCGTGCCCGCCGTGGGGCGGTACAGGCCGACGACGGTGCGCGCGAGGGTCGACTTGCCGCAGCCCGACTCGCCGACGAGGCCCAGCGTCTCCCCCTTGTGCAGCACCAGGTCCACGCCGTCGACGGCGCGGTTCACCACCGGCTTCTTCCCGAAGAGCCGGTCGGTCACCGACACGGGAGGGCTGAAGTGCCGGGCCAGGCCCTCGATCGAGAGAATCTCGTCAGCCGCCGTCACCGCGTGCTCCCCGCTTCTTCCTCGGCCATCGCAGTCCACCGCTCCGCCGTGTCCACGCGCCGGCAGGCGCTCAGTCTCCCCGTTCCGGCAGGCACCGGCTCCGGCTCCCCCACTCGGCAGGCGTCCTCGGCGAACGGGCATCGGGGGGCGAAGGAGCAGCCGGTCAGAGGCTGGGTGAGGTCGGGCGGCCGGCCGTGGATGGTCAGCAGCCGGGCCACGCGCCGGTCCGGGTCGGGCACCGACCGGAGCAGGGAGAAGGTGTACGGATGCCGGGGCTCGGTCACCAGGTCGACCAGGTCGCCGGACTCGACGACCTTGCCGGCGTACATGACGTACAGCCGCGAGCAGGTCTGGCTGACCACGGCCAGGTCGTGGCTGACCAGCAGCAGGCCGACGTGCTCCTCCTGCTTGAGCTGCCGCAGGACGCCGAGGACCTGGGCCTGGATCGTCACGTCCAGGGCCGTGGTCGGCTCGTCGGCGAGGATGAGCCGGGGCTTGGTGGACAGCGCGATCGCGATGCAGACACGCTGGCGCATGCCGCCGGACAGCTGGTGCGGATACAGCTCGTACCGGCGCTCGGGATCGGCTATCCCGACCTCTCTCATGAGGTCGACGGCGATCGACCTGGCCTCGCCGCGCGACTTGCCGAGCCTGCGCAGCGGCGCCTCGGCGATCTGGTCGCCCACGCGCATGACCGGGTTCAGCGCCGTCAGCGAGTCCTGGAAGATCATGCTCATCGTGTCGGCCAGCCGGCGCCGCAGTCGCTTGGCCGGCAGCCCGGTGACGTCCTCGCCGTCGATGAGGATGGTTCCCGAGACGATCCGCGCCGGGCGGGGCAGCAGTCCGAGCAGCGCGCGCAGGGTGAGGCTCTTGCCCGAGCCGGACTCGCCGACCAGCCCCACCGACTCGGCCGCGCCCACCGTGAGGGACACGCCGCGGACCGCGTGCAGCCGTGCGTGCGGCATGGGGATGTCGACGTGCAGGTCGTGCACCTCGAGCAGCGGAGGGGTCATTGGTTCGCCTTCTCCACGATGCCGTCCGCGATCAGCGCCAGCGCGAGTCCCGTGACGACGACGGCCAGGCCCGGGATCGTGGCCATGTACCACTTGGTCAAGATGAACTGCTGACCTTCCTGGATCATGGTTCCCCAGTCGGGGGTCGGCGGCGGCACGCCGAGGCCGAGGAAGCCGAGGGTCACGATCGCCAGCAGGGTGAGCACGATGTCGCTCATCGAGAAGATGATCGCCTGCAGGACGACGTTCGGCAGCAGGTGCCGGAGCAGGATCCGCCACGTCGGCAGCCCGCTGGCCCGCGCCGCCATGGCGTACTCCTGCTCCTTGGCGACCAGGACCTGACCGCGGACGATGCGGCAGTACGCCACCCACCCGACCAGAGTGACCGCGACGTAGATGCTGGTCGTCCCCGGCCCCATCGCGAAGACCAGCGCGATGACCAGGACCAGGAACGGGAACGCGATCACCATGTCCACGATCCGGCCGATGACGGCGTCCACCCATCCGCCGAACCATCCCGCGACCAGCCCGATCAGGCTGCCGATGATCAGCGGCGAGATGACCGCCACGACGCCGACCCGCAGGTCGACGCGGGCTCCGTAGAGCAGCCGGGCCAGCACGTCGCGCCCGAGCGCGTCGGTGCCGAGCAGGTGGCCCTTCGCGCCGGGGTCGAGGAAGGCGGCCTGGAGGTTCTGCTTGATCGGGTCCTGGCTCGTCAGCAGTGGCGCGCAGAGCGCGAGGGCGACGATCAGGCCGAACAGGATCAGCCCGGCGACGAGCGGCGCGTTCCACCGGCCACGCCGGCGGCGGGCGCCGGAACCCGCCGGCGCGGCGGGGCCCGCGGTGGCGACCGCGCTCATGTGAGCTGGACCCGGGGATCGAGGGCGGAGTGCGCCACGTCGGTCAACAGGTTCACGACGACGACCATGATCGCGAAGACCAGAGTGATTCCCTGCACGGTGGGGAAGTCCCTTCCGAAAATGGAATTGATCATCTGCTGTCCGATGCCCGGGAGCGAGAAGACCCGTTCGACCACCAGCGTCGATCCCGTGAGATAGGCGATGTTGACGCCCAGGACGGTGACGGACGAGACGGCGGCGTTGCGCAGGGCGTGTCCGAGCACCACCCGCGCGGTGCTGATCCCCTTGCTGTGCGCCGTCACGATGTAGTCGCTGCTCAGCACCTCGATCATGCTGGCGCGCAGGCTGCGGATCACGATCGGCGCGAGCGTCAGGGCGACCGTGACGCCCGGCAGCACGATGCCGCGCAGATGCTCGGCCAGGCTGTCGCCGTACCCCCCGACCGGGAACCAGCCCAGTTTCAGCCCGAAGACCAGGATGAGCACGATGCCCAGCAGGAACGCCGGCAACCCCAGACCCACGACCGGCACCGCCCGGATGATGTTGTCGGCGACCCCGTTGCGCCGCGCCGCGGCCAGGACGGCCAGCGGTACGGCGATCAGCAGCGTGAAGAAGGTGCCCGAGACCAGCAGCCAGATCGTCACCGGCAGACTGGTCCCGATCAGTCCCAGGACCGAGCTGTTGTACACGTAGGAGAATCCGAGGTTGCCCTGCAGCAGGTGGCCCAGGAACGTCAGATACTGGCTCAGCAGTGGCTTCTCGAGCCCCATCTGATCGCGCAGTTCCTTGACCGCCTCCGGGGTGGCGTGCACGCCGAGCAGGGTCGCCGCCGGATCTCCCGGGATCAGCCGGATCAGGAAGAAGACGATGAACGAGATCCCGAGCAACACCGGGATCAGCGACACCACCCGTTTCAGGATGTAGACGACATACCTCATCGTTGCTCTCGCTCCAGGTTCTCAGTCCGCATCGGCCCGGCTCAGAGCGAGACGTCTTCCATGTGGTAGGACCCGGTCGGCAGGACCTTGAAGCCCTTCACGTCGCTCGCCGTCGCGTACGGGAAGGGCGTGTAGAAGAGGAACGCGAGGAACGCGGACTCGGCGGCCTTCGCCTGGAGCTCGCTGTACAGCGCCTGGCGCTTGGTCTTGTCGAACTCCTTCTGCGCCTGGTGGACCAGATCCATGATCTCCGGGTCGTTGAAGCCGGTGTCGAAGGAGTGCCCGCCGGAACTGGGATCGAGGGCGAACTGCGCCAGCTCGTCGGGGTCGGCCAGGTCCATCGTCCAGTACGAGTGCGCGATCTCGTAGTCCAGCTTGCCGGTCATGTCGTGCTGTGCGCTCGGGTCCACGTTCTGGATGTTCATCGTGATGCCGAGCTCCTTCAGCGACGCCTGCAGGACCTGCGCGATCGCCGCGTCCACCGCGTCGCCCGACATGGCGAGCCACGTTGTGGTGAAGCCGTTCGGCACGCTCGACTGACGCAGCTCCTCCCGGGCCTTGTTCATGTCGTACTGGATGCCGGGGCAGTTCTTGTCGTAGAACGGCGTGGACGGCATCAGGAACGAGTTCGCCGGGGTGCCGTTGCCGAACAGGATGGTCTTGACCAGCGCCTCCCGGTCGATGGCATAGGAGATGGCGCGGCGCACGTGCACGTCGTCGTACGGCTTCTTGTGCTGGTTCATCATGATGTAGTCCGTCCTGGTGGACGGGAACAGGTCGACCTTCAGGTTCGGCGTGTTCTTGAGCTGGGCGAGGCTGGAGAACGGGGGGCTCTCGTTGATGTGCGCCTGCCCGCCCTGCAGCTGGATCGCGCGGGCGTTGCTGTCCGCGACCACCTTCCAGGTGACCGAGTCCAGGTACGGCTTGCCCGACTGCCAGTACGAGGGGTTCTTCTTCAGCGTGAGGGCACTGCCCTTCTGCCAGGTGCCCCACACGAACGGGCCGGTTCCGATCGGGTTGGCGTAGAACTCGTCCTTGGTCTTGCCCGCGTAGTCCTTGGGGATGATTCCGTTGTTCGGGCAGCTCAGGTCGGCCAGCAACGGCGCCCACGGATACTTGGTGGTCACCACGACGGTGTACTCGTCCGGCGTGGTCACCTCCTTGATCGCGGAGTTGATGAACTCCCAGCCGCCCTTGGTCTTACTCGACTCGTCGATGGAGAACTTCACGTCCGCCGAGGTCATGGGCTGGCCGTTGTGGAACTTCACGCCCTTCCTGAGCTTCAGCGTGCACGACTTGTTGTCGGGCGACATCTCGTAGCTCTCCGCGAGCCAGGGCTTCACCCCCAGGCCGTCCTCCGTCATGGCCACCAGCGGCTCGTAGATCTGTGCGTAGGTCCAGATCGAGGCGTTGCTGAACACCGTCGTCTTGTCCATGTTCACCGCGTCGTGGTCACGGACGATGACCAGATCTCCCCCCTTCTTGGCAGCGCCGGACGAGGCGCCGGTGGAGGTGTCCGATGACGATCCGCAGGCTGCCAGCAGCGGCGCGGACGCGAACGCCCCGATGCCGAGCGCGCCGAGTTGGAGCATCCGGCGCCGGCTGATGTCGGGCACCCTGAGGCCGGCGAAGATCTGTGAGGCCGATGGGGCCGATGCGTCAGTGCTGTGGTCAGACATGCCTATCCTTCACGAGATGTCGCGGTGGTGCGCAGGGGTCGCTATGGACGAAAAAGGGGCCTCAGCAAGGGCCTTCAGGGGTCCGACGGAGGATCAGATCGGCCCGCGACGAAGTATTGGAGCATCACGACGTTTCGTAAAGGTTACGCGTCGATCAGCTGTCATACGTAAGGTCGCCGTCCCGACTTCACCAGCAGATGCAGACTAGAGCATTCAAATCGGTTCAGGTAGTGTCCAACGGCAAAGCCCCCCAATCACTCCCAAACCAGGCGGCTTCTCATGCAACTGACGATCATCGGCGCGGGCGCGATCGGCGGCACGATCGGCGCGCACATGATCCGCGCCGGCCACGATGTGCTCCTGTGCGACGCCGACCCCGCGCACGTCCAGGCCATCAACCGCGACGGCCTGTCCATCGAGGGGCCCGTCGAGAACTTCACGGTGAGGGCACGGGCGGTCACCCCCGATGGTCTGCCGGAACGCCTGCACCACGTCGCGATCGCGGTCAAAAGCCATCACACCGACCAGGCCGCGGAACTTGTGCGTGATCGGCTCACTCCCGACGGATACCTGGTCAGCTTCCAGAACGGCCTGACCGCCGACCGGCTCTCCGCCGTCGTCGGCGCCCACCGGCTCCTCGTGAGCTTCGTGAACTTCGGGGCGGACGTACTGGGCCCGGGCCGGATCATGCAGGGCAACATCGGCACCTTCCGGGTCGGCGAGCCGACCGGCGGTGAGATCACACCTCGGGTCCGCGAGCTCGTCGAGGCCCTGCCCTACGCCGAGGCCACCGGCAACATCATGGGCTTCCTCTGGGGCAAGGAGGCCTACGGTGCGATGCTCTACGCGGGCGCGGTCTCCGACCTGTCCATCGCCGACTCCCTGGAGGCGCCCGAGTGGCGGCCGCTCATGCTCGGCATCGCCAGGGAGGTGCTCGCGCAGGCGCCGGTGAAGCCCGAGGGGTTCGACGGCTTCGACCCCGACGACCTCGAGGGCTCGCTCGACCGGCTCGTCACGTTCAACCGCAACAGCGCCAAGTCCCACAGCGGCATCTACCGCGACCTGATGGTCCGCAGGCGCAAGACCGAGGTCGACGACCTGCTGCACGACCTCTCAGGGCCGCTGACCACCTACACCGGCCAGCTGATCAAGGCGATCGAGCGGGGCGAGCGCACCTGCGAGGTCGCGAACCTGCGGCTGCTCGCGGCGTACGAACGAGCCGAACGACTCGGCCGGCCGCTCGACGCCGTGGTCACGCTGTTCCCCGCGCCGCCGCGCGCGCCCGAGGGACCCCTGCACGGCGTGCCGGTCGCCGTCAAGGACATGATCGACATCGCCGGACACCCGCGCGGCAACGGCAACCCCGCGTCGATGCGCGCCGAGCCGGCCGCCGCCGACGCCCCCGTCGTCCAGGCGCTGCGCGCGGCCGGCGCGGACGTCTTCGCGGCGACCTCGCTGCTGGAGTACGCGGCCGGCGCGGTCCACCCGGAGGTGCGGGAGGCGATGAACCCCTACAACCCCGGGCGGACGGCCGGCGGGTCCAGCGGAGGATCGGCCGCCCTGGTCGGCGCCGGCGTATGCCCGGCGGCGCTGGGTAGCGACACGGGCGGCTCCATCCGGATCCCGGCCCACTACTGCGCCACGGTCGGATTCAAGCCCAGCTACGGCGCGCTGCCACTCGACGGCGTCGAGCCGCTCGCCCCCACACTCGACCACGTGGGGCTGCTCGCCCGCGACGTCGCGACCACGACCACCGTCTTCTCGGCTCTTACCGGCGACCGTCCCGTGACTCGATCCGGTGCCGGTATCCGGGTGGGAGTGCTCCCCGGCCTGCTGGAGCGCGCCGAGGTCGAGCCGGACGTGGCCGCCGCGGTCAGGGCGGCGCTGGACATCCTCCGCAACGCCGGCGACTCCGTCGTCGAGGTGGACGGCTCCGTCTTCCACGAACTCGACGCGGCCTTCCCTCACATCCTGCTGTACGAGGCGTGGCAGGTTCACGGGGCGCGGGTGAGCGCGGATCCCGGCCACTACGGGCCGGAGACCCTGCGGCTGCTGAGTTCCGGCTCCGGGGTGAGCGAGGCCGACTATCGGAAGGCCCTCGCCGTACGGGAGCGACTGCTGCCCGCCGCGACCGGGGTCTACGCGGGGATCGACGTCTTGCTGACTCCCGCCGCGCCCTTCGTCGCGCCCGTCACGACGCCTCCCGTGGACACGCCGGAGGGGGCCGCGGAGGGTCTGTTCACCGGCATTTACAACCTCACCGGAGCCCCGGCCCTGGTGCTGCCCTGCGGCTGGAGCGCCGACGGCCTCCCGATCGGACTCCAGCTGTCGTCCCCGCTGGGCACCGACATGGAACTGCTGGCCGTGGCCGCCCACGTCGAGTCGACGCTCGCCGTGGACGTCCGCAGGCCGGCCTTTTAACTGATCGAACCGACCCCACGAAGGAATCCCCTTGCGCGCCGCCCTCTACATGTCCGCCGGCCACGTCGTCGTCGAGGACGTGCCCGACCCCGCGTTGTCCGAGCCGACCGACGCCGTCGTGCGTGTTCTGCGCGCCGCCGTCTGCGGCTCGGACCTGTGGTCCTATCGAGGCGTCATCACCCGTGCGGAGCGGTCCCGGCTGGGCCACGAGTTCATCGGCATCGTGGAGGAGGTCGGCGGCGAGGTCCGCGCCGTCCGCCCCGGCGACCTGGTCGTCGCGCCCTTCACGTGGTCCGACAACACCTGCCCCGCCTGCCTGGACGGAATCCAGTCCTCGTGCGAGAGGGGCGGCACCTTCGGCGCACCCGGCGCCGACGGCGGCCAGGGCCAAGCGGTCCGGGTGCCATGGGCCGACGGAACGCTGGTGAAGGTGCCCGGCGGTCCGACCGGTTTCGACGAATCCGTGTACGCCGCGCTGCTGTCCGCCTCGGACGTGATGGGCACCGGTCTGCACGGAGCCGTCATGGCGGGTGTCGCCGAGGGGTCCACGGTGGCCGTCATCGGCGACGGAGCCGTCGGGCTGTGCGCGGTGCTGGGGGCGAAGGCCATCCTCGGTGCCGAACGGATCTTCCTGATGAGCCGCCACGCGGACCGCGCCGCCGTCGGCGAGTCCTTCGGAGCGACCGACGTCATCGCCGAGCGGGGCGAGGAAGGCGTCGCGGCGGTACGCGAGCGGACCGGCGGCCTCGGGGTGCGGCATGTGATCGAGGCGGTCGGCACGCCGGAGTCCTGGGCCATGGCGGTCGGCATGGCCCGGGACGGCGGTTCCATCGGCGCGGTGGGCGTGCCGCACACGGCGCCGACGCTGCCGCTGTTCCAGCCGCTCGTCCACAACCTGAGCCTGAACCTCGGGATCGCCCCCATACGCCGGTATCTCCCCGACCTGATCTCGCGCATCACGACCGGGACCCTGGATCCCGGCCCCGTGTTCGACACCGTCCTCCCGCTGGAGAACGTGGCGCAGGGCTACGCCGCGATGGCCTCCCGAGAGTCGATCAAAATCATGCTCACCACGGGCGACCTCTAGATGATCGATCCCAAGGGTTAGTGGTCGTAGCGATCCCGGACTTGCCGGACGGGTGGCGCGGCCTCATAGGCTGAGCCCCCGTCCGCACTGTTGGGGGAGTCATGACCAGTAGGTTCACCGAGTTGGTTGTCGACTGCCACGATCCGGAGCGGCTCGCGGCCTTCTGGTGCGCGGTCCTGGACTTCAAGGTGATCGACCGGAGCGAGGGCAAGGTCGAGATCGGCTCCTGGGAGCCAACCGTCGAGGAGGTCCGGGCCCGCCAGATGCCGCCCACTCTGGTGTTCATTCGGGTGCCCGAGGGCAAGACCGTGAAGAACCGGCTCCACCTCGACGTCAGCCCGATCGACGGCGGTACCGACGAGGAGGTGGCCAGGCTGCTCGGCCTCGGCGCCGCCAAGGTGGACGTGGGGCAGGGCTCCGGCCGGAGCTGGGTGGTCATGGCCGATCCCGAGGGCAACGAGTTCGATGTCCTGCGCACGCTGGCACCGTCCACGTACACGATCGGCCCGGAGGGTTAGTGGTCGTAGGCGGTCAGTGAGCGCAGGACGGGCTGTCCGCTCTGGTCGTTGTGCCAGATGGCGATAGCAGCGCGCGTGAGCGGCCGCTGTCCACGGGCGTGGAGCCCAGTGTGTCGTCGACGACGACTGGCCAGTGTGCAGGGCAGCCGAACGTTTCCAGGTCGCCGTCACCACCGCCCGACGCCGGGCCGACCGCTACCGGCGATACGGAGCAACGGGCATGGCCGACCGTTCCTCGCGCCCGCACCACGGCCTTTGCCGCACGTCATTCCATAAACTATGAATATAAAAGTGCTATGCTTCGGGCATGAGCCGTCAAGACACCGCTCCTGACGCGTCCGCCGCCATCGGGGCAGCTCTCTACGGCCTGGCCACCAGGGCCGCGAGACGCCTGCCTCGGGACATGAGCCTGACGTCCGCCGCCACCCTGGCCACCCTGGACCGGACCGGCCCGCGGCGCATCACCGATCTGGCCGCGGTCGAGGGCGTCACCCAGCCCGCGATGACCACCCTGGTCCGGGTGATGGAGGAGTCCGGCCTGGTCGAGCGGCGGGGCGACGCATCCGACAAGCGGGTCACGCTGGTGTGCCTGACCGAGGCCGGCGCCTCCTATGTCCGGACGCGGCGTCAGGCGGGCATCCAGGCGTTCGAGCGGTTGATCGGCGAGCTCACCGGCGACGAGGTCGAGGCGCTGGTGGCGGCCCTTCCGGCGCTGAAGCATCTGGCAGAGCTCGAAAGCCAGGACCGCGAAGGGCCGAAGCAGTGACCGGGCAGCCGATCGGCGAGGTCGCGGCGAAGGCGTTTCCGGTGGCGCGGCTGCTGGTCCCCGCCCTGATGTTCATCGCTTTGGTCGTGGCGGCGGTCGGCAGCCTGGGGACGCCGCTCATCACCAGCGTGGCGACCTCGTTCCACGTCTCGCTCGGCAGCGCGCAGTGGACGCTGACCGTCGCGCTGCTCAGCGGCGCCGTCGCCACGCCGGTCCTGGGCCGGCTCGGAGCCGGCCCACACCGGCGGGCCACGATCCTCGCCACGCTGGCGGTCGTCGTCGCCGGCAGCGCGCTCACCGTGCTGCCGCTGCCGTTCGCGTGGCTGCTGGCCGGCAGGGCGGCCCAGGGCGTCGGGCTCGGGCTGACGGCGCTGATGATGGGCGTGGCCCGGGACCACCTCCCCGAGGAGCGCGGCGCGGCCGTGATCGCCCTGATCTCGGTGGTCTCGATCATCGGGGCCGGTGTCGGCTACCCGCTGGCCGCACTGCTCGCCGAGCTCGGCGGGGTACGGGCCGCCTACGGCCTCGGCCTGGTCGTCACCGCCGCCGCCCTCCTGACCGCGTGGCGCTCCATGCCCGAAGCCCCCGAAGGCCGCTCCGCCCACGTGGACGTGGCAGGCGCGGTCGTCCTGGCCGCTGCGCTGCTCCTGGTGCTGTTCCTCGCCGGCGAACGGAATCTGTGGAGCCGGCACCTCGCCCTGGCGGCGGGCCTCGCCGTCGTCGCGGTGGTGCTGCTCTGCGTCTGGGCCGTCATCGAGCTGCGCAGCACGACGCCCCTGATCGATGTGCGGGCGGTACGGCACCCGGCGGTCGCCGGGGCGAACCTCGCCATGTTCGTCGGCGGGATCGGCATGTACCTCCTGCTCACGCTCATCACCCGGTACGCGCAGACGCCGCATGGCGCCGGCTACGGCTTCGGGCTGACGACCTTCGTCGCCGGGCTGGTCCTCATCCCGTTCTCGGTGCTGGGATTCGTCGCCGGCAAGCTCACGCCGCGGGTCCGGACGCGGATCGCCGACCCCCTGCTCCTGGCCGGCAGCGCCGTCGTGGTCGGCGGCGGGTTCGCCCTGTTCGCGGCGGCCCGGTCGGACCTGGCCGAACTGTTCGCGGCGATGGGCGTGCTCGGCTTCGGCGTCGGCGGCTTCTCGGCCGCGATGCCCGGCGTCATCCTGGCCGTCACCCCCAAGAGCGAGACGTCGAGCGCCATGAGCTTCAACTACGTCGTCCGCAGCGTCGGGTACTCCCTGGGCAGCGCCATCGGCGGCCTGATCCTCGCCGCGGGCACCGGCCCCGGCCACCTCTTCCCCGACGACAGCGCCTACACCACCGCGGCGCTGGTCGGCATCGGCGCCATGGCGATCACGACGCTGACAAGCCTCGCTCTCGCCCGCCGACGCTCCTCCGAGACCAACCCGTAAGTCAGATGCACTCATCCCAACACTGGAGGTTCGATGCCCAAGGGCTACTGGGTCAGCGTCTACCGCACCATTTCAGACCCTGAGAAGCTGGCTGCTTACAACAAGCTGGCCGGTCCGGCCGTCGCGGCCGGGGGCGGCCGGACCCTCGTCCGTGGCGGTCGGGTCGTGGCGCGTGACGCCGGAATCGCCGAGCGCACCGTCCTGGTCGAGTTCGACAGCTTCGAGCAGGCCGTCGCGGCGTACGAGAGTGCGGCCTACCAGGAGGCGCTGGTCGCCCTCTCCGACGGCGTCGAGCGCGACTTCCGCATCGTCGAAGGCATCGACTGACCGAGGTCCAGTCGGGTCTTCACTGAAGATCCACCGTCTTGGTTTTCGCTGGTGCGGCCGCTGGTGTGGCGGGGTTCGTCCAGCTGCGGGTGCAGCGCCGTGAGCCGACTGCCGGTGCTGGCCGACGATCTTCTCCAGCAGGTCGCGGTCCTCTGCTGGGGTGGCGTAAAAGAACTCACGGCGCGGGTTGACCTTATTGACGCGCCGCTCGCGCAGTTCGTCGTGGAGCCGGCCTTCGAGGGAGACAGCGTCCTCGCTGAAGATCAGTGCGTGGGTGTCAAACCTGAACGGCACCGAGGCGTCCCCCAGCTCACGCACCCGGTCCTCGGGCTGCAGCCGCCGGGTCATGCCGATCTTCACGACGTTCTCGCCGAACGCGCCGATGTTGGAGATCACATACACGTAGCCCGCCCGGATGTCGGCCTCGCGCGCCTCTACATCGGCGACCGCGGCGCCGATCTCCTCCAGCTTCGCCTTCAGTCCCCCGCCCCCGCCGCATCACCGTTCGACAGCAGCTTGACCACTGGCCCCCTTCACTGCTCGTCGCGGTCCATCGGCGGTTCATCGATCCGACTCATCGTCCGGTGGGGCGGACGGGGGTCGAAGGGGTCCGTCCAGTCCACCTGGACGGACCCGCCATGGCGTGATGCGCGGCCCCCTTCGAGCAGGCTCGGGCCGCGCTCGACCAGGCCTTCATGTCACGCGTCGTGTGCCCTGAGTGTGCCGGAAGTGCTTGATGCAAAAGGTCTACTTAGTCCAACGTGAGCACGATCCGGTCGGTCCGGACGTCAGCCCCGGGGACGCCAGCAGACACGGTGAAGTGCGACATTCTGGGTTTACCAGGTTTTGGACTGTGCAGTCCTTCATGCGTGTAGTTGGACTGTATAGTCCTTCTTGCATGCGCTGCGACGAGATCCGGAACTCGGCGCTGACGGAGTCACCCCTCGCAATGCACTTCACCAAGCACCCGACGCGACCGACCGCCCTCTGCCGGGTTGCGGCCAACGCGGGTAAGGCCTGCGGCGGAGCTCTGTGGCGCCAAGAGGTCGACTTGGGCTTGATGAGGACTACTCGCACCCCGACCGGAGGTCGATTCGCTATGTCACGACCCACGCGGTCCGCGCACGCAGCCGCAACCCTCACCGACTCCACGATCACTCAGGAAAGGCTCCGACATGCCGGGCTCCGAGCTTTATGAGAAATTCATGGCGCTGCACACCCGCGACGGTGGCCTTGTCATGCCGAACGCCTGGGACGGCCTCTCGGCGCTGATGCTGGCCGATGCCGGCTTCGAGGCGATCGCGACATCGTCGGTGGCGCTCGCCAGCACGCTCGGCCGCCTTGACGGGCGTCACCAAGTCACCCGCGAAGAGCACCTCGAGCATGCGCGGCTGTTTGGCCGGCTCACCGGGCTGCCGGTCAACGGAGACTTCGAGGACGGCTACGGCGAGACGCCTGAAGACGTCGCTGCGACCGTGGAAGCCGCCGTGGCGTCCGGCCTGGCCGGTATCGGGATCGAGGACACCTCGGGCAACCCCGATCAACCGATCCGCGACTTCGACGATGCCGTCAACCGCATGCGTAGCGCCGTCAACGCGGCCAAGGGACGCATCGTCGTCACCGGCCGCACCGACAACTTCATTCAGGGGCGGCCCGATCTCGACGACACCATCCGGCGGCTGACGGCCTTCGCCGAGGTCGGCGCGGATGTGCTCTACGCCCCTTTCCCGCCCGACCTCGACGCACTCGTCGCGATCGTCACCGCCGTCGCGCCGACACCGGTCAACGTCCTCATCTCGCCGGCGGACAAGGTGCTGACCGTCGCAGAACTTCAGAAGGCCGGGGTCAAACGCATCAGCGTGGGTCCAGCGCTCTACACCCACGCGATGGAAGCACTCGAACAGGCCACCAAGGCGCTCGTCGCGGGTGACCTCACCGCCGCGACGACAGGCATCAGCTTCGAGCGCATCAGCGACCTACTTGCCCGCGGCACGAACTAGCCCAAACCCTACGGACCACCGCTCCTCACATAGCGATCGCAAGAAGAAGGCAGGTTGACATGGACCTCGACAAGCTCATGAACAAGCACCTCACCAGGTATTTCGACCCCAGCAAGACCATCCCGGAGGAAACCCTTCAACAACTGCTGACGTTTCTGCGCTCCGCGCCGACATCGACGAACATCCAGCCCAACCACTTCTACGTCCTCACCACGCCCGAAGCCAAAGAGCGCCTCGCGGCCAACCTGGGCGAACGATTCCAGGACAACAGCGGGAAGATCCTGAACTCGTCGCACACCATCATCCTCACCACCCGGGCAGATCTGCCCGAGAGCCACATCGAAGAGGTGTTCGACAAGGAGACCGCCGACGGTCGGTTCCCCGACCAGGCGAAGAACGCGCTGTGGCAGTCGATGACCCGCGACTTCCTCAACATGCGCATTTACCGCTACAAGGACCTGAACCACTGGATGGAGAAGCAGACCTACTTGGTGCTGGGCCTGACCATGATGGCGGCCGCTGAGCTCGGCGTCGAGGCCACGCCGCTGGAAGGGTTCGACCCGATCAGCGTCGACGCGGCGTTCAAGATCCGTGAAACCGGACACACCACAACAGTGCTGCTGGCCCTCGGCTACCCCGACCTTGCGAAGGTGTACAACGGCCCGGTGTCGCGCTTCGAAGCCGACCGGCTGTTCACCTTCGTCTAAAAATCCCCGGCATCGGGAACGACTGTGGTTGAAGTACGCAGACCGCAGACATCTCGGTCCTCGATGTCGTCCCACCCCGGACAACCAGCTCGGCGGCAGGCGCCGCCGGTCTATCATGGCCCGCGCGATGTCGTCGGCAGTGCCAGACCGTCATCCGCAGGCCTGATTCGGGCCTTCCCGGTGAGTGACCATGGCTGAGGTGACAGCAGCCATGACAGCAACACGCTCCCACCGGCCTTGAGTCCACGCTCGCACAGCTGTACGCCGTCTCGGCCTACCTCTTCACGTCCGTGGTGCGCATCCCCGCCGCCGACCCCGTGACGATCAAGCAGGTCCTCGACCCCGAGCCGTCGCTCCGTGTTGAGGCAGATCGAGACGGCCGAGGGCGCCGCAGCCGCGGAGGCGATCGCGGCGACCCCCGGCATCGACGGCGTCTTCGTCGGCCCGAGCGACCTCGCCGCCTCCATGGGCGTCCTGGGCCAGCAGACGCACCCCGACGTCATCGCCGCCGTCCACCGCGCCTTCGACGGCGTCGCCGCCACCGGCAAGCCCATCCGCGTCAACGCCTTCGACCCACAGGGGCGTGTACCCAGTGCCGATCTGCCACGAGTGAAACAGGATTGCTTACCGGACTCAAGAATGCCGAGCCGACGAGGCGCCAAGTCGGCCAAGGGCCGGATGACCCGTCGGGACTACCTTCCCGATTGCCCCAGGTGAGGTCTCAGCGAGCCCGATCACTGTGGCTCCCAAGAGCGCCGAGTGCGTCCGGGGCTCTGAGCGCCCGGCCACCCCCTGGCTCGCTCGGGTCTCCTCATTCCCTCCGGGCGAGTGTTATGAACCGCGCCGCCACCGTGGCGAGCACGGCGGCGGCAAGGACGGTGAAGCCCGCCGTGAGGAACACCGTCTGCAGGGTTGTCGACGAGACAAGGATCGCGCCGAGGCCAGACCCTGCCGCCAGGGCTACCTGAAGGTTCGTCACATTCACCGCCGACGCGGCCTCCGGAGTTTCCGGGGCCGCGTCGAGTAGCCAGACCAGCGTTCCCGGGTTCACGACTCCCCAGACCAGGCCCCACAGCGCGAGCAACAGGCCGGCCAGCCAGGGTATGGTGCCCGCGTTCGCCAGCCCGATGAGCAATGCGGCCACCACCGTCGCCGACCCGGCGAAGCTGCCGATCACTCCGCGCTTGAACAGCGATCCGGCGACGAGCGAGCCGACGATTCCACCGCAGCCGTAGACGACGTACAGCAGGGAGACCACGCCGCTGGACAGATGCGTGTGGTCCATCAGGAACGGGGTGATGTACGTCCACGCGGTGAACTGCCCGATGAACACCACCGCGCCCGCCGCCATCCCAAACCGGGCGGCCCGCCGCGTCACGACTCCCACGAGGTCACGCAGGTGCGTACGCCCGTCCGGTGGAATGCCCGGCAGCAGGACCGTCTGCACAACCACGACAATCAGTGTCGCCGCCGCCGCAGCGGCGAAAGTGAGACGCCAGCCGACGAGGTCGCCGAGGAACTGTCCCGCCGGCAGCCCCACCACCGTCCCACCCGAGATACCCGCCGCGATGATGGTGATGGCACGAGTGCCGCCGGCCGGGCCCACCAGCTTGGGTCCGACCGGTGAGACCACGGTCCAGAAGGCTCCGAGGGTGGCGCCGAAGAGCATACGGGCGATCAGCACCAGGACGAAGGTCGGCGCCATCGCGACGACCGCGTTCGACACCAGCACCGTTAGACCCAGAACGAGAATGGCCGAGCGCCGGTTGAAGCGGCCGGAGCCGAGGAAGAACAGCGGCGCCGACACCGCGGCGCTGAAGCCCGGCACGAGCACCATCAGCCCTGCGAGGCCGAGCGAGACATGCAGTCCGTCGGCGATCTGCGGTAGCAGCCCCACAGGCAGCGTCTCCGTCATGACGACGACGAACGCGCCGAGCGCGACCGCACCGACGGACGCCCAGCCCCGCCTGCTCCCGGGCTCCGCAGCAGTGGCGGGAGCGCGGACGGCTGCGGGCTGGGTCGGGACGGCCGCGGCGCACGACGATGCCGTGACCACGCGCACCTGCGGTGCGTGGTGTGTCGGCGTCGCCTCCGCATTTTCGATCATGTGTACTCCTCGCTCACGGCATGCTCCTGACGGGGCTCTGCTCTGTAAGCACTTCAGGGTTTATCTGCACGAGTCACACGGGCATTCGAAACAGCTCACGTCGCGATCTAGCTCCATGAGCCGGTGCGCGGCCGTGTCAGCCCTTGATGAGGTGGATGATGTGGCCGAAGTTGAAATTCGACGCGAGTGCCGTCAGGTCTCCCTTTGCAGGGCGACAGCCCTGATGACTGCGCTGATGGAGGCCCCGTCGGGCAGGTTCGGAGCGTAGAGGACATCAGCTCCTGCCTCCGCCTAAGCGGAGAGGCGGCGGATGGTGTCATCGATGTCGGAAATCCCCCATAAGAAGTTGTCCGTATGACCGGTCAGAACGATCCGTCCGTGCGCAGCTGCTGAACGGTTGTTCCGCCTGGTTGGTGTCAGATCCATCCGCACCGTCTTACTCCAGCATCGGCGCAGTCGGTTCCGCGGCTGACGGCTCCTGCGTGCTCCATCCTCGAGTTGCGGCGGGTGGCTGGCCCCATGAGTTCGGCCGATCCCTCGACCAGGAGCCAACAGGACGATTTCGTCCAAGCTAGGCTATCGCGGCTTCGGCAAGCGGTGCGCTTGGTCCCGACTCAGTCGATGCCGCTCATCCACGCGATCCCACCAGCGCCGGGCCGTCGCGGCCAGCCCCGCCGGCGACAAGACACGCTCTGCACCAACCGCGGCCACGACCACGACAAGTACCGCAGACAGGCCTGCAAGGTCGGAATCACTCGGCTCATCGGCCCGCGCGGCGAGGCGTACGGCTCCGGTCCGGGCGTGTATCGCTGCACGCTCGTCGATCACCTGACTGGACTAAATGGTCCTCTACGGTGCATGATAGGCGTTCTCAAGAACGAGGACGTCGGCATCCTCAAGCGGGCCACCTTCTATTCCGACCTTCACCACAACGGCATGTACGTCGGCGGCGGCATGATGGTTCACGCCCCGCAGACGGGAGACGCGGTGAAGATGTCAGCATCAAGACGCGCCCCTTCGTGGGCGGCGTACGCCCGGTCTCTTGACCGTCACCGGTAGGCGTTCTCGTCAGGGTCGGCGTGCCGAGGCGAGGAACAGCGGTATCGCAAGGAGGAGCCGCCCCGCCTTGGCCCGCGCGGCCTGCTCAGCGATCCACCTGCCGGCTTGCTCCCGATCGAGGGCGCCGGCCGCGAAGGCTCCCTCGGCGATGCCCGAGAGCATCGGCAACATGGTGGCGTCGGTGAAGATGCCGCTGCGGACCTCTACCGACACGTCCTCGAAGCCGGCGTCGAGCAGGAGATTGCGGTAGCGGCGAGCGGCGCGAGGATTCGGAACCATGTCCGCGCGCGCCTGGACAATGGTGCGGGTGATCGTGGGAGTGTCCGAGTCGATGATGAAGTTCTCCCAGTCCTGGCCGATCAGGGCGATTCGCCCGCCGGGTGTGAGCACGCGGAACGCTTCACCGAGCGCTTTCGCCGGGTCGTCGAGCTCGTGGTACACCTTGTCGGCTCGGTAAGCCGCTACAGAGCCGTCCGGAAGGGACAGCTCGTAGGCGTCGCCCACCCTCAAGTCCAGATCCGGCCGGCGTCGACGGCCCTCATCGATCATCTGCACGCTGGCGTCGATGCCGATGGCTTCGGTCCCCCGCTCGCTCATCTCCGCCACGGCGCGGCCGGTACCACAACCGACGTCGACCGCTGGGATTCCGGGGGCGATGTGCAGCAGTTCGTAGGTTCGGGCACGGAGGGCTGCCGCGCCGGGGGATGCGTCGGCCGCGTCGAGCAGCCGGATGAGCGGATTAAGATCTTCGGCTGGCACACGGGGCATCTCGTCGTTGGACATGTGCCCCACCATGCGACTTAATGTCGACATGAAGTCAAACTCGAACCCTCCGGCGATGAGGATCGGAGAGGTGGCGGAACACTTCGGCCTGGCCACGCACGTCCTGCGCCACTGGGAGGCCGTCGGCCTGCTGGAGCCGGCGCGGATCGGAGGCGACCGCCGCAGGTACGGTCCCGATGACCTCTACCGGATCGCGGTCATCCTGCGGGCGAAGGAAGCCGGGTTCGGGCTCGACGACATCCGGGAGATGACCGCGGCCAGGGAGCCGGCGGAACGGCGCGTCATTCTGCGGCGTCTCGAGAACGATTTGAGACGGCGCATCGCCCAGGCGGAAGCCTCGCTGGAGCTCATCCGATGTGCGCTGGACTGCGACCACGATGACTTCACCTCATGTGCGCACTTCCAAGCCATGGTCACCGAAAGGATCGGGCGGGAAGCGCGACCGCATGTCCCTGTCTGAGTACGCTGAATCGAACCGGAGCCTGGCGGGTGGGCGGAGGTCAGCTCGGGGGCACGATTTTCAACGCCTGCCGAAGCGCCTCCACCTCCTTGGGGGTGAGCTCGGCGAGGAAGTGGACGAACGCCGCCGCCTGGTTGTTGCTCGTGGCCAGCGCTCCGCGCATCAAACGAGCCGTGTACGCCTCGCGCGAGGCCACAGCCTCGTAACTGTAGGCGCGGCCCTCCAACCGACGGCGCAGCCAGCCCTTGCCATGCAGGGTGTCCATCACCGTCATCACCGTGGTGTAGGCGATGTCGCGGCTCTTCTGGAGCTCGGTCAGCACCTCGCGTACGGACACGGGCCGGCCGAGAGCCCAGACGCAGTCCATCACCGCCGCCTCGAGCTTGCCGAACTCGCGCACGTCTCCTCCGCTTTCGTCCTTCCTAAGTAGGCTAGTAGATCAGGCCTGGTGCAACAAAGCGATCACCGATTCCGGACTCCTGTCGTAGGCAGTGACAGTCGACCGGCAACTGCCCCCGGGATGCCGCGACGGGGATCAGTGGCGTCTCCTCCCGGCGCCGACGATCACAGTATCCCTGTTGAGCTCCACAGCCGTCGACCTGCCGCCTGGTGGCCGAGTCCGCTGCAGAGAGAGGCGGTAGTTCAAGGCGTGTGTGGCAATCGCGCTATCGGATGTCTCTCCCGACCTACTGTCCCCAAGACGGCACCACGACTCGCTTCTTCTGCTTCCGGTCTCGGTCGACGATCGCGGTTGAACGTCAGATGCCGATGGCCCGGCAGTGGTATCGCCGGAGGCCATCACGTTCACTAGTGCGGATAGTAGTGAGTGCATAGGAAGGCATTGCCGGGTGACGCGGGAAGCGCCTGGATCGATGGGTAATGTGTCCACTGTGACTAGGGACGGTGTGGCGCGCAGGCTCGCTTCCTTGAGCGGACTACTCCTGCTTGCCGCCGTCCTGTGCGGCCTGCTCGCCATGCACGGGCTGCAGCCCTCACCAGGACCTCTTCCTACTTCTAGCGTCCTGGCCCTGCACTCCGCTCAGAGCGATCATTCGGCGATGCCGACGGCCGGATCCCACGACCGGCACAGCGGCGAACCCAGCTCTCCCCACCAGGGTCACGGTGGCGGCCAGGTCTGTCTCGCCTTCCTCCTGGCCGGGTGGGTCCTACTACTTCTCCTCGTCATAGTGGGTGCAGGCCGCTTCGGTGCCCCGCCGATTCGGCTGTTCTTGCAGTCGTTCCTCCCCCGCGGGCCGACCGCCCGTCCCAGAGGGCCGACTCTCGCGCAACTCTGTGTGATCCGGGTGTAGAAGGCGCACTCGACGGTCTGCCTCGCCGTCGAGCTCCCGCCACCTGCCTGCATCTACACACGGAGAGTGTTCATCCATGACGCGTCTTGCCATTCCCGCCGCCCTGCTGTCGGCCGGTCTGCTGGTCAGTGCCTGCGGCTCCACGGACACCGCCACCGGCGACATGTCCGCCACGTCGTCGATGTCGGCGATGCCTGCCGAATCACCGGCTCCTGCCACCAGCCCGGCCGCGGACCACAACGACCGGGACATCTGGTTCGCGCAGATGATGATCCCGCACCACCGTCAGGCCCTTGAGATGGCGAAGCTGGCCGAGGACCGTGCTGGCAGCAGCAAGGTCAAGGAGCTGGCCAAGCAGATCGAGGCCGCCCAGGGTCCCGAGATCCAGACGATGACCGGCTGGCTCGAAAGCTGGGGTGTTCAGGCCCCCGGCGAGGACGCCATGCCGATGGACCATATGGACCACGGAATGCCCGGCATGATGTCCGGCGAGGACATGAAGAAGCTCGAAGGCCTCAAGGGCGCCGCGTTCGACAAGGCGTTCCTGACGATGATGATCCAGCACCATGAGGGCGCCATCACCATGGCCAAGGAGGAGCGGGAATCCGGCGTCTACGAACCGGCCAGGCAGATGGCCGACTCCATCATCACCAGCCAATCCGCGGAGATCAGCACCATGAAGAAGCTCCTGAAGTAGGACTCCCGGCGGGTGGGCGACGGTGGCCGTCGCCCACCCGTTCCTCGAATCCCAGGCGCGAGAAGGTGAGAACTGGGAATGATCGCCGCAATCATCGCCTTGGCCGGATGCGTGTTCCTGCTCGGGCACCTCGCGGGCCCCATGCTGCTGCGTGCGCGATGGTTCGCAGGGTTGCCCGGCACCGCCGTAGCACTGTGGACCGCCGCCCTCGCCGGCACCATGCTGGCCTTGACCGGGCTGACCGCTATCGCACTCGTCTGGCCCTCCACTCCCGGTCACCGGCTCATCGACTGGCTCGCCGACTGCCTGCCAAAGGACGGCCATGCCATATCCCCGGTGGCGGCATTCGCGACGGTCCTGCTTCTCGCGGCGGTGATCACGTCCCTTGGCCTGGCCGTGCCCAGGGTGGTCCGGACCGTTCGGGAACGCCGCGAGCACCGGCAGATGCTCGACGTGGTCGCGGGGGATCTATCCGGGACACCGGACGTCCGCGTGCTCGAGCACCCCATGCCGATGATCTACTGCCTACCGGCGCGAGAACGGCCCATCGTCGTGACCACAGGCGCGCTCGACCGGCTCGGCCCGGCCGAGATGGAGGCGGTGCTGGCCCACGAGCGGGCGCACCTGCGGCAGCGGCACCACCTGGTCCTGATGCTGGCCGACGCACTGCGTGCCGCGGTTCCCTGGCTCGGCACGCTACGGCTCGCGTACGCCACCCTGCCCGGCCTGCTGGAACTGGCCGCCGACGATCACGCGGCGCACCACCACGGAAGGGCTCCACTCATCGGTGCGCTACAGAAGCTCTCAGTCGCGTCGTGCTCAGTGGGTGCCCTGGCCGTCAACCCCGCCACCGCGTACATCGCCAGGCTGAGAATCGCCCGGCTGACCTCTCCACAGACGCCTCCACGACTGCCTCACGTCAGGTCTCTGTCTTGGTTCGCCGTCGCCGCCGCGGTCGGCGTCCCCGCCGTACTGGTGACGCTGGGCGTGATGATGCTGCCGCTTCCTTGCTGAGTGTCTTCGGCAGACATGCCATGACCTTCCCAATCGCGTCAGCGACTGCGATCTTGCACGGTGCGCAGCTGAGTCCCTTGAGCGCAAGGGCGTTCATGGCCCCGATGAAGCCGGAGCCTGACATCGACAGCGCCGCGATCTCAGGGCGCAGCACCAGGCCGAGGGCGGGTACGAACACTCCCGCAGCGATGGGCAGCACCAAGGTGTTGTAGCCGATCACCCAGGCCAGGTTCTGCCGCATCTTGTGTACCGTCCCGCGCCCGATACGCGGAGTGGTGGGCACGTCCAGCGGATCGGCCCGTGTCAGCATCGCGTTTCAGTGGATGCAAGAACTACTAGGGCTCCTAGTAGCAGGGCTTCATAGTTGTGGCACCCAGCACTTTCCTGGCCGGCCGCCATCCTTCCCTTGCCGACGCCGCAGCGGGGGCGCACGCACACCTCGGACTGATCCGCACCACCGACGCCGGGCGCACCTGGACCGCCATGCTTGCCGATACCCCCTGGGGGTATTACTCTCTGACGAGTAACGAGGCCCACCTACATGTGTCGGAGTCGTCATGACCGAGCAGCACCGCCACGACCAGATGGAGCACGAGCACGGCGAGCACCCGCCGACCCTGGACCATGCAGCCCACTCGCATCACGGCGTCGGAACGAAAGCATCCTGGCGGACAGCCGCGTCCGCGACGCTGCACTGCCTGACCGGGTGCGCCATCGGCGAAGTGCTGGGCTTGGTGATTTCCACCGCGCTCGGCTGGACCACCGGCCTGTCCGTCGCCTTGGCCGTCGTGCTCGCCTTCTTCTTCGGCTATCTGCTGACCCTGCTCCCCCTCCGAAAGGCTGGAGTGGGCTGGGCCGGCGCGATCAAGTTGGCGCTGGCAGCCGATACCGTTTCCATCATCATCATGGAGATCGTGGACAACGGCGTCATGATCGCCATCCCGGGCGCCATGGCCGCCACTTTGACGTCCGCCCTGTTCTGGGGCACCCTGGCGCTTTCCCTGTTCGTCGCCTTCTTGGTCACCACGCCGATCAACAAGTGGATCATCGGCAAGGGCAAGGGACACGCCGTTGTCCACGCCTACCACCACTGAGCTGCGGTCTCGCCGGCGTGTTCGGTCAGGCCGCGGTGATGGGCCCGCCGCGGAATCCGCCACTCGGGACGGACGTCGTCTCGGCGCCAACCCCTGCTGCCCCGGGGACAGATACGCACCGAGGTCGCGCGAAGATCGCCGCCAAGAAAATCAGGGCCGACGTCCGGTGGGATCGCCGGCGGCGCGTTGCCAGGCGGCGCCTCGTAGCAGGCGCAGGCCGTTGAGCCCGACGATGACGGTGGAGCCTTCGTGCCCGGCGACGCCGAGCGGCAGCGGCAGGTCGCCGAGCAGGTCCCAGGCCACCAGTACGGCGATGAACGCGGCGGCGATGGCGAGGTTGGCGATGACCAGGCGGCGGGCGCGGCGGGCCAGGGCGATCACGGTGGGGACGGCGGCGAGCTCGTCGCGGGTGATGACCGCGTCGGCGGCCTCCAGGGTCAGGTCGGCGCCGGTGTCGCCCATCGCGATGCCGGTGTGTGCGGTGGCCAGGGCGGGGGCGTCGTTGACACCGTCACCGATCAGAGCCACTCGTGCCCCCTGCTGATGGAGTTCGCGTACGGCGTCGACCTTGTGCTCGGGCACCAGACCGGCGCGGACGTCGGTGATGCCGGTCTGTGCGGCCAGCCGGGCGGCGGCGCGGGGGTTGTCCCCGGTCAGCAGCACCGGCGGCGCCGGGATGAGGGCGCGAAGGCGGGCCACGGCGTCTGGTGCGCCGGGCCGGACGCGGTCGGCCAGGGCCAGCACCGCGGCCGGGCGGCCGTCCAGCAGCATCACCACGGCGGTATGCCCGCCGTCTTCGAGCTCGGCCACCAGGGCACGGGACGCACCGGCACCGGGCGCCGTTTCGGGTAGCAGGTGGGTAGGGCTGCCGATCTCGACCAGGTGACCGGCGACGTGGGCCCGCACGCCACGTCCGGGCACCGCTGTGAACCCTGCGGCCTGGGGCAGCCGCAGGCCCTTGCCGTGGGCGGCGGCGGTGACGGCCCGGCCGAGTGGGTGTTCCGAGCCGTCCTCGGCCGCGGCGGCGAGCGTGAGCAGCTCACGCTCGCTGAGGCTCGTGCCGGGCAGGGCGCGGATGTGGGTCAGGTCGGGGCGGCCCTCGGTGAGGGTGCCGGTCTTGTCGAAGGCCACCTGGGTGACGTCGGCGAGTTGTTCCATGACCACGGCGGACTTGACCAGCACCCCGTGCCTGCCGGCGGTGGCGATGGCGGCCAGCAGCGGCGGCATGGTGGCCAGCACCACCGCGCACGGCGAGGCGACGATCATGAAGGTCATCGCGCGGAGCAGGCTGCCCCGCAGGTCCTGCCCCAGCGCGAGGGGGATCACGAACAGCGCGAGGGTGGCGGCGACCATGACCACCGAGTAGCGCTGCTCGACCTTCTCGATGAACAGCTGGGCGCGTGCCTTGGTGGCACTGGCCTGCTCGACCATGGCCACGATCCGGGCGATCACCGTCTCACCGGCCGGGCTGCCCACTCGCACCCGCAGCACGCCGGCGCCGTTGACGGTGCCGGCGAACACCTCGTCGCCGGCCTGTTTGTCCACCGGAAGGCCCTCACCGGTGATTGACGCCTGGTCGACGTCGCTGACCCCGTCGACCACCTGGCCGTCGGCGCCGATGCGCTCCCCGGGCCGTACCACGATGACGTCGCCGAGGGCCAGATCGGCGGTCTCGACGACCTCTTCCCGCCCCGCCGGGTCCAGCCGGGTCGCCTTTTCGGGCGCCAGGTCTAGCAGGGTGCGCACCGAGTCGGCGGTGCGCTTGGTCGCCACCGCCTCCAGCGCCCCTGAGGTGGCGAAGATGACGATCAGCAGCGCGCCGTCGAAAACCTGCCCGATCGCGGCGGCGCCGATCGCCGCGGCGACCATGAGCAGGTCGACATCCAGCGTCCGCTCACGCAGCGCACGCAGCCCGTCCAGCCCCGGCTCCCACCCACCGGCGGCATAGCAGCTCAGATACAGCCCCCACCACAGCCAGGAGGGTGCCCCGGCCAGCCGGCAGACGCCGCCGGCGGCGAACAGACCGGTCGCCGCGATGGCCCAGCGCACCCCGGGCAGCGATCCGGCCCCGGACTGCCACCACGCCCACGGGCGGCCGGGTGCGGCTGCCCCCCTGGGAGCGGGTCGCGTTGTCAGGTCTGTCGTCACCCTGCCAGCCTATATGCGCACTCATGCAGATACGCAAGTAGAAGGATTCGGGGCTATGCTGGCGGCATGCACACCTCGCTGCCCGACTTCGAGATGCCGAACGAGGAACAGGTGCACCTGGCCGCCGAGTCGTTCCGGCTGCTGTCCGACCCCACCCGCATCAAGATCTTGTGGGCGTTGCTGCAGGGCGAGTCGTCGGTGGCCTGCCTGGCCGAGCTCGCCGGCGCCGCCCCGACCGCGGTCAGCCAGCACCTGGCCAAGCTGCGTCTGGCCGGGCTGGTCAAGGGCCGGCGCGAGGGGACCTTCGTCTACTACAGCGCAGCCGACGAGCACGTGCGCCGGCTGCTGGCCGAAGGCCTGTTCCACGCCGACCACATCGATCGCGGGGACCAGGACTCCGCCACCACGGCCGGGCCCGCACGCGCCGCCTCCTGACACACAGCCGGACCGCCCCCGCAATCAGCCTTGGCGGTGCGCGGCGGAATCCCGGCCCTCTCGCCGGAGGGCCGGCGCCTCGGGCGAGACGCCGGCGGGGCGAGCAGTCCTCCTCCCCCCGGCTGTCCACCGTACGGCTTTCGTGTGCCGTGACAATGCGTGAAACCTCGGTCCTCAGTGAGCGTGCGGCCCCGCAACGTGCTGTGGCCTGCCGCCTGGGACCAGAGTCAAGGCGACGAGGGCACCGAGGGCGGCACTGACGGCGCACACCGTGAAGGCCGTTCCGAAGCCGGTGATCGTGCCGGTCTCGATACCGCCGGCCGCGACGGTGGAGACGACGGCGACGCCGACCGACCCGCCGACCTCGTGGAAGGTGTTGACCACGCCGGATGCGAGGCCGGCCTCCTGATGGGAGATGTAGCCGAGTGCGGAGGTGGTGGCCGCGACGAACACGGCGCCGAGGCCGACGGCAGCCACGGCGAGACCGGGGACCAGGACCGCCCAGACGTCGGCCCCCGCGGACAGGCCGGTGAGCAGCCAGGAGCCGACGGCTGCAAGCGCCAACCCCGCGGCGGCGATCGGACGGCTGCCTATGCGCCCGATGAGACGACTGCCGACGTGCGCACCGATTCCGGTGGCCATCGCGACGGGCAGGAACATGAGGCCGGTGCCGAGGGGGGTGTAACCGCGGGCGTGCTGAAGGTAGACGGAACCGAGAAAGAAGAAGCCGATCAGCAGCGCGCTGGCGACCAGCATGAGGAAGGCACCCGCGAGGACGGGACGCCGGGAGAGCATGCGAACGTCCATAAGCGGCGCACGAACCCGCCCTTCCACGATGCCGAACCCGGCGTACAGCGCCAGGGCGGCGATCAGTGCCACGAGCGTCGCCGTCCCGCCCCAGCCGGCGTCGCCCGCTTTGACCAGTCCGTAGATGAGGGAGGCGGTCGCCCCGGTGACCAGCAGCGCCCCGAGCAGATCGATCCGACCCCGCTGAGCCTGGCGTGCCGGGGCCGGGACGGTGAACGGCAGGGCGACCAGCACCACGACGCCGACAGGGACGTTGATGAAGAACACCCATTCCCAGCCGGGGCCGGCCGTGATCGCGCCGCCCAGGATGACTCCCGCCGCCGATCCGATACCGCCCAGAGCGGCCCAGACGCCCAGCGCTTTGTTGCGCTCAGCGCCGTGGAAGGTGGTGGTGACGATGGACAACGCCGCCGGGGAGAGCAGGGCCGCTCCGACTCCCTGCGCCACACGACCGGCGATGAGCACGGATCCGCTCGGGGCCAGGCCCGTTCCAAGCGACGCGAGGGTGAAGACGGCGAGACCGGCCAACAGGGTCCGTCGCGCGCCGAGCCCGTCCGCGAGCCGGCCGCCCAGCAGCATCAGCCCTCCCAAGCAGAGGGTGTAGGCGGTGACCACCCATGTGAGCGTTTCGCGGTCCAAGTGAAGGTCGGCGCTCATGCTGGGCAGCGCGACGTTCACGACGGTGACGTCGAGGATCAGCATGAACTGGGCCAGGCACACCAACGCGAGGGCCGTCCAGCGGCGCCGGTCAGGTGGGGTCTCGGGATGTGCCTGCACGGCATGCGCATGGTGAGCGGAGACGGGATGGCTCATGAGAGACCTCCGGAAGGGGATGTGAAGGCTGCGCGACGAACCCAAACGCAGCGAATGATTCGAGCAGTTATGTACGGGTCAACGGGGCTCGATCACGAGGGCTGGCAGGGCAACCATGGCGACTCCCGGCTCGATCGGCCGGCGTGCGCGTGACGTCCGGCGCGAACCTGGCCGTCGGCGGGGTTGCGCGAGCCGTCAATCGCGAGCAGCGCGACCCGGAGCAGTTGCCCGACGAGCGTGTGACCACTCCGGCGAGCGCACTACGCCCGGCCTTTCACGCGATTGGGAAAGAGGCGGCGACCAGGCATACAGCGATCAGCATCGGGCTCAGGACCTGAAAACTGCGTGTGAGCCCGTGCACCTGGCCGTACGCACGGATCCCGGCGCGTCTCGGGCCGGGTGCGGGATCACCCCGAGCAGGAACGGTGGGCCTCCGGTCCACCCGATCACAGCCGCGAGCCGGCTCAGTGAGCGGACCACTTCGCGATCCCGCTTGCCCTGCGGTGTCTGCGTAACTGCCACGATCCCGCCCCCTCGTGAAAGTTGTACGATGCAACTCTTGAGAGAGAGTAGCGAGCAGAGTTGTATGTTGCAACTATGGAGGATCTGTGCAGCAGGAACCGACACCTGACGGCCTTGAAGCGCTCCTGATGGAGCTCGTCATCGAGATGGGCCTTCAGCGGGGCGACGCACTGGTGCCGGATCTGGCGATGACTCTCTCCGAAGGACTGGCCCTCCTCGAGATCTGGCACACCGGCCCGGTGCCGCAGCAGCACATCGCCGACCGTCTACGCCTGGAGAAGAGCAGCGTCAGCCGCCTTATCGCGGGGCTGGAGCGCAAGGGCTGGCTCGTCCGGGAACGCGATCAGGCCAACCGTCGCTACTACCGCCTCATGCTGAGTGAGGCCGGTCGTGTGGTCGTGGCACGAATGTCAACGCACCTGCACGAGCGTCACGGCCAGGTTCTCACGAGGCTTACGGGCGCCGAACGCTCCGCTCTGGCCGTGGCGCTGCCCGCTCTCACCCGTGCTCTGCGTGAGACCACCGCCGCAGCGGCCACCTGAGGAGATCGCCGGCCGTCGATGGTCACGATGCCGGGCAGGGGCGGACAGGCGCCACCCCCGGTGATCAGGCCTGGACGTAGCCGAGGTTGGTCATCATCCCGACCTCGGCGTGATAAACGTTGTGGCAGTGGATCATCCACAAGCCGAGGTTGTCGGCGTCGAAGTCCGCCTCGACAGTGCTGTTCGGCAGCACGATGGCGGCGTCCTTGCGGATCCCGCCGGCGGTCAGGGCGAAGGTGTGGCCGTGCGGGTGCATGGGATGCCACATCAAGGACCGGTTGACGAACCGCAGCCGGACCCGTTCCCCGGCGCGGACGGGGAGGACGCGCTCGCGCGGCGGCCTGACCAGCAAGGTTCGCCTGTCCGCCGACCGGTGCTGCCGCCCGCTGTCGTTCGTCGTGACGCCGGGTCAGGCCTCCGACAGCCCGCAGTTTCGGGCTGTCCTGGCCGGCATCAAGGTCCGGGCGCGCATCGGCCGCCCGCGTACCCGCCCTGATGCGGTGGTCGCCGATAAGGCGTACTCCTCCCGCACCAACCGCTGCTACCTGTGCCGGCGCCGCATCCGGGCGGTGATTCCCGAGAAGGCCGACCAGGCGGCCAACCGCAAGAAACGAGGGTCGCGCGGTGGCCGCCCGGTCAGCCATGACCGGGGCCTGTACAAGGAACGCAACACAGCCGAGCGCTGCATCAATCGGATCAAGGAGTGGCGGGGCCTGGCCTTCCGCTTCGACAAGACCCCCGAGAGCTATCTCGCCGGCCTCTACTTACGAGGTGCCATCTTGTGGATCCGTAGCCTTCAGCCCGCCTGAAGATCCGAACACCGTACAGGCCCTAGTGGTGCCGAGTCAGTCGTCGCACCCGCAACCATCGCAGCTGCAATCGGCACATTGACAGCTACCGGACTGACAGCTTCCGGCGCCGTGTACGGTCACGGCACTGGCGGGACTGGCGTAGGTGAGGGCGCCCAGGCAGACAGCACTGCCGGCCAGAGCGGTGCCGGCCGCGACGCCGGCGATGATGTTACGGAGTACAAGCATCTCATCGTCTCCCTGATGGATTACCGAGAATTAGATGCGTATGGAAATGCCACTCGTAGACTTGAAGTGACCACTCCAGACGAATCATTGATTACCTCTCCAAAAGCCCACAAACGGACATTCCGGCTCTTTAGTAATCAATTAAATCTACTATCACCCCTAGTAGAAGCGTCCTGCGGCATCTGGCACTGGAACAACCCATCTGTCCCGATTTGTTGATCGGTTAGCCCCGGGTCGAGGAGGTGATCGGCTAGTTCAAGCGGTATCGACACCAACGTTGGGCTGCCGTGAATCGAGACTGTTTGACGTCCCGATCGGTATCGCCTCTACGGCGGCTTGTAGCTGGCTCGGGTTGCTTTTCGAAGGAGAGGAACCGTCGCCAGGCATAAGGGGCCCTACTATCACAGATAGAAGGTATCGACCCTGGAGGACATAATGGCGGCCCGGGGACCAGCAGCGGCGCTTCTCCGCGCGATGCTGCCGATGATCCTCTGACAGGCGTGGCCGCCATACACGCGCTCGGGCATGAGCACGATGACCCCGGCGCGATGTCGATGTCAGCGGCCATGACAACGCATACGGCCGACATTGGGCTTGCTACTTCGCATCACAGCTCCTCCGGCAGCGACTCGTCCACGCACGACGCCGGCTCCCACTCGCCGTTCGATCCGAGCACGGCGTGTCTTGTGATCCTGTCGGCTCTGGGCCTGGCCTTGGGACTGCCGCTGTTCCTGACTGCGTTCACCGCCGGGACCTACTGGGTCCACCCGCATTCCGGGCCGCAGCTCGATGGCGGTCTCTACGCGCCGTTGATCGTCGAGTTAGGTCGGCCTTCGCTGGCGTCACCTGCGGTACCCGCCGCTGGTGACGCCCCTTTTCCCCCTCGACGACCTACGCGGCTGACGCCGGCGCGACCATGTCGGGAATCTGCCAGCACGGCCGCTGGTCGGAGAAGTCCCCGGTGGTGATGCAGTACATCCGCCACCGCGACAAGTGGAAGAACAACCCGATGCTGCGTGTGGGACTATGACAGGGGCGACGACCGTGCAGGGTGACAGGCCGCCGCGACCTGGTCCGTGCTGCTCACATCTCTCGGCACGACCAGTTGGCTCGGGACATCGCCGACCTGTCCAGGTTCGTCCATGCGCACCGGCATGCGGTGTGACAACCTTTGGCAGGTTGGCTTATGCCCGCCGCTGAAATGGTTCCGGAAAATAGGCTTGGGTGAAGTGACTGCCCAACTGTGTCAAACACTGGTGCAGGGCCGGTCTCACACCGGGCACGTCCAGGCCGAGCAGCGGGAACGCTCTGAGCAAGGCCTGGGCAGGAGACGAGGGTCAGGTGAGGCCGGAGACGATCCGCGCTGTGGCTTCGGCGATCAGTGAGTCCTTGGGCGGTGTGTGGTATCCGGGCCGGTCGGACATGATGGCCATTACGAGCGGGGCGGCGTGCGGCGGCCACACGATGGCTATGTCGTTGGCCCTGCCGTAGTCGCCGGTTCCGGTCTTGTCGGCCACCGTCCATCCCTTGGGGAGCCCGGCCCGTACGCGTTTAGCTCCGGTGGTGTTGCGTACGAGCCAGTCCTTGAGCAGGGCGCGTTTGCCGGCGCTCAGCGCCTCACCGAGCACGAGCTTCTGGTAGTCGGCGGCGATCGCCCGGGGAGTGGTGGTATCGCGCGGGTCCCGTGGGCGGTCCCTGTTCAGCTCGGGCTCGTAGTTGTCCATGCGGCTGACGGTGTCGCCGAGCCTGCGCAGGTAGGCGGTCAACCGCGCCGGACCGCCGATGTCGCGCATCAGCAGGTTGCCGGCCGTGCCGTCGCTGTATCGGATGGCGGCGTCGCACAGTTGCCTGATGGTCATTCCGGTCGCGATGTGATCCTTGGTGATCGGCGAGATGGAGTTGACGTCGGCTCCGGTGTAAGTGACGCGCTTGCCCAGGTGACTGACGGGGTTTTGGTGCAGGACCGCCGCCGCGGCGAGCGCCTTGAAAGTGGAGCAGAACGCGAAACGCTCGTCGGCGCGGTAGGCCAAACTGGCGCCGGTACCGGTTTCCAGGACGTACACGCCCAGCCGGGCGCCGTGCTTGCGTTCGAGTGCCGCGAACTGCGATCTGTCTGGGAAGCCCACCGCACGGCGCTCCGGTGCCGGGGAACCGGGTGAGCGGCGATCCGGTGCCAGCGATGGCCCGGACGCTGAGCCATCATCTGCGTCGCACCCCGCCAGCGGCAAGAGCGCCGCGGCCATCAGTAAAGCGCGGCGGGACCGGCCGGGCGGCTCAACGGGCATCGGTAGTACCTCCTTTCACTTGCCGGGGCTCTAGGCAATCACGACATCATGGCGGTCAAACCCGCCTCGTGCGAATCACCGACCGGGAAAACTCCGGCCGCGGCGACCGCGCTTTCGAACTCGCCGAGGTGGCCGGACACACCTCCCGCCGGGTCTGGGCCTTTCGGTCGGCGGGTCTTTAGCCACTGATGTTGCCCCGGTCTTGTGGACACCTAAGTGCTAGGGACGATGTGTCCCGGAGGAGTTCACAAGTGCCGATGTCACGTCCGCCGTACCCGCCGGAGTTCCGGCGGCAGGACTGCCGCCTTCAGGCAACGCGCTCGACCGGTAGAGACCGGGCGGGCGACGAGGGTGCTCCACCCGGTGGGTTCGCCGCCGGCATCCTCAGGGTCCCATCCCTGGTGCAGGCCCACGTACAGGAACTTGACTTGCCGGTCGTCCCGGTAGAGCACGCTGCGTCGGCCGCGCCGAGAAGGTCAAGGACATGCTCGGCGAGTTGGTGGATCGCCGGTGAGTTCCTGCGCTTGTGGTCGATCAGGATGGGCCGGTTCTCCATGGCAGGGCTCCTTCGGCCGGGAGTTGCCGTCGTGACCATCATGGGAAGACGCCGACATCCCGAGCGTGCTCCGGTCGGGCCGTGGTTACCGAGGCCGCGCACCGAGGCCGGTGGCGTCGTACGCCTGCACCTCGATCATCACGGCGGCCGGCTCGAACAGCGGTGGCCAGCCCGGGCCGGGCCACCAACACGCTCGAGCGCCACGGCCTGTATGACAGCATCTCGATCGAGGTGGTGTTCCCCTGGTGGTCGCGGACTCCAGCCGTACCACGCAGTGCAGCTCGTCCTCGTGCGCGGGAGGACGACGCATCTCGATGACGCTTGAGACTCAGGACCGCGACCTTTACAGCGTAGATTAACTATCACCGAATCCCGCCAAAACGGACAGTTCCATGGATGACGAGGAAGCTCATTTGAACACTGCGGACAGGCGCACCGTCGTTGACCGTGGATCCGCTGGTCGGGCCCGACATTAAGTGGCACGGGTCGGACCGGATCGGCACGTTCTGCTTCACGGTCAAACGACGGTCAGACATCAGAAGAGCCTGATCACTTTAGAAGTGATCAGCCCTCTGACCTGCTACGACAGTGTCGGGACGGCGGGATTTGAACCCACGACCCCTTGACCCCCAAGTAGGTGATCCCGTGGGTGCGGCGGTAGGTGGCCGGCAGCCGGTCCGGCCCTGCTTGGCCCATCCGGACCCGTGGGCAGGGCGGATGCCCAACGGGCCGAACTCATCGAAGGCGAAGGTCCGCTCCGGGCGCTGGGTGAGGGCGTACTCGATGCGGTCCAGCTTGGCGTCGACGTCGGGGTCAGGGGAGTCCTTCCAGGTCTTGGTGCGCTGGAAGGTGACCTCATGCCGGGCCAGCAGAGCACGTAATGCCTCCCGGCCGAGCCGGAGGGCCCGGCCGACAGCGGTTGCGCCGGCAGGAGCGATCAACGAGGCCGATCGCGAGGTCGTGATGAGCCAGCCGAATGAAATGAAAGAACGCGTTCCGCGACGCGGAGAACGGATGCGTCCGCGATCGGAGGAGAGGAAGATGACGGTGACCCTTGGTCGAATTGCCGGGCTGTCGCGGGCGCCGCCCCGCAGACCGGCGTCACGAGTACGCCGCGACGTACTGGGTCTTCAGTCAGTCGAGAAGTCCTTCGGTCCTTGTGTGGCCCGGTGGCGAACCGAGCAGGACGTCGAGCATGCTCAGGGGAGCTTTAGGTGGTCGAAGTAGGGCGCTGGCGGGCGGTTCCGCGATAGTGCAGGATGACTAGCATCCGTCACCTTTCCTATACGATCCGAGTCGTCGTTAGCATGCAGCAGCGTTGCGACCGATGTCAACAGGTTCGCGAAGACGCTAGAAGGGACCTCACGTCACGACGGACGACGAAGCGACGATCGCGCGGGGCCGTGAGGCCAGGACGGGCGGAACGCGCCGGGAAGATCCCACGGCCGGCTTGCCGACGAGGTGTACGACACGCTGCTTGGACAGCTGGAGGACTTCCCGAAACTCGGCTATTACGTATGTTGATGTGACGGTCGGTGACTTGCAGGTTGTTGGGGCCGTCGGGTGTGTCGGGGCCGGAAGCGGCCGAAGCGCTCGCTCGCCTGCACACGCACGTGCACCTGTTCCGGCTTCTCCACGACACCCAGGTCACTCACCTGGCCATGGCCGAGCACGAAGAGGTGCTGGCCGCGATCGCCGCGCGTGACCCCGCCGCCGCCTACGCCATGCGCCGGCACATCCTGCTGTCCGGCGAGCGGTTCCGCCGATTGTTCGACGAAGTCAAGGGCTCGGACGGAATGACGGTAAAGGCTTGACGGGCGGGCTGGGCCGAGGAATGCTGACGCAGTCGGATCGGATCGGATTGGATCCGTCTCACCCGCCCCAGATGCGAGGAGAAGTAGGTGCCCAGAGCGCTGCTCCTTACCGGCGACGCCGCCGAGGAGCTCGACACCATGTATCCCTACTATCGCGTGCAGGAGGGCGGCTGGGACGTCGACGTCTCGTCACGGACGATGCGTGACGTTCAGCTGGTCATCCACGAGTTCGACCCCAACTCCGACGCGTACGTGGAGAAGAACGGCCGAAAGCTGCCGGTCGACGTGCCCTGGGCCGAAGTCGACGTCGAGCGCTATGACGCCCTCATCATTCCCGGGGGACGTGCCCCCGAGTGGATCCGGGTCGACGCCGACGTCAGGCGCATCACCGAGCACTTCTTCGCGCGCAACCTCCCGATCGCGCTCGTGTGCCACGGCGCGCAGGTGCCGGCTGTGTACGGGCTGCTGAAGGGCCGTAAGACGGCGTGCTTCCCCCCCATCACCGGTGACATGGAGAACGCGGGCGCGACGGTCATCGACGCTCCCGACGTCGTGGACGGAAACCTTGTCTCCTGCCGCGGCTGGCCTGACATGCCGCAGTTCGGCCGGGTGATGATGGAGGTCTTCTCGAAGTCCGTCAACTCCGCGTCCGCATGAGCACACCTGGCCTGTCCCGGTGACGGCGCTTCGGACCGTCACGGTCGACGGCTCCCCCGTTCAGGTCATGGAGAGCGGCACCGGGCCCGCGGTGCTGATGCTGCACGGCTCCGGACCCGGTACGACCGGATCCGGAGCCTGGGCGGCGACCGCACAGGCGCTGGCGACCGGCGCATGATGCAGGCGGTGGCGCAGGTCGGCCAATGGCTCGGGCTCGGCGGCTCGATCGCGGCCAACCTGTTCAACCCGCGACTGATCGTCATCGGGGGCTACTTCGCCTCACCGGCCGAGTGGCTGCTGCCCCACGCGCAGGATCAGCTGCAGCGGCTCGTGGTGGCAGCCCCCGCCGCCCAGTGCCGATTCGTCGCCTCCACGCTCGGCTTCGGCGCCGCTTCCCGCGGCGCCGCGAGCATGGTGGTCAACCGGATCATCGACGACCCGACAACGATCATGGATTCACTACCCCGGCCGACAGCCTACTGACGGCCCCCACAGACCTGGAGGCGGCACCTCTCCAGCAACCCCCCGTATCCGCAACCAACGCAACAAGCGGCAACAAGCGCGGCGGCGCGCGCCTTGCCTGACGTCCCCCCAGTCAGGAAAGGGTTTCCCATGTCACCACGTCATCGAACGTGGGCCAGGCTGCTCGACGCAGCCCTGCCAGAAAACGGACGACGCCCGAGACGTCGCACCGCGACCACGATGGCCTTAGCCCTCATCGCCCCTTTCATCACGCTCCTCGCGACGCCGGTGAGCGCCGAGGCCCCCACGGCGGCTGAGCCCGCTTTCAAGGTCGCTGCAGCGGCGCTGCCGCAGCCGTCCGCGCCTGCCGCCAAGGCCGCACCACCAGACGCCCGCTTCAAGGTGCTCGTGGTGCGCAGCACCCAGGACGCGGTGTCGTCGGCCGGCCTTGCCGCGATCCGGGATGCGGCCAGAACCGGTCATTTCACGGTCGTGGCGCCCGGGCCCGCTGACGTGGGCGACCATTTCACGGAGAAGAAGCTGGCGCAGTACCGCGCGGTCGTGTTCTTGGACACGGGTCACGCGAGCCCGCTCACGGACACGCAACGCGCGAACTTCGAGAGCTACTTCCGCGACGGCGGCGGCTTCGTCGGCGTCGGCTCGGCGGTCGAGACCGACGAGTCCTGGTCGTTCCTGACTGACCTCCTGGGGACGCGTGCGTCCGGCAGGACCGACGTGCAATCGGGTGACGTGAAGGTCGCCGACCGTGTCCACGACGCGACCAAGGATCTGCCGCAGATCTGGTCGCGGACCGACAACTGGTACAACTTCACGAAGAACGTCCGCGGTGTGTCACACGTCCTCGACACCGTCGTCGAGGACCCTTTCGGGCCGCAGCCGCAGGGCGCCAACCTCGACGGGATCGCCGGGGGCACGATGGGCGCCGATCACCCGGTCTCGTGGTGTAAGGACTTCCAGGGCGGCCGCTCGTTCTACACCGGCCTGGGCAACACGGCCGCGAGCTTCGACGCCGGCCTCACCAAGCACCTCAAGGGCGCGATCGGCTGGGCCGCGGGCCAGGCCGACCCGGTCTACAGCGATTGCGGCGCGACCGTGCTGGCCAACTACCAGCAGACGAAGATCGGCTCGCCGCCGAACCTGCAGGAGCCGATCGGCTTCGACCAGCTGCCGGACGGCCGCGTTCTGCAGACGGACCGCCTCGGCTCGCTGCGCATGCACGACCCGACCACGGGCGTCACCACGGTCGTCGCCAACTTCGCCGATCCGAGCCTGCCGATGACGCAGCAGATCTACTCCGCGGGCGAGGACGGGCTCTATGGCCCGGCGGTCGACGCCAACTTCGCGACCAACAAGTGGGTCTACCTCTACTACTCGCCGAAGGAGGTCACCGACGTCAAGCTGAGCGACGGATCGGTCGTCACCCAGATCACGCCGAACACCACCCCGCCGGACGTGGCGGCGTCCAAGACCGCGTGGGATCCGTACGTGGGCTATTTCCAGCTCAGCCGCTTCAAGTTCGTCGACGCCACCGACAGCACGCCGGCGCACCTCGACATGGGCTCCGAGCAGCAGATCATGCGCGTGCCGGTCAACCGCCAGGAGTGCTGCCACGTCGGGGGTGACATCGACTTCGACAAGCACGGCAACCTCTGGATGGTCACCGGCGATGACACGCCCGCGGGCGGCATCAACGCCGGCGGCTACGGGCCGTACAACTCGCAGAAGACCGACGAGCAGCAGACCGTGCGCGTCACCAACGCGACGGGCGGCACGTTCACGCTGACCTTCGAGGGCCAGACGACGGAGCCGATCGCGTGGAACGCGGATCGCAATGCGATCGACGCGGCGCTCGAGGCGCTCTCGAACATCGAGACGGATGAGATCCAGACCAGCGGCGGCCCGGTCAACACGTCGAACGTCAACGTGTTCTTCCGCCGCGGCAAGCAGCAGTCCGATCAGCCGCAGATCACCGCCGACGGCGCCGGCCTGACCGGCACCGCCACGCCGGCGATCGCCACCAACACGACGCAGGCGGGCGGCTGGTATCAGCGGCTCACCGGTGACTCGCGCCGCAGCGCGCTGAACACCAACGACCTGCGCGGCAAGGTGCTGCGGATCAAGGTCAAGGACGGCGGCATCTCCGCCGCCGACGCCAACAAGGCCGACTTCGGCTCCGGCACGGGCGCCTACTCGATCCCGTCGGGCAACCTGTTCCCGCTGGTCGCGGGCGCGCCGCAAGCCAAGACGCGGCCGGAGGTCTACGCGATGGGTTTCCGCAACCCGTTCCGGATCCAGGTCGACGAGAACGACGTGGCCTACATCGGCGACTACTCGCCCGACGCCCAGACACCGCAGCGCTCGCACGGCCCGTCGGGCACCGGCCGCTACGAGATCGTGCGCAAGCCGTCCAACTACGGCTGGCCGACGTGCTACAAGCGCGACCTCGCGCACTACCAGTGGAACTTCCACGAGTTCGCGCCCGGCACCACCACCGCGGGCACGCCGCTGAACAACCCGCCTCAGAAGTTCGACTGCGACGGGCCGACGCAGCGCAACGACTCGCTGTGGAACATTGAGGGCGGTCCGACGGTCGAGCCGGGCCTGAGGGACGTCCCGCCGGTCACCGACCCGGACATCTGGTACTCCTACCGCGACAACAACCCGAGCGCGCCGCTCGGCACCCCGTGCGAGGCCTACTACGCGCCGACCCCGGGCCCGATCGCGCCCGGCTCGACGACCGAATGCCCGCGGCTGTTCCCCGAGCTCTACACCGGCGGCGTCGGTCCGCACGGGGTCACGAAGTACCACTACGACCCGGAGAACCCGAACCCTCACAAGTTCCCGCCGTACTACGACGACTCGGTGATCATCAGCGAGTGGACGCAGGACACGCTGCGCGAGGTCAAGCTCGACAAGCAGAACAACCACGTCCAGAAGATCAACAACTTCCTGGATTGCGGCAGCCGTGCGAACGCCGGGGCAGGCAGGTTCCGGTTCGAGTGCGACAACCCGATGGACTTGCAGTTCGGTTCTGACGGCGCGTTCTACCTGCTGACCTACGGCAACGGGTTCAACGTCATCAGCCCCGACGCGGGCATGTACAAGTGGGAGTACGTCAAGGGCAAGCGCGCGCCGAAGGCCGTGCTCACCACGGACCGCACCGACGGCTCAACGCCGCTGACCGTGAACTTCTCCAGCGCCGGCTCGCTGGATGAGGATCCCGGCGACTCGATCCGCTACGAGTGGAACTTCGGCGACGGCTCGGCGATCGAGACCGACCCGAACCCGACACACACCTACACGCAGTCCGGCCGCTACACGGCCGTGCTGACCGTGCTCGACTCGTCCGGCAAGCAAACCCCGACCAGCACCGTGATCACCGTGGGCAACACGAGCCCGACGGTGGTCGTCAATACGCCGGTGGAGGGCGGGACGTTCGCGTTCGGCGACGACATCCCGTTCTCGGTCACGGTCACCGACCCCGAGGACGGGACGGTGAATTGCTCCGAGGTGCAGGTGACGTTCGTGCTCGGCCACGACGCGCACGGCCACGCCGAGGAGTCCGTCAACGGCTGCTCGGGCGTGCTCCACACGGTCGCCGACGACGTCTCACACGGCGGCAACGTCTCCGGCGTGGTCCAGGCGCGCTACACCGACCACGGCGGTCCGGGCGGCATCCCACCGCTGACCACGACCGGCCAGCACCAGATCCGCCAGAAGCACCAGGAGGTGGAGTTCGTCGTCAACCAGTCCGGCACCAACACGGCGACCAACACCGACGGCGGCGCCGGCGTGCACCGCGGCAGCCTGGGCTCGGGCGACTGGCTCCAGCTCAACGGCCCATTCAACCTGACCAACATCGATTCGATCACGTTCCGCGTGGCGGACGCGGCGACCGGCCGCACGCCCGGGTCGCCGCTGGCAGCAATCGAGGTCCGTCAGGACTCGATCACCGGGCCGATCCTGACGACGGCCAACCTCATGTCCACCGGCGGGACGGGAACCTGGACAAGCCAGACGTTCCCAGTCTCGATGTCCGGGACGCATGAGCTGTTCCTGGTGTTCCGCTCGGTCACGGGTGGCGCCACGGGCGGCAACCTGTTCAACCTCAACTGGGCCGAGTTCGTCGGCACGGGCATCGGCACCTAGCGAACCCGCCCGTGCCGACGAACCCGAGTTCGTCGGCACGGGCATCGGCGCCTAGCGAACCCGTCCGTATAGCGGTAAGAGAGAAGACACTCATGCGAAGAAGATTTCGCGCATCGGCAGTGGCCGCCTGTGTGACGGCGGCCGCACTCATCCCCGCGGCACCGTCGTGGGCAGAGGAAACGACACCGCCGACGATGAACGTGGCGACGCTGTCGCCCTCTGCGCCGACCGGCCAGAACAACTGGTACCTCGGCTCGGTGACGCTGAACATGTCGGCGACCGACGACGTCGGCATCGCCAAGTTCCAGTACTCGCTCAACGGCGGCGCCGCCTACATCGACGTGCCCGTCGAGGGGGCGCCGGCGTCGGCCAATGCGTCGGCGGTGATCACGCAGGAGGGCAACACCAGCGTCCGGTACCGCGCGGTCGACACGTCCGGAAACGTCGCTGCGTTCCGCTCGATCTCGGTCCGGATCGACACGCGCGCGCCGGCTGCATCGTACCCGGCGATCGCTGACGGTCACGTCGGTCACGTCGCCACACTTATCCCGACGCGCACGGACCCCGCCCCCGGCTCGGGCGGAGTGGCTGTGCTGAACATGTACCTCGACGGCAAGCTGGTCCCGCCGTTGCCGGTGCAGACGTCCGACCTGTCGCTCGGCGTGCACACGCTCGCGGTGCATCTCTCCGATGCTGCTTCCAACAGCGCGAAGTACACGCAGACGTTCATCGTGACGACATCGTTCGCGGACGTCGGCACGCTGATCACCCGGTTCGTGACCGCCGGCAGCGTCCCGGCGGAGGTCGGCGCGGCGCTCCAAGCCAAGCTCGACGAGGCGAAGGCGCTCGCCGACGCCGGTTCGGCCAAGCGCGCGAGCCAGGTCCTGAACGAGTTCGTGTCGATCGCCGGCGACGGGATCGCGCCCGGCTCGGCCCGCAGCACACTCGTGGGCGATGCGCGTTACCTGATCGACCAGCTCAAAGGCCGGCTCGCGCCGGAGCCCGCGACGGGCCTGAAGTCTGAGCCCGCGGAGGGCCCGAAGTTCATCCCGGACCCGGTGCTCGCCCCGTTCCCGCACAACCCGGACGCCGACTACAACGTCCTGGTCTTCTCCAGGACGACGGGCTTCCGGCACGACCACATCCCGCACACCGTGGCCGCGATCCAGAAGCTCGGCATCGCGCACAACTTCAACGTCGACGTCTACGACCCGCAACTCCCGACCGTCACGCTGCCCACGAGCCCGTTCCTGAGCCTCGACACGCTCAAGCAGTACGACACGATCGTCTTCGAGTCGAACGTCGGGCACCCGGGCCCGCTTAATTCGATCACCGAGCAGCCGAACTTCGAGGCCTACATGCACCAGGGCGGCGGCTATGTCGGCATCCACGGCGCCGCCGACTCGTTCGAGATCGGCACCTGGCCGTGGTACGGCGACCTCGTCGGTGGGTTCTTCACCAACCATCCGAGCGGCCAGAACGGGTTCGGCCAGTGCGGCAGCTGCATCCACACCGAGGTGGTGACCGAGGACAACACGCACCCGGCGACCGCGCATCTCCCTGACCGGTGGATGACGGTCGACGAGCTCTACAACTTCGACCGCAACATGCGGGCCGACGTGCACACGCTGCTGAGCCTCAACGAGGACAGCTACCAGCGCAGCCTCAACAGCGGCAACGCGGCCACCAACCCGCTGCGGCTGATGAACGGCGACCACCCGATCGCATGGTGCCAGAACTGGGGCGGTGGCAAGGCGTTCTCGAACATCCTCGGCCACTTCCGGACGCAGTACTACGACGACTCGTTCATGCGGATCATCCTCGGCGGGATCGAGACGACCGCCGACCGCAAGGGCGCCAACTGCTCGTCCTACCGCGAGACCAGCCTTCTGATCGAGGCCGACCGAGCGGCCGGGCTGCTGACCGCGGCCGCCGCGGACGCCGCCGGTGCCGCCCTGGACACCGCGCGGGACAGCTACCTGGCACGCAACTACACCACCGCCATCCCGGCGCTGAACTCGATCGTCGACCTGGCAAACGACAAGGCCTCCGGCGACGCTGCGGCGCGTTCTGAGCTCGCGCGGCAGGCGCGCGAGCTGCGGGAGTGGATGCAGAACCTCAACCGCCACTGACCCGTTCACGCGGCGGGGGCGGTGGATCGCCGCTCCCGCCGCGCTGACGCTGGAGCGCTGCTCGGCGTGTCCACCCGCCGTATGGACAAACTGGTCGAGCAGCTCGGGGTCGGCGGCATCTCCAAAAGCCAGGTCTCGCAGATGGCCAAGACGCTGGATGAGCAGGTGGAGGCGTTCCGTACCCGGGCGTTGGACGGCGGCCCGTACACCTTCGTCTGGCTGGACGCCCTCACGCAGAAGGTCCGCGAGGGCGGGCGCACGGTCAACGTGCACGCACTGGTCGCCACCGGCGTGAACGCCAACGGACAGCGGGAGATCCTCGGCTGGAGGTCACCTCACGCGAGGACGGCGCCGGCTGGCTGGCGTTCCTGCGTGGCCTGGTCGCCCGCGGCCTGTCGGGGGTGCAGCTGGTCATCTCTGATGCCCATCTCGGGCTGGTCGAGGCGATCGGGTCCACCCTGCCGGGCGCGTCGCGGCAACGGGTGCCGGACCTACTACCTGCGGAATTTGCTCACGACCGTGCCCAAATCGGCTCAGCCGTGGGTGGCGACCCTGGTCCGCACCATCTTCGACCAGCCCACCGCCGAGCAGGTACGCGCCCAGCACCGCTGGGTTATCGACGCTCTGGAGGCCAACTACCCGGCCGCCGCCGATCATCTGGACCACACGCGAGAGGACCTGCTGGCGTTCGCCCAGTTCCCGCGGGAGATCTGGAAGCAGGTCTGGTCGAACAATCCCCAAGAGCGGCTGAATAAGGAGATTCGCCGCCGCACCAACGTGGTCGGCATCTTCCCCGACCGGGCCGCGATCATCCGTCTGGTCGGCGCTGTGCTGGCCGAGAAGACCGACGAATGGACCGAAGCCCGCCGTTACATGGGCCTGGATATCCTCGCCAAAGCCCGCCTCCGAGTGATCCCCGGAGACACGCCGAATCAGGAACAGCCCCCCCGGCACCCTCACCGCTTAACCTGCAGAAACGGATCACGCGGTGGCAGCTCATACACCACCTCAGTGGACGTGACCCTTCATCGGCCTGCACCAGGCGGGCGCCAGCTCGGTGCGGTACCGGCGAGCAATGCTACCCCGGCGCACGATCCGCTGCAGCTTCTGCCCTTCCTGATCCATCAGTCTTCGCACCCTGACCAGTTCTGCCACCGCGCCTCCTCGCGCCGATCGGACCTGTACGGCACATCCAATCGGCGCGACGGACTACACGCGAACCCGGTGATCGTTTCCGGTCACAGCACTTGGTGAACCGAGTGATGCGCTGCCGATTCGCAGCGTTGGGGCTGCTTCAACAGGAGCGCTCGATCGGAGGAAGAGTCACGGCGACATGCACCTCATCCCCCGTCTGCCGTCTCAGGAGCATTGGGCAGGTGGAAGGCCAGGCCGGATACCCGGCCTGCCTGGATCACGGGCCCGTGTCGCACTCCCCCCGTGATCACGTTGTGCACCTCTCTCAAGGGCCATGCCTGCGGCATATCTCCCGCTGTCAGCAGGCGTCGCAGATCCTCGGCGAGAGCAGGCTCAGCCTGGAGCAGATGCTGCAGCCGGGCGTGTCGACGACGCGTGAAAACTGGCTCTGGCACTAATTCTGTGATCTTCACGCGCTCGGCTGCGGGGCATTGCTGATCATGCTGGGTGACGATCTCGGAGTTGCTCGCGGCCCTCTTTCCCCACCTGGCCAGCCTGCAGATTGACCAGGTGTACCGGTCAGGCAGATCGATACGGATCCAGGCCAGGACCCGCGCTTCGCAGGCGGCGTGCTCGCGGTGCGGCATGATCTCCCAGCGCGTGCACAGCAGTTACGAGCGGCGAGTATGCGACAGCGCCGTCGGCGGCCAGGAGACTGTGCTCCTCCTGCGGGTACGGCGGTTTCGGTGCGGCAACGACGACTGCGCTGTGAAGACCTTCGCCGAGCAGGTGCCCGGGCTGACCGTCCGCTACGGCCGCTACAGCGTCCCGCTCCGCACGCGGCTGCGGACGATCGCCCTGGCTCTGGGCGGCCGGGGCGGTGCCGGGCTCACCTGCCGCCTGGCCGCCGCGGTGAACCGGATGACATTGATCCGGCTGATTCGATCCCTGCCCGACCCGGAACCCACCGAAGGACCCCAGGTGCTGGGCGTGGACGACTGCGCCCTGCGCCGCGGCCGCACCTACGGCACGATCCTGATCGACATCACCGCCAGCCGTCCGGTCGACGTGCTGCCCGAACGCTCATCGGATGCGCTGGCCGCCTGGCTGCGCGACCGACCCGGTGTGGAGATCATCTGCCGGGACAGGGCCGGCTGCTACGCCGACGGCGCCGCCCGCGGTGCCCCGCAAGCGATCCAGGTCGCGGACAGGTGGCATATGTGGAGAAATCTGGGTGACGCCGTCGAGCGCACGGTCACCAAGCACCGCGCTCACTTACGAGACCTGGCGGCCGTCACCCGGCCGGACGAGACACCCGCACCAGCCCCAGTCACGATCCCGTCTGCAGATGAGCCCGCTCGCTCGGAGCGGCGCTCCGGACGCCTGGCCGAGCGGACCCGCCAGCGGCACGCCCTGATCCACCAGTTGCTCGCGCAAGGCCGCGACCTGCGCGCGATTGCCCGCGAGCTGAAGCTGGCCCGCAACACCGTCCGGCGCTTCGCCCGCGCCAGCGATCCGGAGGAGCTGCTCGTGCACAACGGCACCGGCAAACGCCCGAAGATGATCGAGGAGTACGCCGGCTACCTGCGGCAGCGCTGGGCGCAGGGCTGCACCAACGCCGAGCAGCTCTACCAGGAGGTCACGGCCATGGGCTACCGCGGCATGGTCACCATGGTGCGCCAGCTCGTAGGGCCGTGGAGGTCCCGGACCACCATCGCCCTGCCGCCGCCATCACCGCCCACCGTCCGCCAGGCCACCGGCTGGTTCCTCCGCCACCCCGACACCCTCGAGAGCGACGAGCACCAGCACCTGCAGGCATTGACCGCACTCTGCCCCGCCCTGGCCGCGCTACGCGAGCACGTCCGCGCCTTCGCCCAGATGATGATGCAGCCCACCGGTGAGGGCCTGGAGCAGTGGATGAAGCGGGTCCAGGCCGACAACCTGCCGGAACTGCACTCCTTCGTCACAGGGCTGCAGCGCGACTTCGACGCCGCCAAAGCCGGCCTGACCCTGCCCCACGGCTCCGCGGGCCGCACACGGCCACAGGCAAACACGGGGAGTCGGAGGGCTGTACAGCAACACCGCCATACGACCACTGTCGGCGGCGGTCGATACCCTGCTCGCGATGGGGACCAGCCCCGTCTACTGGCTACAGCCACTGTTCGCGGGCCGCGTGCCAGGCCAACTGCATCCGTGTCTGGACGCCGGCGGCCTCCATGATGTGGGAGATCCGTCGCTGGACGGTTCGCTGGCTGATGCCCAACTGGCTGGCGATGGACTTGTCCGGCACGCCCGTGACCAGCAGGGAGAGGAGGAAAAGGTCGTCTGAGTCCAGGGGGGGCATCGCCTCCACGGACAGGACGCCGTCGTCGAGAACGCGCAGCGGGATTGCACGTGCCCAGTAGGCGTCGAACAGGGCGAGTATCGCATCCAGCAGCGTGCTGTCGCGGATCAACGCAGCCGTCGGTTCGGCGACTCCGCAATCCTGGATCAAGGGGAGCAACGCGACCTCGCGGTCGACGACGGTGATCCGTACAGGAAGGTGCGGGACGGCCCGGGCCTGCTCCCCCAGCTTGATGCCGTACGCCACGTTGGACTGCATGCCCGGTTCTTCAAGATGCGCTCGTTCGTAGATGACTCGATAGGAGACTCCGCGGGCCAGCGCCGCGGGTTCGGCGTCGTTCTCCTGGGCGGTCAAGACGACCGGACCGACCCGGCAGAAGCACACGACCTCGTCGCGGGCGTTGTCCTGCAGGTAGATCAGCCGTTCCCGGATAGCGTCCCGGGTGGGCACCAGCTCAACGAGCTCTCGGGAGTCAAAACGGCGGATGTTGCCGCGATACTCCGCCGACAACTGGTTCACGAACATGCGCGCCCGATCGAGCGACTGACGCTGTCGCAACAACGAGGCGCCCAGGGCGATCTCCGGGGGCACCGGAGCATACCGCCGCCCCTCGGGAGACACCGGCCGCACGAGGCCTTTGTCCCGCATGGACCGCAGCGTCCCCTCGACATCGGCCACGTCCATCCCGAGGAGATCCCCTAGGTGCGAGACATCGGCCTCGACCGCTGCGACGAGCAGCCGGTACGTGCGTTCCTCCACGGCGCTGAGCCCCGCCACCTCCAGCATCGTCCAATCATGACATCCGTAATTCAGATTTTGTTACGCGGTCAAACGTGGGAGTGAGGTGGCCCGTTTGACCGCGTACTCGTGCAGGTCAGGGTTGTCGACCATAACCTCTGAAGGCCTTGGCGGGAACTCACTGCCCATCACACGACGGCTCGGATCAGGTCTTGTCCGTGAGCTTGGAGCGCGCCTCGACAGCTTGGCCTCACACCCGACCGACGGTACGCCACCGGACCAGCCGGCCGTCGCGGTCCGGACGAAGCTGGTTGACGAACTTGTGACATGTCGTAGTTCGGACACCAGCTGAGCGGTGACAGTAGACGACGAGCTGATCAACGCTGATCGCATGAATCGCAAATCCCCCCAGGAACGGATCGTGCTCGCAGCGGGCTTGGGCGTGGTCCTTGCCGTCGCGGCCGCCACATCCGCCACGACGGCCGCGGCCGCGACGGGTACGGTCGCGGCGGGTACGGTCGCGGCGCCCGCGGTCGCTACGAGCGCGGCGAATACGGCGTCCCTTTCGCATTGGCAGTCGATGGGCCCCAACGCCAGCGGTGGCCATCTCGCGTTCACGCCGGCCGCACCATCGCGGCTGTACGTGCTGCCGGACGCCGGATACAGCGTCTTTCGCAGTGACGACCATGGTCTGACATGGCGTCAGCCGGGCTGGCTGGGCGTCCCTGATGCGAGCGGCCTCCGTTTGGCGGCGGACCCCCGCGACGCCGACGTGGTCTGGGTGGCGGCGACCGTTCTGGGCACCGGTCAGGGCCACGTGCTGCGCAGCGACGACGGCGCCGAGACGTTCCACTCGGTCCTCGACAGCCCGACGGACATCACCGACGTGGTGGTGTCGCCCACGGGCCGGCAGGTCTTCGCCGCGGGGACCGCGGGCGTCTACGAGAGCCTGGACCAGGGAGCGCACTGGACGCTGCTCCCCGGCTCGCCCGGCCAGGTGAGCCGACTCGCGCTCAGCGGCAACGATCTGTTCGCCGGCGCGGGCAGTGCGCTCTACCTGATCGAGGACGCGCTGACGAACCCGCAGGCAGCACGGAAACTTCCCCTCCCCGGCGACGTCTTCGTGCAGCACCTGGCCGCTCGCGACGGGCTCGTCGTGGCCTCCCAGACCCGGGACGGCAGTGCGGTCATCTCCACCGACAACGGCCGCAGCTGGCGTACGCTGACCGGCCCGTGGGGGACGGATTTTGTCCTCTTCATCGCGCTGACCGCGAGCGGCGAGATCCAGGTGCAGGCGAGCCAGGCGGCCGCCGACGGCACGAGCGCCGGCAGGAACCTGTGGATCAGTCCCGATCAGGGTCGCACCTGGACTCCCCGGCCGAACGCGTTCACCGCGGTCGACCTCTACACCGATCTCGGCAGTTTCCCGGACCGTCCGGACGAGGAGGTGGTGACCGGACCTGCCGGTACCTTCACCACCCGCGACTCGGCCAGCTACCAGCGCATCGGCGTGCCCGCCGTCGAGGTCGACGCACTGGCCGTGTCGGGCCCGATGCTCGTCGCCGGTACGACCGTGGACAGCTACGGTTCACGCGCACCGCTGTCCGAGAAGCTCAAGACCGGTTTCCAGGACTGGGGCTGGACGGGACGATCGCCTGCCGCCGTGGGTAACGCGATCGGCGCGCTGGCCACCCTGCCGGCCCGAGGCCTGCTCAGAGCACGAAACGCCTTCTGCCCGGACTCCTGCATCGCGCTTGAGCGGTCCAGCGACGGCGGGGCCCACTGGCGGACACTGACCTTCGTGGGCGGAACTTCCCGGTCGCTGGCTGTCGACCCCCGTCACCCGTCACCCGTCTACGTCGCCGCCTCCTTCTACGGGTTCTACTCCAGTACGGACGGCGGCAAGACCCTCCAGCAGCACTTCCTCCCGGGCGTGGAAGGCGTTCGGTCGGTCGCCATTGATCCCCGCGCAGATGGCTCCCTGTGGATCGGCGATGTCACCGGGCTCTACCTGAGCAGGGACTCCGGCGCAACCGCGGACAAGGTGCTCACAGGAGAAGTCGAACGGGTCGCGGTCGACCCTGAAGACCCCGAGCACATCGTGGTCGTCGGCGACAACCTGATCAAGGTCAGCCATGACGGCGGCGCGTCGTTCAGCGACGCCGTCGGCTTCACCGCGGCGAGCTACGACGACGTGGCCTTCGCGCCGGACGGAACGGTGTTCGCCGCGTCCGGTGACGCGGCAAGCGGGCCTGGCCAGGGTTTGGCCCGCAGCGTGGACGGCGGCGCGCACTGGGTCGATGTCTCCGCGGACCTGCCCGACCGCGATGTGCGCTCGGTACTCGTCTCGCCCGACGGCGGGTGGCTGTTCGCAGGCACCGGACACAGCGGCGTGTATCGGCTCGCCCTGTAACCAAGCCGTGAACGAGTCGCGTCAACCCATAACCGGGCACGCGCCGGGTGCCTCCCGCCCTCCCCAAAGGGAGGCACCTGTGGAGGCAGCGGGACCAACCAGCGCCGCGACCTGTTCCTGATCCCGCCGGCGCGACGCAGTGAGCTCGTCGCGTAGTGCAGCGAGTGGGGCTCCGGTCGTCGGTGTCGAGCTGCGGCGGCAAACAAGTTGGAGTTCCAGCTCTACACAAAACTGAATACGATCTCCGGCCGCCTGGCACGTTACGCGGCCGACCCCCCTGTAAGGAGCAAGATGCTCAAAATAATGCGATGGCTGCCGGCCCTCGCGGTCACAGCGACGATGCTGAACGTCGTGCCCGGCCATCCGGCGATGGCCGACACCCCCTCCTCCAGCGGGGGCAAGAGGTACACCGTCACCCTGTTGACGGGCGACGTGGCAACCGTCGAAACGACCGATTCCGGCTGTCCTCGAGTCACGGTGCAACCCGTCGAACGCAACGCCGTGATCCAGCAGACCTGCGGCCCCAACGGGCACGTGCACGTCATCCCAGCCCGCGTGGCGGCGCAGGTCGGCTCGGTCCTGGACCCGACACTCTTCGACGTCACCGCGCTGATCGACGACGGGTACGACGACGCGAGCACGCAAGAGCTGCCCGTGATCGTGCAGCCCGCGGCGAACACCCGGATGACGGCCATCGGCGACGTTCGGCCGCTGCCGAGCATCGGCTCGGTTGCCGGGCACATCCCCAAGAAGAACCCGGCCGTCGCCAGGCAGGCCACCAACTCGCTGCTCGCCGGCGCCAAGAAGGTCTGGCTCGACCGCAAGGTGCACGCCAACGCGCTCACCACCACGGGGCTCACCACCACGGGGCTCACCACCACCGCTGCCTCGGCCACCGCCGAGCTCGACCACAACCTGAGCCAGATCGCCGCGCCGCAGGCCTGGGACGACGGGTACACCGGCAAGGGCGTCAAGGTGGCCGTACTCGACACCGGCGCCGACTTCACCCACCCCGACCTCGCCGGCCGGGTCGCCGACAAGGCCGACTTCACCGTCGAGGGCGGCGACGCCGTGGACCACTTCGGCCACGGCACCCACGTCGCCTCCACCATCGCCGGCACCGGCGCCGCCTCCCACGGCGAGCGCCGCGGCGTCGCGCCGGACGCGCAGCTGATCATCGGCAAGGTCCTCGACGACTCCGGCTCCGGCTTCGACAGCCAGATCATCGCCGGCATGGAGTGGGCCACACACCGGGCCGACGTGATCAACATGAGCCTCGGCGGTAGCGAGCCGAGCGACGGCACCGACCCGCTGTCGCTCTCCGTCGACGCGCTCTCCAAGGAGACCGGCGCCCTGTTCGTCATCGCCGCGGGCAACAACGGCGGGCCGATCTCGTCGCCCGGCGCCGCCGCGAGCGCGCTGACGGTCGGCGCCGTCGACAGCGACGACCATCTGGCGGACTTCTCCAGCCGCGGGCCGCTGACGAACACCCACGCCGCCAAACCCGAGCTCGTCGCGCCCGGCGTCGACATCGTCGCCGCGCGAGCCGCCGGCACCACGCTGGGCCCGCCCATGGACGACCACTACGTCTTCTCCTCCGGCACCTCGATGGCCACTCCGCACGTCGCAGGGGCCGCAGCGCTCCTCGTCCAGCGGCATCGTGATTGGAAGGCCGACCGGCTCAAGGCCGCGCTCGTCGGCGCCGCCGACCCACTGACCAGCTCCGACCAGTACGCGGTCGGCGCGGGCCGGCTCAACGCGGCCCGCGCGCTCTCCGGGCCGGTCAGCGACCAGCCGACGGTCAACCTCGGCACGTTCCGATACCCGCAGTCGGGAACCAGCGAGGCGAAGCTCAGCTGGACCGGCGAGCCGACCCCGGCGACCCTCGACCTCGACCTCGACGTCACGGTCACGGACCACGCGGGCACGTTCGCACCGCGCGGCACCGCGACCCTGTCGGAGAGCCGGTTGAAGCTGAAGCGGGGCGTCACCGCCGGTGCGACCCTGCGGATCAACCGCGGGGCCCTGGCCGAAAGGCCGGGCTACTACACGGCCATGGTCACCACGCGCACCCCAGACAAGAAGGTCGTGACGAGCACGCCGGTCGCCTTCTACGTCGAGCCTCCGAGCTACGACCTGACCATCACCAGCGTGAAGATGCCGCCGATGTCGGCCGACGCGGTGGACTGGCTCAACATCACCGTGATCAACCGTGACGACCCGGTGGTCTACGCCGACGGCGTGTCTCCCACGCCGGGCGAGAGCGTCACACTGCGGGTCCCCGCCGGGCACTACTCCGTGATGGGCGGGTACGTCGCCTACGACCCGAGGATCGACCAGGATCTCGCCAAGGAGCGCGGCGTCCTCGTCGGAGACGCCGACGTCAGCATCACCGGCGACCGCACGGTGCAGCTGGATCCCGCACAGGCCAAGCGAGTGACCGCCTCGGTTGACGGCGTGGCGACCAGGATCTCCGCCGTCGACGTCGGCACGCTGCACACCTCGCGGAACGGCCTCGTCTGGCAGTTTGCCGTGGCCGGCTTCGGCGACGGGGAGGTGTCGGTCGCTTCGATGAAGCAGCCCTCCGTCGGAAGCCTGCGGGCCTACGCGGGGTTCGCCCTGGAGTCGCCGCAGGGGACGGCGCAGCCGTACCGCTACAACCTTGTCCACGAGTACGCCGATGGTGTGCCCGCCGACCCGACCTATCAGGTGACCAAGGCCGAGCAGGCGCAACTCGCCCGGATCGACGAGCGGTTCAACCAGATGGACGTGCCCGGCATGGTGACCCAGCTGATACGCACCGGCTACAGCATGGACGGGGCCTACCTGACCTGGGACCTCAGCTTCGACCTGCCGGTGGCCCGGACGGACTACCTCTCTCCCGGCGTCGTCTGGCAGGACGAGGGCGTCTACGGCGGCCTGCCCGCACAGGAGGGTGCCCGGAGCTACCAGCCCGGCAGCCGGCAGACCAAGATCTGGGCCCGGCAGCCGCTGCACTCCGACTGGTACGACGACCCGGTCGGCGCGGAGTACAACCTCTGCGCCACTCCGCCCTCGCGGACGAGCGGCAACCTGCACGTGGACATGGTCATGCTCACCGACCAGCACCAGCGGGCCGACTGCCTGCAGGGCGGGACGGTCGGCGTCAAGCGAACGCTGTCGCTCTACCGGGACGGAAAGCTCGTCGACAGCCAGGCCGCCTCGCGCGCCGACTTCACCGTCCCGGAGCAGGCGGCGGACTACCGGCTGGCCTTCGACGTCGAGACCAGCCTGATTCTGCCGGTCTCGACCAAGGTCTCCACCTCGTGGACGTTCCGGTCGGCCGGCCCGAGCGGCACGAAGAGGGTGCCGTTGCCACTGCTGTCGGTCGACTACGCGCTCGGGCTAGACGCTGCCAACCACCCCACCGGGGATGCGGCGACGTTCGCTGTCCGGCAGGCCACCCGACTGCCGGCCCAGCCGGTCACCTCCTTCCAGGTGTGGACCTCCACCGACGACGGCGCCACCTGGACGCCGGCCCAGGTCCACTCCGACCACGACGGCTACCGCGCCGACCTGCCACAGGTCACGGCCGGTCAGTTCGTCTCGCTGCGGGTGAAGGCCGCCGCCGACGGCGGTAGCGGTATCGAACAGACGATCATCCGCGCTTACCGGGCCGGCTGACGTCCTACGACGGCGCGGTCCGGCTCACCGCCGGGCCGCGCCCGTGCGGCGCATGGGTGATGCCCGCATCCGGATGCCGGCGGCACAACTGGCATTGCTCGGCTTGGTCATCGGCGGGGCGGCGGCCCGTGACGGCGAGCACAGCCCTTCCCGCGCCAACGGAGCAGACGCCGCGAAAACCCGCGGAACCGCGATTCGGCGCTCACCCAGCGGCGTACTCCTTGCAGGCGCTAAGCAAGACCGTCGATGCGCTGATTGCTCGGGAAGGGCCAGGACGTTGGCCACTGACACCGCCGACCCGGATCGATCGCCCGTGGACATCCGCCGAGCGCGACTTCCGGACGCTCGCCTGCGCGCCCAGCAGCCTCGCCGTCGGCGGCAGACAGGTCGGGCACGGCCTCCCCCCGCCGGCAAATGTCGCTGATCGAGCTGCGGGATGTGCTGATCCACCTGTTCCGCCGGTGGCAGCGCAACGGCACCTGGCATCGGATCTTCACCGCGCTCCAGACCCGGGCTGACGCGAAGGATCTGATCACCTGGGACATCAACGTCGACTCCACGGTGTGCCGGGCCCACCAGCACGCCGCCGGGGCGAGGAAAAAGGGGAGCTGCAGAAGGAGCCGCCCGGCGGCGTCACCGTCGAGCCGGACGACCACGGGCTCGGGCGCTCGCGCGGCGGCCTGACTACCAAGCTGCACTTGGCTGTCGAACAGGGCCAGAAGCCCATGTCCATCGTGATCACGGCCGGGCAGCGGGGCGATTCGCCGCAGTTCGAGCCTGTTCTGAACAAGGTCCGTGTCCCGCGTCTTGGGCCGGGCAGGCCGCGCACCCGGCCGGATCGCGTGCGCGCCGATAAGGCGTATGCCTCCCGGAAGAACCGCGCTTACCTGCGGCGGCGCGGGATCCGCTGCACCATCCCGGACAAGGCCGACCAGGCCCGCAACCGCAAGAAACGCGGCTCCCACGGCGGCCGTCCGCCGAAGTTCGACCCGCAGGACTACAAGGCTCGGCACGCGGTCGAGTGCGGCATCAACCGCCTCAAGAGGCACCGGGCTGTGGCCACGAGGTACGACAAGCTCGCGGTCCGCTACGAGGCGACCGTCCTCGTCGCGGCCATAAACAAGTGGCTGTGACCAGCACAGCCGACGCCATGCCCTCTCCGAGGCGGCCAGCAGCTGATGAACCGCCCGACCACGCCTGAGCGCTACGGCGTCTGACGGGGGATACCTGTCAACGCCGGGGATGTCAGGAAGACGTCAGGCAGAAGGGGTGGCCAGCCGGATCCAGGAGTACCCGCCAGCGTCCGTCGCCGGGCTGATGGGCCGGTTTGGCCGCGCCGAGTTCCAGTGCCAGCTCTTCCACCGCATCGAGGTCGTCAGCGCGGAAATCCAGGTGGAACTGTTGTGGCACGTCCTGACCCGGCCACTGCGGAGCCCGGTATCCGTCAACCCTCTGGAATCCCAGATCACAGCCGGAGTCGTCCGTCAGAGCGACGAACTCGTCCGTACTGAAGAGCTCGCGCATCCCGGTCAGTGCACCGTAGAAGCCCGCCAGCACCTGCGGGTCGGCACAGTCCAAAGTCACCCCTCGCAGTACAGCGCCTGGCACCATTCGCTCCTTCGTGTCCGCGCGCCTGTCTCCGTAAGCCGCCGCTGCACGCGATCACCGGCCACAGCCACACCGTACCCGCCACATCCACCGCTGAAGTAGCGGTTTACCCCTGCTCAGAGCAACGGGTGACTGTGACCGGCGCTTTCGATACACGCCCTAGTGATCTCCGGGGATGCGGGCAGTGGGAAGACCACATTGGCGGTGCAGCTGCTACTGGAGTTGACCCGCCCTGACCGGCGGCCGGTCGAGCAGGTGCCGGTGCTGCTCCCGATCGCCGGCTGGGACACCACCGTCCACCCCCGGTTGCAGGACTGGCTCGCGGTCCGCCTCGCTCAGGACTACCCGGCGCTGTCAGCTCCAGAGTTCGGGCCCGGCGCGGCCAAGGCCCTGGTCGAGCGCGGGCACATCCTGCCTATCCTGGACGGCCTGGACGAACTGCCCGAACCATCACGCGCCGCGACCGTATCCCGCCTGGCTGGTTCACTGGCCGAAGGCGACGGGTTGGTCCTCACAACCCGAACCCGTGAGCTGGCCGGTGCGGTACGCCAGGCCGGTGACGTACTCGGACGTAGACCCATGCCTGAGTGTCCCGAGTGTGGCCGCTGTCAGAGGTAGGGGCAAAGGACGCGAGGACATCGCGCAGACGCTGAGCGAACAGAAGTACGGCGTCCTGCGTGACGTCGTCGGACACGTCGTCCGTCCCGTACGGCGCGTGCCCGCCCTTGACGATGGTTGCGCTTCCGTCCATTCGCTTACGCGAACGGGTGGCGTCGACCGTACGGCAGTAGCCACGCGCGAACCGCTGGATCTCCGCCCAATCGTCCGACGTCACACGCGCCATGTCTTCGGGCGTGAGCCTCTCCCCCGGAACATTCGCAGGGACGCACTTACCGGGAGCTCCATTCGACATCTCTCGTTCTCCGATCTCTAGGGCCACGAATGCGCGGCACCCTTTCTCTACTCGCAATTTAATTGAACCGCAGAACGAAGGCCGATACAACGATATCCAGCACACCTTTACCGTGTTTTCCCTAGGCGGGAATGGGGTGCGACATAGGGCAAAGGCGACAATGAGCGATGGCAATCGAGAATGGATCACGAACAGCGGACGATTGACATCAAGAAGAGCGAGCCAAAAATAGAATGACAGAAAGAATACAGTTGGGCCTAATCCAATAACTCGCAATCACGGCACATTAGCGAGCGTGTCCTCTACCTCACCTTCGAGCATGGCGTTGCCCATCGAGTCGGGCCAGCGAGAGGCCCTTCTACAAGTCGCCCACCAGCGGTGATACAAGAGTGATCATGACCAGTCATAAGTGGCGAACCAGCGGCCAGGCAGTGGCCATGCGATTGGCCACCCTATGAACGCACCTATCGCCACGGCGTGATCAAGACATCTCGGAGCATGAACGCATGCCCCCGGCTCGCGAAATCCGCATTTCTTTCAGAATTGACAATGACGCGGACGGGCACCCTCATGGCGGAATCTGCCGCCCTGTGAAGACCTCTACAACCGGCAATGGCCCGAGCGGTCAAGCAGCTCAATGAGCCTTTTTCATCCTGAGTAGCGGTCGTCTTCGACGGCTTGCAGGACGAGGATGGCCTGCACGATCGGGGTGGCGCGGTGAGGGCAGCAGCGGA